>CALSAP010000006.1:0-130077 GCA_943372935.1 Synechococcus sp. UW140
AGGCCCTCACTGAGGCAGAGCGCAATGGCCTCCTGCTTCTGCTGGGCCGTGAACCGGCGCCTTGTCTTGGTTGGGTTGGTCATCGATGGACAGTCTGAGGGTCATGGCGTGACTCCTATCGACCTGTCCACGAAACCGGGGCAACCCCATGGAGTCCGTGCAGGGTTAAGGGGCGACGGCACGGAGATTGGGGACTCAGCCGTCAGGCAACGCCGCTGCTCGAGTGCCAGCCGTCGAGCCGCCCCCGTGCGTCTCCGGTCGCTCCAGGTACCCCGCCGCCCACACCGCCGGGGCGACCCCATGGGGTACCAGGTGCCCATAGGCCTGACTGGTGAGGATCTCGTTCACCGCCTCCCCGAGCAGTTCGTTGGAGCGGCTGCCGGGCAGTCGTTGGTTGAGGGTCCGGTGGATACAGAGAAGGTACCAAGCGGTGCCGTCGAGCCCCGCCTTGAATCGCTCCCAGCTGTCGGGCCTGCGGCGGGCATCGAGCACCATGTCGCGTGCGTTGTGGGCCTTGTCAGCTGCTGTCACCCGCAACGAGCCCTCACTCTTGTGCTCAAGGGAGGCCACGTAACGGGTCTTTCGAACCAACCAGGGTTCTTTGTCTGCACCGGTCATGCCTTCTGCCGTGTCGGTGCAATCGAGCACGATGGCGGCCACCTCATCACCAAAGCGCTCGGCAATCGAGGTGTGGCTCTGGCCAGCATCCTCGATGGCGTCGTGAAGGAGACCTGCAATCGCCTGATCTTCCGTGCCGCCGTCCTCCCAGACCAGACCGCTGACGGCGATCAGGTGGGAGATGTAGGGCACCGGCTTGCCGTTGCGGGACTGGCAGCGGTGCAGCTGAGCGGTCCAGAGCAGGGCTTCGTCGTAGCGCTCGCTGTGCGTGGGGGCCTGATCAATCATTAACAGATTCTGAATCCAGCTGGACCCTGCAGGCAACCGTTGTAATGAAGAACCTCCAGTGCGGTGCCGTCACCATCGGTCCAGTGAGGAGCCTTCAACTCATCGGCGGAGGAGGGCAGCGTGAGTGGCTTGGGCCTGGAGCGCTGAAGGGGGCGGGGTATTGGTGGGTTAAGTGGTTGGTGGGTCTGTCCAGTCGGGGGCCAGCTCACCGGGCCGGACTGTGATCTGGCTGCGCTGCACGTTGCGGCTGCGCCCTTGCGGGTCAACCACCAGCACCTTGACCGTGGGCCCGTTGCCATGGGGCATGGCACCGGGCAGTCGCCAGCCGTGCTGGCCATTGACGGCGATCGGTGTTCCGGCAAGCGGCGGTGGTGCCTCGACTTCCTGCTCCGATCCGGCACCGGAACAGCAGGCAGAACGGCGCGGGAATGCTTCGGGAACTGCAGAACCCTTGCAGGGACTGGAAGGAATGGAAAGTGGTTCCTGCACTGTCCAGCCCCTATGGGAATTCGACCCCAGGCCATTGGGGGATGGCCCTTTCATTTCTTCTTCTAATCGGAATTCATCAGACAGAGATTTGCCTTTCCGCTCCTTCCCTACTGGGATCTCAGCTTGTTCGCGCCGTTCCGCTGCCATTCCAAGCCGTGACAGAAACCCGTGCCGAACCACTCCAGGAACGTCGTCATCTTCTGGGTGTTTGCGCTTCAGGCATGGGATCACCGATCCCATGCCACGGAGTCTGTACGGGCCGTTTTCAGCCATCTGGCCAGCCGGCATGGGCAGGCCCAGGGTGTCGCGCAGCAGGTCGACGAGCTTCGCTTTGAAGTTCCGCAGCGCCAGCGGCGACCCCTTCGGCCCTTGGGCGGCGATGAATTCCAGGTAGCTGGGAAACAGGAATTCAGACGCCAGTTCCTTGTGGCCACCGACGCGCAGAGAGTCGCGTCCGGTGGCTGTCTCGTCCCAGCTCAGGTGAAGGTCAGCCCATTGGGCTAGGAGGTCGGTGTCGAGCAGCGTCTGCAGCTCGGCCTCGGCGCGGTGGAGGCTGGGCACATCGCGGGCCATCGCGGCCTTGGCTTGCGCCTCGGTCATGGCCAGGCACCAGTTGACAAATCCAGGTAGCTCAGCCGCCAGCTCACCGGTCCAGCCGCCAGCACCGTCGGGCTCCAGCAGCTTGCGCTCATCCTTGGCCGCCACAACCTTGCCGACGTGGAGCGAACGGCGGCGGGTGATGACGGCGCCGCTGGTGTCGCTCGTCCGGATGGGTCCGTTGCCGACGAGCAGGACGCCGCCACGGAAGATGAAGTCGACGTGTTGGCCACGCTTGTACTCCGCGCCGATCGGATCCCCCCCGGTAAGGGCTTTCAGCATTTCCAGCGGGCCGCTGTAACCGTGAGCCTCGGAAAAGACCGCCAGCCGCTTGCCCTTGAGCTTGAGCGTCTCGAAGCGGTGCGAAGGATCTTCGAGGCGTTGGAGCTTTCCTGCTGCGATGTTGCGCGTACCCACCAGAGCGACGAGCACTGCTTCGAGCACACTCTTTCCCGTGTTGCTCGGGCCGCTGATCTCTACGAATCCCTTGTAGGGTTCTCCAAGTAGCAGACCTCGTGCGAACGACCGGAACACCGCCACGGCGGCTTGATCTTCAAGCCGGTTGAGCAGGAAGTCCTGTAGCCGATCGCAGCGTGCCTCAGAGTCGTGGTCGTAGGGCAGCGCCCAGGTGTTGCCGTGCTCGGGCTGGTGCGGCACCAGAACATTGGTCTCCAGCTGCAGGCAGCCGTTGCGAAACGGCAGCAGGCCTTGGGTGCCGTTCTCGCAGGCCGGTTCCACTGTGCGGCGGAAGGCAGCCAGCAGGCTGCGGATCGTGGGCAGCTCACGGTTACGCCAGCCCTGCAGTGTGATGAACCGCTCGATCGTGCAGAAAAGTGTGTCGTTGCCGGTTACGTCTTCCCAGTGGGTGCCGGTCCAGTGCTGCCAGCGATCGTTGCCATTCTGGTCGAAGCGCCACTCGCGGCCGATCATCCCCGCCAGGTAGGCATTGCGCTCGCGGGTGTCAGCGGGCTCGCGGTTGAAGTCCCACTCAAAGACCGTTTCGCCCTTCTGGCGGCGTACCTTGAAGGGTGATCTGGCGATCGCTGCAACGCCATGGAAGACGGCAGGGCCGTGACGGAAGATCAGGTCGTCGATCCCAAGCCGCTCGCCGTCAAGGCCATTGGGCAGGACCTCCACCAGAACTTGTGCACCCTTGGCCTGCAGGAATTCAGCCAGCTAGCGGAGTGCGGCGCCCACCTGCGGCTTGTCGAGGTCGGAGTCGAAACAGAGCCGCACCTCGCGGCCATGGAGCGTGATCTCGTCGAAGTCGACGAGCGGTCGTGAGGTCTCGCCGTCGTCGTAGCGGTCTCGCCAAGAATTGACGCCGCCCAATCCGATCGTGAGTCGATCCGTGTCGTGGATGTTGGCGGTCTCGGTCTTGAGCTCGCCTTCGATGATCCGCAGCGGCGTGAAGCGGTTCCCGAGGCGCTGCTTGTAGTCTCCGGCCTGCAGCGCTAGGTGGGAGTGGTAGATGCGGCAGCCCTGGCCCTTGGGTGAGCGGTAGCGGCCTGGCTTGCGCTGGCCACTGCGCTGGAGCCCGCGGATCTCGGCATCACCCAACCGCTCGCGGGTGAAGGGCTCGCCGTCGTGGTCGGTTTCTGGCGTGCCGTCGGGGCGCAGATAGGGGATCAGTAGGCGGCCGTTGTGCAGGCTGCGCCAGCCCAGTGCGCTGGCGTGAACGTCCGACAGGGCGCTGCAGCGGATCTTGGCCAGGTGCTCGTCGCTGAGCTGCTGGCCGCTGCCCTCAAGATGGCTGCTCATCGCAACACATCCGCGCACGCAGCCGTTGCGCACGTCCGTTCGGAGGCTGGCCTGGCGTAGGGGTGGAATCCTCTACCGGCTGACATCAGGCCAGAGTGCGGTTTCTCCTCAAACGGCTGCCGCCCTTGAAGGCTCAACGCGCAAGCAGTTTTCCCTTGCGTTTCTGCGGCGTATGGAGCATGCCTGATAGGGAATGGACCTGGTAGATTCATATTCAACTCAGAGCGTTCTTCTCTGAGGCCTGTTGGAATTGCCGCGGTCTGGAGTGGTGACCCAGCTGCGGCTTTTTCTGCCCTCGCTTCGGGCGCTAACGCCCTAGACGTCTCGAACCGGGCCTACTCTTCGACCGGCAAGGAACTCTCGAAGCTGTGCCCCTCGGCCGCGGCTTCAATTTGTTGCTGCCAGTAGGCGACTCTGCTGCGTTCGTGGTGCTCGGAGGAGATGTGAATCTCAAGTGGGGAGGTGCATTGGTGCTGGTTACTTCTTGCTCGGGCGGGGGAGTGATTTCGAGCGCCGCGCGAGGGTTTCTTCCACCTTGTTGAGATCCCACCTGAGGCTGGCACGCTGTTCGCCTCTGCCGATGCTGATGTAGTGAATTGCGGGTCGAAGCACATCCGATGCTCGCAGTCGGATCAGCGTATTTTTTGACAGCCGAAGCGCTGCCGCCACCTCTGAGGTGGTGGTCGTAAAGGCCATTGTGATTGTTGGGGCTAGGTGGATGGTGGCGAACTGTCCTGGCCCTTGGAGGAGTTATATCGCCGCAGTCAGCTCTGGTGCAGGGATCAAAAAGGAGGAGTCCATTTCCTTTTCTAGGCATAAGAAAGGAAATAGCCGTTTCCTTTTTGAAACAAGGGGCCTGGGCTTGTGCCTATTGCCCGCCGCGGCCCGCTACCAGCTGCTGAACCTTCCGCTGCAGGCTCGGGCCATCCAACCGCCGCCCATAGGTGGCCAAGTGAACTTGAGGCGAGTGACCCATCAGCTCGGCGCTCTCGCGGACGTGGAGCCCTAGGTCAAGGCCAAGGCGCAGCGCGAAAGCGTGCCGCAGTCCATAGCTGGTGAGGTCTGTGGGCATCTGCAGGCGGCGCAGCTGCTGTGTCATGTGGGCGCCAGGCCCAGTTGCTCGCTGGCTCCATTGAGGCAACCCGTGAGCATGCCAGCGCTGCAGGAGGAGGTAGCAGTCCGCCGGCCAGTCGGCCGGGGGCACGGCCGGAACCTGCCGCGGCCGTGTCGCGCCTTTGCTGGACCGCTTCGAGCGGGTCACCACAGCAACAGGCACACCACGTGCATCGCCCATTACCTCCAGTCCGATCAGTTCCTGCGGCCTGAGCCCAAACACGGCCAGGATGTCCCAGGCCAGAAGCTCGGCAGCCCCCAGCCTGGGGCTTTTCTCGACCTTCTCGCGCAGCATCTGGATCTCTTCGTCTCTGAAAGCCCTGACCCCCTCGGGATCGGCCGCGGCCTTGCCGTTCCCGCGCAGGTGCGTCACTTCGTCCGGCCAGAGCCAGCCTGCTTCCTTCCATAGGCTCCGACCACGATCGTGTGCCATCTGTCTTGAGCGGGTGTTCGCCTCCCATCGCCGCAGGTAGGCGACAAGTAGGGAGGCGTCGTTGTCGGTGTGATGCGAAGCGGCACTCTCTGCCAGCTGGCGGAGGAACGGGGCCCAGGTTCGTTCCCACGTGCGGGCAGTCATGCGCTCACCCACAAGGTTCGAACGGAGCTGCTCGATCAACCGTTTGAGGTGCTCAGGATTCAAGTGGCAAGGGTCTTCGGCCGGCGGCGCGGCGGATGGGTCGGGCCACTGCCAAGTTCCGGCTACCACGCCATCAAAAACCGTGCATGCCTCACTCAGGGCCGCGGCGGCGGTAGCCGGCCCGGGTGGTGCGGACAGGCTGTAAGCCCTGCGCTTGTGAGCCTGGTCTGGTGATTCGCCGGGCCTGAGTGGCAGCTCGGCGGAGACCAGCCGCAGACGGTCACGGTTCAGTTCCACGTACCAGCCGCTCCGCCCAAGACGGTGGGCCTTGAAGGCCTGGCTCAAGTTCCGCAGCCAGGAAGGGGAGGCCATGGGGCCGCGTGAAATCTGCGTGAAATCTTGGCATTTGCAGGGGCAATCCGGCCCATTTTGGCGTGAAGAGAGGGCCATGGACGACCCTGAAGTCCCTTGCGGTGCAGGCCGAGAGTCCAGTCCTGGTCTGGGTTATCAGGAAATGCCCGATGCCGGTTTCGAACCAGCGACATCCTGCTTGTAAGGCAGGCGCTCTACCGCTGAGCTAATCGGGCGGTCCGGGCATTCTGGCGGAAGGCGCGCCGCGCACCGGTGGCCGGTACCTTGCCGGCAGCATCCGGACCCCGTCCATGGCCAGCGGCCGCAGCCATGATCGCGCCACCCGACAGTTGGCCCTGCCGTTCGGCCTGCTCTGGTGGCCGGCCCTTGGGCCAGTGGGAGTGGCCGTCGCCACCGGCGCCTTCCTGCTCGGCGGGCTCTGGCTCTCCCCCGACCTGGACACCCGCTCCAACGCCACCCGCCGCTGGGGGCCGCTGCGGCTGCTGTGGTGGCCCTACCGGCGCCTGCTCAGCCACCGCTCCCTGCTCTCCCATAGCCCCCTGCTGGGCACCAGCCTGCGGCTGCTGTGGCTGGCGGCGCTGGTGCTGCTCGCCTGCGCCGCCCTCGGGCCCCTGGGCGCCCCGGCGCCTGGCGAGTTGGTGCAGCGGGGCCGGGAGCTCTGGGACTCCCAGCGGCCCCTGCTGCTGACGGTCTTCGTGGGCCTGGAGGCGAGCAGCTGGCTGCATCTGCTCCAGGACGGCGATCCGATCCCGCGGCTGCCGCGGCCCTTGCGAGCCTTGGGCCGTCGCCTCAGCAGCAGGAGCCGCTGGCGGCGGTCGGCTGGGGCGTGGGTCCGTCGGCGCTAGGGGCGACCCCCCCGTCGAAGGGGAGGGCGCTGCCGCAGCCCTCGAACAGGCCGTAGTGGCGGCTGAAATCGCCGATGAACTCGAAATGGGGCGCCAACCGGCTCTCCGCCAGCATGCGGAAGGTGTTGCCGCAGACCGGAAACACCCGGCCGGCCTCGATGTGGTGGTGCTTGTCGAAGGGCAGGGCGTCGGGGTGGCCGGCGATGCTGCCGCGGTAGATCACCGCCTGGCCGTGGTCCTCGCAGGCGTCCTCCAGGGCCTCGATCTGGAACAGCCGGTAGGTGGCGGAGAAGAAGCGGATCGCGCCGGTGTGTGCGGCCAGCTCCGGATCGGTGATCTCCAGGGGCCGGTCGTTCACCAGGCGCGGATCGGCGAAGCCGGCCTGGCGCGCCAGCCGCAGGAAGTCGTTCCAGTAGAGAGCGCCACTGAGGCATTCGCCGTGCAGCACCGGGTCGTGGCGCAGGGCCTCGGGGACGCGCCGGTCGGCGTAGACGTCGGCGAAGTAGAACTCGCCGCCGGGTTTGAGCAGCCGCCGTACCCCGTTCAGCACCGCCAGCTTGTCGGGCGAGAGGTTGACCACGCAGTTGGAGATCACCAGATCGAAGCTGCCCGGATCCAGCGGCAGCTGATCAAGCTGCTCGATGCGGCCCTCAAGGAAACGCACATTGGCGTAGCCGAACGCCTCGGCGTGGTGGTCGCCGTGGCGCCGGGCCACGTCCAGCTGCTCCGGCGTCATGTCGACGCCCACCACCTCGCCGCCGGCCCCCACCAGCTGGGCCAGCAGGTACACGTCACGGCCGCTGCCGCAGCCCAGGTCGAGCACCCGCAGGCCCTCCAGCAGCGGCGGCGCCACCAGGCCGCAGCCGTAGTAGCGGCTGAGCACCTCGGGATGGAGGCGGGCCAGCAGGGGGCGCAGGGGTGCGGGCACGCTGCTGGCGTCGCAGCAAGCGTTGGTGCGCAGGTCGGCGCTGCTGCTGAGGGTGGAGCCGTAGTACTCCTGCACGCTGCGGTGCAGATCGGTGGCACTGGTCATCGGGGGAGGGTCGCGGGGGCTGATGGGGCGTGGGGCGGGGCGGGGCTTCAGCTCAGGGCGCCGCCGCAGCTGGAGCCGGCGCCGGCGGTGCAGCCGAAACAATGCTCGGCCACGGCGACCGGCTCCCCATCAGGGTCCCGCTCCAGCAGCTGGCGCAGGTGGGCCCGGTGGCGGCCTCCCCCGGCCGGCAGGTCGAGCATCTGGTTGAAGTCGCAGTCGTAGAGAAAGCCCTGCCAGTCGACGCTGAGGGTGGAGCGGCACATCACCTGGGCCAGGTTGGCCGGGTTGTGGTGCTGGCGCAGCAGCGTCATGTAGCTCTCCAGCTGCCCCTGCTGGCGCAGCACCGCCGCGAAGCGCTGGATGGGCATGTTGGTGATCGTGAACAGGCGGTTGAAGCGCAGACCGAAGCGATCGGCCAGCTCGCGCCGGTAGTCGGCCTCGAGGGCCGCCTGGGGCGGCGGCAGGCTGGGGCCTTGGGGGTTGAACACCAGATCCAGCTCCAGGCCTGCATCGGGATCGCCGTAGCCGAGGGCGTTGAGCTGGCGCAGGCCCGCCAGGCTGCGCTCGAACACCCCATCACCCCGCTGCCGGTCGACGTTGTCGGCCAGGTAGCAGGGCAGGGAGGCCACCACCTTCACCCCCTGCCGGGCCAGGAAGGGAGCCAGGTCCTCCTGGCCGGGCTCGCTGAGGATCGTGAGGTTGCAGCGGTCGATCACGCTCACCCCCAGCCCCCGGGCCTGGCGCACCAGATCGCGGAAGCCGGGGTGGAGCTCCGGGGCGCCGCCGGTGAGATCCAGGCTGGAGACACCCCGGGCCTGCAGCACCGCCGGCACCAGGGCGATGGTGTCGGCCCCCATCATCTCGGTGCGGCTGGGGCCGGCGTTCACATGGCAGTGGCTGCAGCTCTGGTTGCAGCGGTAGCCCAGGTTCACCTGCAGGGTGTCGAGCCGGCCGCGGCTCAGGGCAGGGAACGGCGGGGCCAGGGTGGTGGTGGAGCCGGTCAGATCGGCGACGCCCATGGAGGGGGGGAATGGATGCCGGGGGTACCGGCGGGGCGGCAAATCGGATGGGCAGGGAGGCCGCTCAGCTGGGCTGCGGTGCCGCCTCCTTCTGACCACCGATCACCAGCCGCAGCAGAACCGGGGCCAGGAAGGTGGTGCCGATCACCATCAACAGGATGGCGGCTTCGAGGGCCGGAGTGAGGATGCCGGCCTGGGTGCCCAGGCCCAGGAAGATCAGGCCCACTTCGCCGCGGGGCATCATCCCCAGTCCCACCACCAGGCGGTTGGTGGGGTCCTTGCTGGTGTAGGTCCAGCCCGCCGCCACCTTGCCGGCCACGGCCACCACCAGCAGGAACAGGGCCACCACCAACCCTTCGCGGTTGGCGGGATCGAAGGGGTTCAGCACCGAGAGGTCCATGCCGGTGCCGATCAGCACGAAGAACACCGTGGCGAACAGGGCCACCAGGGGTTTGACGGCGGCTTCGATGGCGTGGGTGTGCTTGGAGGCGCTCAGGATCAGGCCGGCGGCGAATGCGCCCAGGGCGGCCTCCAGGCCGATGGCCTGGGCGGCGAAGCAGCAGAGGGTGAGCACCACGAAGCTGGCCACCGCCACATCGCCGGGGGCCTTGAGCTGATCCACCACCCAGTCGAAGCCGGGGGCGGCGAAGCGGCTGAGCACCAGGGCGACGGCCACGAAGATCACCGCCGCGACGCACAGCTGCACGACCGGTCCGAGGCTGAAGGAACCGCCGCCGGCCAGGGAGACCACCACCGCCAGGATGACGATGCCGAGGATGTCGTCGAGCACGGCGGCGCCGATGACGATCTGGCCCTCCTTGCGCTTGAGCCACTGCAGCTCGCCGAACACACTCGCCGTGATGCCGATCGAGGTGGCCGTCATGGCGGCACCGGCGAAGACGGCCGGAATGAACGGCACGTGGAAGAGGTAGTAGAGGCCGGCGGTGCCGAAGGCGAAGGGCAGCACCACGCCGGTGAAGGCCACCGTGCCCGCCTGGATGCCCACGGCCACCAGTTCATCGAGCTCGCTTTCGAGGCCCGTCAGGAAGAGCAGGGAGAACAGGCCGATCTCAGCGACCGCCTGGAGGCTGGGGAACGTTTCGGCGTAGAGGGAGGTGACGGTGTCCGGCGTCAGGCCCCCCAGGGAGCCGACCAGAGCGAGCAGGGCGCCGCTCAGCTGGGCCTGGGTTTCGGGGGGCACCACCAGGTGCAGACCGGAGGCGCCGATCACCACCCCGGCGACCAGTTCACCCAGGATGGTGGGCAACTGCAGCCGCACCATCAGCTCCGCCATGAGGCGGGCGGCCACGAAAATCACGAGGAACCGACCAACCCCGATGAGGGTTTCCGTCACTTCAACCTGGTGGCTGCCGACTTCCATCAGCAAGGTGGGCAGCAGATCCATCCGTCGGAACCGGGGTTGGCAGCAGTTTTAGGTGGAAGGGGCGCCGGGCTGTTGCCAGCAATGCGTCAGAAACCACCCATGGTCTGAATCCCATCGCCAAGGATGGATGGTGTGGTTCTCCTTCCCGTGATGTCCGGTTCCCGGCCGCTTTCCGCGTCTGAAGCCGATGGGTCTGCCTTGGAAGCCCTGGGAGAGCTGGTGGCGACTGTGGCCCGGCTGCGGGATCCCCAGGGCGGCTGCCCCTGGGACCTGGCCCAGACCCACAGCAGCCTGATCCCCTACGTGCTGGAGGAGGCCCACGAGGTGGCCGATGCGATCCGCCAGGGCGACGACGATCACCTGGCCGAAGAGCTGGGTGACCTGCTGCTGCAGGTGGTCCTGCACGCCCGCATCGCCAGCGAAACGGAACGCTTCGATCTGGCCGCCGTCGCCTCTGCCATCACGGAGAAGCTGGTGCGGCGTCACCCGCATGTGTTCGATCCGGCGGCGGAACGGGCCGCCGACCCCGAGGCCATGCGCCGCAGCTGGGAGGCGATCAAGGCCGCCGAACGCCAGGAGCCAGCCACCGCCAGCCCCCTCAGCGACCGGCTGGCCCAGAAGGTGCGCGGCCAGCCGGCCCTGGCCGGCGCCATGACCATCTCCCGCAAGGCCGCCGCCGCCGGCTTCGAGTGGGACGCCATCGAGGGGGTGTGGGCGAAGGTGCAGGAGGAACTGGACGAACTGCGGGAGGCCGTGACCAGTGGCGACCGGGCCCACGCCCAGGAGGAGCTGGGCGACGTGCTCTTCACCCTGGTGAACGTGGCCCGCTGGTGCGGCCTCGACCCCGAGGAGGGCCTGGCCGGCACCAACCGCCGCTTCCTCGATCGCTTTTCCCGGGTGGAGGCCGCCCTCGGCGGCGACCTCGGCGGCCGCGGCCTCGCGGAGCTGGAGGGCCACTGGCAGGCGGCCAAGGCCCAGATCCGCGCCGAGCAGGATCCCGGCCCTACCCCTCCTCAGGCGGACCCTGCCGCCGATGGTTCTTGATCGATCCACGCTGCCGCTTGGCCTTCAGCCGGCGCTCCACCGAGCCACGGCTGGGCTTGGTCGGGCGGCGGGGCGGCGGCGGCGGCGCGATCGCCGCCAGGATCAGCTCCACCAGGCGCTTCTGGGCTGCCTGACGGTTCTGCCACTGGGAGCGCTGCTCCGCCGCCACGACCACCAGGCCGGCCGGGGTGAGCCGGGCGGCCAGCCGCCGCAGGGCCCGCTCCCGCAGGGTCGGCGGCAGGGCACCGCTGGCGGCCAGGTCATACACCAGCTCCACCCGGGAGTCGGTGGTGTTCACCCCCTGGCCTCCGGGGCCGGAGGCGCGCGAAAAGCGCCAGCCCAGCTCCGCCGCCGGGATCACCAGGCCATTCCCCAGGGGCAGATCGCCGCTCACACCAGGCTCACGTCGCCGCTGCCGATGTCGAAGTAGGCGGCCTGGATGCGCAGGCGCCTCTCCGCCACGGCCTGGCGCAGCAGGGCACTGCGTTGCGGCAGGGCGGCGGCGGCCGCCGCCGCGTTGGTGCGCACCGACTGGGCCAGGTCAGCACCCGGCTTCAGGCTTGCCCGGATCGGTGTCACCAGCTCCTCCAGCAGGGGTGTGAGCGGGTTGCTGGCCATGGCGGCGGTCACCGCGCCGCAGCCGCTGTGGCCCATCACCAGGATCAGGGGCACCGCCAGCTCCGCCACGGCGTACTCCAGCGAGGCGACACCGGCATCGAAGGCCGTGTTGCCGGCGCTGCGCACTTCGAACAGCTCCCCGGCGCCGCAGGCGAAGATCCACTCCGGTGCCACCCGCGAATCGGCGCAGCAGAGCACCGAGGCCCAGGGGTGCTGGCCGGCGGCCAGGGCATCGGGCCGCACCTGGCAGTGCAGCGGCCAGGTCTCGTGCAGCAGGGTGGCCCGCGACAGGGGATCGGCGCTGCGCTCGGCCGCCTGCCAGGTGCGGGAGAAGTCGCGGTTGCGGCGCAGCAGCTCCTGCAGCGGGTCGCCGGTGGGACGGCACACCGACAGCCGTTCCGACAGGGTGCCGTCCGCGGCGGCGGCCGACGCCGGCCGCAGGGTGTTCAGGGCCAGCCCGGTGCCCGCCAGGCCGAGGAGCCGCAACAGTTGGCGTCTGGAATGTGCCATGGCGCCGTGACAAGGGGTCCTGCCGAAGGTTTAGCTGGAAAGCCACGAGCCAACCGCATGGGACCGCAACAGCCACCGGGCGCCTGGGTGGACGAGGAGCTGGGCGGTGTGCGCTACGGC
The DNA here is from genome assembly GCA_943372935.1 of Synechococcus sp. UW140. Classification (GTDB taxonomy): domain Bacteria; phylum Cyanobacteriota; class Cyanobacteriia; order PCC-6307; family Cyanobiaceae; genus Cyanobium. Next base: position 12,389 of record CALSAP010000006.1, read on the forward strand.
CTGGCCGCCACCGTGGTGGAGGAGCACACCAGCCCCTACCAGCGCATCACCATCATCGACAGCCAGACCTATGGCAAGGGCCTGCTGCTCGACGGCTGCTGGATGACGGCGGAACGGCAGGAGCGGCACTACCACGAACCGCTGGTGCACCCGGCCCTCTGCGCCGCCGCCTCGATCGAGCGGGTGCTGGTGATCGGCGGCGGTGACGGCGGCACTGCCCGCGAATGCCTGCGCCACCCCGGCGTCGCCCACCTCGACATGGTGGAGATCGACGGGCTGGTGGTGGAGCTCTCCCGGAAGCACCTGCCCAGCCTCGGCGGCGACGCCTGGAGCGATCCCCGCTTCCACCTCACCGTCGGCGACGGCATCGCCTGGGCGGCCAACGCCCCCGACGCCAGCTACGACGTGGTGCTGGTGGACGGCTCCGATCCCGCCGGGCCGGCCGAGGGCCTGTTCAACCGCACGTTCTTCCAGCACTGCCGCCGCCTGCTGCGCCCCGGCGGTGTGTTCGCCACCCAGAGTGAATCCCCCGAAGCCTTCCGTCAGGTGCACATCGACACCGTGCGGCTGTTGCGCGAGGTGTTCGGCCACGCCGATCCGATGTACGGCTGGGTGCCGATGTACCCCAGCGGCTGGTGGAGCTGGACCTTCGCCTGCCCTGACGGCCCCCGCTACCGGGAGCCGCTGCCGGGGCGGGCCGCGGCGGTGGCGGCGGGCTGCAGCATCTGGTCGCCCCGCTGGCAGCGGGGCGCCTTCGAGGCGGTGCCGGCCTTCGTGGAGCGGGAGCTGGCCGACGCGGCGAGCCAGCCATGAGCCTGGAACTGTTCGACACCGAAGGGGCGATCTACATGGGTGCCCGCCGCGAGCCCCAGGGTTGCTCCGTGGGGCTGTTCGGCGTGCCCTACGACGGCACCACCTCCTTCCGCCCCGGCGCCCGCTTCGGCCCGGCGGCGATCCGGGAGGTCAGCAGCGGCCTGGAGAGCTACGACCCCCAGCTCGACCTGGATCTCGAGGATCTGGCCTTCGCCGATCTGGGGGCCGTGGCGATCCCCTTCGGCGCCCCCGAGCCGGTGGTGGCGGCGGTGCGTCGGGCCACCGAGGCGGTGCTGCATCTGGGCCTGGCGCCCCTGATGCTGGGCGGTGAGCACTCGATCAGCAGTGGGGCCGTGGCGGCGGTGGCGCAGCGCCACCCCGATCTGGTGCTGGTGCAGCTCGATGCCCACGCCGACCTGCGCCACAGCTGGCTCGGGGCCCGCCACAGCCATGCCTGCGCCATGCGCCGCTGTCTGGAGGTGCTGCCCAGCGGCGAGCTGCGCCAGATCGCCATCCGCAGCGGCACCCGCGAGGAGTTTGAGGAGCTGCGCAGCAGCGGCCGGCTGGTGCCGATCGCCGCGATGGCCGCGGCCTTGGCGCCCCTGCGGGGCCGGCCGATCTACCTCACTGTCGACCTCGACTGGTTCGATCCCGCCGTGCTGCCCGGCACGGGCACCCCGGAGCCCGGCGGCTTCCACTGGCCCCAGTTCGCCGAGTTGCTGGAGGAGCTGCGACACCACCAGCTGGTGGCCGCCGACGCGGTGGAGCTGGCTCCCCAGCTCGATCCCAGCGGTGTCAGCGCCGTGCTGGCCGCCAAGGTGACCCGGAGCCTGCTGCTGCTGCTTGGCGCTCAGTAGCAGCAGGTGCCGCTGGCGCGCTGTTCGCGCAGGCGGGTGTGCTGCTGGCCGATCAGCTGCACGGCCAGGGTGGGGTGGTTGTGCAGCAGGTTGAGGAAGCGGAGCCGATCGAGCCGCAGCACCTCCACCGGCGTTCGGGCGAAGGCGTCGCTGCGGTGGCTCAGCTCGCGCCAGGTGATGTCCTGGTAGCTGAACAATTCCCCGGGGCGGTAACAGGTTTTCTCGCCCTGCTCCCCCACCAGCTCAACGATGCCGCGACGCACGGCATAGATGGCATTGGCGCTGGCGCCGCGGGAGAAGACGTGGGCTCCTGTGGGAAGGGTGAAGGTTTCACAATCCACATGAACGGCCATCAGGTCGATGGGTGATGGGGATGTGGCGGTTCTGATCAATTCAGGGGACCTCCGTGGTGAGGGTGGACAGGTGTTCAGCCTTCCTAGGTCCAAACGGTGCGTTCCGATAGGAGAAGCTGGGGAGAATCAGCGAAAGACTGTCGAAACGGAATCAACCGTCACATTTTTGACCCTCCAGACCCCGTCAGTGGAGGCCGGTGGCCAGGCTGAGCTGGTGGCTGCCCATCGGGAGGCGCGCCGGCTTGAGCAGGCCGTCGGGGGACACCACGGGCAGCCGCGGCGGTCGTGCCGTCCAGTGATGACACCAGAGGTCGGCGACCAGTTCGGGATGGATGGGCAGCTGGCGCAGTTGGCACCATCCCATCTCCACCCCGGCAGGTGGGGTGCAGTGGCGGCAGCTGCGACAGTTGGGACGGTTGCCCATCCTCTTGACCTAATGGGCCACTCAACGTACGCAGTTCTTCGCCAGTGTGATAGGCGTAAATGCCGAATCACAGGCTTTCTTCGGTATTGGAGGCGACAGCGTTTCCCCAGGCCGAGGGCAACCGCTCCATAGGATCGCCACACCGGGTACCGGCGTCCCCTTGGCCGGCCGGTCGCCATCGATGGATCCCACCCCCCTGCGCCGCACACCCCTGGACGCCGCCGCCACCGCCGCCGGGGCCCGCATGGTGCCCTTCGCCGGCTGGCAGATGGCCATCCAGTTCTCCGGCCTGGTGCAGGAGCACAACGCCGTGCGCCAGCACTGCGGCGTCTTCGACATCTCCCACATGGGGGTGCTAACCCTGCGGGGTCAGGGCACCAAGGACGCCCTGCAGCGGCTGGTGCCCACCGACCTGTTCCGCATCGGCCCCGGCGAGGCCAGCTACACGGTGCTGCTCAACGAAGCCGGCGGCATCCTTGACGACCTGATCGTCTACGACCGTGGTCGCATCACTGGCCCCGAGGGGGAGCGTGATGAGGTGGTGCTGGTGATCAACGCCGCCTGCGCAGAGGCCGACACCGCCTGGATCACCAGCCAGCTCGAGCCCGAGCGCATCGCCATCAGCGACCGCAAGGGCGATGGGGTGCTGCTGGCCCTGCAGGGCCCGGAGGCCCCCGCCCGCCTCGAGGCCCTGGTGGGCACGAGCCTGGCGGGACTGCCCCGCTTCGGCCACCGGGAGCTGGCCATCGATGGCGAGCCGGTGTTCGTCGGCCGCACGGGCTACACCGGCGAGGACGGCTTCGAGCTGCTGCTGGGCCGCGAGGCCGGTGTGGCTCTGTGGCAGCGGCTGCTGGCCGAGGGCGTCACCCCCTGCGGCCTCGGTGCCCGCGACACCCTGCGGCTGGAGGCGGCGATGCACCTCTACGGCAACGAGATGGATGCGGCCACCACGCCGCTGGAGGCCGGTCTGGGCTGGCTGGTGCACCTGGAGATGCCGGCGGACTTCATCGGCCGCGCCGCCCTGGAGCGCCAGACCGCCGAGGGGGTGAGCCGCAGGTTGGTGGGCCTGAAGCTGCAGGGCCGCGCCATCGCCCGCCACGGTTACCCGGTCCTGCAGGACGGAGTGCCCGTGGGCGAGGTCACCAGCGGCACCTGGTCCCCCACCCTGGGGGAAGCGGTGGCCCTGGCCTATGTGCCGGCGACGGCGGCGAAGCCCGGCACCGCGCTGGCGGTGGAGATCCGCGGGCGGGCGGAGCCGGCTGTGGTGGTCAAGCGGCCCTTCTACCGGCGCGGCTGAGTGCCCTGTGGGAAACTCGCGGATTCGTTCTGCTTGCCACCATGCGCAGCCACGGGTGCGGCGATCTGCGCAACGACGCCATCGGTGAGGCCGTCCAGCTGGGCGGCTGGGTCGACCGGCGCCGCGACCACGGCGGCGTGATCTTCATCGACCTGCGCGACCGCAGCGGCACCGTGCAGATCACGGTGGATCCCGACCTGGCCCCCGCCGCCTTCGCCGTGGCCGAGCGGCTGCGCAACGAGACCGTGCTGCGGGTGGAGGGCAAGGTGCGGGCCCGGCCGGCCGAGTCCCTCAACGAACGCCTGGCCACCGGCGCCATCGAGGTGCTGGCGAGCGGGATCACGGTGCTCAACGAGGTGCGGGGCAACCTGCCCTTCCCGGTGTCGGTGCACGACGAGGAGAACACCCGCGAGGAGCTGCGCCTGCGCCACCGCTACCTCGACCTGCGCCGCGAGCGCATGGGCCGCAACCTGCGGCTGCGCCACGCCACCGTGCGGGCCGCCCGCGGTTATCTGGAGGGGGAGGGCTTCATCGAGGTGGAAACCCCGGTGCTCACCCGCTCCACCCCCGAGGGCGCCCGCGACTACCTGGTGCCCAGCCGGGTCTGCGGCGGTGAGTGGTTCGCCCTGCCCCAGTCGCCCCAGCTGTTCAAGCAACTGCTCATGGTGGGCGGCCTGGAGCGGTACTACCAGGTGGCCCGCTGCTTCCGCGACGAGGACCTGCGGGCCGACCGCCAGCCGGAGTTCACCCAGCTGGACATGGAGATGAGCTTCATGGACCAGGAGCAGATCCTGGCGCTCAATGAAGGCCTGATCGCCGCCATCTGGAAACAGGTGAAGGGCATCGAGCTGCCGCGGCCATTTCCTCGCCTCACCTGGCACGAGGCGATGGCCCGCTACGGCACCGACCGTCCCGACACCCGTTACGGCATGGAGCTCACCGACGTGAGCGACCTGGTGGCCACCATGGGCTTCAAGGTGTTCTCCGGCGCCGTGGCGGCCGGGGGCTCGGTGAAGTGCATCGCCGTGGCCGGCGGCAACGAGGCCGTCAGCAACGTGCGCATCAAGCCCGGTGGTGATGTGTTCAGCGAGGCCCAGAAGGCGGGAGCCGGCGGCCTGGCCTTCATCCGGGTGCGGGCCGGCTGCGAGATCGACACGATCGGCGCCATCAAGGACAACCTCTCGGCCGAGACGAAGGCGGAACTGCTGGAGCGCACCGGCGCCACGGAAGGCACCCTGCTGCTGTTCGGCGCCGGTGACACCGCCACGGTCAACAAGGCCCTCGACCGGGTGCGCCAGTACCTGGCCCGCGAACTGGGCCTGGTGCCGGCCGAGCGGGACAACGACCAGTGGAACTTCCTCTGGGTGGTCGACTTCCCGATGTTCGAGTTCAACGCCGGCGAAAACCGGCTCGAAGCCCTGCACCATCCCTTCTGTGCCCCCAACGCCGAGGATCTCAGCGCTGATCCCTCCGCCTGGTCAGAGACGCTTCCCACCGCCCGCGCCCAGGCCTACGACCTGGTGCTCAACGGCCTGGAGCTGGGCGGCGGCTCGCTGCGCATCCACGATTCGGCCCTGCAGCGCCAGGTGCTGCAGACCATCGGCCTGCCGTTGGAGGAGGCCGAGCGCCAGTTCGGCTTCCTGATGGAAGCCCTCGACATGGGCGCCCCGCCCCACGGCGGCATCGCCTTCGGCATGGACCGGCTGGTGATGCTGCTGGCGGGAGAGGAGTCGATCCGCGACACGATCGCCTTCCCGAAAACCCAGCAGGCCCGCTGCCTGATGACCCAGGCCCCGGCCGATGTGGCGCCGAAGCAGCTGGAGGAACTGCACGTGGCCAGCACCTGGGTGGAGGAGGAGGGCTGAGCAGCCTCAGGGGGTGGCGGCCGCGGAGCGGCGATCAGCCCTCCTCTGCAGCGCGAAGCAACTCCACCCCCTGAAAGGCGGAGAAGGCCTGATCGAAGCTCAGCACCGGAAGGGCTCCAGCCCTGGAGGCCCTGGCCAGGATCAGATGGTCCGCCAGATCTCCGCCCTGCCGGAACTGCTCCAGCGCATCGATCACCGCATCGATGTCTTCCACCACAACCCCGCGGGTGCGCACCAGACGCTCCAGCAGCTGGTGACGGGTGAAGCGCTCCAGTCCATAGCCCCGCAGAACCCAGCCCACTTCGGCGTGCACCACATCGGGCAGGTAGACCCCACCCGAAGCGATGGCATCGAGGAAGGCGCGTTCGGCGATCGGCGTCTGCTGGGGATCGTCGCCGATCAGCAGCCGCACCACCACGTTGGTGTCAAGGGTCCTCACGACCGGCGGCAGCGGCAATGGCGCGATCCATGGCCGCCAGGCTCATCACCCGCTGAACGGCTGGCCGATGACGGAACAGCTCCTCAGGTTCGTCCATCGCGGGCAGCAGCACCAGCCGTCCCTGGCCGACGATGCTGGCCTGAAGCCGGGCACCGGTGGCCAGGCCGAGGGCTTCGCGCGGCTGCCTTGGGATGGTGAGCTGGCCCTTGGAGGTGAGTGTCACGGTGGTCATGTCCCTTCGTAGGGGGATGGGCCTGACCGGACTGAGGGGAGCCGGCCGGAGCCATGCCCCTATTCCCCTCTACCGCACCCCTTGCTCGAAGTAGTCCTCATTCACCACCTGGCGGCGCTGGGCCGCCGCGCCGCCGCCTTCCCCCGCGGCAGCACGCCGGCCAGGAAGGCAAAGCCGATGGCATAGGCCACCGCCGAGATGGCGATGCGCAGGCTTTCCTTCAGCAGCTGATCGGGCTTGATGGCGGCCTGGGCCTCGATCTGCTGCATCAGCTGGCGGGAGGCCTGCTCGGCCCGGGACAGCAGCATGGGGCGCAACTCGCCGATGGGGGTGCGCAGTTCTGCTGGCGAAAGGCTGGCGTTCTGCCCGAAAAGCTGCTGCACCCGGGCCTGCAGCTCCTGGTGGGAGGTGGCGGAGCTGATGGCCTGTCGCAGGTCGGCCAGCTTCTGGCTGGCCTGGCTGAGCTGCTGCTGCTGGCTGCCCGTGACGGTGCTGTAGAACCTCCAGGCGGCAAATCCCTGCAGGGGCACCAGCAGCAGGAAACCGAGGGCGGCGGCCAGGGCCCAGCGCCGGAAGGCGTTGCGACGGGCCCGCAGGCGCTGGTTGCCGGGATCGACCCACACCGCCAGGGGCAGCAGCAGGGCCCCCACCAGGGGCAGGGTGGCGTAGCTGATCAGGGAGGTGGCGAGCTGGAGCTGCCACTGGGCATCGAGAAACTTGGGCGGCAGGGCAGTGCTGAGCACGGCGGCCAGGAACACCACCAGCAGCACGATCGAGAGGGCTGCCAGCAGCCGGGCGAGGCCGGGGTGGGGGGCGATGCCGGGGACGATGGCGGGGCTGGGGGGGATGTTCACGGCAGGGGGGGAGAGTGGGGAAGACCGCTGGCCGTCACAGGCTATGGGCCCAGCCCCAAGGCAGCTCCCTGATGGCTGCAGCTTCCACATCACCCTGCGCTGCAACAGCCGGGCGTTTCTGATCGCCCGAGGCGTGCGCCGCGATCGGCTGGACTGCGGCGATGGCGCTGAACCGGCTCACGGGGCACTGCGGCCATGTCTCGGAGGCGAGGTACATTTCCACGCCGATCGAGCTCGGCGATACGCGGCGGGTGCTGGCCACGATGGGCACCATCCACGCCAACCCCAAGGTTGCCGGGGTGCGCAAGGGATTCCATGACCCTTACAGCAACAATGGGCACTTCGAGCGGCTGGAGGGAGATGGGCTGAGCGAATGGCATCCGGCCTTCCTGCAGCTGGCGCCCACCCTGGAGGGCTGCGCCAGACGCTATGCGCACGACTGCCGGCGCTACCGGCCACGGGCGAAGCCGCCGGCGCGAAAAACTCGGTGGGGCAGCCGGCTGCTGCAACGGGATGGGGTAACTGGCGGCAAGGGCGCCGCCGGCAGACAGGGGCTGGCAGCAGGCCAGCAGCTGCTGCCGTGGGCTGGGGGCGGGGCGGATCTGCCGCTGCCGCTGCCGATGCAATGGCATCAGCTGGCAGAGAACTTCCGGCGGACCTATGGAGTCCGGGGGAGCCCATGGGATGGGTTCTGAGGCGAAGAGAAGGGAGAGATCGCTATCACTGACGGCCAAGCAGAGACAACACCAATGGGATCGGCCGGATGGCTGCTGCATGCCGTGATGCATCAGGAAAGGGGCCCGATCGCTGAAGACTAAGGAGGCCCTGATGGCCCAGCAGGTGCCAGGTATCGCCGGGCCTCTGATCAGGCGAACGGTGCTGTGGGAACGGTGTTGCTGTTACCTTTAACCCGCTTCCTTAGCCTGCGGCTGTAGCCAAAGGCGGCGGCAGCGCCCAAGACAGGTAGGGGGCCAGGGACGGAGTTCGCCGGGCTATAAACAATTGGACCGTTTACCACCTCACGGGGCCTAATAGGGTAGTAGTCACCTTCGAAGCCGCCGTCAAAATACAATAAATGCAAATTATTGGCAGGGGAGGAATGGCCCAAAGGGGGCGTCGGTAAAAACAGTAGCTTGCCCCATGGGCGGTGAGCAGCAGGGGTAAGCAAGAAAACGCCAACGCTCTTTGAGAGGCGAGGGCACTCAGACGACGAAAAAATGTATACCTAAGGCTAGAGACTTCCACTGAGCGCGAGAAATCAAGAACCCCAAAAGTCAAATCCAAGAAAATTGCCGGGACCGGCTTGTATGTCGTCTTCCCTTCAATCAGACGCAGATCAGATGCAAGAAACCGATCCATTTGAGTTCTGCGTATAAATCTTCATTGTTGACATGAACTTCGACGGTGTCCGGGCCTCCTGATCAGCCGCGGACCATGCAGGGGAGGCGAATGGCGGCGATGGGACAAAACCGAGGCAGATGAATTGGACTTGAAAGAGAGCGACACAGTGGTCAGGCGGCACCGCAGGGCGTTCTGCCTGACGTTCTGCTGACTCACCCGCTCGGATCGGGGGATTCAGGTTCCCTCTCCTCAGGCAGGGGGATTGCCGCCTTGCCCGCTGCGCGATCAGCACGATCGCTGGAATCCTCGGTACCTTCCCTTCAGACCCTCCTGTCCTCCCCCGCCATGCCCCCCACCGCCCCCGCCATCGACATCGGCATCCCGGCGGACCAGCGTCAGCAGATCGCCGAGGGCCTCGGCCGCGTCCTGGCCGACAGCACCGTGCTCTACGCCAAGACCCACGGCTTCCACTGGAACGTGACCGGACCGATGTTCAACACGCTCCATCTGATGTTCATGGACCAGTACACCGAGCTCTGGACCGCCCTCGACCTGATCGCCGAGCGCATCCGGGCCCTCGGTTTCCCCGCCCCCTACGGCGGCGCCATCTACGCCGGTCTCTCCTCGATCCCCGAGGCCGAAGGCGTCCCCGCCGCCCTGGCCATGGTGCGGGAGCTGGTGGAGGGCCATGAGGCCGTGGCCCGCACGATCCGCTCGGTGTTCACCATCGCCGATGAGGCCAACGACCAACCCACCGCCGACCTGCTCACCCAGCGGCTGCAGATCCACGAGAAAACCGCCTGGATGCTGCGCAGCCTCCTGGAGGGTTGAGCCTGAGGGCTCTGGCCTGCGCCGGGGCGCGCCCGCTCAGCGGGCAACGCCCGGCTTCGGCCAGCCCCCTCAGGCTCCCCCAGGAGGCTGGGGACGGGAACCTGGAGGGTCCCGGAGGCTGCTGGGGTCTGGAAGGGGTCAGTAGATTGGGGGATCAGCGCAGTGCCCGATGACCGCACCGTCCGCCACGCGGGGCCATGCCGCGAAGTTCGTCTTCGTCACCGGCGGGGTGGTCTCCAGCATCGGCAAGGGCATCGTGGCGGCCAGCCTCGGACGGCTGCTGAAATCCCGCGGCTACAGCGTCTCGATCCTGAAGCTGGATCCCTACCTGAACGTGGATCCGGGCACGATGAGCCCTTATCAGCACGGTGAGGTGTTCGTCACCGAAGATGGCGCCGAGACCGACCTGGATCTGGGCCACTACGAGCGTTTCACCGACACGGCCATGTCACGCCTCAACAGCGTGACCACCGGCTCGATCTACCAGGCGGTGATCAACAAGGAGCGCCGCGGCGATTACAACGGCGGCACCGTCCAGGTGATCCCCCACATCACCGGCGAGATCCGCGAGCGCATCCACCGGGTGGCGGCCAACAGCGGCGCCGACGTGGTGATCACCGAGATCGGCGGCACCGTGGGCGATATCGAATCGCTGCCCTTCCTGGAGGCGATCCGCGAGTTCCGCGGCGATGTGGGCCGCCAGGATCTGGCCTATGTGCACGTCACCCTGTTGCCGTTCATCGGCACCTCCGGCGAACTCAAGACCAAGCCCACCCAGCATTCGGTGAAGGAGCTCCGCTCGATCGGCATCCAGCCCGACGTGCTCGTCTGCCGCAGCGACCGGCCCATCAGCACCGACCTCAAAGCCAAGATCGGCGGCTTCTGCGGCGTGCCGGCCAGTGCCGTGATCCAGGCCCTCGATGCCGACAGCATCTATGCGGTGCCTCTGGCGATGGAGAGTGAGGGCCTCTGCCGTCAGGTCCTCGACGTCCTCTCCCTGGTCGACCACGACAGCGACATGGCGCGCTGGGCCGATCTGGTCGAGAAGCTGCGCCACCCCGGGCCCGCCGTGAAGGTGGCCCTGGTGGGCAAGTACGTGCAGCTCAACGACGCCTACCTCTCGGTGGTGGAGGCCCTGCGCCACGCCTGCCTGGAGCGGGACGCCTCCCTTGATCTTCACTGGGTCTGCGCCGAGCAGATCGAGAGCCAGGGCGCCGACGCCCTGCTGCGGGGCATGGATGCGGTGGTGGTGCCCGGTGGCTTCGGCCACCGCGGTGTCGACGGCAAGGTGGCGGCGATCCGCTGGGCCCGGGAGCAGCGGGTGCCGTTCCTGGGGCTTTGCCTCGGCATGCAGTGCGCCGTGATCGAGTGGGCCCGCCACCTGGCGGGCCTGGAGGGGGCCACCAGCGCCGAGCTCGACCGCGCCACCCCCCACCCGGTGATCCACCTGCTGCCCGAACAGCAGGATGTGGTGGATCTGGGTGGCACCATGCGGTTGGGTGTTTACCCCTGCCGGCTGACGGCGGGCACCATGGCCCAGCGCCTGTACGGCGAGGAGGTGGTCTACGAGCGCCACCGTCACCGTTATGAGTTCAACAACGCCTACCGCTCCCTGTTCCTGGAATCGGGTTACGAGATCAGCGGCACCTCCCCCGACGGCCGCCTGGTGGAGCTGATCGAGCTGAAGGACCACCCCTTCTTCACCGCCTGCCAGTACCACCCGGAGTTCCTCTCCCGCCCCGGTAAGCCCCATCCCCTGTTCCGGGGGCTGATCGAGGCGGCCCAGCAGCGGCTGCCCGGCTCCCCCAGCGAGGCCGTGGACCGTGTCGCCAGCCCCATCTACGGCTGACGCCCCCGCGGTGGTGGAAACCTTCCACTCCCTGCAGGGGGAGGGTGTCCATGCCGGCCGCAGCGCCTTCTTCCTGCGCCTGGCGGGTTGTGACGTGGGCTGTTCCTGGTGCGACACCAAGCACTCCTGGCCGGAGGCTGCCCACCCCCGGCGCCCCCTGGGCGAACTCGCTGCCGAGGCCCGCGCCGCCGCCGCCGCCGGTGCCGCCTTCGTGGTGATCACCGGCGGCGAGCCCCTGCAGCAGCCCCTCGATGCCCTCTGCGCCGCCCTGGCGGCAGCAGGCCTGCCATTGCACCTGGAAACCAGTGGCGTGGGCCCCTTCAGCGGCCGCTTCGACTGGATCACTCTCTCGCCCAAGCCCCACCGCCCCCCGGCCGCCGAGGTCCTGGCCCGCTGCCACGAACTCAAGGTGGTGGTGCACGAGCCAGCAGACCTTGGCTTCGCCGACGTCATGGCCCGCGCCGCCATCACGACCCGCGCGGGGAGCGGCTCGGAAGCGCCTGTGCTGCTGCTGCAACCCGGTTGGCAGAGCGCCGAGGGCCAGAGTCTGGCGATTGATCACGTGCGGCGCCACCCCAGCTGGCGGCTGAGCCTGCAGAGCCACAAGTGGCTGGGGGTGCGCTGAAGCCTCAGAGGGCCTGGGCCGGCTGCTGCACCTTCTCGGCCTTCCAGAGCCGCCAACGCAGCAGCAGATCCTTGGGGGTGTACACAACGATCGGCCGGCTGGCGTCGTAGGGCACCACGAAGGGCTTGCTGCCCATGGGCACGAACACCTTGCGTTTCGCCTGGCCGGGGGGGCACGCCATCAGGGTGGTCACCATGGGGCCCACATCGCTCACGGTGTAGACGCTGACGCCCGGGCCCTTCAGCTTGCTGGCGCGGAAGCGGCCGCGGAAGGCCTGCTGGTTGCAGTCGGCCTCCACCTCCCGGCCGGGGATCAGTTGCACCCGCCAATCGCTTGGGTGGGGGGAGAGGCGCGGATCGGTGCCGGGGGGCAGCACGCCTGGCAGCTGGATCACCCAGCGGGTCTGGGCGGCGGTGGGCTTGGGGTAAGGCGTCAGATCCAACCGGGGGATGGCCAGGGCCGGAGCCCCCAGTCCCGCCAGCAGGGACGGCAGGGTGACGATGAAGCTGGCGGTGGCCGCCGCCAGGCTGGCGCGGCGCAGGGCGTGGGCCATGGGGATCCTCATCCGATCACCATGGCATCCTCCAGCGCCTGCGGCCGCTTCCACAATGGGGACACCCTGTTCCCGCCAGCCCCATCACGCGCTCCCCAGCCACGCCCCCCCCAGCCAGGCCCCTCGCCATCGCCCTGCTCTCGGGCGGGCTGGATTCGGCCACTGCCGCCGCCCTGGCGATCGAGGCGGGCCACCGGGTGATCGGTCTGTCCTTCGATTATGGCCAGCGCCACCGACGCGAGCTGGCCGCCGCCGCCACCGTGGCCGGCGCCCTGGCGCTGGAGGAGCACCACGTGATCGCCGTGAACCTGGCGGCCTGGGGGGGCTCGGCCCTCACCGATCCGGCCATCCCCGTCCCGGACGAAGGGGTGCGCGAGGGGGTGATCCCCAGCACCTACGTGCCCGGACGCAACACGGTCTTCATCGCCCTGGGGCTGAGCCTGGCCGAAGCCCGCGGTGCCGGCAGCCTGGTGCTGGGGGTCAACGCGGTGGACTACTCCGGCTACCCCGATTGCCGCCCCGACTACCTGGCCGCCTTCCAGACCCTGGCCGACCTGGCCAGCAAGGCGGGGCGCCAGGGCCAGGGGGCTCGCCTCTGGGCACCGCTGGTGGCCTGGGACAAGGCCACCATCGTGCGCGAAGCGCTGCGGCTGGGGGTGCCGATCGCGGCCACCTGGAGCTGTTACAGCGGCGAGGATCTTCCCTGCGGCCGCTGCGACAGCTGCCGCATCCGCGATGCCGCCCTGGTCGCCGCCGGCCGGGCCGACCTGGCCAGCGCCGCCCTCCGCGCCGGAGCCGCCCTCCGCGCCCGGGCCGCCCTCCGCGCCCGGGCCGACCGTTGAAACGCGAGCCGCTCCCCTGGCTGGAGCCCCGGTCCCTGGCCCGGGTGCTGGCGGTGCGCTTCGGCCAGGACGGGCTGGTGCTGCTCGATGGTGACAGCAGCCCCCTCGGCCGCCGTGGTGTGCTCGGGGTGGATCCGGTGGCCCGAGTGAGCTGCCGGGGCCTGCCGGACACCCCCGGGGCGGGCGATCCCTTCGCCGTTCTGGCGGACCTGGGGCGCCAGGGCGGGCCGTGGCTGGGCTGGCTCGCCTACGAGGCCGGCGCCTGGGTGGAGCCCGCCGAGCACTGGCAGGTCTCCGACATGGCCACCCTGTGGGCGGCCCGCCACGACCCCCTGATCCACTTCGATCGGGGCGAGCAGCGGCTCTGGCTCGAGGGCAACGACCCTGGTCGCCTGACGGCCATGGTCCGGCTGTTGGCGGACCCGGCAACGGCCGCGGCGGTGGCCGCAGAGGCGGCTGCGAGCGAGGAGCTCCCGGCCGATGGGGCCGCCGTCGCCCGGGACGACTGGCACTGGCACACCTCCCCGGAGGACTACGCCGGCCAGGTGCGGATCCTGCGGGAGTGGATCGCCTCCGGCGATCTGTTCCAGGCCAACCTCACCGCCTGCTGCGAGAGTCTGCGGCCGCAGCGGCCCGACCCGCTGACGCTCTACCGCCGCCTGGTCCGGCACGGACCGGCCCCGTTCGCGGGTCTGGCGATCGCCGGAGAAGAGGCCGTGATCTCGGCCTCGCCTGAGCGTTTCCTGCGTCTGCACCCCGATGGGCGGGTGGAGACGCGGCCGATCAAGGGCACCCGGCCACGCCACCGCGACCCCGACGCCGATGCCGCCAGTGCCGCTGCCCTGATCTGCGACCCCAAAGACCGGGCCGAGAACGTGATGATCGTCGACCTGTTGCGCAACGACCTGGGCCGGGTCTGCCTGCCGGGGTCGGTGCATGTGCCCCAGCTGCTGGGGCTGGAGAGCTATGCCCATGTGCACCACCTCACCTCAGTGGTGATGGGCCAGCTCGCCGAGGGCTGCGGCCTGGTGGACCTGCTGCGCGCCTGCTGGCCGGGGGGCTCGATCACCGGCGCCCCCAAGGTGCGCGCCTGCCGGCGCCTCAACCAGCTCGAGCCGGTGCCGCGGGGGCCTTACTGCGGCTCCCTGTTCCACCTCGGGGCCGACGGCGGTTTCGACAGCAGCATCCTGATCCGCACCCTGCTGCAGAAGGGCCGTCGCCTGCGGTTGCACGCCGGTGGCGGCATCGTCGCCGACTCCGATCCGGCGGGGGAGGCCCGGGAGATGGGCTGGAAGATCGAACCCCTCCTGGAGGCCCTGGCATGAGTACCGAGCGGCCGATCGCCTGGATCGACGGGCCGTCGCCCGAGGGAACCTGGGGCGAACCGGATGCGCTCTGCCTGCCCCTGAGCGATCGGGGCCTGCTGCTGGCCGATGGTTTGTTCGAGACGGTGCTGGTTCAGGCGGGGCGCCCCCGGCTGCTGGCGGAGCACCTGGAGCGCTGGCGGGCTTCGGCCGCCAGCCTGGGCATGGCCCCACCCCCGGGGGCCGATCGGGTGCTGCCGCTGCTGTCGGACGCCGTGGCCCGCAGCGGCCTCAGCGGCGATGGCGCCCTGCGGCTCAACTGGAGCCGGGGCAGTGGCCGTGGGCGGGGCCTTGGCCTGCCGGGGCCGGGGGAACCCCAGGGGCAGCCGCGCTTCTGGTTGCAACTGAGCCCCTGGACGCGTCCCAGCGCGCCGGTGGCGGTGATCGTCAGCCGCCTGGAGCGGCGCAACCCCGACAGCCTGGCCGGCCGCTGCAAGACCTTCGCCTATGCCGGCGCCATCCAGGCCCTGCGGGAGGCCCGGGCCGCCGGCGCCGATGACGCCCTGTTGCTGGGAGGGGGCGGTGGCCTCTGCTGCGGCACCAGCGCCAACCTGCTCGTGCGGCTCAAGGGCGCGTGGATCACGCCGCCCCTGGCCAGCGGCTGCCTGCCGGGGGTGATGCGGGGCCGTGGACTGGCCCTGGGGCTGATGCGGGAAGGCGGCCTCGGCGTCGCCGACCTGCTCGCCAGCGAGGGGGCCCTGCTGATCAACAGCCTGGGCCTCCGGCCGATCCGCCGCTGCGAGGGCCGTGAGCTGCCCCTGCCGGGCGGGGCCGAGAGCCTGTGGGAGCGGCTGCTGGCGTCGGCTTAGGTTGACCCAGAGTCGATCGAACACTTTGTCCGACGCTGTGGGGGGCCTGGGGTCCAGGAAGCACCTGGCGGGATTGTTGGCCTGTCTGGGCGTCGTCCTGGCCGGCTGCGGCGCCACGTCCAAGGAGCTGGCCATCCAGAACGCCAAGCCGGGGGACCTGCTGGTGGAGGTCGACGGCAGCCGGGTGGAGCTCGTCAGAGACTTCACGCCTGGCATTGCCAACGGGCTGCACAAGGGTGTCGTGAAGATCACCTCAACAGCCGGAGATGGCAAGGGGAAGATGTACGAAGTTACGGCGATCTGCAGTGTCAAGGGAGAGCCAGGCTGGCAAGCCTATGACAATATCTATGGAGATCCGATCAGTGATCTCAACGCAAAAAGAACATTTCCTGTCAAGGATCGCTGGCAGTTCCTGTTCCATTTTGACGGCCGCACCGAAAAGACCGGAACGCTGGACCCCAGTGGTTGGGTGTCACGGCTGAAGGACAATCTGTGCCGGAAAGGCGATTTCGACGACACCTGATCACCCCGTCGCCCAAGACCTTGAAATCACTGGCCACGGCTTGATAATGATTCTTACTTCGATCCCATGAAGCTGGCGTTAATCCGCCAGTATCCGGTAGCAACAGACACTTTCGAGCCGCAGGCCTTCCTTTTGGATGGAAAGGAAATTGCGCCTCGCTTTCTCGATGCCAAAAACACTCTTCTCCGTCGATCTCACCAAGCCGATGGATCAGCAGGACATGCCCGGTCACAACCGTTGGCATCCCGAGATCCCGGCCGTGGCCTCGGTGAATCCTGGTGACGTGTTCCGGATCGAATGCAAGGATTGGACCGATGGCCAGATCAAGAACAACGACGACCCCAAGGACATCGAAGATGTCAATCTGGAGGTTGTCCATGTCCTGAGCGGGCCGATCTGGGTCAATGGGGCCCAGCCCGGCGACATCCTGGTGGTCGACATTCTTGATGTCGGAGCTTTGCAGGGCGATGAATGGGGATTCACGGGCATCTTCGCCAAGGAGAACGGCGGTGGCTTCCTCACCGATCACTATCCCAAGGCCGCCAAAGCCATCTGGGATCTGGAGGGCATCTATACCTCCTCCCGCCACATTCCCGGTGTGCGTTTCGCCGGCATCACCCACCCGGGCCTGATCGGCTGCGCCCCTTCCCAGGAACTGCTGAATGAGTGGAACCGTCGCGAGACGGAACTGGTGAAGACCGCTCCCGACCGCCGCACCTATGGCGCCGGTCTCTCCGGCAGCGAGCCGGTGCTGGCGGCCCTGCCCAACCCCAACAGTGCCATCCTCGGCACCCTCCCCTCCAGTGAGTTCGAGCGGGTGGCCAATGAAGCTGCCCGCACCGTGCCGCCCCGGGAGCACGGTGGCAACTGCGACATCAAGAACCTGACCAAGGGCACGCGGATCTACTTCCCCGTCTATGTCGAAGGCGCCAAGCTCTCGATGGGTGACATCCACTTCTCCCAGGGGGATGGGGAGATCTCCTTCTGTGGCGCCATCGAGATGTCCGGTTACCTCGATCTCCATGTGGAGATCATCAAAGGTGGCATGGCCAAGTATGGGATGGTCAACCCGATGTTCAAGACCAGCCCGGTGGAACCCCACTACACCGACTACCTGGTGTTCGAAGGCATCTCCGTCGATGAATTTGAAGGCAAGCAGTACTACATGGACGTGCACATCGCCTACCGGCGTGCCTGTCTCAACGCCATCGAGTACCTCAAGAAGTTCGGCTACACCGGCGAGCAGGCCTACCTGCTGCTGAGCTGTGCGCCGGTGGAAGGCAGGATCAGCGGCATCGTTGACATCCCCAACGCCTGCTGCACCCTGGCGATCCCCACTTCGATCTTCGATCAGGACATTCTGCCCTGCTGATCAGTCAGTGGAATGCGGGGGCCTGAACGTCAGGCCCCTTTTCTTTTGTGCCACCGTTCCGCTTTCATTTCTCTCCCCGTTCGCACCATGCCTGTCTACGAATACAGCTGCAGCAATGGCTGCGACAACTATGAAGTCTGGCGCAGCATCGATGAGCGTCAGAAGGAAACCAACTGTCCGACCTGCACGGCGGCAGGGGTCCGCGTCTTCACCCCTGTGATGTCGCTCAGCGGTCCGCTCAGGCTGAAGCAGGAACAATCCGGTCCGCGCCTGGTGCGCAAGGAAACCAAGGAACCGGCCGGTAAGCAGCGGCTCAAAGAGAGCGGCACCCGTCCCTGGATGCTGAATCGCGGCTGTTGAGCGACGATCGTCTCCAGCGATCTGTACTGACGACCTGAAACTCCCAGGCCTTGCCACCGCAGCGGTGGTCCAGGCCTGGGAGTTTTGACTGAGACGCTGGCTTCAGACCGTGAGGAATTCCTTGATCACGTCATCGGAAAGCTGATCAGTCTGGCCGCTGGAGACGATGCCGCCGCGCTGCATGGCGTAGTAGAAATCGGACTGGCGCACGAAGTGCAGGTGCTGCTCCACCAGCAACACGCTGATGCCTGTTTCCTTCATGATGCGCTGCACGGCGTGCTCGATGTCAAGGATGATCGAGGGCTGAATGCCTTCGGTGGGTTCATCCAGGAGCAACAACTTGGGCTTGCCCAGCAGGGCGCGGGCAATGGCCAGCTGTTGTTGCTGACCCCCACTGAGATCGCCTCCCTTGCGCTTCAGGAACTTCTCGAGGATCGGGAACAGGTCGAAGATCAGAGGATCGATGTGGCGGTTCTTCTCCAGACCACCGGGCAGGGCCTCCATGCCGAGCAGCAGATTTTCCTTGACCGTCACCTGGGGAATGATGTCCCGGCCCTGGGACACATAGCCGATCCCGGCACGGGCCCGCTTGTAGGGCGGCTGGGTCGTGAGCTGACCATCCTGGTAATGGATGGTCCCCGATCGCTGCTGCAACAGCCCGATGACCGTCTTGAGGAAGGTGGTCTTGCCGACGCCATTACGGCCGATCAGGCAGACCATCTTGCCTTCATGGATGGTCAGGTCAACGTTGCGGAGAATGTGGCTTTCACCGTAATAGACATTGAGGTCGGAGACCTGGAGCAGGGGTTGGGCGCTGGTGGTGGACATGGGGTCGGTGGGTGATGGTCGGGATGCGATTACTGTTCGGGCGGCCCCAGGTAGACCTCGATCACCCGCGGGTCGGACTTGACCGTCTCCAGCGGCCCCTGCGTCAGCACCTGTCCCTGGTGCAACACGGTGACGTCAAACCCCAGGTCGCGGATGAACTCCATGTCGTGCTCGATCACCACCACGGTGTGGTCGCCGGCCAAGGACTTGATCAGTTCGGCGGTGCGCAGGGTTTCCTCGTCAGTGAGGCCGGCGACGGGTTCATCGAGCAGCAGCACTTCCGGGGCCTGGGCCACGAGGGAAGCAATGGCCAGCCACTGCTTCTGGCCGTGGGAGAGGGAGCCTGCCTTGACGGTGGCAAACGGTGTCAGGCCGACGTAATTCATGATGCGATGCACCTCATCCTTCGAGGTCTGGGGCAGGCTGGAGCCCAGCAGGCTGAAGGCGTTTTTTTCCGGCGAGGCGGACAGCTCCAGGTTGCGCAGCACCGTGAGATTCTCAAACACCCGCGGGGTCTGAAACTTGCGGCCGATGCCATTGCGGGAGATCTGCTGCTCGGACACACCCAGCAGGGACTTCCCTTTGAAGGTCACTGTTCCCTTTGTGGGCCGAACCTTGCCGGTGATCACATCCAGAAAGGTGGTCTTGCCAGCACCGTTGGGGCCGATGATGGACTTCAACTCACCCTTGTAGAGCTTCAGGCTGAGGTCGGTGAGGGCATAGAAGCCGTCAAAACTCACGCTGACGTCATTGAGCTCGAGTAGAGGTTCTGACATGGACTTCGGAAGGGTGCGAATTCGGAAAAGCAGTCACAGCAGACAAACCAGGACGGGTCCCCTGGAGGACTAATCCACCGGAATGGCCTCCTTGTCCAGCTGGGGGTAGGTCTTGGCCTTCTTGGCAATGCCGAAGGCAGCCAGAAAGGTGCGGAAGCCGCCTTTGGTGATCCACCCGTAGATGCCGTCAGGCATCAGAACCACCACGAAGATGAACAGGGCCCCCTGCACGAACAGCCAGGCCTCCGGCAGCGCTTCGCTCACCAGGCTGCGCAGGTAGTTCACCAGGGTGGCTCCGATGATCGGACCCACCAGGGTGCCCCTTCCGCCCACGGCCACCCAGATCACCATCTCGATCGAGAAGGAGATCGACATGTACTGGGGCGAGACGATGCCGGATTGGACCGTGTAGAGAGCTCCCGAGATGCCGCAGAGGGCCCCGGCCACCAGAAAGACGATCGTCTTGAAGGGAACGGGGTTGAAACCGGCGAAGCGCAGGCGGCTCTCGTCGTCGCGGATGGCGATCAGGGCATCACCGAAGCGACCACTGGTGAAGTAGCGGCAGACTAGAAACGCCAGGGGCAGCAGCACCACCGTGAGGCGGTAGAACCACACCTGCATGTCGGGGGAACCCACCAACTGGCCAAACAGTTCACTGGTGCTGGTCTTGAGACCGTTGGTGCCGTCGAAGAGTTTCTGCTGGCCGTTGAAGAAGTGGAAGAAGACCATCAGCGCCGCCTGGGTGATGATCGAGAAGTACACCCCCTTGATGCGGTTCCTGAAGATCAGCCAGCCCACCAAGCCCGCCACCACCGCAGGGATCACCCACAGGGCGATCAGGGTGAACACCGGTGACCAGAAGGGCTGCCAGAAGAACGGCAGCTGATCGACGCCGTAGTTCTCGAAGAACTTGGGAATCCCGTTGCCACCCGCCAGGCTCTTGGTGTTGAGCATCAGGTACATGGCCACGGCGTAGCCGCCGAGGGCAAAGAAGATGCCCTGACCCAGACTCAACAGACCGGTGTATCCCCAGATCAGGTCGATCGCCAGTGCCGTGATCGCCAGCGAGAAATAGCGACCGAAGAGGTTGAGACGGAAGTCGTCGAGCGCCGCCGGAAGGATGAACAGGGCAATCGCCAGCAGAATCCAGGGGACGAGTCGTTGGAAGAGTTTCACAGGTAGGGCCTCCTGGTGGGGAGATGGAACGGGAATCTGCAGAGTGGGGGCGTGAAGGGGTCAGGCATCGACCGAGCGACCCTTCTGGGGGAACATGCCGTTGGGGCGGAACTGAAGGAAGACGATGATGAAGATGAACACCAGCACCAGGGACATGCTGGTGGTGGCAAAGAACTCGATCACCCCTTTCGCTGCCAAGGGCATGTCCGGGAAGATCGTCAGCAGGGTGCCCGAACCGATCACCGACTGGATGATGCCCAGCAGCAGGGAGGCCAGCACGGTACCCAGCAGATTCCCGACCCCTCCGAGGACGATCACCATGAAGCAGGACACGATGTAGGCGGCGCCGAGGTTCGGGCCCACCGATCCGAGCAGGGTGATCGCACAACCGGCCACGCCGGCCAGACCGGAGCCGATGCCGAAGGTGATGCTGTCGACACGATCGGTGGGAATACCGAGGCAGTTGCTCATCTGCCGGTTCTGGGTGACGGCCCGGATGCGCAGGCCCCAGACGCTCTTGTTCAGGAACCAGTAGGTGGCCACCAGCAACAGGGCCGACAACAGGATGATGAAGATGCGCAGACCTGGCAGCTCGATGTGGCCGATCATTCCCCAACTTCCCTGCAGCCACTTGGGGGCGGTCACGTCGATGTTGCGGGGGCCGAACCAGGCCTTCGAGAGGGGTCTGATCTGATCGAACAGGTTGACGGCGACCAGGCCAATGCCGATGGCGATCGCCCAGCCAAGTCCGTTGAGATAGGTGAAGAACGGCTTCTCGGAGAACTTGGCTCCGAGTAGCTTGGAAAGCAGGAATCCAACCACAACACCAACAATGATGCCCAGCATCATGGCGGTGGACACGCTGCGGATGAGCTGGATGAGAATCAGGCTGACACCCCAGGTTGCAAGCAGCGTTTCCAGCGGGCGGCCATAGAGCTGCCGAATCAATGTTCTCTCCAGCAGCACCCCGATCAGCGCCGTCACGATGAAGGCGAGTACCAGGGAGATCGGAAAGTAGAGCTCGAAGATCACACCACCCATGGGCTTGAAGGCCGACTGCACCACGTAGGTGACATAGGCCCCCAGCATCATGAATTCGCCGTGGGCGAGATTGATGACGCCCATCAACCCGAAAACGATCGCTAAACCCGTAGCTGCAAGCAGCAGGACTGACCCGATGCTCAGGCCATCGAGTATCTGAGAAAAGAAAAGTTCCAACGGAATGATTGTTGAACGTTAGATCGAGCGACGCGCGTGCGGCGCTCGATCGGGTCGAACGTGATGGTGTGTTGAACCGGAAAGCGGTGGCTCCCGAAGGAACCACCTGTCTTTCATGGATTCACGGACTGGGCCGTGATCACATCTTGAACTTGCCGGCGTCAGGACGATCCTGGGTCCAGTCGCAGGTGAAGCCCTTGGTCTCAGGAACGAACTGGTTCCAGGGCAGCGGCGGGATGGCCTTGACGCTGTCGTAGAGGATCTTGAACTGGCCGGTGGCCTCGGCCTCGCCGATGAGCACCCGCTCGGAGGTGTGGTGGTTGGGGAACATCTTGATTTCGCCCTGGGGAGCGGCGAAGGTGATCCCAATCATGTCCTTGCGGACCTTGTCGAGATCTTCGAAGGTTCCAGCCTTCTCGACGGCGTTCTTCCAGAGGTAAACCATGTTGTAGGCGGATTCGGCCGGGTCACCCGTGACCCGATCGGCGCCGTACATGGCCTGGAAGTCGGCTGTGAACTTCTTGGAAGCCGGAGTGTCCAGGCTCATGAAGAAGTTCCAGGCGGCATAGGTGCCGGTGGTGTACTCAGGACCGATCTGGCGAATCTCCTCTTCCGCGATGGAGAAGGACATGATCGGGTACTTGGCCGGGTCGATGCCCGAAGCCTTGAACTGCTTGAACAGGGCGACGTTGGAGTCACCGTTCAGGGTGTTGATGATGATCCCGCCATCGGGGAAGGCCTTCTTGATCTTGGCGATGATCGGTGCCACCTCGGTGTTGCCGAGGGGGATGTAGTCTTCGCCGACCGTTTCACCACCCAGAGCCTTCATCTGCTCCTTGATGATGGTGTTGGCCGTACGTGGGTACACGTAGTCAGAGCCAACCAGGTACACCTTCTTGCCGAGTTTGCCGGAGAACTTGTCCATCAGCCACTGAACGGCCGGTTCAGCCTGCTGGTTCGGAACGGCGCCGGTGTAGAAGATGTTCCGTGAGCACTCCTGACCCTCGTACTGGATCGGGTAGAAGAGCATGTGGTTCTTCGACTCGAAGACCGGCAGCATCGCCTTGCGGCTGGCAGAGGTCCAGCCGCCGAACACGACGGCGACCTTGTCGGAGTCGATCAGCTTCTGGGCTTTCTCGGCGAAGGTGGGCCAGTCGGAGGCACCATCTTCAGAGACGGCAACGATCTTGTAAGACTTGCCACCAACTTTGACGCCGCCGGCGTCATTGATTTCCTTGATCGCCATCTCCTCGACTTCTTTCAAAGTCGTTTCGGAGATGGCCATGGTGCCACTGAGGGAGTGAAGGATGCCAACCTTCACTTCACCGTCGAAATTGCCGCCGGACCCGGACTCGCCCCCGCAGGAGACGAGGGTTACGCTCACGGCAGATGCGGCGATTGCAGCTGCCAGTCGCCTTGAAAGATGCAGAGACATTGATGCCTGTTCAAGATGAATTGTAGTCGCCGTAACCGACGGCAAAGGGAAAGGTAAGGAAGGACGTGGTTACACCCGGTATCCAATGAGACAGAAAGCCACCCGGGGCTTGCTGGAGTGAGGATTTGCACGTGCCGTTCCTATCGATATGTTGCATTACCTACGGTTTTGGTGATGAACGGGTGACAGGCGAATACCAGGAAGCCCCAAGGCTCAGGCGACGCCGGGCTCGGGCAGCTGCCGCAGCAGGAAACTCTCAACCCTGTCCAGGCCTTCACCGCTGCGCAGATTCGTGAAGCACCAGGGGCGACCGCCGCGCATGCGTTCGGTGTCCTCCTGCATCACCGTCAGGCTGGCCCCCACCATCGGCGCCAGGTCGATCTTGTTGATCACCAGCAGATCGGAGCGGGTAATCCCGGGCCCCCCCTTGCGGGGGATCTTGTCGCCGGCGGCCACGTCGATCACATAGATGCAGAGATCCACCAGTTCCGGACTGAAGCTGGCCGCCAGGTTGTCGCCGCCACTTTCCACCAGCACCAGGTCCAGGTCCGGGAAGGCCTCTTCCAGCTCCTGCACCGCCGCCCGGTTGATCGAGCAGTCCTCACGGATGGCGGTGTGGGGACAGCCTCCGGTCTCGACCCCGCGGATGCGCTCGGGGGCCAGGGAGCCGGCTCTGGTGAGGAACTGGGCATCCTCCTGGGTGTAGATGTCGTTGGTGACGACCGCGAGTTGCAACCGTTCCCGCAGCCGGCGACAAAGGGCATCCACCAGGGCCGTTTTCCCCGAGCCCACCGGTCCCGCGACCCCGACCCGCAGTTTGCTGCCCATCGCCCGATTTCAGGATGGGTGCCATCCTGACGCCAGCGCCGATGGCCGCGGTGAGCGATGAACCGATCCCCAGGTTGATCCGCCGCTTCGAGCGTCTGGATGGGCGACTCGTCGCGACCGTCACCGGGACGGGGGTGGTGGTCTGCCTCGGGTTCATCGAGTTGCTGCGCAGTCCCCTGCAGCAGCTCTCCAGGGTCACGGTGGAACTGCTGGCGGTGCGGGCCCTGCTGTTCCTGGGGCCGCTGCTGGTCAGCCTGTTGCTGTTGCTGCGGGATGGACCGCTGTTGCTCGGTGAACGCCGTTCCCCCGGCACCTGGGGACCCGAGCTGCTGGCCAGCGGCCTGCTCAGCGTCGTGCTGCTGCTGTATTACATGGCGGCGGTGCTCATCACCGCCAGCCTCACCCTCAACCAGGGCGATGTGGTGGCGGAGGTGGGCTTCCTGATCGGCCAGCTGGAGCCGGCCCGCTTCGCCGCCGCCCTGGTGAGGGCGGCCGTGTATGGCGCCATCACCGCGGCCATCTGTCTGCAGCAGGCCCGGCGTGCCTCCTCTGGCCCGATGGCGATGGCCTCCCGGATGTCCCGATCCTTTCTTCTGGGGCTCGGGCTGCTGATCGGCCTCGACCTGCTCTGGACAATCACTGTTGATCCCTTGCGCATGGTGGGGGGCTGACCGTGACACCCAATGCTCCGCCACGGCGCCCCGGTCTCCAGAGCCTGGTTTTCCTGGCGGGGGCGGTGGGTCTCCTGGGGCTGTTCGTGGTGGGGATCGCCCGTGCCGGCAACTGGCTCACCCCCAGCGTGCGCCTGCAGTTCCGCACCCTCGACGCCGCTGGCCTGCAGACAGGCATGGCGGTGCGGATCTCGGGGTTCGCCGTCGGCCAGGTGCGCCGGATCGTGCTGCAGCCCGATGCCCAGGTGCTGGTGGAACTGGAGCTGCGGGACCCCTATCGCTCCATGGTGGGTCGCCGCAGCCGGGCGGAACTGGCCCAGATGGGGCTCCTGGGCGACAGCTACATCGCCATCACCCCCGATCCGGCCGCCGTGGGTCAGCCCCCGATCGGCGATGGCGAGACGCTCGTGTTCACCAGCCGCCCCGACCTCGAAGACCTGCTCACCGAGGTGGCCAGCAGCCGCATCCCCCTGCAGCGGGCCGTCAGCAGCGGCCTGAGCCTGGCCGAAACCCGTCTGCCCCGCAGCCTCGACGAGCTCGATCGCACCCTGGTCGCCAGCCGCCGCCTGGCCACTCGCCTGGAGACCGACGCCCAGCGCAGCAGCAGCGAGCTCAACCGCACCCTGGCGGCCACCCGCGCCCTGGCCGAGCGCCTGGAGGGCCGTGCCGACGGCACCGCCGCCGACCTGTCGGCCCTGATCAAGCGCCTCGAGAGCACCGAGACCCAGACCCGCCCGCTGCTGCTCCAGACCCTGCGGGAGCTGACCACCATGGCCGCCACCACCAACCGCCTGGTGAAGACCCTCAACGAGAGCTGGCTGTTCGAACTGATCGACCGGCCCGGCGATCACCTCAAGGACCGCAGGCCCCGATCACCCTGATGGCCGTGGGGCGGCTCAGCCCTCCACCCGGTCGGCCTGGCGCAGCAGCGGCGGCGAGAACGTCACCCCGATGGCCTGGGCCGTGCGGCGATTCAGCAGCAGGAGCTTCCGGGTCACCGGCTCGAAGGCCATCGTGGCGGGGGAGCGGCCGCGCAGCACCTGCACCGCCAGGGCGCCGGCCTGGGCCCCATCGGCCTCCGGATCCCAGCCCACCACCGCCAGGCAGCCCGGCGTGGTGATGTCGGAGGGATCGACGGAATAGACCGGCAGACGATGGCGCAGGCCCGCCGCCGCCAGGGAGCGGAAGCCCACGCTGGTGGCGTAGTCGCCCACCCGCATCAGGGCCCCCACCCGGTGGGAGGCCAGGGCGTCGGCGGCCCGGGTCACCTCCGCCGGCCCTGCCACCGGCTCGACCACGACCGCGAGGGAGCGCTGGGTGGCGTCCCTGCGCAGCAGCTCCGCTTCGAAGCTGGCATTGGCCTCAGAGGGGTTGAAGACGAGCCCGACGCTGGACAGGCCGGGGTTGATCAAGCGCGCCAGGTCGAGCTGCTCGGCGAGGGGGCTGGTGCTCACCGTGCCCACCACGTTGGGCCGGTGGCGGGTGTAGCTGGTGCCGGCCCCGGCCCCCCAGGGGTTGGAGCAGTAGGCGAACACCACTGGCACCCGGGCGGGGGCCACGGCCAGGATCGCCGCCAGGGGTGGGGTGCCGATGGCCACGAGCATGTCGACCCCGCTCTCCAGCAGCTCTTCCACCTGGGCGCGGCCGGCGGCCATGCTGCCCCCGGCGAACCGCTCCAGCAGGGTCAGACCGGCCGGTGAACGGAAGCCGCCCCTGGCCAGGACTTGCACGAAGCCATGGCGGGCCGCATCCGGGGCCGCCCCCCGGACGTACTGCAGCAGCCCGAGCCGGGGCGGACCGGGGTGGCGGGAGCGGGTGGTGCAGCCGGCGGCCAGGAGGGCCCCGCCGGCCGCGCCGCCGCCCAGCAGACGCAAGGCCCGCCGCCGGGTGGTCGGGCCCGCGATAGCCATCAGCTGCGGAACAACCGGGAATAGAGCTCCGCGTGGCCCAGCTGGGCCAGGCCGGCCCCCACCCCCCCGTTCCAGAGGGCCTCGGGATCGGCCGCCACCAGCTCCTCGGCCCGGGCCGCGATGGCGGGGGCCAGGGCGAGCTGCAGCCGCTGGGCCTCAGTGGGGCCTAGGGGCACGAGCCGCACGGCGGCGCTGAGCTGGGTGGCGACCCAGCCGAAGAGGTAGGCCTCCACCACCTCCTGGGGGGGGACCTCGAGGGCCACCCCGGCCCAGGCCCAGGCCCCTGGCCAGGCCAGACGCTGGGCCCCATCCCCGGGCAGGGGCAGATCCAGGTCGGCCATCAGTTGCAGCAGGGAGCGGCCCATCTGGCGCTGCTGGGCCCGCACCTCGGCCGCCTCCCGCTGGGCCAGCAGCCAGCCGTCCCGCTCCAGCAGCTCCTGGCGGGCTGGACCGTCCGGTGTCTCACGCCAGCGGGCCAGGGCGTCCATCAGCCCGGCCAGGCTGGCCGCCTCGATCGTCAGGGCCCCGCGGTCCAGCTCCGCCTCCAGCCAGCGGCGCACGCTGGCGGCGTCCGGCAGCTGGTCCGCCTGCACCAGCACCTCCAGGCCCTCGGAATAGCTGAAGGCCCCCACCGGCAGGGCGGGGCTGACGAGTTGGAAAAGCCGCAGCCGGGCGAGGCTCATGGGTGGGGATGGTGGTGGCCATGGGCGTGATGGTGGGCGTGGCCGGACGGTTCATAGGCCCCTGGTTCGGGCAGAAAGGGCCCCACCATCCGCTCCACGGTCAGTCCCCGATGCCGCAGCAGATCCTCGAGCACGTTGTCGACACCCAGGCGCAGTTGGTCGCCGTGCAGTTCCATGGCCACGTGGCGGTTGCCCAGGTGATAGGCCGCCTGCAGCAGGGCCAGGGGATCGGCGGCCCGCACCACCAGCAGCGGCTCATCGGCGGCCTCCACCAGCACCAGGGGCCCACCGGCCTCCGGTGCCAGCCGGTCGCCGGGCTCCAGGGCCGCGCCGCGGGGCAGCTGCAACAGCAGGTCCCGCCCACAGGCGCTGCGGCGATGGCCTCGCAGACTGGTGCGCTCGTCGGCCCGGAGCGGCAAGCGCAAAGGCGGTTCTGGCGGCGGCGCTGGATCTGGCCCCCCGACCTCCCCCTGACGCAGGTGCCGCACCAGCAGCAGGGGAGCGGTGGCCGCGGAAACCGTGGCGTTGGAAACTGTGGGGCCGGGCATGGAGCAGGCCAGCGGGCAACGGTGGTCCATCCACCCTGGCCAGCCGTTGGCAGGGGGTCCTGTGTCGGCGGCTACCGAATCCAGGCCCCCCGGGCCCCACGATCCTTGTCATGCAGCTCACCGCTCCCGCCCCCTGGAGAGCCCAGGCCCGGCTTCGTTTCGAGACCACCGGCAGCGCGGACGGCGCCACCCGGCACCAGGGCGGAGCGACGGCGCCGCTGAAGATCCAGCGGGCCTTCTCTGCCGCTGATGGCCGCTGCGAACTGCCCCTGCTCCACACCGGCGGAGGGCTGGTGGGGGGGGATGAGCTGGCCATCGGCGCCGATCTCGGCGTCGGCAGCCGCGCCCTGATCACCAGCGTGGCGGCCCAGAAGGTCTACGGGACCGTGGGCCGCTCCCGCCGGGTGCCCGCCGGCAGCTGGACCCATCAGAACCTCGACTTCCATCTCGCCGCCGGGGCCGATCTGGAATGGCTGCCCCAGGAGCTGGTGGTCTTCCGGGATGGCCTGTTCCAGCAGACCTGCCGGGTGGAGCTGGATGAAGGGGCGAGCTGGCTGGGGGCGGAGGTGGTGCGGCTGGGACGCAGCGCCGATGGTGAGACGCTCGGATCCGGCCGCTGGCGCTCGTTGCTGGAGATCCGGCGGCAGGGCCAGTGGGAACTGGTGGACCGGCTCGAGCTGGGCGGTGCCAGCCTGGAGAGTCCCCACGGCCTGGCGGGGCAGCCTGTTTTCGCCAGCCTGGTGTGGGCCGCCCCCGGGCCGGTGGGCGAGTCCCTGCTGGAGGCCTGCCGCGCCGAGCGGCACGGGCTGGAGGGGGAGATGGCCTGCGGCCGTCTGGAGCGGGGGCTGGTGGCCCGCTACCGGGGCCGCTCCACCCAGGCGGCCCGCTTCTGGTTCACGCGCATCTGGGCCAGAATCCGCTCTGAGCGGGGGCTGGCGTCTCCGGTGTTGCCGAGGGTCTGGCCGTTCCAGGAGCAGCCGCTCGATCTGGAACCGCCGCTGCCGGTCCCGGCCCGCAGCTGGTGAACCCCGGGGCGAACGCCGCAGCGGGCCTAGGTTCGCCCCAGGCGCAGCCCCCCTGATGGATCGCTTCCAGCTCTCCCTGCAGGCTCTGGGCCAGGCGCGCCAGCTGATTGCCGTGGGCCGCAGCCAGGGGGATCTGGCCCGGATCGCCGACCTGGTGGACAGCTTCCTGGACACGCCCCAGATGGAGGCCTGCATCGCCCGCTTCCGGGCCCTGCCGGGTGGGGCGGCGCTGATGGATGCGCGCTACCCGCCCCTGCAGCCGGATCTGGAGCGGCTCGAGGCGCTGCCGGAGGGGAGCCTGGGCCGCACCTATGCCGCCCTGATCCGTCGCTTCAACTACGACCCCGAATTCTTCCGCCCCCGCCCCGTCGACACGGAGGGCCGCTGGCTCACCCAGCGGATCGCCACCACCCACGACATCCACCATGTGGTCAGCGGTTTCGGCACGACGCCGGTGGGGGAGAACGGGGTGCTGGCCATCACCGCCACCCAGATCGGTTTCCCCGCCTACGTGAGCCTCACCCACGCGGCCCAGATCGCCGGGTTCCGCTTCAAGCTTGACGGCTACGAAAGCCTCAGCCGGGCCATCAGCCATGGCACCACGATCGGCTTCACCGCCCATCCCTTCGCCACGGCCCGCTGGGAGGAGGGCTGGGAGCTGCCGGTGGCGGAGTGGCGCCAGCGGCTGGGGGTGACCCTGCCGGCGGATGGGGAGCCCTATGGGATCGACCATCCCTGAACGGGTGTGGCGGTGCTGATCGACAGCCGCAGGGCCTGGCTGGGAGGGTGGAAGCCCCCAGGCAACTGGCCCCCTTGAGGCTCCCCATCCGCCCATGAGCAGCGATCTGCCCTTCGGGATCCAGGCGCTGGTGGCGGCCCTGGCGGCGATCGCCGCCGGTGCGATCAACGCCCTGGCCGGCGGTGGGTCGCTGATCAGTTTTCCCGCCCTCACGGCCATCGGCCTGCCGGCGGTGATGGCCAACGTCACCAACACCGTGGCCCTGGCGCCCGGCTACCTGGGCGCCACCGTGGCCCAGCGCCAGGACCTGCGCGGCCAGCGCCGCCGTCTGGCTCTGCTGCTGCCGGCCGGCGCCGTCGGCGGCCTGGCCGGCGGCCTGCTGCTGCTGCACACCGGCGAGCGGCTGTTCACCCAGCTGGTGCCGTACCTGATCCTGTTCGCCTCCGGACTGCTGGCGGTGCAGGAACCCGTGCGCCGCTGGGTGCAGCGCCGCTCCGAGCGCTGCGGCCGCCCCCCCTCGGAACTCTGGGCCGTGCCGCCGGTGTTCCTGGCGGCCATCTACGGGGGCTTCTTCGGCGGCGGGCTCAGCGTGATCGTGCTGGCCGTGCTGGCCCTCACCCTCGAGGACAGCCTCACCCGCCTCAACGGGCTCAAGCAGGCGGTGGCATTCGCCACCAACCTGACCGCCGCCGCCTTCTTCCTGTTCTCCGGCCAGGTGGCCTGGGCCCTGGCGGCGGTGATGGCCGTCGGCGCCATCCTCGGCGGGGTGCTTGGGGGACGGCTGGCGTCCCGGATCCAGCCCGCCCGCCTGCGCACCCTCGTGGTGGTGGTGGGCGTGGTGGTGGCGCTGATCTATCTACTCAAGACCTGAGCGCAGGCCGGCGGATGGCCCAGCCGGACACCGCCCCTAGGCTGGAGACTGGAGACCAAACCACCGCTGGGCCGATGCCGCTGCTGCTGATCCTGGTGGCGGTCGCCGCCGTCGGGTTGATCCTGATCTAGAACCGCCTGGCCCAGCTGCAGGTGCTGGCGGGCAACGCCTGGGCCGACATCGACGCGCAGCTCAAGCGGCGCCACGACCTGATTCCCAACCTGGTGGAGACGGTACGGGGCGACGCCAGCCACGAGCAGGAGAGCTTCCAGACCCCGCAGACCAACCCCAGCCAGATCGAGGAGGCGCTCCAGAGCACCCGTGGCTACGACAAAGCCGTGGTGCACTCCCCTCCAAGCACGGTTATTGCCCTACGCCAAACGGACCAAACCCCGCCACAACACGGCTGCTTTGCTGTTGAGCACTGGGATGTGATCTCCTGAGGGTTGGGAGGCAGGGCGAAGCGGGGAGTGCTTTGGAGGCGCTGTTCCGGGGTTGATGGTGCGCAGGCGGCGAGTAGGCGTTGAGGGAAGGGCAGCGGAGGGCGTGCCTCTCAGGCGTGGTGCGGTCTTGTGGGCGGATGCAGGAAGAGTGAGGCAGATCGGTTGCGGTAAGTGTATGATCTTACTGCTTTATGATGCCTGAGTTATGATTTCTGCGGAGCACAACGACTTAGGAATGTCTCGGGTGTCCAATACTCAAAAGGAGCAGTGGGTCACCCCGAAGATTTCGCGGATGGAGGTGGAAGAAACTGACGGAAAAATTGTGTACGCAAAGTCGGAAATTGACATCCTTGCAGCTCCCTCCTGAGCATTGCGCCATAGACCCTGTCTATCCCATTAAACATCAAATAACACCAGCTGGTCTGCAAAGACTCTTTTCAATAGTTTAGGTCATTGTTGATTGGCACCGTCAATGCCGTTGATTTAGGGATTTGCTGCTGCTGGATTGGTAATATCTCTGATTTCTTGGGCACTCGATGGGCAAGTTTACGCAGTAAAGCCTTGACATCTCATTGCGCCTTAAGATAAATGTTTGGTGCATTATTCGATAGGTTTATTCCCTCTCCGATGCAAGGCTCATTGGCTTAGCTGCTATCAAGGCAGTCACCCTCTATCCAGCGTGGCGCATTGCAGTGGTGCATTGCAAAGGTGAAACTGCAGAGCTATTTTCTGCCAGTGCTCGGGTAGGTGCTGCAGCAAAGGTAGGTTGAGCGGGAGGGACGGCTGCCCAATGCAGTGCCTTTGGCAATTGCCTCTGCCGTGTGCTTTGGTGGAACTGTTTTTGAGCAGGGCAATCCACTTGTTGCCCCATGGACGTTTTTTGACTGTTTTTGTTTCGCTGCGATACTTCTGGCAAAACCGCTGATAACGCTTGGCGCATCCTGTAAGTGTGGAGGAGAGTTGCAGAAAAGCAGAGTGCCAATCACTCAATCCATCTGCTACTAATCTGCTGTGGTGCCCGTAGTTGCTGTAGGGGTCAAAAGAAACGCTTGCGCACCTGCGGCTTTGGGATTGGCGTGAATGGATCTCAGGGTATTCAGCACTCACTCTCCTGTGGTCTTTGTGGGCAATGGCAGTGGCAAAGATCTTTCCTCCCAGAAGTGCCCGCAACGCCCTGAGAGGCGATTGAGCAGCATTGAGGCATACCACCCCACCCAGTGCATCGGTTTGGGCAGTTGGGTGGCATCCTGGGGCACCGTCCAGGCGCCCAACCCTCACCGCCTGCTTCGACGGCTCCTGGGACGGCCTTGTGCGTTAGATCCCCCTGCTGGCCCGGCGGGCTCGAATCCCTTGGGCTGCGGTTGCTTGCGGTCACTGACTCCGAGGGCCGGCCCTATGACTACGAGAGCAGCCACCCCGGCTCCGACCTGAAACTGAAGATCTGGATTCCGGGCGCTGAGAACGCCAGCCGCACGGCCGTGATCACCTACCGGCTGAAGCGGGGCCTGCGCTTCTATCCCGACCACGACGCGTTCAACTGGATCGTCACCGGCAAGGCCTGGGAGGTGCCGATCGAGCGGGCCTCGGCCCGGGTGCAGCTGACCGACTGGTGGCAGGGCGGCTGGCCCTGCGGCCCCACGACATCGTCATGCTGCAGGGGGAAGCGCACCCGTGGCTGATCCTCGTGTCCGAGGCGCTGACGGTGGTGCTGACGCCGGAGCTGTTCGAGCGCTTCCTGCCCTGCGCACTGCTGGCGGGCCTGACGCGCCAGTGGGCTGCCGCGTTCCAGGGGATCCTCGAAGCGCCCCCCAGCTGGAATGTCGGCAGCGGCGACTTCGATCTGACGGATTTCGGCACCAGCCTTGGGGACTGCTTCAGCAGCTCCAGCGGCGGCGGTTTCTGACCACCGGGGCAGGAGCACGGCCCGGCCTAGCTTTCCCCGAGTCGCCGGCGTTGTCGTGGCCCCAAGCGTCCTGCGCCGCCCCGGGGCGGCCGCCCTGGTGCTGGGCCTGGCCCTGGCGCTCCAGCCCCCGGTTGCCGTCCGCAGCGCCGAGGCGCCGTCGGGGCCCCCGCCCCCGCCGCGCCAGGTGACGGCGGCCAGCCTGGCGGCGGCCCTGCCCCGTCTCGATGCCCTGGCCATGGAGATGCTGGGCCGCACCGGCGTTCCGGGCCTGGCCGTCGTCGTGGTGCACGCCGACCGGGTGGTGTTTCTCAAGGGCTACGGGGTGCGGCGGGTGGGGGAACCCGCTGCGGTGGATGGCGACACCGTCTTCCAGCTGGCGTCGCTCTCGAAGCCGATCGCTTCCACGGTGGTGGCCGGCCTGGTGGGCGACGGGCGCATGGGCTGGGACGACCCGGTGCTGCGCACCCTGCCGGAGGCCCGGATCGGCCCGCCGGCCATCGCGCCCGATGTCACCATCCGCGACCTGCTGGCCCACCGCAGCGGCCTGCCCGACCACGCCGGCGATCACCTCGAGGACCTGGGTTTCGATCGGGCCACGATCCTGGAGCGGCTGCGGCTGCTGCCCACCGGCAACCGCTTCCGCGCCGACTACGCCTACACCAACTTCGGCTTCACCGTCGGCGCCGTGGCCGCCGCCAACGCCGCCGGCCGCCCCTGGGAGCCGCTCTCCAGCGAACGGCTCTACGGGCCCCTGGGCATGGCCCGCACCAGCTCCCGCCACGCCGACTTCGCGGCCGCCGCCAACCGCGCCTCCCTGCACGTGCCGGAGGGGGGGCGCTGGGTGGCCCTCTACCAGCGGGACGCCGATGCCCAGGCCCCCGCCGGCGGCGTCAGCTCCAGCGTGCGGGACCTGGGCCAGTGGCTGCGCTTGCAGCTGGCCGGCGGCCGCCTTGATGGCCGGGCGGTGGTGGACGCCGCCGCCCTGGCTGAGACCCACCGGCCCCAGATCGTCAGCCAGAAGCCCCGCGATCCGGCCACGGATCGGGCCGGCTTCTACGGGCTGGGCTGGAACGTGAGCTACACCGACCGGGGCACGGTGCAGCTGAGCCACTCGGGCGCCTTCGACCTCGGCGCCGCCACGGCCGTCTACCTGCTGCCGGCGGAATCCCTCGGCATCGTGGTGCTCTCCAACAGCCAGCCATTGGGGGTGCCGGAGGCCCTCAGCCTCAGCTTCCTCGACCTGGCCACCACCGGAGCGGTGAAGCGCGACTACCTCGCCGCCCTGCGCCCCCTGTTCCGGGGCATGGAGCAGCAGGACTACCCCACGGTGGTCACCCCGGCCCGGCCGCTGCCGGCCCGCCCCGCCGACGCCTACATCGGCAGCTACGCCAATGCCTACGTGGGCCAGGCCGCGGTGGTGCGCCGCGGGGACGGGCTCGAGCTGCAGCTGGGGCCCCGCCTCACCGCCTTCCCCCTCACCCCGGTGAGCGGCGACACCTTCCGCTACCAGCCCCCCGGCGAGAACGCCTACGGCCCCAGCGCCGTCACCTTCCTGGTCGGCACCGACGGCCGGGCCACGGCGGTGCGGATCGACAACCTCAACCTGGAGGGCCAGGGGGTGCTTCAGCGGCGCTGATCGGGGCGCCGAACGTTCCTTCTGAACCTGACCCGGTGCCGGAGCGCTGCGAGAGTGGGGCCGGCCAGCGCAGCCTGCATGAACCTCACCCCCCAGGAGAAAGACAAGCTGTTGATCGTCACCGCCGCCCTGCTGGCGGAGCGGCGACTCGGCCGGGGCCTGAAGCTCAACCATCCCGAGGCGGTGGCCTGGCTCAGTTTCCAGGTGATCGAAGGGGCCCGCGACGGCCGCAGCGTGGCGGAGCTGATGCGGGAGGGCACCACCTGGCTGAGCCGGGATCAGGTGATGGAGGGGGTGCCCGAGCTGATCCCCGAGGTGCAGATCGAGGCGATGTTCCCCGATGGCACCAAGCTCGTCACCCTCCACGAACCGATCCGCTGATCCCCCCCCATGGCCCCCCTGATCCCCGGCGAACTGATCCCCGAGCCCGGCACGATCGATCTCAACGTCGGCCGCCCCGTCACCACCCTGTCGGTGGCGAACCGGGGCGACCGGCCCGTGCAGGTGGGCTCCCACTTCCACTTCCATGAAGCCAACGGCGCCCTCGCGTTCGACCGCGAGGCGGCCCGAGGCCTGCGGCTCGACATCCCCGCCGGCACCGCCATCCGCTTCGAGCCCGGCGACCAGCGGGACGTGCATCTGGTGCCCTACGTCGGCGATCGCCGCGTGTTCGGCTTCAACGGTCTGGTCAACGGCCCCCTCGACTGAACTGCCATGGCTTATCGCATCGACCGCCGCGCCTACGCCGAGACCTACGGCCCCACCACCGGCGACCGCCTGCGGCTGGCCGACACGGAACTGATCCTGGAGGTGGAGAGCGACTGCACCACCTACGGCGATGAGGTGAAGTTCGGCGGCGGCAAGGTGATCCGCGACGGCATGGGCCAGGCCCAGACCCCCCGCGCCGAGGGGGCCGTCGACACGGTGATCACCAATGCCCTGATCCTCGACTGGTGGGGCATCGTCAAGGCCGACATCGGCCTGCGGGACGGCCGCATCTGCGCCATCGGCAAGGCGGGCAACCCCGACATCACCGATGGGGTGACGATCGTGGTCGGGCCCGGCACCGAGGCCATCGCCGGGGAGGGGCACATCGTCACCGCCGGGGCGATCGACACCCACATCCACTTCATCTGCCCCCAGCAGATCGAAACCGCCCTCGCCTCCGGGGTCACCACCCTGCTGGGTGGCGGCACCGGCCCGGCCACCGGCACCAACGCCACCACCTGCACCCCCGGCGCCTTCCACCTGGCCCGCATGCTCCAGGCCGCCGAGGGGCTGCCGATCAACATCGGCTTCTATGGCAAGGGCAACGCCAGCACCCCCGCGGCGATCGAGGAGCAGATCCGCGCCGGGGCCTGCGGCCTGAAGCTGCACGAGGACTGGGGCACCACCCCGGCGGCGATCGACTGCTGTCTGACGGTGGCTGACAAGTACGACGTGCAGGTCTGCATCCACTCCGACACCCTCAACGAAGCCGGGTTCGTGGAGGACACGATCCGGGCCATCGGCGGCCGCACGATCCACACCTTCCACACCGAGGGGGCCGGCGGCGGTCACGCCCCCGACATCATCCGGATCTGCGGCGAGCCCAACGTGCTGCCCAGCTCCACCAACCCCACCAAGCCCTACACCGTCAACACCCTCGAGGAGCACCTCGACATGCTGATGGTGTGCCACCACCTCGATCCCCGCATTCCGGAGGACGTGGCCTTCGCCGAATCGCGCATCCGCCGCGAGACGATCGCCGCCGAGGACATCCTCCACGACCTGGGCGCCTTCAGCATCATCGCCAGCGATTCCCAGGCCATGGGCCGCGTCGGCGAGGTGATCACCCGCACCTTCCAGACGGCCCACAAGATGAAGGTGCAGCGTGGTTTCCTCCCCGAGGACGCCGCCGGTCCCCGCGGCGGCCGCAACGACAACACCCGCCTGAAGCGGTACATCGCCAAGCTCACGATCAATCCCGCCATCGCCCATGGCCTCGACAGCCAGATCGGCTCGGTGGAGGTGGGCAAGCTGGCCGACCTGGTGCTGTGGAAGCCGGGCTTCTTCGGCGTCAAGCCCGAGCTGGTGATCAAGGGGGGCTCGATCGTCTGGGCCCAGATGGGGGATGCCAATGCCTCGATCCCCACGCCGGGACCCGTGCATGGCCGGCCGATGTTCGCCGCCTACGGCGGTTCGCTGACCGGCAGCTGTCTCAACTTCGTCAGCCAGGCCGCGCTCGACGCCGACCTGCCCAGCAGCCTTGGCCTGAAGCGGGCCTGTGTGCCGGTGGTCCACACCCGCGGCATCGGCAAGGCCGAGATGCGCAACAACACGGCCCTGCCCAAGGTGGAGGTGGACCCCCAGACCTACGAGGTCTTCGCCGACGGGGAGCTGCTCACCTGCGAACCGGCGGAGGTGCTGCCGATGGCCCAGCGCTACTTCCTGCTGTAGCGGCGCTGGCGCGCCGACCTTCAGAACCTGAACAGGTGCCTCAGCAGGGTGGAAACCTTCCCAGTCAGGTGGCGACCTTGGCCCGCTCTTCATCCAGGGCCCAGTCCTCCTGGTTGGGATCCCGGCGCTGGTTGCGCCTCTCCACTGAGAGCACCGGCACCTCTTTCAGGGGCGTTTCGAAGGCCACACCAAAGGTGAGGGCAAAGTGGGCTTGGGTGAGCCAGCGCACCTGGGCCTGCATCCGCAACTGGCCGAAGCTGGGATGGGCGCGCAGATCCATCAGGAGCCACTGCCCCAGCGCAAGGGACTGCTCTTCGGAGGCGATCAGGCACATACCGCCTTCGCCCACGTCGACGATGTCGGCGAGGAACCAGCGGCCCATGGGCTGGCGAGCGTCATCCAGGCGCCGCAGGGCGATGGTGCGGCAGCTCTCGATGGGATGACGGAGGTAGACCCGATTGTCACGGCGGGCGCCAGCCCTTTCCTGGTCGCGCAGGAGGACCCCCGATGCGCACGAACTCCGCGAAGGCTGGGACCCGGTCTTGTTGGGCAGCATCGGCAGGGCTCCTCCCTATGGGTTCATCCTCAACCCTCTGGCTCTCATCGAGAACCATGCTTAGGAAAACGCTATTCGTATGTAGCGCTAGAAAGCGCCAGGATGGCGATAGTGGCTCTACAGCGATGGTTTGCGGAGACCCTCAGCGGACAGCGTCCCTTGTTTCCGTAACAACGGCAACGGGTGACCACCCCGGCGGCACTGCAGGATCCAACCGCGTGGAAGGGCCTGGAATGTTCAGTCAGTACAAACCGAACCAGGGATACGACGAGTACTTCACCTCCACCGACCAGCCCCGGGCCACCCTCAAGCCGTTGCTCTCGTCCCTGGGGCAGATGGGCCTCGACCAGTTGAACCGGAACCATGAGGCCGCCGGCATGCTGCTCAAGCGCCTCGGAGCCACCTTCCGACTCAACGATTCCGACAGCAAGGGTGTGGAACGGATCCTGCCCTTCGATCCGCTCCCCCGGCTGATCGGGGCCCAGGACTGGGAGCACCTGGAGAGGGGCCTGATCCAGCGGCTGGAGGCGATCGACCGCTTCCTGGCCGACGTCTATGGCGGCCAGAAAATCCTTGCTGACGGCGTGGTGCCCAGGGCCGACGTGGAGAGCTCCCAGGGTTGGCGGCCCCAGATGCAGGGCTTCCAGCCGCCCCTCGGGCGCTGGTGCCACATCTCGGGCCTGGATCTGGTGCGAGACGGCGATGGCACCTGGCGGGTGCTGGAGGACAACCTGCGCTGCCCGTCAGGGGTCGCCTACTTCCTCGAGAACCGGCGGGTGATGAAGCGCATGTTCCCGAGCCTGTTCGCCGGGCGCACGGTGCAGCCCATCGACGACTACCCGTCCCACCTGCTGCAGACCCTGCGGGAACTGGCCCCCTGGACCGACACCCCCAAAGTGGTGCTGCTCACCCCAGGGGTGTTCAACAGCGCCTACTTCGAGCACAGCTACCTCGCCCAGCAGATGGGGATCCAGCTGGTGGAGGGCCGCGACCTGGTCTGCGAAGGGGATCGGGTGTGGATGCGCAGCACCGCCGGCCTTGAGGCGGTCGATGTGATCTACCGCCGCATCGACGACGACTTCCTCGACCCGGCCGTGTTCCGCCCTGATTCCCTTCTGGGGGTGCGGGGCCTGATGGGGGCCTACGCCGCGGGCCGGGTGGCCATCGCCAATGCCCCGGGCACCGGCGTGGCCGACGACAAGCTCATTTACGCCTATGTGGGCGAGATGATCCGCTACTACCTGGATGAGGAGCCGATCATCGAGAACGTGCCCACCTACATCTGCTCCAGGCCCGACGACCAGGCCTACGTGCTGGAGCACCTCGGGGAGCTGGTGGTGAAGGCGGTGGCGGAAGCCGGGGGCTACGGCATGCTCATCGGCCCCCATGCCAGCCAGGAGGAGATCGCCGAGTTCGCCATCAAGATCCAGGCCGATCCCCGCAACTACATTGCCCAGCCCACCCTGGAACTCTCCACCGTGCCCTCCCTGAGCGAAGGCGAGCTCTACCCCTGCCACGTCGATCTGCGTCCCTACGTGCTGCGCGGCAAGGAGGCCTGGGTGAGCCCTGGCGGCCTCACCCGCGTGGCCCTGCGGCGCGGCTCCCTGGTGGTCAACTCCTCCCAGGGGGGCGGCTGCAAGGACACCTGGATCGTGGATGAAGCCCCATGCTGAGCCGCGTCGCCGACTCCCTCTACTGGATCAACCGCAACGTTGAACGGGCCGAGAACATCTCCCGCTTCGTGGAGGTGAGCGAGGCCATGGCCCTCGACTGCCCCCCCGGTAGCGCCGAACCCTGGCTCCCCCTGATCGACGCCAGTGGGGACCGCAAGCTCTTCGATGAGCTCTGTCCGGTGGTCACCCCCGAAGCTGTGATCCATTTCCTGGTGCGGGAGGCCGACAATCCCAGCAGCGTTCTCAACTGCATCGGCAGTGCCCGGGAGAACGCCAGGCAGATCCGTGAAGTGATCACCACGGAGATGTGGGAGCAGATCAACGACATCTACTGGACGCTGCAGGAGGAGACCTTCTGGCAACAACCGCCCCAGGAGCAGCTGCGGGAGATCCGCCGCGCCTGCCAGCTCTTCTACGGGATCACCGACGCCACCCTCAGCCGCGACCTCTCCTGGCAGTTCAGCCGCCTGGGGCGCCTGCTGGAGCGGGCCGACAAGACCACTCGGATCCTGGACGTCAAGTACTTCCTGCTGCTGCCCTCCCCTGAGGAAGTGGGTGGGGTGCTTGACGAGCTGCAGTGGATCTCCCTGCTGCGCTCGGCCGGCGCCTACCAGATGTTCCGGCAGTCGAGCCAGCAGGCCATCGAACCCAAGGCCGTGGCTGCCTTTCTGCTGCTGGATCCGATCTTCCCCCGCTCCGTGCGTTACTGCCTGGAGCGGATCAGCGACACCCTGAGGATCATCCGCGGCAGCTCGGTACCACGGCCAGCGGATGACCTGGAATGCCTGATCGGGCTCACCCTGGCCCACTGGAGTTTCACCAGGATCGATGAACTCGTCGCCACCGGACTGCATGAGGCCATCGACAACTTCCAGTCGGATCTCAACCGCCTGCATGCGTTGATCGAAGCGCGCTACTTCATCGCGCCCCCGAGCAGCACCTCCAGTCATGAGGCGGCATGCGAGCCCGCCTGACCCACACCTTCAATTACCGCTACAGCGCCCCGGTGTTCCTGGGTCCCCACCGTTTCTGCCTGAAGCCCCGGGGCCACGGTTTCCAGCGCCTGCTCCATTTCCACCTGGCCATCAGCCCGGAACCGTCCCTGCTCTATCCGCTGGTGGCGGCCAGTGGCGATGAAATCCTCCGGGCCCGCTTCGAGGGCAGCAGCGAGACCTTCCGGGTGCAGGCGATCAGCGATGTGGAGACCACGCCGCCTCCAGCCCTGGCCGCCTGCCTGGAGGACCAGGAGCCCCTGCTGCCCTACCCGGTGGGCCACCTCAATGGCGATCTGCTGGGCTCCCTGGAGGGGTGGCTGCCCAACGGCCAGCACGACCCGGCCGCGGTGGATCTGGCCCAGGAAGCGCTGATGGGCAGCGACCAGCGCGGGCTGATGTTCCTCGATCAACTGGTCGAGATCATCAAGGACCGGGTCAAGTACACCCAGCGGCACGTGGGGCCCGCCTGGCCGGCGGGCCGCACCCTCAAGGAACGGGTCGGCTCCTGCCGCGACCTGGCGATGTTGATGATCGAGACCTGCCGCTGCGCCGGCCTGCCAGCCCGGTTCGTGAGCGGCTACCACCTGGTGGAGCCGCCGCCGAAGCAGTACGACCTGCATGCCTGGGCGGAGGTCTACCTGCCCGGGGCGGGCTGGCGGGGTTTCGACCCCAGCGGCAAGGGCAGCATCGACGACCGCTACATCACCCTGGCCACCTCCTCCAAGCCCACCCTCACGGCGGCGGTGAACGGCAGTTTTTCGGGACCTACCGGGGTGGAAAGCGAACTGGACTGGAGCATCGAGGCGGAGCTGCTGGAGCCCGCTCCCGTGGGCGGTTCCTGGCACGGAGTGCTGCAGCGCTGAAAGAAAGCCAGTCTTAAGGAGCGCCCGCCTGTATCCGATGGTGCAGCGGCTGCGGCACTCCCCAGGCCAGGACAGGTCCCACGTCGCCACCCACGGCATCTCACCCATGGCAAGCTCCACTCCCGCCCCCTGCCCACCCAAGGGGCAGGCCCTCCTGGAGGCGATGCGCCGCCATCTGTTCTCCAGCCAGGCCAAGTCCGCCTCCCTCGCCACCACCCACGACCATTACGTCTGCCTGTCGCTGGCGGTGAGGGACATCCTGCTGACCAGCTGGGTGGACACCGTGGACACCTACACCAGCCAGCACGTGCGCACCGCCACGTACATGTCGGCCGAATACCTGCTGGGGCCGCATCTGGAGAACAACCTGGTGAGCCTCGGGCTGCGGGAGGAGGCCGCAGCCGCCTGCGCCGCCCTTGGTCTCACCCTGGAGGAGATGCTGGCGGAGGAGCCGGAACCGGGCCTGGGCAACGGCGGCCTGGGCCGGCTGGCGGCCTGCTTCCAGGAGTCGATGGCCACCCTGGAGCTGCCGGCTATCGGCTACGGCATCCGCTACGAGTTCGGCATCTTCCGCCAGCAGATCGGCCCCACCGGCCAGATGGAAAGCACCGACCCGTGGCTGGCCCGTGGCAACCCCTGGGAGGTGATCCGGCCGGAATGGAGCTATCCCGTTGTCATCGGCGGTCAGACCGTGATCGGCGTGGCCTATGACACCCCGATCCTGGGCTATGGCGTGCACACCGCCAACACCCTGCGGCTGTGGTCGGCCCAGGCGCCGGACGCCTTCGATTTCGCCTCCTTCAATGCCGGCGACTACACCCGGGCCGTGCTGCACAAGGTGCAGTCGGAAACCCTCTCCAAGGTGCTCTATCCCAACGATGAGCTGGAGCAGGGCAAGCGCCTGCGGCTCAGTCAGCAGATCTTCTTCGTGTCCTGCTCCCTGCAGGACATGTTCCGCATCCTCAGCAGCCAGGGAATTCCGGTGACGGAGTTTCACCGCAAGTTCGCGGTGCAGCTCAACGACACCCACCCGGCGATCGCCGTGGCGGAGCTGATGCGCCTGCTGATCGATGACCACGGCGTCGACTGGGACACCGCCTGGAGCATCACCACCGCCACGATCAGCTACACGAACCACACCCTGCTGCCCGAGGCCCTGGAGGCCTGGGGCCTGGAACTGTTCCAGCAGTTGCTGCCCCGCCAGCTGCAGATCATCTTCGAGATCAATGCCCGCTTCCTGCGCACCCTGCGCATCCGGTTCCCTGGTCAGCCCGACCTGCTGGAGCGGTTGTCGCTGATCGAAGAGGGCCCGCACCGCAAGGTGCGCATGGCCCACCTGGCGGTGGTGGGCAGCCACACGGTCAATGGCGTGGCGGAGCTGCACAGCCGCCTGCTGAAGGAGAATCTGTTCGCCGAATTCGCCCAGGTGTGGCCGGAGCGCTTCACCAACATCACCAACGGCGTCACGCCCCGGCGCTGGCTGGCGGTGGCCAACCCGCCCCTGGCCGAGCTGCTCAATGACGCCATCGGCACCGACTGGTGCCGGCACCTCGACCAGCTCCGCCAGCTGGAGCCCCTGGCCACCGATGCCGGCTTCCTGGAGCGCTGGCAGGGGGTGCGCGAGCAGGCCAAGGAGCGCCTGGCCGCCACGATCCGCCACGACACCGGGGTGCTGGTGGATCCCTCCTCCCTGTTCGACGTCCAGGTGAAGCGCATCCACGAGTACAAACGCCAGCACATGGCGGCGTTGCAGGTGGTGGAGCGCTACCTGAGGCTGCGGGCCGGGGAGGATCTGCCGCCGCGAACGGTGATCTTCGGCGGCAAGGCGGCCCCCGGCTATGCCATGGCCAAGTTGATCATCCGCCTGATCGTGGGCATGGCGGAGATCATCAACATCGACCCGGCGATGGACGGCCGTCTGCGGGTGGTCTTCCTGCCCAACTTCAGCGTCAAGCTGGGCCAGAAGATCTATCCGGCGGTGGATCTCTCCGAGCAGATCTCCACCGCCGGCATGGAGGCCTCCGGTACCGGCAACATGAAAATGTCCCTGAACGGGGCGCTCACGATCGGCACGCTGGATGGGGCCAACATCGAGATCAGGGACCGGGTCGGCGACGACAACTTCTTCCTTTTCGGCCACACCGCCGAGCAACTGGCCGCCATCAATCGCAACGGGTACCACCCGATGCCCTGGCTGGAGAACGACGCCCTGGCCAAGGAGGCCATCGACCTGATCGGTTCGGGCCACTTCAGCGAAGGCGACCGCGACCTGTTCCACCCGCTGCTGGCCAATCTCTGCAGCAGCGACCCCTTCCGGGTGATGGCCGACCTGGGCGATTACCGCCGGGCCCAGAACGAGGTCGACAGCGCCTGGTGCGACACCGGACGGTGGAGCATGATGTCCGTACTGAACACCGCCCGTTGCGGCTTCTTCAGCAGTGACCGGTCCATCCAGGAGTATGCCGAGCGCATCTGGAAGGTGGTCCCGGTCCCCGTCAACTCCTGCAGCGTGATTCCCAACGCATCAACATGAGCCTCCCGCAACTCGCATGAGCTGGTCCTCATGAGCTGGATGGAGACGGTGGCCGAGGCTGCCGAGTCGCGCCTGCGCGGCGCCGGCATCCAGCTCACCCTCGGCGGTGAGCCCACCCTGGTGCCCCTCGAACCGGAGGGGCCGGAGTGGAGCGTCACGGCCGACGGCCCCACCAAGCTCACCATCGCCCGGGCCATGGCCCGGGACCTGCAGCAGCGGGTCTGGCGCGGCAGCACGCTGCTCTACTGCCCGGGCAAGCGCTATGACGGCGAGGTCAATCCCCGCTGGGCCCTGCGGCTGTTCCTGGGCGACGACGGCACGGCGCCGGTCCGCTGGCCAGGCTTCTGCCAGCCCGGTCTGGAAGGCTCACCGCTGAAGGCCAGCGAAGGCCCGGCCTGGTTGGAGCGCCTCGGCGGGCTCCTGGGCCTCAGGCTCCAGCCCGTTTTGCTGCGGGATCCCCTCGATCCCGAGCGGCGTGCCTGGGCGGCCCCCTTGAGCGTCGCGCCCGCGGAGACGGCGGCCGCGGCGGGGACGGTGGACTGGAAGGTGGCTTCCTGGCCCCTGGAGGAAGAACTGAGGCAACTCACCGGCGCCCCCGGTCCGGCCGGCCTGCGCCTGCCCCTGGAGCACCTGCCCGACGATGTGCCCCGACAGGTGCTCACCCTGGAGATCGATCCCGACGGCTGGGAACTGTTCCTGCCGCCCCTGGAGCGCGAACCGCTGCGTCTGTTGCTGCAGGCGGTGGCCGACAGCCTCGGCGACCTGGCGGCGCCGCGGCTCAGCGGCGTGCTGCCCTTCGATGCCGGCGAGCGCTGGCAGGTGCTGGGCCTGACGGCCGATCCGGGTGTGCTGGAGATCAACCTGCCCGTCTGCCACAGCTGGCTGGAGTACCACCAATGGCTGCAGCGGCTGGAGGAGGTCGGCGAGCGCGTTGGGCTGCGCAGCTGGAAAGACCTGGGCGACGGCCGCCAGGAGGGCACCGGTGGCGGCAACCACCTGCTCTGGGGTGGCCCCGACCTGGCGCACCA
Source organism: Synechococcus sp. UW140 (assembly GCA_943372935.1). Lineage (GTDB taxonomy): Bacteria > Cyanobacteriota > Cyanobacteriia > PCC-6307 > Cyanobiaceae > Cyanobium. The sequence goes on from CALSAP010000006.1 coordinate 56,769, forward strand.
CCCCTTCTTCTCAAGGCCGGCCTGGCTGACGGGGATCCTGCGTTACTGGCAACGGCACCCGTCGCTGGCCTATCTGTTCTGCGGCCCCGGGGTGGGCCCCTCCTCCCAGTCACCACGGCCGGATGAGGCGATCGGTGAATGCTTTGATCTGGAACTGGCCTACCGCGCCATCGAGCAGGCGGAGGGCCAGCCCTCGAGCGAACCGTTCGGGGATGTCCGGGGCCTGATCGGCGAAACGTTGCGCCATCTCCATGCCGACCGCAGTGGCAACAACCACCGCAGCGAGATCAGCTTCGACAAGTTCTGGAACCCCGGGGCCCCGGCCGGTTGCCTTGGCCTGGTGGAGTTCCGGGCCCTGGAAAGCCTGCCCAGCATGGCGTGGAGCAGCACCATCGCCCTGCTGTGGACGGCCCTGGCGGCCCACCTGCTGGAGCCCCGCCACCGCCCCACCCAGCTGCACGACTGGGGCGCCACCCTGCACGACCGCCAGCTGCTGCCCAGCCAGCTGTGGGCTGATCTGGAGGGCATCCTGGCCGACCTGGCGGCGGATGGGCTGGCCCTCGACCCGGCCCCGTTCCGGGCCATCTGGGAGTGGCGTTTTCCGCCCCTGCTGCGCTGGCAGGGGGTGGCTGGCTCCACCTACGCGGCACCGGTCCTGGAACTGCGGCCCGCCCCCGAGCCCTGGCCCCTGATCTGCGACACCCCGGTGCAGGGGGGCTTCACCAGTCGGTTCATCGACGGCTCCCTGCGCCGTTTCGAGGTGGTGGCCAACCCGGCGTTCCGTCGGGACTGCCAGCTGCTGGTGAACGGTCGGCCCCTGACGCTGGAGCCCGCCGGGGAGGGGGCGTCCCCGGTGCTGGCGGTGCGCTTCCGCTTCCAACGGCTTTACCCGTGCCTGCATCCGGCGATCGAGCCGCACATGCCGCTGGAGCTGGTGCTGCGCGCCCCCGACGGGGATTTCGGCTTCCGCCTGCATCCCGATGGCCACCGCTTTGAACCCTGCCTGCAGCCCAGGTTCGTTCCCGGCGCGCCCGCCTGGCAGGGGCGTCAACGCCCCACCGACCACACCATCGATCTGCGGATCGGCTGACCGTCTGCGTGAGCAGCGCACATGAACCACGACCAAAGCCGGGGAGAGCGTTCAGCGCCATCAAATTCTTCTCTTTCCTTCACTCTTGAGACAGCTTGAGGTCGTATTCCCAGTCCAATTCTCAGCAGCTCTGCAGTTATCACGAATCACTTCGGGAGGGCAAGAGCATTTCCTTCCCCAGACTGGTCAGCACCGAAAACGATGCCTAGCATCTTTGGTGAATGGAAGCACCAGTGCAATCTTTCTGGTTCAGCACCCCGTCAGAACAGGGGCTGATTCCTTGCGTCGACAGCGTCGGCGATGCCCTGCGTTTTGCTGCTGACCTGGGCAGCGATGATCTCGTTGTCCTGGATCTTGCCACTGGCGAATTCATCGATTGCAACCGTTCTGCCCACGAACGGCTTGGCTATGAGCGGGACCACTTCCTCACATTGAATCCAGCTGCGATTCAGGCGGATGGTGACCTGTCCGATGACCGGTTACTGGATCAGCTGCGGGTGATGCGCCAGCAGCCCAGGGGCACTTTCGCCACGCGCCACCGGGCCCGTTCCGGCACCTGCCGGGATGTGTCCGTGAGTTATCAGGTGCTGGAGTTACGGGGCCGGCTGGTGGCCCTTGTCAGCCACCGTGACCGCAGCGATCTGGACACGGCCTTGCGGGAAAGCTCCCGGCTGGGCTCGCTGCTCCAGGAAGCCGAGCGACTCACCCACGTGGGCAGCTGGGAGTTGAACCATCGCACCGGAGAACTGCTCTGGTCGAACGAGGCCTACAGCATCTTCAATACCGCCCCGGAGCTGACGGCGCCGTCCTACGAGGTGTTCCTCAGGACGGTGCATCCGGAGGATCGTTCCCTGGTGGATGCCACCTTCCAGGACGCCTTCCGCTCGGGCCAGCCCTATCGGATCGAGCATCGTCTGCTGCTTGGCAATGGCCTGCTCAAGGTGGTGCTGGAGCGGGGACGCACGACCCTCGACGACGACGGACGACCGCTGTTCACGGTGGGAACGGTTCAGGACATCAGCGAACAGCACGAGATTCAGCAGCGATTGGAGCGCATCGCCTTTGTCGATCCCCTCACCAGGCTGCCCAACAAGGCCGCCGCCATTCGTCAGCTGGCCCGTCTGCTGCGCACCTCCGGTACGGACCACAGCATCGCCCTGATCAACCTCGACCTCGACAACTTCCAGTCGATCAACAACAGCCTGGGCCATGAGATCGGCAACCAGGTGCTCCAGGCCAGCGGCACCTGCCTGCGCCACCTGCTGCGGCCGGACGACTGGCTGGCCCGGGTCGGCAGTGATGAATTCATCCTGCTGCGGCCCCTGCCCATGGCTGACCGGGGCCAGGCACTGCAGTGGGCTGAGGAGATCCGCCGCACCCTTGGCAACACCCCCGGGATGGGCACGGGCCTGGCGGTCCAGCCCAGCGCCTCGCTGGGGGTGGCCTTGGCCCCGGAGCACGGCCTCGACCCCGACACCCTGCTGCGCTGCGCCAACACGGCCTTGATGGAGGCCAAGCAGCACGGCAAGAACCAGCTGCGCTTTTATACACCGGAGATCAGCCTGCAGTTGCGTGAGCGCCTCGAGCTGGAGCTGAGCCTGGCCCGGGCCATTGATCGAGAGCAGCTGCGGCTGTTTTTCCAACCCCAGATCGATCGTGGTGGCAGCCGGGTTGCGGGGGCCGAAGCCCTGCTGCGCTGGCGGGACCAGAGCGGCCGGATGGTGTCACCGAACGTGTTCATTCCGCTGGCGGAGAAGACCGGCCAGATCCACAGCATCGGCCTCTGGGTGATTGAAGAGGCCTGCCGTCAACTGCACGCCTGGCACAGGCAAGGGCTGCGGCCGGGGAAAGTGGCGATCAACATCTCCGCCCTGCAGCTGGGGGCCGAACACCCCTCCCTGGCCGAACTGCTGGCCGGGGCGCTGCAGAACTACGGCCTGTTGCCCGAGAATCTCGAACTGGAGATCACCGAAACGGCCCTGCTCAACGATCCAGGCCGTGCCGGCGAACAGCTGCGGCAGCTCGCCGAGAGCGGTTTCAGCCTGGCGATCGATGACTTCGGCACAGGCTATTCCTCGTTGGCCATGCTCCATTCCCTGCCCCTCGACAAGCTCAAGATCGACCGCTTCTTCGTCGACCGCCTTGGCAATGACGATGCCGACCTGGCCATCGTCAAGGCCACCATCGTGATGGCCAAGGAGCTGGGATTGATGACCCTGGCGGAAGGGGTGGAAACCCGTGAGCAGCTGAGGATGCTGCAGAGCCTCGGCTGCGACCAGTTCCAGGGGCACTTGCTGGGCCGGCCCATGTCCGCCGAAGCCTTCGGCTCCCTGTTGCGGTTCGCTGCCGCAACCTGAAGCCAGCGCCTACCAGCTCACCCCGTGCAGCTTGGGTAGGGGGGCGGTCTTGGAGGTCACGGCGAAGAGCCGTGGGATCCGGTGGCTGTTGTAGACGCGGAATTCGCGCACCACGCTGGCGCCTTCCTCGCGCACGGCCTGGTTGAGCACCAGGGAGCCATCAGGATCAGAGACGGAACGGTGGAACGTGCCGGGGGGAATGCGCAGGATGTCGCCGCCGCAGTCGAGGCGAACAATGTGATAAGGGTAGTTCCAGCCCAGGTTGACCAGGAAGAAGGTGCGGCCGCCGTGCATGGCCAGCAGGTTGTCTTCCTGATGGGGATGGAGATAGAACTGCCAGCTGCCGGACTCCTGACAGTCCGGTGGGCTGATCGCCGGGCCCGAATGCACCACCAGATCCCGCTTGTTGGAGGTGGGCACGGTGATATCGAAGAACCGCACCGACGGGGTGTCGCGGAACTTCTCGTAGGGGATCAGCTCGAACATCGGAGCTGGACGGGGCCCCTGGGCGGCCCCGCTGGTTGGGCGGCCTTGCAGCTCGTCTTTCGACGGGACGGTGGCGGTCATGGGAGCGACTTCGTCAGAAGCCTCTGCGGTCTCTTCAGTGAACCTAATCCTGGCGGGGTCCCACGGTGAGATCGGCTACGAAAGCCCATGGGGCCTGGGCCAGTTCCAGCGCTGGAGAGGTCCGTCACCCCGCCGGGGAGGAGGCCCATCGGCTGTTGGACCTTGCTTGAATGACCCATCATCGGGCCCAGGTTCAGGACGGAGCGCCATGGCCACGTCGTCGATCGTGCAGAGGCTGAACCTGGGCGGTGTCGCCCGCCATGGCGCCTTCGGTGTCAGCCTCGTCGCCCTCCTTGCGGGCCTTCCGCCCACCGCGCTGGCCCAGAGCCGCCAGCCGGTGGCCCGTCCCACCGTTTCGGTGCCGGCCTTCAAGAACACCGTCACCCAGCCCACGTGGTGGTGGCAGGGCCCGGTGGCCGACGACCTGGCCGCCGCCTTGGCCAACGAACTGCAGGGCACTGGCACGCTGCAGGTGGTGGAGCGGAAGCAGCTCAAGGACGTGCTCTCCGAACAGGAGCTGGCCGAGCTGGGGATCGTCAAGAAAGGGCCCGACGCCGCCCGCAAGGGGCAGATGCGCGGCGCGCGTTACATCGTGCTGGGCACGGTCACCTCCTACGAAACCAACGTGGAGCAGAAGCAATCGGGCAGCAGCTTCGGCCTGCTCGGCTTCGGTAAGCAGAACCAGGAAGTGGAAACCAAGGACTACGTGGCGATCGACATCCGCGTCGTGGACAGCAGCACCGGCGAGGTGATCGGTTCGCGCACCGTGGAAGGCCGGGCCAGCAACACGGCCAGTGCCAGCTCCAGTGGGGTCAACCTGCTGCCGGCGGCCGGCTTGGCCCTCTGGATGGCACCCAACATGGGTCGCACCGGCCAGGCCCTCACCGGTGCCGCTGGTACGCTCAATTTCGGCAGCAACCAGGCCCAGGCCCAGCGCACCCCGGCCGGCAAGGCGATCAGGGCCGCCCTGATCGACGCCTCCGAGTACGTGAGTTGTGTGCTGGTGCCCCAGGGGGACTGCCTGGCGCGCTTCGAGCAGCAGGACCAGCAGCGCCGCCAGCGCACCAGGGGCGTGCTGCAGCTGGACTGAGCTCCAGGGCCCGCCCCCCGGCTGCCTAGGGTGAAGGTCCCGCCGGGTCCGGCTGCATGGGCCGCCACGACCACTGTTTCGGCTTCGAGGCCGACTTCGTCGACGACCTGCGCTGCATCCCCATGGCCGTGCGGCGCAAGCTCGACCTGGTGGGGGTCAAGCTGAAGCTGGTGCACTGGAGCAACTTCGACGAGGCGGAACGGCAGCGGCTGTTGGACTGGCCCGACGATCCCGAGGCCCTGACGGCGCTGGACCACTGGCTCACCCAGCGCACGGCCGCCATGGCCGCTGGCGTCGCCGGCCGGCTGGAGCCCGCTTGCGGCGCCCCGTGGCAGCAGGGCGACGAGCCCCCTGAGGAGCTGCTCGCCTCCTGCCAGCAGCTCAGGCTGGGCCTGCCCCCCCACGCCTGGGGGGAGCTCGATGAGCTGCAGCGCTTCGCCCTGGTGAAGCTCAGCCATCCGGGCCACGAGCACCGCAACCTGCCGCGGGCCTTCGCCGAGTTCGGCCTCGAGGCATGAGTGGCCTGAGGGCCTGCCTGCTCAGCGGTGGCGCCAGCCGCCGCATGGGCACGGACAAGGCCCTGCTGCCCCATCCCGCCGGGGTCACCTGGCTGGAGTTCAGCCTCGGGCGACTGGCGGCGCTGCCGTTGCCGATCACCCTGGTCAGCCACCACCGGGCCCACCACGATCTGGCGCGGCCCCTGCGGGACGGCCTGGGCCAGCCGATCACGGTCCTGGAGGAGCCGCCGCCCCGGGAGGGGCCGCTTCTGGCGCTCGAGCGCCTGATGGCGCTCTACCCCGATCAGGACCTTCTGCTCTGCCCCGTGGACATGCCCTGGCTGGAGACCGCCGCCCTCGAGGCCCTGCTGGAGGCCACGGCCGCCGCCCCTGGCCCTGCCCCGATCCACCTGGCCCATGACGGCCTGCGGCTGCAGCCGTTGCTGGGGGTTTACCCCGCCCACGCCGCTCGCCGCCAGCGGCTGCGGGACTTCACGGCGGCGGGCGGCCGGCGCCTGCAGGACTGGCTGGCGGAGGAGACGGTGCTGCCGGTGCCGCTGCCGCCGGCGGGTCTGCGTAACGCCAACCGGCCCGACGACGCCACGGGCCTGTGGCCCTAGCTTTCCTGCCATGGCGGAGCGTCCCCTGGATCTGCATGGCCGGCCCCTGGGGGTGCTGCGGCTGTCGTTGACGGCCCGCTGCAACCTGGCCTGCCCCTACTGCTGCCCCGATCTCGAGGACCCGCCCGACCTGCTGACCCTGGCGGAGCGGCTGGCCCTGGTGGAGGCGACCGTGGCCCTGGGGGTGCACACCCTGCGCCTCACCGGCGGTGAGCCCCTGCTGCACCGGCGCCTGGAGGAGCTGATCGCCGCCCTGCAGCCGCTGCGGCGGCGGGACCCCGGCGATCCCCGCGGCGCCCTGCGGGAGATCGCCCTCACCAGCAACGGGGTGCTGCTGGGGGCCGAGCGGGCCCGGCAGCTGAAGGCGGCGGGGCTCGACCGGATCACCCTCAGCCTCGATGGCACCGACGGGGCCAGCGTCGCCCGCATGGCCGGCCTGAGGGGCGTGGCCGCCGGCGACGCCGTGCTGGAGAAGGTGCTGGCGGCGATCGGCCACGCCCGCCAGGCCGGCTTCGATCCGGCCCGCGGCGCCCTGAAGCTGAATGCGGTGATCACCCGCTCGGGCAACGCGGACCAGCTGCTGCCCCTCGCCGCCCTGGCCCGGGAGCAGGGGCTGGAGTTGCGCCTGATCGAGTTCATGGATGTGGGCAACCGCAACGGCTGGGTGGCGGAGCAGGTGCTGCCGGCGGCGGAGATGGTGGCCCGCATCGGGGCGGCCTGGCCGCTCGAGCCGGTGGGCCGCACCCCCCATGGCACCGCCGGTCGCTGGCGCTACCTGGATGGAGGCGGCCACCTGGCGGTGGTGGCCTCGATCTCGGCGCCCTTCTGCGGCGATTGCAACCGGCTGCGGATCACGGCCGACGGGGTGGCCTACAGCTGCCTGTTCGCCGCCACCGGCACCGACCTGCGCCCCTGGCTGAGGCCACGGCCCGAGCCGGCCGGGCTGCAGCAGGCGCTGGAGGCCTTGTGGCGCGCCCGGAGCGATCGCTGGAGCGAGGAGCGCCAGGAAGCAGCGGACCAGCGGCCGGCACCAGCGGAGATGGCCTACCTGGGGGGCTGAGCGGCTCCGGCAGCGGGAGCCACCGCCCCCCGCACCAGCACCGGCACCCGCTTGAAGGCCGGGGTGCCGCAGCGGGGGTCGATGACGGCCTTCATGATCACGTTCACCTCCGGGTAGAACATCAGCGCCGCCCCCTCGCGGATCTCGCCGGGGATGATCTCCACGCCCTCCAGGGCGCCCGCCTCCCCCTGCACCGTCACCCGCTGGTGGGCCGCCAGACCGCAGCGGCGCAGGTCGGCCCGGTTCATCAGGATCGTGTGGCGGTGGGGCATGCCCCGGTAGCTGTCGCCGGCCTTGTAGACGACGGTGTTGTGCTGGCCGTAGCTGCGGGCCGTGATCAGGGCCAGCACCAGGCCCCCTTCCCCCGGCGCGAGGCCACCGAAGTGCTCCGCCTCCGGCAGCGACAGCTCCGGCAGGGGGGTGGGCGCCATCCGGGCCCGGCCGCTGGGGGTGGGGAAGGTCGGGGTGTCGAACAGGCGCCCTTCGACGCTGAACTCTTCGCGGGTGGCATCGATGCGGGCGATCGGGCCGTAGCCGGGCACGGTGCGGCCGATCAGTTCCCGCACGTAGGACGGATCCTGCAGCCGCCCCCAGTCGATCGGATCGGTGCCCATCCGCCGCCGGGCCAGTTCGGCCAGGAACGCCACCTCGCTGATCAGGTCGGCACCGCGCAGGTGGGTGGAGCCCGGCTCGTTGAGGCGCACGTAGTTGTTGCCCGATTCGGTGGTGGTGCGGTGCGGCGTCTCGAAGCGGTTGAACACCGGCAGCACCAGGGTCTGGCGGGCGGCCAGGCCGTGGAAATGGCCCTGGTTGGGCTTGGTGGCCAGATAGAGGATCGTGTCGATCCGCCCCAGGGCCCGCTTCGCCTCGGCGCTGTCGGGATTGGCGCCCCAGAGGTTGCCCCCCAGGCACAGCAGGCTGTCGACCCGACCGGCATCGGCCGCTTCGATCAGGGCGCGGGTGTCGTAGCCGGGCACCCGGCTCAGGGGCCGCCCCAGCAGCTGCTCCAGGGCCTGCTGCATCTCCGAGCGCAGCTTGACGGTGACCCCCATCGAGCCGAAGCCCTGCACGTTGGAGTGGCCGCGGATCGGCATGGTGCCGGCGCCGGGCCGGCCCACGTTGCCGCTGAGCAGGGCGGTGTTGGCGATCGCCTGCACGTTGTCGATGCCGTTGGCGTGGTGGGTGATCCCCATCGCCCAGGCGAAGACCACGCCCCGGGCCGCGGCGATCACGGCGGCGGCGTGCTCCAGTTCCTGGCGGCTGAGGCCGCAGGCGCCGCTGATCGCCTCCCAGGAGGTGCGCTCCAGCTGCGCCAGCAGCGCCTCCCAGCCCTTGGCGTGGGCGGCCAGGAAATCCCTTTTCACGGCGCCGGCCTCCAGCAGGGCCTTCTGCAGCCCGAGGAACACGGCCGTGTCGCTGCCCGGCACGGGCTGCAGGAAGAGGGAGGCGATGGCGTCGCCCCCCTGCAGCGTCGAAACCGGGAAGGCGGGCGAGCCGAACTTCAGCAGCCCCACCTCAATCACCGGGTTGATGACGATCACGGTGCCACCCCGGCGGCGCAGCTTGATCAGCTCGTTCATCAGCCGCGGGTGGTTGGCCGGGGCGTTGGAGCCCACCAGCACCACGCAGTCCGCCTGCTGCAGGCTCTCCAGGCTCACCATCGAGGTGCCTGAGCCGAAGATGGCATTGAGCCCCACGGTGGAGGGGGCGTGGCAGAGGTCGGAGCAGTCGGCCAGGTTGTTGGAGCCCATGGCCCGCAGCAGCAGCTGCAGCAGGTAGGCGGCCTCGTTGGAGGAACGGCCCGAGCTGTAGGAAGCCACCCGCTCCGGCGGGCGCCGGAAGGCGGCCTCGGCGATGGCGAACACGTCGTCCCAGCCGATGCGCTCGTAGTGGCTGCCGCCCTCGCGCAGCAGCAGGGGGTGGCTGAGGCGGCCGAGGCGGTCGGCCTCCATCGAGGTGAGCTGCTGGAGGTCCGCCAGGCTGCGGCGGCCGAACACCCCCTCGCTCACCGCCGGCTGCAGCTCGGCCATGATCGCCTCGACGCTCTTGAGGCAGCGCTGCAGCGGCTCCCCCAGCTCGTCGACGAAGCCGCCGTGCTGGCCGCCGGTGCCCCAGGCGCAGGAGAGGCAGGCGCTGCGGTGGTTGAGGGTCTGCCAGAGCTTGGGGCCCCGGGGGCTGAGGGTGGCCTTGGCCCAGCCGTCGATCAGGGGCCAGCCGCCGCCCTGACCGGGCGTGGCGGCATCGGCGGGGCTGGCGTCGTCGCTCATGGGGCCGGCCGGAGGTGGGTCTCACTCTGGCCGCTGGGATCCCCGGGTGGGGGCCCCGGGCCACCTCCGGATCGCGCCCGGCCCAGCGAGAATCGGACCTCGCATTGATCCCCATGCTCCGCCATTTCGACCACGTCACCGTCGTCGTTCGCGACCTGGCGGCGGCCCGGCGCTTCTTCGGCCTGCTGGGCTTCGTGGAGGACAAGGCCGTGCTGATCAGCGGCCCCCAGTTCGCCGACTACATGGGGGTGGTGGGCCTCGAGGCCGACCACGTGACGCTTGTGCTGGCGGGGGCCACACCGCGGCTCGAGGTGCAGCTGCTGCACTACCGCCACCCGGAACCCCTCCCTGAGCCGGCCATGGAGAACCTCGCCCGGGTGGGGTTCAACCACATCTGCTTCGCCGTCGACGACATCGAGGCCACGGTGGGCCGGCTGCAGGCCGGGGGTGTGGAGCTCCGCAACGCGGTGATGGAGTTCCATCACCGCAAGCTGGTGTTCCTGCGAGGGCCGGAGGGCGTCACCGTGGAGTTGGCGGAATGGGAGGGTGAGGTCAGCCCCTAGGTGGCGACGGCGAGCAGCGCATCCAGACGGCCCTGGCGCTCGAGGGTGTAGAGGTCGTCGCAGCCGCCCACATGGGCGCCATCGATGAAGGTCTGGGGCACGGAGCGGCGGCCGTCGCTGCCCCGGGCCACCATGGCGTCGCGGGCGTCCTCGTCGCCATCAATCACGTATTCGGTGTAGGTCACGCCCTTGCGGTCCAGCAACTGCTTGGCCCGGATACAGAACGGGCAGAAGCGCCAGGTGTAGATCTCGACGTTGGGCATGGAGGGTATGGGTGGGACGGATTGACCTGATTCTGTCGAAACCGGGTCCCTCCGCGCGTCATGGAGATGAAGCACGCCCTTCGCACGTGCGCTTCACCAACCAACCCCCAGGTTCCCCCCCATGCAGTACGCCGTTCTGATCTACGAAAGCGAGCAGGACTTCGCCGACCGCCCCAGCCTCATGCCGGCCTATGCCGCCTACTCCCAGGCCCTGGCGGAGGCCGGCCAGATGGCCGGCGGCGAGGCCCTGCAGTCCCCCCACAGCGCCACCACCGTGCGCCTGCGCCACGGCGAGCGGCAGGTGCAGGACGGGCCCTTCCCCGACAGCAAGGAGCAGCTGGGCGGCTTCTTCCTGATCGATGTGCCCGACCTCGATGCCGCCCTCACCTGGGCCGCCCGCTGCCCTGCGGCGGAGCGCTGCGCCGTGGAGGTGCGGCCCGTGCTCGCCATGGAAGCCCCCTGAGATGGAGGGCCGGCGGGCGGCGGAACTGGCGGCACGGCAGTCCTTCGGGAAGCTGGTGGCCTGGCTCACCGCCCGCTGCGGCGATGTGGCGGCCGCCGAGGACGCCCTCGGCGACGCCTTCCTCGCCGCCCTGCGGCGCTGGCCCGTCGAGGGAGTGCCCCGGGCTCCCGAGGCCTGGCTGCTGGTGGTGGCCCGCCGGCGCCTGATCGACCGGGCCCGCCGCGACCGGACCCTGGAGCAGCTGCTGCCGGAGCTGGACGCCCTGGCCCCGGGCCTGGATCCGGACACCTCTGAGAACGCCATGGAGATTCCCGACGAGCGGCTGCGGCTGCTGTTCCTCTGCGCCCACCCGGCGATCGATCCGGGGATCCAGGCGCCGCTGATGCTCCAGACCGTCCTGGGGCTCAACGCCTCCCGGATCGCGGCGGCCTTCCTGGTGGCGCCGGCCACCATGGGCCAGCGGCTGGTGCGGGCCAAGGCCAAGATCCGCGACGCCGGCATTCCGTTCGTGCTGCCGGGCGCCGAGGCGCTGCCGGCCCGCTCGGCGGCGGTGCTGCAGGCGATCTACGCGGCCTACACCACCGGTTGGAATGGTGAGGGCGGTGACGGCCGCGACCGGGGGCTGACCCAGGAGGCGGTGCTGCTGGCGCGGCTGTGCGCCGCCCTGCTCCCCGAGGAGCCGGAGGCCCGCGGCCTGCTCGCCCTGCTGCTGCACTGCGAGGCGCGCCATGGGGCCAGGCGGGCCCCCGACGGGAGCTACGTGGCGCTGCTGGAGCAAGAGCCGGGGAAGTGGGACGCCGCCCTGATCGCTGAAGCCGAGGCGGCCCTGACCCAGGCCTCCCGGGCGGGCCGGCCCGGACGCTTCCAGCTGGAGGCGGCGATCCAGTCGCTGCATGCCCACCGGGCCGTCAGCGGCAGGGTCGACTGGCCGGCCCTGCTGGGGCTCTACGACGCCCTGCTGGCCCTGGCCCCGAGTGCGGGGGGGCGGGTGAGCCGGATCGCCGTGCTGGCCGAGCTGGCCGGTCCCGCCAAAGCCCTGGCCGAACTTGACGCTCTGGCGGCCGCCGAGCCGGCCCTGCGGGAGCACCAGCCCTGGTGGGCGCTGCGGGCCCACCTGTTGCAGCGAAGCGGCCAGGCCGGCGAGGCCCAGCAGGCCTACCGGCGCGCCATCGACCTGGCGGACGATCCGGCGGTGCGGGCGTTCCTGGGCCAGCGGGCCGGCGCCGATCGACCTGGCTAGGACGGTCACCAGGCGACGGACCCCGGAGTCACCCATGCGCGCTGATCTGACCGGCGGGCCTGCGGGCACAGGACAGAACCAAAGCGTGGCTGTGGGCCAGGATCCTGTCCACGCGAATCACCACCGCGCCGGGATTCTGCGGCTGGAATGGGTGGTGGTGAGCCTTCCAACCCCCTGGAGCAGGTGGAAGAAGCCACGCTTGTCTGCACCAACCCGTGGCCAGGACGGCCCGGGCTCGCCACGATCCAATCGCGTCAGGCCTGACTGATCATGAAGCTGCTGGAGGCCCTGGTTCTGCTCACGGTGCTGATCGGAGTGGCCGGCCTGCTGTTGCGCCGCAATCTGTTTCTCAAGGTTCTCGCCATGGATGTGATGAGCACCGGCGTGATCGCCCTGTTCGTGCTCCTGGCCGCCAGGGGCGGGGTGCGTACGCCGATCCTCCAGGGGAGCGCCCTGGAGGCGAGCCAGGAAGTGACGCGCCACACCGACTGGGCCGATCCGATCCCCCAGGCGGTGATCCTCACCGGCATCGTGATCGGCTTCTCGGTGCAGGCCCTGCTGCTGGTGGCCACGGCGCGACTGGCCCGGATCGATCCCTGTCTCGACGTGGCAGTGCTGGAAGCGGAGACGGCCGAGCCGGTGCCCCTCCCATGACGACCCTGGCGATCGCCTGGCTGCTGGCTCCGATTCTGGCGGCCTTTCTCACGGCCCTGTGGCCGGGCGCGGGGCGGCCACTGGCGCTGCTGTGCGCGTTGGCCACGGTGGCCATGGCCGGGGTGGCCTGGGGTGGCACCCTGCCCTTGCAGCTGCTTGGGCCCCTGGGGGTGAGCCTCCAGATCGACGCTCTGGCGGCCCCGTTCCTGTTGCTCAACGGCCTCGTGGCGGCGGCGGTGGTGCTGGAAGGGGCCCGGCGGCCGAACCCTGGGCCGTTCCTGGTGGTGTTGCTCGTGCTGCAGGTGGGTCTGAACTCGGCGATCGTGGCGGTGGATCTGATCTCCATCTATGTGGCCCTTGAGGTGGTGGGGATCGGCGCCTTCCTGCTGCTGGGCCTCGGCGGCGACGAACGCGCGATCTGGCTCGCCCTGCGCTATGGGCTGGTGAGCAACACCGTCATGCTGCTGTTTCTCATCGGCGTGGCGCTCGTCTACCAGGAGCAGGCCAGTTTCGCCCTTGCCGGGGCAGGCCGCAGCAGTGGGATCGCCCTGGCCCTGATGGCGGTGGCTCTCACGAGCAAGGCGGAGCTGTTCGTGGTTGGGCTGTGGCTGCCGCGCACGAACGCCGAGGCTCCTCTGGAGGTATCGGCCCTGCTCTCCGGGGCGGTAGTGAGCGCCGGGGTGGTGCCCCTGTTGCGCCTGGCCCTGGCGGCCCCTGTTCTCGTGCCCGTGCTGCAGGGTCTGGGCCTGGCCTGTGCCGCTCTGGGTATCGTTTATGCCCTTATGGAAACGGACCTGCGCCGACTGCTGGCCTGGAGCACCCTCTCCCAGATGGGCCTGGTGGTGCTGGCGCCAGCGGCCGGCGGGCTGTACGCCGTGGCCCATGGCCTGGCCAAGTCGCTGCTGTTCCTTGGTACCCGCCATGTGGGCGGGCGCTCCCTGGCGGCCTGGCGGCGGACGCCGCTGCCCACCTCGGCCCGGTGGCCATTGCTGGCGGGCTCCCTCTCGATTGCCGGGGTGCCGCCGCTGCTGGGGTTTGCGGCCAAGGAGCAGCTGGGAGCCGCCCTCGCCGGCCCGCTGGCAGGGGCGTTGAACGTGCTGGCCGTGGGCACTGTGGCGGTCTATGCCCGGCTCTGGGGCGCCCCCAGCGAGACGCCCGAGAACCGGTCAGGCCCCCACCCGACCGGAGCGTTGGGGGTGGGGCTGCTGATGGCAGCGCTGCTGCTCCTGAATCTCGCCCCAGGGGCCAGGAGCCTCTGGGGGGACTGGGCCGATGGCTCCCTGGCCTGGGCCCTGCTCAAGGCGGGGATGACGGTGGCCCTTGGGGTGGGCCTGGCGGCGTTGCTGGAGCGGGTCCGGTCCCTTGGCTGGCGCCCAACGAATCTGCCCCAGCTGGAGCACCTGGACGCCCTGCTGGGGGCCACGGTGGTGCTGGGGGCCGCTCTGGTGCTGGTGCTCGGCCCATGAGCCTGCTCCTGACCACGGCCCTGCGCCTGGCGCTCTGGCTGCTGCTCACCGCCGACCTGACGCCCATGAACCTGGCGATCGGCCTGGTGGTGGCCCTGCTGCTGCCAAGGGGAGCAGGACCGGCCCCGCCGCTGCGGGAGCTGCTGCCGGCCCTCGGTGCTGCCTTCGCGGCGATCCCCCAGGCCTATGGCGAGGCCTTCGCCCTGATGCTGGCCCGGGGCGCCCGCGGCCGGATCGTCACGGTTGCTGGCAACGGCAGTTCCTTCGATCTGGTGCGGGTGCTGGAGGTGTTTCGGATCACGCTGACGCCGCTGACCCTGGTCCTGGGATTCGAGCCAGGGGGCCGCTATCGGGTGCACGAACTGGAGCCCCATCGCGGCAGCCGGAACGGGGGGACGGGATGAGCGTGTTGCTGGGCGGAATGGTGCTGGCCCTGCTGATTCCGATCCTGGCCGCGGCCCGGCCGGGTGGTCGCTGGGAGCCGCTGGTGGCGTTCGCCAGCCTCTCCACCAAGGCTTCGGTGCTGATGCTCGTTGTGTCGGTGCTGCGGGATGACTGGATGGTGGGGCTGGTGGGGGTGATCGTGTTGAGCGTTGGCAACGCCGGGCTGCTGCTGCTGAGCAGGCTGGTGGGGGAATCGGCGCCGTGAACCTGATGAGCGCTCTGCTGCTGGGCCTCGGGCTGGTGTTCTGGCTGTGGGGCAGCGCGCCGCTGCTGGGCAAGGAGTCGGTGCTGGTGAAGCTTCACGGTCTCTCGGTGGCCGACACCCTCGGCTCGGCGCTGATCGTGCTGGGGCTTCTGCTGCGGGGGAGCCGGGAGTGGCCGCTGCTGCTGCTCGGCCTGCTGACCCTGGTGGTCTGGAACACGCTGCTGGGCCACGTGCTGGCGGCCGTCGCCCAGCCGCCCCCGGTGCGTCGGGAACGCCCATGAGCGAGGCACTCCTGCTGGCCGCGGTGCTGGCCCTGCTTCCGGTCACGGCCCTCCTGACGGTGGGCGCGCAGCACCCGGGCCGGGCCCTGGTCCTGCGGGGCATGCTCGGTGCCGTGGCTTCGCTGGCCTACGCCCTGCTGGGTGCCGCCGACGTGGCGCTCACCGAGGCCCTGGTGGGCACGCTGCTGGCCACCGTTCTCTACGCGGTGGCGCTGCGCTCCTCCATGGTGGTGCGGCTGGAGGTGGCTGCCGGCCAGCCACTGACGCCGGAGCGGGAAACGGTGTTGCGGCACTGGCTGGAGCAGGCCCACCTGCGGCTCGATCTGCAGCCCGGGGGCGTGCCTGAGCAGCCCGATCGTCACGGATCTCTCGACGACGACGGCAGCCGGCTGGTGCTGACCAGCGCGACGCTGCTGCGGACCCTGCAGGGGCTGGAGGGGGCGCGCCGCTGGCAGGAGGTCGGCGGACGGGTGGCGCTTTCCGAGCAGCACCGATGAAGGTGCTCGTCCTGTTGGCGGCCGCGGTGCTGGTGCTGGCACCGTTAACCCTGAACGTCCAGGGGGGCATCGCCACGGCACCGCTGCTGCGGGCGCTGGCGGAGCAGAGCGGCGTGCCCAACGTGGTCTCAGGGGTGATCCTGCAAACCCGCCTCTACGACACGATTGCCGAGGTGGTGGCGTTCAGCCTGGCGTCCCTCGGGGTGGATTGGCTGCTGCGCGGCGTGCCGCCCCGCCGGGAGGTGAGGGGGGTTGAGGATCCGGTGAGCGTGGCGCTTTGCCGGCTGGGGGCGACCGTGGCTGCCCTGGTGGCCGTGGAGCTGGCCCTGCGGGGACACCTGTCACCTGGCGGTGGCTTCGCCTCGGGCGTGGCGGGTGGCACGGCCATGGGCCTTCTCGTGCTGAGTGGGTCGGCATCGCAAACGGAAGCGTTCTACGCACGCTGGGCGATCGCCCGCTGGGAGAAAGGGGCGGTGCTTGGCTTCCTGGTGCTGGCGTTCTTGAGCCTGGCGGGAATCGTTCTGCCGCTCGGTCCCTTCGGTTCGGTGGCGAGCGGCGGCTGGATCGTGCCCCTCAACATCCTGATGGCCCTGAAGGTGACGCTGGGCTCCTGGGCGATCGTGCAGAAGTTCGTGAGATCCCAGGGGTTGCTGTGAATGGATCAGGGGTGTTGGGGGATCCCTCGATGCCGATCAATGTGGCGAGGACGGCCACCAGGCGATAGGCCCTGGAGAACCCACGTGCACTGATCTGCCCGGCTGGGCTGCGCGCCGCACGGCACCAAAGCGGGACTCCGGGCCCTGATCGTGATACTGACGCCCGACTGGCCAGGGATCGGTGCGCCCACCCAGTTCCACCGGGCCGGACCGCCGCTCACGGTGCCGGGTCTGCCCCCACCGCCTGCCGCGGCCGGATCCCGTACTTGCGGCGCACCTCCTCCAGGGGCAACGGGAAGTCGTCCCAGGGATCCCAGTCGCTGATCAGGTCCCGGGTGACGCCGAGGCCGTGCTCCAGGCCGCGGAAGATCAGCTCGGGGTCGGCCTGGCCCGTCTCGGCCGCCGTGACCGGGGTGGAGCCGATGCCCAGCTGGAACTGGGCCAGGGCGAACAGGATCGTGAAAAAGGGGTCGTTGCGGCCGAAGCCGGCCTGGAAGCCGAGCACGCCGCATTCCTCGCTGGGGCTGGTGCCGTAGCCACCGAGCACGTGGCAGCAGTCGTGGCGCACCACCGGCGGCGGCGGCCCGCCCAGCTCGCCGGGAACGCTGAAGCCGTTGGCATCGATGAAGGCCAGGTAGGCCCGGCCGAGGCTGCCCTGGGGCAACTGCGCCAGGGCCCGGTAGCGCCGGGCGAGGGCCGGGTCCTCCCGCTTCAGGATCGAGCGGGCGATCTGCAGGGCGCCGGCGGGGCCTTCATCGCGGAGGTAGGCCGCGGCGGCCCCCCGCTGGAAGCTGCGGCGGGCGATGTCGAGGCGCACCAGGTTGAACTGGTGGTCGAGCACGTGGCGGAACGCCTGCACCGGGGCGTCATCGATCGCCAGCGCCCGGGCCGTGGCCTCGAGCCGGGCCAGGACGTCCTCGCCGGGGGCGTCCTCCAGCAGGGCCAGCACGGTCATGCCCCGCAGGATCCGCTGGCGCCACTCGGGCTCCGGCACCGCCGCCGCCAGCTGCTCCGGCGTCAGGGGCGCCAGGGAATCGAGGGGAATCGGCAGCCGGATCAGGTGGTCGCGGATGGCGGCGATCGTGCGCAGGGCGATGGGGCTGGGTGGCCCGCCCAGGGAGGCGATCGCCAGCAGGCTGCCCAGGCCGGCCCGGCCGATGGCCTCGCGGCGTTCCGGGGGTGGTTGCGCGGTGAGGATGGTGCCCATGGCGAAAAACGGTGGCAACATGTCGCCGTGATCCTCGTCGCAGTTCGCCGTCCGTGGGGTCGATCCGGTGAGCGGTGACCAGCGACCGATCCTGGTGGTGGGCGCGGGACCGACCGGGCTGACCCTGGCCTGCGAGCTGGCCCGCCATGGCGCCCCCGTGCGGATCGTCGACAAGGCCCCCGGCATCGCCTCCCAGGCACGGGCCACCGGGGTGCACAGTCGCACCCTCGAGGTGTTCCAGCAGATGGGCATCGTCGAGCCGATCCTGGCCCAGGGCCAGCGGATCGCGGCGATGAATCAATACATGAACGGGGAGCGGATCCGGCGGATCGAGTTCGCCGCCATCGATTCTCCTTTCCCCTTCACCCTGGTCCTGGAGCAGTGGCGCACGGAGCGGGCCCTCGAGGAGCTGCTGGGCCGCTACGGGCTGGCGGTGGAGCGGAGTTGTGAACTGGTGGCTCTGGAGGATCGACTCGATGGGGTGCGGGCCCGCCTGCGCCGGGCCGATGGCGAGGAGGAGCTGCTGGAAACCCCGTGGCTGGTGGGTTGCGACGGCGCCCACAGCGCCGTGCGCCACCACAACCGCGACCACTTCATCGGCGACGCCGACCCCACGCTCTATGCCATCGGGGACGTGGTGGTGGATCCGCCACCGCCGGCCGCGGAGATGCACGTGTTCCTGACCCGGATGGGCGCCGCGATGCTGTTTCCGCTGCCGGAGGGGCGCCATCTGCTGATGGCCAACCTGGAGGCACCGGAGCAGGAACCGGCGGAGCCCCCCTCCATCGAGGAACTGCAGGACCTGGTGGCGCAGCGGGTGCCGGGGGCGCCGCGGCTGAAGGATCCGCGCTGGCGCAGCCGCTTCCGCATCCACTACCGCCTGTGCCGCCACTACGTGCATGGCCGCACCCTGCTGGCCGGCGATGCGGTGCACGTGCACAGCCCCTTCGGCGGCCAGGGGATGAACACCGGCATCCAGGACGCCTTCAACCTGGCCTGGAAGCTGGCGCTGGTGGCCCGCGGCCGTGCGCCCCAGGCCCTGCTCAAGAGCTACGAAAAGGAACGCCGCAGCGTGGCCGAAGAGGTGATCGCCAGCACCCGGGCGGCCACGGAGGGTGTCAAAGCCCTGGGGGAGCAGGCCCGCAGCAGCGAGGCCCCCTTCGATCGCCACGCCGAGCTGCTGATCCAGGAGCCGGTGGCCGAGGGGGAACACCGCGAGGAGCTCGACCTCGATTACCGCCGCAGTCCCATCTGCCGCCAGCACCTGGGCGCCCCTGGCAGCCAGACCGGCCCCCACGCCGGCGCCCAGGCCCGCGATGCCGGGCCGCTGCTGCTGGGTGGGGAGCGCACCACCCTGTTTGAACGGATGCGCGGCGGCCGCCACCTGCTGCTGTTGTTTGCCGGCAACGAAGACCCTGGCGCAGGGCTTGAGGAGCTGGTGGCGATCGCGCGGGAGGTGGAGCGGCTGCACGGCGATCTGATCACGTCCCATGTGGTGGTGGCTGACCCGCCCGGCCCGGGTACGCAACCGGCTCGGGGGACGCTGCACGACCTTGAGCTGGCTCTGCACCGGAGGTTCGGCGTCAGCGGCAACTGCCTCTACCTGATCCGCCCGGACGGCTACATCGGCTTCCGCAGCGCGCCGATCCACCTGGTGGCCCTGAGGAACTACCTGGACGCCCTGTTCCTGCCGGCCCCTGTCGGACTCCCCCGGAGCGCCTGACAACCACCTCCGGCGGAGGCAGCCTCGCCCTCAGCCCAGCTCGAAGCGATCCAGGTCCATGACCTTGCCCCAGGCCGCCACGAAGGCCCGCGCGAAGTGTTCGCCGGCGTCGGCGGAGGCGTACACCTCGGCGATCGCCCGCAGCTGGGCGTTGGAGCCGAAGATCAGGTCGACGCGGCTGGC
Source organism: Synechococcus sp. UW140 (assembly GCA_943372935.1). Lineage (GTDB taxonomy): Bacteria > Cyanobacteriota > Cyanobacteriia > PCC-6307 > Cyanobiaceae > Cyanobium. The sequence goes on from CALSAP010000006.1 coordinate 76,162, forward strand.
GGTCCACTTCAGGTCACCCGTGTGGCGGTCGCGGCCCTCAAAGTTGTCTTCGGCCTCGGAGGTCGCCGTCCAGGTGGTGCCCATGTCGAGCAGATTCACGAAAAAGTCGTTGCTGAGGGTTTCGGGGCGGTGGGTGAAGACCCCGTGCCGTGACTTGCCGTGGTTCGCATCCAGCACCCGCAGGCCCCCCACCAGCGCCGTCATCTCCGGGGCGGTCAGGGTGAGCATCTGGGCCCTGTCGATGAGCAGCTCCTCGGCGGAGGCCGGCAGGCCCGGCCGCAGGTAGTTGCGGAAGCCGTCGGCCTTCGGTTCGAGCACGGCGAAGGAGGCCGTGTCCGTCTGGTCCTGGGAGGCATCCATGCGCCCGGGGGTGAAGGGCACTGTCACCGCGTGGCCCCCCCGACGGGCCGCCTCCTCCACCGCGGCGCAGCCGCCCAGCACGATCAGATCGGCCAGGGAGATGCGCTTGCCGTCGTGGCGGGAGCCGTTGAAGGCCTGGCGGATCGCCGCGTAGGCCTCCAGGGCCCGGGCCAGCTTGGCGGGCTGGTTCACCTCCCAGTCCTTCTGGGGAGCCAGCGCCAGCCGGCCGCCGTTGGCGCCGCCCCGCTTATCGGAGCCGCGGAAGCTGGCGGCCGCGGCCCAGGCGGTGGCCACCAGCTGGGAGATCGGCAGCCCCGCCGCCAGGATCCGCCCCTTGAGCTCGGCCATGTCGCCAGCGTCGACCAGGGGATGGTCGACCGGGGGGATCGGGTCCTGCCAGAGCATCACCTCCTCCGGCGCCAGGCTGCCCAGGTAGCGGCAGCGGGGCCCCATGTCCCGGTGGACGAGCTTGAACCAGGCGCGGCGGAAGGCCTCCCCCAGCTGGTCGGGGTTGGCATGGAACCGCCGGGAGATCTCCAGGTAGGCCGGATCGACCCGCAGGGACAGATCGGTGGTGGCCATCATCGGCGCGTGGCGCTTCGACGGGTCGTGGGCATCGGGCACGGTGTCCGCCGCCGCCGGATCGGTGGGCCGCCACTGCCAGGCCCCGGCCGGACTCTTCTCCAGCGCCCACTCGTAGCCGAACAGGTTGTCGAAGTAGCCGCCGTCCCACTGCACGGGGTTGGCGGTCCAGGCGCCCTCCAGGCCGCTGGTGGTCGTGTCGTCCCCCTTGCCGCTGCCGAAGCGGTTGCGCCAGCCCAGCCCCTGCTCCTCCAGGCTGGCGGCCTCGGGTTCCGGTCCCACCAGGTCAGGGTCGCCGGCGCCGTGGCACTTGCCGAAGGTGTGGCCCCCGGCGATCAGGGCCACGGTCTCCTCGTCGTCCATCGCCATGCGGGCGAAGGTCTCGCGGATGTCCCGGGCGGCCGCGAGCGGATCGGGCTGGCCGTTGGGGCCCTCCGGGTTCACATAGATCAGGCCCATCTGGACGGCACCGAGCGGGTCCTCCAGCTCGCGGTCGCCGCTGTAGCGCTTGTCCCCCAGCCATTCGGTCTCCGGGCCCCAGTCGATGTCGATCGGCGGCTCCCAGACGTCCTGACGGCCCCCGGCGAAGCCCAGGGTGGGCAGGCCCATCGATTCGATGGCGCAGTTGCCCGCGAAGATGATCAGGTCGGCCCAGGAGAGGGCGCTGCCGTACTTCTGCTTGATCGGCCAGAGCAGGCGTCGAGCCTTGTCGAGGTTGCCGTTGTCGGGCCAGCTGTTCAGAGGGGCGAATCGCTGGGTGCCGGAGCCGGCGCCGCCGCGCCCGTCGTGGATGCGGTAGGTGCCGGCGCTGTGCCAGGCCATGCGCACGAAAAACGGCCCGTAGTGGCCGTAGTCGGCCGGCCACCAGTCCTGGGAGCTGGTCATCAGCGCGAACAGCTCCTGCCGCAGGGCCTCCAGATCAATTCTCCCGAAGGCCTGGGCGTAGTTGAAGCCGCTGCCCATGGGATCGGCCAGGGGCGCGTGCTGATGCAGCACCGCCAGGTTCAGCTGCCGCGGCCACCAGTCCCGGTTGGAGCGGGCCCCGGCCGTGCTGCCGCGGAGGGTGCCGTGCAGGAAGGGGCATGTCCCGACGGTGTCGGCGCCGGCCTCGGGGGAATGTCCTTCCATTCGCTGCTGCAGCGTCCGTGCTGAATCTAGGAGTGGAACAGTGACGGGCCGACAAGCAGGCCGAATTCCCAGGTTCGGGATCCATTGGAGCCATCAACCGGCATCGCCTTGGGAGCTCGCGGATGGTCGATCTGCCGCCGTTGCATTGAAGGAAGCACCCCTGGGGCAAACGGATGCGGCGCTCTGGACCAGTTGCATCCGTGGGGCGAGTTGAGGCGCATGGGATATGTCGTTCAGTGCTGACTTGGCGAGAGGCACGACGAAGCGAAAGATTTCTTCAGACAACGTTTCATTCTTGGGGCAAGTTTCATTCTTGGAAGCCAAGAGGTATCCATCCTGCAGCGAACGCAGCGCTGTTCAGTGGGGCGATTTGACGTGCTGCTGAAAGGCAGGCGGGCCCGACGGTGAAGAGTCAGCCAGACTGGGTGCCTCGCCTATAAGATTCATGACAATCAGTCCCCTCCCTCGACGGTCTTCAGGGAGAGCATTATGTTTTCGTTGAGCTTCGTGCTCTTGAAGATCAGGATTGGTCGCATGTAGATATTCAAGGAGAGCAGCCAATGGCCTTTCTATGTCCCTTCGATGACATAGAAGATTCAATGCCATAGAAGGTTCGGCCAAGGCGTCCGGATGGCAGACACAGGATTTGCCGGGCGAGCGAGATCACTTTCTTCCTTCGGAGCTCGACCATGCCGATTCCCCTGACCCATCCAGGGGTCTACATCCAGGAAGTTTCCAGCGGTGTCCGCACCATCACCGGTGTGGCCACCTCGATCACGGCCTTCGTGGACCACTTTGCGCAAGGACCCAGCGATCGGGCCGTGCAGGTGCTCAGCCTGGCGGAATTTGAGCGGCTGTTCGGTGGTCTCGATCCACGCAGCGAGGCCAGCTATGCCATCCACCAGTTCTTCCAGAACGGTGGCGCCGAGGCCTGGATCTCTAGAGCCGTCTCCTCGACGGCGAGCACCGCGGAAGTCGAGATCGCCAGCGCAACCGGCGGCCCGATGGCTCTGGTCGTGTCCGCGATCAACCCTGGAGCCTGGGGGGGCGCCAAAGGCGGGCTGCAAGGACTGCGGATCAGCATCGATGACCCACCGGCATCGCTTCCGAACCGGTTCAACCTCACCGTGGCCCTCATCCGCTCGGCTGGGGGCAAGGAACAGGTGGTGACCTCCGAGAGTTTCTTCAATCTCTCGATGGATCCAACCTCCCCCAGCTTCGTGAAGACGCTGGTGAACGACGACACAAGCGGCTCGAAGCTGATCGAGATCAAACAGGTGAATGGAACGAAACCGCCACTGGCCACTGGCACGCTCTCCGGTGATCTCAGCGGCTTCACCGGGGTCAGCGCGAAGCAGGGGAAGCTTCTGGTGACCATTGGCGGGGTCGGCAGCGGGACCGCCCAGCTGAGCGGCCAACCCAAGAACCTGTTGGAGGCGCGGCTTCAGCTTGAGCAGGCGATCCAGGCCTGCCGGCCTGACGATCGGGCCTTTGCCCAGGCACGGGTGCAGATCGTGAACAACAGGTTGCGAATTCTCGCCGGCCCCAGCCTGCCCAGCCACACAATCCGCTTTGAGGCTGAGCCCACCTCGATCGCAGATCAGCTCGGCCTCACGGCGAAGGCGCAAACCCTCCAGGGGCAGCTCTCCGCTGACATCGCCGCCAATCTGCCGCTGAGTGCCGGCAGGGTGGATGTGACCGAAGCGGGAGGAACGGCGCTGACGCTCAATCTCGCCGGATCGATGGCCGATCTCAACGCGGCCGCCGTGGAACTGCAGAAGCAAATCCGCTCCGCCACTGGTTCCGACGCTCTGAAAAAGGCCATCGTGCTGCCCCTTGAAACCGGCTCCTTCAAGCGGCTGCTGCTGCTCTCAGGGGATCCGGCCAAGACCCTGACGCTCACCAAGAAGGATTCTGATCCCCTTGTCGACAATCTCGGCTTTGCCGCCCCGACCGCTATCGAGGCGACGCTCTCCGGCACCCTGCCTGCCACTTTCTCCATTGCCGCCGGCCAGGCGGTTCAGGTGAGCATCGGAGCGGATGGCCCCTTCAAGGCCACCTTCGCCAATGCCGCTCCTGCTACCGACCCGAGCGCCGCCGCCGCAGGATTGCAGCAGGCGATCCGGGCAGCGAACCCCGCTAGCCCTCTTAGCTTCACCGAGGCCCGGGTGCTAGTGCAGGAGGAGGCAGGTGCGGAGAAGCACCTGGTGATCATGGCAGGCACCACAGCCGCACTGGTCAGCTTTGCTGCCCCAGCCACCGACACCACCACCGTGAAAGAACTGGCGCTCGAAAGCGCCAGTGCCAACGTGCAGGATTACCGGCTGGGGGGAGGAGTGGTTGCCGCAACGGCCCAGTTGGCAGGGACCTCAGGCGTCGACGGAGACCTGCCGGGGGTGGGTGAGCTCATCGCCGCAATGCGGAGGCTTGATGACATCGACCTGTTCAACATCCTCTGCATCCCCAGGGCCTCGATGGTGAGCGGCACGAATGCCCTCGATGTCATCCCTGCCGCCGCCCGGAACAAGAGCGCCACATTGATCAAGGCCGCGGCCAACTACTGCAGCGATCGACGGGCCATGTTGCTGGTGGATCCCCCGAACGATCTCGACTCGGTGGAGGAAGTGAGGAACTGGCTCAATCGCGACGGTGATCTGCGCAACCGCAATGCCGCGCTCTATTTCCCCCGGCTGTGGATCCCCGATCCGCTCAATGATTACCGCCTGCGCAACGTTGGCCCGAGCGGCACCATGGCCGGCCTCTATGCCCGCACCGACAGCGACCGAGGGGTGTGGAAAGCCCCTGCCGGCACTGAGGCCAGGCTGAACAACGTGCAACAGCTCGAGGTGCCCCTGAACGATGGCCAGAACGGCGTGCTCAACCCGATCGCCATCAACTGTCTGCGCACCTTCCCCGCCTACGGCAAGGTGTGCTGGGGCGCCCGCACCCTCGATGGCAGCGATCAGCGGGCCTCCGAGTGGAAGTACGTGCCCGTGCGGCGGCTGGCCCTGTTCCTGGAGGAAAGCCTCTACCGGGGCACCCAGTGGGTGGTGTTCGAACCCAACGACGAACCGCTCTGGGCCCAGATCCGGCTCAACATCGGCGCCTTCCTGCAGAACATGTTCCGGCAGGGGGCCTTCCAGGGGCGCAGTCCCCGCGAGGCCTACTTCGTGAGGTGCGACCGGGAGACCACCACCCAGAACGACATCAACCTGGGGGTGGTCAATATCCTGGTGGGATTTGCTCCCCTCAAACCCGCCGAATTCGTGGTGATCAGCTTCCAGCAGATCGCCGGCCAGATCGCCACCTAGGAGACACTCCCATGGCCCAGTTCAGTGTCAATGCCCAGCGCTTCGACCCCTACAAGAACTTCAAGTTCCGGGTGAAGTGGGATGGCCGCTACGTGGCCGGAATCTCCAAGGTGGGGGCACTCAAGCGCAGCACGGAGCTTGTGGAGCATCGCGAGGGCGGCGATCCTTCCACGTCTCGCAAATCACCCGGTCGCACCAAGTTCGAGGCGATCCAGCTGGAGCGTGGTGTCACCCATGACACCGAGTTCGAGAAGTGGGCGAACAAGGTGTGGAACTTTGGTTCGGGTCTGGGAGCGGAAGTGTCGCTGAAGAATTTCCGCAAGGATCTGATCCTCGAGGTCTACAACGAGGCCGGCCAGCTGGCGCTGGCCTACAAGCTGTTCCGCTGCTGGGTGTCGGAATTCCAGGCCCTGCCCGATCTCGACGCCAACGCCAACGCCGTGGCGATTCAGCACATCAAGCTCGAAAACGAAGGCTGGGAGCGTGACTACGACGTGACCGAGCCCAGCGAAGTCGAGTATTCCGAGCCCGCCTGAGCATGATCCGCCCCCCCAGCGACCTTGATCTGCTCCACCTCTGGGAGATCGGATCGCTGCGGCATCCGATCGACCGAGGCCTGCTGCTCTATGCCTGGATGCACCCTGAGCAGTCCCCAGCCTCCCTGGCCGACCTGCCGCTGGGTCAGATCAACCTGGCGCTGGTGCAATTGCGGCGTGCCTGCTTCGGCAGCAGGATCGAGGGGTATGCCGACTGCGAAGCCTGCGGCGTGCGTCTGGATCTGCCGCTCGATGCCGACCAGCTGCTGCAGGCAGCGCAGCCAGCCACGACCGAGGCCAGCGTCGTGGTGGCAGGCCAGCGGTTCCGCGCCCCCACCAGCCGCGACCTGGCCGCCCTGAGCGCGGTGCACGATCCCCCAGGCGCCGCGGTGCGACTCATGCAGCGCTGCCGCATCGGCTCCCCTGATCGGGAGGCGGCGTCGGGGGACGCCACCCCTGCTGCGGCGCCGCCCATCGAGGCGGTGAGCGCCGCCCTGGAAGAGCTGGATCCCGCCGCGGACCTTGCCCTGACGGTGGACTGTGGCGCCTGCGGACATCAAGGACAGCTCCATCTCGATGTGCTTTCCCTGCTGTGGGAGGAGCTGGGCAGCAGGGTGCGCTCCCTGCTGCTGGAGGTGCATCGGCTCGCCAGGGCCTATGGCTGGCGAGAGGCTGAGATCCTGGGCCTGAGCCGGCAACGCCGCGCGGCGTACCTCAACCTGGTGGGGCCATGAGCGGCTTCCTGCAGCGGCTGGTCTCCAGAGCCCAGGGCGACACCCCTCGGGTGCACTCGGCCTATGGGTTGCCGTTCGCCCCGGTGCCGGAGATGGCGGCAGCCGCCGCTCCCATCGAGGCCGGCGAGGGCGACCTTGGGTTGGCGCTGGAGGCCGGCCCCCCTGGCGCCAGGCCAGACAGCAACACGACCCAGGATCGTGGCATCGGCGGGGAAGGGCCGACGGGCACGGTCCGGATGCCACCTCCCGCACCCAGCCATGGGCCGGCTGCCGCGCCAGCTTCAACCCGCGTGGGACCAGAACCGATGGCCCCGCAGGAGCGGCCCCGGCCCGATGAATCCGCGCCACCACCTCCCGCCGCCGATCGATCCAGCACGGAACCGGCGCTTCCTGAGCTGGCGGCCGCAGGGTTCGACGAGCGGATTGATCCGCCTGCCGATCGCGGGAGCGAGCCGCAAGGGCCGCTGGATCTGGCCGCCATCGCCCAGCAACTGCCGCCGCTGCTCGCGGTGGATGCGACCGGGCCCCCCTGGCAGCAACCCCAGCCGCCGGCTGCCGACACCTGTGGCCTGGAGCGGAACAGGAACGGCCACGCCGTGGAGGAAACCACGGAAGTGCATGTGCACATCGGCCGCATCGACGTGACGGCGGCGCCGGAGCTGGCCGCACCCCGGGTCGTCGCAGGCCCGCAACAGCGCATCACCACGCTGGAGGACTACCTGGCGGGCCGCAAGGGAGCGGGCCGATGAGCAATGCCATGGCCATCGCGGCGGTGACCTCCGTGATGCAAAAGCTACTGAGTGAAGTGCTGAGTGCGGATGCCGCGATCAGGATTCTTGGCAACGGTGTGAGGGTGAGCGTGCTGCCTCCCGACCGCGTGGTGCGCGGCACGGAGGTCCCCCAGCTGAATCTGTTCCTGCACCAGGTGACCACCAACACCGGCTGGTGCAATCAGGATCTGCCCAGCCGTGATGCCTCTGGTCGCCAGCGGCTGAGCCAGAGGCCGCTGGCGATCGATCTGCACTACCTGCTCTCCGCCTACAGCGCCGCCGATCTCCAGGGAGAGATCCTGCTGGGCCTGGCGATGCAGGAACTGCACGAGCGGCCGGAGTTCTCACGCTCCAGGATCCGCACGCTGCTTGATCCACCCTCAAGCCCCCCAACGACGGCCCTCGGAAAAGCGCTGGCCGCCTCGGGCCTGGATGACCAGATCGAGCGGATCCGGATCACCCCGGAACTGCTGAGCAGCGAGGAACTCACCAAGCTGTGGTCTGCCACGCTCAGCAATTTCAGACCTTCCACCACTTACCGCGCGAGCGTTGTGCTGATCCAGACCGACGAACCGGCGCGGGCGCCGCTGCCGGTGCTCAGCCGCGGCAGGGTGGTGCCCGGGCTGCAAACAGGGCCACTGCCAGGGCGAAGGCGAGAAACCGGCGTGGATGTGCAGGCCACCATGGAGCCCGCGGTGCCCACCCTCACGGCGGTGGTGCCGGCGGACGGGCAGCCGATGACGCGCCTGGGGGCGACGATCGAGTTGCAGGGCCATCACCTCGATGGCAGCAACCGCGTGGCCGTGCTCAGCAACGATCGCTTCCAGGTCGATGCCGTCGAGCTCGCGGAGGGGCCGGCCGACCCGGCCGACGACCCGGCACGCCTCCTCCGGTTCCAGGTGCCGGTGACAGCGGCGGCGGATTTCCCTGTGGGGATCTACCGGGTGGGCGTGCGGATGGAGCGGACCGTGACGCCTGCCATCGGGCCTGCTTCCACCGAAGTTCTGCACTCCAATGATCTGGCGCTGGTGCTGGCCCCGGAAATCACGGGCCTGCCCACCAGCGTCCTTCGTGATGCCAGTGGCGCGATCACCTTCACGGTGAAGTTCCAGCCCGACCTGCGGCCGGGGCAGCAGGTCATGGCGCTGGTCGATGGGCGGGGTGTGAAGCCGAAATCCATGCCCGACACCAGCACCGACCAGCTGGAGTTCCTGATGAAGAACGCGGAGCTCACCCCCCCTGGCGAACCGGGTCATCTGGTGCGGCTGCGGATCGACGGCATCGAGAGTCCATCGGTGGATAGGACCAAGCAACCGCCCGAATTTCTCGACAAGCGGGTGGTGGTGACATGAGCGTCGCCACCGGCATCCGCCACGCGACCTGGAGCGAGGCCAACCAGCGGCTGCTCTCGGGGGAACTGGCCCGGATCAAGGAGCTGCTCGAGGGCGGCGATGGCCGCGCCGCAGAAGCGGCGATCGCGGCGGCGCGCCAGGCCATGGAGCAGCCCGCGGCGATCGATCGCCTCTGCGCCGATTTCGGCCTGTCCCGGTTCGAGCGCGAGTTGCTGCTGCTCACGGCCGGGGTTGAGATGGATGGGGAGATCGCCGCCCTCTGCGCCCACTGCCAGGCCGGCCATCAACGGCCGTGGGCGAGCTTCGGGCTGGCCCTGGCGGTGCTCGGCGAGCCCCACTGGAGTGCCCTCTCACCGGGCCGGCCGCTGCGGCACTGGCGCCTGATCGAAGCCAGCGACGACGCCACCGTGGTGAATGCCCGTCTGCACATCGACGAGCGGGTGCTGCACCACCTGGCCGGGGTGGACGATCCAGACCCCCGTCTGACGCCATTGCTCCTGCCGGTGCCCTGCCCCACGGTGATGGCCCCCTCCCAGGCGCTGCTGGCCGAGCGTATCGCCGAGACCTTGCAACGGCGGGGATCGCCGCTGCCCCTGGTGCAGCTCACGGGAAACGATGGGCCGGGCCAGCGGGATGTGGCAGCGGCGGTGGCCGCCCAGCTGGGGCTGCGCCTGTTCGCTCTGGCGGCTGGCGATATTCCCGCCAACCCCATGGAGCGGCACGCCCTGGAGCGGCTGTGGGAGCGGGAGGCCAGCCTGATCAGCGCCGCCCTGCTGGTGGAGCAGCACGATGCCCCCGCCGGCCACGCGGCCCTGACTTTTCTCGAACGGGTGGTGGGGGTCACCCTGGTGGCGGGGCCGGAACCGCTGCCCTGCCGGCGGGAGGATCTGCGCGCGGACGTGCCCAGACCAACGCGCACCGAGCAGCGCGCCCTGTGGCAACAGGCCGTTGGCCAGGCCGCACCGGAGCTGGGCCCGGTGCTGGAGGGGCTGGCGGCCGAATTCCGCTTCAGCAGCGATGAGATCCAGCGCCTGGCCCGCAGCGTGAGCGGCGGGGCCACCGAGCCGCCGGAGGCAGGGGCCGCCCAGCTCTGGCGCGCCTGCCGGGGGCATCACCGCTCGCAGCTGGGAAATCTCGCCCAGCGGATCGAGTCCGCGGCCTGCTGGGACGATCTGATCCTGCCGGAGGCGCAGCAGGACACCCTGCGCCAGATCGCCTCCCAGGTGCAGCACCGGCTGACGGTGTATGAGCACTGGGGCTTCGCCAGCCAGGGGAACCGAGGGCTGGGAATCTCCGTGTTGTTCGCCGGCGAGAGCGGCACCGGCAAAACGATGGCCGCCGAGGTGCTGGCGCGGGAGTTGCAGCTGGATCTCTATCGCATCAATCTGGCGGCGGTGGTGAGCAAGTACATCGGCGAAACCGAAAAGAACCTGGCCCAGGTGTTCGAAGCCGCCGAAGACAGTGGCGCCATTCTGTTGTTCGATGAAGCCGATGCCCTGTTCGGCAAACGCAGCGAGGTGAAAGACAGCCACGACCGCCACGCCAATATCGAAGTGAGCTATCTGCTGCAGCGGATGGAGAGCTACCGGGGCCTGGCGATCCTCACCACAAATCAGAAGGATGCCCTTGATACGGCCTTCCAACGGCGGTTGCGCTTCGTGGTCAGCTTCCCCTTCCCGGATGCGGATCAGCGCGCGGCAATCTGGCGGCGGGTGTTCCCGGTGGGCACACCGCTCGATGGGGTCGACCCCAACCAACTGGCCCGCCTGCAGATGGCCGGAGGCAACATCCGCAACATCGCCCTCGCCGCGGCCTTCCTGGCCGCCGAAGCGGGCACGCCCGTGGGCATGGAGCAGCTGCTCGCAGCGGCCCAGAGCGAGGCCAGCAAGCGGGAGCGGCCGTTGGCTGCAGCCGAAACACGGGGGTGGCCATGAAGCGGGTGATCGTTCACATCGACCGGCTGGTGCTGCGGGGCATCCGCCCCCAGGACCGGCACGCCATCGCCGAAGGACTTCAGGCGGAGCTAGGGCGGCTTCTGGAGGCAGCCGGAGCCGCCGAGCGGCTTACCCACCGCGTCGACCAGCCGCGGCTATCGATCGGCAGGATCCGGATTGGCGCCAAGGCCGCACCCGGCGATTTAGGCCGTCTGACTGGAGCCGCCGTGGCCGGGAGGTTGGCGCCTTGAGCCAGAGACATCAACAAAGGATGGCAAGGTCAACGCGAACGGAACCAATCCCTTCCGGGGCTTGGCTACTGCGACAAAAGCTCTCGATCGGGAGCAGCAACGACCCGCTCGAACTGGAAGCTGATCGAGTAGCCGAGGATGCCATGAAAAAATCAGGACAACCAAAGATGACAACATCCCCTCCTCCCATTCAGCGAATCACGGAGATGCCCACACCAAACCAGGAGAGGACTCCACTGAGTGTCGAACGCGTTCTGACCAGCTCCGGGCAACCGCTGGAACCAACGTTACGCCAGGAGATGGAGTCGAGTCTTGGTCATGATTTCTCAAAAGTCAGACTTCATTTACACTCCGACGCCACAGCATCTGCTAAAGACATAAGCGCAAAAGCCTATACCGCAGGCAACTCTATTGTCTTCGATCAACAATACTACAATCCATCACGATCAGAAGGAAGGCGCCTGATCGCACATGAACTGACCCATGTGATCCAGCAGTCTCAAGCTGACAGAAGAGATGATACCATTCCTGATCAACTCAAGAATCATTCAGGCTCAGAAGCGATATCGGCCTCAACACAATCATCGATCATCCAAAAACAGACCAATGAAAAGAACTCCGAAGACAGTCACGAACAAGCAGGCGACAAGGAGCCCCTCATTCGCACTGATGTGATAGCGAAATTTCGCAACTACGAGCACCTTGCGCAAATTATTCATGGCGCAATTTATAAAGTTGGCACAGACGAGGAGGCTGTCTACCAAGCACTGGCAGAGCTTAATCGCGAACAACAGGCCATCAACAATCTTATCTCTGTCTACGCAAAGATTTATCCAGGCTGCAACCTGATTGAAGACATTAAGGACGATTTCAGTGGCAGCGAATTGGAGTATGCTCTTCAGCTCATCAATATTGGCGATCCCCATTCACTCCAGCGGATCAATTCCGCCGACGACTCCGAGCAGGGGTTGCTCCATGCGGCAAAGAGGCTCAACGATGCCTTTGAAATCTTTCTCGGTACTGACGAAGAAGCCGTTTACGCAACTCTGCTTCCGTTCAATAGAGACTCAGGCAAGCTTCAACGCCTACGGTCTGCATATCAACAGCAGTATCATGAAAGTCTGATAGAACGCATCTTCGATGAATTTAGCGATTCTGAGCTAGATTACGCGCTATATCTATTCTTAACCCCGCAAGAAGCCTACCAATACTATCTTAAACAAGCCAGCAGAGGACTCAGCGATTTTCTCAAAGGAGGGAAGTCAATTGGGGAGGGTATTCTAGAGAGCAAGGAGCAAAAGAATTCTTCGGGATACGATGATTCATTCTGGCTACCTGCAAACCCTATCAATGATCAGGGGGACAGCCAGAAGCTTGCACTGAGGCTGCTTCCTAGCAAGAAACCATCAGAAGCAGTTCAGAAAATGTTTATCTCCATGAGTCAGAAAGGAATTCGTAGCTATTTTTCAGTTTGGAAAGCAGATTGTGGCGAGTGGGTTCAAGTCCATCATTTGTACGCAATGCTTCAAGTGCTAGGCCCGTATCGCTTTGACGAACGCTTTGGAGGCGGCCAAGAATTTTGGTTCAAGAGTCATCGATCAACCGGCATTAAAGCTGGGAAACTTTACTTCCGATCATCCGCCAACGAAAAGCTCAAGCCTGCCTTGATCAACAAGGGAGAACCCAAATTCAAAAATGATAATGACGCGACACCATTAATTGACAACAGCCTGCCCGAAAGAGATCCCGATGAGCTTCTGAGAGAAGCTCCCATCGGAAGCAGAATCGGCTGGTTCAATGCGGCCATCATGCATCCAGAAATTGGTGGCAAGATTCCAACAAAAGAAGCCGAAGGATTTGCCAATGAGAACAGCATCAAAATTGGGCCTAATCTATTCAGTGCTCATGGCTTTCCACCAAGTTTTACTTCTGCTTCACCCCGATTAAAGGAGCACGAATTAACTCGCCGTGAGCTGGCACTGAGATCGCTCGACTACGGGAGCAACCCGAGACTGTCACTTGAGGAGAATATTCAACGAACTGTATTCATCGGCGAGATTGAAATTTACCAAACCCTGGAGAATGAACCATGGAATCCATGAACCCGTCCCCTCCATCGCCATGAACAACTGATGACCACCTTCCCCAACTCCCCCCGGATCCTCAAAGGCGGTCTGGTGCTGATCGATCCGGAATCGGCGCGGGTGTTGCGGATCATTTCGCTGCAGTACAACCCCGATTCGCTCTCCCGTTCGCTGCAGGTGCAGACCACCAACGCCGGCGGCGAGGGGGGTAACCGCTCCGAGCCCATGCGCTTCAAGGGGCCGGCGGTGGAAACGATCAAGCTTGAGGCTGAGATCGATGCCGCCGATCAGCTCGAATTTCCCGACCAGCACCGCACCACCGTGGAAAACGGTATCCAGCCTCAGCTGGCGGTGCTCGAAGCCCTCGCCCATCCCACCAGCGCCCAGCTGCGCCGCGTCGATCGCCAGGCCAGCTCCGGCACCCTCGAGATCGCGCCGATGGAGGCGCCGCTGATGCTCTTTGTGTGGAGCAAGCACCGCATCGTGCCGGTGCGCCTCAGTGATTTCTCGATCACCGAGGAGGCCTTCGATCCCTCCCTCAATCCCCTGCGCGCCAAAGTGAGCCTCGGCCTGCGGGTGCTCAGCGTCGACGACCTCGGCTTCCGCCACGCTGGCAGCGGCCTGTTCCTTGGCTATCTGCAGACCAAGGAACGGCTCGCCGGCCTGGCCCGGGCCGGCAGCTTCTCCGCCCTCGGTATCGGAGGCATCGGCTGATGGATCCCCGTGATGCCTTCCTGCAGGCCAATGGCCTCACCACTCCCCTCTATCCGCCCGGTAGCCGCTACCACGGCCTCTCGCTTCGCCAGCACACCCTGGCCGATGGCACCGTGGTGAGCTACTCGGAGCGGCGGTTCCTGCCCCAACCCGACGAGCTCACCCTGCTGCAGGAACACCGCGTCGAGGAGGTCGAGCGCATCGACGCCATCGCCGCACGCTACCTCGGCGATCCGCTGCAGTACTGGCGCATCGCCGATGCCAACGGCGCCATGCGGCCCGCCGAGCTCACCGAAACCATCGGTCGCCGGTTGCGCATCACCCTGCCCGAGGGGATTCCCGGAGTTGGTGATGCTAACTAGCGGCATCCAGATGACGCTGCTGATGGGGCCCGTGATGGTGGCCCCGGCCCCTCGTCTGGTGATGGACGCCATTGACAGCGTCAAGGTGATCACCGCCGCCGGGAAGCCCAGCGGCTTCGAGCTCACCTTTCAGTTCAACTCCAAATCCGATCTCAATCAGTTCTTTCTCATCGCCGGCATCACCGGCATCACCCCCCTTCTTCCTGCCCTGCGGGTGATGCTGATCGTGACGATCAATGGCACGCCCCAACCGCTCTTCGACGGCGTGATGACCCGCATCGATATGCAGCCAGCCGGTCCAGGAGGCCAGGGAAAGCTGACGGTCTTCGGCAAGGATCTCACCCGCGTGATGAACACCATCGATTGGAGTGGCCTGCCGTTTCCGGCCATGCCGATTGAGGCACGCGTGGCCCTGATCTGTGCCAAGTATGCCCTCTTCGGCTTGATTCCCCTGGTCATCCCCGTGCTGTTCCCCGATGTGCCGATCCCGATCGAAAGCATTCCAGCCCAGGAAGGCACGGATCTTGCCTACATCCGCCAACTGGCCAGAGACGTGGGCTATGTGTTCTACATCGAACCGGGCCCGGTTCCCGGCACGAACATCGCCTACTTCGGCCCCGAAATCAAGGTGGGGGTTCCCCAGCCCGCCCTCAATGTGGACATGGACGCCCTCACCAACGTGGAATCTCTCAGCTTCTCCTTCAACCCCGAGGTGGGCATGCTGCCGATCGTTTTCATCCAGAACGAAGCGACCCGGCTGCCCATCCCACTGCCGATTCCCAAGTTGAATCCGCTGCAGCCCCCCCTGGCCGCCCTGTCCACTCCCATCGCGAACATCAACGTGCTGGATGGAACCGCCAAGCTCAAACCACAGCACGCCCTGGCGGCCGGCGTGGCCGTTGCCGCCGCCTCTCAGGACTCCGTGACTGCGAATGGCAGCCTCAATGTGTTGCGCTATGGCCGCATGCTCAAGGCACGGGGCCTCGTCGGTGTCAGGGGAGTGGGACTCGCCTACGACGGCCTCTATTTCGTGCAGTCCGTCACCAGCACCCTGAAGCGCGGTGAGTTCAAACAGAGCTTCAGCCTCACCCGCAACGGCCTCGTTTCACTCACACCGAGGGTGCTGCCATGACCCCTGCCATGACCCCCATGAATCCGGCCCTTGGCAGCGATGAAGAAGAAGCCAAAACGCGGATGTTCTACGGCAAGTACCGCGGTGTGGTGCTCAACAACGTTGATCCCCTTCAGAAGGGCCGGATCCTTGCCCAGGTGCCGGACGTGGCCGGACTGGCCCCCATGACCTGGGCCATGCCCTGCGTGCCGGTGGCGGGCATCCAGAACGGCATGGTGGCGCTGCCGATGATCGGCTCCGGCGTGTGGATCGAATTCGAACAGGGCCGCCCCACGCACCCCATCTGGGTGGGTTGCTTCTGGGGCAGCGCCGCCGAAATTCCGGCCCTCTCACGCCTCATGCCCCCCGCCGTGCCGGCCATCACCCTGCAGACCCCCCTGCAGAACGGCCTCATGATCTCCGATCTGCCCGGACCCACCGGCGGCATCGTGCTCAAGAGCGCCACCGGCGCCACCTTGATCGTCAACGACACCGGCATCTACATCCAGAACGGCAAGGGCGCCTCGATCACGATGGTGGGCCCCGCCGTGACGGTGAACACCGGCGCCCTCACGGTGATCTGACATGCCCGGCCCTCTCCTCCACGTCGGTGCCCAGGTGCTCTGCAGCCACGGCGGCCTCGCCACGCCCACCGTGCCCAATCCCCGTGTGCTGGTGAGCGGCCAGCCCACGGTCCTGATGAGCGCCCCCTATGTCATCGCCGGCTGTCTCTTCAACGTGGCCGGTGCCCCGGTGCCCTGTGTCACCGGCCAGTGGACCGTGGCCGCCACCCGGGTGTTCTCCCAGGGCCAGCCCCTGGTGCTCCTCTCCAGCCTCTCGGTGTGCGTCCCCAACGGCACGCCCCTGCTGCCCCTGGCCGCCCAGACCCGCGTGATCGGCACCTGAACCATGGACCTCCATCACCCCTACGGATACAACGGTCGCGGCGCCACCGCCACCGATGGCGAGGAGGACTGGATCCGCGGCCTGATCGAGCAGGTGCTGTTCACCTCCCCGGGCGAACGGGTGATGCGGCCCGACTTCGGCAGCGGTCTGATGCAGCTGGTGTTCGCCCCCAACAGCCCCGAGCTGGCCTCCACCACCCAGTTCCTGGTGCAGGGGGCGCTGCAGCAGTGGCTCGGCGGCCTGATCGCCCTGGAGGCGGTGGAGGTGGAGGCGATCGACTCCAGCCTGAAGGTGTCGGTGAGCTACATGATCCTGCGCAGCCAGACCCGCCAGACCGCCAGCTTCGAGCGCGGGGGTGCCGGGCCATGACGCTCCACTGCTGCGATCAGAACCGTCGCCGGCTGGTGGCGGACCATCCCACCCTCAACGGCATCGACCATCTCGAAGTGATCGATGCCGATCTCCCGGGCGGGGATTCCCTGCGGCAGCGCACCCTGCTGCTGCGGCTGCTGAAGCCTCCGCCGAAGCTGGAGGCATCAGGTCAGCCCGACCTCTCCTTCAAGGTGGTGATCCGCGGCGGCGAGCGCCGCATCGATCCGCTGGTGAGCTGGGTGGCCCTCGCTAGTTCGCCGTCCCCCGCGGTCGATCCCCTCGCCCACCCCGAGGAGAAGGCCGTGCATGAGCTGGTGGCGGCCCTGCCGGACCCGGAGCAGGTGCTGGTGATCCGTTGCCGCGAACGGGGCGACTTCTCCACCTATCGCCTGCGCCTGCAGCGCGCCGACAACGACGAGGCCCCCCCTGCCTGGCTGGATCCCCAGCTGGCCGAGGTGGCCTTTTCCTTCAAGGTGGAATGCCCCAGCGAGTTCGACTGCCTTCCCGATCCAGCCTGCCCGCCCGAGCAGCTGCTGGAGCCGCCGATCGACTACCTGGCGCGGGATTATCCGAGCCTGCGGCGCCTGGTGCTCGATCGGCTCACCCAGCTGGTGCCGGACTGGCGCGAGCGCAGCGCCGCGGATCTCGGCGTGGTGCTGGCCGAGCTGATCGCCTACGTGGCCGACCAGCTCTCCTACCAGCTGGATGCCATCGGCACCGAGGCCTACCTCGACACCGCCCGGCTGCGCACTTCCCTGCGGCGCCATGCCCTGCTGGTCGACCACCACCTCGACGACGGCTGCAATGCCCGGGTGTGGCTGCACCTGCCCACCGGGGCCCAGGCCCCGGAGAGCGGCATCGTGCTGCCGTCCGCTCCGCTGCGCTTCCTCACCCGCCTGCCCGACCTGCCCCGACGCCTCGTTCCCAGCAGCCGCGAGGAGCAGGAAGCGATGGCGGCCGATCCCCTGGTCTTCGAATCGCTTCCGGCCACCCATCCGACCACCCTCCATCCCGCCCACAACCGGATCGATCTGCACACCTGGGGCGATGACCGCTGCTGTCTGCCGGCCGGGTCGACCCGCGCCACGCTCGTGGGGCACCTGCCCAACCTGAAGCCGGGCGACCCGCTGCTGTTCGAGGAGGTGCTGGGCCCCCTCACCGGCGCCGCGGCAGACGCCGACCCACGCCGTCGCCACGTGGTGCGGCTCACCTCCGTGCAGGCCTTCGCCCCCCCTGATCCCGCCCCCGCCCCCGGCGCCGCCCCCGTTCCCCTTCGGGATCCACTGCCCATTCCGCCATTGATGATCACCGAGGTGGCCTGGGCGCCGGAGGATGCCCTGCCCTTTCCTCTCTGTCTTTCCGCCACGAGCGAGGACGGCAGGACGGTGGAAAAGGTGAGCGTGGCCCGCGGCAATCTCGTGCTCGCCGACCATGGCCTCTCCCTGCCACCGGAGGATCTGGGGGCCGTCCCGCAGCCCCGCCTCAGCTACCCGCCGGAGCGGGACCAGGGCCGCTGCGAGCTGCCCGCAGGCGAGCCGATCCCCCCGCGCTACAACCCCGGCCTCTCCCGGGCGCCGCTCACCTTCGTGGCGCCGCCGGTCGATCCCTCCCAGCCGGTGGCCACGCTGGCAGGGTCCGGGCTCGGCACCACGGCGGCGCTGTGGCTCGAGCAAGGCCCCCCCGACGCATCAGGAGCACCCCCTTCGCGCTGGTTTCCCCTGCCCGATCTGCTCTCCTGCGGCGCCGACGACCGCTGCTTCGTGGCGGAAGTGGAACACGACGGCAGCACTCGCCTGCGCTTCGGGGATGACGTTCATGGCCGTCGCCCCGATCCCGGCACCCGTTTCCTGGCCCATGCCCGGATCGGCAACGGCCGATCCGGCAACGTCGGCGCCGGTGCCATCGCCCACCTGGTGGCCAGTGGGCCAGCCGTCGAGAGCATTGATGCCGGCGGGATTCGCAACCCCCTGCCGGCCTTCGGCGGGAGGGATCCGGAGGATGCCGCTGCGGTGCGGCGGCGGGCCCCTCAGGCCTTCCGCAGCCAGAAGCGCGCCGTCACCCCCGCCGACTATGCCTTTTTCGCCGAGCGATTCCCGGGCGTGCAGCGGGCCGCCGCCAGCCTGCGCTGGACCGGCAGCTGGCACACCGTGTTCCTCACGGTCGATCGCCTAGGCGGTGTTGCCATCGACCCCGCCTTCGAAGCCGCCCTGCTCCTGCACCTGGAGCCCTACCGCATGGCCGGCCACGACCTGGAAATCAACGATCCGATCCCCGTGCCCCTGGAGGTGGGGTTGCATGTCTGCGTCAAGCCTGGCCACCTGCGGGCCCACGTCAGGGCTCGCCTGCTGGCCGTCCTCGGCAACCGCCGGCTCGCCGACGGCCGGCTGGGCCATTTCCACCCCGACCGCTGGAGCTTCGGCCAGACCGTCTATCTCAGCGGGATCCAGGCGGCGGCCCGTTCGGTGCCTGGCGTGGCGTCGGTGGATGTCACCACCTTCCAGCGCCAGGGCCTCGCCGATCCCAGCCATCGCGAGCGGGGGTTTCTGGCGCTCTCCCGCCTGGAGATCCCGCGCCTCGACAACGACCGCAACCATCCCGATCGCGGGGTGCTCCTGCTCGATCTCAACGGAGGCAACTGATGGACCCCAACCCCACCGACACCTGTGGCTGCTGCGCCGGGATCGACACCGAGACCCCTCTCCGGCTCCACAATCCGCCCGGACAGCCAACGATCGCCTACCGCGCCGGCACCTACGCCCGCTTCAGGGAATCCCTCCTGGCCAGGCTTTCCGACCCCGCCCTTCCCGCCCTGCGCGGGCTGCTCAGCCGTGCCGAATCCGACTTCAGCCTGGCGCTCTGCGATGCCTTCGCCACCACCCTCGACGTGCTCACCTTCCACGGGGAGCGCATCGCCAACGAATCCCCCCTGCGAACGGCCACCGAGCTGCGCTCGATCCATGAACTCTCCCGGCTGATCGGCTACCGGCCGGCGCCCGGGGTGGCGGCCTCCACCTGGCTGGCCTTCACCCTTCAGGACTCCCCGGCCGATCCCAGCCAGGCCCCGGGCCCGGTGGTCATCCCCGCCGGCACCCGGGTGCAGAGCGTGCCGGGTCCGGGCGAGCAGGCCCAGACCTTCGAAACAGTGGCACCCCGGGAAGCCCGGGTCGCCTGGAACGCCGTGCCGGTGCAGACCACCCGCGCCTGGCGCCCGCTTCAGGGCGACACCGCCCTGTGGCTGGATGGGATCGGCACCGGCCTGACGGCCGGCGATGTGATCCTGATCGTGGGCCTGGAGCGGACCGAGCTGCCGACCAGCTCCCGCTTCGACATCCGCCTGCTCACGCAGGTGACGGAAGACCGGGACCAACAGCGCACCCGCCTCAGCTGGCAGAACGGGCTGGGTGGCATCAATCCCTCCGGCCAGCCGCCCAGCGTCGGCGTCAGCGTGTTCGTGTTCCGGCAGCGGGCGGGACTCTTCGGGCACAACGCCCCGGACCGACGCCTTATCCGGCTCAGGGAGGACGAGCCACCTCCCCCATCCACCAAGGCCGCAGCCGCATCGGCCGGGCCTTCCGGCCCTGGGAAAAGCCAGTTCGTTGCTGCGGCCATAGACCTCAACAGCGCCAAACCATACGCTGCTGGGCGGATCTGGGACGACTTCCGGATCCGGGGCGGGACCCTCGACCTCGATGCCGCCTACCCCCGCCTACTGCCCGGTAGCTGGATCGCCCTGGTCTCCAACGGTGCTGCCAGCCATCCTTCCGGCCTGGCGGGTCCGGTGGCCCTGTTCCGCGCCGTCGGCGTCGCCTTCCCCTCCCGCCAGGATTTCGCTCTCTCCGGCCGCATCACCCGCATCCAGCCGGACACCCCGGCCACCAGCCTCGATCCCTTCCGCGGTCTGCTACGCGAAGCCCTGGTGCTCGGTCAGTCCGAGCAGCTGAAGGTGAGCGGCACCCCCCTCCACACGCCGCTCCATGGCGACACCCTCGTGCTGGCGCACCGGCTGGAGGACATCGAGGCCGGGCGGGTGATCGCCCTGCGCGGCAAGGCCGCCCGGGTGCGGCTGCGGCCTGGTGAGCCCGTCGTCCTCCGCACCGCTGCAGGCGAGAAGCTGCCCCTGCAGGAGGGCGACGCACTGCGGCTGATGGGGCCGCCGGAGCAGAGGCTCGGCGCCACGGGCCAGCAGCTGGAGCCCTCCCGATTCGGTGCCCTGCTGGCCTCCCCAGGCAGCAGCCTGCTGCGGCTGGAGGTGCTCGATCGGGCCGGCCGTCAAGGCCGCCTGCTCGTGGCTGCCGCCAGGATCGAGTGGATGCCGGCCGAAAAAGACGACCCGGTGCTCCAGGAGATCGCCGTCGTCGCCTCTGTTCTGCCGGTCGACCCTCTCGAGCCTGACCACAGCGCCTTCCGGCTCCAGAAACCCCTGCGCCATGTCTACGACCGCGACACCACCACGGTGAATCTCAACGTGGCGCCGGCCACCCATGGCGAAACCGTTTCGGAGCTGCTCGGCAGCGGTGACGCCCGTCGGCCCCATGCCCGCCATCGCCTGCGCCAGGGGCCGCTCACCTTCGTCACCGCTGCCGGCAGCGCCAGCGGGCGGCGCTCCACACTCGAACTGCGAATCAACGATCTGCTCTGGCAGGAGGTTCCCAGCCTTCTCGATCGCGGCGGCCGTGAACGGGTCTACGCCCTCACCACCGACGACCAGGGACGCACCAGCGTCCATTTCGGTGATGGCAGCGAAGGAGCCCTACCACCGTCAGGCGATCACAACCTCCGGGCCATCTATCGCAAGGGGCTGGGCCTCGGCGGCAACGTGGCGGCCGGCTCCCTCACCACCCTGCTCAGCAGGCCTATGGGGGTGACGGCTGTCACGAACCCGGAGGCCGCCAGTGGCGGCGAGGACCCGGAACCCTTCGCCAAGGCCCGCGCCAACGCCCCTCTCACCGTGCGCACCCTGGATCGGGCGGCTTCTCTGCGGGATTACCGCGATATCGCCCGGGCCTTCCCCGGGATCGCCAAGGCCCATGCCCTCTGGATCCCCCACGGCCCCGCCCGGGGGGTGTTCCTCACGGTGGCTGGAGAAGAGGGGAAGGCGGTGCTATCCACCAGCGACCTCCTGGCGAACCTGCGCAGCTTCGGAGATGCTCAGCTGCCCCTGCGCCTGCGCAGTTTC
Organism: Synechococcus sp. UW140; assembly: GCA_943372935.1. Lineage (GTDB taxonomy): Bacteria > Cyanobacteriota > Cyanobacteriia > PCC-6307 > Cyanobiaceae > Cyanobium. The sequence continues at coordinate 97,845 of CALSAP010000006.1, forward strand.
GATCCCACCGCCGGAGGCGTTGGCCTGCGCCTGCAGGTGAAGGTGATGGACGACGCCGACCCCACCCTGGTGATGCCGGCGCTGACCGGCCGACTGCTCGATGCCCTGGGGTTCGAGGCCCGCGACTTCGGCCAGGGGGTGTCCGCCGATGAGATCGCCGCCCTCACCCTGGCCGTGGCAGGGGTGGAGGCCTGCAACATCCTCGCCCTGCAAAGGGTCACCGACCCGCCCGAGCCGCCGGGCAGGACCACCCGCCTGCGCCCGCGGCTGCCGCAGGCCCAGGCGGCCACCCTGCCCGCCCCTGCCGAACTGCTGCGGCTGGAGGCCGGCAACCTCGTGCTGGAGCCACTGCCATGAGCTTCGACGCCGAAACCCTCCTGGGCCTGCTCCCCGCGCTCTACCGCCTCCGGGACGAGGAAAGCGCCGCTGCGATGGAGGGGCTGCTCACCCCAGCCGAATCCGCCGCGCTCGAGGCCCTCGCCGCGCTCGAGGCCCCGACACCCCTCGAACAGCAACGGACGAGCCGGTTGCGGGCCAAGGCGTCGCGCGGCCCCCTGGCTTCGCTGCTGGAGGTCTTCGCCGCTGAACTGGCGGTGCTGGAGGAATCCTTTTCCCAGCTCTACGACGACTTCTTCATCGAAACCTGCGCCGATTGGATGATTCCCTACATCGGCGATCTGATCGGCTACGAGCCCCTCCATCCCCTGGGTCAGGCACGCGATCGTTCCCGCTCCGAGGTGGCCCGCACCATCGCCCTGCGCCGGCGCAAGGGCACGGCCCCGGTGCTGGAGCAACTGGCCCAGGACGGCATCGGCCTGCCCGCTCGGGCGGTGGAGTACTTCCAGCGGCTCATCGCCAGCCAGCACATGAACCACCTGCGGCCCATGGTGCGGCAGACGCCGGACCTTCGCCGCGGGGCTGACCTCGCCTGGCTCGGCACTCCCTTCGAAACCGCCCAACGCAGCGTGGATGTTCGTCCGATCCATCGTGAACGGGGCCGGCACAACATCCCCAACGTTGGTGTTCACCTCTGGCGGCTCGAGGCCTGCCCCCGTACCCAGAGCAGCTGCGCCCGGGCGGGGAGTGGCCGCTACCGGGCCAGTCCCCTCGGACACGACACCCCGCTTTTCCAGCGACCGGATCGGGAGGAGCTCATCAGCCAGCTGGCGCAACCGCAGAATGTGCCGCTGCCCCTCGGCCGGCGCTATGCGACGGAGCATCTGGAGCGCCTGTACGGGCCGCCGCCCGGCAAAGACACGGATCCGTATCGGAGCCTTTGCCTCTGGGTGAAGGTGAAGGGGAAGTTCGAGCCCGTCGATCGCGCCGAGATCCGCATCTGCCACCTGGGTGATGACGGCCTGGGCTGGGCCCACACGCCGCCGCCTGACCGCATCGTTGCCATCGATCCGGTGCTGGGTCGCATCGCCCTGCCCGCCTCGATCCCCGACCCCGACGACACCCCCGCCGAGGTGAGTCTCAGCTGGCACGAGGGCTTCACCACCCAGGCGGATCTCGGTGGGGGGGAGTACGACCGACCGCTGAACGTCGAACCACGGTCGGGCGGAAGTCCCACGCCGTTGGTGCAGGTGCCCACCGCTCGGGATTCCTCCTTGCCGGTCTTCCCCACGATCGCGGACGCCCTGCAAGCCCTCGGCGGGCACGGGATCGTGGAGATCACCGACAACGCCACCCATTCCCTCGGCTCCCTGTCGGTGGCGGTGAACGCCGAGAGCACGGTGACGATCCGTGCCGCCAATCGCTTCAGGCCCGTGCTGCGCATCGATCGGCTCACCCTGGAGGGAGAGCAGGGCAGCCGTTGTGTGCTTGAGGGCCTGTTGATCACCGGTGGGCCGGTGCTGGTCGACAACCAGCTGGAACGGCTGGAACTTCGCCACTGCACCCTGGTGCCTGGTCTGGCCCTCCGCCCCGACGGATCCCCCAAGGATCCGCTCGTTGCCAGCCTCACGGTGACGGACGATGCGCTCAAAGCCCCTGCGCTGAAGGCGCTCGTGCTTGAGCGCTGCATCGTGGGAGCCATCCGCGTTCCTGCCACCGCAACACTCCAGGCCACGGCCTGCCTCATTGACGCCACCGATCCCACGCTGGTGGCCCTGATGGGTAGCGAGCCGGCCAGCGGTTCGCCACCGGTCGCTGGCCCTGTGCTGACGCTGCTCGGATGCACCGTGATCGGCCGGATCTTCACCGCAGCGGTGGACGTGATCTCCGACTGCATCCTGCTGGCGGCGCCCGGTGCCGGTTGGCCGGCGCCGGTGCGGGCGGCACGCCGGCAGGTGGGTTGCGTTCGCTTCTCCTGGATCCCTCCCGGCTCGAGGCTGCCGGCCTCCTTCCACTGCCTGCCCAAGGGAGACGCGCCCGTACCTCCCAGGCCCGTGTTCACCTCCCTGCGCTACGGCAACCCGGCCTACGGACGGCTGAGCCGCCACACCCCCGATGCCATCCTGCGTGGCGGTACGGACGATGGCGAGATGGGCGTTTTCCACCATCTCTGGATGCCCCAAAGGGAAAACAATCTGAGGCTACGGATTGCTGAATACCTGAGAGTCGGCCTTTCTGCCGGAATCTTCTACGAATCCTGAAGGAGTTCAAGTCATGAGTTTTGATCTCAGTCGCATCAACTTCGATGCCCGGCAGGATTTCCTCGGGGTGATTCTGCAGCAGGGCCGGGTGCAGCTCGACTCCGACTGGAATGAATGGGTGGCTCAGCTGAGCCGCAGGCTTCAGGCCGGATCCCTCGATGGCCTCAACGGCACCGTTGTTCCACGGACCACTCCGAACGGCTTTGAGATCAATGTATCCAGTGGCAGGATCAGCATCGGCCCTGGCCGGATCTACGTGGATGGGCTGCTGGCGGAGAACCATGGCGCACCGCCGGATCAGTGGGATCCGCGACTGGAGGGGCTGGCGGGAGTGGAGCCTGTCCCATACGAGGAGCAGCCCTATCAGCCCTATCTGAAGGACAAGGACTACGTCCAACAGCACCTGCGTGGCGCCGCTGGGTTGCCCGCGAACGGCAGCCATCTGATTTATCTCGATGTCTGGAGGCGCGATATCACGGCGCTGCAGGATCCTGGATTGATCGAACCGGCGGTGGGTAGCGACACCACTGGCCGGCGACAGACCCTCTGGCAGGTGAAAGTGTTGCCAAACACGGAGAGTGTCCCGATCTCCTGCGCCAGCAAAGAGGACGAGATCCCTGGATGGAAGGAGATCCTGGCACCGGTTTCGGTGCGCCTCTCCACTCACACGGGTGATTCCGAGCTGAGTGATGTTCCCTGCGACGTAGCGCCCAATGCCGGCTACACGGGCCTTGAGAACCAGCTGTATCGCGTCGAAGTGCATGATGCTGGCACTCCAGACAAGGCCACGCTGAAGTGGTCGCGGGACAATGGCATCGTGGCTTCCCGTGTCAGCCATCTGGATCCTGCACGGCAGACACTCACGGTCGAGTCACTGAAAAAGGACGACTACCTCTGCTTTCGTCCGGGCAGCTGGGTGGAAATCACCGATGACTGGTGCCTCCTGGCGGGACGCCCCGGTGAACTACGCCGGATCCAGCAGATCCTGCCGGAGACCCATCAACTGGAGCTCGACAGCGCCCTGCCAGTGGGGTTGTTTCCCACCGATGCGGAACAGAAAACGGATGCCCTGCGCAACACGCTCGTTCGCCAATGGGACAACGACCCTCTGAAGGCACCCGGGGCTTTGCCGCTACCAGGGAAGGGGGAAAAGCTTCCGTTGGAACAGGGGATTGCGGTGGAGTTCTTCCACGACCCCCCCGATGGCCCGATCCCCTCCGGAACCCACTGGGTGTTCGCCGCCCGCTCCGGAACCGCCTCGATCCCTGTGCCCCTGGTGAAGGCGCCACCGCTGGGAACGCACCATCACTACGCCCGGCTGGCGGTCGTCGATTTTTCCACCGGTGGCGTCACCGATTGCCGCAGCCTCTGGCCGCCCCTGGCCCAGGGCGGCTGCGACTGCAGCGTCTGTGTCACGGCCGAAGGCCACAACGCCGGAACCGCCACCCTGCAGCAGGCGATCGACAAAGTGAAGGAGACGGGAGGCACCGTATGCCTGGGCGCCGGTCGCTACGACCTGGACGAACCGATCACCGTGGTGGGGGCCCGCTCCCTGCGGATTCGGGGCCAGGGGTGGGCCACCCAGCTGCTGGGGCGAAGGCCGGGGCCGGTGCTGGCGATCGTCGACGGCAACGGCGTCGCGGTCGAGAACCTCACCCTGATGGGATCGGCTGCCAATGCCGATCTGCCCACGGCGATGCTGCTGGCCCGCAACGCGGTGGATCTGCGGGTGGAGCGCTGCAACCTGCTCGGCCTGGAGAGCAACGGCGGCACGAGCGTGGGCATCGGCCTCAGCGGCACCATCCTGGGGGCCACGATCCGCCACTGCGCCATCGCCGCCGGCTGGGGGCTGGGGCGGGTGCAGGGGCGGGATCCTCTTCAGGACCAGCCGGGCTTCGCGCCGGTCTCTCGTGGGGTGAGCAGGGAACTGGTGACGGAGGAATTGCGACTGGAGAACTGCGTGCTGGTGGGCCGGATGCGAGGGGTGTCGCTCGATGGTCTCAGCTTCCATCTCGGCCATACCCTCCTGCGTCACAACGTGATCCTGGTCGCCTCGACGGAGGGCTCCGCGGGTGTGGTCGCCCTTGGTGGGGTGCTCCCGAAGGGGGACTTCCGGATCGAAAACAATCTCATCGACAGCGCCGGTGATGGGGTGCAGGCGGGGGTGGATGGACTGGTGATCACGGCCAACACGATCGTGGGGCAGAAGTCTGGGAGAGGCGATGGCCTAAGGCTGCTTGAGGGACTCGATCCTCGCGGGCCGCGGCGCGTCACCGTGGAGGGCAACCGCATCGAGGGGTTCCAGCGCCACGGGATCCATCAGACCTTCCCCCTGGGCCAGTTGCTTGTGCGGGGCAACCAGGTGGAGCGGGTGGGGGCCGGGGCCCTGGTGATGGCGGAGACGGCAACGGCCGAGCATCTGGTGTGCGAGGGCAATCACTTCAGCCGGCTTGGGCTGGGCCAGAGGGAAGGCAACGTGGGCTTCGCGGCGGTGCAGCTCATGAGTGCCCGACAGGCGGAGCTGCGCGGCAATTCCTTCGATGAAGTCGCTCCCGAAGCCCGATCGATCACGGCGGTGGACGCGGTACGCGCCATTGCGGTGGGGGACCTGCAGGTAGTCGACAACCGGTTTGAGAGCATCGGACCCCCTGAGGGGATTGGGCAGTATCACTGCCTGAGGGTGGCCATCCCATTCGATCGCGTCGCCATCCGCGGCAACCGGATGCTGCACAGGAATGCCTCGGGGCGGCCGGGTCTGTTTCCGTCCTGGGGTGCGCTTCTGGTAGGTCCGGATCTGGACCGCTCGGTCCGCTATCGGCCTTTCGCGGCCATCCTTCTCGATCCGAACCAGCCCCTCAGCCGCCCAGGAACGGTGGCCTGGCTGCTCACGGAGCATCGCCTGGCGGCGGTGGAACGGGGAGCCAGGGACGTCTCGATCGAGGCCAACACGGTGGAAGCGGTTGCCAGTTCGGCACCGTTGATGAGCACGCTGCTGGCGGGCCACGTACGGCTGGCCGGGAACGTTCTGCGACGACAGGATCCAAAAGGGGCCCCCCTGGGCCTCCTGGTTGAACTGAGCAGCGACTCGATCAGCGCCACGGACAATCTGCTGATGGCCAAACCCCGGGTCCCGACCTTGCGGCTGCAGCCCGTGGCCCGAAGGGCCGCGATCGTGATGGGCAACACGAGTTCTGGGCCCTTCAGCATTGACGACAACCGCTCGATCCCCGTGGAGATCGAGCTCACCAACCTCATCGAAATCTGACGGCCATGGACACCACCACCCTGCGGGGAGAAGAGACGCTTCAGGCGCTCACCGAGCGTCTGTACGGACGCTTGAAAGGGGAACAGCAGCAACGGGCGGAGATGGTCCTGCTGGAGGCGAATCCAGGGCTGGAGGCCATTGGCGGACTTGCCAACGGCTCTCTGCTGGTTGTTCCGACGATCCCAGGGTTCACGGTCACCCCGGATGTGAAGCTGGAGGATCCCCTTGACCAGATGATGCGGCAGATCCGTGCCGATCTGGAGGCCTACCGAAAGGAGCTGCGGGAGGCCTTGGAGGAGGAGCGTCAGGAGACCGATAGTCAGCTCAAGCTGGTGGGCGCCGAATACCTGCAAGGCCTGATCGGTGATGACCGGAACCTCAACGAAGTGGTCGACAGCCTGAGGTCCAATCTGGACCAGCGTCGCAGGGAACTGAAGCGACGCGATGACAACCTGGACGTGGATCCGTTGGGCTGAGCCGATGCCGCCAACGAGCCCAATCCCCCTGGCGATGGTATGGCATGGAATCGGTTCGTCCCACGGCGCAGATCAAGAAACCGGACGTCCTGGAGACACCCGGGTGGATCGGCTCACAATGAGACCAGCCCGTGCCATTCGGCGCCCCCATGACATCCCCTAGCCGTGCCGCCGGATCGACGACCGGGTTTCTGGAGGAATCCCCCGGCAACCGGTCCGCCATGCGGTTGATGTGTCTGCTGGCCCTGCTGGCATCGATCGGCTTCGCCGCGGTCACCATGGTGCGCAGTGCGCCGATGCTGACTAGGGATTCGGCCGGCCAGGAGACGCTCACCGCTCCGCCCCGGGATGACACGGGGATCGTCATCAGCTTCGCCTTCCTGTTGGCGGCCTTTGCCCCCAAAGTGCTGCAGAAGTTCGCCGAGCAGCGCCTCGGTGACCTCAAGGGCTCCGGCCTGAGGGAGCTGGTGATCGACGCTGTCGCCGGTTCCGTTGCCCGTCCGTCCGTCGCGGCTTCCGCCTCCACCCCAGCGGAGGATCCCCGCCTGCGTCAGCTGCTGGAGGAGGTGGAGCGGCTGCGGGCCGAGATCGAGCGCAGCCGCACCCCGATCCAGGTGAGCGCCGCCACCCCGGTGGCCCCGCCGGCGGCGGCCCTGACCCCCCTGGAGCGGATCCGGCTGGGGGGGAGCCTCTGATGCCGTACATCACCGCCCGCCAGGACGCGGGACTCAGCCCCAGCCCCGCCGCCGCCGATGCCGATTCCTATGTGGCGGCCGGCTCCCGCATTGCCGTGGCCTGGGTGCGGCCGGCCCCAGGGACGGACCTGGCGATTGGGCGGCTGGCGGGGCCCTACACCTGCCCCGGCGGCACGGTGCCCCTGCCGGATGGGGAGCAGCGCTACCTCAATCCCACCCGCTTCATCATTCCCGATGACGCCTGGTTGCCCGCAGCCGGCGGTGGGGCGCTCCCCCCGGAGGTGGCCCAGCTCAACCACCACTACGAGGGCTGCCGGCTCCAGGCCTACCCCGATCCCCGCACCGGAGGCGCACCGATCACGATCGGCTGGGGCAGCACCTTCTACCAGGACGGCTCGCCGATCCGGCTGGGGGATGTGATCACCCAGGCGCAGGCCGACGCTCTCTACGAGCACAACTGCCGCGAGCGCTTCTGGAAGGTGCTCGAGGCCTCGATTCCCTTCTGGGGGGAGATGGGGGATCGGCAGCGGGCCGCCCTGTGCAGCTTCGCCTACAACAACGGCGCCCATTTCCATGGGGATGGGTACCACGACACCCTCGATCGCCACCTGCGGGAGCGCCGCTGGGGGGCCGTCCCCGGTGCCCTGATGCTTTATCGCAATCCCGGCGAGACGGTGGAAGTGGGGCTGGGCCGCCGTCGGCGGGCCGAGGGCCTGGTGTGGGGCGGCATGGAGCCCGCTGCCGCCTGCCCACAGGCGGAGCGGGAGATCCAGACCCCGGCCGACTGCGAAACCTGGGAGCAGCGGCTGAAGCAGGAGGCCGACGGCCCTGCTGCGCCTGCCGCCAGAGCCCTGACAGCGCCACCCGAGGCCGCCGATCCCCCTGCCCTCAGCCTTCCTGGCCTGGTGGGTCCGAAGAAGACCCCCCAGGACTTCGGCTTCAGCGGCACCGACAGCCATGTGGTGGTCAATGACGTCAGCGAGACAGCCCGGGCCTTTGATGCGGAGGGCCGACTGCTCTGGGAAATCCCGGCGCTGGCCCGCGGCCAGGGCCGGGACGACCAGTACCAGGACACGTCCACCGACACGCCGCCGGGGATCTACCGCATCGCCAAGAAGGTCTACCGGGACTACGAGCAGGATCCCAGCCCCACCTACTCCGCTGACCGCCGCAGCTATGGCTGGTACAGCTTCGATCTGGAGGATCTAGAGAGGCAGGAACGGCGTTTCGGCCGGGCCGGGATCATGGTGCACGGCGGCGGCAGCGCCTGCGGCTGGCCCGGGGCCTGGGCGCCCCGCCAGCCCCTGCATTCCACCCTCGGCTGCGTGCGGCTGCACAACCAGGATCTGCGCGACAAGCTGCTGCCGCTGGTGGAGCAGGGCACGGTCTACGTGTCGGTGTACCAGGAGGCCTGAGCCAGGGTCCACCCCTACCCTGACCTCAGCGCCCTGGCCCCGGCATGCCCACCCCCTACGCCCTGCTGCTCGTGGCGCTGCTCGACGCCACACCGGGACTGGCTGCGGCGCAACCACAACGTGGGGAACTCAGCCCCAGAGAGGAGTTCATGGTGATGGTGGGCGTGGGCTGCGGATACATGAGTGCCCTCTGCAACCTGGAAAAGGACGGCTTCATCTCCACCACCAGCTGCGCCAAGCTGGCCCAGGCGCAGCTGGACATCATCAGCGGCGATCCCTCCAGCAGGGACGACCTGGAAGGGATGCTCACCGGCATGAAGGGAGTGGAAGAGGACAGGGACCTGTGCCCCCGCCGGGTGCTGCCGCTGCGCCGGAAATGAGCCGCCACAGGGAACGCTGATGGAGCTGCGCGAACGCCTGGCCAGGGTGTTGCCGGGCCTGGCGCAGTTGCTGGGTTATCAGCGCAGCTGGCTGCGGCCCGACCTGCTGGCCGGTGTCACGGTGGCCGCCTACCTGGTGCCCCAGTGCATGGCCTACGCCGAAGTGGCCGGGCTGGCCCCGGTGGCGGGGCTGTGGGCGATCCTGCCGCCGCTTCTTCTGTATGCCCTGCTGGGGTCCTCGCCCCAGCTCTCGGTGGGGCCCGAGTCCACCACCGCCGTGATGACGGCCGCTGCGGTCGGGCCGCTGGTGGCGGGGGACCCGCTCGCCTACGCCGGCTTCTGCAGCCTGCTGGCGCTGTTGGTGGGACTGGTCTGCTGCGCCGGCGCCTGGGCCCGGCTGGGGTTCCTGGCCGATTTGCTCTCCCGGCCGATCCTGGTGGGCTACCTGGGCGGCGTCGCCCTGATCATGATCGGCGGCCAGCTGGGCCGGATCAGCGGCATGAAGCTGCAGGCCGACTCCAGCCCCGCCCAGTTGCTGGAGCTGCTGGGCCGGCTGGGGGAGATCCACCGGCCCACCTTGCTGCTGGCGTTGGGGGTGCTGGTGTTCCTGTTGCTGGTGCAGCGCCGCTTCCCCCGGGCCCCGGGCCCATTGCTGGCGGTGCTGCTGGCCATGGCGGTGGTGGCGGTGGGCCACCTCGATCAGCGCGGTGTGGCCGTGATCGGCGCCATCCCGGCCGGGCTGCCCCAGCCGGCGCTGCCGCCCGGGGTCTCGCCCGACCAACTGCGCTATCTGCTGACGGCGGCGGTGGGCATTGCCCTGGTGGGCTATTCCGACAACGTGCTCACGGCACGGGCCTTCGCCGCCCGGGGCGGCTACCGCATCGACGCCAACCAGGAGCTGCTGGCCCTCGGCGCCGTGAACCTGGGCAATGGGCTGATGCAGGGCTTTCCGGTGAGCAGCAGTGGCAGCCGCACTGCCATCGGCGACTCCCTCGGCAGCCGCTCCCAGCTGTTCTCCCTGGTGGCGCTGGCGGTCGTGCTGGCGGTGCTGCTGTGGCTGCGGCCGGTGCTGGCCCTGTTCCCCACGGCGGCCCTGGGGGCGATCGTCATCTATGCCGCCCTGCGCCTGATCGACATCCCGGAGTTCCTGCGGCTGCATCGCTTCCGCCCCAGCGAATTCCGCCTCGCCCTGATCACCCTGGTGGGGGTGCTGCTCACCGACCTGCTCACCGGGGTGGCCCTGGCGGTGGGGCTGTCAGTGATTGATCTGTTCGCGCGCCTGGTGCGCCCCCACGACGCCGTGATGGGGATCGTGCCGCGGCTGGCGGGCCTGCACGACGTGCGCGACTGGGAGGGGGCCCGCACGATCCCGGGCCTGGTGCTGTTCCGCTTCGATGCCCCGCTCTGCTTTGCCAACGCCGAGCACTTCCGCCAGCGGGTGCTGGCGACGATCGCCGCCGAGGCCCAGCCGGTGGCCTGGTTCGTGCTCAACGCCGAGGCCATCGTGGAGATCGACATCACCGCGGCCGACGTGCTCGAGGAGCTGCAGCGGGAGCTGACCGCCCGGGGCATCACCTTCGGCCTGGCGCGGGTGAAGCAGGAGCTCTACGCCCAGTTGGAGCGTGCCGGCCTGGTGGAGCGGATCGGTCCGCGCCTGTTCTTCCCCACCCTGCCCACGGCGATCGCGGCCTTCCAGGCCCGGGCGACCGGGGCGCCGCTGGCCGGCCCATGAACGCTGCTCCCGAGCGCCACCTGCTGGTCCTGGCGGGGGGTGGCCACAGCCACGTGCTGGTGCTGCGGCGCTGGCTGATGCGTCCCCACACCCGGCCGCCCCACACTCGCCTCACCCTGGTCAGTCGCCACGGCACCGCCCTCTATTCGGGCCTGCTGCCCGCCGTGGTGGCGGGGCTGGAGCCCCTGGAGGCCGCCGCCATCGACCTGCGGCGCCTGTGCACCCTGGCCGGGGTCGTGTTCGTGCAGGCGGAGATCACCGGGCTGGACCCGGCGGCCCGGGAGCTGCGGCTGGCGGGCCGTCCGCCCCTGCGCTTCGACCGGCTCAGCCTTGATCTGGGCGCCGTGACCGCCACCTCGGGATGGCCTGTGGGGGAGGCGATGGCGGTCAAGCCGCTGGAGCCCTTCCTGGCCTGGGCGGGGCGGCGTGTCGCCGGCGAGCCCCTGGTGATCCGCGGCGGTGGGGCCGCCGCCGTGGAGCTGGCCCTGGCCTTCCGGGCCCGGGGTCTGGCCTGCCGCCTGCTGCTGCGGGGCGACGCCCTGCACCTGGGTTCGGCGGCGGCGAACCGGGCCGGGGAGCGGCTGCTGGCCCAGGCGGCCATCCCGATCCAGCGGCGGGCGCCTGAGAGCGCCCCGGCCGATCTGGCCTGCACCGGCAGCCGCGCCCCCGCCTGGCTGGCAGCCGCCGGACTGCCGGTGGACCCTGAAAGCGGCCGGGTGCTGACCGAATCCAGCCTGGCGGTGATCGGCCATCCCGCCCTGTTCGCCAGCGGCGACTGCGGCCTGATCGCCGCCGATCCCCGGCCCCCCTCGGGGGTGTGGGCCGTGCGGGCGGCGCCGGTGCTGGCGGAGAACCTGCGCCGCTGCCTGGCCGAGCCCGCCAGGCCGCTGCGGCCCTGGCGGCCCCAGGCGCGGGCCCTGCAACTGCTGGGCGACGGCGGCTGGCAGGCCGAGGGTCCGCGGGCCCTGGCGTTCTACGGGCCCCTGGCCCTGGGGCCATCGGCCTGGATCTGGCGCTGGAAGCAGCGCATCGACCGGACCTTCATGGAGCGCTTCGCCGCGCTCCAGCCGATGGCCGCCGCCGCCATGGCCTGCCGCGGCTGCGCCGCCAAGCTGGGGGCGGCCCCGCTGGCGGCCGCCCTGGCCCGGCTTGATCCCGGCGGACCGCCCCGGCCGGTGGAGGACGCCGCCGTGGTGGGCACCGCCGCCGACGGCGGGCTGTTGCTGCAGAGCGTCGACGGCTTCCCGGCCCTGGTGGACGACCCATGGCTGAACGGGCGGCTCACCACCCTGCATGCCTGCAGCGACCTCTGGGCCAGCGGCGCCGCCGTCGACAGCGCCCAGGCCCTGGTGACGGTGCCGGAGGCGGCCGTGGCCATCCAGGAGGAGCTGCTGCTGCAGACCCTGGCCGGGGTGCGCTCGGTGCTGGAGCCCCTCGGGGCCGCCCTGGTCGGCGGCCACACCCTGGAGGGCCGCGACGGGGCGGGGCTGGCCCTGGCCCTGACCGTGAATGGCCGGGTGGCGCCGGCGGCCCACTGGGGCAAGGGGCCGCTGCGGCCCGGCGACGCCCTGCTGCTCAGCCGGCCCCTGGGCAGCGGTGTCCTGTTCGCCGCGGCCATGGCCGGCGCCGCCGCTCCCGCCTGGATGGAGGCGCTGCTGGAGGCGCTGCAGCGCAGCCAGGCGCCCATGGTGCCGCTGCTGGCCGCCCACGGCTGCCGCGCCTGCACCGACATCACCGGCTTCGGCCTGCTGGGCCATCTCGGCGAGATGCTGGACGCCAGCGGCGCGGGGGTGGCGGTGGAGCTCGAGGCTGCCGCCATTGCCGCCTATTCCGGCGCCCTGGAGCTGCTGGAGCGGGGCTTCGCCAGCACCCTGGCCCCCGCCAACGCCGCCGCCCTGGCCCTGCTGGAGGGGCCGGTCCGGCTGGTGGGCGGGAGCGGCGCGGGGCCGGAGGCGCTGCTGATCGATCCCCAGACCTGCGGACCGATGCTGGCGGCGTTGCCGGCGGCGGCGGCGCCCGCGGCCCTGGCGGCCCTCCACGCCGCCGGCTTCGGGGCGGCGGCGGTGGTCGGGCGGGTGGTCAGCCGGCGGGGGACTGACGCAGCGTCACCAGCCCCCGGCTGAGGAGCTGCCCGGCGGCCTCCGGCGCCGCCAGGCCCCCCAGATCCACGGGGGTAATGGCGTGGCCGTCCAGGTCGTGGTCGTAGCAGCGGTCGTAGTAGTCGAGCATCTGCCGGCAGGCGGTGGCCCAGTCGCTGCGCTCGATCGCCTCGAGGGCCAGGGCGGTGCGCTGGGGCCCCAGCCGCTTGGCGATCCGCCGGGTGGCCTCCGCCAGGGCGAGGGGATCCTGGGCGCCGTAGATGTCCACCAGGTGGGCCACCCGCTCCGCCAGGGGCCGCTCCACCGCCAGCACCGGCGCCGCCTTCATCTGGCCCCACAGGCCGGCGGGGATGCGGCAGCGGCCCACCATGGCGCTCTCGGCCTCCAGCCAGATCTGCTCGGCGCCGTCCAGGGGGGCCAGGGCGGCGGCCAGCTCGTTCTCGTAGTGCTCGCTGCTGGGCTGCTCCGGCAGGCCGAGCCCGCCGAAGCTGCTGCCGCGGTGGTGGGCCAGCCCCTCCAGATCCACCACCGCCGCCCCCCGCTCCCGCAGGGCCAGCAGCAGTTCGGTTTTGCCGCAGCCGGTGCGCCCCCCCAGCAGCCGCAGGGGCCAGGGCCGCTCGAACAGCTCCAGCACCCAGCGCCGGTAGCTCTTGTAGCCCCCCTCCAGCAGCAGCACCGGCAGCTCCAGCTGCTCGGCCAGCCAGGCGACGCTGCCCGAACGCATGCCGCCGCGCCAGCAGTGCAGCCGAAGGGGCGCCCCGGCCGAGCGTTCGCTCCAGGCCACCAGCTCGGTGGCCAGGGCCTCCATCCGCGGACCCACCAGGGCTAGACCCCTGAGCACGGCGGCCTGGCGGCCCTGCTGCTTGTAGAGGGTGCCCACCTCGGCCCGCTCGGTATCGCTGAAAAGGGGCAGGTTGGCGGCTCCTGGGATGTGGCCCTGGCGGAATTCGGCCGGCGTGCGCACGTCGAGCAGGGCGCCGCCACCCGCCAGGAACGCATCGATGGGAAGGCAGGGCGCCATGGGGCTCGCGGCAGGGACGGGGGCGCCTGGCGATGACGAAGGCCGCGGGCCGGCACCCACCTGATGGCCATAGTGGAGCAACGGTCTACCCCCCTGCCCAAGCCCCATGCTTCTCCGGATCCGCGCCACCGCCAGCGCCGCCCTGATGGGGGTGTCGCTGGCGCTGCTGCCGCTGCTGGCGCCCCCCGCCGCCCCCCTGCCCGGCCTGCTGGCGCCGGCGGCGGCCCAGCAGAGCCAGAAGGTGCTGCGCATCGGCGCCATCCCCGACCAGAAGCCCGAGACGCTCAACCGGCTCTACCCGCTGGTGGCCAATGAACTCAGCCGTCAGCTGGGGGTGAAGGTGGTGTACGTGCCGGTGGTGGATTACGCCGCCGCCGTCACCGCATTCCGCACCGGCGGCCTGGATCTGGTCTGGTTCGGCAGTCTCACGGGGGTGCAGGCGCGCCTGCAGAAGCCCGGCGCCCTGGTGATCGCCCAGCGCGACATCGACGCGTCGTTCCAGAGCGTCTTCATCGCCAACACCAGCAGCGGCCTCAAGCCGATCAGCAACGTCAAGGGGCTGGCGGAGCTGAAGGGCAAGCGCTTCACCTTCGGCTCGGAGAGCTCCACCTCCGGCCGCCTGATGCCCCAGTTCTACCTGAACCAGGCCGGGGTCAAGCTGAGCGACTTCGCCGGCGGTGCCCCCGGCTTCAGCAGCAGCCATGACGCCACCATCGCCCTGGTGCAGAGCGGCGCCTACCAGGCCGGCGCCGTCAGCGAAGAGGTCTGGCGCAGCAGCCTCAGCGAGGGCAAGGTCAACCGCGCCAAGGTGGTGCCGATCTGGAAAACCCCCGGCTATGCCAACTACCACTGGCTCGCCCAGCCGGACCTCGACAAGCGTTTCGGCAAGGGCTTCACGGCCCGGATGAGGACGGCGATCCTCAGCTGGCGCGCCACCGATCCCAGGCAGAAGGAGGTGCTGGCGTTGTTCGGTGCCCAGCGGTTCACCCCCGCCAATGCGGCGGCCTACAGCAACATCGAGAAGGTGGGCCGCCAGATCGGCAAGATCCGCTGATCCCGCCCGGTCGCTGGACCCGTCGCTGGCACCGCCGCGGGGCCAGGGCCGCCGGCCTGGCCCTGGTTGCCCTGCTGGGGGCGCCTGGGCCTGGGGCCGCCAGCGCCTGCGTGCCCGCTGGCGCCTGGGTGGAGCCCACCGCCGCCGGTCCACGGCCCGTGGCGGCAGGCGACCTGCTGGATCGCCTGGCCCGGCGTCCGGTGGTGCTGCTGGGGGAACGCCACGACAGCGCCGCCCACCACCGCTGGCAGCTGGCCACGCTCCAAGCGCTGCAGGCGCGGCGCCCCGATCTGGTCCTGGGTCTGGAGATGGTGCCGCGGCGGCTGCAGCCGGTGCTCGACCGCTGGGTGGCCGGGACGCTGGAGGAGCGCGCCTTCCTCGACGCGCTCGACTGGCCGGCCATCTGGGGCTACGACGCCGATCTCTACCTGCCGATCCTGCGCTTCGCCCGTGACCGGCGGCTGCCGCTGCTGGCCCTGAACGTGGAGCGCCGGCTGGTGCGGCGGGTGCGGGCCGAGGGCTTCGCGGCGGTGCCCCTCAGCGAGCGGGAGGGGGTGGGGCGCCCGGCGCCGGCCAGCGCCGCCTACCGGGCCCAGCTGCACCGGCTCTGGCGGCACCATCCCTTCGTGCCCAGCACCGGCCAGGGGCTGCCGGGGATCGAGGATCCCTCCTTCGGCCGCTTCGTGGAGAGCCAGCTGCTCTGGGACCGGGCCATGGCCGAGGCCATCGCCGAGCAGCGCCGGCGGCGGCCCGGGGCTCCGGTGGTGGCCCTGATCGGCAGCGGCCACCTGGCCGGTGGCCACGGCGTGCCCCACCAGCTGGGGGCCCTGGGCCTGGGCGATGCGGCCTGGCTGCTGCCCTGGGAGGACAGCCTCGACTGCGCCGTGCTGCAGCCGGACCTGGCCACGGCGGTGTACGGCGTGGTGACGCCTCCGCCGGCGGGCCTGCGGCTGGGGGTGTACCTGGAGACCCACGGCGGCCGGGTGGAGATCCACCAGGTGGCCCCCGGTTCGCTGGCGGAGCGCTCCGGCCTGCGGGTCGGCGATGGGATCACGGCGGTCGACGGCCAGCCCGTGAGCAGCGCCCGCCAGGTGATCGAGCGGGTGGCCGCCCACCCGGCGGGCCGGCCCCTTGGCCTCACCCTGCGGCGGGAGGGGCGGCTGCTGCCGCTGCAGCTGGCCCTGCCCCTGCCGTCGCCTGGCCCCTGAGCTCCCGGTCCGGCCCTACCAGGGCAGCACCTGGCCGTTGGCGTGCCAGAAGGTGCCGCTGGTCTCCAGGGTCAGGGCGTCGATGCGGGCCAGCAGGCCGCGCACGGACTGCTCGGGGCTGATGCCCTGGGCGCTGAAGCCCGTCATGCGGGTGCTCACCAGGCCGGGATGGAGGATGGCCACGGCGATGCCGCGGGGCCGCAGGTCGATGGCCAGCGACCGGCCGGCCATGTTCAGCGCCACCTTCGACATCCGGTAGCCGTAGGAGCCGCCGGAACCGTTGTCGTCGATCGAGCCCATGCGGCTCGTCATCAGGATCACCTTGGCGCCCCGGGGCAGGTGGCCCAGCAGGGCCCGCGTCAGCCGCAGCGGGGCGACGGCGTTCACCTCGAACTGGCGCCGCAGGCTCTCCGCATCAAGGGCCCCCAGGCTGGTGGATTCCAGGATCCCGGCGTTGAGGATCAGCCCATCGAGGTTCAGGTCGCCGAGCCGGTCCACCAGGGCGTCGATGGCGGCCCCGTCGGTGAGGTCGACCCCCGCCTCGATGCGCACCCCCAGGCCCGCCAGTTCCGGCGACGGGGTGCGGCAGACCGCCACCACCGTGTCGCCCCTGGCCTGGAGCTGGCGGCAGTACTCCAGGCCGATGCCGCGGTTGGTGCCGGTGATCAGGGTCGTGGCCATGGGGATGCGGTGGCAGTGCGACGGCTGGCTGGATCGTATGGGGCTCAGCCCTCCTCCCAGCGGAACCCCTGGTCGTCCCAGGCCTTGGGATCCTCGATCGGCTCGAGGTGGGTCAGCACATCACTGCGGGGCAAGGCGACGGCGATCTCCTCTTCCAGCCGCTCGCAGAGGTCATGGCCGTCCTGCACGGTCCAGCGGCCCGGCACCAGCACGTGCAGGGCGATGAAGCGCCGTGAGCCGGCCACCCGGGTACGCAGGGCATGGAAGCGGATCTCCTCCGATTCATGGGAGGCCAGCAGCGCCTCCAGCTTCTCCTGTTCGTCGATGGGGAGCGAGCGGTCGAGCAGGCCGGTGGCCGTCTCCCGCAGCAGATTCCAGCCGGTGAGGGTGATGTTCAGCGCCACGGCGATGGCGATCAGCGGGTCGAGGATCGTCAGCCCGGTGAGCTTCACGAGGCCGATCCCCAGCAGCACGCCGGCGGAGGTCCAGACGTCGGTGAACAGGTGGTGGGCGTCGGCCCGCAGGCTGATCGAGTGGAAGTGGCGGGAGGCCCGCAGCAGCACCCAGGCCACCACGCCGTTGAGCAGCGTGGCCACCAGGGAGAGGGCCATGCCCAGGCCCAGCTGCTCCAGGGGCTCGGGAGCCTGCAGCCGCCCCACGGCGGCGTGGATGATCGCCAGGGCCGCCAGCACGATCAGCACGCTCTCCAGGCCGCTGGAGAAGTACTCGGCCTTGAAGTGGCCGTAGTGGTGGGTGCGGTCGGCCGGCTTGGCCGCCAGGCTCAGGGCCCAGAAGGCCCCCAGGGCCGCCACCAGGTTCACCCCGGATTCCATCGCATCCGAGAGCAGGCCCACCGAGCCGGTGTACCGCCAGGCGGCCGTCTTCAGCACGATGGTGGCCACCGCCGCCGCCACCGACAGAAGGATGTAGGAGCGAGGGGACGCGAAGACCATGGGATCGGACCGGGCGGCAGGGGGAGGACGCCGCCCGGCCATGCTCGCCCAGCCTGGCCACGGCGCCGCATGGGGTCGCGGTTTGGCCCGTTCAGGGCCGGCGTTCCGCCACCAGCAGCAGACCTCCCATGATCGAGAGGTTCTTCAGCAGCGCGATCCGCTCCTGGGGGTCGGCCACATCGCTGTGGAACAGCAGGGTGGTGGGCACCAGGAACAGCAGCAGCAGGATCGCCCCGAGCCGGGCGCGGACGCCGCTGATCACCAGCACCGACCCCACGGCCATCAGCGCCACGGCCGCCGCCAGCAGCACCGGCGCCAGGGGGATGCCCCGGCCGGCGATCATCCCGGCCACACCGGCGAAGCCCGTCAGCTTGCCGATCACCGCGTGCAGGAACACCAGGCACAGCAGCAGCCGGGCGATGCCATCGAGGAGGGAGGGCCTGGATCCGCTGGAGGTCGTCATCGGTGGCCGCGGGCGGAGGAGGGGGGCGATGGCTTGATTCTGCTGGGGCTCCCCCCGGCCTGACGACTGGCAGTCTGGATCTCTCCTTCGTGCATCCCGCCCTCGATGGCCGCCGGCCCCGCCACCGCCGTGCTCGCGCTGCGGGGCGTCCGGATCAGTGGCCGCGACCGGCCCCGGCTGGAGAAGGTCGACCTGAACCTGGCCCCGGGCGAGCGGGTGGCGCTGCTGGGGGCCAGCGGCGCCGGCAAGAGCACCCTGCTGGCGGTGGCCAACGGCCTGCTGGCGCCGGCGGCGGGCACGGTGCTCTGGGAGGGCCAGCCCCCCGCCCGCTCACGCCGTGGCCGGCGGCTCCAGCAGGCCCGCATCGGCACCCTCTGGCAGGACCTGCGCCTGATCGAGGAGCTGACCGTCCAGCAGAACCTCAACGCCGCCCGCCTGGCCCGCTGGGGCTGGCCCCGGGCCGTGCTCAACCTGCTGCTGCCGCTCGACACCGACGCCTGCGCGGCGACCCTGCGGGCGATGGATCTGGATCCGGCCCTGCTGGAGCAACCGGTGACGGCCCTCTCCGGCGGCCAGCGCCAGCGGGTGGCGATGGCCCGCCTGCTGCGCCAGGAGCCCACCCTGCTGCTGGCCGATGAACCCCTGGCCAGCCTCGATCCGCGCCTGGCCGGCGAGCTGCTGGCCCTGCTGCTGGCCCAGGCTGTGGCCCCCCGGGCCCTGCTGCTGAGCCTGCACCGCCCCGACCTGCTCGACGGCTTCGATCGGGCGGTGGGCCTCAGGGACGGCCGGGTGCTGTTCGACGGGCCGGTGGCCCAGGTGAACCCCGACCTGCTGGCGGATCTCTACGGGGGCACCCTGCCCGGCGCGGCCCCTTGAAACCGGCCCCGCCGCTGCTGATGCTGCTGCCGGCCCTGGTGCTGGTGCCCCTGGCCGTCCTGCTGCCGCCGCTGGTGCACGGGGGGGGCTGGGAGCTGATCGGCAACTTCGCGCTGGCGGCGGTGACGCCCTCGCTGGATCCGGTGGTGCTGGCGTCGCTGCTGAAGGGGCTGGGGGTGACGGTCGGCATGGCCGTGCTGGGCTGGGCCGGCAGCCTGGTGCTCGGCCTGCTGCTGGGCGCGTGCAGCTCCCGCACCGTGTGGCGCACCCTCACCGCAACCGCCCTCCCGGCAGAGCTGATCCGCCGCCTGCTGGCCCTGCCCCGGGCGATCCATGAGCTGATCTGGGGCCTGCTGCTGCTGCAGCTGGTGGGGCTGCAGCCGGCGGTGGCAGTCCTGGCGATCGCCCTGCCCTTCGGCGCCCTGGTGGCACGGGTGCTCTCCGACCTGCTCGATGCCCTGCCCACCACCGGCCTGGAGGCCCTGCGGGCGGCGGGCACCCCGGCGCCGGCGGCCCTGCTCACGGCCCTGGGTCCGGCCCTGCTGCCGGGGGTGCTCAGCTACGGCGGCTACCGGCTCGAATGTGCCCTGCGCAGCGCCACCCTGCTGGGGGTGTTCGGCCTGGGGGGCCTGGGCACCGACCTCAAGCTGACGCTGCAGTCGCTGCAGTTCCATGAACTCTGGAGCGGCCTGTGGCTGCTGCTGGCGGTGATGCTGGCCCTGGAGGGGGGCATCAGCCTGCTGCGGCGGCGCTGGCTGGTGCCCGGCCGCTTCGTGCTGGCCCGCCGGGGCGTGGGCGAACGCAGCCGCGAGATGCTGCTGGTCCTGGCGGCCCTGGTGCCCCTCTGCGCCCTGGTGGGCCATGCCCTGGGGGTGGATCCGGCGGCCCTGCTCCAGTGGCAGCCCCTGCCGGGCCTGGGCAGCGGCGACTGGGCCGCCACCTGGGCCCTGCCCTGGCCCCGGCTGGTGGGGGGCACCCTGCTGCTCACCGCCCTGGCAGCCAGCCTGGCGGTGGGGCTGGCGCCGCTGCTGCTGCTCGTCGTGGCGCCCCTGGGCTGGGCGCGGCAGGGGCTGCGGCTGCTGTGGGCCCTGGGGCGCCTGTGGCCGCCGCCGCTGACGGCCCTGCTGCTGCTGTTCGTGCTGGAGCCGGGGGTGATCACCGCCGCCCTGGCCCTGGGCTTCCACAACCTGGGGGTGCTGGGCCGGCTGCTGCTGGAGAGTGCCGACGCCACCGATCCGGCCGCCGAGGAGGCCCTGGCCTGCGGTGGCAGCGGGCCGCGGCTGGCCCTGCTCTACGGCCGTTTCAGCGCCCTGGCCCGGCCCTATCTGGCCTACGGCGCCTACCGGGCCGATGTGATCCTGCGGGAATCGGTGGTGGTGGGCCTGGTGGGGGCGACCGGGCTGGGCAGCCAGCTGCTGGAGAGCCTCAGCTCCTTCGCCTGGGACCAGCTGCTGGCGCTGGTGGCGGTGTACGCCCTGCTCACCCTGGCCGGTGAGGACCTCAGCGACCGGGCACGGCGCCGTTGGCTCCAGGCGGCCTGAGGGGCCAAGGTGGAGCCGCCGCCGCGATGCCGCGATGCCCGCCTCGCCAGCCCATCCCAGCGAGACGGCGCCACCCTTCACCCACCGCTTCCTGCATCGCGTCCCTCCGGAGGGGGTGGCGGCGTTCCTGGCGATGGAGGACCGGTTGATGGCGGCTGCTCGCCGCCAGCCGGGCTTCGTGGCCGAAACGGCCCCCGCCCCCCTGGGCCGTGATCCCCACGGCGGTGCGCTGCTGTACGCGTCGGAGCTGAGCTTCGCGACGCCAGGCGCGTTCATGGGCTGGATGGACTGCCAGGAACGGCGCGACCTGCTCAACGCCGGCGAGCGTGGCGGCTACCGCTATGAAGGGCGCTCCGACTGGGAGGGCTACGCCCGCTGGCTGGGGGAGGCCAGCCGGGCCGCCGTGCCTGTCTGGAAGGTGAACCTGCTGGTGCTGGTGGTGCTCTACCCCACCGTGGCGGTGCTGCGGGTGCTGCTGAAGCCCCTGCCGCTGGATGGTCCCAGCGGACTGCTGCTGGGCAACGTCTGCACCGTGGCCCTCACCGGCTGGTGGCTGGTGCCCTGGGTGAGCCGCCTGTGCCGGCCCTGGCTGGAGGGCACCGCCAGCCGGCGCCACCAGCGTCTGACCCTGGCCTCGATCCTGGTGGCGCTGGGGCTGATGCTGCAGCTGTTCCGGACCCTGCCCGCCACCAGCGGCTGAGCCTCCTCCCCATCAGCGCCCAGGGCGTCTCAGTAGCGGACCCGGTCGGGTTTGGTCTGGTACTCCTTCCAGACCTCCACCGCCTCCTCCCGCAGGATCTGCGTCAGGCGAATGGAGCGCTGCTCCTTCGGCAGGGCCAGCTGCTCGTAGATCGGGCGATCGTCGAAATCCCCGTACGCGAGGGCGTCCTCGACGGTGGCGGCGTAGTACACCTCCTCGATGCCCGCCCAGTAGCAGGTGGCCATGCACATCGGGCAGGGCTCGGCGGAGGTGTAGAGGATGCAGCCGGGCAGCTTGAAGCTCTGCAGGGTGATGCAGGCCAGCCGGATCGCCTCCATCTCGCCGTGCCAGGTGGGATCGTGGCTGGCCACGACGCGGTTCATCCCCTCGGAGATGACCACGCCATCCCTGACGATCACCGCCCCGAAGGCCCCGCCGGTGCCGTACTCCAGGGCCGCCTTGCGGGACAGGTCGATGGCCTGGCGGATGAAGGTCTCGTGGTCCGGCGTCGCTGCAGCCATGAACCTTCCACCGCAGGCCCCACCGTACCCGCGCCGGCCATGGCAGCCTCCCAGTGGAGATCGCGCCTGGGGCCGCCGATGGCAGGGAATGCCGCCGGGATGCTGAGCTGCCTGGCCGTGGGCACCCTGATCTCCGGTGCCCTGACCGTGAGCGTCTTGGCCTCCCCCGCCGCGGCCTCCCCCGCCGCCCCGTCGCCCTCGACGCCTCCCGGCCCGCCCTGGCTGCAGCGGCTGATCGGCCAGATGAAGGCGGGGCCGCCGGGCAACCCGCCCCAGACGGTGTGGCGCTATCGCTACCGGGGCCAGCTGGTGTACTACCTGCCGCCCCAGTGCTGCGACCAGACCAGCGTGCTCTTCGATGCCGGGGGCACCGTGATCGGCGCCCCGGACGGGGGCCTCAGCGGCCGGGGCGATGGCCGGGCGGCCGATTTCCATGCGTTGCGACGTGAGGGCGTGCTGCTGTGGCGCGACCCGCGGGGGTTGGGGTCGCCCTGATCAGCCTCGGCTGGGAAGCTCCAGGCCATCGGCCAGGGGGATCCCCTCCCGCTGGAAGCGGGCCACCAGACGCCCCTGCAGCTCCCGCGCGCAGGCCCACTGCTCGCCGGTCACCGTGGTGAGCAGGACGCTCACGGTGATGCCCAGTGGGCCGGTGGCACTGACGCCCCGTAGCAGGGGCGCCGCCAGCAGCCGGGGTCCCCAGGTGGGATCGGTGTGGAAGGCGGCGAGCTCGTCGGCCACCACCGCCAGGGCCTGGCCGATGGCGGTGCAGCGGTGGGAGATCAGCAGCTTCACCTCCTCGCCGGAGCGCAGCTTGGTGTGGTTGACCACCCGGTCGAAGGCGCTGTTCTGGACCACGGCCACCCGGTGGTCGAGGCAATGCAGCTGGGTGCTCAGTACCCCCACATCTACCACGTCGCCCTCGAGCCCATCGATCTCCACCCAGTCGCCGATGGCGTAGCGGTCTTCGATCAGCACGGCGAGGCCGGCGACGAAGTCCCGCAGCAGCCCCTGGAACACCAGCGCCAGGCCGCCCAGCAGGGCGCCGCCGGCCAGCAGCAGGGAGGAGGAGGCGGCGCGGATGCCGGGAATGTCGATCAGGATCCAGCCGGCCGCCACCAGAATGCAGGCCAGATCGATCAGGCGGTGGCTCACCCGCAGCAGGCTGCGGTGCCGCTGCTCACGGCGGGCCTGCTCCTCCACCGGCACCCTGGCGCCGTCGGCCCACTGATGCAGCAGGAAGGTGGCCAGGGAGCGGGCCAGCAGGCCGGCCAGCCCCACCAGCAGCACCTTGAGAATGGAATGGATGGGCTGGAGCAGCAGCTGCAGCCCCAGGGGCACCTTGCCGGGGACGGCCATCACCCCGAGGGCCAGCATGACCATCAGCTCCAGCAGCACCAGCAGCAGCAGCACCAGCCCGAAGACCTGGTGGAGCTGCAGGCGCTGCTCCAGGGCCCGGTCCGGGGTGGGGCTGCGGCGCCGGATGAGCCCGGCGCAGCGCTGCCGGTTCCAGCGCCACAGCCACAGGGTGGCGGCGGTGACCAGGGCCAGCGCCAGCTGCACGGCGATGGTGATCTGCCAGCGACGACGCAGATCGGCCGGCTGCATCACCTGGCGGGCATGGCGCAGGCGGCTCTGCAGCCGCTGCTGCCAGCGTTCCCCCAGGGCCAGGGCACTGACGCCGTTGAGGCTGGCATCGGCCCGGGTGACCGTGAGCAGGGGCAGGGGTTCGGAGCGTTCCGGCACCCGCGCTTCCAGCACCACATCGCCGCCCGGCAGCTGGCGGCGCTCCACCAGCAGCTGCCCGGGGGCGCTGCCGCCCACCCCCTGGAGCGGCGAGGACTCACAGGCTCCCCCGCTGCCCCCGAGCACCCTCACCAGGACCCACTCGGCGATCTGCTCGCTCTCGCTGCAGAGGTGCTCGGGGTCGTAGAGCAGGCGCAGGTTGCCCTCGATCACCTCGGCGCGGCGCCGGGCGTCGGGGGCATCGTCCTGGTGGCCCACCACCGGCGAGGCCACGGTGAGGGCGGGAACGCCCAGGATCCTCACCTTGGCCAGCTCGAAACTGCCGGCGGCTACCACCCCGCCCTGGTCGGCCGGGCCCGTCCCGGGCGCCCGTGCCCCGGAGCCATCGGCTGGGGCGGCGGGGCCCGCTCCAGCCGGCGGCAGCCACCAGAGGCCGACGCTGAGCAGCAGGGCGAGGGCCCCGAGCCACCAGGGGCGCAGGCGTCGCCGCAGGACAGGGGCCCGCATCAGGTTTCCGTGAGCCGCGGCAGCAGCTGCACCAGGTTGCAGGGGCGGGTGGTGGCGTCCAGCTGGGCGCGGATCAGCCGGTCCCAGGCGGTGGAGACCGCATCGAGGGAGCCGGGCAGCACGAACACCACCGTGCCGTTGGCCACCCCGGCCAGGGCACGGCTCTGCAGGGTGCTGGTGCCGATCGTTTCGAAGGAGAGCACCCGGAACAGTTCGCCGAAGCCCTCGATGGTCTTGTCGAGCAGGGGCGCCACGGCCTCGGGGGTGCCATCTCGGCCAGTGAGGCCGGTGCCGCCGGAGCTGATCACCACCTGCACGGCGGGGTCGGCGATCCAGCGGCTCAGCTCGGCCCGGATGCGGTAGCGGTCGTCGGGCACCAGGCGGCGCTCCACCAGCCGGTGGCCGGCCGCCTCCAGCCGCTGCTGCAGGGCGTCGCCGGAGGCGTCGTCGGCAAGCGTGCGGCTGTCGGAGACCGTGAGCAGGGCGATGGAGAGGCTCACGGATGCCGGGGCTGGGCTGGCTCCGACGCTAGGCCGTGGAACGCCTCTGGCACACTGCCTGCCAAGGAAAGCAGGCCAAGCGGAGAGCCCGTACATGACCTGGAAACGGCTGGGACGGGGGCTGCTGTTCGGCCTGGCGGGCTTCCTCCTCAGCACCGGCCTCAGCTATGTGCTGGTGCTGCAGCTCTACACCCGCCACGACCGCGAGCTGGCCGCGGCGATGGGCAGCTTCTTCTACTTCGGTCCCATCGGCGGAGCCATCGCCCTGGTGATCGGCCTGCTGGTGTGACGCGGGGGCCGCGCTCAGGCCGCCACCGCCTCCACCACCGCCACCGGTGACGGCGTCGGATGGATCCCCGCCAGCCGCAGGCCGGCGCGCTCCAGCAGCTGCGCGTACTCCCCGGGGGTGCGCTCCCGGCCGCCCTCGGTCATCACGAGCATGTTGAGATCGAGCAGCTTGCCCGGGGCCGGAGCGTTGCCCGGGGGGATCACCTGCTCGAGGATCAGCAGCCGCCCGCCGGGGGCCAGGCCGTCGCGGATGTGGCCCAGGATCGTCAGACAGGCGTCATCGCCCCAGTCGTGGAGGATGTGCTTGAGCAGGTAGGTGTCGCCGCCGGCCGGCGCGCTGGCGAAGAAGTCGCCGGCGGCGACGCTGAAGCGTCCTTCCAGCTCCGGCGGCACCGTCACCGGCGCCACCACCGCCGGCTGGTCGAAGAGCGTGCCGCGCAGATGGCCGTGGTGGCGCAGCACCGCCTGCAGCAGTCCGCCGCGGCCGCCGCCCACGTCGATCAGGTGGCTGGCGCCGCTGAAGTCCCAGGCCGCCAGCAGTCCCGCGGTCTCGACGCGGGAGAAGTCGGTCATGGCGCCGTCGAAGATGGCGCCGCGCTCGGGGTTGTGGCCGTACCAGTCAAAGACGGGTTCGCCGTAGTGGTGGCGGAAGGCGCTCTCGCCGCTGCGGACGCTGTGAAGCAGGTCGGTCCATGCGTCGTAGTGCTCGCCGCCGAGCATGCGCGCGAACTGGCGCAGGGAGCCGGGGTGGTCGCTGCGCAGCAGTTCGGCCAGGGGGGTGAGCATGAAGCGGCGTGGCTGGCTCTCGCTCTCGGCGAACACGCCCAGGCTGGCCAGACCCCGCAGCAGCCGGAACAGGGACTCGCCATCGGCGCCGCAGCGGCCGGCCAGGTCCTCGGCCTCCAGACCCTCCGGCCCCGCGGCGGCCAGGTGGTCGGCGATCGCCAGTTCGCCGGCCACGTGCAGCATCTGGGTGACCCAGTTGCCGCAGGCGAGCTGCAGGAAGTGGCCGGAGAGATCCGCGCTGGGGTCCATCGAAGCGGGGCGGGGTGTTGCCGGTCTACACCTGCCCTTTCACCAGGGCCATCCCTGGAGGTTCGTTGAGCGCCGCCGACCGGTGCGTGGACACAGACATCCCGTGGGCTGACCCCTTAGGTTCCGGGCGAGACCACCTGTCACCGCGCTCCCCAGCCATGACCCTGAGCTCCTCCGAGCTGCTTGACGCCCTGCGTTGGCGCTACGCCACCAAGCAGTTCGACCCCAGCCGCAAGATTCCTGCCGACACCTGGGCGGCGCTGGAGGCGGCACTGGTGCTCACCCCCTCCTCCTACGGCCTGCAGCCCTGGTCGTTCCTGGTGGTCGAGGATCCGGCCCTGCGCGCCGAACTGCGGCCCCATTCCTGGAACCAGCCCCAGATCACCGATGCCTCCCACGTGGTGGTGTTCCTGGCGCGGCGAACGATCGAGCTGGCCGATCTCACCCGGCTGATCGAGGCCACCAGCGCCGCCCGGGGCGTGCCGGCGGAGCCGCTGGAGGGTTACCGGCAGATGATGCAGAAGGACCTGGTGGACGGCCCTCGCAGCGCCGCCATCGCCACCTGGGCCAGCAACCAGGTGTACATCGCCCTGGGCAACTTCATGACCGCCGCCGCCCTGCTGCAGGTGGACACCTGCCCGATCGAAGGCTTCTCGCCACCCGACTACGACCGCCTGCTGGGCCTGGAGGCGACCCCCTACCGCAGTGCCGTGGTGTGTGCCGCCGGCTATCGCGATCCGGCCGACAAGTACGCCGCCCTGGCCAAGGTGCGCTACCAGCTCGATGAGGTGATCGAACACCGCTGAATGGCCCTCCGCCCCGATCCGCTGGACCCCCGCCAGCCGCCGGTGCGGATCGCACCCGCCACGGCGGACGACGCCGCCACCCTCTGGCTGATGCTCACCTACGCCGCCTCCATGGGCAAGGGAGGGCCCGACCAGGTGGCGATGGCCCAGGCCGATCCCTGCCTCTGCGCCTATGTGGAGGGCTGGGGGAGGCAGGCCGGTGATCTGGGCGTCATCGCCCGGGAGGCCGGGGGCCGTGCCATCGGGGCGGCCTGGCTGCGCCTCAGCCACGAAGCCACCCCGGGGAGGGTGGCGGAGCCGTCGGTTCCGGAGCTGGCCGCCGCCGTTCATCCCGAGGCCCGGGGCCGGGGGGTGGGCACCCACCTGCTGCAGGCGCTGATCGTCCTGGCCGCACCGACCTACCGCCGGATCCGACTGTCGGTGCGCACCGAGAATCCGGCCCGGCGCTTCTACGGGCGGCTGGGCTTTGTGGAGGAGTCCCGGATCACGAACCGGGTGGGGGGCGAATCGATCGTGATGACCCTGGAGCTGCCCCACCCCCTGGCACCCCCGGTCAGCTCGGCCCCGTCGCCGGCAGCAGGATCGGATCGAGGGCCCCATGACGCCAGCGGCCCTCGGCCTTCTCCGCCACCAGGGGGATGAGCCGGAGCCGCAGCGGCGTGCCGCCGGCCACCTCCACCCGCAGGCCGGAATAGGTCCGGCTCAGGCCGGAGCCCCGCCCGGCGCGGCCCAGGAACAACCGGGATCGGGCCAGGGGGCGTTCCCGGCCGTCGACGGTTTCCTGCAGCAGCGGCCCTTCCCGGCGCTGGCGGCGCAGGCTGTAGCCGCTGCCGCCGCAGATCAGCCAGGGGATGTGGGCATCGCCGTGGCCGGTGTCGGCGGTCTGCAGGAACTCCAGGCAGTGGGCATGGCCGCTGAAGGCCAGATCGAGCAGGGGGCGGCCGTCCGGCAGGTCGCCGAGGGCAGCGGCCACCCGATCCAGTACGCGGCGCAGCTGGGCGCGCACCGCCAGGGTCTGGCCCTGGTCCCACTTGCTGACTTCGGTGACGACAGGCGGATGGTGCAGCACCAGCAGCCGGCCGCGCACGGCCGGGTTGCGCCAGGAGGCGATCAGGGCCTCGGCGAACCAGTCGAGCTGGCCATCGTCGACCGCAGGGGCCTGGCCGGCTCGGGCCGAAACCCCGCTGGCGAGCTGCTTGTCGATGTCCCGGATCTGCTCGTCGAGCTGCTCGGCCTTGGCGGCCCGATCGTCGCGGATGTCCTCATCCCCACTGAGCGGGCCGAGGGACAGCAGCAGGGAGGCGCGTTCGGCGTCGAGCCGCTGTCGACGCCGGTGCAGCTCTCCGTCGTCAGTACCGCCCGGCAGGGGCTGGTTGAAGGTGTTGGAGTCGAGGGCGAACACATCGACGCCGGCCCAGCGGAAGGTGTAGTGGCGGTGGGGCAGGCGGGTGAAGCAGCCGGGTCGGTAGAGCAGGCAGCGGGCCCCGTCGACCGTGGCGGTGCGGGTGCTCTCAAGGTGCTCGCCCAGGTCGGCTTCCGGGACGGCGCCAAGCCCATCAAGGAAGGCGCGGGCCCAGGCCTGGCCCACGAAGGAGCCGTGCCAGCCCACATCCAGATCCAGCCAGGCCCGCAGCAGGCGCCGCGGCGGCGCGGTCAGGCCGGCCAGCAGTCCCAGCGGCAGCGGCAGGTCGTAGTAGTCGTGGTTCCCGAGCACCGGCAGGAACGGCACCCGGAAGACGAGCCGGTCGTAGCGCAGCCGGCGCCAGTCCTCACCGCCCACGAGCCACTCGCGGTAGGGGCGGATGAAGTTGTCCGGGTACTGCTCGCTGGAGCCAACCTGGTAGACGACATCACCGGTGTGGAGCAGGTAGCTCGCGTCTGTGCCATGGGCCAGCAGCTGCTCGGCCACCCGCCGCTGGGGAGTGTCGCGGCGGTGCAGCCCGGTGCCGCTGTCCCCCAGCACGAGGAAGGAGAAGGCCTCGGGTGACTCCGGATCGCCTTCGATGGCCAGGCGGCAGGGATCGATGCCACGACGGACGATCTCGGGATGGCCCCAGCGCACCCGTTCGGCCATGCGGCTGACCTTGGTGGCGATGTCCGCCTCGGAGGCGAGGTTCACGGTGAGGGCAGCGGTGCGAACACGGAGAGGGCGCCGGGCAGGCAGGTGAAGGTGACAGGGTCGGCCTCGAGCATTTCGCCGTCGATCACCAGCCGCTGGGGAGGGTCGGTGGTGATGGTGATGTGGCTGGCCCGCAGACACAGGAGGTCGGGGTGGTTGGCGGGGGACTGCACCACGGCGGAGGTGAGCAGGGAGGCGAGGGCATTGAGGCCCTGCAGGCGGGTGCTGGGCGAGGCGATCGTGACCTCCAGCAGGCCGTCGTCGGGAATCACCCGCCCGAAGCCCTGGGCCAGCACGGAGGTGGCGGGGGCCACGTTGGCCACGGTGATGGCGGCGGCCTGCATTTCGGTGATGGTGCCGTCGATCTCGACGCGGGCCTGGAACGGCTGCTGGCTCACCAGCTGCTGGGCGCCGGCGAGCACGTAGGCGAGCGGGCCCAGCATGGTTTTCAGTTCGCGGGTGGCCCGATCCACCATCCCCGCCTCGAAGCCGACCCCGGCCAGCAGGGTCATCGGCAGACCGTTGCAGCGGGCGGCGTCCACCACATGGGTGTGGCCAGCCAGGATCGTCTCGCAGGCGGCCACCAGGTCGGTGGGGATGTCGAGCGCTGCGGCGAAGGCATTGGCGGTGCCCCGGGGGATCACGCCGAGGGGAATGCCGGTGCCGGCCACTGCCCCCGCCACCGCCGAGACGGTGCCGTCGCCGCCGCAGGCCACGATCATCACGTTGCCCACCTCACCCGTCGGCCGGGCCTGCAGCAGCTCGACCAGTTCCCGGCACTGGTCGCCCGGATCGGTGGCGGCACTGGTGAGCAGCACCGTCACCAGGAGCTGCGGCTCGAGGATCGAGCGAATCAGGGCCAGATCGGCGTTGGCCTCCCCCTGGCCGGCGACGGGATTGAACAGCAGGTAGGCCGAGCGGCCATGGGCCAGGCCCCGCAGGGCCAGCTCGGCGGTGGCGGCATTGAGGGCCAGGGGCACGCCGGCCAGATCGCAGGCGCGGATCAGCAGCCGGCTGTCGGGCGGCGATCCCGCTGGTGCCTCCGGATCCAGGAAGGCGATCACCGCCGCCACCTCCCCGGCCAGCAGACGGGCGGCCACCTGGATGTCCCCCCCTTCGGCAAGAGCATCCAGCGCCATCACCGGCAGCTGGGCGGTGCGGGGATCGCTGCGGAGCCCCTCGGCCAGCTCGGCGGTGGCGAGCAGCGGAAACCCTGCGACGGCCAGGGCCTGTCGGTCGAGCCAGTCGAGCAGCGCCTCGCAGCGCGTCTCACTCGCCAGCAGCACCAAGGTGTGGGCCATCGAGGCCAGGCTAGGGGGGAGTTCGCCGCCTGCCCCCATGGCCCGCCCCCAGCTGCGCCTGGCCGCCAATGCCCCCGGCGCGTTCTATGTGGATGACCACTGCATCGACTGCGGCACCTGCTGGCAGTTCGATCCGGCCCACTTCGCCCCCACCGGCCGCACCTCCCATGTGTGGGCCCAGCCCCAGGGCGAAGGGGAGATCCGTGCGGCCCTGCTGGCGCTTCAGGCCTGCCCGGTGGCGGCGATCGGCACCAGCGGGGAGCTGCTGGCCCACACCCCGGCCGATGGCTTCCCGGCCCTGATCACGAGCCTGCCGGCGGGGGAGGTGCACTACGGCGGCTGGGCCTCGCGTAAGAGCTTTGGGGCGAGCAGCTGGCTGATCACCCGCCGCCAGGCCGATGGCCGCCACGACAACGTGCTGATCGATTCCCCGCGCTGGAGCGGCGCCCTGGCCCGCCGGGTCGAGGCCCTGGGTGGTGTGCGGCGGATCCTGCTCAGCCACCGCGACGACGTGGCCGACCACGGGGCCTGGGCCCAGCACTTCGGCGCCGAGCGCTGGATCCACGCCGCCGATGCCGACGCCGCCCCTGATGCGGAACACCGCTTCGAGGGCACCGAACCCATCACCCTCGACGACGACCTGCTGGTGCTGCCGGTGCCGGGCCACACCGCCGGCTCGGTGGCGGTGCTGTTCGCCGCTCAGGTGTTGTTCAGCGGCGACCACCTCTGGTGGGGTGTGGATCCGCCGGGGGTGGTGGCGTCCCGCCGCTACTGCTGGTGGGACTGGCAGGAGCAGGTGCGCTCGGTGGAGCGGCTGCTGGATCTGGACGTGCGCTGGCTGCTGCCCGGCCACGGCCGCTGGCACCACTTCGCTCCGGGGGAGTGGCGGCAGGAGCTGGAGGCGACGCTGGAGCGGGTGGGGGAGGACCGGGGCGGGGAACCCTGAAGGCGGTTCCGCGGCTTTCGCATGGTTCCCACACCAGGTCCACGGCTGATGGATCGCTACCGGGAGGAGCTGCAGGTGCGGCACTACGCACGGCGAACCATCACCACCTATTCCCAGTGGGTGAAGCGCTTTCTGCGGTTTCACGGGATGCGGCATCCCAGGGACATGGGCGAGCAGGAGATCAATGCCTTCCTGTCGCATCTGGCCACGGTGGGGCAAGTGAGTGCCTCCACGCAGAACCAGGCGCTATCCGCCCTGCTCTTCCTCTACCGGCACGTGATCGGGGGAGATGTGGGCAACCTGGAAGGGGTGGTGCGTGCGCGGCAGCCCAAACGGTTGCCGGTGGTGTTCACGGTGGCGGAGACGAGGGAGGTGCTGCAACGGCTCCAGGGCACCGAACAGCTTGTGGCGCAGATGCTCTATGGCAGCGGACTGCGGCTGATGGAAGCGCTCCGGCTCCGGGTCCAGGATTTGGATCTCCAAGCCCGGCAACTGACCGTCCGCAGCGGTAAAGGCGACAAGGACCGGGTCACCGTGTTCCCCGCCAGCCTGATGGAGCCCTTGCAGAATCATCTGCTGGTGGTGCGGCAGATGCACCGAGTCGACCTGGCGGCAGGCTGGGGGAGGGTGGTGCTGCCATTGGCACTGGGAAGAAAGTACCCGAACGCTGCCTCGGAATGGGGCTGGCAGTGGGTCTTCCCACAATCGCACCGTTGGCGTGACGCCAGGAACCGAACGGAAGGCCGGCACCACATTGACCCATCCGTGATCCAGAAGGCGGTGAAGCAGGCAATCCTGCGGGCCGGAATCAGCAAGCCGGCAAGCTGCCACACCTTTCGCCACTCCTTTGCGACTCATCTACTGGAGCGCGGCCAGGACATCCGCACCATCCAGGAATTGCTGGGCCACAGCGACGTGAAGACCACGATGATCTATACCCATGTGCTGAATCGCGGCCCTTGTGGGGTGATGAGCCCGGTGGACCTTCTGTAACCAATCGAACATCTGGTTCCCGGAACCGCCCATGTCTCCGTCACCCAAGAGCAACGCCAGAGAAAAGCCTTACGCTGGAGTGAGCTCCAAGGCTTGATCATGGTCTCGCAGGTTTCTTATGCCGCCGGAGCCCCCCGAGCGGGATGGATACCGGACCCGCCGAAATACTGTTGAACTAAGCCGCTTCGCGGCAGATTGCAAAGTCAATGTAGCTGAGCTGCAACGGTTTCGAGCACTGGTTACACGCTTTTATTGCCATCCCACAGGCCTGCCGTAGGACGGAGCCTGTTCTCAGCGGAACGAGACCGCCGGTGCCGG
>CALSAP010000007.1:0-129782 GCA_943372935.1 Synechococcus sp. UW140
CCCCACGGCCGGGCCTGCCTTCTCGACCGCATCGACGATCACGGAACTGCTGGGCTGCAGCGTCGGCGCCGGTGCCGCATCGCTGATGGGGGCCTGCTCGGGCTTGGGCAGGCCTGGCAGGCCCGGGAGGGCCAGACGGGTGCCGGTGCAGGAGGTCAGCAGGCCTGCCGTGGCCGCCAGGAGGCTGAGGCGGAACAGGAAACGGGGCTGAACCATCGGGGGCGGACGGGCGTCGCTGAAGGATTCATTAAAGACGAACCTCCGGGCCCGGGATGCCTATATTCGGCCATCGCGTCGTGGGCTCCTGGTGCAGCAGGGTGATCAGCTGTGGCACAGGGTGAGCCAGGATCTTCAGGGCAGGCTCAGCAAACCGACCTACGAGACCTGGATCCGGCAGGCCCGTTGCCGGGATTTCGCCGACGGCCTGCTGCGTCTTGAGGCCCCTAACAGCTTCGCTTGCGGCTGGCTGCGCAAGAACTACCTGGTGATGATCGCGGCGGTGGCCAGCGAGCACGCCGGATGCCAGGTGCGGGTCGAAGTGGAGGTGGCCGCGGATGCCGAACCCCTGGGGGAGCTGCCGGACGTCCTCGCTGAGAGCGGCGACACGCGGCCGCAGCCGTTGGTGGAGGCCCCCCTGCGCGCGGGGGCAGGCCCGGCCGGTGGTGCCGGGGGTGGCACCCGGACGGTGCCGGCTCCCCTGCGCCTCGGGGCGGGCCTGAACACCCGCTACGTGTTCAACCGCTTCGTGGTGGGGGCCAACAGCCGCATGGCCCATGCCGCCTCTCTGGCGGTGGCCGAGGCCCCTGGAAGGGAGTTCAACCCCCTGTTCATCTGCGGTGGGGTGGGCCTGGGCAAGACCCACCTGATGCAGGCCATCGGCCACTACCGGCTGGAGATCGACCCGGACGCCCGCGTGTTCTATGTCTCCACCGAGACCTTCACCAATGACCTGATCCAGGCGATTCGCAAGGACGGGATGCAGGCCTTCCGCGATCGCTACCGGGCGGCCGACCTGATCCTGGTGGATGACATCCAGTTCATCGAGGGCAAGGAATACACCCAGGAGGAGTTCTTCCACACCTTCAACGCCCTGCATGAAGCCGGCCGCCAGATCGTGATCGCCAGTGATCGGCCCCCCAGCCAGATTCCCAAACTCCAGGAGCGGCTGATTTCCCGCTTCTCGATGGGCCTGATCGCCGACATCCAGATCCCCGACCTGGAGACGCGGATGGCCATCCTGCACAAGAAGGCCGAGGCGGAGCAGGTGTCCCTGCCCCGGGAACTGATCCAGTACATCGCCGGGCGTTTCACCTCCAACATCCGTGAACTCGAAGGCGCCCTCACCCGGGCGGTGGCCTTCGCCTCGATCACCGGCCTGCCGATGACCGTGGAATCGCTGGCGCCGATGCTCGATCCGGTCGGCAATGAGGTGGCGGTCACCCCCCAGCAGGTGCTGGAGAAGGTGTCCGAAGTGTTCGAAGTGCGCATCGATGAGATGCTCAGCCCCAGCCGTAAACGGGCCGTCAGCCAGTCCCGCCAGGTGGGGATGTACCTGATGCGTCAGAACACCAACCTGTCGCTGCCGCGCATCGGCGAAGCCTTCGGCGGCAAGGATCACTCCACCGTGATGTACGCGGTGGAGCAGGTGGAGAAGAAGCTCAGCAGCGATCCCGCCCTGGCGCGGCGGGTGCAGCAGGTGCGGGACCTGCTGCAGATCGCCTGCCGAAAAACACGCTAAGTGAGTGTAGGGATCTCCTTCAGCATCGCCTTGACCCGATGTGACC
The DNA here is from genome assembly GCA_943372935.1 of Synechococcus sp. UW140. GTDB lineage: Bacteria > Cyanobacteriota > Cyanobacteriia > PCC-6307 > Cyanobiaceae > Cyanobium. The sequence goes on from CALSAP010000007.1 coordinate 1,785, forward strand.
AGGTTTCCTTGCGCATGGCATCCACGCGCCATCGGGTTACCTCCGGGTGGGTGAGGCTGATTGCGGTTTGAATGTGTCGCAGGAACTCTTCCGTGGTTGACGCAATCAGGATCAGGTCTTTCCAATTCTCTATTCCGGAAACCCTGGTACTCACCACCGGTAAACCTGCAGCGAGATATTGGAACAATTTCAGCGGGCTCATGCTGCGGCTGTAGGGCGTGTCAAGGTGAGGGATGAGGCCGATATCGGCACTCCCCAGGAATCCGGGAGCCTGTCCGTAGGGAAGATCCCTGATCCATGTGACGTTTGGCCTCGTCAGCAATGCCCTTAGGCGTTCCCTTGATGCAGGATGGTCGGGAGCAGCGATCCTGAGCTGCCAGTTTTCATTCGCATCTGCAACCTGCTCAAGTAGCGCGACATCAGTTCTCTCCGTCACCCAGCCAAGATAGGCAAGCCTGACAGACTTTGTACGTGTGCGGCCAATGTCAAAAAAGACAGGGTCTACGGCACTTTCAAAGCAGTGGACCTTTGGATGGATGGCACTGAATACCTCAAGGTTAAGTGCAGAATTGACAAAGATCTGATCCGATTGCCGTGCCAGCCCTCTGTATTGAGCATCGACCGCATGGCGCAACTCCTCGGGGGCATCTTGCAAAAGGGTATTGTTATCAAGAACATGCGTAATCAAATGGCGATGGGGAACAAGTTTTCTCAGTCGATCAGCATAGGGATGGGGTGGAAAAAGCCACATGATCGTGTTGTTGCGATTGTAGCCATGCAGTTTGAGAATCAGTTTTAGTGAGGCATCACCTAGCCTTCCATTGACCCATTCACGAACTTTGGCGGGCTTGAAATCCGGCTTGAGTATCTGTTGCCTTGGTACCACAACTATCAGTTTCGGCTTCCACTGGTGAATGTGAAGAGGCGGTCGTGTCTTGACAGGTATTGGTTGGTCTGGCTGTAGCACACAAAGCACGTGAGCCACCTCTTTCTGGCGGGACAGTTGCTGCGCGATCATCTCGTAGGAGCGTCCGTATTGCCCCCAGTCATCCATGAACCAGAAGAGGACGATGTGAAGCCGCTTGTCTCCCATGGAATTAGATGTCAGCATGCCGAGCAATCAGGCTTCCGAAACAATCACCCAGATGGTCCTCCAGGAATGCCTGGTTGAAGGAGCGATGGCTAAGCTTGTGGATAGGGAGAAGCTCTGTCTTGGGCGGTGAAACATGATGACGCATGGCGCTTATTCTGCCGCATCCCCGATCCACTGGAGCGTTGAATCGCCTGTGGGTATCTGGAAAGTCAGCGGCCTGATGGCACGGGGATTCGTTGTGGCAAAGGGTCGATGTCGGCAGGATCATGAGCCAGCCTTGCTGCGGGATATCGTCACTGATGAGAAAGATCACGGATTCGTTGACGGCTATGGGGACCAAGAAGTCCTGAGTTTCGTGGCTGCCTCGCTCTAGCCAGTGTCGGTTGACAGGGATTCGTTAACGAGGCTTGGATCGTTGATTCCTGGATCGACACGATCTGGAGATCAGTCGGCCTGACATCTCCCATTCAATGATGATGGGAGCGACCTTGGTGTTGGCAGGGCATGACTCCTGTCACTTGGATGAGTCTGAGTCTATAGGGAAAATTCCCTGAATTCTGCGTTCCTGCCCCAGTCGGATGCTTGTGCAGGTTTGTCGCTCTGTTCAGGAGAGCGGAAGCGCCGGATCCAGCCCTTCCACCTCCCCATGGAACACCCGGCTGGCCGTGATGTCGTCGGCTTCGATGGTCATCAGGTCGGTTTTGGTGAGGGCACGGCCCATTCCACTGAACAACCGGTTGGCCTGGCGCATGCGGGCCCGGTCGATGGCGTTGCGGATCGAGCGGGCATTGGCGAAGAAGGGCAGCTGCATGCGGCGCTGGATGTACTCGGCGAAGGCCGCGCCCGCCTCCGGGCTGAACCGGTAGTTCTCCGCCGCCAGGATCAGCTGGGCGATCGCCAGGAGTTCGCTGGCGGAATAGTCGGGAAAGTCGATGTGGTTAGCCACTCGCGAGGACAGGCCGGGGTTGCTCTGGTAGAAGATGTCCATCCGCTCCTTGTAGCCGGCGAAGATCACCACCAGGTCGTTGCGGTTGTTCTCCATCACCTGCAGCAGGATCTCGATCGCCTCGGCGCCGTAGTCCCGCTCGTTCTCCGGACGGTAGAGGTAGTAGGCCTCGTCGATGAACAGCACGCCGCCCATCGCCTTCTTGAGCATCTCCCTGGTTTTCGGGGCGGTGTGGCCGATGTACTGGCCCACCAGATCGTCGCGGGTGGCCGTCACCACATGGCCCTTGCGGACATAGCCGAGCCCGTGCAGGATCTTCGACATGCGTTCCGCCACCGTCGTCTTGCCGGTGCCGGGCCGGCCGGTGAACGACATGTGCAGGCTGGGGGGCGCCGTGTCGAGCCCCACCTGGGTGCGGGCCCGGTTGATCACCAGCAGGGCGGCGATCTCCCGGATCCGGGCCTTCACCGGACGCAGGCCGATCAGTTCCCGGTCGAGCTGGTCGAGGCCCTCCTTGATACCGGCGGCGTCGTAGGCCGCCCGCAGGTCCACCAGCGTCGATTCCTGGGCGTCGGCCGCCCCAGCGGCGTCGGCAGCGTCGTTGCTAGAGGAGCCCATCGATGGCCTTGGCGAAGGTTTCCTCCGGTTCGCCGATGGGGTCCTCGTCGGCTTCGGCGCGCACGGTGAGATTCACATAGGTGCGCCCGAAGCTGATGTCGGGGAAGCGGCCCTCCTGCTCCGAGAGGCCGTTCAGGCGCTCCAGGAAGGTGCGGGTGCGTTCGTAGTCGTCGAACTCGATGCGGCGCTCGAGCCGATCGGGTCGGGGCCTCCGGGTCCAGGGCTGATCCATGGACCCGACCCTAGATCAGCCCGGATCGTCGAGACAGTCGGTGCGGGCCACACAGAGGCGGGCAGCCCAGGCGGCGGCATAGGCCCGGTTGGCCGCCTGTTCCGCCGAAACGTCACTGTCGAGTGGATGGGGAAAGGTGCCGGCGATGGCGGCGTTGGTGACGCAGAACATCGCCTTCTGGAAGGTCATGCAGATCTTCACCCGCACGTCTCCGGCGCCGCGGATGCCGGCCAGGTAGGTCTGGTGCAGACGCTCGGGCAGATGTCGGTACATGTCCTGCATCAGCAGGCTGGGCGGGATGCCCGAGCCCATGGTGGGCAGCGGGTCGGCGTAGAGGGCGCCATACATGAACTGGGCCTGGTCGGGGGAAATCTGCTGGGCCTGGGCGTTGAAGGACACGGTGCCCAGGAACGGGGTGCCGCGCAGGAACACCGCTTCCACATACGGCACGGCCACATCCATCAGGAAGGTGAGGCACGCCTCGGGGGGGAGCACCCAGAAGCGGGTGCCGGCGATCTCCACCGCGTAGGTGATCGGTGCCCCGGCTGCCGCCACCAGGCCCTCCTTGATGAAGGTGACCACCGCGGCGATCGAGTCCACCCGCCCATCCCGCTCGGCCCGGGCCAGATCCAGGAACAGATCGCTCATCACCCGCCAGAACTGGCCCAGGGCATGGGTGGTGGCCGCCGAGCGGATCAATTCGCTCAGGAACTGGGGGAACAAGGGGTTGAGGGCCGCCAGCAGGGGGTCGCGGCGGGTCTTGTGGGCGACGATGGCAGCGCAGTTGGCCGCAAAGGCCTCGCTGTCGAGGTAGGCGTCGAGGCCACCGGTGCCGTGCCAGAGCATCGCCTTCTGGCAGTACTCGGCGTATTCGAAATTGATCCGGTCGTGCAGCAGATGGCGCCAGATCTTCGCCGGGCTGTGGTCACCGTCGAGGAAGCGGAACACCGGGAAGGGATTCAGGAACTGTTTCTCGGCCTGGTAGATGAGGTTGATGCTGTAGGCATCCAGCACTTCCCCGTAGCTCTCGAGCACGTCCACCACCTGACTCAGGTGATCGGGAGACTCGGCCAGCAGGGTGCGTCCGGCCAGCAGGGTCTCCACCAGGTCGTTGCTGGAGGGCAGCCCGCCGCTGAAGGTGAGGGGCGGTTTGGGGGAACGGGGGATCGGTCTCATGACAGCAGCCCTCCGCCCTGGATCGCCGCCACCAGGGCCGGCAACTGGGCCATGGCGGTGGTGGCCTGTTCGCTCAGCTTGCCCAGCCCCCAGGGCAGCACCCCCAGACCCACCACACCACTGGCCAGGGCCAGGGCAGGCAGGGTTTCGCGCAGGGCCACTGCCGGCAGGCGCACTTCGAGGCGGGAGTCGGACAACGCATCACCGCTGGGTGGGGTCACCGCCAGCCGGCCGAAGAAGGCCCGGTTCACCAGCAGCAGGAAGTACACCGCCGTCAGACCGGAGCCCACCATGCACAGCAGGGTGGCCAGCGGGAAGGCGGCCAGGCTGCCGCGGAACACCAGGAATTCGGAGATGAAGCCCGCCATGCCGGGCATGCCGGCGCTGGCCATCACCCCCAGGATCATCAGCGTTCCGGTGAAGGGCAGGCCCCGCTCGGGGTTGAGCAGCCCGCGCAGCACCTCCAGATCCCGGGTGCGGGTCTTGCGGTAGACCACGCCCACCAGCAGGAACAGCAGGGCGGAGATCAGGCCGTGGCTGACCATCTGGAAGACGGCCCCCAGCATGCTCACCGGAGTGGCGGCGGCTGCCGCCAGCAGGATGTAGCCCATGTGGCCCACCGAGCTGTAGGCCACCATCCGTTTCATGTCCCGCTGGGCGATGGCCGCCAGGGAGCCGTAGAGCACCGACACCGCCGCCCAGCCCGCCAGCCAAGGGGCGAGCAGGGCCCAGGCCTCGGGGAACATCCCCAGGCAGAAGCGCAGCAGGCCGTAGGTGCCCAGTTTCAGCAGCACCCCCGCCAGCAGCACCGACACGGGCGTGGAGGCCTCGGTGTGGGCGTCGGGCAGCCAGGTGTGGAACGGCACCAGGGGGATCTTGATGGCGAAGCCGATCAGCAGCGCCCCCAGCAGCGCCAGCTGGGTGCCCATGCCCAGCTGGGCGGTGGTGACGGGGTTGATGCTGAAGTCGGCCTGGCCGGTGAACAGAGAGAGGCCGAGGAAGGCGCCCAGGATCAGCACCCCGGAGACGGCCGTGAAGATCAGGAACTTGGTGGCGGCGTAGCCCCGGTTGGCGCCGCCCCAGATGGAGATCAGCAGCCAGAGGGGAATCAGCTCCAGTTCGTAGAAGAGGAAGAACAGCAGCAGGTTCTCCGAAAGGAACGCCCCGTTCACGGCCCCGCTGATCACCAACAGCAGGGCGAAGTAGAGCCGGGGGCGCTGGCTGAGGTCGCGGGTGCAGATCCCCGATACCAGGGTGAGGGCGGCGTTGACCAGCACCAGCGGCATGGCCAGGCCGTCGACGCCCAGGCGGTAGTCGAGGCCGATGCTGTCGACCCAGGCGAAGGACTCCTGCAGTTGCAGACCCGCCTGGCCGGGGTCGAAGGCCAGCAGCACCCGCAGGCTCCAGAGCAGCTGGAGACCCAGCAGGGCCAGGGCGGTGCGGCGGATGCGCTCGGTGTCCAGCTCGCCCGGCCAGCAGAGCAGGCCGAGGGCGCCGAAGAAGGGAATCAGCAGCAGGGCGCTCAGCATCGTCCGATCAACCCCCCAGCCAGGAGAGGCTGCCGACCAGCAGCACGATCGCGGCCACCACGGTGAAGACGTAGGTCTGCAGCCGGCCGCTCACCCCCAGTTTGAGGCTCTCGGCCGAGCCCATCGAGACGGCGGCGATGCGGTTGACCATCCCATTGACCACCAGCTGGTCGAAGCCGTTGGTGATCCGGGCCAGGCCGGCCACGAAGGCCACGATCGTGGCCCGGTAGATCCGGTCGGTGTAGAAGTCGAAGGCCAGCAGGTCCTGCAGGATCCGCAGGGGCCGCAACACCGAGCGGGACCAGAAGGTGTCCAGGGGGACCAGGCTGCCGACCAGCAGGCCGGCCAGGCCGCTGCCCACCAGGGCCAGGGCGGTGATGCCCGAGAAGGCGCCGATGCCGGGAACCCGGTCGATGCGGGCCATGACCAGCGGCGTCACCAGCACCAGCACCGCGACGGTGACCATGGGCAGGGCCATCAGCCAGTTCACCTCGGGTGTCCGCCGGGTCTTGGGGTGTGGCGCACCCAGGAACACCTGGCGGTAGACCCGGGTGAGGTTGAGGGCCGTCAGGGCGTTGGTGACCAGCACCACGGCGGCGAAGAACGGAGCCCGGGAGCCCAGACCCTCGACCATCAGGCCGAAGCTCCAGAAGCAGCCCAGGGGAAGCAGTCCGGTGAGACCCGCGGCCCCCACCAGGAAGCCGCTGGTGGTGGCGGGCATGCGGGAGCCGAGGCCGCCCAGTTCGGTGAGGTCCTGGCAGTTGGTGGTGGCGATGACGCTGCCGACGCTCATGAACAGCACCGCCTTGGCCAGGGCATGGGAGAAGAGCAGCAGCAGGGCGATGAAGGGCTGCTGCAGGGCGATGGCGATGAACACCAGGCCCAGATAGGAGGTGGTGGAGTAGGAGCAGGCCCGCTTGAGGTCCACCTGGGAGATGGCCACCAGGGCACCCCCGAGGGCACTGATGGTGCCCACCGCCAGCAGTACGTCGATGGCCACCGGGGAGATCAGCAGCAGCGGCATCACCTTGAGGAGCACCACGGCGCCGCAGGTCACCACCACCGAATTGCGCAGGATCGAGGCCGGATTCGGGCCCTCCATCGCCTCATCCAGCCAGAGGTGCATCGGGAACTGGGCGCACTTGCCCATCGGGCCGGCGATCAGGGCCAGGCCCAGCAGGGTGGCCCCCAGGGCCGGAGGGGTCCCGTTGGCCGACCAGGCGTAGAGGTCGTTGAATTCCAGCGATCCGGCCCAGGCCGACAGGGTCACCACCCCCATCAGCAGCAGCACATCGCCCACCCGCTTGGTGAGGAAGGCATCGCGGGCTGCGGTCACCACCAGGGGCTGGGCGTACCAGAAACCCACCAGCAGATAGGTGGAGAGGGTGAGCATCTCCAGCAGGAAATAGCTCATGAACAGGTTGCTGCTCAGCACCACCCCGGCCATGGCCCCCTCGAAGAAGCCGACCAGGGCATAGAAACGGGCCAGGGACCATTCCTTGTCGAGGTAGCCGAGGGCGAACAACTGACCCACCAGGCTCAGGCCGGTCACCAGCTCCAGGGCCGCCAGGTTGGTGAGGGACAGATCGAAGCCGATGCGCAGATCCAGATCGGCCGCCGAGAACCAGGCGATGTCGAGGTGCTGGGGACCGAGGTCCAGCACGGCGCGTAGCACCAGGCTGCCGTGCAGCACCGCCAGCAGGGTGACCAGCAGGTTGAGGTAGGCGGCCGGACGGGGGCCATTGCGCTTGACCCAGCCCGCCGCCCAGGGCAGCGACAGCAGCATGCCGCTGAACCCGTAGAGGGGAATCAGCCAGCTGAGCTGGATCGACAGGGGAAGGGTGTCCGGCAAGGGGGGGGAGGGACCTCAGAAGGTGGCCCGTTGCAGGGCCCTGGACGGAACGGTGGCAAGGCTGCCGAGCCAGGCCGCCAGATCTTCCCCATGCTGCTGTTCTTCGTCCCGTAGGGCACGGAAGAAGGACGCATTGTTGCCATCACCGATCAGAAGGCAGAAGCGCATCGCTTCGCCGTAGTGCTGGATCAGGTCCTCTTCGAGCACCGTATTCAGCCGCAGCAGACCCTCAAGGTCGGCGGCGTGGCCGACCGGCCGCAGCTGGGAAGCGGCGGGGGCCACCCCCAGCTGCAGCATGCGCTGCACCAGCCGTTCGGCGTGCCGCATCTCCTCGACGGTCTCCTGGCGGAACCGTTCGGCGGCACCGGTATCGCCCCAGAGCTCCACGAGGGAGGACTGGGTCATGTACTGCTGCACGGCGGACAGTTCCAGACTCAACGCGCGGCCCAGGTAGCCGAGGACGCGCGGATGGGCGGCGTCCATGGGGATCAGCCCCTGCGGCCGACGCCGGAGGCCGCCAGAGCAGGCTCCACTTCGCTGTGGGGACGGGCAATGATGTGGGCGGCCACCAGGCCGTCGCCCACCCGCTCGCAGGCGTCGGCGCCAGCTCTGACGGCCGCGTTCACGGCACCGGTTTCACCGCGCACCATCACGGTGACATAGCCGCCGCCGACGAATTCACGGGCGATCAGGGTGACTTCGGCGGCCTTGGTCATGGCGTCCGCCGCTTCGATCGCCGGCACCAGGCCCCGGGTTTCGATCAGACCGAGGGCGATGCCGTGGATGGTGGGGGCCATGGGGGAGGTGCGGGGAGTGGGGGTCGTGGTGGGGGGGGTGCCGGCGCCGCCGCTGCCGCGGCGGCTGGAGGCGCTGGAGCGGGCGGTGACGGCGGGAGTCCGCCTTGGCTGGCGGGCCGGTGCGGTGGCGCGGACCGCTCGGGGTGACTTGCTGGCGGCCGCCGGCTTTGCCTCCGTCGGTTTGGCCGCCACCGCCGGTGGCAGGGCCGGTGGGGTGCCGCCCCCGGCTGGGGCTGCGGCGTTGCCAGCCACGGCCGCTGGAACCGCCGCGGGTGTCGCCGGTTTGTCGGCCGGCGCCGGGGTGGAAGGGTCCGGCATGGCGGTGGCGTCGGGACCGGTGCGGGGGGTGCGGCTGGCCATGGGACGGGCGCGGGGAAGAGGAACTGGAGTGGAGATGCTCGACAGGAGGCAGGCCGCCAGGGGCGGGACCCCCCGGCGCTTACCCGTCCGGCTCCCAGAAGTCGATGATGCCGCCGATGGTCAGGTCGGTGTGCGTTTCGGGGTTGCCGCAGGCGAAGCGGGCGGCCGACCCACTGGCGGTGAACACCCAGTTGCCGGGGGCGGCACCGACGGGATCCACCGCGACGCTGAGCTTGCCCTTGGGGCTGCGCAGCACCCGGAGGTTCCAGTGCTCCAGGCCTGGAACCCGTTGGGAGCAGACCAGGGAACCGGTGACCTGCATGATCTCCATCAGGCGGCACCTGCAGCGGGCGGGCTGGCCTTGCCGGCGTCGGGATCCCAGTGGTCGATGATGCCCACGATCGTGAGATCGCTGGGATACGACTTGCTGCCTGCCGCTTCCCGGGCCGCCGAGCTGCCCACGCAGATCACCCAGTCGCCGGGGATGCAGCCCACCGCGTCGACGGCCACCTTCTGGGTGCTGCCGTCCTGGACCACCTGCAGATGCTTGTGCTCGAAATCCGGGATGCGGTTGGTCGAGACCAGGGGCTTGACCACTTTGCAGATCAACATGGTCAGTGCCCTCCTGCGGTGGTGAGGCTGATGGTGGAACCTACCGCCTCGGCGGGCGTGTGCCGTTCCTGGTCGCGCACGGTGAGCAGGGCATGCAGCAGGCCCTGGGAGAACAGATCCGGGTAGCGGTTCTCGATCGCTTCCTGCACCCGCTGGGCATGGCGTACCGCCCTCTCCCGGGCACCGGGCACCTTGCCGTTGTAATCGAAGCGCACCACCACGGGCACCGGCAGGCCACGCGACACATTGAGGCCCTTGAAGATCTTCACCCCCACGTCCATGTCGGGGGCCCCCTCCTCAACGGTGTCCATGTAGGCGAAGTAGGTGAGATTGCGCAGGTGGATCTCCTTGAAGCCGATGCCCACACCGATGAAGCGCTCGGCATGGCCGGCATCGGCGTAGTGGCCATGGTGGTACTGGCGCACGTAGTCGATCTGGGAGATGTTGTGCTCCAGCAGCCGGGCGATCAAGCGGACCATGCCGGGATCGGGCGTGCTGGCCGCCGCCGCCGTGGTCAGCTCCGCGATCCGGCGCCGGGCCTCCTCGGGCTGCAGGTGACGCGTCGTCTCATACACCGTGGTGGCATCCAGCCAGTGATCCAGGCGGGTGCTGCCATCCATGCCCGGCACATGGACCCGGATGGCGTCGGTGTCGGTGTCGATCCCCAGCAGCAGCAGGTCGACGGAGGCTCCGCAGCAGAAGCTGTTCTCCACCGCCTGCTGGAACTCCATCAGCCGCTGCCGGCCACAGCTGGCGGCCAAGGCGTCGTCACTGCCGTGGGCGGCGCAGCCCTCGTGGGAGGGGTCACGGGAACTGAAGTGATAGAGCACCACCTTCAGGTAACGGGTGTCGTCGTGGGCGGGGTTGGGAACGCCCTCCCGGTAGCGGCGGTGTTCGGTCTTGACCCAGCGGTTGACCGTGTTCTCCACATCGAACAGGGCCCCGGCATGGGGCCGGCGGCGCACCGAGCTGAAGGGCAGCCGCAGGGCGAAGGCGATGGCATGGGCCAGGCGTCCATCGGCGCACGGGGTGGCATCCAGCAGGTGGAAACCGCAGGAGAGCAGGAAGGCGTTGAATTCGTCCGCCGCCGGGCTGCCGGGCTGGCCGTGCAGGGGATCGTCGCGGAAGAAGCCGTCGCTGGTCTGTTCGTAGGTTTCGAAGACGCACCAGGCGAACAGGCTGCGCATGTCGAGCTGGCTGACCCAGGCCTTCTCCAGGATCGGCAGGGGGAGGCTGAAGCCGAGCTCGGCCTGGGCCAGGGCCTGGGCGCGCTCGACGAAGTCATCCTCGTGTTGCAGGGCCGACAGGCGCTTGAGCACGGGCACGATCCGATCGAAGGCGTCCTTGACGCCGCGGTCGTAGCTCTCGAGGGCGGCGTTGGCGGCGCTGTCCGTCAGCGGATGCAGGCCTGCGGTCCCCTGTCCGAGCCGGACGGCCGCCAGGCGCCGGGGGAGATCGGCGCCACCGGGAGCATCAGGCCGGCGCCGCGGGGCGCTGGGAGCAAGGGGACGGATGGTGGGGGCCGGGCGGCGGGGCATCAGGGATCAGCCCCGGGCTCCGCCGGAGACCGTGATCAGGGACCCGGAGTTGGTGCTGCCGCTGGAGCCGGTGATCTTGTTGGTGGGCTCGGGCAGGTCCTCGTTGCGCTTGCTCTGGAAGCCGGGCATGGCCGTCATCGCACCGACCCTGCTGGGATTGCGGCGGCGTGCAGAGGCCCCCTCGGTTCCGGTCACGTGCTTGCCCCGTCCCCAGTCATCACCGGTGATGTTCAGGCCGGCGGAGAGGCCCTCGCCGGTGACCCGGGAGGTGGGGCGGGCATCCTCATCCACCGTCACCGGAGCTGCGGCGGCCGGCTGGCGCAGCCGCACCCGTTCCTGGCCGGGACGGTCGAAGCGGAACTGCTCGGTGCCGGTCACCTTGTCGGCGGCCATGTCGAAGGGGCCGGTGATGCGGTTGCCCTGCTCATAGCTGTTGCCGGTGACGCCACCGGGCCGCTGGCGGGCGCTCTGGGCGGCCCTGGCCGGGGACTGGACGCTGAACTGCTGCCAGGGCTGGGCGCTGAGGGGCTGGGGAAAATCGGCGTCCTGGCTGGTGGCAGCGCCGCAGGCCTCGACCAGCTGGTCGCCGCCGATGTAGGGGGTGCCCGTGATGTCTTCGCAGGCGCCGCGTCCAGCACCGGTCATGACGCCGCCGATGCCGGGCTGGATGCCGGTCATGACGGTGCCCATGCGCACCGGGGTGCGCTGGCGGATCTCAGCGACCCGGTCGGAGGAGCACCAGGTGCCGGCCTGCTCCATGCCGGCGTAGGGGGTGCCGGTGACGGCCTTGCAGGTGCCGGGCTCATCGCCGGTGACCTTCTCGGAGCGGCCCGTGCGGGTGCCGCTCACCACCATGGCCTTGTTTGTGACGCTGAAGCCCACCTTGGCGGCTTCCGGTGCCGGCTTGGTGCCGCAGAACTGCTCGAACTGCTGGGTGCCGATGTATTCGTCGCCGGTGACCAGGCGGCAGGAGCCGGGCTCGTCTCCGGTGACGTGCTCGCTGCGGCCCACGTGGGTGCCGGTGATGCCGGTGCCACGCAGGGTGTGCAGGCTGCTGACCTTGGCGGGGGCGCGGCCGGGCACCTCAGACTGGTCGCCGACGTACTGGGTGCCGGTGAGCTGGCGATTGGCGCCGGGTTCGTTGCCGGTGACCCGTTCGGAGCGCTCCACGATCACCCCGGAGACCGGCCGGCCCGCGGCGGTGCGGGTCAGGCCCACCTTGCGGGGGGAGGGGCTGGTGGTGCCGCACCAGGCGGCGCTCTGGTTGGCGGAGATGTATTCGGTGCCGGTGACGTTCTTGCAGGTGCCGGGTTCGTCGCCGGTGACCTTTTCGGAGCGACCCACTTCGTTGCCCGTCACCCGGTTGCCGTGGGTGGTGGCGCTGACCCGAACCTTGGCGGGCTGCAGGGGGGTGGGATCGCTCTGGCAGAAGGTGCGGAAGATCTCGGCGCCCATGTACTCGGTTCCGGTGACGGGGCGGCAGGTGCTGGCCTCGTTGCCGGTGGTCTTGAGGGAACGGTTGGCCTGGGTGCCGGTGACCACCTGGCCCCGGACCGTCTCGCTCACACCCACCTTCCAGTGGGCATCGGCGGCGGCATCGATCTTGGCCTGGCCGCGGCGGGGACCGGAGGGACGGGAGCCACCGCTGCGGGAGCTGCCGGCGGAGCCCACCTTGCACTTGAGCTCACGCACCTTCTGGGCCAGCTCGCGGCTGCTCATGTCGGGGTTCGACTGGCGCGCCACCGAGGCGGCGACGGAGCTGGTGGGGGCGCTGGCGGACTTGCCCCGCTTGGAAAGGGCCTCGCGGCGGGCCATGACGATGGCCCGGCTGGGGTTGTGCTGGGCGGTGCGCTTGGGGGTGCCGTTGCGGCGCTCACCGTTGCGCGAATTGCGGTTGGCCAGGGAGGCCCCGAGTCCGGCGGAACTGCTGCCGCCGGCGGCCGAGGCCGCCTTGGCGTCCTTGCAGCCGCAGGGGCGGTCGGAGGTGGTGGCCGCCACGGTGCTGGCGGTGGAGGCGCTGGCCTTGGTGGCGCGCATCACCTCCTGACGGGTGCGGTCGCTGGAGGTGTCGGCCCGCTTGCCGCGGCGGGAGAGGGCTTCCCGACGTTCCAGCACCAGATTCCGGCTGGGGTTCGCCAACGGCTTGGCGTTGCTGCGATGGCCGGAACTGGTGGGGGAACTCAGGGAGGAGGCACCACCGCGACGCGTCGTGGGGGCGGGACGCTGGGGCGCCGGGGCCGGGGGCGCTGCGGCGGGGGCGGCCGTCACCGCTTCGGTGCGGCTGCGCTGGGCATCAGCGGCCGTGCGCACCCTGCCCGGGGAGGACATGAACTGGGCGGAGGCTTTCTTGCCGCCGTTGGTGAGGGCCTTGCGGCGCTCCAGAGCTGCTTCCCGACTGGTGGTCCTGGCCATGTCCGCCCCGTGAATGGATGATCAAAAGTGATGGATCCCGACCGCCGGCCGGGATCCGATGAAACCGCTGGATCAGCGGCCTTCGAACACAACGAAGCAGGCACCCTGACTCTGGGTGTAGGCGTCGTAGCCGACGAGGCGCACGTGATGGTCGGGATAGGCCCGGTGGCAGGACTCCAGTTCGTTCACGATCACGCCCAGATCCTTCTCACCGAAGAAGGGCAGCTTCCAGAACGACCAGTAGGTGGCCATGGAGCGGCTGGGGTGGACGTGCTCGACCAGGGGGCTCCAGCCCTGGGCAATGATGTAGGCGATCTGGTCATAGATCTCGTCCTGGGTCATCGGCGGGAGGAAGCCGAAGGTCTCCAGGGTGGCGACTGTTTGGTAGTCACCCACGGTGCTCTTGAAGGGCATGGGGATCCTTGAGGGGTATGGGATGGGAAGCCCAGCTCCGCTGACCTGGGGTGGGGGCACCGTCGGTCAGCGGGGGCAAGGCAGGGGGCCGGGTGTCGGCTCAGCCGACGTCGAGCTTGTCGACGGTGTCGAACTCGAACTTGATTTCCTTCCAGGTCTCGAGGGCGATGGCCAGCTCGGGGCTGTGCTTGGCGGCTTCCGTGAGGATGTCGCGGCCTTCCTTCTCGATTTCGCGGCCGGCGTTGCGGGCCTTGACGCAGGCTTCCAGGGCCACCCGGTTGGCGGCGGCGCCGGCGGCCGAGCCCCAGGGGTGACCGTGGGTGCCACCACCGAACTGGAGCACGGAGTCGTCACCGAAGATGGCGACCAGGGCGGGCATGTGCCACACGTGGATGCCGCCAGAGGCCACGGCGAAGACGCCGGGCATCGAACCCCAGTCCTGATCGAAGAAGTTGCCGCGGGTGCGGTCTTCGGGGATGAAGGATTCGCGCAGCTGGTCGATGAAGCCCAGGGTGGTCTGACGGTCACCCTCGAGCTTGCCCACCACGGTGCCGGTGTGCAGCTGGTCGCCACCGGAGAGGCGCAGGCACTTGGCCAGCACCCGGAAGTGGATGCCGTGCTTGGGATGGCGGTCGATCACCGCGTGCATGGCGCGGTGAATGTGCAGCAGCATGCCGTTCTTGCGGCACCACTTCGACAGACCGGTGTTGGCCGTGAAGCCACCGGTGATGTAGTCGTGCATGATGATGGGCTGCCCGAGTTCCTTGGCGAACTCAGCCCGCTCGTACATCTCCTCAGGAGTGGCAGCGGTGCAGTTGAGGTAATGACCCTTCTTCTCGCCGGTTTCTTCCTGGGCGAGCTGGACGGCTTCGGCCACGAACTCGAAACGGTTCTGCCAGCGCTGGAAGGGCTGGGAGTTGATGTTCTCGTCGTCCTTGGTGAAGTCGAGGCCACCGCGGAGGCATTCGTAGACCACCCGGCCGTAGTTCTTGCCGGAGAGGCCGAGCTTCGGCTTGATGGTGCAACCCAGCAGGGGACGGCCGTACTTGTTCATCCGGTCGCGTTCGACGCAGATGCCGTTCGGCGGGCCGGGGCAGGTCTTGATGAAGGCCATCGGGAAGCGGATGTCTTCCAGACGCAGGTGACGCAGGGCTTTGAAGCCGAACACGTTGCCCACCAGGGAGGTGAGCACGTTGGTCACCGAGCCTTCCTCGAACAGGTCGAGGGGGTAGGCGATGAAGGCATAGAACGACTCCTTGTCACCAGGGACGTCTTCGATGCGGTAGCAGCGGCCCTTGTAGAAGTCGAGATCGGTGAGGAGCTCTGACCACACAGTGGACCAGGTGCCGGTGGAGGACTCGGCGGCCACGGCGGCAGCCACTTCTTCCTTGGGCACACCTTCCTGGCCGGTGCACTTGAAGCAGGCCAGCAGGTCGGTGTCGAGGGGGACGTAATCGGGAGTCCAGTAAGTGTCGCGGTACTCCTTGACCCCGGCGTCGTACTTCTTGCTCATGGGATTGTTCGGATGGGTTCGGATGAAAAATCAGAGGGTCGCCTTGACCGCTCAGTCCTTCGATCCCAGGCCGAAGCTGCTGTTCAGCGCCGGCTCCACTTCACGGTGGGGACGGGCGATGATGTGGGCGGCCACCAGGCCATCACCCACCCGCTCGCAGGCGTCGGCGCCGGCGCGGACGGCGGCGTTGACGGCACCGGTTTCACCCCGCACCAGGACGGTCACGTAACCGCCTCCGACGAATTCGCGACCAATGAGACGCACTTCGGCGGCTTTGGTCATGGCGTCAGCCGCTTCAATGGCGGGGACCAGACCGCGTGTCTCGATCATGCCGAGGGCGATGCCCATGGTTTCGTTTGCCATTACCTGCTCCTAGAGGAGGGGGGTGGAATGTTCGTGTGCAACCTTGCTCCTCCGTCAAACCCTCCGTCAAGCGATTGGCGGCCCGGCGGCCATCAAGGTTTCGCGATCGGCTGATAAGAGCAGCTGATCAGTGCAACACAAAAAGCAAGCTTTGCTTGATCGCTGCTTCCGGCGCGGTCGCTGCGGGGCCGCAGCCCGGTTCAGAGGGGCTCGGCGCTGGAGACGAAGCCCACGCCGCCATAGCGCTTCAGCAGAGGCTTCAGGGCTTTGCTCACGGCCGGCAGCACCGCGTCCTCCACGAACACGATCACATGGGCATTGGCCCCCAGCCCGCTGAAATCCATCCCTTCGGAGATCTCTCCGGACGGCCCCATGCCTGTGACGTGCCGCATCACCGAATAGCCCTTGGCCCCGGCCGCGGTGATGGCCTTGCAGACCCGGTTCAACTCCCGTTCGCTGAGAAACAGATCGATTCGTTTCATGGTGTCGGGGCGAAGGTTTGGCGAGGGGATGACGTGGGGCCTGGGCTCAGCCGACGGGGATGAAGTATCGGGTCAGCGCCATGTACAGAGGAATTCCGATCACCACATTGAAGGGGAAGGTGAGGCCCAGGGCCGTAGAGATGTACAGGCTCGGGTTAGCCTGGGGAACGGTCATGCGCATCGCCGCCGGCACGGCGATGTAGGAGGCGCTGGCGCAGAGCACCATGAAGAGCAGGGTGTTGCCCTGGCTCAGGCCCAGCAGGGCACTGACCAGCAGTCCCGCCAGGGCGTGCACGGGGGGGGCCAGCAGGGAGAAGCCGATCAGGAAGGCCCCCGTCTGGCGCAGGTCCCGTAGCCGCTGCGCCGCGACGATTCCCATGTCGAGCAAGAAGAAACAGAGTGCTCCGTAGAACAGTTTTTCTGTGAAGGGATCCATCTTCTCCAGCCCCGCCGGGCTGAAGGCGGCCACCACATAGCCGATCACCAGACTGCCGATCAACAGGTACACCGAACCGTTGAGAAAGGCCTCCTGGAGCACTTCCCGCCAGCGCAGACTCCCCCCGCCATTCTCCAGATCCGTGCCGCTCTCCTGGTCCCCGGCGGACTCCCGATCCTCGGCCGGGGCCGAGAGCTTGGCCAGGATCACGCCCACCACGATCGCCGGAGATTCCATCAGGGCCAGGGCCGCCACCATGAAGCCGTCGAAGTTCACGTCGAGAACATTGAGGAAGCTCTCGGCCGTGATGAAGGTCACGGCGCTGATCGAGCCATAGGAGGCGGCGATGGCCGCGGCGTTGTAGCCATCCAGGCGCAGCCGCAACAGCAGGAAGCTCGTCAGGGGCACCAGCAACGACATCACCACCGCCGCACCGATCGTCAGCAGCACCTGGGGACCGAGGCCGCTGTGGGCCAACTCCATGCCCCCCTTGAAGCCGATGGCCAGGAGCAGGTAAAGGGAGAAGAGCTTCGGCAGCGGGGAGGGGATCTCCAGGTCGGAGCCCACCAGCACCCCGAGGATGCCCAGAAAGAAGAACAGCACCGGCGCTGAGAGCAGGTTCTGTAGGACCAGGCTCGACTGCATCGCCCTCCGGCGCCCAAAGGGTGCTGGCAACCTAAGGGCGAATCTGTCCGTCGCCCGTCACCGGTCGCGCAATGTTGACCGCCCGATTCGTCCGATCGGCGGCGAATTCCCTATCGTCCGCCCCGGGGCAGAAACCCTGGAGTTGTCCGGGGGTGGAATGTTCAACCCGTCCTGCCCCACCCCTTCAGCGCCCGCCTCACCTCTCTGCACCACAATGGGGCCCCCCGTGGGCCCGGCTTGACCCTCTCCCCTTCCCGCCCGGTGCTGGTGATCGCCAGCGGCAACCCCCACAAGGTGGCCGAGATCTCGGCGATGCTCGAGGCGGCTGGTCTGGAGGTGCGACAACAGCCCAAGGGTCTGGAGATCGAGGAGACGGGCCACACCTATGCGGAGAACGCGCGGCTGAAGGCCTCCACCGTGGCCTCCCTCACCGGCTGCTGGTCTCTGGCTGATGATTCGGGACTGGAGGTGGATGCCCTCGATGGCCGCCCGGGTCTGCATTCGGCCCGTTACGCCCCCACCGACCACGAGCGGATTCACCGGCTGCTGCACGAGCTTGGCGATTCGCTCTACCGCGGCGGCACCTTCGTGAGCGCCATGGCCCTGGCCGACCCCACCGGTGAGGTGGTGCTGGAGTCGGAAGGTGTCTGCCGAGGGCTGATCCTGCGGGAAGCCTCGGGCCATGGCGGCGGCTATGACCCGATCTTCCATGTGCGCGAAGCCGGTAGCAGCTACGCCGCCATGGGGGAGCACCTCAAGAGCCGACTGGGCAGCCGCGGTAAAGCAGCCCGGGCGATGGCCCCGGGGCTGAAACGTCTGCTGGGCCTGGGTTGAGCGTTCAGCCGCCGGCGCCGGCGTTGATCTGGGCCACCGCGCGCATCGCAGCCGCAGCGGCCTCCTCCACATCGCCCTCCTTGCCCGCCAGGGTGAGGCGGCCGAAGGCGCCGACGGCCTTGACATCGACCACGGTGATGTTGGAGCCCTTCTCCGCCTCATTGGCGGCGATCAGCACGTAACCGGCTGGCTCGGTCTCGAGGATGAACATGCTCATGCCGGCCTGGATCATCGAGCCGCGGCGGTTCTGGCGGTTGATCAGCACGGCATGGTCGGGCGTGATCGCCCGGATGATCTCGGTCCAGGTCACCTCACAGCGGCTGCGCAGTTCCACGCGGCTGCCGATGGCCTCCAGCACCACGTCACCGGAGTGGAGCACATTGCTCTGGTCCCGGTGGTAGAGGGCCAGGGAGCCGAAGGCCCGCTCCACCACCATCTGACCGAGCCGCACCGTGCTGGCCTTCAGGGCGATGTCGGTCACCCGGTGCACCGCCATCCCGGGCGACACCTCCAGCCACAGGCAGGCATCGCCGGGGATCGGCAGGAAGCCATGGGACACCGTGCCCATGTACGACGCCAGCTGGGGCTGGAGCGAATCCAGGAAGACGTAGGTGCGCAGCTCGATCGACTGCACATGGCTGGACTGGCGCGCCAGACGCCGGCCTTCGCTGTCGGTGGTGATCACACAGCTGGCCCCGGAGGCCTCACCGCTCACATCGGTGCCGGTGATGCGCAGGTTCGCGGCCCGTCTCCTGGCGTCCGACCGGTCGTCGCGAAGGAAGGAACGGGCAGCCTGCGAATCCATCACGGCGCCAGGCGCCTACTCCCGGAAAGGACGGTCGTCTCGATCACCGGTGGTGGAAGCGCCGGGATCCCTGGTAGCCACCATTGGCACTCCAGGATTGGAGGGTACTCCCCGCCGGGGGCGGCACCGGCCTAGCGGTGGCTCAGGGAGCGGCCATCGGCGGCGCAAACCCGGTCGCGGCCCGCTCCCTTGGCCGCATAGAGGGCCTGATCGGCGAGATCCATCACCTCGGAGAAATCGGAGCTGAGCTGGACCGATTTGGTGCTCACCCCCAGGCTGACCGTGATGCGGCCATCGGGGGCCACGCCCTCAAGAGCGAGTTGCCGCACAGACAGCCGGATCCGTTCAGCCACCAGAAGGGCGGTGACCTGGTCGGCCTCCGGCAGCAGCACCAGGAACTCCTCGCCGCCGAGGCGGAAAGTCTGGTCCTGCTCCCGCACCGACTCCCTCAGGACCCGGGACAATTGCATGAGAATTTGGTCGCCGGCATCGTGGCCGAACGAGTCGTTGACCTGCTTGAAATGATCGAGGTCCAGCTCGATCAGCGAATAAGACGATGGCAGTTTCGCCTCGGCCAGTGCGCGCCGGTTACCGAGACCCGTGAGCGGATCGCTCAGGGCCGCCACGTTGAGGGCGGCCACCTCAAGGGTCTTGCGCTGATCCTCCAGCAGATGGTCCACCCATGGGCGCATCGACTCGGCGAACTCCCGCAGCATCCGCTCCATATCCGGATCGAACTGGTGCTGCAAACCCTCCCCTTTCAGGGCCAACACCATGGCGGGATAGCCAAGAAGGCAGATGTGGTGCCAGTCGGCGGCTGGCTCCCGCAGCTCGGGATGATCTGCGTAGGCATTCCAGGTGGTCCAGCCATCGATGGGCATGTTCACGGACAACTCGCACTCCCCGGGTTGACCGGAGGA
The DNA here is from genome assembly GCA_943372935.1 of Synechococcus sp. UW140. Lineage (GTDB taxonomy): Bacteria > Cyanobacteriota > Cyanobacteriia > PCC-6307 > Cyanobiaceae > Cyanobium. The sequence continues at coordinate 21,362 of CALSAP010000007.1, forward strand.
TTCGAGGATGGTGCCCATGGCCCGAACCATGCCGAGGGGACTGCTCTGATGCATGAGGGCATCACTTAGGCGCCGCCGCGCCTCGGCGATGCGCAGAAGCCGTTTCAGATCCATGTCAGCGTCGGCGAGGCAATACACCCCGCAGTCCATGGCTCCGAGGGCGCTGAACACCTCATCGACGATGGAGCCTGCGACGATGTGACCGTGCTGGGGGGCAACGCGCTCGATCCGGGGCCAGCGGCAGCGGATGCGGGCCAGGCCGGCACTCAGCAGCTCCCGGCTCGGCATGTAGTGCTGGTGGAAGGGCCGGGCGTTCTCGATGATGTAGGCCGCATCGGCCGACTCCAGCACGCTGCTGTCGGGGACGAATCCCCCGAACAGATCGGAGGAGAAGAGGGTGCGGCTGAAGGTGTCAAAGGACACCATGGCCCCCGGGAAGTGCAGATAGGGCGTCAGCTGGAATTCCAGCCGCCGATCCGCCTGCAGGGGCAGGCACCAATGGTGCTGCTCCACCAGGTAGGTGGAGAAACGGTGGCCGTAGTGGCGGATCAGGGCGTTGGCACGCCACTCGGTCACCACGTGGACGTCAGGGTGTGTCAGGACGTCACCCAGCCGCGGCAGGGCGGCACAGATGTCTGGGTCGGAGTGATGGCAGACCAGCCAGCGGATCGTGCCGAGATCGGTGATGGTGCGCAGCTTGGCCAGGGTGCCTTCGATGGTGAGCGGCGAGCCCGGATCGATCAGGACGCCGTCGGATCCGTTGGCGATGAAATAGGTGTGGCACTGAAAATGGTCCTTCACCAGACGCACCCCCACCCACCAGACACAGGGGGCGATCTCTATGGGTTCCTCCTGCGAAGCCGGCGCGTCGAACCGTGGGTGCGAGGAGGAATGTTCGCAGGGCCGATGGAGAGAACGGTCCATGGAGACGGGGCGGAGAAACGGCTTGGGGGCACCGAAATGTCCAGGTGCAGAGCGCGAATTGAAACCCCTTGTTCATTCTGCTTCGGAGGGGCTTCAGAACCCAGAGACCCTTGCGAGACCGATGGCAACCGATACCTTCCGGTACAACCTTCACAGGCGCGACCATGACCACCCGGCGCACCGCTTCCGCCCCGTCTTCCACCCGTGAATCCCCCGCCGTCGGGGTCGCTGGCGAGACCCATCCCCTGCGGCCCTCCCTCGACCAGGACACCGTGTCGGAATGGATCACCCGGGCGTTGGATGAAGGGGTGCGGCCGGAGCAGGCCCTCGCCTTCATCGGCCTGGGTCTGATGCGTCGCATGGGCAGTGTCGGCGCCGACGGTTTCGGCGACTGGAAGGAGCCGGGCGAAGCGGATCACCCGGTCGATCTGGCCTGCCTGCGCCAGCGTCTCGAGATCACCGACCTGGCCATCCGCACCGGCGCCCCCCTGACCACCGCCGAAGTGGCCCAGCTGATGGGGGCCCGCCCCGGGGCGCCGGTGGTGGAGCGGGGTGGGCTGAGGGCCCGGCGCCTGGGGCGCAATGTCTGGAAGCTCAGCCGCAGCGCCGATGGCGATCGCGACGATCGCAGCGCCGGCTTCAGCGAAGGGTTCCGCCGCCGCCTCTGAGCGCTGAAATCCGGACACGATCCCGAAAAGATGTAACGCAGTCGGCCGCAGACCCCTTCTGCCCCGCTAACCCATGGAAGCTCGATACCTGGCGATCCCCTCCATGGGTGTGTCCGCTCCACCGATTCAGCCGTCGCCCCCGGACATCCTCAAGGAGAGCGGCCAGCGGGAAGTCTTCTGTGGCCTCACCTCCATCGTCTGGCTGCACCGCCGCATGCCCGACGCCTTCTTCCTGGTGGTGGGCTCGCGCACCTGCGCCCACCTGATCCAGTCGGCGGCGGGGGTGATGATCTTCGCCGAACCCCGCTTCGGCACGGCGATCCTCGGCGAACGGGACCTGGCGGGCCTGGCCGATGCCAACGAGGAACTCGACCGCCTGGTGAAGGATCTGCTGGAACGCCGGCCCGAGATCCGCACCCTCTTCCTGGTGGGCTCCTGCCCCAGCGAGGTGATCAAGCTCGACCTGGCCAAGGCGGCCGAGCGGCTCAACACCCAGCTGCTCGGACGGGTGCGGGTGCTGAACTACTCCGGCAGCGGCATCGAGACCACCTTCACCCAGGGCGAAGACAACGCCCTGCTGGCCATGCTGCCCCTGCTGCCCTCCTCCGATGAGGAGCAGTTGCTGATCGTGGGCACCCTGGCCGATGCTGTGGAGGACCGGTTCCGGCTGATCTTCGAGCGGCTGGGCATCACCACGGTCCGCAGCCTGCCGCCGCGGCGCTCCACCGATCTGCCCCCCGTCGGCAAGGGAACGCGGGTGCTGCTCGCCCAGCCCTTCCTCAGCGCCACCGCCCGGGCGCTGCAGCACCGGGGCGCCACCTTGCTGAGCGCCCCCTATCCCTTCGGCGTGGAGGGCAGCCGCGACTGGATGGCCGCCGCCGCCAACGCCTTCGGCGTGCCCGCCGACCGCTTCAACGCGGTGCTCGACCCCCTGGTGGAGCGGGGGCGCCGCGCCCTGGAGCCCCACCGGGAGGTGCTCTCCGGCAAGCGGCTCTTCCTGCTGCCGGACTCCCAGATGGAGATCCCCCTGGCCCGGTTCCTGTCCCGGGAATGCGGCATGGAGCTGGTGGAGGTGGGCACCCCCTACCTCGATCGCCAGCTGATGGCCGCCGACCTGGCCCTGCTCCCCCCCGCCACCCAGCTCAGCGAAGGCCAGGACGTCGACCTGCAGCTGGAGCGGGTGCGGGCCACCCGCCCCGATCTGGTGCTCTGCGGCCTGGGGCTGGCCAATCCCCTCGAGGCCGAAGGCATCGCCACCAAGTGGTCGATCGAGCTGGTGTTCAGCCCGATCCACGGCTGCGACCAGGCCGGCGAACTGGCCGAACTCTTCGCCCGCCCGCTGCGGCGCCGGGCCCTGCTGCAGCTCTCCTGAGACCCCATGGAACTGACCCTCTGGACCTACGAAGGCCCCCCCCACGTGGGCGCCATGCGCATTGCCACCTCCATGGAGGGGGTGCATTACGTGCTCCACGCCCCCCAGGGCGACACCTACGCCGACCTGCTGTTCACGATGATCGAGCGGCGGGGCCTGCGTCCCCCCGTCACCTACACCACCTTCCAGGCCAGGGATCTGGGCGGTGACACCGCCGAGCTGGTGCAGCGCTCGATCCGCCAGGCCGTTGAGCGCTTCCAGCCCGAAGCGTTGCTGGTGGGGGAAAGCTGCACCGCCGAGCTGATCCAGGATCAGCCCGGCGCCCTGGCCGCCGGCATGAACCTGGGCGTGCCGATGGTGAACCTGGAGCTGCCCGCCTACTCCAAGAAGGAGAACTGGGGCGCGGCCGAGACCTTCTACCAGCTGGTCCGCGCTCTCCTGAAGAGCCAGCTGCCGGCTCCGGGCACCCCCAAGCTCTCCCCGTCCCGCTGGCGCGACGAGGGCCGCCGGCCCCGGGTCAACCTGTTGGGCCCCAGCCTGCTGGGCTTCCGCTGCCGGGACGACGTGCTGGAGATCACCCGACTGCTGGCCGAGCACGGCATCGATGTGGCGGTGGTGGCGCCCCTGGGGGCCCGGCCGGCCGACCTGGAGCGCATCCCCACGGCCGATGCCAACGTCTGCCTCTACCCGGAGGTGGCGGGCCCGGTGTGCAGCTGGCTGGAGCGCAGCTTCGGCCAGCCGGTGGTGCGCACGGTGCCGATCGGCATCGGCGCCACCGCCGCCTTCCTGCGGGAACTGCACGGCGTGCTTGATCTGGCCCTTCCGGCCGAGCTGCAGGAGGTGGAGGGTCAGCCGAGCGAGGCCGAGCGCCGCTCCCGGCTGCCCTGGTACTCGAAGTCGGTGGATTCCACCTACCTCACCGGCAAGCGGGTGTTCATCTTCGCCGATGCCACCCACGCCATCGCCGCCGCCCGGATCGCCTCCAAGGAACTGGGCTTCCAGGTGGTGGGCCTGGGCAGCTACAGCCGTGAGCAAGCCAGGGAGGTGAGAGCCACCGCCGCCGAGCTGGGCCTGGAGGCCCTGATCACCGACGATTACCTGGTGGTGGAGAAGGCCATGGCCGAGGCGGCGGCGGAACTGGTGCTCGGCACCCAGATGGAACGCCACAGCGCCAAGCGTCTGGGCCTGCCCTGTGCCGTGATCAGCGCCCCCCTGCATGTTCAGGACGTGCCCGCCCGCTACTCCCCCCAGATGGGCTGGGAGGGGGCCAACGTGATCTTCGACTCCTGGGTGCACCCGCTGATGATGGGCCTGGAGGAGCACCTGATCGGCATGTTCCGCCACGACTTCGAGTTTGTCGACGGCCACCGCAGCCACCTGGGCGACGGCGCCCCGGCGGCGACGGGGACAGGGGAACCCGAGGCGTCTGCGGCCACGGCGGCTGCGACGGCTGCCGCGGGCCCTGCCCCAGTCCCGGCCCCCGGCACCACCACGGCCGCCGACGCCGTGCGCGAGGCACTCGAAAGCCTCTGGACGGCCGACGGGGAGGCGGAACTCGCCAAGATTCCCTTCTTCGTGCGGGGCAAGGTGCGCAAGAACACCGAAGCCTTCGCCCGCGAACGGGGCCTGGCGCGCATTGATGCCGAAGCCCTTTACGACGCCAAGGCCCACTTCAGCCGATGAGGGCCTCTCTGGCGATGTTTCGGTTTGCGTGATCCCCCGACAGCCGGGATCCGATCTGAGCAGGCTGTTCCCTTACGAGTGATCTGCCGGTGCGCCGGCTTCCCCTTGTTCTTCCTATGACCACCACACTCACGTCCCCCTCAAGCACCACCGCCAACCCCCGCGAAGATGGCGAGGGCAGCCTGCAGGTGCATCAGGACGCGTCGATGAACATCGAGGAGGGGGCCCTGGTGATCGCCGTCTACGGCAAGGGCGGCATCGGCAAGTCCACCACCTCCTCGAATCTGTCCGCCGCCTTCTCCAAGCTGGGTAAGCGGGTGCTGCAGATCGGCTGTGACCCCAAGCACGATTCCACCTTCACCCTCACCAAGAAGATGGTGCCGACGGTGATCGACATCCTCGAGACCGTCGACTTCCACACCGAGGAGCTGCGGCCCGAGGACTTTGTTTTTGAGGGCTACAACGGTGTGATGTGCGTGGAGTCCGGTGGTCCCCCGGCCGGCACTGGCTGCGGTGGCTACGTGACCGGCCAGACGGTCAAACTGCTCAAGGAGCACCACCTGCTGGAGGACACCGACGTGGTGATCTTCGATGTGCTCGGTGACGTGGTCTGCGGTGGTTTCGCGGCCCCCCTCCAGCACGCCCACTACTGCCTGATCGTCACCGCCAACGATTTTGATTCGATCTTCGCCATGAATCGGATCATGCAGGCGATCAACGCCAAGGCCAAGAATTACAAGGTGCGCCTGGGTGGGGTGATTGCCAACCGCTCGGAGCAGACCGACGAGATCGACAAGTTCAACGAGCGCACCGGCTTGCGCACCATGGCCCACTTCAAGACCGTCGATGCGATTCGCAAATCACGGCTCAAGAAGTGCACCATCTTCGAGATGGAGAGCACACCGGAAGTGGAGGCCGTGCAGCAGGAATACCTGAGTCTGGCCCAGAAGATGCTCACCGACGTGGAACCGCTGGAGGCCGAATCGCTCAAGGATCGGGAGATCTTCGACCTTCTCGGCTTTGATTGAGCTTGTGGCCCGTTGCTGATCCAGCCAGGTTCGCTCTTCTGGGGGGCGGCTAGGGTCAGTCCCTATGCCATTCAAGAATGATTCTGGAGCTGCTGCTGTTCACGGCAGTGCTGAGTGTCGATTCGTTCTCGGCGGCCATCGCCCTGGGGTTCCGGCACTTCTCCTGGCGGCGGGCCTTGTTCTTTGCCCTCAGTTCTGGCCTGTCCGAAGGGCTCGCCACGGCGATCGGTTTTCTGCTCGGCCGCATCGCCCGCAAGCTGATCATGGATGTCGACCACTGGGTGGCCTTCGCCCTGCTGGTGGCCGTGGGGGCGCATATGTGCTGGGCGGCCTACCGGGAACAACACGACGAAGGCGGGCAGGCGCAGGAGGTGAAAGTGCACGGACCCCTGCGCATTCTGTTCGTCTCCGCCATCACCAGCATTGATTCCCTGGGTGTTGGTGTCTCTCTGGGCATTGTCAACAAGCCCATTGGGATCTACTCCACGGCCATCGGTGTGGGGGCCTTCGTTTCCACCTACCTGGGCCTGTTCCTGGCCCGCAGGCTCTCCGGCCAGCTGGGCAGCAAGGTGGAAATGCTGGCCGGTCTGGTGCTGATTGCGTTGGGGATCAAGATGCTGTCGATCTAGGCGGTGCGGGCCCGGGGCAGCGTGCCCCCCCTGCGTCCCTCAGATTTCCGCGGCGGCCCGTTCCACCAGCCGGCGGGCCACCGCCTGCACGCCCGTGTGCTGGTAGGTGTCGGTGAAGGCATCGAGGAAGGTGGCCATCTGCTGGAAGCCCCCCTGCCAGGGGCCCAGGGTGGTCTCCAGGGCCTGCACGGCCTTCTGGCCGGTGAGACCCAGCTGGCTGCTGAATCCGCCGGCCCAGCCCAGCCACTGGTCCACGCCCCGGCGCAGGAAGCTCAGGTGGGCCCCATCGCCCCGTCCCGGCAGCATCTTGGCCATACCGGCGTAGGCAGGCAGCTGGTGCAGGTCCCGCTTGTCGACGCCCCCCAGCAGGCTGTCCAGTCGCTGCAGGGCCTGGTCGCCCAGGGGCAGGAGGGCATCGAAGCAGATCAGGGCGGCCATCCTCACCCTGGCTTCGCCGGCGTACTCCCCCAGGGCGGCGGCGAAGTCGCCGAAGCTGTCACCGGGCAGGCCGTTCACCTGGGTGAAGGCCAGCATCTCGGCGGCCACCTTCAGGCTCAGATCCGCCGCCTGCAGGGTCTCGCTGGTAGGGGTGAGATCGGCGACACGCTTCACCAGCGGCAGGGCGCCACCGATGTTGGCCAGCAGCCGCAGCCCACCGGCAGCCTTCTGGGAGCGGTTGACGGCGTCGTACAGGCTCAGGGCACGGCCATAGCCTTCGTGGCGGGCCCGGCTCAAGGCGTCGGCCCGGGAGCGCACCTGGCGGATCAGCTCCGGATCGCTGCTGCCCAGCACGTCGCTGATCAGATCGTCGGCGCTGGTGATGTTGTGCCAGCCGCCGGGCACGAGCGTGCTGAGGCCCTTGATGGCGAGCACCGTCAGGTTGCGGCGTGGCAGGCGATCGAGGCGCTCGAGAACGGAGCTCATGACACGGGCTCCATGGCCACCCGTCGCTCAAGGCTCTGGGGTCCGGCGCTCTCTGGGCCGCTGGGCAGGGTCGCCCGGGGGGCGCTGGCCGACTTCAGAGCCGCCAGACCCCTGAGGTTGAACCGGCCGATCAGGTCCTGACGCTGCTCGGCCTCCAGCCCATCACCCTGGCCGATCACCTTGATCTGAAAGCGGTCGGCCACCAGCAGGGCGGTGGCCTGGGGACCCTGTTCCACCAGCGGCCAGCCCTGCAGCCGGCTCTGGCTGGTCTCGAACTTGCGGCGTGCCTCCGGTGCGGTGGTGACATCGGTGATGGCCAGCAGGGCCTTCACCTGGCCGCCATGCTTGAGCCGGGCCTCACTGAAGCCGCGCTTCTCCTGGGTGAACACCAACTGGTCACCGTCCTCCGGCTCGGGAAACAGTCGGTTGAACGCCGTGCCGTTCACCACCTGACTCAGCGGCACATCGGCCACCGTTCCGCCCGGCAGCCAGGAGCGGAAGGGCAGGAGCAGGAACGCACCGATCGACAGGCTGACGACCAGCAGCAATCCCACCCCCCAGCGCAGCGTGCGGCCCATCGACTCCACGAGTGGTACTGGATGACTCCTAGCGACTTCTGCCGGCCCTGTGTCCGAATCGGCAGATTCCGACGCAATTTCGCCGGTCCGCTGCACGCCTCAGGCGAGCCCCACCAGCTGCATCGAGAGGTCCCACATCCGCTGAGCCGTCACCGGGTTGCTCGCCTTCTCCGAGAGCTCCTGGCTGAACTGCTTGCCCCCCTTGGTCTGCCGGTTCCCCCAGCTCCAGTGCACGCCGGAGACGGCGAACTCCGGATCCGCCGCCACCTGGGCCACCCGCTCGCCCGCCAGGGCCTGGCTCACGTAGCCGCCGGTGATGTTCTTCTGGAACCAGGGGAAGATGGTCTGGAAGGCCCGCGGGGTGTGGCGGAACAGGGGGGTGTCGGCCACGCAGCCGGGGTAGAGGGAGGTGAACACGATGCCGGTGCTGGAGTGCAGCCGGCGGTGCAGCTCCTGGGTGGTGATCATGTTGCAGAGCTTGCTGTCCTTATAGGCCTTGCCCGGTTTGAAGCTCTTGCCGCTGGCCATGGCGATCGGTGCCTTGAAGCCGGCGGCGAAGCCGGAGAGATCGCCCAGATCGGCGGGGGCGGGGATGGGGATCTTGCCCCCCAGTTCCTTGGAGTTGGCGGTGACGGTGCCCAGGATCACGAGGCGCCGCGAGGGGTGGGAGGAGCGCTTGAGGTCCTCCATCAGCAGGTGGATCAGCAGGAAGTGGCCGAAGTGGTTGGTGGCCATCGAGATCTCATAGCCCTGGGGAGAGCGTTCCGGATGGTTCAGCCGCGGCAGGTAGACCGCCGCGTTGCAGACCAGGGCATCGAGGGGGCGGCCGGTGGCATGGAAGGCGTCGACGAGGGCGCGCACACCGTCGAGGTCGGCCAGATCCACCTTCAGGTGGGTCACCGCGTCATCGGCAATGGCCAGCGCGGCCTGGGCCCGGCGGGCCTTTTCGGTGTCCCTGCAGGCCATCACCACGTGCCAGCCGCGATCCACCAGAGCCTTGGCGGCGAAAAGGCCGACACCGGAGGAGGCGCCGGTGATCAGGGCCGTTCCGGGAACGCCTCTGCGGGCGGGAGAGAGGGCGGGGTCACCGGAGAGGGTCACCATGGCGGGGATGGTCCGGGGGCGAAGGGGGCCCCAACCTACGGACGGGCGCCCTGGTTTCCGGAACCGGATGCGGGGGAGTCAACAGTTGGAAACGGACGCTTCGACTGCCAGATCACCCGCAGCCGGTTCGGGGCGATCCACTGGCTCTGTTCCCGGATCAGGCGCTGCTCGCCTTCCACCATGAACAGGTCATCGAATCGTTCCCTGGCTTTGACCAGCTTGGCGTTCTCGATTTCCAGAACGGCCGAGATCTCCCCCTGGCTCTCCATGCGCTGCTGGTAGGCGCCGGCAAGTTGGAACAGGCTCACGCCGGTGAGGCCGATGAGGCCCAGCTTCACCGCCAGCCCGATCAGGCTGCAGACCAACTCCTGCCGCTCGGCGGACAGGGAGAGCAGCTGGCTTTCCATCCCACACCCTCCAGCTTCGGCGGGCGAATGAGGAGACGGTAAAGGGGAACCAGCGCTCCCAAGTGGACGCCAGGGGAGCGGGGCGACCGGGCCTTCCGGTGCCGTACGCAGGGCCGAGGGGCGGCGCGAACGGCCGGTGGAGCGGCTGGCAGCGGAAGACTGGCGCCGGGAGGGCTGGGGCTGGGTCTGGCGCACCTGAGGAAAGGCTGCGAGCCCTTTGCTTGTAGCAGTCTGTACGCCCCTTGCCAAGGGCGCAGCCCCTGCAGCTTCAGGCTTTGTAGAGGCTGAAGCAGAGACGCACGGCCAGCACGCCGGCATGGGCCGCCACGACGAGGGCAATCAGCACTTCGGCCTGGTTGATCGGGGTGACCATATCCGTGACGGTGGATGGAGTTTGACCGACCCATTCTTCGGCCATCGCGAGCTACGGTCCAGCCTGAGGCCCTGCCCTGTCACAGCTCTTGATGGCGCTCCCACCCTGCTCCGAGCCCCTGAAGGTGTCCGCCAACCAGGTGCGCGGGCTCGATCTCTCCCCCCTGGCGGGCCTGGCGTCGCTGGCGCCGGCCGCGCTGCTCACCGCCGCCAGCGGACTGCAGATCGACTTCGACTGGCCCCGGGACGCAGAAGACCCACGCGAACTTTCGGAGATCGCTGAACTGCGGCTGTGGAGTCTGCGGGCCGATGCGCTCCATCCCTGGCTGCCTCTGGTCCTGGAGCGCAGCGGCGGTCAGCTCACCCGCCATGTGGCAATGCTGCTGCCCCATGGTTTCAGCCCCACCGAGGGGATCCGCTTCGCCCCCGAGAGTCTGGAGCTCTGGATCACCCAGCGCCTGTTCCTCCTCGACCACTGGGCCGCCGCCGGGGGCATCGAGTGCCGCGCCAACCTGGGCCAGATGGCCGCAGTGCTCGGCTACGAGCTCGACCCCGGTTTCTGGAGTGTGATCCCCTGAGCCTCGAACCACTGGCCCACGGCGCGGCGGCCACTGTCCACGGCCAGCACCAGGGTGATGGCCCGCAGCATCCACACCAGCCGCTCCTCCCGGATCCGCTTGAGTCGGCTGGCCGACCACTGGGCCGCCACGGCCGCGGTGCCCCCCAGCACCAGAGCCACCAGTGGATTCGCCCGGCCGTCGGCCAGAAAGGCCAACGAGGCGCTGCAGGAGGAGGCCATCACTGCGACGGTGCTGTAACCGATCGCCCCGTGGACGGGCATGCCCAGCCCCGCCACCAGTCCCAGGGGCAGGAGGGGCAGCAGACTCCAGATCAGCGACGTGGCCATGGGCTGGGCGGACAGGAGCCATGAGAACGCAGGCCGCCCCATCCCTCCAGCCGGCGGCGCCGGTTCGCTGGATCGCACCCTGTCAGCTCGATGGGCCCTGGCAGATGGCCATCGATGCCTGGTTGCTGGAGGGACCAGCGGCCGCGAAGCCCGCGTCCGTGGTGGTTCCTGCGCCGGCTTTCCGTCTCTACCGCTGGTCGCGACCCACCCTCTCCCTGGGCTGGCACCAGCGGCGCCTCGAGCCCCACTGGAGCGATCTGGTGCGTCAGGGGCGCCTCGCGCTGGTGCGACGGCCCAGTGGCGGCCGTGCCGTGCTCCACGGCGGCGATCTCACCTACGCCCTGGTGTGGCCGCGGCCGCAGGGGTCCCGTACCGAGGTCTATGGCCGTGCCCTCGCCTGGCTTGTTGAAGCGTTCGCGGCCCTGGGCCAGCCGCTGCAGAGCGGCCGCCAGGCGGCCAGCCTGCAGCGCAGCAGCTGCTTCGCCACCAGCACCGCCGCCGATCTGGTGCACGCCAGCGGCGCCAAGCGGGTGGGCAGTGCCCAGCTGTGGCGCGGCGGCCACCTGCTGCAGCATGGCTCGATTCAGCTGGACCCCTGCCCCGCCCTCTGGCAAGAGGTGTTCGTGTGCGAACCTCCGCAGCTCGATCCCCTGCCCCTGACCGGCGAGCAGCTGGAGCGGCACCTGTACCGATCGGCGGCCCGTTGGCTGCCTCTGCTGGCTGGGGGCCTGGCCGAGGGCGGCCATGGCGGCGGCTCCCAAGGGAGGTCTTTCTCGGAGGCCGCGCCCCTCAGCCCCGCGGAGCTGGCCGTGATCGCCCAAGGCCTGGGGTGTTATCGGGCGACCTTGTCAGTGAGCAGCGACACCTCCCCCGAGCTGACCATGCCGCGGGCCACCTGACCCAGGGCCATGCCGAGGGGGTAGCCGTTCTCACGCCGGGCGGCGGAGAGCAGATTGGCGGGCAGCCGCAGGCCCAGCTTCTTCAGCACCGCGTCGCCCAGTTCGGGACGCTCCACGGTGCCGCAGGGCAGACCGGCCGGACTCAGGACCAGAAGCCGCTGGTGGTCGCCGTCTTCGAGCTGGAGGGCGGCCTGCCAGAGCGGGGCCGATTCGGGGATCGAGGGCAGGCTGGAGAGGGGCTGGAGATGGTCGCCCACCCGTTCCCTGTCCCAGGTCTGCACCGGCAGGGCCTGGAGGGGGGCGTCGTCGATGACCCCCTGCCAGCGGCCCCGGTCGCAGACAAGCAGCCACTCCGCTGGGCCGTTGGCGTCCTTGCCGGCCGGTGCGGCACCCTCGCCGGCCTCCGTGATCGGTGGGGCGGTGCCGAGGCGAATCCGGCTCAGCTCCCGCAGGCTGGTGCCGGCCTCCAGCACCCGGAAGCGGCGCTGGGCCACATCCCTGACCTTGAGATCCTTGAGGGCCTGCTGGACGACCAGCATCTGCTTCTGGTTGCGGGCCGCCCCCAGGCCGAACCAGCCCAGCAGGATCAGCCAGGCCCCGCCGATGCCGCCACCCCGCAGCAGCAGCACCGTGCCCATCCCAACGGCGAACAGCGAGAGGAACCGGCCGCAGGCGTTGGCAACCTCCACACCCCGCCGCTGGCTGCCGGAAAACTCCCAGACCAGGGCCTTGACGATCAGACCCCCGTCCAGGGGCAGGCCGGGCAGCAGGTTGAACAGCCCCAGGATCAGGTTGAGGGCGCCGAGCCGTTCCACCACCTGGCCCAGCACCGGGGTGAGGTGGCTGGCGGCATGGGTGGAGGCCAGCAGGCCGATGCCCAGCACCAGGCTCACCGCCGGTCCTGCCGCCGCCACCATCAGGGCACCGCGGGCGGTGGAGCATTCCCGCTCCACACTGGCCACCCCCCCCAGCAGGAAGAGGGTGATCGATTTCACCTTCACCCCCTGCCTCAGGGCCACCAGGGAGTGGCCCAGTTCGTGCAGCAGCACGGAAACGAACAGGGCCAGGGAGGTGACCAGGGCCACGGCCCAGAGCGCCGCCGGAGAGAGCTGGCCGCGGAGGCTGAGGGCGTACTGCTGCTGGAATCCCAGGGTGGCCAGCAGCAGGATCACGAACCAGCTCGGGTGGATGCGCAGGGGAATGCCGCGGATCGTCAGCAATTGCCAGCCTTCACCCACGGGCACCGTCCGGGCAGTGATCCGGCCATGGCCGGAGAGATCGCGCCCATCCTAGAAAGGCAGCCCGGCCGACCTGGTTCTGGTTTCCTCTCCGCTGCTGAAGGTCTGTGGGCTCAGGGAGCCGGCCCAGGCCACCGCCATCGCTGCGATGGGGGTGGATGCGATCGGGGTCATCGCCGTTCCCAGCTCGCCCCGCTTCGTTCCAGCGGCGCAACGGCCCGAGCTGTTCGCGGCCATGGCCGCCGGCGGTGGCGACTGCTTCGGTGTGCTGGTGGTGGCCGATCCCAGCGACGACCAGCTGGAGGAGCTGGGCGCGGGCCACGGGCATGCGGTGGTCCAGCTGCATGGCAGTGAAAGCGTGGAGCGCTGCCGCGAGCTGGTCCAGCGGTTGGATGTGCGGCTCTGGAAGGCCCTGCGGGTGCGCTCCCCCGAGGACCTGAAGTCGGCGGCCGCCTATGCCGGGGTGGTCGAAGCCCTGTTGCTCGATGCCTGGCAACCCGGCCAGCTGGGGGGCACCGGGCACCGGATCCCCACCGACTGGCTGGAAGGTTTCCGCCCGGCCTCGCCCTGGTGGCTGGCCGGTGGCGTCGGCCCCGAGACAGTGGCCGAGCTGCTGGACCGCCTGCAGCCCAATGGTCTGGATGCCTCCAGTGCCCTCGAGGATTGCCCCGGCGTCAAGAACCTGGCCCGGGTCGCGGCCCTGCTGGCGGCGGTGCGTGGATCCCCCAGCGGTTGATTGGCGTTTGGCGCTGCCGGGTGCAGGATCGGAGCAATCCGACCCCCTGAGCCCCTTTTGTCCTTCCTTCGTCGCGCCCTCAGCGTTCGTGCCGCCCTGCCCCTGGGCCTGCTGCTCGTGATCGGGCCAAGTGCCGGCTTCAAGGCCCAGGACCTGGTGGGCTGCCAGCTGGTGCAGGGGACATTGCAGTGTGTGCCGGGGATCACGGCCGACCCCCAGCAGCAGATCCAGATGCTGCGCCAGGAGATCGCCGGCGACCAGCAGATCGAAGGGGCGGTGGAGCAGCGGATCGCTGGGCTGAACCAGCTGCTGTTGCAGGGGGAAGCCCGTCAGGGGGCCCTGCTGCAGGCCACGGCCACAGCAGATCTGCTGACGGCCCTTCCGCCCAGTGCGTTCCATTGGTACCGCCTGGCCCCCGGCCGTCGCAACTGGCAGCTCATTGAGGGGGCCAGCGGCCCCACCTACGCCCTGACGCCGGCGGACGTGGCCTACCAGGTGATGGTGGTGGTGGCCGTTCCGACCGCGTCCGGCAGCCAGCGCAGCGTGTCCCAGGTGGTGGGGCCGATCATGGGCCGTCCGGGAACCTAGGCGCCGGCCAGGGGCTCAGTTACCGAGCATCGACTCCTGCTGACGCACGAGTTCGAAGAACTCCTGCTTGAGGCTGGGGTCGTGGCGGAAATCACCGCGCACGACGGAGTTCACCATGCTGGTCTGGGGTTCCTTCACCCCGCGCCATTTCATGCAGTAGTGCTGGGCTTTGACAAGGATCGCCAGGCCGAGGGGCTCACAGAGGCGTTCGATCTCATCGGCGAGGATGATCACGGCCTCCTCCTGGATGTGGGGCCGTGAGAACACCCAGTCGGCCACCCGGGAGAACTTCGACAGACCGATCACCCGTTCACCGGGCTTGATCCCGATCCAGCAGTTGCCAAGGATCGGTACCAGATGGTGGGAACAGGCAGAGCGGATGGAGATGGGCCCCACTGTGTAGATCTCATCGAGTTGCTTCACGTTGGGGAAGCTGGCGATCTTGGGTTGCTCGTGGTAGCGACCCTTGAACACCTCATGGAGATACATCTTGGCCACCCGTTCGGCCGTCTCCTCGGTGTTGTGGTCGTTATCGATATCGATCACCAGGCTGCGCAGCAGTTCGCGCACCTTGCCGGCCACTTCGATCTCCAGCTGGTCGAGCTCTCCCTCGCGCAGGTGCTCGGAAATGTTGTCGTTGGCCAGAAACGGCACACCTTCCTTCTGCAGTCGCTCGCGGATCCGCAGGCTGACAGGAATGGGAGTCGTGACGGGAGCGGCCTGACGGGCGCTGAGGCCGCTGGGAAGGGTGGATGTCATAGGGGGGATTAGAAGGCTCCGGCGGCTGGCATCAGGGTGAGGTCCTCAACCGTCTGGCTGTTGGGTTGCCGCGCAAGGTAGAGCAGGGATTCAGCCGCCTGCTCTGCTGAAAGCATGGCACGTCGGTCGAAGGAACTGTGGACGGTTTCACTGTCCCAGAGAGGTGTATTCACCGCCCCCAGGGTGAGGGTGCTCACCGCGATGCCGGCGGCCCGTTCCTCCGCCTCAAGGCAGCGGCTGAAGGACGCCAGGGCGGCCTTGCTGACGCAGTAGGCCCCCCAGTCCGGGAAGGCATGACGGGCGGCATGGCTGCTGACGTTGATGATCCGACCGCCACCGGCCTGGCGCAGGCCGGGCAGCACCGCCTGGCAGACCTGGAAGACACTGGTGAGGTTGAGCTGCAGGAGCCACTGCCAGCGCTCAATGGGCATGGCCGCCAACGGACCTGTCCAGGCGGCACCGGCGTTGTTGATCACGACCGAAGGCTGCAGCCCTCGCCCGAGCAGCTCGGCCATCGCCCCGGGGATGGCCTCCACCTGGGTCAGGTCAAGGGCCAGGGTTTCGACGCGCCGGCTCGTCCCCCGCAGATCCTCAGCGAGCTGATCGAGATCGGCACGGCCTCGGGCCACCATCAGGAGGTCGTAGCCCTCGGCGGCAAAGCGGCGGGCGGCGGCAGCGCCGATGCCGCGGGAGGCACCGGTGATCAGGGCAGCGGGCAACGGGCAGGCAGGCAGTGGATCAACCCTACGGCGCGAAGGCGGGATCCGTCGCCGCCCCCTCCAGAACCTGGCCCATGCGCCGGAACTTGGCGTAACGGGCCTCCAGCAGGGTGGATTCGCTGCAGGTCTGCAGCTCGGCGAGCTGTCCCAGGAGGGCTGCGCGCAGCGTCTCGGCGGCCTGCATCGGCGCCCAGTGGTTGCCCCCGGAGGGTTCCTTCAGCAGGGCATCCACCAGCCCCAGCTGCAGCAGGTCGGCACCGGTGATGCGCAGGGCCTCGGCGGCGGCGGGTGCTTTGGCCGCATCGCGCCAGAGGATCGAAGCGCAGGCTTCGGGGCTGGCCACGGTATAGACGCTGTGCTCGAACATCAGCAGGCGGTCGGCCACGCCGATGCCGAGGGCGCCGCCGGAGCCCCCTTCCCCGATCACCACGGCGATGATGGGCACCCTCAGCCGGAACATCTCGCGCAGGTTCACGGCGATCGCCTCGCCCTGGCCCTCTTCCTCAGCCTTGACCCCGGCGTAGGCACCGGGGGTGTCGATGAAGCTGAGGATCGGCAGACGGAAGCGGTCGGCGTGGTCCATCAGCCGCATCGCCTTGCGGTAGCCACCGGGTGAGGCCATGCCGAAGTTGCGGGCCACGTTCTCCTTCATGTCCCGGCCCTTCTGGTGGCCGAGCAGCACCACAGCCTGGTTGCCGATGCGTCCCACACCGCCCACCAGGGCGCGGTCGTCATTGCCGCGGCGGTCGCCGTGCAGCTCGATCCACTCGTCGGTGATGACCTGGATGTAATCAAGGGTGCTGGGCCGCTGGGGGTGGCGGGCCACCTGGATCTTCTGGGCCGGGGAGAGGGAGCTGAAGATCTCCTCGCGGCGCCGGGTGGCGAGGGTTTCCAGCTGCAGCAGCTGCTGGCTCACATCGACTTCGGAATCGCGGGCCAGCTGGCGGATCTGCTCGATCTGCTCCTCCAGCTCCACCAGTGGTTTCTCGAAGTCCAGCAGGACGCGGCGGGCCATGGTTGGAGGAGCAGGGGACGGATCAGGTGGAGAGGAAATCAGGTCGAGGAGAGGCTGGGGACCGGTGCTGGGGTTTCCAGGCTCAGGGCCTGGAAACCGTGGCGAAGTGAGGCGGTGCCGATCAGATCCATCTTCTCCAGGGTGATGTTGTTGCGGCCCCAGCTGAAGTTGGTGTGCAGGCCTTCGAACTCCAGCAGCATCGCTTCGGCGAAGCAGGCGAACATCTCACGCTGGGGGTTGGCCATGTCCGCCGCCTCCATCATCTGCCAACCGATGTCGGAGCCGAAGGCGACGATGCCCCCCTTCAACACGTGGATGCCATCGCCGGTGGCCTTGGTGTCCAGATTCTTGGGGTAGCCGCCATCGATCATCAGGCAGGGGCGGCGCAGGCGGCTGGGATCGAGGCTGCTGGCCTGGGCCAGGCTGGCGACCCACACCACCACATCCGCCTCGTCCAGGGCCTCTTCCAAGGCAAGGATGCGGCCACCGCCCAGTTCCTGCTGGAGATCGGCCAGCGGCTGGGGCCGGCGGGCCACCAGCAGCAGTTCCTGGACGCCGGTCCGTTGGGAGAGCCAACGGCAGACGGCACTGCCGATGTCACCGGTGGCGCCCACCACGGCCACCTTCGCCCGCCGCAGGTCGATGCCCAGGGGTGGGGCGTTCTCCTCCACCTGGCGGCAGATCACCCAGGCGGTGTGGGTGTTGCCCGTGGTGAAGCGCTTCCAGTCCAGAGTGGTGGCACGCACCTGCTGCTCCCTGAGCAGCTTGAAGTCCTCGAAAATGATCGATGTGAAGCCACCCAGGGCGGTGATGTCGATGCCGTTTTTCTGGGCCAGCTCCATGGCATTCAGCACCTTGCGTTTCGCCGTCTTGAAGCGGCTCAGCATCTCGGGCACAAACACCGAATCGATGTAGGCCCCTTCAATGCGCTTGCCCGTGGGGCTGGTGACGCTGATCCTTTCCACCAACTGGGGCGGAGCGCTGCACCACATGTCCAGATCCCCATCGGCGTACTCTTCAAAACCGAGGCTTCGCGCCAGGTTGCGCGCCGACTCGAAGCTGGTGGAATGACCGATGAGGCCGAACATGCAGAAACAGGAATGCGGCGGCTCTAATGGGGCCGGATGTCGCCGACGCTACATCCTCTCCCGCTGAGCTTGAGCCGTTGGCTCAGCCCACCAGGGCCGCGGCAGCCATGCGGGCAATCTCCCGAGGGGTGAAGCCGATGTCCGTGAGGGCGTCCTGGTAGGCGATCAGGAAATCCTCGATCAGGTCTTCTTTCTCCATGTGCAGGACGGCGGCATCGGCGGCGACCCGATCGAGCATCCGACGCACATGGGGAAGGTTGTCGCGGTTGGCCTGCTCCAGCTCGGCGCGGGACTCCTCCAGGTGGGCCTTGAGCCACTCCTGGCCGTAGTTGAGGTGGGTGTACTCATCCTTGACGACCCCCTCGGTGATCTTGCGGGCGAAAGGATCGGCCACAGGGATATAAATGTGATAGGCCGAGATGGCGAAAGCTTCGATCAGCAGGGCCTGGATCAGCAGGCAGGTGACCACCTTGCCGTCCTTGAGGGCCGCCTGGAAGTTGTTGCGCAGGGGGGAGAAGAACTCCTGGGCGAAGGGCATGTCGGCGGTGACGCCCAGGTTGTTGGCGCAGGCGGTGAAGCCTTTCATGTGCTTCAGCTCCATGCGGGCCAGACGGGTCAACTCCTCGGCCTGGTCGGGAAGCAGCGTCCCCAGTGAGATGTAGTTGTCATGGGCCTCCTGCTCGCCTTCGATCACGATCGCGTTGATGCGGCTGTAGGCGTCCTTGTAGGTGGCGGTGGTGAAGTCGGGAAGTTCGCTCCCCTCGAGCGCGCCCAGCGCGGAATCAACGGTCGTGGTGGTTTCGAGGGTGGGCATGGGAACCACAGGCTCAGGCAATCAGACGACTCTAGTCATGCTCTGCCGGAAGTCGGTGGCCAGTCGCTGCGCACCAGCGCGTCGAGGCGACGCTCCCAGCTGCCCACCAGGCGCAGAAAGAGTTTGCGGCCGAGGTCGTCGCTGGCATCGCTGGGATCACCGATGACGCCACTGGAGCTCTGTTCCTGCGTGAGCCAGGCACAGGGGCAGGCCCCCTCCAGGCTCCAGCCGGTGGGCGGTGCTGGCGAGGCGGCCAGTCCGTCGGCGGCGGGCACGGGCCCGACGGTGGCCGGCTCCAGAAACAGCATCAGGCTGGTCTCCGCCAGGCCGGCGTGGAGCCCCGTGCTGCGTTCCGGTTCGGGAATCAGTTCCGCCAGGCCATCGGCGCCACGCCAGAGGAAGCAGGGCAGGACCGCCAGACCGGGTTCCATCACCCGCAGTTCCCGCGCCGCCGCCTCCAGCAGGCCGATCTGGCCGCCGTGGGCATTGAACAGCACCAACCGCTGGAAGCCCGCCGCGGCGATCCCCTTGCCCACGCTGCGCACCAGCTCAATCACCAGATCGGCCGGGAGGCTCAGGGTTCCAGGGAAGCCCAGGTGCTCCGGTGAAAAGCCGATGCTCTGCAGCGGCAGCCGCCAGATCGGCAGGTCGGGGTCGAGCCGCTCCAGCACCGTTTCAGCCACCCGTTCGGCGAACAGGCCATCGGTGCCCAGGGGCAGCAGGGGCCCGTGCTGCTCGATGGCTCCGAACGGCCACACCACCGTGCTGCCCCGTCGGGCGGCCTGGTCACGCACCGCTGTCCAGCTGAGACTGGCGAGGCGGCGCTCGGTGCTGGGGGGCATCGGCGGAGGGAGGACGGGCCTCAACGGGTGATTCGTACAGTGTGGAGCCCCGTGCTTCGCTGAGGACCTCCATGGCAGGAACCGGCAACCCCGCGCCGCGTCAGCCCAGGAACCCCGCCCAGCGCCCGATGCCGCCGGCGAGGCCTTCCGGGTCGGCCCCGGCGCCGCTGCGCAAACCCCCCCAGGTGTTGATGATCAAGAAGGAGGAGGAGGTGGTGGCCGAAGCCTCCCCTGCTCCTGCCGCGTCGAGCCCGGCCGCCGCGCCGGTGCGCCCGCCATCGTCCCCCCCCCCGGATGAGGAACGCTTCAGCATGGATGGCCTCGAAGGCCTCACCATGGCCGACCTGCTCGGCCCGGCGTCCGATCGTCGCGGCGGTTCGGCACCGGCGGCCAGCCGTGCTGCCGCCGACGTCGCGCCGGCGGCGACGTCCCGCCAGGCCCGCACCGTGGATGACTTCGATTTCGATGAGGAGGCCTTCCTCGCGGCCCTCGATGAGAACGCTCCGGTCGGCACCACCGGAGAGGTGGTCCAGGGGGTGGTGATCGGCATGGAAAGCGACGGTGTCTACGTCGACATCGGCGGCAAGGCCCCCGGCTTCATGCCCAAGAGCGAGTGCGGCCTGGGGGTGATCACCAACCTCAAGGAGCGCTTCCCCAAGGGCTTGCCGATCGAGGTGCTCGTCACCCGCGAGCAGAACGCCGATGGCATGGTGACCATCAGCGCCCGCGCCCTCGCCCTGCGCCACAGCTGGGAGAAGGTGCGCCAGCTGGAGAAGGAGGGCAAGGTGGTGCAGGTCAAGGTGAGCGGCTTCAACCGCGGTGGCGTCACCTGCGATCTGGAGGGGCTGCGCGGTTTCATCCCCCGCTCCCAGCTGAACGACGGCGAGAACCATGAGGCCCTCGTCGGCCAGACCCTGGGGGTCGCCTTCCTGGAGGTCAATGCCGAGACCCGCAAGCTGGTGCTCTCCGAGAAGCGTGCCGCCACCGCTGCCCGCTTCGCCACCCTGGAGGTGGGCCAGCTGGTGGAAGGCCATGTGGCCTCGGTCAAGCCCTACGGCTACTTCGTCGATCTGGGCGGCGTCAGCGGCCTGCTGCACCACTCCTGCATCACCGGCGGCGTCCTGCGCGACCTGCGCGAGGCCTTCCAGCAGGGAGAACCCATCAAGGCCC
Source organism: Synechococcus sp. UW140 (assembly GCA_943372935.1). GTDB lineage: Bacteria > Cyanobacteriota > Cyanobacteriia > PCC-6307 > Cyanobiaceae > Cyanobium. Next base: position 41,826 of record CALSAP010000007.1, read on the forward strand.
TGATCACCGCCATTGATCCCGCCCGGGGCCGCATCGCCCTCAACACGGCCCTGCTGGAAGGTCCGGCCGGCGAGCTGCTGATCGCCAAGGAGACGGTGATGGCCGAGGCTGAGGACCGGGCCCACCGGGCCCGTTCGCTGCTGCGCCAGCAGGAACAGGACGCAGGATGAGCGGAGCGTTGCAGGCGCCTGGTCCTGACTGGGAACTCGACTATTACTCCAGGCCGATCCTGGAGCTCGATGGCAAGAAGCGCTGGGAACTGCTGATCTGCACCACGGCAGGGCTGCAGCCGGCGCCGGAACCCTTCCGTTGGTCGATGGCCTGTCCGGCCGCCAGCGTCAATTCCCAGTGGTTGCGCGGCGCGATCGAAACCGCCATCAAGGACGCCGCCGCCCAGGGCCACGGCCCACCGAGGCGGCTGCGCTGCTGGCGCGGCTCGATGCGCGCCATGGTGCAGCGGGCCGCTGAAGGGCTTGGTCTGGAGCTGGTGCCGAGCCGTCGCTGTTACGGCCTGGTGGAATGGCTGCGGGAGCGGGAGGCGACCGTCTATCCCCAGGAGCCGGGCTACATGGCCGGTCCCCTGGCCCCGCCGCCGCAGCCGATCGCGCCGGTGGCGCTGCCCTTGCCGGAGGCGGCCCGGGGCGACACCTGGAGCTGGGCCACCCTCAGCGCCGCCACCCTGGCCGAAGCCGGCGGCTGGGAGATCGCCTTCCCCGGCCTGGTGGCCCTGCCCGAGGGCCTGGATCCCGCCACCCCTGTACCGGGGATCCGGCTGTTCAGCCGCCGGCGGGCCCTGGCCATCGCCGGCTGGCTGTCCGGGCTGGAGCCGGCGCGGCTGGAGGTCTGCGCCGGTCAGCTGGTGCTGGAGGCCGGGCTGGAGGACCGCTGGATCCTGGCCCGCCTGCCGGAGGAGGAAGCGCGGCTGGCCAGTACGGCGCTGGCGGAGGCCCGGGAGCGGGCCGGTGGTCTGCAGTTCATCGCCATCCAGGCCAGTGAGGAGACGCCAAGTCTCGAGGGTTTCTGGCTGCTGCGGGACCTGCCGGATGGCTGAGGCGCTCGAGCCCCCCTTTGAGCGGCCCGATGCGGGCTTCAACGACCTGCCCGGCTGGACCTGGGTGGGCACCTACGGCGGCCATTACCTCCAGTGCGACCTGCTGGCCGGTTTTGAGCACGGCTTCTTCACCCGCCAGTGGCAGGGCCGCGAACCGGAGGAGCTGGCCGGGGAGATCAGTGCCGGTGTGAGCGTGCACCGCACCCGCCAGGTGCATGGCGGCAGGGTGCTCGCCGCCGGGGAGGCCGAGGGGGCCCCCTGGCCGGAGGCCGATGGACTGCGCAGCGATGGCGGCGGCCAGAGCCTCTGGGTGTGCGGCGCCGACTGCACCCCGGTGCTGATCGTCGACCCCGCCGGTGGCCGGGTGGCGGCCTGTCATGCCGGCTGGCGTGGCGTGGCGGCACGGATCGTGCCGGCGGCCATCGAAGCGCTGGTGGCGGACGGCGCCAGCCGTGACCAGCTGCTGGTGGCGCTCGGGCCAGCCGTGGATGGCGTCCGCTACCAGGTGGAGCGCGCCGTCACCCTGCAGGTGGCGGCCGCCCTGGAGGAGCCCGGCGCCCCCGTCCCGGCGCCGGATGGCGTCCTGGCGGATCTCGAACGTTGCGGTGCCCTGCTGCTGGATCCGGACCCCGGCAAGGATCGGCTGGACATCCGCCGGGCCACGGCGTTGCAGCTGCAGCGGCTGGGCCTGGCGCCGGAGAGGATCGCCCTGTGTCCGCTGTGCACGACGGCCGACCCGCAGCTGTTCCATTCCTGGCGCCGTGATCGGGTCAAGGCCGTGCAGTGGAGTGGGGTGGTGTCCCAGGGAGCGCCGGCGCGCAGAGGCTGAGGGCCACGGCTTCGGCCACCTTGATGCCATCGATCGCGGCCGAAAGGATGCCGCCCGCATGCCCCCCCCCTTCCCCCGCAGGGAAGAGCCCCGGGGTGTTGAGGCTTTCGAGCCGCGTCGGGTGACGCTGCAGCCGCAGCGGCGAGGAGGTGCGCGTCTCGACGCCGGTGAGCAGGGCGCCCTCCATCGCATAGCCCGGGATGCGGCGGGCGAAGACCGGCAGCGCCTCCCGGATCGCCTCGAGCACATAGTCCGGCAGACAGCCATCGAGGCTGCCGAAGCGCAGGCCGGGTCGGTACGACCCCTCCACCGCTCCCGGAGGCGTGTCCTGGCTGGCGCGACCGGCCAGGAAATCCCCCAGCCACTGGGCCGGCGCCCGGTAGTCGCCACCGCCGACGCGGAAGGCCTGCTGCTCCCAGTGGCGCTGGAAGGCCATTCCGGCCAGGGCCTCCGCCCCCGGCAGGCCGTAGGGCGCCAGATCCTCCTGGCTCACGGGCACCACCAGGCCGCTGTTGGCATTGCGTTCCCGGCGGGAGTGCTGGCTCATGCCGTTGGTGACGACGCAGCCCTCCTCCGAGGTGGCCCCCACCACCAGACCGCCGGGACACATGCAGAAGCTGTAGACGCTGCGGCCGGCGCTGGCTTCGCCATTGCAGTGGTGCACCAGCTTGTACTCGGCCGGGCCGAGCCGCGGATGGCCGGCGGCTTCCCCCCAGCGGGCCCGGTCGACCAGGACCTGGGGATGCTCGATCCGCACTCCGACCGCAAACGCTTTCGGCTCCATGGCCACGCCCAGGCCATGCAGCATCTGGAAGGTGTCGCGGGCGCTGTGGCCCGGCGCCAGCACCAGATGCCGGGTGGCGATGGCCGTGCCGTCGGCCAGGCGCACACCGGCAAGGAGCCGGTCGGCCCCGTCCTCCAACAGCAGCTCGACCACGTGCTGGCCGAAGCGGACCTCGCCGCCCAGGGCCTCGATCCGGGCCCGCAGCCCCCGCACCACCGTGGCCAGCTTGAAGGTGCCGATGTGGGGGTGGTGCAGGGTGAGGATGTCGGGGTCGGCCCCTGCGGCCACCAGCTCTTCGAGCACCTTGCGGATGTAGGCCGGCTCTTCACTCACCTGGCTGTAGAGCTTGCCGTCGGAGAAGGTGCCTGCCCCTCCCTCTCCGAACTGGGCGTTGGAGCCGGGATCGAAGCGGCGACGGCCCTGCCAGAAGCCGAAGGTGTCCGCCGTGCGCTCCTTCACCACCTTGCCGCGCTCCAGCAACAGGGGCCGCCAACCCATCTGGGCCAGCAGCAGGGCGGCGAAGTAGCCGCAGGGGCCGGCGCCCACCACCACCGGCCGCAACGCCTTGTTCGTCCCATCGGCCCTGGCCACGGGCCGGTAGCGGCTGTCCGGGGTGGGACGCAGGTGGGGGTCGCCGGCGAAGCGGCGCAGCAGGCGGCGCCTGGCGCCCCCCTCGAGCTCGAGGTCGAGGCAGTACACCAGGGAGATCGCCCCCCGCCGCCGGGCATCGACGCTGCGTTTCACCAACTGGTGGCGGCGCAGTTCACCCGGCGCCAGCCGCAGCCTCTGGGTGATGGCCGCCTCCAGATCGGCGGCGCTGTGATCAAGCGGCAGTTTCAGCTCGCTGAGGCGCAGCACGGCCGGCGCAGGCAGGGGTCTGGTGGCGTTCTAGGGCACGGCGCCGCAGGAGGTGCCATGGTGGAAGCCGATTGAGGTTGGGGCCGGGGTTTCTGATGGGTCTGGCTCACTGTCCCCTCTGCATGGGTCTGGCGGCGCTCTGCCTGGTGCGTTGCAGTGCCCACGCCCTGCTGCTCTGGCGCCTCTGGTTCCACCCCGCCGGCCGGCCGGAGACCTCAGCCGTGGGGTGCTGGGGCGAGGCGTCCTGCTGAGGTGGCGGTGCCCAGTTCGGACTCCATGGCGGCGATGGCGATGCGTGTGGGCACCACTGCATCGGGGTTGAGGCTGATCGAGTCGATCCCTTCCTCCACCAGGAACCGGGCGAAATCGGGGTAGTCGCTGGGGGCCTGGCCGCAGATGCCGATCTTGCGGCCGCAGCGCCGTGCGGTGCGGATCGCCAGGCGGATCATCTCCTTGACCGTGGCATGTCGCTCGTCGAACAGGTCCGCCACCAGGGCGGAGTCCCGGTCGAGGCCCAGGGTGAGCTGGGTGAGGTCGTTGGAGCCGATCGAAAAGCCATCGAAGCGCTCGGCGAAGGCTTCAGCACCGATGACGTTGCTGGGCAGCTCGCACATCACGTACACCTCCAGACCGTCCTTGCCCCGCACCAGCCCCTCGCCAGCCATCACCGCCAGCACCCGGTCCCCCTCTTCGGGGGTGCGGCAGAAGGGGATCATCGGGATCACGTTGCGTAGCCCCATCGACTCCCGCACCCGGCGCAGGGCCTGGCATTCCAGCGCGAAGGCGGCGCGGAAGGCCGGCGCGTAATAGCGGGACGCCCCCCGCCAGCCGATCATCGGGTTCTCCTCCGCCGGCTCGAAGGCCGCCCCCCCCAGCAGGCGGGCGTACTCGTTGCTCTTGAAGTCGGAGAAGCGCAGGATCACCGGCCGGGGATGGAAGGCGGCGGCGATCCGGGCCATGCCCTGGCTCAGCAGGTCGACGTAGTACTCGGCTGGGGTGTCGTACCCCGCGACCAGCTCGGCGATGGCGGCCCGATCCGCCGCCGCCGTCACCCGCTCGGGCTGCAGCAACGCCATCGGGTGCACCCGGATGTGGTTGGCGATGATGAACTCTAGCCGGGCCAGCCCCACCCCGTCGCAGGGGATCGAGGCCAGGTTGAAGGCCTCCTCGGGGTTGCCCACGTTGATCAGGATCCGGGTGCGGGTGGTGGGCAGGTCGCCGATGGCCTGCTCCTCGACCCGGAAGGGCAGGGCGCCCCAGTACACGTGGCCCACATCCCCCTCGCAGCAGCTGAGGGTGATGGTGTCGCCGTCGCTGATGCGGCTGGTGCCGTCGCCGGTGCCGACGATCGCCGTCAGGCCCATCTCGCGGGCGACGATCGCCGCGTGGCAGGTGCGGCCGCCCTGGTCGGTGACCACACCGCTGGCCTTGCGCAGGATCGGCTCCCAGTCGGGGTCGGTGCGGCGGGTGACCAGCAGGTCGCCGTCCATGAACCGGGCGATCTCGCCGGGATCGCTGATCACCCGGGCCCGTCCGCCGCTCACCGAGGCGCCGATGGCCCGGCCGCTGGTGATCTCCTCGGCCTGGTGCGGCTCCAGGTGCCAGCTGCGCAGCACCGCCCCGCCCCGGCGGGACTCCACCGTTTCCGGCCGGGCCTGGAGGATGAACAGCTGGCCGCTGAGGCCGTCCTTGGCCCATTCGATGTCCATCGGTGTGGGCACCCCCCGGCGTTCGCCGTAGTGGCGTTCGATCACGCAGGCCCAGCGCGCCAGGGTGAGCGCCTCGCCGTCGCTGAGGGCGAAGCGACCGCTGTCCTCCGGGGACACCGCCTCGTTGCGGACCGCCTGGCCATCACCACCTGAGGGGTCGGCGTAGACCATGCGCAGGGCCTTGCTGCCCAGTCGCCGGCTGAGGATCGGGGCGAAGCCCTGCTCCAGGGTAGGCTTGAAGATCAGCCACTCATCGGGGTTCACGGCCCCCTGCACCACGTTTTCTCCCAGCCCGTAGGCGGCGGTCAGCAGCACGGCGTCGCGGAAGCCGGTTTCGGTGTCGATGCTGAACATCACCCCGGAGCTGGCCAGGTCGGAGCGCACCATGCGCTGCACCCCGATCGAGAGGGCCACCTCCAGGTGATCGAAGCCGTGCTGCTGCCGGTAGGCGATGGCCCGATCGGTGAACAAGGAGGCGTAGCACCGCCGGCAGGCCGCCAGCAGCGCCGTTTCTCCCTCGACGTGCAGGTAGGTCTCCTGCTGCCCGGCGAAGCTGGCCTCCGGCAGATCCTCGGCCGTGGCACTGGAGCGCACCGCCACGGCCGCCGGCACGCCGCTGGCGGCCATCGCGGCGGCCAGATCCCGGTAGGCCGCCACGATCGCCTCCGCCAGGGGCGGCGGCAGGTCCGCTCCACCCAGCAGCGCCCGGGCCCCCTGGCCAGCCGCTTGCAGGGCCGCCAGGTCGTTGGTGTCGAGGCCGTCGAGCAGGGCGGCAAGGGCGGGCCTGAGCCCGTTGGCGGTGATGAACAGGCGGTAGGCGGCGGCCGTGGTGGCGAAGCCCCCCGGCACCTGGACCCCCGCAGGCCCCAGTTGCTGGATCATCTCCCCGAGGGAGGCGTTCTTGCCGCCCACCTCGGCGATGGAGTCCAGGCCGACCTGTGCCAGGGGCACAACGAGCTGATCGGAGTTGCCCATCCCCTTCGCCCTGACTGCCCCAACTCTGGAGCCGCGACCCCCTTCCGGCCGCAGGCTGTGATGTTCTCGCATGGGGTCCGGCAGGCCGCCAAACACCCCTGGACTCAGGGGTCGGAGGGGGGCGGACCGGGTTCGGGCAGCAGCTGGGCCAGCAGTCCCGCTCCCATCAGGATTCCCCCCAGGGTGAGCGCCAGGCCGCGGTTGGCGGCGGCCGGGCCTTCCATCCAGGTGCCGGCGGCCAGGAAGGCCCCGCCAAGCAGCAGGGTGGGCACCAGCACGATGCCCTTGGCGGTGCGGTTGAGGCTCATGGGCAGGCCTCCGCCTGGGCCAGGCCGGCCTCGATCAGGCCGGTGGCGATATCAGCGCCGCTGGAGAGCAGGCTCACCTGGGCCAGCAGCGTGCCATCCCGCTGGCCCATGGGGCGCAGATTCACCTTGGTGCGGCGGGGCAGGGCTTGCCGCAGCCAGGCGGTCGCCTGCTGCTCCTGCTCCGCCACCAGCTCCATGCAGGCAAGCTCGACGGCATAGCTGCGGTTTCCATCCCCCACCTGCAGCAACGTGCCGCTGCGCACCTGGAACACCTCCGCCGCCACCGCCGCGCCGGGCCAGGCGATCTGCAATGCCAGCAGGATCCCGAGCAGGCTCAGAGTTTGGCGCCGCAACTGGGACAGAAGAGGTGGGCGCTGGCGGTGGTGCTGCCGCAGGCATTGCATTGGCGGATCGTGTCGATGGCGAGTTCGGGATGGCTGGGCAGTCCCACCATCTGGGCGTTGCTGGCTCCCGGGGGCACCATCGGGTAGCAGTTCTCGTTGCGTCGCACGCGCACGTCAACGAACACCGGGCCGGGGTGGGCCAGGGCCTCGGCAAGGCCGGCGTGCAGCTGGGCCCGGTCGGTGATGCCGATGCCCTTGACCCCGAAGGCCTCGGCAAGGGCGGGGAAGTCCGGCATGCCGCCGGTCATCTCGGAACTGGAGTAGCGCTCCTCGTAGAAGCTTTCCTGCCACTGGCGCACCATGCCCTGCCAGCCGTTGTTGAGCACCACCACCTTCACCGGCAGCTGGTACTGGCTGAGGGTGCCCAGCTCCTGGATGTTCATCAGGATGCTGGCGTCCCCGGCCACGCAGATCACCCGCTCGTCGGGGAAGGCGGTCTGGACGCCCATGGCGGCGGGCATGCCGAAGCCCATGGTGCCCAGGCCGGCGCTGCTGATCCAGCGGCGGGGTCCGTTGCGAAGGAACTGGGCTGCCCACATCTGGTGCTGGCCCACATCGGTGGTGAAGAACGCCTCGGGGGCCAGTTCCCGCAGGGCAATGACCACCTCCTGGGGGGCGATCTCGCCGGTGGGCTGGGGGATCACCAGGGGGTAGTGGTGTTTCCAGGTGTCGATGCGCTCCAGCCAGGCATCGGTGCGGCGGTTGGAGCTTTCGCCGACGGAGGCCTGCAGCAGGGCCTCGAGGGCCAGTCGGACATCGGAGACGACCGGCACCTCGGGCACCCTGTTCTTGCCGACTTCGGCCGCATCGATGTCGATGTGGATCACCTGGGCCCGGGGGGCGAAGCTGTCCAGGCGGCCGGTGACCCGGTCATCGAAGCGGGCACCGACGGCGATCAGCAGATCGCATTCGGTGACGGCGAAATTGGCGTAGGCGGTGCCGTGCATGCCCAGCATGCCCACCGCCAGGGGATGGTTCTCGTCGAAGGCCCCCTTGCCCATCAAGGTGGTGGTGACGGGCAGGCGGAACCGTTCCGCCAGCTGATGCACTTCGCCATGGGCGTCGGACGCGATGGCGCCGCCCCCCACGTACAGGAGGGGTCGGCGGGCCTGGCGGATCAGGGCCAGGGCCGCCTCGATGGCTTCAGGCCTGGGGGCCGGGGGGCGCTTGAAGCCGGAGGGGACCGCCGATCCCGGGGCCACCGGGGTGTAATCGAACTCCTCGGCACCCACGTCCTTGGGCACGTCGATCAGCACCGGGCCGGGGCGGCCACTGGCGGCGATCAGGAAGGCTTCGGCCACGATGCGGCCGATGTCGGCGGGGTCGCGCACCACCCAGGAGTGTTTGACGATCGGCAGGGTGATGCCGAAGATGTCGGTTTCCTGGAAGGCATCGGTGCCGATGGCGGCGCGGGGCACCTGCCCGGTGATCACCACCATCGGCACCGAATCCATCTGGGCGGTGGCGATGCCGGTGACGAGGTTGGTGGCGCCGGGCCCGGAGGTGCCGAAGCAGACGCCCACCTTGCCGGTGGCACGGGCGTAGGCATCGGCGGCGTGGGTGCCGCCCTGCTCGTGGCGCACCAGGATGTGCTTCAGCCAGCCTCGCGCTTCGGCCTTGTGGAGCTCGTCGTAGATGGGCAGGATCGCCCCGCCGGGGTAGCCGAAGATGTGCCGAACCTCGTGGCGGTGCAGGGCATCCATCAGGGCGTAGCCCCCACTGACCCGCATCGGAGCCGACGACTCCAGGGCCCCTTCAGGGGAGGAGAGGGCGGTTGTCTGCCCTGCGGCGGCTGAGCGCCCTGCGGCGGCTGTGGCGGGGGGAAGGGGCGTGATCGTCACGGCGGCAGCTGGGGACTGGCGAAGGGGAACGGGGTCGTCAGGATGGAAGACCGAAGCACCCGGGGGCAAGACGCCGGGCAACGGGCTGGACACCATCAGCGGAAGACACCCAGGTTAGGTCGCTGCAGGGTGATTGGGTTGCGCTGGCGGCGGCTCTCGGCCATGGCCCGCAACACCCGGGCCGGGTCCATCCAGCCACCCCGGTAGCGCAGGCCCCAGTGCAGGTGCGGGCCGGTGGTGCTGCCCGTCAGGCCGACGTGGGCGATCACCTGGCCGGTGGCCACCCGCTGGCCCACCCGCAGCAGGACGTTGCCGCTGCGGTAGATGCCACTGCCCGCCTGGCCGCTGAGGTGGCAATAGATGTGCTCATAGCTGCCGGAACGGATCACCAGTCCGTTGCCGCAGCCGCCGTCGACGATCACCTCGCTCACCGTTCCGGTCCACCAGCTGCGGATCGGCGACCCCAGGGGGGCGGCGATGTCGATGCCGTAGTGGGGCCGGACGTCGCCGCTGAGCGGATGGGAGCGCATGCCGAAACCGCTGGTGTAGCCAGCGAAACTGGCCACTGGAAAGGCACCCCGGCCCCAGAGGCTGGCGTTGCGGGCTTCGGCGGGCAGGCCCTGGCTGCTCAGGCCCAGGGCCGCCGCGATCACCAGCGACCCGCCCCGCAAGCGGGGATGCCGGGGGCGATCAGAGCAGTCCGAGCGCATGCAGGGGGCCTTGACCAGTGAGCAATTCCAGCAGAAAAGCGGAAAATCCGACCATCGCCAGGCGACCGTTCCAGACCTCGGAACTGTTGTTCCAGCCCCAGGCCCACTTGTCCTGGGGGTAGAGCTTCACCTTCTTGGGCAGCTGGGCTGCCATGTCGAGGTTCACCTCCGGGCCCGCCATGGCCTCGTGCACCAGATCGGCGAGGCCCTGGATGAAGGTGGGATCGGTGTCGAGGGCCGGCACCCGACGGAAGTGGCTGATGCCGGCTTCGGTGGCGATCTCCCGGTACTCGATGTCGATCTCCTCGAGGGTCTCGATGTGCTCGCTGACGAAGCTGATCGGCACCACCACCAGCTCCTTGACACCCTGCTCTCCCAGTTCCCGCAGGGCATCCTCGGTGTAGGGCTTGAGCCACTCCACCGGCCCCACCCGGCTCTGGTAGGCGAGGGTGGAGGGGTTGGCATGGCCCAGCAACTCCTCCAGCCGCCGCATCACCAGCGCGGCACAGGCCTCGATCTCCTGCTGGTAGGGGTCGCCCGCCTCCTCCACGTAGCTCTTGGGCACCCCATGGGCGCTGAAAAAGATGTGGGCCGTTTCCGGCGTGCCGGAGGCGCCGACCTCCCTGGCGATCAGCCCGGCCATGGCATTGATGTAGCCGGGATGGTCGTACCAGCTGCGGATGCAGCGGATCGGCAGGCGCCGGAAGGCTGGATCGGCCTGGCGCAGCCGCTGCAGTTCCCGGAAGCTGGAGCCGCTGGTGCTGATCGAGAAATGCGGGTACAGGGGCAGCACCACCACCTCCTCCACGCCGTCGGCCTTGATGTCGCCCACGGCCGACTCGGTGAAGGGATGCCAGTAGCGCATCGCCACATAGCTGGTGGCGTCGACCCCTTCCTGTCGCAGGCGGCTCTGCAGTTCCCTGGCCTGCTGTTCGGTGATGCGCCGCAGGGGGGAACCGCCGCCGATGGAGCGGTAGGCCTCCTTTGATTTACCGCTGCGCAGGGTGCTGATCAGCCAGGCCAATGGCTTCTGCAGCGCCGGCGTGGGCAGACGGATGATCTCCGGATCGGAGAACAGGTTGTAGAGGAAAGGCCCGACATCCTCGATCCGTTCCGGACCGCCGAGGTTCAGCAGCAGCACGCCGACCCTGGCCATGCCTTCGATCAGAAAGGCTGAGCGTAACGCCGCCCACCGCCGACGGGCGCCGCCTTGGCAAGGAACCGGACCCTGGCGGCCCGGGGATGGCATCGGTAGGTTCCGGCTCAGGTCCCTGCCTGCTGCGCCATCGTCCAGGCCGCCCTGCCACCGCCAGCCGCTTCCGATCCGGGGGCCACCGCTGATGTCGACCCGGCGGCGCTGGTGCGACAGGAAAACCGGCGTCTGGCGGCCTCGGGCACCGGCCTGCGCCTGGAGATCCGTCAACAGCGGCTGGGTTTGCGTGGGCCGCTGCCCTGCCCGAAGGGCACGGCAGCGCGGCCGGTGCAGCGCATCAGCCTGGGGTTGCCGGCCACCGGAGCCGGCGTGGCTGCCGGCCTCGAGCAACTGCAGCGGGTGCGGCAGGCGGTGGACCAGGGAACCTTCAGCTGGGAGCCCTGGCGCCGGCGCCCGCCCGCGGCGGCGGCCCCTGCCCCGGCCCCTGCCCCTGCCCCGGCCCCGGCAGTGGTTCAGGCGGTGGCGCCCCCTGAGGCTGGGGAACTGCCGGCTGCCCTGGTCGGTTTCGAGGCCGCCTTCTTCGCCGATCCCCGCCGCCGCCGCCGGCCCGCGGGCAGCCGCAGCACCTGGAGCGGTGCCTACCGGCCCTACCTGCGGCGTCTGGCGGCGCTGGCCGCCACGTCGGGGACCCCACCGGCGGCCGTCGACCTGGCCCTGCTGGAGCGGGTGCTGGAGAGCTACCCCCTGGCCAGCCGCAGCCGTCAGCAGTGCGGCATCGCCCTGGGGGCCCTGGCCCGCCACCTGAAGCTGCCGCTGCCGGCTGACTGGAGCGAGCGCAGCGCCGGCTACGGCCTGCATGTGGCCCGCTTCCGGGGCCTGCCCAGCGATGCCCGCATCCTGGAGCTGGCGGCGGCCATCCCGAACCCTCGCTGGCGTCTGGCCTATGGGCTGATGGCCACCTACGGCCTGCGCAACCACGAGGTCTTCTTCTGCGACCTCTCCGCCCTGGCGCCGGGGGGCGACCGGGTGCTGCGGGTGCTGCCCACCAGCAAGACCGGCGAGCACCAGGTGTGGCCGTTCCAGCCCGACTGGGTGGAGCGGTTCGACCTGGAGGGCCTGGGGGAGGGCGGCGCGGAGCTGCCCCGGGTCTGCACCGACCTGCGCCGCACCACCCTGCAGCAGGTGGGCCGGCGGGTGGCGGAGCAGTTCCGCCGCTACGGGCTGCCGATCACCCCCTACGACCTGCGCCATGCCTGGGCCGTGCGGACGATCCACATCGGTCTGCCCGACACGGTGGCCGCGCGGATGATGGGCCACTCCGTGGCGATCCATACCCGCACCTATCACCACTGGATCACGCGGCGTGACCAGCAGCAGGCGGTCGACACGGCCCTGGCGCGGCTCCGCCAGAGTGCCCCAAACGGACACCGCTCCCCATGACGGCGATCGCCCCCACGACCCCAGCCGCCCCCGACGAGGCGCTGGCGCTGGATCGCCAGGCCGAGGAGCTGGGCCCCGGCGGCGACCTGGCCCCCGAGGTGGACCAGGAGGCCTACCGGCGCCGCATGCAGCGCCGCCGGGAGGTGCAGCAGCAGCGGGTGGGGGAGCGGAACCTGGAGAAGGGCCTGGTGCTCGTGTTCACCGGCGAGGGCAAGGGCAAGACCACCGCCGCCCTTGGCCTGGTGCTGCGCACCCTTGGCCATGGCGAGAAGGTGGCGGTGGTGCAGTTCATCAAGGGGGGCTGGCAGCCGGGGGAGGCCCGGGCCCTGGAGCGCTTCGGCGACGACCTCCACTGGCAGGCCCTGGGCGAGGGTTTCACCTGGGAGACCCAGGACCGGGAACGGGACCGCCAGCTGGTGCAGAGCGCCTGGGAGCGCTCCTGTGCCTACCTCGCCGACGCCGACCGCAAGCTGGTGGTGCTCGATGAGATCAACGTGGCCCTCAAGCTGGGCTATCTCGACCCCGACCAGGTGCTGGAGGGTCTCGCCCTGCGCCCGGCGCTCACCCACGTGGCCCTCACCGGCCGCGGTGCCCCGCCGGCCCTGCTGGAGCGGGCCGATCTTGTCACGGAGATGAAGGCGGTGCGCCATCCGTTCCGGGAGCAGGGGGTCAAGGCTCAAGCGGGCATCGAGTACTGACGCCGGCCCCAGGCGCGCGGGATCAGCCCAGGTCGGCCCGCAGCCGGGCCAGGCTGCAGACGAGCACGGACAGCCCGCTGACCAGCAGGGCCCGGTGCACCTCGGGCTCGCCCCAGAATCCGGGGCTGCCGCTGGCCCGATCCATGGCCGACAGCGTCAGGCGGGCCATCACGTCGCTGCTGCGGGGTCCGGGCTGCTTGCGGGCCATGGCGGTGCTCCTTTGGGGCAGTGAAGCGGGTGACGGAGCGGTGGGCAACCTGGTGGCGCCGCAGGGAGGGTTGCTACTGTTCGCCCGATCGCATGAGCCGATGGCCTACAGGCGCGTTCTCCTCAAACTCAGCGGTGAAGCGCTGATGGGGGGCCAGGGTTATGGGATCGATCCCGCCATCGTTCAGTCGATCGCCAAGGATGTGGTCGAGGTGGTGGCCGGGGGGACTCAGCTGGCCATCGTGGTGGGTGGTGGCAACATTTTCCGGGGCCTGAAGGGTTCTGCGGCGGGGATGGATCGGGCCACGGCGGACTACGTCGGCATGCTGGCCACGGTGATGAATGCCATCACGCTTCAGGATGGGCTTGAACGGGTCGGGGTGCCGACCCGCGTCCAGAGCGCCATCTCCATGCAGGAGGTGGCCGAGCCCTACATCCGCCGCCGGGCCATCCGGCACCTGGAAAAGGGGCGGGTGGTGATCTTCGGGGCCGGCTGCGGCAACCCCTTCTTCACCACCGACACCACCGCCGCCCTGCGGGCCGCCGAGATCAATGCCGATGTGATTTTCAAGGCCACCAAGGTGGATGGGGTCTACGACAAGGACCCCGCCAAGCATGCCGACGCGGTTCGCTACGAGACCCTCACCTTCCTTGATGTGCTCAGTGGCGAGCTTGAGGTGATGGACAGCACCGCCATCGCTCTCTGCAAGGACAACGCCATCCCGATCGTGGTCTTCGACCTGTTCGGCTCGGGCAACATCGGGCGGGCCGTCGCCGGTGAGCCCATCGGCACCCGCATCGTGCCGGCGCCGCCCCGCTGACCCCTCTCCCTCCGCCCTTCCCCTGCCATGGATCTCGAAGCCAGCATGCGCAAATCGGTGGAAGCCACCCAGCGCACCTTCAACACCATCCGCACCGGTCGGGCCAACCCCTCCCTGCTCGACAAGCTGACCGTTGAGTATTACGGGGCCGACACGCCGCTGAAGTCGCTGGCGACGATCTCCACACCCGACGCCCAGACGATCCAGATCCAGCCCTTTGATCGGGGCTCCATGGCGCTGATCGAGAAGGCGATCGCCATGAGTGATCTGGGCCTGACCCCCAACAACGACGGCCGCCTGATCCGCATCAACATCCCGCCCCTCACCGAGGACCGCCGCAAGGAGCTCTGCAAGCTCGCGGCCAAGTACGCCGAGGAGGGCAAGGTGGGTCTGCGCAACCTTCGCCGTGAGGGCGTCGACCGGATCAAGAAGCAGGAGAAGGATGGTGAGCTCTCCGAGGACCAGAGCCACGACGAACAGGAGAAGGTCCAGAAGCTGACCGATCGCTACATCGCCGAACTGGAGAAGAAGCTGGCGGAGAAGGAAGCCGAGATCCTCAAGGTGTGAGCCAGACCGCCCATGCCGATGTGATCGTCGTCGGCGCCGGGGCGGCGGGCGGCGCGGCGGCCTTCCATCTGGCGGCCCGTGGCCGCCGCGTGATCCTGCTGGAGGCCCAGGCCCCGGGACGGTCCAAACCCTGCGGTGGCGGCATGGCCGCCTCGGTGCAGCGTTGGTTCCCCTTCGATCTGACCCCCAGCGTCGACCAGGTGATCCGCCGGGTGCGGTTCACCTGGTGCCTGGAGGATCCGGTGACGGCGGAGTTGCCCGGCGCGGCCCCCTTCTGGATCGTGCGCCGCAGCGTGCTGGATGCTTTCCTGGCCGAGCAGGCCGTCCAGGCGGGCTGCAACCTGCGCCATGGCTGCAGGGTCGAGCGGATCGAACGCTGTGCCGATGGCCTCTGGGAGGTATCGGGGCCAGGTGAAGGGCCGTTGCGGGCCAGGGCCGTGGTGATCGCCGATGGCTCCGGCTCCCGTTTCGCGGCGCCCCTCGGCCTGGGCCCGCCCCGTCCCCGCTTCGCGGCCACCGTTTCGGTGGAGGTGGCGGCGGATCCGGATCCCGCCGACATGGCCCGCTTTGAGTTCGGCCTGGTGCACCACGGCTTCTGCTGGGTGTTTCCCCGCCAGGGGGGCTTCAGCATCGGGGTGGGCACCTTCGTCGGCGACCCGGAGGCCGACAGCGAGGCGGTGCTTTCCGCCCTGCTGCCCAGCCTGGGGCTGCCTGCGGACGCTGGCGATCGCCGCCACGGCCAACTGCGGCTCTGGAACGGCCACCATGCCCTGCACGGGCCTGGTCTGGTGGCGGTCGGTGATGCCGCCTCCCTCTGTGATCCCTTCCTGGCCGAAGGCCTGCGCCCATCCATGCTGAGTGGTTGCGAAGCGGCCGCCGCCCTCGACCGTTGGCTGGATGGCGAGGAACCTGCTCTGGAGCAGTACAGCCTGCGCATGCGCGAGGCCTGGGGTGATTCGATGGCCTGGGGCAAACGCATCGCCCAGGTGTTCTACCGGGTGCCCCGGGTGGGCTACCAGTTGGGCGTCAAGCGCCCCACCGCCCCCCAGCGCATCGCCCAGATCCTCTCCGGTGAGATGGGCTACGGGGAGATCGCCCAGCGTGTGATCCGGCGGCTGCTGTTCCAGCGGGGCTGAGGCAACTCCCCAGCCCTTCACCGGGTCTATCCAGGCTCAGTTGCGGGTCACACCTTTGAGGTCGCGCAGGCGCTGGTCGATCGAGCCGAGCAGTTCGATGGCGAACATGGGCGCTTCCTGGACGGCGAACAGGAACTTCTCACGGTTCATCACCAGCAGACGACAGGCCGTGAGGGCGGTGGCGTGGCCGTAACGGCGGTGTTCGGCCGTGACCAGGGCGCCGGCTCCGAAGACGTCGCCGGCCTGGATGTCCTCATGGCCCGCATCGGCGTTCCAGCTCAGGCGAACGGTTCCCTCCAGCAGGCCGAACATGCAGTCGCCGGCTTCGCCGGCGCGAAAGATGACGGATCCGGCCTCGACATCCCTCACTTCACCTTTGGCGGCGAGGGCACGCATCGTGTCGAGGGCATGGACGGTGTGGGCCATTCGTCAGTGGAAAGGGGCCCCATCCTTGCCCATCAAGGTGAACGTCCGATCAAGGAATGGGGCGCAGTGGGTGGTTCAGCGGCTGATCGCCAGCGGAGCTCCCAGTCCGCCACGCACATCCTCCGGGGCCAGGCGACCGTCGTTGTCGGTGTCGAGGGCATCAAAGACGGCATCACTGCCGAGCCATTCCTCGCGGGTGATGCAGCCGTCACCGTCGAGGTCGTTGAGCAGGAAGATCTCATGCACAGCGTGGGTGAAGGCGGCTCCGCCCTCGATCACTGCCAGCCGGTGGGCCAGCTGGCCTTCGAGGGTCTCGATGGCCTTGGAGAAGCCGCGGATGCCTTCATCGAGCTTCTCGCTGGCCATCGGATCGGCCGCCATCATCGTGCGGAAGGTGGCCTCGTCGACGTGGATCTTGGCCTCGCTGGCGCCGGGTTGGGAGGGGTCGAGACGCCGTTTCAGGTGCTCCTCGCTCTGGCGCAACTGGTCCATCAGAGAGGGCGAAATCGTCAGCAGGTCGCAACCCGCCAGTTCAACGATCTCATCGAGGTTGCGGAAGCTGGCGCCCATCACCTCGGTGCCATAGCCGTAGGTCTTGAAGTAGTTGAAGATCCGTGTGACGGACTGCACGCCAGGATCCTCCGGGCCGGGATAGCTGTCGCGACCGGTGGACTTTTTGTACCAGTCGAGGATGCGCCCCACGAAGGGGGAAATCAGGGTGGCACCCGCTTCGGCGCAGGCCACGGCCTGGGAGAAGCCGAACAGCAGGGTGAGGTTGCAGTGGATGCCTTCGCGCTCAAGCACTTCCGCCGCCTTGATGCCCTCCCAGGTGGAGGCGATCTTGATCAGCACGCGGTCGGTGCCGATGCCGGCCTGGGCGTAGAGGCCGATCAGCTTGCGGGCCTTGGTGATCGTGGCCTCGGTGTCGTAGCTCAGGCGGGCATCCACCTCCGTGGAGACCCGGCCCGGCACGATCTTGAGGATCTCCTTACCGAAGGTGACGCTGATTTCGTCAATGGCTTCACGCACCACGTCCTCGGCGGGGGCCGCCGCGCCGATCACCTCGCGGGATTCGCGCAGGGAGCGGTCGATCAGCTCCTGGTAGGCCGGAATCTGGGCCGCCGCCAGGATCAGGGACGGGTTGGTGGTGGCATCCCGGGGCGTGAACTGGCGAATCGCCTCAATGTCGCCGGTGTCAGCCACGACCACCGTCATGGCGGCCAGTTGTTCGAGCAGGTTGGCCATCGTGGGACGGGTCGGACGCGCTGTCTTCTGGTGCCGACGCTAGCCACGGCCCCCCGCGGCCAGACACCAGGGTTGTGGGAATGAGGACAGGGCCCTGTCTCAGGACGGTGTGGCTCTGCGGGGCCCGCCGACGATCGGCTGGCTGGGGGGCACCTTCTCGATCACGAGCAGGGCTTCGGCGATCTGGCGGGCCACCGGCAGGGCCACGGTGGAGCCGTAGGCGTTGCCGCCCTGGGGTTCGTCGATCACCACCAGCACCACATAGCTCGGATCGTCCCCCGGCAGGATCGCCACGAAGCTGCAGATCCTGGCCCCGGGGATGTACACACCGTTGCGTGCCTTCTGGGCCGTACCCGTCTTGCCGGCGATGCGGTAACCGGGGATCTTCATCCCCTTGCCGTTCTCGACCACCGTTTCCATCCAGTTGACGACGGTGCGGGTGACTCCTGGATCCAGCATCTTCACGCCCGTCGGTGCAGTGGCGCTGGCCAGGGCATCACCGGAGCGCAGACCTCGGGTGATGTGGGGGCTCACCAGCCGACCGCCGTTGGCGAGCATGCCGTGAAGTTGCAGCAGCTTGAGGGGGGTCAGGGAGAACCCCTGGCCGAAGGCGGCGACCGCCGGTTCGATCGGCGCCGATGTGAACTCCTGGCGGCTCTTCAGCTGGCCCGCCACGGCTCCCGGCAGGTCCGTGTCGGGCATCTCGTCGATGCCGAAGGCCCGCAGCCAGTGCCAGAAGCGATCCCGCTTCACCTGGGACATGGCCTTCACCATGGCCACGTTGCTGGACACCTGCAGCACCGTGGGGAAGTCGATCAGGCCGTTGGCGCGGCGGTCGTGGTTGAAGATCGGCCAGCCGCCGATGCTCAGCTGGCCCACGTCGTTCACCTTGTCGCCGGGGCGGATCGCCTTCTCCTGCAGGGCCAGGGCCAGGTTGATGGGCTTGAAGGTGGAGCCGGGCTCGTAGAGGTCCTGCACCGACCATTCACGGAACAGGGCGGGGTTGTACTTCCAGAACTTGTTGGGGTCGTAGCTGGGGGTGGAGGCCAGGGCCAGGATCTCGCCATTGCGGGCGTTCATCACCAGGGCGGCGCCCTGCTTGGCCCTCCACTGCTTCACCTGCTTGCCCAGCGCCTGCTGGGCCACCTGCTGCAGGCGGGCATCGAGGGTGAGCTGCAGCCGCAGGTCGTCGCCATAGAGCGCCCCTGCCTGGAGACCATCCGGCAAAGGGGTGCCGTCGGCGCCGCGGCGCATGCTCATCGTCACCTCCTGGCGACGCAGATCCCGGTCACGGCTCTGCTCCAGACCCGCCTGGGCCACCCGCTCCAGGTTGAGGAAGCCCACAACGTTGGCGAACAGCTGTCCCTGGGGGTAAACCCGTTGCGGGTAGGCCTCCAGATCGATGCCGCTGATGCCCAGCTCCCGCACCCGATGGGCCGTTTCCGGATCCAGGCCTGTGGCGAGCTTGACGCCGCTGCGGCGGTTGCCGATGGTCTGCAGCAGCTCTCCAGGCGGCTGCGCCAGCACCTTGGAGAGTTTCCGAACGACGTCGGCGGCAGGGCGGATCTGCTGGGGTTCGTCCCCGGGAAGGTTGAAGTAACGGGGATGGGCCCAGAGGGTGAAGCGCTCCTCGTCGAGGGCCACCAGCCGGCCCATGCGATCGACGATGGTGCGCCGCTTGCCGATGGGGGTGATGGCCTGGGTCTGGATGGCCCTGGCCCTGGCCTGGAGTGCCGGCGCCTGCACCACTTGGAGCCAGGCCAGGCGACCTGCCAGTCCGACCAGGGCGGCGCAGAGCAACAGATAAACGGCCAGCATCCGTCCGGCGGGTATCGGCTGAATCTCCACCACCCGCCGCGTCGACGTTTCCTTGCCCCGGCATCCGTCGCCCTTGCCGGCGGGGGCCGGGCCGCCGGCGTCGCTGGACCTCGAACGGAACGGGGAAGGCATCAATAGCCGGCCGGTATGGCGCGCAACTGGAAGCCGGCGAGCAGGGGCAGGGCGGCGCGGGGACGGCTGCTGTTGGGCTCGGGCAAGTGAATCAGTTTGTCGCTGCTGGTGGCCTCCAGCAGCCCAGGCCGCTTGACCAGGCTGAGGTGGTGCTGCTCAAGCAGAGCAGAAGACTCCTGCATGCGGTGCTCCAGCGTCTTGGAGGCCTGCAACTGGGCGAAGCTGTGGGCCCACTGGTTCTGCCAGTGGAGGGTGAGGGCACTCAGTCCGAGCATCGAGAGTCCCAGTCCCACAAGCGCACCGCTGCTGATCCGATGCAAGCCGGCCAGCCAGGGGGACTGACGTTCGATCTTCCGCGCCGACAGCGACCCCTCGATCAGGTGGAGGGGCCTCAGTCTTGGCAGAGGATTCTGGCTGCGTGGGGCGGGAGAGGCGGCCAAGGGACCTGGGAGGCACTGCGCAAGTGAACCACCCCTGGGGGGCGGCAGCAAGCGGTGTCAGTCGGCGAGAAAGAGGAGATTCATGAAGGTCAGTCCGTTCCAGAGGGCATGCATCAGAACGGCGGAGCCCAGTCGGCCGCTGCGCCAGCGCAGCCAGCCGAGGCCAAGGCCGAGAACGAACAGCGGCACCAGCTCCGCCAGGCTCAGGTGCGCGATCGCGAACACGGCCGCACTGAGGACCACCGCTCCGGCGCCACCGAGCCGCAGGCCTGCCACCGGCAGCAGCACTCCCCGGAAGAGAACTTCCTCGAACAGGGGGGCCACCACCAGGGCGGTGAAGGCGAAACAGGCGAGCGCCAGGGGGTCGGCGCTGGTCAGCACGAGCTCCAGCAGTGGATTGCTGCCGCCGGGGTCGCTCCAGAAGCGGTCGATGACCCAGCTGGAGGCTGTCACCACCGGCAGCACCATCAACAGGCTGACGAGGGCACTGCTGAAGGCGGACTGGGCCGGTCGCCAGTTCCACTGCAGCCAGCCCCCCACTGGCCTGGGGGTCCGGCGCGGCAGCATCACGGCCAGCAGCAGCAGAGGCGCCGCCATCAGGGCGGCGTAGAGCACCAGCACCTCCAGGCCTTGGCTGAGGGCCCTCGGAGCTTCCAGGCGCTGCAGGGCGAGCTGGAGCGGTGGCTGCACCACGATCGGGACGACAACCTCCCCCAACACCACGAATCCGCCAGCGATCAGCAGGGTCACATCGACGGGGCTCAGGGGTGGACCCAGCAGCGGCGGCGCGACGGGGAGCCGTTGGCGCCAGGCCAGCCAGCCCTGCCGCAGCACCAGGGCGACTCCCGCCAGCAGAAACAGGGCCGGCAGGATGGTCACCGCCAGGAGCCTCAGCAGCAGCGACAGGGAGCGCTCCTCCGCCGGGCAGGCCCCCGGGTCCCCCGGCAACTGTTCGCAGACCAGCTGTTGCACCATCAGTGGCGCCGACCAGGGGGCGAGCAACTGTTGCCGCCGCTCGGCATCCACGGGCCGCCCGTTCAGCAGCGCATCGATCAGGGGACGCCGCACGGCGTCCACCTGGGTTGCCAGTTGCTGCAGTGCGATGGCATCGATCAGCCCCGCTGGGTCAGCCTCCGAGCGCTCCAGCAGGGCCAGTTCAAGGCTGCGCAAGGCCAGCGGCGGTTCATCGGAGGCTTCCAACTGCCGCCTCAGTTCTTCCATCAGGTCCTGACGCGGGGCGTCCCCGGACAGGATCGGCCGCAGGCCCTGCGGGACGGCCTCGGTCGCCAGGGCCCCCAGTTCGAGCTGGCGCAGGCTGAGGGAATCCACCACCGACGGCCGCTCCAGGCTGTCGATCAGCCCTCCCACCCACAGCAGGGCACAGAGGGCCAGGCTGAGCAGGGCCAGCAGGGCCTTCCAGCCCGGCGGAGCGGCAGGGGGTCCGGATCGGGAAGGGGTTCCGTTCAACCGGACCACCTCGGCGGCAAGGGCAGCTGATTCTGTCGTGCCCGAGGCCCCCTGCCCGTGGCCACGCCCCGCTCCCATACGATGGCCAGGCCTGCGCCACAAGCACCTTGCCCCTTCGCATCGTGCTGGTCCGCCATGGGCTGAGCAGCTTCAACCTGGAGCACCGCATCCAGGGCCGTGACGATCTCTCGAATCTCACCGAGGACGGGCAGCTCCAGGCCCGTCGTACGGGAGAGGCTCTGGCGGAACTGGCGTTCGATGCTGTCTACAGCTCGCCGCTGCAGCGGGCCAGCGCCACCGCGGCGGCCTTGATGGCCAGCCATGGCAACCCGCTGAGCCCCCTCTACGACGACGATCTGCTGGAGATCGACCTGGCCCCGTGGAGCGGCTTGCTGCGCAGCGAGGTCCGCGCCCTCGACCCGGAGCAGGAGCGCCGCTGGCGCGAAGCCCCCGAGACCATGGAGCTGCAGCGCGCCGACGGCAGCCGTTTTCTGCCGGTGCCCGAACTTTTGCTGCAGGCGGGTCGCTTCGCGGATCGGATGCTGGCGCGCCATGGCGACGACGACACCGTGCTGGTGGTGGCCCACAACGCCATCCTGCGCTGCCTGGTGCTGCATCTGCTCGGGCTGCCGGCCAGTGGCTTTCTGCGTCTCAGGCTCGACAACGCCTCCATTTCCGTGCTCAACCTGCACCGCGGACCGCAGGGGCGCCCCGAGGTGCAGCTGGAATCCCTCAACGGCACCTCCCACCTGGGTGTGCCCCTGCCGCCGGCCGCAGCGGGCTGCCGGCTGCTGCTGGTGCGCCATGGCGAGACAGACTGGAACCGGGAGGGGCGTTTCCAGGGCCAGATCGACATTCCGCTCAACTCCCATGGCCTGGCCCAGGCCGAGGCGGCGCGCGCCTTCCTGGCCCCGATTCCGCTGCAGCGGGCCTACAGCAGCGACATGGCCCGCCCCCTGCGCACCGCCGAGGTGATCCTGGGCTCCCACCCCGGCGTGCCCCTGACCACCAACCGGGGGCTGCGGGAGATCGGCCATGGCCTCTGGGAGGGCCGGCTCGAGAGCGAGATCGCCGCCGGCTGGCCCGATCTCCTGGCCGCCTGGAAACGCAGCCCCGAAACGGTGCAGATGCCGGAGGGCGAGACCATCGCTGAGGTGTGGGACCGGTCCCTCGCGGCCTGGAACCACATCGCTGCCGGGCTGGGACCCCAGGAGACGGCCCTGGTGGTCGCCCATGATGCGGTCAACAAGACGATTCTGTGTGCCTTGCTCGGCCTCTCCCCAGCCGACATCTGGACCGTGAAACAGGGCAATGGTGGTGTCACCGTGATCGATTACCCCCGGGGGGCGGCAGCAACGCCGGTGGTGACCGCCCTCAACCTCACCGCCCATCTGGGCGGCGTCATCGACCGCACGGCCGCCGGAGCCCTTTAGCCGTCCCACCCCGCGAGGCCCCTGCCATGGTCCGTCAGCTGCTGATCCGCGGGGTCCATCTGCTGGAGGTCCCCGGCCGGCCGTCTCGGCGGGCCGACGTGCTTCTGGAGGAGGGCGTCCTGGTGGCGATCGATCCGGATACGACCGCCCTGTCAGGGCCGGCCTGCGCCAGCGCCGACGGCGCTGGGTTCTGGTTCGGCCCCGCGCTGGTGGATCCCCACAGCTTGCTGGAAGAGCCCCTGCAGGGGAGGGCGGAAACCCTGGCCAGCCTCGGTGAGGCCGCCGCCGCCGGTGGTTACGGCACCGTGGCCCTGCTCCCCTGGGCCCCCACCTGGCGGGACCGCCCCGAGCGGCTGGGCTGGAGCTGGCCCGATCCCCTGCAGTTGCTGCTCTGGGGCAGCTTCAGCGTCAATGGCCTCGATCGGGAGCTGGCCCCCCACGCCGACCAGCTGGCCGCCGGTGCCTGCGGTCTGGCGGCCGGCGCGACCCTGCCACCCCTCGACCTGCTGGAGCGGGGTCTGAGGCTCGCTGAGATGGGGGACCGGCCGGTGCTGTTGCCACCCCGGGACGGGTCCCTGGCCCAGCGGGGCGTCGTGCGGGAGCGGGTGGAGGCCCTGCGGGCGGGCTGGCCCCTCGACCCCCCGGGCAGTGAGACGTTCCCTCTGGAGACCCTGCTCACCCTTGCCGGCGACCTGCCCGGCCTCCAGCTGCGGCTGATGAACATCTCCACCGCCGACGCGGTGGCGCGTCTGCGGCGCCAGGCCCGCCCGCCGATGGCGTCGGTGTGCTGGTGGCATCTGGTCGCCGACAGCGGTGGCCTCGATCCGGCCGACGACGGCTGGCTGCTGGAGCCCGCCCTGGGGGGACCGGCCGACCGGGGAGCCCTCATCCAAGCCCTCGCCGATGGGGTCATCGACGCCGTTGCGGTCCACCACGTGGCCCTCGATGCCGAAGAGGAGCTGCTGCCCCTAGATCAACGTCGCCCCGGGGTGGCGGGCCATGGTCTGGTGCTGGCCCTGCTCTGGGAGGAGCTGGTGGGTCGCCAGGGTTGGCGGGCGGAGCAGCTCTGGCAGGTCCTCTGCTGGGGTTCCGCCCGGTTCCTGGGACGGCCTGAGCCGGGACTGGCACCGGGCACGCGCCGGTGGCTGCTGTTCGATCCAGACCACCACTGGCGCTGGGCCGACGCATCGCCCGGCTCCCTGGCCGCCAACCGGCCCTGCCGGGATCGTCAGCTGAAGGGGCGGGTGATCGCCACCGGTCTCAGCGAGCCGGCTGGTTGGGTGCTGGCAGCGGACCGGCCGAATTGAACGGGAAGAAACGCCAGAAGGCGCGGCCGATCAGCTCGGATTCGGGCAGCAGCGGTCCGCCCGGCCAGAAGCGCGCATCCCAGCTGTTGGCCCTGTTGTCGCCCATCACGACCAGATGGCCGGCGGGAACCACCACATCGAGGGTGCGGCAGGGACCGACGCCCTGGCGATCGACGGGGCAGTAGTTACGGACGTAGGGCTCGTCGAGGGGGCGGCCATTGATCGAGACGCGGCCGCGGGGATCGGCCACCACCCGCTCCCCGGGCAGAGCGATCACCCGTTTGATGTAGGCATCACAGGCCGGCTGCTGCAGACCTGGCAGGGAGCCGATCAGGGGCAGGTTGACCAGCAGGCAGCTCAGCCCACCCGGCTTGTTCGGTCCGGTGAGGATCGGATCGAAGTGGTAGGGGGACCTGAACACCACCACCTCGCCGCGTTTGGGCGGACGTTGACGGAAGGTGATCTTCTCCACCAGCAGCCGGTCCTGCAGTTGCAGGCCCGGAAGCATCGAACCGGAAGGGATGTAGCGGGCCTCGAGCAGGAACTGGCGAATCCCCAGGGCCACCGCCAGGGTGATCAGGACGCTGCGCCAGAAGGCCCAGGGGCTCTCTTCACGCGCCTCTGCGTGGGGCTGCGCTTCGTCGCGGGCGCCGTCGTCGGCCTGTGGATCCGATGGGCTCAAGGGGTTCGTGCGGCAGGTTCCTTGGTCGGGAGGCAGATTAGGCACGCATCCGCCCGCCGGGTCCCCGATGGCACGCCCACGCTGGCACCAGACCCTGGCCCTGCCCTCCAGTGGCCTGGGCCGCCGCTGGGATCGCTTCGTGGCGCTCTGGGCCGCCCTGAACCTGCTGTGGGTGGCCTTCGACGTCACTTACATCCCCCTGCGCACCTTCTGGCTGCAGCGCAACCTCTACCCGCTGCCGTCGGTGCCCCTGGTGGTGCCGCTCACCTTCATCCCCGACATCACCCCCTGGGTGGATCCGATCAAGGGGATCGAACCCCACCGCGAGACCCAGGCCTACCAGGACCGGTTCGATCGCCTGGATGCGGCCCTGCGCCAGGGCCCACCAGGTCAGCTCAGCCCCGCCCAGCAACAGCTCCTGGCGGAGCAGGTGCGGCTCACTGCCGAGATGATCGACTCCAATCCGATGCTGGCCTCAGGCACCTCCGGCACCCTGGAGAAGATCAAGAATCGCCTGCGCCAACGCGCCGACAAGGACTCGGCCAAGCAGGCGGCCGCGGTGCTGCTGAGTCCCGCCTGGCTGGTCTCCCATCCCTGGGAGGAGGAGCGGCTGTTCTGGCGCCAGCAGGTGCTGCCTCTGGTGGCCACCACCTACTGGCGCTCGATCGATGAGAACGGCCGCCCCACCGACCATTTCTGGCGCTACGACCTGATCCTGTTCCAGAGCGTCTTTGCCCTGGACATCCTGCTGCGGGCCTATCGCCTGCGCCGCCGCCTGCCGGGACTGAGCTGGAACCGTGCCCTGCTGCGGCGCTGGATCGACCTGCCCCTGCTGCTGCCCTTCTGGCGCCTGCTGCGGGTGGTGCCGGTGCTGGAGCGGCTGCACACCAGCGGGCTGATCACGATCGAGCCGATCCGGGCCGTCATCAGCCGCGGCGTGGTGGCCCTGCTGGCGGTCGAGCTGTTCGAGGTGCTGGCGCTGCAGCTGATCGATGGCCTGCAGCAGCTGATTCGCTCGCGCCGCTGGCCGATGCGGATCCGGGCCCTGCGCAGCCATCAGACCGTCGTGAGCAACGACGAGCGGGAACTGGTGGAACTGGTGCGGATCTGGGGCCCCCTGCTGCTGGTGCGGGTGGCGCCGCGCCTGGCACCCGAACTGCAGGGGGTGCTCGGCCATGCCCTGCAGCAGAGCCTGCAGAACGCCATCGTGCCGCCGGGACTGCGCCAGCTCCAGCCCTTGCTGCAGGTGGAGAAGGGGCTCAGCCGCCAGCTGGCCGGGGGCATGGTGGACAGCCTGCTCGACCTCACACGCAGCACCGGCGAGCGCCTCAGCCGGCGCGATGACCAGCAGCTGGAGCTGCTGCAGCGCTTTATCGACCGCTTCTGGGAGGAACTGGCCGAAGCGCTGGAGAGCGGACCGGCCTTGGAACGCTCCCAGCAGCTGCTCTGCACGTTCCTCGAGGAGTTCAAGGGCACCTACCTGAGCCAGATCAGCAGGGCCGGCATCACAGGGCTGATCGAGGAACTCGACCAGTTGATGGTGAAGGGATCCCAGGATTCGGGCGAACGCAACGACCCGACCTAGCCCAGCAGCTCCTGCCATTCCTCGGGTCGGAACCCGGTGACGATCCGCCCCGAAGCCGCCACGAGGAAGGGGCGCTTGATCAGGCGCCCATCGGCGGCAAGGGCCGCCAGAGCGGTGACCGTGTCCATCGCCTTCACCGTGGCGGCACCCAGGGCCCGGTAGCTCTGGCCGCTGGTGTTGAACAGCCGGCCAAAGCCACCCAGCTGGGCGTGGGCCTCGCTGAGCAGCTCCAGGGACGGCGGGGCTGTGGTGATGTCGATGGCTTCGAACGGGATCTGCTGATCCCGCATCCACGCCAGCGCCTTGCGGCAGGTGCTGCAGCTGGTGTAGTGGAAGAGGCGGTGGACGGCCGGATCAGCCATCGCTGCTCACTTGCGGCCGACGAGAGCCTTGAGGGCGCCGACCAGGCTGTTGGAACCCTTGCCCACGCCGGCGTCGGGTTTGGTGCGGATGGTGACGTCCCCGTTGACGGTGGTGCGGCAGCTCAGGCGGTAGCTGGAGGGACGATCCGCCAGGTAAACCTCCTCGACGTCGCTGCGGGGGGAAAGGTTGCGGGCCCCCTCCACCACTTCCACCACGCAGGTGCCGCACTGGCCGAGGCCGCCGCAGTTGTTGAGGTTGTTGAGCCCGGTGTAGGGATTCACCCCGGCGTCAAGGGCCGCCTTGCGCAGATTTGCCCCTTCAATGCAACCAACCTGCTGGCCTTCCTTTTCAAAACGGATGGTGGGCACGGGTCGATCGTGGGTAGGGGGCGCCGCCCAACTTAGGTCACACCGCGTCCCACCGTTCCCACTTTCGTTGCCTTGGGAAAAGATCGTGGTCTTGGGATTGGATCGTGGCCTTGGGATTGGATCGGGACGGCCTGGAGGAGCTCCCTACGATGGAGGGGTTGCCCGCAGATCTTGCTTTCCTCCGATCCTTCCCCGGCCCGGCAAGGCACCTACGACCGGGTGGTGCAGCAGCTGATCCCTGGCTACGCCAGCCTCGCTCGCCTGTCGGTGGCGCTGCTGGCCTCCTCTCCCCTGGCGTCGCAGCAGGAGTCGGCGGTGCTGGTGGCGGGCTGCGGCACGGGGGCCGAACTGCTGGAGGCCGACGCCCAGCGGCCAGACTGGCAACTCACCGCCATCGATCCGTCGGCGGAGATGCTGGCGGTGGCCCGTCAGCGGCTGCAGAACCGGGGGAGGATCGACTGGCATCACGCCACGGTCGAGGAGCTCGGGGCTGAGTCCCGCTTCGACGGCGCGCTGTCGGTGTTGGTGCTGCAGTCGCTTCCGGATGACGGCACCAAGCTGGCCTTCCTGTCCGCCCTGGCCCGCAGCCTCAAACCCCAGGGGCAGTTGGTGCTCGTCGATCTGATGCGACCGGAACGCTCTGCCCTGTCCCACCAAGTGGCGGAGGCCTGGGGCTGCTTCCAGCGGGCCAGCGGCGTGGACGGGGAAGCGGTGGATCCCACCGCCCAGATTCAGGGCTTCCACCCGATCGGCATCGCCCGTCTGACAGCCCTGGTGGAGGCCGCCGGTTTCAGCGATCCGGCGCCGTTCTTCCAGGCCCTTGATTTCCAGGGCTTTCTGCTACAGAGACGGGCTTGAAACGACGCTCACTGGACTCCTGATGGCCCGGCAGGAGCGGTCGGTCCGTGATGACACCGGCCAGGGGGACCAGCAGGGTCGCCAGGCCGAGCAGAAAGCCGGCAACGGCACCGAAGGGTTGGTCGAAGAACAGGTCGGCCGCCGGTTCGGTGCGGGGGGCAGAAACGGAGAATCTGGGTCCCGGACTGTCTGGCTCTCCACTGGGCTCGGCATCGCCTTTGGCCGGGGCCAGAGACAATCCTTCGAAGCTTCCCTCCGCTGATCCGGTGCTGATGGGGGTGCCAGGGGAGGAGAGGGAAGGGGCGGTCCCGCGTTGGGAACCGGAGCGATGAAGCGGCCGGGCGTTTTGGACGTGATCCATGCGGTCGTGCAGCGGAAGGACCGGTGCACTGGACGGGAAAGAAGGGTGGTTTGGCTGATTCTGACACCGATCGGCCCGATCGGCCCCCGCCGGCGCTTTCGGACAGGGTTGGGGCACTCAGGCCGCGGGCCGTGACTGGGAATGCTGCTGACGGTGCAAGTGGAGGTCGGCGGGGTGGGCATCGGCTCCATCCAGCCGGACGCGGATCGCCCGCAGCTCCTCCAGGATCGAAGCCAGCAACTGCTGGGTGGCGGTGGAGGGGGAGTTGAGCACCTCCACCGTCACCTCCTTGATGCGCAGCACATCGCGGGCGAACCGGGCGACTTCGTGGGGGTGGAAAACGAGGGGCTCCTTCTGGTCGCTGCGGTACTCGGGGTTGAGTTTGCGGGGATTGAAGGGGGGGTTGAGATTGCGGGGATCGGTGTTGGTGTAGCGATACACCGAGGCGCGGGATCGGTTCAGGGAACGCTGCACCTCATCAATGCCGATCAGGGTCTCGGCGTCGGCGCCGGGCTCACCTTGCAACGCCAGGGGCGGAGTCTGCGCAAGGGCCTCTGAACGAGCCACCGAAGCAGTCAGAGCCACCGAAGCAGTGGGACCGGCCATGGACGAGCCGGTCTGGGCAGGGTGAGCGAGCATTGAGACTGGTGTTGGACGCACTGGACTAGCGGCTGACATTAGCAGAGTTTTTGGCTCAGAGATGGCCCTGTCTCGGGGCGAAGGCCGTTGCGGCGACTCACTCTTCGCCCCCGCGGCGCCAGGCTCAGCGGGTCTGCGGTGATAGCGTCCAGCGCCGAGCCGGACTTTCCCCATGCGCGTCTCCCGCCTGATGCTGGTGACGCTTCGGGACGACCCGGCCGAAGCCGAGATCACGTCCCACAAGCTGCTGCTCCGGGCGGGCTACATGCGGCGCCTGGCGCCGGGAATCTTTGCCTACCTGCCCCTGCTCTGGCGGGTGCTCCAGAAGGTCTCCGCCATCGTTCGCGAGGAGATGGCCGCCGTCGACGCCCTCGAAACCCTGCTGCCCCAGCTGCAGCCCGCCGATCTCTGGCGCCGCAGCGGCCGCTGGGATGGCTACACCGCCGGGGAGGGGATCATGTTCCACCTGGTCGATCGCCAGGAGCGCTCCCTCGGGCTCGGCCCCACCCATGAGGAGGTGGTCACCGAGCTGGCGGCCGACCTGCTGCGCTCCTACCGCCAGCTGCCGGTCTGCCTTTATCAGATCCAGACCAAGTTCCGCGATGAGATCCGGCCCCGTTTCGGCCTGATGCGGGGGCGCGAATTCATCATGAAGGACGCTTACTCCTTCCATGCCGACGAGGCCTGCCTGCGGCGGACCTACGCCGCCATGGACGGCGCCTACCGGCGCATTTTCGAGCGCTGCGGCCTGCGGGCCGTGGCGGTCGAGGCCGACAGCGGCGCCATCGGCGGCTCCGCCAGCCAGGAGTTCATGGTCACCGCCGAGGCCGGCGAGGACCTGATCCTGGCCAGTCCCGATGGCCACTATGCCGCCAACCAGGAACGGGCCGTCTCCCTGCCGGCCGCGGCGGTCCCCCTGGAGGTCAGCGCCTGCCATCCCCTGGCCACGCCTGCCCAGAAGAGCATCGAAGAGCTCTGCAGCGCCCATGGCTTCGACCCCACCCAGACGCTGAAGGTGCTGCTGCTGCTGGCCCGGTTCGCGGCGGCGCCCCCTCGGGGGGTGCTGGTGTGCCTGCGCGGCGACCAGCAGCTCAACGACGTCAAGCTGGCCAATGCCGTGACGGCCCGCTGCCCGGACGCCGGCGCCCTGCTGGAGATCGAGCCGTTGCTGGCCGACCATCTCTGGGACACCGTGCCCTTCGGCTTTCTGGGTCCCCATCTCGAGGATCCGGCCCTGCGCCAGGGCGAGAAGCGCCTTGCGGCGGTGCCACTGCTGCGCCTGGCGGATCCCTCCGCCGCCGATCTGGAGGCCTTTGTCTGCGGGGCCAACCACAGCGATGAGCACCTGGTGGGGGCGCGCTGGGGTGAGCTCTGCCCGGTCCCTGAGGTGGTGGACCTGCGGGCGGCCCAGCCGGGGGACCGCTGCCTGCACGACCCCTCCCAGCGGCTGGAGGCGGCCCGGGGCATCGAGGTGGGTCACATCTTCCAGCTGGGCCGGAAGTACTCCGAGGCCCTGGAGGCCCGCTTCACCAACGAGGCCGGCAGCGAGGAGCCCCTGTGGATGGGCTGCTATGGCATCGGCGTTTCCCGGCTGGCCCAGGCCGCCATCGAGCAGCACCACGACGCCGACGGGATCCGCTGGCCCGTGGCGATCGCGCCCTACACGGTGATCATCGTGATCGCCAGCAGCCAGGACCCGGTGCAGGTTGGCCTGGCCGAGGAGCTCTACGGCCAGCTGCTGCAGGCCGGCATCGACGTGCTGCTCGATGACCGCCCCGAGCGGGCCGGGGTCAAGTTCAAGGACGCCGACCTGATTGGTATCCCCTGGCGGCTGGTGGTGGGCCGTGGCGCCGGGGAGCGCAAGGTGGAGCTGGTCGACCGCAGCGGCGACACGGGTAAGCGGGAACTGGGCGCCGACGCCGCCCTCGAGCACCTGCGCGGGCTGCCGGGTGCATCCCCGTAGGATTTCGCCAGACGCCGTTCCTCCCTTGGTCGCCTTTCTGCGCCGCAGCCTGCTCCGTCCCTTTCTGGCCATCGGCCTGTGTCTCTGTCTCGGACTGAGCGGTTGCAGCCAGGCCACCGCCGGGCTCAGCGGCAACTATGTCGATGACACCGTCAGCGTGGCCCAGACCCTGCTGACCACCATCGCCCTGCCCCAGGACGACCCCGGTCACCAGGAGGCGGAGCTGCAGGCCCGTCAGCTGATCAACGGCTACACCGCCCTTTACCGGCCCCGCCAGGACATCCACGGCCTGGCCTCCTTCACCACCATGCAGACCGCGGTGAATTCCCTGGCGGCCCACTACGCCGGTTACGCCAATCGCCCCCTGTCGGAGGCGCTGCGCAGCCGGCTGGAAAAGGAGCTCAAGAAAGCCGAAGCATCCGCGGTTCGCGGGGCCTGAACCTTTGACGAAGGGGGCCCCGATCTGAGAAGCTCTCCCCTTGTGCTTAGAAGCGGCTACGGGCCGCTGTTTCCTTGGCCAATGTTGTCGTCATCGGTGCGCAATGGGGTGACGAAGGGAAAGGCAAGATCACCGATCTGCTGAGTCGCTCCGCCGATGTCGTGGTCCGCTATCAGGGCGGGGTCAACGCCGGGCACACCATCGTTGTCGAGGACCGGGTCCTCAAGCTGCACCTGATCCCGTCGGGGATCCTCTATCCGGACACCATCTGCCTGATCGGATCGGGCACGGTGGTGGATCCCAAGGTGATGCTGGGCGAGATCGACACCCTGCTGGAGCTGGAGATCGACGTCTCCGGCCTGAAGCTCGCCTCCACCGCCCACGTCACGATGCCGTACCACCGGCTGCTTGATCTGGCGATGGAGCAGCGCCGGGGGGATCGCCGCATCGGCACGACGGGGCGGGGCATCGGCCCCACCTATGCCGACAAATCCCAGCGCAACGGCATCCGGGTGATCGACCTGCTCGATCCGGACTGCCTGCGCGATCGCCTGCTCGGCCCCCTCGCCGAGAAGAACGACCTGCTCGAGAAGGTTTACGGGATCCCCGCCCTGGATGCCGACGCGGTGATCGAGGAGTACGCCGCCTACGGCCGCCGCCTGGCCCCCCACGTGGTGGATTGCACCCGCACGATTCACGAGGCGGCCCGGGCCCGCAAGAACATCCTCTTTGAGGGCGCCCAGGGCACCCTGCTGGATCTCGACCACGGCACCTATCCCTACGTCACCTCCTCTAACCCCGTGTCGGGGGGCGCCTGCATCGGCGCCGGCGTGGGCCCCACCCTGATCGACCGGGTCATCGGTGTGGCCAAGGCCTACACCACCCGGGTGGGCGAAGGACCCTTCCCGACGGAATTGGAGGGCAGCCTCAACGACCACCTCTGCGACCGGGGCGGAGAGTTCGGCACCACCACCGGCCGGCGTCGCCGCTGCGGTTGGTTCGACGGCGTCATCGGTCGCTATGCGGTCCAGGTGAATGGCCTCGACTGCCTGGCGATCACCAAGCTCGACGTCCTCGACGAACTGGACGAGATCCAGGTGTGCGTCGCCTACGAACTCGATGGCCGCCGCATCGACCACTTCCCCAGCAGTTCCGACGAATTCGCCCGCTGCCGTCCGGTGTTCAAGAGCCTGCCGGGCTGGCAATGCTCCACGGCCGAGTGCCGTGCCCTGGAGGATCTGCCCCCCACGGCGATGGCCTACCTGCGCTTCCTGGCTGAACTGATGGAGGTTCCGATCGCCATCGTCTCCCTCGGTGCCAAGCGGGATCAGACGATCGTGGTAGAGGATCCTATCCACGGCCCCAAGCGTGCCCTGCTCAGCGTCTGAGCCCGGTCCCAGCCGTCCCCCTGTCGTCCTTCCCCTTGATGAGTTCCTCCAAGCGTTTCGACGTCGTCGGCATCGGCAACGCCATCGTCGATGTCCTCGTCCAGGCCGATGACGCCTTTCTCGAGGCCCACGGCCTCACCAAGGGCACCATGGCCCTGGTGGATGAATCCCAGGCTGAGCGGCTGTATGCCAGCGTCGGCGTCGGGCTTGAAACCTCGGGCGGATCGGCGGCCAACACCCTGGCCGGCATCGCCCAGCTGGGTGGCCAGGCGGGGTTCATCGGCCGGGTCAGGGACGACCAGCTCGGGGCGATCTTCGCCCACGACATCCGCGCGGTGGGGGCCCGGTTCGAAACGCCACCGGCCAGCGGTGGACCCTCCACGGCCCGCTGTCTGATCCTGGTCACCCCGGATGCCCAGCGCACCATGTGCACCTACCTGGGGGCGTCGGTGGGTCTGGATCCCGCCGACCTCGACCTGGACATGGTGCGCCAGTCCAAGGTGCTGTACCTGGAGGGCTACCTCTGGGACAGCGAGGAGGCCAAGCGCGCCTTCATCGCAGCCGCCGAAGTGATGCGCGCCAGCGGCGGCGAGGTGGCCCTGTCCCTCTCCGATGCCTTCTGCGTCGAGCGCCACCGCCAGAGCTTCCAGGAGCTGGTCGATGGCCATGTCGATGTGCTGTTCGCCAACGAGACGGAGATCACCTCCCTCTACGAGAGCGACAGCTTCGAAGCGGCCGCCGATCAGGTGCGGGGCCGCTGCAAGCTGGCGGCCCTCACCCGCAGCGAGCGGGGCTCCCTGCTGCTGAGCGGGGACACCACCCTGGCGATCGAGCCGTACCGGCTCGGCCCCTTGGTGGACACCACCGGCGCCGGCGACCTCTATGCCGCCGGTTTCCTCTACGGCCACACCAGGGGCGAAAGCCTGGAGCGCTGCGGTCAGCTCGGTTCGCTCTGCGCCGGCCAGGTGGTCACCCAGCTGGGTCCACGTCCCCAGGCTTCCTTGCCGGAGCTGGTGGCCCGCCACCTGGGCTGATCGGCAGCTGCTCCAGCAACCAACGGCCATAGGGGCCATCGCTGCTGGCCTGCCAATGGATCCACTCCGGTGTGTCGTAACTGTGCAGCTCCCCCAGGCTGCGGCGCAGCGCCTCCAGGTTCTCGGGGCTCGTCTTGAGCAGCAGTTGCACCTCCTCACTCCGCTCCAGCTGCCCTTGCCAGCGGTAGAGCGACACCACCGGGTGCAGGCTGGCGCAGGCCACCAGGCCGCGCTGCAGCAGCGCCAGGGCCAGGGCCTCGGCCCGCTCCCTGTCCACTTCGGTGGTGAGCACCAGGCTCAGGGGGATGGGGTCGGGATCAGGCATGGGGGCCACTCTGGCCCAGGTGTTGCAGCAGTTCCCGCAACGGCAGGGCCTCGGCCTGGCCGGGCTCGGGGGGGCGCTCCAGCAGCAGCAGGCGCAGGCCCAGTTCGCCGCAGATGCGGTGCCACTGGGCTTCGTTGGGACCGCCGGAGCGGCGGCAGAGCACCGCGTCGATGGCCCAGTGACGGCAAAGGGCCCGCTCAATGCGGCCGTCGCCGCTGGGCCGCAGCGGGGCCAGCCGCTGGGCCGGGATCCCGGTGGCCAGGGCCAGCGCCAGGGCCTCGCCGTGGGGCAGCAGGCGGGCGTGGTGCAGGGCCTGCGGCGCGGCCACCACGGCCTCGCCCAGGCGGCGGGCGCCGATGGCCAGCAGCAAGCGCTCGCCGGGCCGGCAATGGGCGCCGAGACAGGCCAGATCGCCAAGAACCACCGCGCCGGCGCCGCTGAGATCGGGGCGCTTCAGCCGCAACAGCGGCTGCCCCTGGGCGGCGCAGGTGAGGGCGAGGGCGGCGCTGATGCGGGTGGCGAAGGGGTGGGTGGCGTCGATCACCCAGCTGTAGGGCTCGCCCCGGCGTCGGGCCTCGAACAGTTCGGCGGCGACCCCCGCCTCCGGCCCCTCCGACGCGCCGATCGCCCCCACCGCCAGCTCCTGGTGGGGGTGGGGGCCGTAGGCCAGGGCGGCAGCCCGGCTCACCAGCGACACCTTCAGACGCCAGCCCCCAGCCAGCAGCTGCTGCGCCAGAGGGGGCCCCTCCCCGGTGCCGGCGATCAGCCAGATCCTGCCGCCGCGGGGAGGATGCTTCAGGATGGTGCCTCCGATCTGTTGGTGCCGGCGTGAATCACTGCTTGCTGGAGGTGGAGGTCCTGGAGGCGCCCCAGGTGCGTTACACCCAGGACAACCAGACGCCGGTGGCTGAAATGGCCGTGCAGATCGAGGGTCTGCGGCCCGATGATCCCCCGGGCCAGCTGAAGGTGGTGGGCTGGGGAAACCTCGCCCAGGATCTGCAGAACAGGGTTCAGGTGGGTCAGCGGCTTGTCCTTGAGGGGCGGCTGCGCATGAACACCGTCACCCGGCAGGACGGGGTCAAGGAGAAGCGGGCCGAGTTCACCCTGGCGCGGCTCCATCCCCTCAGCCCCGGCGCGGCTGTTCCCCAGGCCCAGAGCCAGGCTCCAGCTCCTGCCCCCCAGCCGGCGCCCCGTCCTGCCGCCGGCCCACCGACGCCAGCGCCGCGCCGCGCCCCGGCACCGGCGCCATCGCGCCCCGCCAGCGTGGCCCCGGCCGAGGCGGCAGCACCGGTCTGGGACACCTCCCCGCTGGTGCCCCTGGGCGATGATGACGACATTCCCTTCTGAAGCGGACCCTGGTTCAGAGCCGTTCGCCGGCCTGGTCGATCAACTGACCCAGTTCCCGTTCGAGGGCTGCCAGATCGAGTCGCCATTGGCTCCAGCGGCCACTGTCCAGCTGGCGCAGCAACCAGAGCCGGTCCTCACCCAGCTGGGCGAGAAGTTCGGCCGTCGAAGGGGCCGCTGCCGCGCTCCAGGGGCTGCCGCCGGCTGCGCCGGACTCCTCGCTGCTGGCGGTGGGGACGTCGCTCGGGTGGTCGGGATGGCTGGCCATGGGGCTGGCGGGCGGCCTTGGGGGCTCCATCCTGCCCCCCGCTGCTGGACAATGGCGTGATGCAAGCGTTTCTCTCCCCCGGCAGCCTGGTGACCGTGGCTGGTGCCGTGCTCACCGTGATCGGTTCGATCGCCTACGTCACCGACAGCCCCAACATCAGCCTGGCTGGCGTGTTCTACGGCGTGCCGATCCTGCTGGGGGGGCTGGCCCTGAAGTCGTCCGAGCTGCCACCCGCTGAGCGCCTCACCCCCGTGGCCCAGCTGCGTGATCTGCGTCAGTTGCCTGAGAACGAGCCGCTGCGCAAACTTCTGGCCGATGTCACCCGCTGGCGCTACGGCCAGAAGGCCCACCTGGAAAGTTCCCTCGAAGCCCTCAAGCTCTGGGATGAGGACTCCCCTCCCCAGCTGCTGGCCGTTGAGGAGCTGGAGGCCAGCGGCGGCTACGGGCTGCGTCTCACGATCGAGTGCCAGGGGGTGCCGTTCGAGCGCTGGCAGGATCGGCAGGACCGGCTGGGCCGTTTCTTCGGTCCTGGCCTGACCGCTGACCTGCACCAGGCTGGTCCTGGCCGACTGACGCTGAGCCTGCTGCCGGCACCCGCCACCTCCGACCCGTCCCTCGCCGCCCCCGTCCCTTGAGTCCCGATCGGCACATCAGTGCGGAAGACACCCTGCGGGTGTCCGTGCTCAGTGAGGCGCTGCCTTACATCCAGCGCTTCGCCGGCCGCCGCATCGTCATCAAATACGGCGGCGCCGCCATGGTCCGCGAAGACCTGCGAGAGGCGGTCTTCCGCGATGTGGCCCTGCTGGCCTGCGTCGGCGTCCAGCCGGTGGTGGTGCACGGGGGCGGACCGGAGATCAACCAGTGGCTGGAGAAACTGGCGATCGAGCCCCGCTTCCAGGACGGCCTGAGGGTCACCTGCCCCGACACCATGGACGTGGTGGAGATGGTGCTGGTGGGCCGGGTCAACAAGCAGATCGTCAACGGCCTCAACCGGGTGGGGGGCCGGGCCGTGGGCCTCTCCGGCAGTGATGGCGCTCTGGTGCAGGCCCGCACGATGGGGGATGGCACCCTCGGCGTGGTTGGGGACGTGGCGCGGGTGGACCCGTCGGTGCTCTCCCCCCTGCTGGCGGCCGGCTACATCCCGGTGATCTCCAGCGTCGCCCCCAACGCCGATGGCCTGGCCCACAACATCAACGCCGACACCGTGGCCGGGGAGCTGGCCGCGGCCCTGCAGGCGGAGAAGCTGATCCTGCTCACCGACACCCCCGGCATCCTGCGGGATCGCAGCACCCCCGCCAGCCTGATCCGCGAGCTCAGCCTGTCGGAGGCCCGCCAGCTGATCACCGACGGGGTGGTGGAAGGAGGGATGACGCCCAAAACCGAGTGCTGCATCCGTGCCCTGGCCCAGGGGGTGAAGGCGGCCCACATCATTGATGGCCGGGTGGCCCATTCCCTGCTGCTGGAGGTGTTCACCAATGCCGGCATCGGCACCATGGTGGTGGGCAGCCCCGGCCTGCTGCATGCCTGAGGATCCGCTGGCCGAGGCCCGGCAGGCCCTGGATCGTGGTGAGTACGGCCAGGTGCTGCGGTTGCTGGAGCCCCTCCAGGAGGAGCGTTCGCCGCTCACGGCCGCCGGCGCCGAGCTGCGCCTGCTGATGGCCACCGCCTTGATGGGCCAGGGCCGCACCGACCAGGCCGCCGCCTGTTGCCGCGGTCTGGTGCGCTGCCAGGACCCGACGCTGCGCGCCCAGGCCAAGGCGTTGCTGATGGTGCTCGAGGCCCCGGAGCTGCGCCGTCCCAGCAACTGGTCGCTCACCCTGCCGGATCTCGCCGGTACCACGCCGCTCGAGGGGGTCGGCGGTGGCGTCAGCCGGCGCTCCCTTCGTCGCCCTGAGCCACCGCCGCCGCCGCCGGTGGGCCCCACCCGGGCCCCGGTGGGCTTCGCAGTGGTGGTGGCGGTGGTGCTGCTGCTGCTGGCCTCGCTGCTGGGGGGCTGCATGGAGGTGCGCACGGAGTTGCGCTTCGAGGGACCCGGGCGGCTGCAGGTGAGCCACCAGCTGCGCAGCAACGGTGGCCCGGAGAGCCCCTGGCAGCGGCGCTTCGTTGCGGCGCTGGAGGGGCACGAGCCCCAGCTGGCTGCGCCCGGTCCCTTCCAAGGGCGGGGGGGGAGCGCGGACCAGCTCCTCTCCACCCCGGTGTTGCCGGCCCGTGAGGCGCTCGCGGCCCTGGCGGGCAGCCTGCAGCTGGCGGGCCAGCTGAGTGGTGTCACCCTGAACGCTCCGGTGATGCGCTGGGAGGAGCGCAACTGGCTGGTGGGGGTGCGTCAGCACCTGCTGCTGGAGCTCGATCTGCAGCCGCTCGAGGCGATCCCAGGACTGGATCTGGCGCTGGTCCTCGCCCCGGTGCGGCCCGCGGCCGTGAGGCAGGCGGCCCCCGCCAGCCCGGTCCCGGCTCCTCCGGGGGATGGCAAGGGGCGCCGTCAGCTGGTGTGGCCCCTGCAGCCGGGCCAGGTCAATGTGCTGGAGCTGCGCTGCTGGCGCTGGAGTGGTCTGGGGTTGGGGGCGGTGGCGGTGGGCCTGGCCCTGCCCCTGGTGCTGGCCCTGCAGGCGACCCGGCGCCGGCTGGGCTTCGGCCTGCCGGAACTGCCGGCTTGAAGCCCACGCCGCCGGCGTCGGTGTCAGAGCTCCAGCGGGTCCGGATCGATCGTCAGGCTCACCCCCGGCGGCAGGGCCTGGCGCAGGTCGGCCTCGGGGGGCAGGGGCAGGGCCGCCATGCCAGCGCCATGC
Source organism: Synechococcus sp. UW140 (assembly GCA_943372935.1). Lineage (GTDB taxonomy): Bacteria > Cyanobacteriota > Cyanobacteriia > PCC-6307 > Cyanobiaceae > Cyanobium. The sequence continues at coordinate 79,988 of CALSAP010000007.1, forward strand.
AGCAGCAGTTGCCAGCGGCTGCGGCCTGCCACCCTGGCGACAGGGGCGGGCGCTGGCCCGATCAGTACCCAGCCGGCCCTCTCCACGGCAGGGCGGATCCTTTCGGCCAGGGCGGCGGCGGCGGTGGCGGTGCCGCTGGCGGTGGGACCGGCCAGTCGCAGGAGGCAGGCCCGACCGAAGGGCACCATGCCCCCCTGGCGCCGCAGCTCCAGTTCTTCGGCCAGGAAGGCCCCGTAGCGGCCGTCCACCAGGTGCCGGATCACGGGATGGTCGGGGCTGTAGGTCTGCACCAGCACCTCCCCGGGGCGTTCGCCCCGGCCGGCCCGGCCGGCGAGCTGAAGCAGCAGTTGCAGACACTGCTCCGAGGCGCGCAGATCCGGCCGGTGCAGCAGGCCGTCGGCCGCCAGCACCGCAGCCAGGGTCACGGCGGGCAGATCCATGCCCTTGGCCAGCATCTGGGTGCCCACCAGCACGTCCGCCTCGCCGGCCGCGAAGCGTTCCAGCAGGCGGCGGTGGCCATCCCGGCCCCGGGTGGTGTCGCGGTCGAAGCGGATCAGCCGCAGGCCCTCCAGCTCCGTGGCGAGCTGCTCCATCACCCGCTGGGTGCCGGCACCGAAGGGCTTGAAGGCGGTGGAGCCGCAGTGGCCGCAGCGGTCGCCCATCTCCTGGCGGTGGTCGCACCAGTGGCAGCGCAGCCACTCCCGGCCCTCCTGGCCGCCGGCCCGGGGGCCGCGATGCACGGTCAGGGCCACGTCGCAGTGGGGGCAGAGCACCACCTCGCCGCAGCTGCGGCAGCTCAGGAAGGAGCGGTAGCCGCGCCGTGGCACCAGCACCACCGCCTGCTCGCCGGCCTCCTTCAGCCGCTCCAGCCGGGCCATCAGGGGGCGGCTGATCAGGCGGCGGTGGCCGTCGACCAGCTCCTGGCGCATGTCCACCAGCCGCACCGGCGGCAGGGGGCGCTGGCCGATCCGCTCCGGCAGCGGCAGCAGGAGGGTGTCGCCGGGCAGGCCCTGGGGCCCGCTCTGGCAGCGCCACCAGGTTTCCAGGGACGGGGTGGCACTGCCGAGCACCAGCCGGGCCCCGGTCTGACGGGCCCGCAGCCGGGCCACCTCCCGGGCGTGGTAGCAGGGCATGGGGCTCTCCTGCTTGTAGGAGGCATCGTGCTCTTCATCGAGCACGATCAGCCCCAGGTGGCCCAGCGGCAGGAAGATGGCGGAGCGGGTTCCCACGGCCAGGCAGGCCTCCCGTTGGCCGGTGGCCTCGAGGCAGCGTCGCCAGGCGACGACCCGCTCGGCGTCGCCCATGCCGCTGTGGTATTCGATCACCGCCACTCCGAAGCGCCGCCGGCAGCGATCCAGCAGCTGGGGGATGAGGCCGATCTCCGGCGCCAGGATCAGCACACTGCGTCCCGCCGCCAGTTCCCGGGCGGCGGCCTGCAGGTACACCTCCGTCTTGCCGGATCCGGTCACCCCCCACAGCAGCAGGGCCTGGCCGGGAGGGGCGTCGGCGATCGCCGCCATCGCCTTGGCCTGGGCCGGACTGGCCGGTTGGGGCGCCTCCAGGGGGGTGGTCCCAGCAGCACCTCCGCCCACCCGGGCAGGGCCACGGCCGGCCTCCTTCAGGAGCAGCCCGCGGCGTTCCATGCTGCCGATCAGGGAGCGCCCGAAGCCCCCCTCCTGAACCAGATCCCGCAGCAGCCGCGCCCCCCCGTGGCTGGCCAGATGGTCCAGCAGCTCCTGCTGCCGGGGGTGGCTGGCCGCCGCGCCCGTGTCGGGGTTCAGCCGCACGGTCCAGAGGATCCGCCCCTGGCCCGCTGGCGGCCGGCGGGCCTGCCCCAGCCAGCCAGGTGGCAGGGCACTTTTCAGGCTGCGGAACAGGCCGGTGTGGCATTGCCGGGCCACCTCCTCGAGCAGGGCCTGCCAGTGGGGATCGATCGCGGCGCTCTGCAGCACCGCCTCCACCGGCTGGATCGACCGTCCCTCCATGGCGGCCGGACAGGCCGTTGCCGACGCCACCACCAGCCCGGTGTGGGGCCGTCCCTGGAGGCGGACCCGCACCAGATCCCCCGCGCCGATGGCCAGGGCTTGCGGATTGGCGTAAGTGAAGATCCGTCCCTCACGGCCGGCCTCCAGCCAGACCTCCAGCCAGCCTGGAGCGGCTGTCCTGAGGAAAGGGGGTAAGGAGTTGGCTGGCAATCTTGCAAAGATCTCATGCCATTCCTAGGATGACGGGGTTGGGCCGCCCGCAAGGCTGCCGTCGGAACCGAGCAGAGTTCCGTCCACAGGGAAGACCCGCTGAGGATGCAGGGATTTACTCCCTTCCCATTTCTCCGGTCTGAGACCACCCGTGACAGCCCTGCACCGGCTCTGGCCGTTTTTCCCCAACCCAGTCGCGCTCCTGGAGCGATCTACCCACGATTCATCCCTAGGGGCTCCGTGACAGGGGTCATCCCCCCCCCCGTCCTGCTGCTCTCCATGCCCTCCCGACCTGCTTCGTGCCGGGTCCGTGGAGGATGGAGTGCCGAGGTCGGCCTCACGCCCCTGAACCACTGAAGGATCGAGCGGGTCGTCACCCGCCAGTCCTGTCCCGACTCCCTCTGCCCCGCTCTTCTTCCTTTTCGCGTCGTTTCCATGAGCCCAGTCGCCGCCAAGGCCAAAGCCGCCGTTCCTGAAATCCTGGCCACCGTCACCGCCAACGGGGACGTGATGCCCATTGAGCCGGCGGCCACCTCAGCCCCTGCGACGGCCAGAAAGACCGCCACCCGCGCCAAGCCGGCCACGTCCAAAACTGCGGCCAAGCCCGCTGCCAAGACCACCAAGGTGGCCGCCAAAACGGCCGTGGCCAAGCCCGTGGTGCTGGTTCTCGACGAGGGCCCCGACGGCGGCGATGATCCGTCGGAGGCCGGCGGCGACCTTCCCAAGGAGGCCAAGAGTGCCAAGGCCCTCGCTGGCATCAAGGTGGGGCCCAAGGGCGTCTACACCGAAGACTCGATCCGCGTCTACCTCCAGGAAATCGGCCGCATCCGTCTGCTCCGGCCTGACGAGGAGATCGAACTGGCCCGCAAGATCGCCGATCTGCTCGAACTGGAGGAGAAGGCTGCTGAGTTTGAGGCCGACAAGGGCCATTTCCCTGACACCAAGGAATGGGCAGGCATCTTTGACATGCCGCTGATCAAGTTCCGTCGGCGTCTGATGCTGGGCCGGCGGGCCAAGGAAAAGATGGTCCAGTCGAACCTGCGGCTGGTCGTGTCGATCGCCAAGAAGTACATGAATCGTGGCCTTTCCTTCCAGGACCTGATCCAGGAAGGCAGCCTCGGTCTGATTCGCGCCGCCGAGAAGTTCGACCACGAGAAGGGTTACAAGTTCTCCACCTACGCCACCTGGTGGATCCGCCAGGCGATCACCCGCGCGATCGCCGATCAGAGCCGCACCATCCGTTTGCCTGTTCACCTCTACGAAACCATCTCCAGGATCAAGAAGACCACCAAGACCCTCTCCCAGGAATTCGGCCGTAAGCCGACGGAAGAGGAGATTGCTGAAAGCATGGAGATGACGATCGAGAAGCTGCGCTTCATCGCCAAATCGGCCCAGCTGCCAATCTCCCTGGAAACCCCTATCGGTAAGGAGGAAGACTCCCGACTCGGCGACTTCATCGAGGCCGACATTGAGAACCCTGAGCAGGATGTGGCCAAGAACCTGCTGCGGGAAGATCTTGAGGGCGTCCTGGCCACCCTCAGCCCCCGCGAGCGCGATGTCTTGCGTCTCCGTTACGGCCTGGACGATGGTCGGATGAAGACCCTGGAGGAAATCGGCCAGATTTTCGACGTGACCCGTGAACGCATCCGCCAGATTGAAGCCAAAGCGCTGCGCAAGCTTCGCCACCCCAACCGCAACGGCGTCCTGAAGGAGTACATCAAGTAGTCGCCCACGGAACAGGGGAACTTTCGGTCCTTCTCTGAGTGCAAGAAAGTTCCTCCAAGCCATGGGAAGCGATCCCGATGACTGAAGCAGGCCAGCCCATGCGTTTGTCGGTGGTCCTGCCCACCTTCAACGAATGCGACAACGTTGAGCCCATGGTCAACGCACTGCTGTCGTTGGGTGATCACTACGATCTTGAGCTGCTGTTCGTTGACGATGATTCCAACGACGGCACCTCTGAGAAGGTCCGTCATCTGGCCCATCACCACGACAGTGTCCGGCTGATTCGGAGGGTCGGACGCTTTGGCCTTTCCAGTGCCATCAAGGAAGGGATTCTGGATGCCACCGGTGATGTCGTGGTGGTCATGGACAGCGACGGCCAGCACGAACCCGCTGCGGTGGCGCAAGCCGTTTCCGCCCTGCTCGCCAGTGGTGGCGATCTGATGATCGGCAGCCGCTTCCACCACCAGGCCAGCATCATGGGCCTGAGCGAGCAGCGCGAGCGCAACTCCACTTGGGCCAATTCGGTGGCGCGTTTCAGCTTGCCCCGCTACCGCCATCTCACCGATTACATGAGCGGCTTCTTCGCCCTGCTTCCCGAGCGGTGCCTGCCCTTCGTTCGGCAGGTGGACGTCAACGGCTTCAAGTTTCTCTACGAATTGCTGGCCCTCAGCCACGGTCACCTGGTGGTTGCGGAGGTGCCGCTGCAATTCCAGCCCCGCGGGGCTGGAGAGTCCAAGCTCAACGTGGCGGTGATCTGGGATCTCGGGGTCTCGATCCTGCATACCCTGTTGTTGCGCATGGTGCCCCGGCGGGCCGTCAGTTTTGCCCTGGTGGGAGCCACCGGGATCGGCACTCACCTGTTGGTTTTTGCGTTGATGCAGCAGGTGATCGGACTGGGCTTTGAGCAGGCCCAGGTGGTCGCGGTGGTCTGTGCGGGCTGCTCCAACTACCTGATCAACAATGTGCTGACCTTCCGTTCCCAGCAGCTCAGCGGCATGGCGCTGGTGTTCGGTCTGATCCGTTTTCTGCTGGTCACCTCCCTGGGGATGGCGGCCAACGTCGGGGTGTCCTCGGCTTTCTTCCGTCAGGTCTCGCCTCAGCCGCTGCTGGCCCTGCTGGCGGGGATCGCCGTCGACTTTGTCTGGAAGTACGCCGCCTCCTCCCGTTTCGTCTGGAACACTCCCTAGGCAACGTCCTGGCAGCCGTTGCCCACGTCGGCGGCCCACGGCCTTAACTTCGCCTTGACCTTGCCGTTCCCCAAGGATGGTGTCTGCTGCCCCAGAGGCCCTTCCGGAGAGTGCCCATGCCCGGATCCACGGGCGGATGATCTGGGTGCTCACCGGCCTCTGGCTGATCCTGCTGTGCTGGCTGGCCTTCTTCCAGGGTCTGGGCAGCCTCGGTCTGATGGACAAGACCGAGGCCCTGTTCGTGGAGGTGGGCCACCAGATGCTGGAGCGGGGCGACTGGATCACCCCCTGGTGGAACGGCGAACGCTTCTTTGATTACCCCGTCTGGGGGTACTGGATGGTGGGCCTCAGCTTCCGCCTGTTCGGGGTCAGTGAGTGGGCCGCCCGCCTGCCGGTGGCCCTTGCCGCCAGTGCGGTGGTGCTGGCGGGCTTCGGCCTGATGCTGGCCTGGTCGCCGGCGGGTGAAGCCGGTCGGCCCCGGGTGCTGCGGGCGGCTGTGGCCGCTGGGGTGATCGCCACGACGCCGGGCTGGATCGGCTGGGGACGCACCTCCACCACGGACATGTTCCTCTCCAGCGCCATCAGCCTGTCGTTGTGCGGCTTCCTGCTGGCCCATCGCCACCTGAGACACCCCGGGCGGGCTGGTCTCGGCCGGGTGGCGATGGCGCTGTTCGCTGGGATCGCCGTGCTGGCCAAGGGCCCGGTGGGTCTGTTGCTGCCGGGCCTGGTGGTGGTGGCGTTCCTGCTGCTCACGGGCCACTGGCGATCCTGGCTGCGCTGGCGGCCTCTGCTGGCGATGGTGGCCCTGTTCCTCGGGGTGAGCGCCCCCTGGTACACGGCGGCGGCCGTGGTCAACGGCGCTGACTTCCTGGGGGGCTTCCTGGGGTTCAGCAACCTGCAGCGCTTCACCACGGTGCTGTACGACCATCCCGGCCCCCCCTGGTTCTACCTGCCCTGGCTGGTGCTGCTGGTGCTGCCCTGGTCGCTGTTCCTGCCCCTGGCGATCGCGGCCCAGGGCTTCTGGCAGCCCCGACGCTGGCGGATGGCGAGGCTCGGCCAAGTTGCAGAGGCCGCCCCCGCCGAACTGGGCCTGTTCCTGCTGCTGTGGCTGGTGCTGGTGGTGGCCTTCTTCTCGGCTGCCGCCACCAAGCTGCCCGGGTACATCCTGCCGTCGCTGCCGGCGGCGAGCCTGCTGGTGGCGTTGCTGTGGCGCCCCCTGCCGGAGGCCACCACGGCGCCCCAGGCCGCGGGGGGTAGGGCAGGGGTGCGGATCGCCGCGTCGCTGGAGGTGCTGCTGCTGGCCGCCATGGCGGTGGCGGCGGCCCTGGCGCCGCGGTGGGTGGCGACCGATCCCGCCTATCCGGCGTTCGCCGCAGCCCTGTCGAGCTCCGGTCTGCCCCTGATGCTGAGCCTGTGTCTAGGGCTCACGGCCCTGGCCCTGGTGGTGCTGCTCTTGCGACCGGCGGCGACGGGCTGGCTGTGGCTGCCCAGCCTTGCCGGTTTCCTGGCCGTGCTGGGGCTGGTGATCGCCCCCCTCGCTCCCCTGCTCGATCGCGAGCGCCAGCTGCCCCTGCGCCAGATGGCCCGCTCAGCCAAGGCCGCAGCCCAGCCCGAGGAGCCGCTGCTGATCGTCGGTACGAAGCGCTACAGCCTGCTTTTCTACGGCGATCCCGAGGCTGTCTTCGTCTCTGATCGCGGCCACATCGTCCAACTGGCGCTGCAGGGCCCTGCCGCCCTCTCCCTCACCCCGGCCAGCCGGTCGGTTCGGCTGCTGGGCGATCGCCGCGATCTCGAGGGGCTGGCCCTGCCCCCCGAGGGGATCGAGCACCTGTCCCGCTCCGGTGAGCTGGCTCTCTGGCGGGTGCCCCGTCGCTCTCTGGTGCCGTGATGGGATTCCGCTTGCTGCCACGGGACAGGATCCTGTTGCCTGGCTGCCTGATCGTGCTGGTGGGGCTGTTTGTGGCCGTGGCCCCTGGCCGGCCGCTGGCGTTGCTGGACACGACCGTCCTGGACTGGCTGGGCAACCATTTCCACGGCCTGGTGGGCGGGGCCCTGACCCAGGTGTATCGGGCCACCGGTGTCGGCTTCACCGCCATTCTGGTGGCGATGGCCCTGACCTACCTCGTGCTGCGCCGCTGGTGGACGGATCTGCGCCTGCTGGTGATGGCCACCGGGGGGATCCTGATCCTGGTGGATCTGGTGTTCAAGCCGCTGTTCAGCCGCCAGCGCCCCCCCGGCAGCCTGCTGCCGCTTGATGGCCACAGCTTCCCCAGTGGCCATGCCGCCGGGGCCGTGGCCTTCTACTTCGCCATGGTGGTGATCCTGGGCTCCCACCATCCGCGTTGGCGGCCTGTCCTGACGACGGCCGCCTCCCTGCTGGTGGGTCTGGTCTGGCTGAGCACCCTCTACGTGCGTGCCCACTGGCCCACGGATCTGGTGGCGGGCGCCGCCGTCGGCCTGGCCTGGCTGACGGTGTGCCTTGGCTTCTGGCGGGATCCCCTCTCCTCTGACCCCCAGAGTGGGTCATTCCGTTCGCCGCGATCGCCTTGACGACCGACCTCCCGATCACCGACCTGGCCGGTCTGCGGGGCCTCCGCTCCGCCCCTGGCCTCGATGCTGCCCAGGCCCGCCTGCTGCGCGACGAGCTCACCGTCCTGTTGGGGGCCTGCGGCTGGTTCACGGTCGGCATCATGGCGCCGTCGGCGGCGGCGGCCGTGGCGGCCCTGGGGCAGCTCGAGGCGGCCCTGGGCTGGCCGGCCCTGCGGCCAGGGGAGGCCGGCGCCGGGGAGCCCAGTGATGCGCCCGGTCCGGTGTTCCTGAAGGGCAACCAGCGCACGGGACTGTTCCATCTGCGCCGCGAGGACGGCCTCGGCGAGGGGATCCTGATCACCGGCCATGACGCCGCCGATCCTGCGGCCGAAGACACCTGGGGTCCCTTGCCGCTGGATCTGTTCGCCTGATCCCATCAGCTGATCACGTTCCGCCCGCAGGCCGGAAGCAGGGACGGGCCGGTCCCTAGGCTGGGCGGCTGTTGCCTGGCAGCCGTCGCTGCCGCCCGAAGCGTCCAATGGCCAGCTCCACCCTGCGCATCGCCTCCCGCCGCAGCCAGCTGGCCATGGTCCAGACCCACTGGGTGCGGGACGAACTCTCCCGGGCCCACCCCGAGCTGACGATCGCGATCGAGGCGATGGCCACCCAGGGGGACAAGATTCTCGATGTGGCCCTGGCCAAGATCGGCGACAAGGGCCTCTTCACCAAGGAACTGGAGGCCCAGATGCTGGTCGACCGGGCCGACATCGCCGTGCACAGCCTCAAAGACCTGCCCACCAACCTGCCGGAGGGGCTGATCCTGGGCTGCATTACCGAGCGGGAGGATCCCGCCGATGCCCTGGTGGTGCATGAACGGCACAAGGAGCTCAGCCTGGCCACCCTGCCCGAGGGCAGCGTGGTGGGGACCAGCTCCCTGCGGCGCCTGGCCCAGCTGCGTCACCACTACCCCCACCTGGTCTTCAAGGACGTGCGGGGCAACGTGATCACCCGGCTGGAGAAGCTTGATGCCGGCGTCTACGACTGCCTGATCCTGGCGGCCGCCGGCCTCACCCGGCTGGGGCTGGGCGAGCGCATCCACGAACTGATCGATCCGTCGATTTCGCTGCATGCGGTGGGTCAGGGGGCCCTGGGCATCGAATGCCGCGCCGGAGACCAGGCCGTGCTGGACACCATCGGCGTGCTGGAACATCTGCCGACGGCCCGTCGCTGCCTGGCTGAGCGCTCCTTCCTGCGCCGTCTGGAGGGGGGCTGTCAGGTGCCCATCGGCGTCAACACCCACTTCGAGAACGACGAGCTGGTGCTGACCGGCATGGTGGCGAGCATCGACGGCCAGCGCCTGCTGCGCGACAGCTGCCGCGGCCCGGCCAGCGATCCTGAAGCGATCGGCCTGGCGCTGGCGGAGACCCTGCGGTCCCAGGGGGCCGGGGAGATCCTGGAGGAGATCTTTGCCACCGTCCGCCCCGGAAGCTGAGGCCAACGGCCACCGGGCCCCAGGGCCCGAGGCCGACCTGCACGGCCTGCCCTTCCAATGGAACCTGCTGGCCTGGGCGGCCCTGGTCGGGACCCTGACCGGCCTGGCGGTGGTGGCCTTCCACGAACTGCTGGGCTTCATCAACAATTTTCTGTTCGGCCCGTTCGTGGAGGGCCTGCTGGTGATCGGGCGCTCCTCGCCCGCCTCCCCTGCCGACCTGCCACCGATCGACCTGCCGCCCCTGGCGCCCGACAGTGGCACCCCCCTGCGGGCTTTGCTCCAGCTTGGTCTTGATGGCATCGGCCTGCTGGCGGCGGCACCGCCGCCACCGCCGGAACCCCCGCCCATCAGCCTGCCCAACACGCCCGACTGGCTGGCCCTCTGGCCGGTGGTGGTGGTGCCAACCCTGGGCGGTCTGGCGGTGGGCCTTCTGCGCCATGTGGCCGGCAGCATCGGCCCGGGGCTGTCGAGCCTGATGGCGATCGCCGATGGCAGCCAGGGCGGCGAGCCACGTCTGCCCTGGCTGCGCCTGGTGGCGGCGTCCCTCAGCCTGGGCAGCGGCGCGTCGCTCGGGCCGGAGGGTCCGAGCGTGGAGGGTGGCGGCAACATCGGCCTCTGGGGGGCCCTCAAGGGCCGCCTCTCCACCCAGGCCCAGAAGGCCCTGGTGGGGGCCGGGGTGGCGGCGGGCCTGGCGGCCGGTTTCAAGGCGCCGATCGCCGGGGTGTTCTTCGCCTTCGAGGGCAGCTACAGCGCCATCCCCGGTCGCCCCAGCCTGCGGGCGGTGCTGGTGGCGGCGGTGGCCTCCGCGCTGGTCACGCAGCTGTGCCTCGGTGACACGCCGATCCTGCGACTGCCCGCCTATGAGGTGCGCTCACCCCTGGAGCTGCCCCTCTATCTGGGGCTGGGTCTGCTGGCCAGCCTGATGTCGTGGCTGCTGATCCGGCTGCTGGCGGCTGGCCGGGGCGAGCGGGTCCAGTCCGTGGTGCGGCGGTTGCCGCCGGGGATGCCCACGGCCCTGGGGGGAGCGGCGCTCGGGGCCATGGCCCTGGTGTTCCCCCAGGTGCTGGGCGTCGGGTACGACACGATCGAAGCGCTGCTGGGCCGCGATGGCGGCATCCCGCTGCTCACCCTGGTGGCCCTGATCGGGGTGAAGCTGGTCGCCACCACCGTGAGCAACGCCACCGGCTTCGTGGGAGGGGGCTTTGCGCCCTCCCTGTTCCTGGGAGCCGTGCTGGGCAGCTGCTACGGCCAGGCCCTGGGCAGCGGCGGCCTGAATCTGCCGGTGGCCGAACCTCCGGCCTATGCCATGGTCGGCATGGCGGCGGTGCTGGCCGGCAGCGCCAGGGCACCGCTGACCGCCTTGCTGCTGCTGTTCGAGCTCACCCGCGACATCCGCATCGTGCTGCCGCTGATGGCGGCCGCCGGCCTCAGCGCCGCCCTGGTGGAGCGCTGGCAGGGGATCCATGATCCCGGTCTGATGGGTCCGGATCCGCTGGAAGAGCGACGCCGCGGCCAGTTGGCGGAGATTGCCGTGCAGGAGGCCTTCGAACCGGAGGCGCCGTTGGTGCTGCCGGCCGCCATGACGGCCTCCGTCGCCCTGGCCAGGCTGATCGACAGCCACGGCCATTGCCTGCTGGTGGAGCAGGCCGGCCTGGCCCTGGGGCTGGTGACGATCGGCGACCTGCAGCGGGGCCTGGCGTCTGAAGTCAAGCGACAGGAGGCGTTGTGCCTGGCGGACTGCATCCGCACCGAACTGGTGTGGTTGCCGATGGGGGTGAACCTCGATCGGCTCGAAGATCAGCTCAGACCCAATGGTCTACGGCAGCTGCCGGTCTTCGAGCTTGAGGGGGGGGCTGGGGAGCATCTGCCCCATGGGTTGCCGGCCGGTGGTCTGTCGGTCAGCAGGTTGCGGGGCATGGCCAGCCGCGATGGCATGGCCAGAGCCCAGGCGCGCCGGTTTCAGGCGGCTTCGGAGCGGCCCTCCATCAGGGCCTCGGCGACGGGGTCGACCTGAGAAAGCAGCCCCAGAATGCGCTGCAGATCCAGTTCGGAGAGCTCGCCGTCGTTGCCCCATTTCAGCGACGTGCTGTTCAGCTGGTCGGTGGTGGGATGGGAGCCGGAGTCGAACATGGAGATAGGACGGCCTTGGAGGGTGCCGCTCGGGATCGGTTTTTTGAGATTAGGTGTTTGCACCCAGACATCAAACCCTTCGAGACCAATCTCCAGAATGTTTTCGGTCGCTGTTCGCTAGGCCGGGATCACCCTTCAGCGTTCAGGGTTTCACCACCACCGGCGTTCCCACCTCCACCTGATCGAAAAGGGCCCGCACGTGGGGGGTGAGCATCCGGACACAGCCGTTGGTGACGGCGGAGCGGGAGGTGACGGTCCAGGCCCAGGCGCTCGGGGTGCCATGGATGCCGTACTGGTTGAGACCGCTGCGCTTGAAGCCGATCCAGCGGTCACCCAGGGGGCCATTGGGGCCCTTGGTGGGGTTGACCTTGCCGCTCGCGGTGCTCTGGTACTGGGGATTGACCACCTTGACTTCCACCGCAAAGCGTCCCTTGGGGGTGGGGGTGGCGGAATCACCGATGGCCACCGGCCAGCTGCCGAGCACCTTGCCGTTGTCGCGCAGGCTGATCGTGCGCTTGCCCAGCTCCAGCACGATTTCCTTGGTGCTGGTGACGGCGGCCTTGGCCGGAGCCGCTGGCGTCGGCGTGGCCAGGGCCGGGGACGCGGTGGGCGCCGGCGCCTGAACAGCTGGCACAACGGCGGGGGCAATGGCTGGCGCCATGGCAGGGGCTCCTGAAGCCATGGCGGCGCTCCCGCCGGTCGTCAGGAGCAGGGCAAGGACGAGGGAACGCGACATGGCTGGAGCGGGATCAGGGAAGTCGCCGGGGGGCGGTGATGGGGGTTGTCAGTTGACCAGACGAGAGTCGATGACGGTCATGTAACGATCTTCGCATTCCTTGATGATGCGCACGGCTTCGCTGTTGTCGTGGAAGCCGTTGACCTTGCAGGTGCCCGGCTTCTTGAGGTCCTTGTAGTGCTCCCAGTAGTACTGGGTTTCCTTCAGCCAGTGCTCGCCCAGCTGGGTGTAGCTGGTGATGTGATCCATGCGCTTGTCATCAGCGAGCACCGCAATCACCTTGTCGTCCACCTCGCCGCCATCGTCGAAGCACATGATGCCGATGATGCGGGCTTCCACCAGGCTGCCGGGCACGAGGGGTTCGGTGACTCCGACGATCTCGATGTCGAGGGGGTCACCGTCCTCGTCCCAGGTGCGGGGAATGCAGCCGTAGGCGAAGGGGTAGGCCAGGGAGGAATAGCCGACCCGGTCCAGCTTCAGGTGGCCGGTTTCGGTGATCAGCTCGTACTTGTTGATGGTGTTTGAGTTGAGCTCCACGATGGCGTTGAGCCGCAGCTCGGCCTCATCGGCGAAGGCCGGCAGCACATGCAGCAGGTTCAGCATGGTGCGGCTGGGGGCGTGGTCGATGTTCGCCATGGTGGGGGCTTTTCGGCGGCGGCATCTTAGGCAGCGGGCCCCGGCAGAGCCGCGTCAGGCCCCCTGGCCCAGCTGGCCCACCTTGGCGCGCAGGTAGGTGAGGAAAGCCTCTGAGCTCAGGGGCCGGCCCGTGACCTGCAGCACCAGTTGCTCGGCGTTGACCGAGCGGCCCAGGGGCCAGACGCTGGTGGCGAGCCAGTCCTGCAGCGCGGACTCCTGGCCCGCCGCCACCAGCGCCTCGATCGGGCCGATCTGCTGCTCCAGGGCCTCGGAGATCTGGGCGCTGATCAGATGGCCCAGGGCATAGGAGGGGAAGTAGCCGAACAGGCCTTCGGCCCAGTGGATGTCCTGGAGGCAGCCCTCGGCGTCCGTCTGTGGCACCAGGCCCAGCAGATCCTTGAGGCGCCGGTTCCATTGCCCGGGGAGTTCCTCCACCGGCATCTCCTGCTCCAGCAGGGCCAGCTCGAGTTCAAAGCGCAGCACGATGTGCAGGCTGTAGCTGAGTTCGTCGGCTTCCACCCGGATCAGGCCCGGCCGCAGCGGGTTGAAGGACCGCCAGAACCCCTGAACACCGCCCCAGGGGTCGGACCCCAGGACCTGGCAGAAACGAGGATGCCAGCGCTCGGCGAAGGCCCGGCCGCGGGCCACCCGGCACTCCCAGAACAGCGACTGGGACTCGTGCACCCCCATCGAGGTGGCCTCCCCCAGGGGCCAGGGGAAGAAGTGGTCGTCGCTGCGGGGCAGGCCTTGCTCGTAGAGGGAGTGGCCCCATTCATGGGCGGTGGCCAGGAACGCCGAGAGCGGTTGGCCGCGCACCACCCGGGTGGTGATGCGGAAGTCCTCGGGGCCCACGGTGCAGGAGAAGGGGTGGGCGGAGCGGGAGCGCTGACAGCGGCGGCCGTCGTAGCCCCAGCCATCGAGCAGCTCGCTGCAGAGACTCTCCTGCAGGGCTTCGGGCAGGTCGAAGGCCTGCGCCGGGTTGGGAGCAGGGGCGGCCGCCACCGCCTCCAGCAGGCCGGGCAGCTCCGCCGCCAGCGGCGCGAACAGCTCCGCCAGCCGCGCCTTGCTGATGTCGGGCTCGAACGGCTGGGCCAGGATTTCCCAGGGGCTGCGGGCCACGGGCTCGGCCGCCGCCAGCTGGCCGGCCTGCTCGCGGCGCAGGGCGATCAGCTGCCGCAGGGCCGGCGCGAAGGCGGCGAAGTCGTTGGCGGCCCTGGCCTGCTGCCAGACCGCATTGCCATGGGACTGGGCCCGGGCCAGGGCGGTGACCAGCACCGGATCGAGGCAGCACTGGCGGTCGAGTTCCAGGCGCAGCAGCTGCAGGTTTCGGCGCCGCTGGGGCGGCGCGTCCGACGTGAGTTCGGCTTCGGCGGCGGCCACCAGGTCGGCGTAGGCCGCACTGCTCTGGCGCTCGTGCAGCTGGGCTGCCAGCAGGGCCAGCTGCTCGCCGCGCCAGGCGGCGCCGGCGGCGGGCATCACCGTGTTCTGGTCGTAATAGAGGCTGCTGCTGATCGAGCCCAGCAGGCGGGTGGTGTGCAGGTGCTGCTGAAGCTGGTCGAGGGCTGGAGCCGCTGCGGGCATGGAATCGGTCGAGCCGGTGGGGCCAGCATGGCCCTGGCGGCGCCATGGTGGTGCTACGTCACGATTGCGGCCGGTTCGATGCATCCCCCTTCTCCGGAGCAGGACCTGGTGCTCGCGGCCATCGAACGCTTCATGGCCGACCCCGATCTGGTGCTCGACGACGAGCCCAGCAACGACGAAGCCGGTGACGTGCTCAGCGCGATTTTGCGGGCCCTGACGATGGTGCTGCCTCTCGGGGAGATCGAACTGGCGGTGACGGGCCTGCTCACGGTCCATTGCGACCAGCTCGACGACGACACCCAGCTGGTGTTGGAGGCCCTGCTCTCCGCGATCGAGCGGGACGACGACGAGATGGCCCTCGACACCCTGCTGGCCAGTGAGGCGAGCCTGCTGGAGGCGAACGCCCTCGATGGCAACTATCTGCTGGTGTGGGATCCGGCCGACGCGGCGCCATTGCGGGAAATGGAGATCCTCGATGTGCTGGAGCGCTACCCCTGCCGGGGGGAAGGGGCCCGCTGGAGCCCTGACGACTTCGTGGCGCTGCTGGAGGGCAAGATCCTGCAGTGGCGCAAGACGATGGTGGCCCTGGAGATCCTCCAGGAGCAGCCCGGCACCCGGCCCGCCGCCAGCACCATGGTGTTGCTGGTGCCGGTGGATCCCGAGGCCCCGCTCGAGCAGCTGGAGGTGGGGGTCACCCTCAGTCCGCCGTCGCCGGGTTCCAGTGCAGCCGCATCGGCACGCAGCCTTCCAGACTGACCTTCACCGGGCAGCTCTCACCGGCGCGGATCAGCAGCTCGCGCTGCTGGGCCCCGAGGCCGGCCGGCAGGTCGATCCAGGCCTCCAGCAGGGCGATGCGGCGCTCGCCGCTGTGGCTCATGCCCTTCTCCAGCCGCACCGAGGCCCCCTCCAGCGAGAGGCCCTCGCGTTCGGCCACGATCCCCATCACCGTCAGCAGGCAGGTGGCCAGGGCCGTGCCTACAAGGTCGGTGGGGGAGAAGGCCTCCCCCTTGCCCTGGTTGTCGACGGGGGCATCGGTGATCAGCCGCGAACCGGAGGCGGCGTGCTCCGCCGCGCAGCGCAGAGCGCCTTCGTAGCGGCAGGTGATCGTGGTCATGGCGGGGGAGGCGGGCAAACGCAGCAGCAGGCTGGCAGGGGCCGCCGGCCTAAATTCGTCCCCTCTGCCACGGATCCTTGCCGCTGATCCTGCTGGTGGTGCCCCGGGGCGCGACGGGGCTGGCGGAGACGATTCGCCTGGCGGTGACGCCGGTGTTCCTGCTGGCGGGCATCAGTGGCCTGCTGGGGGTGATCACCACCCGCCTGTCGCGCATCATCGACCGGGCCCGGGTGATCAAGGCGGGGGATCCGGCCGCCAGCGTGGCACGGTCGCGGGAGTTGCAGGGGGAACTGCAGATGCACCGCCGCCGCATGACGTTGGCCTCGGCTGCCTTCGCTTCGGCCACCACCAGCTTCCTGCTGGTGGCCACGGTGGTGATGGTGCTGTTTCTGAGCACCCTGGCCACGATCGACCTGACCCCCCTGGTGGCCCTGCTGTTCGTGCTGGCGATGGGCTCGCTGATGACGGCGGTGCTGCTGCTGCTGCGGGAGGTGCAGCTGGGCAGCCAGGCGTTGCGGCGCTTCTGAGCGCAGGCGGCCTAAAGGTCCGTCAGGCCGATCTCCTCCAGCAGCTGCCGTTGCTGCCGGGCCGACACGAAGCGGTGGGCCGCCATGGCGCCGCTCACGGCCACCGGGGGCACGCCGATGCCTGGGAACACGCCGGCGCCGCAGAGCACCAGGCCTTCGATCGGGGTGGTGCCGCCGGGGAAGGGGCCGCCGCTGGCCGGCCAGGCCGGGCCGTAACTGCCCTGGTGCGTCCGCAGGTAGTGGCGATGGCTGAGGGGGGTGCCCTGCAGTTCGATCACCACCCGCTCCTGCCAGTCGGGCAGGACCTGGGAGAGCACCTGCCCGAAGATGCCGCAGCGTTCCTTTTTCAGGGCGTCGTAGGCGGCGCTGCCCCGCTCCAGCCCCTGCCACAGCTCCCAGGGTTCGTTGGCCGGCGTGTAGCCGTGCAGCACCTGGTGGCCGGGCGGGGCGCAGGCCGGGTCGAGCCGGGAGGGCATCGACAGCACCACCATGTTGCGTTCGGCGCCGATGCCCCGTTGCCAGTCGCCCACCCAGACGTGGTGGATCGGCAGGTGGTCGAGGTCGTCGCCGCGCAGGGCCAGGTGCCAGTGCAGGAAGCTGGCGCAGGCCGGCGTGGCCGCCTGGCGCCGCCGCCAGCGCGAGGGCACCGCCCCATCCGGCAGCAGGGAGAGCAGATCCCAGGGGCTGGTGTTGGCGATCACCCCGCGCCGCGCTTCGAGGCTCTCACCGTTCTCGAGCCGGACGCCGACGGCCCGCCCCCGTTCCACCAGGATTTCGGCCACCGGCGCTGCGGTGCGCAGCCGGCCGCCGTAGCGCTCCATCCCCCGCACCAGCGCCGCCGCCACCGCCCCACTGCCGCCGATGGGGTAGTCGAGGCAGGCGTCGGGCTCGAACCATTCGCCGAACAGGGTCGCCATGGCGGCGGCGCTGGTCTGATCCATGGGCAGGCCCGAGATCAGAAAGCAGAGCAGCTCGACCCAATGGAGCAGGAAGGGATCGCTGAGGTGGCGGCGGGCGATCGGCCCGAAGGCGCCCCCGAGGCTGGCCAGCCGCCCCGCCTGACCGAGCAGGCGCAGGGCGTTGCCGCCGCCGAGGGTGGTGGCCAGCCCCGCCCCGGGCCGCAGGGCCAGCAGGGGCAGCGAGCGGGCCGCGTTGCAGCTGGGCTCGAGGGCCGCGAGGAAACGGTCCCATTCCTCGGCCACCGCCGGGCCGCGCAGTTCGTGCAGCAGGGCCAGGAAGGGTGCCTGCCCCACACCGACCCGCAGCGATCCCTCGGGCAGCAGCAGGCCCCAGTCGCGGTAGGTGGCCACGGGCAGGGTTTCCCCCACCGCCCGCAGCACCTGGGCCAGGGGGTTGGTGCTGGGCCAGCGGCCCAGGCCACTCCACAGCGACGGCCCGGACTCGAAGTGGAAGGGGCCGCGGCGAAAGCCATGGGCGGCCCCGCCAGGGGTGGTGTGGGCCTCAAGAACGAGCACCTCCAGCCCCTGGCGGGCGGCGATGGCGCCGGCGCAAAGGCCGCCGAGACCACTGCCCACGACGATCAGGTCGCTCACCTTGGGCGCAGCAGATCCGCTGCAGATCCTATTCAGAATCCCTTCGCCAGCACGGCTGTCGCTGCGCTGGATCCCTGCCTAGGATCGCGCGATAGAGCAAAGGTTTGCATTGCCACAGGGATACTCGCCAGCCGTCCTGTCCGATAACGCCGTGGTTCAACAGCCGAAACGGGGTGATTTCGAGCTGAAGTCCTTCATGGACAGCTCGAATCTGCGCGGCGGCTGGCAGATCGCCAACACCGTGATCCCCTATGCGGCCCTCTGGTGGGTTGCCGACTGGAGCCTCAAGCACGCGCCGCTGCTGCTGATCCCCACGATGGTGGTGATGGTGCTGGTGCTGGCGCGCGTCTTTTCGCTGATGCACGACTGCGGCCACGACTCCCTGTTCCGCAGCCGGCGGGCCAACCAGGTGTTCGGCTTCCTGCTCGGCGTGATCAGTGCCATTCCCCAGTACCCCTGGTCACGGGGTCATGCCTACCACCATCGCCACAACGGTGACTGGGAGAAGTACCAGGGACCATCGGCCCTGGTCACCACCAGCGCCTTTGCGGCGCTCAGCCCCGGCCAGCAGCGCTTCTACGGCGTGCTGCGCCACCCGGCGATGCTGTTTCCCGGTGGCTTCTTCTACCTGGTGATCAAGCCTCGGGTGGAGCTGCTGCTAGGGCTGGCGGGCTTCTTCCCCCACCTGGTGGCCTGCCTGCGCAGCCCGGAGCCGGTGGGCCTGGGCCAGATCCTTTCCAGCTACCGCTCCAAGCACTGGTACACCAACGAGGAATTCCGGCACCTGGTGGCCAACAACATCGCCGTGATCGGCTCCTGGTGGCTGATGGCCCACTGGCTGGGTGCCGGTGTGTTCTGGTCCATCTATGCCCCGGTGATGGCGTGTGCGGCGGCGATCTTCATCTGCATCTTCTTCGTGCAGCACAACTTCCCGGGGTCCTACGCCCACGCCACCGCCGGCTGGAGTGAGATGACTGGCGTGCTGGAAGGCACCAGCGACCTGGAGCTGCCGCCGATCTTCAACTGGTTCTCGGCTGACATCGGCTGCCATGCCATCCACCATCTCTCCTCGAAGATCCCCAACTACCGGCTGCGGGCCTGCCATGCGCGTAATGCCCACCTGCTGAGCGGCGTGCGGCGGCTGTCGCTGGCCGACATCCCGGGGTGCTTCAGCTACATCCTCTGGGATCCCCAGGCCTGCCGCCTGACCACGATCGACAACCAGCGATCCGTCCTCCAGGTGGCCGTCGCCGGCTGACCCTCACGCATGTTGCGCCAGACCCTCCGCCAGCTGGAGATCACCACGAAGGGCGAGGGTTTCGATGACATCACTGCGGCCATCAATGGGCTGATCGCCGCCAGCGGGCTGCAACTGGGCAGCGCCACCATCGCCAGCCAGCACACCTCGTGTTCACTGACGATCAACGAAAACGCCGACCCCAGGGTGCTGGTGGATCTGGCCGCCTTTCTCCGGGCCCTGGTGCCTCCTGAGGGGGTGCGGCCGATCGGCGGCCAGGGCGAGCGGCGCGCCTGGGTGCATGACGACGAAGGCCCCGACGACATGCCCGCCCACATCCGCACCGCGCTCACCTGCACCAGCCTCGTGTTGCCGTTCCAATCGGGCCGGCTCCTGCTCGGTACCTGGCAGGCTGTCTATGTGTGGGAGCACAGGGCCCGGCCGCACCGGCGCCGCTTCAGCCTGCATCTGCTCGGCGAATGACCCTGATCCTCTGCCCCCTCCTGCCATGGCTGCCAAGCCCCTGACCCCGGCCCAGATCGCTTCCCTGCCCACAGACCTGCCGCAGTGGACGGTGCGGGAGGGCAAGCTGCACCGCGAACTGCGCTTCGCCGATTTTTCGGCCGCCTTCGGTTTCATGACCCGGGTGGCCCTGGCGGCCGAGGCGCTGGGGCACCACCCGGAGTGGTGCAACGTCTGGAACCGGGTGACGATCAACCTCACCACCCACGACACCGGTGGCCTCTCGAACCTGGATGTGGAGCTGGCCCGCCGCATCGATGGCTTCGTGGGCTGAGGCGGGCGTCGCGCCTAGGTTCCGAGGGTGCTCCCCCGTCCCACACAGCCGCCATGGGTTTCCGCTACCTCGATCGGATCACCACCGAGGAGAACATCCACGCGTTCCTGGAACTCGCCGATCTGGCCGCCGGAGCGGGTGCGTCGGCCAACAACGTCTTCCTGCTCTCCCACCGGCTGCGCCAGTCCCGTCCGATGCAGGTCTGCCGGACGCTGCTGCAGCGGGACCCGGCCGCGGTGGCCTTGATCGAGCAGCGGCGGCTGAGCGGACCCTACGACGCGGCCGCCCTCAAGGCCCTGCCGAAGGGGACCCTGGGGCACACCTACGCCACGGTGCTGGAGAAGATGGGGTATGACATCAATTTCTTCCCCAAGCCCGACTTCTACGCCAATCTCGAAACCGACGCCGATTACATCAACTACCGTGTCTACGCCACCCACGACATCCACCACATCTTGAGTGGCTTCAGTCTCGACAATTTCGGCGAACTCGGTGTCATCAGCCTGAGCGTGGCCCAGTTCGCGCACCCGGGCCTGGCCTTCACCGATCTGATGGCGCTGCTGCTCAACTGGTTCCGCAACGACACGCCGATCGATGCACTGGAAACCCCGGCCGAGCAGGCCCGGACCGCCGGTTACGCCTTCGGCATGATCAGCAAAGGGCTGCACATCGGCGCCGAGGCCCGGCCGCTGTTCCCGGTGATCTGGGAGGAGCGGATGGGCCAGAACCTGGAGGAACTGCGGGCCGAACTGGGCATCGAGGCCGTGACGGAGGGGACCTACAGCTGGCATGCGAATCCCGCGCTGACCAAGGCTCTGGCGGCGTCTGATTGCTCTTAGTGTTGGCTGCAGGAGTTCCGCCGCTCGCTGCATGACCGTGGCACCTCCCCACTGTCCGTCCGCTCCGACTCTGGAGCCGTTGGCCTTGCCCTGGGATCTGCGCCTCAGCCAGGAGCAGTTCGAGCGGGTGTGCCAGGCGAACCCTGAGGCTGTGCTCGAAATCGCCGCCGATGGTCAGTTGATCGCCATGACGCCCACCGGCAGCGAAACCGGCGCCCGCAACGCTGCCCTGAACGGGCTTCTGGACCTGGCGGTGCGCTCCAGCGGACTGCCGTTCAAGTTGTTCGACAGCTCCACCGGCTTTCGCTTGCCTGATGGCTCTGTGCTGAGCCCCGACGCTTCCCTGCTGTAGTTGGAGCGCTGGACGGCCCTCACGGCCGAGCAACGCCGTGGTTTCGCCCCCTCCTGCCCCGATCTGGTGGTGGAACTCGCCAGCCCGTCGGACGAAGGCCCCCGCGGGCTCACGGCCCGGCGAGAGAGGATGGAGCGCTACCGCGCCAATGGCGCCCAACTCGGCTGGCTGCTGAGTCCCCAGGAGCAGGCTGTGGAGATCTGGACCGCCGCCGAGGCCGCAACGCAACGCCTCGCCCCGGCCCAGGTCCTGGATGCCGCACCGATGTTCCCCGGTTTGCAGATCGAGCTGCCCGAGGTGTGGGCGGGCTGATCTCAGCCCCTCTCGATCAGATACGTCCGCACGTGGCTCACCAGCGGCCGGCCCAGGGCTTCCTGCGTCGTCAGCCATTGGCTCGCCACCAGCTCAAGGCCGTCGAGACGGATCTCAGGCTCCTGCGCTGCCCACAGCGTGAAGATTGTCACGGTGTTCTTGCCGCGTGCCGAGGTTTCGGTGATCTGCCAGGGTTCCAGCAGCTCATCTGGCGACACCCTTAGCCCCAGCTCTTCGGCCAGCTCCCGCACCGCCGCCTGCGGCGCCGTTTCACGTCGCTCCAGCCCCCCTCCCGGCAGTCCCAGTCCATGGCGGTAGCTGGCCTGCACCAGCAGCAGCCGCCCTTGGTGCCAGATCGCCACCAAGGCGCCGTGGTTGTGGGGCTTGGCCAGTAGTTGCCAGGTTTCATACAGCTGCGCCGCCAGCCAGTAGAGGCGCAGCCGGGCCACCAGCCTCTTCAGCCGTTTCCCCATCAACAAGGTGGCCCTGCTCCCATCAACGCGTGCTCAGCCCACCAGTGCCGGCGCCACCGCCTGGATCTCGGCCGGCTCGGCCTGGCGGAAGCGCAGACGTTCCGCTTCCACATCCACTGCGATCGTGCTGCCGGCCGGGAAGGTGCCCGCCAGGATCGCCTTGGCGATCGACGTTTCCAGTTCCCGCTGGATCGCCCGCTTCAGGGGCCGGGCCCCGTACACCGGGTCGTAGCCCACGGCGGCCAGCCAGTCGAGGGCGTCGCTGTTCACCCGCAGGGCCAGCTTGCGCTCCTCGAGGCGCCGCGTCAGCCGCTGCACCTGCAGCGCCACGATCTGGCGCAGTTCGTCCTCCCGCAGGCTGCGGAAGATGATCGATTCATCCAGACGGTTGAGGAATTCCGGCCGGAAGTGGCCCCGCAGCGCCTCATTGACCCGCTTCTCCATCTCGCCGTAGCGGGCCGGATCGCCGGCCAGATCGAGGATCGAGGCGCTGCCGATGTTGCTGGTCAGGATCAGCACCGTGTTGGTGAAATCCACCGTGCGGCCCTGGCCATCGGTGACGCGGCCGTCATCGAGAATCTGCAGCATCACGTTGAACACATCGGGGTGGGCCTTCTCCACCTCGTCGAAGAGGATCACCGCGTAGGGGCGGCGCCGCACCGCTTCGGTGAGCTGGCCGCCTTCCTCGTAGCCTACATACCCAGGAGGCGCTCCGATCAGCCGGGACACGGCGTGCTTCTCCATGTACTCGCTCATGTCGATGCGCACCATCGCCTCCTCGCTGTCGAACAGCTGGGACGCCAGCGCCTTGGAGAGCTCTGTCTTGCCCACGCCGGTGGGTCCGAGGAACAGGAAGCTGGCGATCGGGCGGTTGGGGTCCGACAGGCCGGCCCGGGACCGCTGGATGGCATCGGCCACCGCCGTCACGGCCTGGTCCTGGCCGATCACCCGCGTGTGCAGCTCGTCCTCGAGATGCAGCAGTTTCTCCATCTCGCTCTGCACCAGCTTGCTCACCGGAATGCCGGTCCACTTGGCGATCACCTCGGCGATGTCGTCCTCGGTGACCTCTTCGCGCAGCAGGTTCTTCTCGCCGGCATGGGCGCTGAGCTCCTCGGTGCGGGCGGCCAGTTTCTTGTTCAGCCCCGCCAGGGTGCCGTACTCCAGTTCAGCGGCCTTGTTGAGGTCGTACTGGCGCTTGGCCTGCTCCACCTGCAGTTGCACCTGCTCGATCTCCTCCTTGAGGGCGGAGAGTTCGTCGATCGAGCCCTTTTCCTTCTGCCACTGGGCATTGAGGCTGCTCTGCTGCTCGCCCAGGTCGGCCAGTTCCTTTTCGAGCTTCTCGAGCCGGTCGCGGCTGGCGGGGTCCGATTCCCGCCCCAGGGAGAGCTTCTCCATCTCCAGCTGCAGGATGCGGCGGTCGAGCTCGTCGATCTCCTCCGGCTTGGAGGTGATCTCCATCTTCAGGCGCGCCGCCGACTCGTCCATCAGGTCGATGGCCTTGTCGGGCAGGAAGCGATCGGCGATGTAGCGGCTGCTCAGCACGGCCGCCGCCACCAGGGCGTTGTCGGCGATGCGCACGCCGTGGTGCACCTCGTAGCGCTCCTTCAGGCCGCGCAGGATCGAGATCGTGTCCTCCACCGTCGGCTGGTCGACGAACACCTGCTGGAAGCGGCGCTCCAGGGCCGGATCCTTCTCGATGTGCTGGCGGTGCTCATCGAGGGTGGTGGCGCCGATGCAGCGCAGCTCACCGCGGGCCAGCATGGGTTTCAGCAGGTTGCTGGCGTCCATGGCACCGCCAGTGGCGCCGGCCCCCACCACCGTGTGGATCTCGTCGATGAACAGGACGATCTGCCCCTCGCTGGAGGTGACCTCCTTGAGTACGGCCTTGAGGCGTTCCTCGAACTCGCCGCGGTACTTGGCGCCGGCAATCAAGGCGCCCATGTCGAGAGCGATCAGCTGTCGGTTCTGCAGGGCCGTGGGCACGTCGCCATTGACGATCCGCTGGGCCAGCCCCTCCACGATCGCCGTCTTGCCGACGCCGGGTTCACCGATCAGCACCGGGTTGTTCTTGGTGCGGCGCGACAGGATCTGCACGGTGCGGCGGATCTCCTCGTCACGGCCGATCACCGGGTCGAGCTTGCCGTCCCGGGCGGCGGCGGTGAGGTCGCGGCCGTATTTCTCGAGCGACTCATAGGTGCCCTCCGGGTTCTGGTCGGTCACACGCTGGCTGCCTCGCACGGCCTGAACGGCCTCCTTGATCCTGGCCCCATCGGCGCCCGCCTGCGAGAGCAGTTGGCGGCCGCAGCGCTCATCGCCGGCCAGGGCCAGCACCAGGTGCTCCACGGCGATGAAACTGTCGTCGAAGTCCTTCTTGAGCCCATCGGCCCGATCCAGCACCGCGTTGAGCCCTTTGCCCAGATAGACGTTGTCGGGCGCGGCGGCCAGGCTGGGCTGGGTGGCGATGAAGGCCTCCAGCTTCTGGCTCAGCACGCCCAGGTCCACGCCGGCCTTCTCCAGGATCCGGCTGGCCAGGTCCTGCTGGGCCAGCAGAGCGGCGAACAGGTGCTCGCTCTCCATCTGCTGCTGGCGCTTCTGCTGGGCCAGCTGCTGGGAGGCCACCACGGCGCCCCAGGCCTTCTCGGTGAACAGTTCGGCGGTGGGATGCATGGTTGGAATCTCCCTGGGGCTGGCAATGCAGCAACCGTATGAATGGCTTCGGAATTGGCCGAGTGGGAGGACCGAACCGCCGGGGGAGGCCTACCGCCCGGCCGGGCGTGATCAGGGGCTCAGGGGCACCTGGTAGCCATGCTTCTGGCCGCACAGCTGGCTAGGGCAACCATCAGGGCCATAGCGGGCATCCGCCGCCGACAGGCAGCCAAAACTGTTCTTCTGGGCCACCTGGGCCGGATGGATCCGCAGGGGCTGGAGCACCGCCTCGCTCCTGGGCACCACCAATTTGCAGGCCGGCGGCGGCAGCCCCGGGCTGGCCTCGATCGCCAGCGGTTGGTTGGGCGACACCGCCTGGGCCAGGGCCGGCTGCACCGCCAGGGTCACTGCCATGGGTAGGGCCAGCGGAATCATGCCGGCCAGCAGGCCCTCCAACAGCTCGGCGGAGGGGCGGATCGCCATGATGGGGTCGCGGCTTGACCCCCATTCTCGCCTCTGCCGCCCACCTGTTCCCGATGCCCTCCGCCGCCGACGACCAGGCCCTGGTGGCCGCCCTGGCCGCCGAATCCCAGGCCCTCGGTGGCGCCTTTGAACCGGAGCGCGACTGCTGGAGGGTCGTGCACCGCCATGTCCACGGCATGTTGCCCTCCGAGTACGACATCCGAGACGTTCCTGAGGAGCTGTACCTGGCGGTGCTGGCCGCGAGCCGGGCTGAGCCCTGAGGTCTGGCCGGCAATGGTGATGGCCACAAAAAAAGGCCCCGGCTGGGCCGGGGCGTGGAAGCGTTAGGAGCCAGTCGGCGTGGTACGCGGAGTTGTGGACCAGCCGGGCGGGGATTCAGGCCCAGCCTTTGGAGGCCATGTCCTCGACGTAGGCAGCCACGTCGGCGATGTCACCCTCGCTGAGCTTGCCGCCGAAGGCTGGCATGGCGTTCTTGCCGTTGGTGACCTGGTAAGCGATGGCGGCCTCATGGCCGGCGTCGTAGTTGGCCAGGTAGGAGGCCAGGGCATCGGCCTTGAGGGTGCGCTCGGCGTTCACCACGTTGCCGCCACCCATGTGGCAGGCGGCGCAGTTGGCGGAGAAGATCTGGCCGCCATGGGCCGCATCGGCGGCGAAGCTCGGGGCGGCACCCAGCACCAGCGCCAGGCAGAGAGCGAACAGGGAAAGAAGACGACGCATGGGAGGGTGCAAAAGAAGGTGCCTGATGGCACTTGCAACCGGATCAAATTAGGAAACGGCCGCCTTGCCGTGGGGGCCCCCGACACATTCGCAACAATTGGTCGCCGCAGCTGGCGGCTCAGGGTTGGCGCCCTTCGCTCAGGCGGCCCCGGTGGGGAACGCCGGCCGTCTCCAGCACCGCGTCGAGGCTGGGGGCGAAGCTCACCAGGCCGAAGCGCTCGGGCGGACTGACGGGCTGGTGCACGAAGTGGCGCTGCTGGATCGAGAAGCGATCCCAGGCGTTCACCTCAATGCGCAGCAGCTTGATCAGCCCCTCGATCAGCCAGCCGCGCAGATCAATGCCGATTGGCGGCACCCACACCCGTCGCCAGCGGCACAGGGTGGCCACGGCGCCGTTGATCGTGACCGGCGCCTGGCCCAGCACCAGCCGTCGCACCGGGCCCTGGTCGGGTTCGGGGTTGGGGCCATGGGGGGTGGTGGCCAGGTGGGCGCAGACGGTGGCGATGTCGGCGGCGTGGATGAAGTGGAAGCTGGCGTCGGTGCGCAGCCAGCGGGCCAGCCACAGCCAGCCGAAGGCCTCCTTCAGCCCCGCGGTGAGGTAGCTGGTGGGGTGGGGATCGGCGCCGCCCACCGAGCCACCGAACACCAGGGTGGGAAACACGGCCACGATCCTCGGCGCCAGGGGATGGCGCTCCAGGTCCTGCAGGCAGGTGGCTTTGGTCTGGATGTACTCGGTGCCGTAGGCCATCGCTTCGGGGAGCAGCTGCAGCCGGCGGTCGAGGATGCTGGCGGTGGAGAAGTAGATCACCTGCTGCAGGCGATCCGGGTCGGTGAGCCGCAGCAGTTCCTTGACGGCCACCACGTTCACCGCCTGGGCCCGCTCCGGATCGCCCCAGGCGGTGGCCGTGTGGATGATTCGGTCGACGCTGGCGATCGCCGCAGCATGGGGGCCCAGCTTGCGCAGGTCGCCCACCAGCAGGGTGATGCGCGGGTGATCGGCGGGGACGGCGCTGAGCTTGGCGGGATCCCGCAGCAGCAGCAGCAGCTGGGCGTCGCTGTTGGCCAGCAGGTTTTCAGCGATGTACTGGCCGACGCAGCCGCTGGCGCCGGTGATCAGGATCCGCTGGGGCCCGGAGGTGGGGGCGCTCAAACAGCGGCCCCCAGCAGCTCGTTGACGGCCTTGCCGGTCTCGAAGAAGACGCGGGCGTTGTCCTCCGGGGTGCCGGGCAGGATGCCGTGGCCCAGGTTGAGGATGTGGCGGCGGCCGCGGGCCTTGCGCACCGTGTCGAGGATCCGCTCACGGATCGCCTCGGGGGTGCCGAACAGCAGGCCGGGGTCCACGTTGCCCTGCACGCCCAGGTGCTGGGGCAGGCGGGCGCAGCCATCGGCCATGTCCACGGTCCAGTCGAGGGAGATGAAGTCCACCCCGGTGGCGGCCATGCGCTCCAGCACACCGGCGCTGCCGGAGATGTAGAGGATCAGGGGGGTGTCGGGGTGGGTGGCCTTCACCTGGTCGATGACCCGCTTCTGGTAGGGGGCCGCAAAGACGTCGTAGTCGATAGGGCTCAGCTGCCCCGCCCAGGAATCGAACAGCTGCACCACCTGGGCGCCGCTGTCGATCTGGTAGCGCACGTAGGTGGCGATCGAATCGGCCAGGTGGCCCAGCAGCCGGTGCAGCAGGGCGGGCTCCTGGAAGGCCATCGCCTTGATGACCGAATAGGTCTTGGAGCTCTTGCCCTCCACCGCATAGGCGGCCAGGGTCCAGGGAGCCCCCACGAAGCCGAGCACCGCCGCCTGGTTGCCCACGTCGGCCCGCAGCCGGCCCAGCACCTCGCCCACGAAGGGCAGGGCTTCGGCCGGATCCAGGGGCCGCAGGGCATCCACCTGGGCCTGGCTGCGGATGGCGGGCTCAATGATCGGCCCCTTGCTCTCGATGATGTCGAAGTCGATGCCCATGCCCGGCAGGGGCGTGAGGATGTCGGAGAACAGGATCACGCCGTCGGGACGGAAGGCGTGGAACGGCTGCATCGAGATCTCGTAGGAGAGATCGGGGTTCTCGGAGCGCTCACGGAAGCCGGGATGGCGGTCGCGCAGGTCGCGGTAGACCTTCATGTAGCGGCCCGCCTGGCGCATCATCCAGACCGGTGGCCGCTCCACCTGCTCACCTCGGGCGGCGCGCAGCAGCAGGGGGGCGGATTCAGTCATTGCGCCGGCCAGAAGGTCAACGGCGAAACCTAGCCGAGCACCCACGACCTCCGGTCGCTCCTGTCACCTGTCGTGGCATGGACCCACCGCCTGGGGATCCTCCGGTTGAAGCTGCTGCAGCAGGCGGAGGAAGTCCTGCTCCTGGCCCAGCAGCCGGGCTTCTTCGAGGGCGCTGGGCAGCAGGGCCGCCAGGTCAGGGCTGAGGCCCATCGGCCCCGCGAGTTCCTGCTGGCTTCGGGCCAGGGCCCGGAAGCGCCGCAACGCCGACACGGGTCGCACCAGCAGACAGACCAGCAGGGCCAGAGCGGAGCCCATCAGATAGTCGAGCCAGCGGCTCGGCACGTACCAGTCGGTGAGGACGCCGTAGCCCACGAAGGTGACCCCGCTGGAGATCAGGGCGGTGCGCAGGTGGGGCAGCAGGCCAAGCAGCAGCAGCAGCGCCGTGGTGCCACCCATCACGATCGCCACCGTCACCGGATCGACCCCCAGGGTGTTGAACACCAGCCAGGGCATCAGCACCCCCAGGCTGACCCCCACCATGCGGTCGCGCACCCGGCCCAGGGTGGCGCCCAGGCTGTCGTTGAGCAGCAGCACCACCCCGAAATAGAGGTACTTGGGTGTCACGGCACCGACGCCAAGGCCGATGCTCAGGGCCAGCATCGACACCACCAGCTTTCGCCAGAAGAAGGGATCGGCGAAGCGCTGGCCGAGCCCCCTTGGGGGCAGGTCCAGCTCCGGCTCCGGTGCGCTGTCCACCCCCTCCCCGGGCAGCCGCAGCCCTGCCTGCAGCATCACCGCCGCCGCCATGCCGATGGTCACCGCCAGCAGCTGCTTCCAGGCGACCAGCCAGGTGGCGTCGACACTCAGCAGCGGCAGCACCGCCAGCACCGCCAGCAGGTTGCGCACCATCAGCAGCCGGTCGGGCAGGGCCTGACCCAGGACCTGGGCGCAGGCGGTGACCACGGCGAACTGCCACACCTGGGGGGCCTGCAGCAGCGGCCGCAGGCCCGTGCCCAGCCCCAGCCCAACAGCCACCACCAGGGGAAGCAGCAGGAACACCGGCGCCGGCCAGCGGTCGAAGCGGGGACGCACCATCAGGGCGGCGATCACGACGCCGTAGGGCGTCGCCCCCCCCAGGCCGAAGCTGCGGCAGATCGACCAGGTGAGACCCGAGGCCAGGGCGATGCAGAGCACCAGCCGCACCGACCGGTGCCATGGAGCCGCCGGCTCCTTGGCGACAGGGGTCAAGGCCGGGGGCGGGCCAGGCCCTGGATCAACCCCATCACCAGGCTGATCAGCAGCAGTGCCAGCCAGAACCAGAGCCGGGGCGGGTCGCTGCGCAGGCACAGCAGCAGCAGCGCCAGGCTGAGCCAGGGCAGGGGCCGGCGCCAGGGGGCCAGCAGGGTGCGGCGATCGATCATGCGCGCAGCCCCGCCAGCCAGCGCCAGAAGGGCGCCACGTAGCTGACCAGGCTGCGCCGCTCCACCTCGGCCTCCACCTCGGCGGGGGTGCGGGTGGGCAGGGGGCCGGCCGGGCCGCGGCCGCGGCTCCAGCGCAGTCCTGAGGGGGTGGCCGCCGCCTCCAGTTCCACCACCGCCAGCACCAGCGGGGCACCCGTGCGCCCCGGCAGCTGGGCCGTGAGGTCGCCCCCGTCGCCATAGGCGCGCTCCCGGGCGCTGGCCATCAGGTTCAGGGCCTCCTCCCGGCTGCCGAGCCGGGCCGCCACCTCTTCGGCGCTGACACTTTCGCGCGAGAGACTCAGCAGCCGGCCGGCCACCAGGCCGTAGCGCTGCTCGGCGCTGCCGAAGCTGTCACGGCTGAGCAGCTGGGGATTGAGCTGCACCTCCTCGCCCACCCGCAGGCGCGTGGCGTCGGCGGCGGTGAACAGCACCACCGCCTCCCGGCCCGGGCGCAGGCTGGCCCGGGCGATGCTGCCCAGCCGCTGGCCAGGCAGCACCGGTTGGCCGGCCAGCACCGCCAGGTCGAGCACCTGGCCCGCCACAGGGCTGAACACGTCCTGGGCCAGCTCAGCACTGAGCAGTGAGGCCCTCTCGGCCCCCAACAGGGCGGCCTCGGCCTGCAGGGCGGCCCGACGCACGCGCAGATCGGCCTGAAGGGCCTGCACCGACGAGATCTCGGCCCGGTTGCGCAGCCACAGGTCCTGGGCGCCCACCCACAGCGGGCTGTAGCGGGCGATCACATCGTCCTTGCGCAGGCTCTCCAGGGCACTCAGCTGGCTTCGCACCGGACGATTGGTGGCCTCGATCTGCTCGCGCCGGGTCTGCAGCGCACGCTGGTGGTCGTCGAGGGCGAGGCTCTGCACCTTCAGCACCGCCTGGCGTTGGGCCACGGCCACCAGCCTGGCTGTGGTGGCCTGGGGGCTGCCCTCCGGCCCGGCCCCCGCCCCAGGAGCGCTCTGGCCCACCTGACTCAGGGTCAACAGCAGCTGGCCCGCCTGCACCCGATCGCCCACGGCCACTTTGAGGTCCTGGACCTCGCCGGGGCCGCGGGCATAGAAGCCGCGGCGGGCATCGGGCGGTGCCATCACCCCCATGCCGCGCACAATCACCGGAATGGCTGGAGTGAGTGCCCACACACCGGTGGCGGCGGCCACCAGCAGGGTGGGCAGGATGGCGTAGAACCGGCCGAGCGTGGCAGGGGCCATGGAGGGCCGGAGAGGGCCGCAACGGGCCTGAATGATCCAAAGCGTAGAGGAAGATTGCGCGGCATTTGAGCTAATTTTGGCGCCACAGTGCGCCCCCGTTTTGAAGGCCTTCCGCCTGTCCCCATGCGCAGGCGCGATCGGCAGCGTTCGGCCCCTGGCTGTGCTGGTGGCCATGGCGATGCTGGGTTCCCCGGCGACGGCCCAGGTCCTCAGTCTGGAGCAGGTGCTGCAGCAGGCACTGCCCAGCTCCCTGCGGCTGGAACGGGCCCGACGTCAGCTGCAGCGCGACGGTGCACGGGTGCAGCTGAACCAGGCCCTGCTGCTGCCGCGCCTGAGCCTGGTGGGCCTCGCCAGCTACACCGGCGTGAACACCTCCGTGGGGCTGCTCACCAACCTCCCCACCCTCGGGGACCTCAGCTTCTCGTTGCAGCCGAATGGTTACGCCGAGCTGCGCAACAGCTTCGCCAACGTGGGGCTGCTGGTCGATGCCGACCTGCTGCCCCTCGGCCGCCTGGCCCTGCTGCGGGCCAGCCGGGAACAGCAGCGCAGCGGCGAAGCCACCCTGCAGGAAAGTGAGCGGCAGGCCCGCTTCGAGTTGGTGAACAGCTACCGCCAGCTGCAGCTCAGCCAGGCCCTGCTGCCGGTGTGGGCCCAGGCCCTGGAGGGTTCCACGGCCCTGGAGCGCACCGTGGCCAGTTTTCTGAACAAGGGGCTGGCGGCCCGACTCGATCTGGAGCGGGCCCGGGCCCTGCGCGCCGCCGACCAGATGGGGCTGGAGCAGAGCCAGGCCCGCCTGCAGACCGACCGGGAGCAGCTGGCCGTCCTGATGGGTCTGGCCAGCGGCAGTGACCTGCGCGCCGCCGATCCGATCATGGAACAACCGCCCTGGCCCCTGGATCTGGCGGCCACCGTGGAGGCATCCCTGCGGCAACGGCCGCTGCTGGAGGCCCTACGCCGCCAGCGGCAGGCCCAGGCCCAGGAGGCCCGGGCGGCGCGGGCCTCCCTGATGCCCTCCCTTGCCCTGGTTGCTGGGGTCGGCTACAGCGGCAACCGCCTGGCGGTGCCGGTGCTGCGGCAGGGCGGAACGCTGCGGGGGGCGTCGGAGCTGCCCCTGCCGGACCTGAACCAGAACGGTTCGGCGAGCGGCAGCTTCAGCAACTGGGGTGCGGCCCTGCTGCTGCGCCAGCCGCTCTGGGATGGCGGCAGGGCGGCGGCTACGGCAAGGCTCGCTGAGCGCCAGGCCGACCTGCTGGCCGCCGATGAGGACCTGGCCCGCCAGCGGATCCGCCAGGACGTGAGCCGGGCCTGGAGCGACCTGCGCACCTCCGCGGCGGCGATCGCGGCAGCCCAGGAGGCGGTGCGGGCCGGCGAACGGGCCCTGCGGGATGCCCAGCTGCGCTACCGAGCCCTGGTGGATCCGCTCACCGAAGTGCTGCTGGTGCAGCGGGACCTGCAGGCCAGCCGCGCCACCCTGCTCACCAGCCTCACCCGTCAGGCCCTGGACCGCTCCGTGCTGGAACTGGAGACCGGGCTGGTCGATCCGGCGTCAGTGGCCCCCACCGCACCGATGCCGTTGCCAGCCCCGGAGGGGCTCCGCCTCAGCCCTCGCTGATGGCTGGCCGCTGCAGGCTGCGGGTCTCGTCCAGACGAAACACCACAACGCTTAGGGGGGGCAGGCAGAGTTCGAGCGAGTTCTGGTAGTCGTGGATGGCCCAGGCATCGGTGAAGCGGCCGCCCAGGTTGCCGAGGTTGCTGCCGCCGTAGCGGCTGCTGTCGGTGTTGAAGACCTCCGCGTAGTAGCCCTCCAGCGGCACACCCACGCGGTAGTGGGAGTGGCTCTGGGGCGTGAAGTTGGCCACCACCACCACCCAGCGTCCGCTGCCGCTGTCGCGGCGCATGAAGCTGATCACCGAGTGGCGGTTGTCGTTGCAGTCGATCCACTGGAAGCCGTACTGATCGAAGTCGTCGCCCCACAGCGCCGGCTCTGATTTGTAGAAGACGTTGAGGTCGTCCACCAGGTTGAGCAGGCCCTTGTGGGCGTCGTACTGCAGCAGCTCCCACTGCAGATCACCCCAGACGTTCCATTCGGCCCGCTGGCCGAACTCCATCCCCATGAAGATCGTTTTCTTGCCGGGGTGGGTCCACATGTAGGCCAGCAGGGCGCGCACATTGGCGAACTTCTGCCAGTCGTCCCCCGGCATCTTGTGCAGCAGGTTGCTCTTGCCGTGCACCACTTCATCGTGGCTCAGGGCCAGCATGAAATTTTCGGTGAAGGCGTACCAGATCGAAAAGGTGACGTGGTTCTGGTGGAACTGGCGGAACCAGGGATCCAGCTCGAAGTAATCGAGCATGTCGTGCATCCAGCCCATGTTCCACTTGAGGTTGAACCCCAGGCCGCCCATGTCGGTGGGCTGGGTCACCATTGGCCAGGTGGTGGATTCCTCGGCGATCGAAAGGGCGCCGGGGAAGTGCTGGAACAGCACGTGGTTGGCCTGCTGCAGGAAGCGCACGGCTTCCAGATTCTCTCTCCCGCCCTGTTCGTTGGCCAGCCATTCCCCATCCGGACGCAGGTAGTCGCGGTAGAGCATCGAGGCCACTGCATCCACCCGGATGCCATCGATGTGAAACTCCTCGAACCAGTAGATGAGGTTGGCGACGAGGAAGTTGCGGACCTCGTTGCGGCTGTAATTGAAGATGAGCGTGCCCCACTCCTTGTGCTCGCCGATGCGGGGGTCGGCATGCTCGTAAAGGTGGGCGCCATCGAAGAAGGCCAGGCCGTGGCTGTCCTTGGGGAAGTGGCCCGGCACCCAGTCGAGGATCACGCCGATGCCCTCGGCGTGGCAGCGGTCGACGAAGGCCCGGAATTCGTCCGGGCTGCCGAAGCGGCTGGTGGGGGCGTACCAGCCCGTCACCTGGTAGCCCCAGGAGCCATCGAAGGGATGCTCGGAGATCGGCATCAGCTCGATGTGGGTGAAGCCGCGCTCCTTGACGTAGGGGATCACCTTGTCGGCCAGTTCCGGATAGGTCATCAACCGGGCGCCCGGTTTCAGATCGGCGGCGGGAACGGGTGGCCGGACGCTGCCGTCGGCTTCGATGAAGGGCTGGTCGGCAGCGGCATGCATCCAGCTGCCCAGGTGCATCTCGTACACCGCGATCGGCTGGGGCAGGGGATCGCGCCCTTCCCGCTCCTCGACCCAGGCCCTGTCGTTCCAGTGGTAGGTGCCCAGCTGGGCCACAATCGAGCCGGTGTTCGGCCGGATCTCATGGCGGAAGCCGTAGGGGTCGGCCTTCTGGTAGCAGTGGCCGTTCTGGGCCCGCACTTCGTACTTGTAGGTCTCGCCGACGCCTAACCCGGGGATGAACAGTTCCCAGGAGCCACCGAGCCGCTGCTGCATCGGGTGATGGCGGCCATCCCAGCCGTTGAAATGGCCCAGCAGGGCCACGCTGCGGGCATTGGGCGCCCAGAGGCAGAACTGCACCCCGGCGATGCCGTCCCGTTCGACGACGTGGGCCCCCATGCGCCGCCAGACGTGGTGGTGGTTGCCCTCGGCGAACAGGTGCCGGTCCAGATCCCCCATCCACTCGTGGCGGAAGGCCCAGGGGTCGTGCTGCTCGTGCTCGATGCCGCCCCGTTGCACGTGCAGGCGGTAGCCGCAGCCGGGGTCTGCCTCGAGGCGGGTTTCGAAGATCCAGGGATGGTGGGGGTTGGCCATGGCCAGCCGCTCGCCCCCGAGCAGCAGCTCCACCGAATGGGCGTCAGGCATCCAGGCCCGCACCACCCAGCCACCGCCGTCCAGGGGCTGGGGTCCGAGCACGGAGAAGGGATGGTCATGGCGACATTCCGCCAGCCGATGGGCATCATCGACCATCCATTCGAGGCTGGACAGGGCCATGGAAGATGGGGCGGGCATGCGCCGGGAGCTTACGTCGGTGGAAGCGCGTGCTCAGCGTGGCGGCGACGGTGGAGCTGGATCGGTGGGGAAATCCACGCCGATGATCTGGTTCTGGGCATCCAGCGTCACGAACAGGTTGTCGGTGAGACGGTTGAATTCCGTGTTGACGATCACCAGCCGCATCTCCGGGGTGCTCTCGGCCCGGTGGATGGCCTTCACCCGCACGAAGTTACCGGTGATGCGCTGCAGGTTGAGCCATTTCTGCTGCAGCTGGGCCTGGGGGATCTGCTCCTGCATCACGGGGGACAGGAAGCTGCTGGCGGAGATGAAGTGACCAGCCGAGAGGGCGCTGATGAAGTCTCGCACCACCTTTTCGGCCGGTTGGTCGGTGACGTTGAAGTGGTACCCGTCAATGCGGCCGTTGGCATCGATCACCATCAGCAGATCGCGCTGCCCGGCGCTGGTGAACAGGGTGGCTTCCACCGTGCTCGAGTCGTAGCCGGGTTGGATGCTGCGGATCTCCCAGCGCAGCAGCTTGGGCTGGGTCTTCATGGTGGCGGCCACCATGCTGGGACTGCTGACGCGCTGCAGGGCCGGCGAGAACTGGTTGAAGCGCGCCTGGGCATCCCCATTGCGGATCGTGGTCAGGATCCGCTCGGCGGCCGTGCGGGCCTGGGCTTCGCTCAGGGCGGCGCTGGGCTGGCCGGTGCTGGTGGGAATCGGCACAACCTGGGCCCAAGCCCCACGCGGCGCCAGCACCGCCAGGCTGCTCAGGAGCAGCGTCAGGCCGATCAGGGCTCGGCGCGGTTGGGGGCGCGGCATGGGTGACGGGGTTCGGGTCGGCTCAGTTTGCCCGAACCAGGGGTTCCAGGCCCAGCCAGCTGCCGTCCAGGTCCAGCGTCAGGCTGATCACCCGGTGCTCTGCGCTGCTACCACCCGCCGGCAGGCTGCCGTCGCCGGGGTTGACGGCGATCAGGGGCCAGGCCGCCGCCGCCAGGGACAGCCGCAGTCGCTGGCCAGCTGCCACCAGGGTGGCCAGGGGTTGCAGGGCCACGGTGCGATGGCTATCGGCGGTGACCTCCCCGGGGCTGAAGCGGGCCATGCCCGTGCCCAGCTGGCGCACGGATCCGCCGTCGGGGCTCACCTCGGAGAGGGCGGCGCAGAGATCGAAGCTGGGCTGGTCGGCGCTCACCCGCAGTTGCAGGCGGAAGGTCCCCAGCAGCAGGAGGTCGTGTTCCAAAGGGGCGGTGCTGAAGCAGGCCACATCGGCGCGCCGGTCGAGGTCGGCGCGCTCCACCGGTCCGGGCACCAGACCAAGATGGCCGCCCCGGCCGGGCACCGGCCGCCAGGGGTCGTGCACCAGCACCACCACGCCCCCCCCCCCTGGGCCCTCCGCTGGCACTGGCTCCGGCCGCAGTTCCCCTTCGTCGCAACGGATCGCGGCCAGGCCTTCGGAATGGAGCGACCAGCCGATGGCCGCCCCCTGCGGCTCGCTGGGGTCGCCCGCGCTGTGCCAGGCGCCGGTGGCGCAGCACTGCAGGCGGATGGGGGCCTCGCGGGCGGCCGGCGCGCTGGTGTCAGGAGCCGGATCCTGCAGATGGCGCCGGAAGAAGGCCAGCAGCTCGGTGTCGAGGCCGCCGTTCCAGTCGAGGTGGCTCCAGGCGCCGATCACGAGCCCGGGGCTGCCGCCCGCAGCGCGGGCCCGGGCCCAGAGATCGAGCACGCCGTTCAGGTGCGGGTCGTGCCAGCCACCGATTAACAGCATCGGTCGGCGCAGCAGGGCCGGCGCCGCGGTGTGGACCGCCCAGCCCTCCGGGACGGAGGGATCCTGCTTCAGCCAGCGCAGGCCCATGCCGGCGGGGTCGTAGCGCTCCAGCAGGGCCAGCCCCTCGTCGCAGAACTGGCCCTGCTGAAGGCTGCGGCGGATCTCCCGCCAGCCGGCCCTGTCGCCGCGGCGACGGCAGCCTTCGGCCGCCAGCTGCAGGGCCCAGCCCAGACCCAGGGCCCACCAATGGGCGCCCCCCTCGCTGACCCAGTGCAGGCGTTCGTCGAGGCCGCACATGGCCGGGCTCAGGCAGTCCGGCAGGGCCGCGTCGTCGTCACCGCTGTTCAGCAGCTGGCTCAGGCCCTGGTAGGAGAAGCCGTAGGTTCCCACCCGGCCGTTGCTGCCCGCCAGCGCCCTGGCCCAGCGGATCGTGGCGGCCCCATCGGCCGCTTCCTGGGCGAAGCCAGAGAAGCCGCCATCGGACGCACCACGGCCGCGCACGTCCTGCACCACCACCAGGAACCCGTGGCGGGCGTACCAGCTGGGATGGGCGTAGGTCACGGTGGAGGCGATCGCCCGGCCGTAGGGCTGGCGCATCACCAGCACGGGCCAGGGGCCCTCCCCGTTGGGGTGCCAGAGGCGGCTGGTCAGCCGCACCCCGTCCGCCAGCTGCAGGGCGGCGTCCAGGGTCCGGATCACGGGGATCAGAACACGGTGGAGCAGTGCAGGCCGATCACGTAGGTGGCCAGCACTTCCGCATCCATCGGGCTCAGGCCCCGGCTGCTGGCCAGCCCGGAAATCGACGCTTTGGATGTCGCCGAGACGCCCTGGGCGTTCAGCTGGCGGAACTGCTGGCAGAGGCTCTGGGCCAGGGCAGGGTTCTGCTTCACCGATTCGAGCAGGGCGGACTGGGCGCGGACCATGGGCGCCGCCACGGCGGTGAGGCAGGTGGCGCAGAGCAACGCGGTGAGACGCCTGCGAAGGGGATGAGTCGTGGCTTTAGGGGGAGAAAGGCGGGTTG
This sequence comes from Synechococcus sp. UW140, assembly GCA_943372935.1. Taxonomy (GTDB): domain Bacteria; phylum Cyanobacteriota; class Cyanobacteriia; order PCC-6307; family Cyanobiaceae; genus Cyanobium. The sequence continues at coordinate 116,797 of CALSAP010000007.1, forward strand.
TTGGGGGCATCACTGCCTCCGTCCGTTTTCTCCATTCCAGTCACCCGAACCGGTGGGGCGCGGCACCGAGGGTCAGTTCGGGGAGCGACTGGAGGCTTGTCTGGCCCGGCGGATCCAGCCCAGCACCAGGGGCAGATCCACCGGCGGCACGGCGGCCCCGGTGAGGCGACGCTGCAGCCGGCCCAGCTGAAGCAGCAACTGCTGGGGATCGGCGGCGGCCAGCCCGGCGGGGCTGGCGATGCCCCCATGCAACAACAGGGCCGCTTCTTCGGGGGCCAGGCCCACCGCGCTCACCAGCCGGGCCTGGCCCCGCAGGCGGACGAGCTTGGCCTCGCTGGCCTCCCCTGAGGACGCCAGCTGCCGCAGCTGCCCGTCATCAAGCCCGGCCACGGCGTCCCAGCTCTCAATGCCATCCAGGCGAAGGCGCTGCTGCTCGCGCCGCATGTGGGCCGCTGGCTGGAAGGGGTGAGCCACCAGGGTCAGACCGCGTCGTCGAGGCTGCTGGTCGCCTCCTGGCGGGTGGTTTCCGCCAGCACCACGGGGCGTGCCAGTCCTGGCTCCACGGCCTCGACCCGCCGCAGACGCACCCGGACCTGGCTACCGCCGCCGCCACCACTGTCGCCACGGCCGCCGCCGCGCAGGTTGCGGGCCACCTGCTCCACCGTTGGTGCCGCCGCCTCGCTCGGTAGATCGGCCGGTGCGGCAGCAATGACCAGATCGGTGCCGTTGTCGAACACGACCGGCACCTGGACTGCCCCCGGCACGCTCACGCGCGGGTTGTAGCTGATGGCGAAGGCGAGGCAGGAGAGCGAGAGCAGGGCCGTGAAGCTGGTGATCCCCACCAGACGGAAGCGAATCCCCCAGCGGGAGAGGAAACCGGCGATGGTCAGCACCGCCAGTACGCCGCTGGCGGCACCCAGCCAGGTGCCGGCCACAAGCAGGATCGGATCAGCGGCCATGGGGCTGGGGAAGGCGTGACAAGCCCCTTATATTGCGGCCGCCATGGACGGCGACCGACCCCGGTGGATGCGTTGGAAGCCTGACAACCAGTCTCTTTTTGCCCGCCAGCGTGCGTGGAAGGGGCTGTTTGCGGTTGGTTTGGTAGGGGCGAGCCTGGGTCTCGGGGTCTTCTGGTTCGACCGGATTGTCGCCGGGATCTACAGCCGATTCCGGCCCACCCTGGAGCGCCAGATCGGCACGGCCATGGGCCGTCCGCTCGTCTTGGGTCCCTACCGGGGGCTGAGTGCCGATGGATTCTGGGTTGGCCCCAGCCGTTTTCTGGCCGGCCCCCAGGATGGCTCCACCGTGGAGGTGGAGGCGATCCGGCTGCGGATCGACCCGTGGGCCAGCCTATGGCTGCGTGGCCCTGTGCTGGATCTTGGCCTGCAGGGGGCCCGGGCCGATCTGCGCCGCAATGCCAGGGGGCAGTTCTGGGTGCTGGGAGCAACTCCCCCCGGGCGCGAGCCGCTCCGCATCGATCTGCGCCTGGGCCTGCTCCAGCCCGGCGCCCTGCGGGTCTGGGGTGCCGGTGCCACGGCCCGGCCCCTCGATCTGGCCCTTTCGGGCCAGGTGGGCCTACGGCTGCACCGCCGCGAGATCGACCTGGGTCTGCGGCTGGCGCCCCCGGTGGGCAACGGCGGTGGCTCGCTGCTGGTGGACGGCGAAGGTCAGTGGCAGAAGCAGCAGTGGCAGGGCCGGCTGACGGCCCGCCGTTTTCCCCTGGCTTCGCTGCGGTCGTTGTTTCCTTCCGGCGACCGCGCCGGGGGGATCCTCGCTGGCGAGGCCAATGGCCGCCTGGGGCTGAACATCAGCGATGGTCTGGCCCGCTGCGATGGCGGCCTGGAGCTGCGGGCCCTGCGCTGGCAGTTGCAGAAGGGTTCGCTGCCGCTGACGGCGCAACGGCTGCCCCTGAACTGCCGGGAGAGGGCGCTGATCCTGCCCGCCAGCCCCTGGCGCTACGGCCCCTGGGGCGGCCGCCTGACGGCCAGGGCCGAGGCGGATCGCCGCCTGGATCTCCGGCTCGTTGTCCAGCCGCCGCCGCGCCATCCGCTGGGGCGCCAACCCCTGAACGCCGACCTCAAGGGACGCTGGGAGGCAGGACTGCTGCGCATCGCCCGGCTGGATGGCCGGCTGGGTGCCTCCACGCTCAGGGCCAGCGGCAGCGTCGGCCGTTCGCTGGCCCTGGACGCCCGCTGGCGCCTGAATCCCGATGATTTTCCCGCCGCCGCCAGGCTGCCGGAGTGGTTGCGGCAGCCCCTTGCCGGCCGTCTGCGGGCCGATGGCCGCCTGGCGTCGCCGCGACTGCGGCTCGAGACGGGCCAGGCCTCCCAGCGGCTTCTGGGGCCCTGGCAGGCGACGCTGGAGTGGCGCGACCGCTTGCTGCGGCTGGAGCGATTCGAGGCAGATCGCCTCAAGGCCACCGCCCAGCTGCCAGTGTCCTTCCAGGCCGGCAAGGGTCTGGTGGCCGGTCCGCTGCTGGCCCGTGTCGATGTCCAGGACTACCCCCTGGCGCGCCTCAATCCGTTGCTTGGCACCACCCTGCAGGGCCAGCTGGATGGGGCGGGCAGCATCACCGGGCCCCTGGCGGAACTGCGTCCCGACCTGCAGCTGCGCCTGCAGCAGCCCGGGGCGGGTCCCCTGTTGCTGCGGGAAACCTGGAGCGGCAGCCTCAGGGACCGTTCCCTGGATCTGACGGCGGTGGCGCCGACGCCGAACGGCCGCATCACGGCCCTGCTCGACCGGCGCTGGCAGCCGGTGCGGGCCGCCATCGAACGGGACGGCGGCCTGCTGACCCTCGACGGCCGCCCGGCGGGCTACCGCTGGGTGGCGCGCGCCTTCCCGCTGCGGGGCCTGTCGGTGGCCACGGGGCCCCACCGCCGCCTGCGTCCTCTGGAGGGGGACCTCAGTGGCCGCGGCCGGCTGGGGCTGCAGCCGCTCAGCTTCGACGGCCGGGTGGAGCTGCTCTCGCCCCAGTTCCTGGGGGTGGGGGGACGCCGCATTCAGGCCGACGTGGCCTACGACGACCGCCAGTACCGGGTGAAGGGCCGGATCGAGCCCCTCGGCGAGGGCAGCATCGCCGCCACGGTCTCCGGACGCTGGAACGGTCCGTTCCGGGCCCGCTTCGAAGCCCGCCAGCTCTCCACCCTGCTGTTCCGCCAGCTCAACGACGCCTGGCCGATCTGGCGCGGGGCGCCGGCACCGGCCCGCGGAAGGGCCAGCGACCTTGGCAGCCTGGTGATCGACACCATGTCCGGCACGGTCACCGACCAGCTGCTGGCCCTGGCCCAGGCCGAGCAACGGGTCGCCGCCCGTGTCCAGGCGGCCAGCCGGGCCAGCCGGGCCGAACGGCTCGAGCGCCTGCAGGCCCGGATCGATGCCGATCTCCTTCTCAGTGGCCCGGACTTCGCCCGCACCAGGGCTGACCTCAAGGCCACCGGCCACCTCTGGTACAACCAGGGCGACCGGGCCGAGGCCCTGGCCGGCAAACCCTTCACGGTGCGGCTGGAGGGACCGCTCAGCGGCGGCAGCGGCAGCTTCAGCCTCGCCGACCTGCCCCTCTCCCTGCTGGCCCTGCTGACGCCACTGCCGGAGAACCTGCGCGGCAGCCTGGCCGCCCAGGGCCGTTACCGGCTGGGCGGTGTCCGCCCCGAGCTCAGCGTCGACCTGGCGCTGGTGGATGGCCGCCTCGGCGAGGAGGCCCTGACGCTGGAACGGGGACGGGTGGAGCTGAAGGCTGAAGGGATCGGGCTGGATCTGGCCCTGCGGGCCGAGGGGGCCTCCCGCAGCGTCGACCTGGCGGGCACGATCCCGCTGGTGGCCTCCCAGCAGGGACTGGAGCTGCGCCTCGCCACCCGGGGCGATGGCCTGCGCTTCCTCACCCGGCTGGGGGGGCAGGCCTTCGAGTGGCAGGAGGGCGGCGCCGACCTGCAGCTGCTGGTGCGCGGCAGCCTCGACGATCCGATCGCCAACGGCTTCCTGCGGCTGCGGGAGCTCCGCTGCCGCTTCATCGGCCAGGAGGTGCGGGAGGTGGAGGCCACCATCCTGTTCGACTTCGAGCAGCTCGTGGTGCAGGAGTTCCGCGCCCGGGTGGGGCCGAAGGGGGTGGTCGGGGGTGAGGGCCGCCTGGGGTTGTTCCGACCCCTGGCTCAGGAGCGAACCCTTCAGGTGAAGCTGGAGCAGGTGCCCTTCAAGGTGCCGAGGCTGGCGGCGGTGGGGGATGGGCAACTGCACCTGAGCGGCAGCCTGGTGTCCCCGGTGCTGGGCGGCGACGTGGCGATCAGCCGTGGCACGATCAACGTCCAGCCCGGCCAGCTGGCGGCCAGTGCGCCGGTGTCCGACCAGCCGGTGCAGCCGCGCACCATGCCCGAGCTGCTGGAGGCGAAGTGGAACTTCCAGCAGCCCCTGGTGTTGCTGGGACCCGATGTGGAGTCCACCACCGCAGAAGCCCTGCGCGCCTCGGTGCCCCGCTTCCCCTACCTGGCGTTCGAAGACCTGACCCTGCGGCTGGGCCCGGATCTGCGGGTGGTGATCCCCAACATCGCCAACTTCACCACCGCCGGCCGTCTGCGCATCAATGGCCGCCTGGACCCCTCTCTACGGGCCTCCGGCGTGGTGCGTCTGCTGGGGGGACGGCTGAGCCTGTTCACCACCAGCTTCAGCCTCGATCCCGACGCCCCCAACGTGGCGATCTTCACCCCCTCCATGGGGCTGGTGCCTTACCTCGACATCGCCTTGCGCACCCGCATTTCCGACAGCCTCAGCGTGCTCTCTCCGGCCGGGGTGGGGGAGATCGCTCCCTCGGTGCAGAACGCCCCCAACCAGTCCGGTCTGTCGGCTCTCAACCAGCTCAACCTGATTCTGGTGGTGGTGTCGGTGAGCGGGCCGGCCGACCGCATCGCCGAGAACCTCAAGCTGCGCAGCAGTCCCCCCCTGCCGCAGGAGCGCCTGGTGGCCCTGATCGGCGGCAACTCCCTGGCCGGTCTGAGCGGCGGCGGGGCCGGAGCGGCCCTGGCCACGGTGGTGGGCCAGACCTTGCTGTCGCCGCTGCTGTCATCGCTCAGCGACGCCTTGGGGCAGCGAGTGAGCCTGGCCCTCTACCCCACCTACGTCAACCAGTCGATCGAGGCTCAGCAGGAGCGCACCAGCCGGCGGGTGCCGCCCAAGCTGGTGCTGGGTGCTGAAATCGGCGTCGACATCACCAACCGCTTCAGCATGTCGGTTCTGGCGGCCCCGAACCGCTCCGATGTGCCCCCCCAGATCACGCTCACCTACAAGGCCTCCGACACCTTCAACCTGCAAACCTCCGTCGACACCGAAGGGGCCTGGCAGTCGCTGCTGCAGGTGTTCCTGCGCTTCTGAAGCCGGAGGACCCCCCGCTGCTTAAGGTGCGGCGATGGCGTCGTCCCCCGCACGACCTCCCGGTGAGGCCCAGCTGATCGGCATCGATCTGGGGGGCACGGCCATCAAGCTGGCCCGCTGCGATGCGCAGGGCACGCTGCTTGCTGAGGCTGAGCTGCCCACCCCCCAGCCGGCGATGCCGGGGGCTGTGTGTGTGGCCCTGGCTGAGGCCGTGGCTCAGATCGACCCTGACCACCTCGCGAGCCGGGTGGGCATCGGTCTGCCGGGGCCCTGCGATGCGGCCGGTCGGGTGGCGCGGATTTCGATCAACCTGCCTCTCTGGCGCGACGTGCCCCTGGCCGCCTGGCTCGAAGCCGAGCTGGGGCGGCGGGTGATCCTGGGCAATGACGCCAACGCCGCCCTGCTCGGCGAGGCCTGGCAGGGGGCGGCCCGGGGTGTTGACAACGTGCTGCTGCTCACCCTCGGCACCGGTGTGGGCGGGGCGGTGCTGCTGGGCGGCCAGCTGTTCACCGGCCACGGCGGGGCGGCGGCAGAACCGGGGCTGATCGGCGTCGACCCCGATGGCCCCGAATGCCGCAGCGGCAACCGGGGTTCCCTTGAGCAGTTCTGCAGCATCGGCGGCCTGGCCCGCCTCAGCCCGCTCGATCCGCTCGAACTCTGCCGTCGCGCCGATGCTGGTGACAGCGAGGCCCTGGCGGTGTGGCAGGCCTACGGACGTTTGCTCGGGGTGGGACTGAGTTCGTTGCAGTATGTGCTCACCCCCGAGCTGGTGCTGATCGGCGGCGGTCTCAGCGGGGCGAGCCACCACTTCCTGCCGGCCGTGTGGCGGGAGGTGGAGCAGAGGGTGCTGTCGGTGAGCCGGGAGGGTCTGGCGATCCGCCGCTGCGCCCTGGGTAACGGCGCCGGCCGACTGGGGGCGGTGCGGCTGGCGCTGGATCGCTTGGGAGACTAGGAGCCATGAGCCAGACCATCAGCCCGCCCACCAGCGTCGTACCCGATCCTGACCCCCAGCTGCTGCAGCGGGCCGCGTCGGTGCGCCGGGCCGCCATGGCCCTGGGCCAGTGCAGCGACGCCGAACGCCGCGCCGCCGTGACGGCGATGGCCGACGCCCTGGACGCGGCCAGCGCCGAGATCCTGGAGGCTAACCGGGACGACCTGGCCGCGGCCGCCGCCGAGGGGCTGGCGCCGGCCCTGGTGGCACGCCTCAAGCTGGATGGCCCCAAGCTGGCGGGCGCCATCGATGGCGTGCGCCAGGTGGCGGCCCTGGAGGATCCGGTGGGTCGGCGCCAGCTGCACACCGAACTCGATCAGGGGCTGGTGCTGGAGCGGCTGAGTGTGCCCCTGGGGGTGCTGGGGGTGATCTTCGAGGCCCGCCCCGACGCGGTGATGCAGATCGCCTCGCTGGCGATCCGCTCCGGCAATGGCGCCCTGCTCAAGGGGGGCCGGGAGGCCAGCCGCAGCTGCCAGGCGATCGTGGCGGCGCTGCAACGGGGCCTGGCCGCCAGCGCCGTGGCCCCGGGCGCCCTGGAGCTGCTTACCAGCCGCCAGGAAAGCCTGGGGCTGCTGCGGCTCGATGGCCTGGTGGATCTGATCATCCCCCGGGGCTCCAACGCCCTGGTGCGTTTCATCCAGGACAACACCCGTATCCCCGTGCTCGGCCATGCCGACGGCATCTGCCACCTGTATGTGGATCGGGCCGCCGATCCGGCCCTGGCGTTGCGGATCGCCCTCGACAGCAAGACCCAGTACCCGGCGGCCTGCAACGCCATCGAGACCCTGCTGGTGCACCAGACCATTGCCCAGGCCTTCCTGGCGGCGGCGCTGCCGGCCTTTGCGGCGGCGGCGGTGGAGCTGCGGGGCGATGCCGCCGCCTGCGCCCTGGGGGTGGAGCAGGCCGCCGGGCCGGACGCCTGGGACACGGAGTATTCCGATCTGATCCTCAACGTGAAGGTGGTGGAGGATCTGGAAGCGGCCCTGGAGCATGTGCGCCGCCACGGCTCCCGCCACACCGATGCGATCGCCACCAGCGATCCGGCGGCCGCCGACCGCTTCCTGCGGGCGGTGGACAGCGCCGGGGTGTTCCTCAACTGTTCCACCCGCTTCGCCGATGGCAACCGCTACGGCTTCGGCGCTGAGGTGGGCATCAGCACCCAGACCCTGCCGCCGCGCGGGCCGGTGGGGCTTGAGGGGTTGGTCACCTACCGCTACCGGCTGCGGGGCGAGGGCCACATCGCCGCCGACTACGCCGAAGGGCGTCGGAAGTTCAGCCACCGCCCCCTGCCCCTGTGAACGAGGCGATCCATGTGCGCGGCCTGCGGCTCTGGGCCCACGTGGGGGTGTACGAGCGCGAACGGCTGCACGGCCAGTGGTTCGAGCTGGCCTTTTCTCTGGGGGTCGACCTGGGCGCCGTGGCCCGCAGCGACGACCTCAGCCAGGGTTTCGACTACGGCCGCGGCATCGCCGTACTGCAGCAGCAGGCCCGCACCATCCGCTGCCTCACCCTGGAGCACTACAGCGAACGGATCCTCGATGCACTCGAAGCCTGCTACGGGCCGATCCCCCTGGCGCTGGAACTCAGCAAGTGCCAGGTGCCGGTTCCCGGCTTCCACGGCAGCGTGGCGGTGAGCCGGCGGCGGCGCTGGGTGTGAGGGAACCGTTGGCTGACTTTGGTGCCACTCAGGGCCGAGGCCCCGACGCACAGTGTCACATCGGCATCGTCAGGGGCAGCTCACGCTTCCATGGCCGGCCTGCTTCCACCTCTGGAAGCAGCTGTTCTGAGCCTCCAGAACGAGGGGCCGAAAGAGGTCGTTGCGCTGGCCAATGAGCAGCTGCTGTTGGTTGATCCAGGTGCCAGGCGTCGGCACCACCGTGCAGTGGCGCACCGCATCGGCACCGATAGCCGCCGTGAGCGTGGGTGTGAACACCACCGGCTCAGGCCCGTCGATCCCTGCTGCGGTGGCGCTGCCAACCCGCCTACCGCCACGGATGACCCAGAACTGGCCCAACTTGGCGGCCAGATAGGGATGCAGATCGGCTCGGCCCGTCGGGGGATCACTCACCCGTAGAGGCGTGGATCGATCTCCAGCTGGAGCGGGGAAGGTTCACCAGCTGGAGCGGCCAGCCTGTCAGTGCGCAGGGTTTGGTAAAGGCCGACCAGCTCTGGGACAGCAAGGTCCCCAACCGTGGCCAGCCCAATGCAGCCCAGCGGGGTGGCCACCACCAGGGGGGCGTCACCGGGGCTGGCCCAGACCGTTTCTGAATCACTGAGGTGGGTGGCGCGATAGCGACCAAGGATCGTGCCGCCAAGACCAGCCAGGGCCACCGTATGGAACACCTTTGAGCCTTCCCGCTCGGGGTAACTGCCGATCAGGTAGCCATTGCCGACTTTGGCGCGGTTGGCAAGGAGTTGTTTGAAGGCTCCTCCGTGACACTCGGCCCGGCTTCTGATCCCGGGAGCCCCGAGACCAGCCGGCAGCCCCGAGAGCGCCGGGAGCACCATCAGCTCATTGGCCAGGGGCTGGCTGCTGCCCAGTTGTGAGGAACCTCCGAGCCACTGTGCAGCAGACAACTGCACAGGCTGATTCCCCATCGGTGCGTTGGAATCGACTGGCGCGCGCCGTAGCGCCAGCAACGGGTTGTAGAGCGAAGGTCGGCGGGCTGCCAATCGCCTCTGGCGAACCACATCAGCCTCGGCGGGGATGATGGTGGTCGCGACCCATCCGTTCAGCCCCGGTGGAAGCGTCTCGGGAGGGGCCACGGGCGCCTGGACAAGCTTGTGCCCGTGTGGCGACCAGTGGCTGGAGCCACCGTTGTAATACAGCTGACTGCCGGTGATTGGGTTGCGTTCGATGCCGCTGCGGGTGGCACCAACCACGAAGACGCCATTGAGCGCACTCATGTGTTGAACGCTGGCGACCGTGGAAAGGGTCAGGCGAGCCTTCGCCGCCGGGGTGCCAGGCATCACACGATCAGAAACCTAGTGCCATCCAATGATCTGAGCTCCCCTCAGGGCTGCTAACCGGTCGTATTGCCAGTAGGTATCGTCATGGCAAATGATCAGGGCAATGCGCCTGATCGGTGTGTCAAACACCCCGACATCAGTGTCTCCAGGTCCGAACAGTTGCACGCCCTGGCCATTGAGTCCGTTTTTGCGGTACTTGCCGATGATGCCACCCCCTCTGGGCCCATCAAGACAGCGGTATTGGAAAAGACTCCGGTAATGGCATCTTTCTCGGCAATGCCCACACTCATGATCAGTCCGGTGCGCTTGAGCACCGGCAACCAGGCCGCCGTAGCACGACCCGGGATGGTGTCCACATAGGGCGCTAATTGTGAGGGACTCGTAAAGTCGTAACCACTGATTGCCGTTTCAGGAAACACCGCATAGTCCACGCCCTGGGCGCCACGCGTTCCGCCGCTTGCGTGAGACGACGACTATTGCCCTCAAGGTCACCCCATGCAGGGATGAAGTCGACGGCGGCCACCTTCACCCCTCGCCTACCCTCTTGCGCTGCGGCAGGTAGCATCAGGGCCAGGCTCAAAAGGCCTGGAACCGCAAGGGTGAGTGAGCTGGATGCAAGTCGCTGGCGTGAACTCTGGCGCAGCCGGGACCTGGCCTCCAAAATCCGACTTCTGTTCAGAATGCCTGCCATGACTGTCATTCGGCTGTCTTAACACTAAACTGGGCCCCCGTAACGTTGGGCCGATGACACTTTTCTCTATCCACTTCAATCTGGATTTGGTTTTGATCACGGCAGCTGGGGCCGATCGCCTGTTTCAGGTGGTCCAACCCTGCAACGATCGCCATGCCGAGCCTTAACCATTTCATTGGCTGAAGCCATTGGATCGATACGGATGTGGTTATGTATCCGATCTGACACAATGTCGTTGACAGTGCATCGGTTTTGGCTTATAAATAATTAAGTGACATGCTGGAGTTATGTCGGCGGAGCCGCCCAGGAGCGCAGCCCAGCTCAGTGATCGACGTAGTTCGCTTCGGCAAATTCTCCCTTCGGGAGTTCCCGCCAGCATCCATCTGCCCTCAGGGGATTCGGGCTACGTGACCTTGGGCGACATCAGCAGGTCTGGAGCCTCAATCATGCGTCGCGGATTGCTGGAGGTTAAGCCCAATGATAAGGTCTTCCTCAGTATCAGCGACTATGAGCTTTTCCGAAATGTTTACCTTTCTGCGTGCGTTAAGTGGATGACGATCTGGAATAATAAGATTCAGATGGGTCTGGCCTTCACGGAGGGCCCATTGCTGCCAGGAACCATCCTGGATCAATACTTTGACAAAGCTCTGTTGGCGCCCGGATCCTTAGAGGTCTGAAGTGCAATGCATGAATGAGGACCGCTCCTGAGCAGGTGGTTTCTGTTCTGTCCTCCAAGCACTTGTAGGGCATTCGTGATTGAGTTGTGCCTTTGCCCTTGGCCAAGGATGTGTGCCCAACAGCCGTATCTGGGCCCAATACTTGCTCTTTCGCCGGGCCGCTCATCATGCTGACTTTCAAACCTTTGCACAAGCATCAGTCGCAGACCCTTCTCAGGGCCAGGCTTTCTGTCACAGGAGCGGTTGTCGCCGGATCATGGACGAAGGAGGCTGCTGAAAATGCCGCCAATCTGAGCCCTTGCTCGCCCATCTGATCCGATTGGCCGATGGCATGGCCCATCCATGCGGCTTGCCAACTGATTTGGTCGTCCCTCCCTGCCACCTCCGACGCTTTCCATGCACTGCATCGATGCTGATCGCCCAGGTCCATCGCCTTCATGCCAAGGCCTCCCGAGGGCTGAGCAGGTTGGCCAGGCGGATCAGGTTGTAGGCCACCACATGCAGCCGGAACACGGCTCCAACTCGTGATCGGCCTCTGGTCTTGAGCTGCCGCAGTCCGGCGGCCTGTTTGATCCAGCCAAACACCTGCTCGATCCGCTTCCTGGTGTTGATCGACTTGCTGTAGCCCTGGTGGCGAGCGGTTCGCCCGTCGATGGCGGAGCGGCGGCAGGCCTGGATGTTCTGGTCCACATGGGGCGTGATCCCTGCAAAGCGGATGTCTGCCACAAAGTCCCTGGTGTCATAGCCCTTGTCGGCGCCCAGCGTCTTCTGGTGCGCACCCTGGAGTGACCGCGCCATCCGCTCCGCCGCTGCCCTATCCCCATAGCCGTCCGCCGGGGTCACCTCGCTGGTCACCACCAGACCGTGGCTGTTCTCCATGAGGCAGTGGCCCAGGTAACTGGGGTAGGCCCCGGTCCCACCGGACTTGCTGAACAGTCGGGCTATTCCTTCGGAGAAGACTGCGTCTACGCCGTCGCTGTTGGAGCGGTGGGTCTGGTTGGAGAGCTGCAGACCTCTGAAAACACCCTTGGCTCTCATCTTCCTCTGGGCAGGAGCAGAGGCAACGCCGTTACCGCAACTGGGTGGTGGTGGGTCGTCGTCGATCCCGTCGATCCGCTCCAGTGAGCCATGGGACGCCCAGGCCCGCAGCAGGGTGCCATCGAACGAGAAGTGCTCCGAGCTCAGCGGTTCTTGCTGAACGTGGTCGGGTGCCAGACGGGGTCGTCCGGGTTCAGAGCCACAAACCAGCGGCAGAACAGGTTGTCATCCAGCTGCTCCATCAGCATGCGCTCCGAGCGGATCTCGTAGATCGCCTGCAGCAACAGGGCCAGAAGCAGCTGCTCCGGAGGGATCGAGGGGCGCCCACCCTCGGGATAAAGCCTGCAGAAGGCGGGATTGAGGCGATCCAGGGCCTGATCCGCCAGCCGCCTCACCTGCCGGAGAGGATGGGCCCTGGGGATGCGCTTCTCGGTGGAGACGTAGGAGAACAGGGGACCGGTCCGCTGCTGCTGGCCGCGCATCCGCTCAGTGCAGTTGTGTGCCATTCTCCAGCGGCTGGATAGGGTTTACAGCAGTCTCCTGGTGTCCTGTCCCGGAGATTTGCGAGCAAAGTCGCTGGAGCTTCACCAGGATTGAATCCGCCGTGGACGTCCAGTTGCACGGGGCCTTGGTCTCGTTGTAAGCCGCCACGAACTGCTGGGTGCAGTAGTTGTCGACGATCAAATGGACGTCCAGGTCCTCTGGAACGGACGTCTCGATCTGGCGCAGGAACCCCAGGAACTCCTGGTGCCGGTGGCGCGGTCCGCACTGGGGCAGCACTTCACCGGTGGCCATATCCAGCGCAGCGAACAGGGTGGTGATGCCTTGGCGGATGTCGTCGTGGGTGACCCCCTCCACGTAGCCCAGGCCCATGGGAAGCAGCGGGTGGGTGCGGTTCAGGGCCTGAATCTGCGTCTACTCGTCGACGCAGAGCACCATCGCCTTGTCCGGTGGGTTCAGGTAGAGACCGACGATGTCGCGGACTTTCAGGGCAAAGAACGGATCGGTGGAGAGCTTGAAATGCTTCTGCCTGTGGGGCTGCACCGAAAAGGTCTGCAGCCAGCGGTGAACCGTGGTTTTGGAAATGCCTGTCGCTGCGGCGAGGGTGCGGGCTGTCCCGTGTCAAACAGGTTGATGGGTGGCGTCAATCTGGTTGACCGGTAGAAGCCGTTGTTTTGAGCCCTGCTGAGACCTGAGATTGCAGCTGGGATCGGAATCGTGACCAGGCTGTCGTCAGGCGTCAATCAAGTTGTCCTTCTGG
>CALSAP010000008.1:0-128583 GCA_943372935.1 Synechococcus sp. UW140
TCCTTGACGGCGAACACCGCCTCCTTGCTGGCGGCCCGGACCTCCTTGAGGGTGTGCTGGTAGTGGGGCTCGATGCCGCGGCGGGCCACCACCTGGCGCAGGGGTTCGGCGAAGGTGGGAATGGCGAAGATCCCCGGTGTGGCGGTGGCGTAGATCACCTTGGTCGCCGCGGCCACTGCCGGTGAGCGCTTGAAGACGTCGTCGGCCAGGTACATGATCTTCTGGGGCGCCCCGGCGCACTTGATCGGCGTGTCGGGGAAGGTGAAGATCGCGTTGCCGCCGGAGAAGGCCTGGATCGTCGTCCAGGTGTAATCGACCAGATCCTTGGAATAGTTGCTGGTGATGCCATGGCTGCCGAGGGCCTCCGGCAGTCCCTTGATCCGGTCCCAGCAGAGCTGGATGCCGGTGGCCACCACCAGGGCGTCGTAGTGGAGCGTTTCGCCGTCGCTGCTGGTCACGGTGCCGGCCACCGGATCGAAACCGGCGGCGGCGGCGCGGATCCAGCGCACCCCCGCCGGGATCAGATCGGCCTCGGCGCGGCGGGTCTGCTCAAGGGTGAAGACGCCAGCGCCCACCAGGGTCCAGCCCGGTTGGTAGTAGTGGTCGGGGGAGGGCTCCAGGATGGCGATCTCCAGGCCAGGCCGCGCCCGCTTGAGCTGGCTGGCCACGGTGAGACCCGCAGCCCCTCCGCCGACGATCAGGATCTGGTGGTGGGCCATGGAACGGAGATCAAACGCAGAGGGCCCGGCAACGGCGAGGGGGAAATGTCGCCATCACTACCCTTCATGACGCCGTAGCACGAGACTGAAGGTAGTGAGAACCGGTGCAGGGCGATGTTCCTGAAAGTACGCCACGACGACGACGCCAGCCTGGTGGAGGTCCTCAACGTCAAGCAATTGTTCAATCCTTTCGAGGAGCGGGTGCAGGCCAGGCTCCACGGCGGCGAGGAGCTGCAGGACCCAGGGGACTTCCCCAAGGCCGATCTGATCTTCCTCTCCGGCGAGCCCCTGCCCCGCTGCTGGCTGGATTCCCACGACAAAAGCTGAGGTCCCCAGGGCACCGACGTTGCTAAGACGCCTGCATGGCGTCCCACTCCCACCACAACCACCAGCACAGTGGGGCCCCGAGGGCCTTCTTCTGGGGGGTGGTTCTCAACAGCGCCCTCTCGGGGTTGCAACTGGCGATCGGCATCGGCTTCGGCTCCCTGGCCCTGATCGGTGATGCCATCCACAACCTCGGGGACGTGGCCGGCCTGCTGTTCGGCTGGGGGGCCGAAAAGCTCAGCGCCCGCCCGGCCACGGCCCGCTTCACCTACGGCTACGGCCGCAGCACCCAGCTGGCCTCGCTGCTGAACGCGGCCCTGATCCTGATGGCGGCCGGGGTGGTGATCGTCGAAGGCGTGCAGCGTCTGTTCGATCCGGTGCCGGTGGTGAGCGGCCCGGTGGCCTGGGCGGCGGCGGCCGGCATCGTGGTCAACCTGCTGTCGGCCCGCCTGTTCGGCAGCGGTCACCACCACGATCTGAACCGGCGGGCGGCGGTGGTGCACCTGCTCACCGATGCCGCCGTCTCCGCCGCGGTGCTGGTCAGCGCTCTGCTGGTGGGGTTGGTGGGCTGGCTGTGGCTGGATGCCGTCACCGCGATCGGGGTGGGACTTGCCGTGGCCTGGAGCGGCTGGGAACTGCTGGGCGAGGCCCTCAGCGCCTCCCTCGATGCCGTGCCCAGGGACATCAACCTGGCCGACGTTGAGCAGGCCCTGCGCACCCTGCCCGGCGTGGAGAACGTGCACCATCTGCATGTCTGGGGCATGAGCACCTCCCGCACCGCCCTCACGGCCCACTTGGGCCGCTCCAGCGCTGGCGGAGACGACGCCGATCTTTTGCAGCTGGCCCAGCGGCGGCTGGCCGACCTCGGCATCACCCACAGCACGCTCCAGATTGAACCGCCCGGGGGCTGCTTGCAGGGCCCGATCAGCCGTCCAGAGGCATCCGGCTCGCCTTCTTGTCCTGCTCCAGGACCTGCTCCACCAGGATCTTGAGCAGCAGCGACACGATCGCCACGCCCCCCAGCACCATCGCCGCCCCGAAGGCCAGTTCGGTCTGGTAGTTCTTGTAGGCGTCCTCAACGAACAGGGGCAGCGTCTGGGTGAGGCCCTCAATGTTGCCGCTGACCACCGCCACGGCGCCGAACTCCCCCAGGGCCCGGGCCGTGGTGAGGATCAGGCCGTACAGGGCGGCCCAGCGCACCGAGGGGAGGGTCACCTTCCAGAACACCTGCCAGTTCGTGGCCCCAAGGGTGCGGGCGGCCTCCTCCTGCTCCCAGCCCTCCTCTTCCAGCAACGGGATCACCTCCCGGGCCATGAAGGGGAAGGTGACAATGATCGTGGCCAGCACGATCCCGGGCCAGGAGAAAATGATCTTCCAGCCCAGGCTCTCGATGACGCCCCCCAGCAAGCCATGGGTGGGGCTGTAGAGCAGCACCAGCATCAGGCCCACCACCACCGGCGAGATCGAGAAGGGCAGGTCGATGACGCTGAGCAGCAGGGCCTTGCCGCGGAACTCACGGCGGGCAATGGCGGTGGCCGCGGACAGGCCGAAGATGACGTTGCAGGGCACCGCCACGGCGGTGGCAAACAGGGTGAGCCGCAGGGCGGACAGCAGTTCGTGGGATTGGAAGTTCTCCAGGAACGGGCCCACCCCCTTGGCGAAGGCCGAGGCCACCACGCTCAGGGCCGGCAGCAGGATCACCACCCCCACGTAGAGGCAGGCGATCAGGGGAATCAGGATCGCCGGCAGATTCAGGCCCTGGCGGCGCGATCGGTTGGCTGGAGTGGGCGTGGGCCTGTGGGTCTCCAGGCTGGGAACAACGATGGTCATGACGAAAGGATCAACGCAGGGAAAGCTGGAGGGACATCAGGCCGCATCGCCCTGGTAGCGCTGGCCCCAGACCTGCAGCAGGTTGATCACCAGCAGGCTGAACAGGGAAAAGATCAACATCACCGAACCGATCACGGTGGCAGCCTCGAAGTCGTACTCCTCGAGTTTCTGGATGATCAGGGTGGGGGTGATCAGGTCACGAAAGGGCACGTTGCTGGAGATCATCACCACCGAGCCGTATTCGCCCACAGCCCGGCTATAGCCCTGCGCCACCCCGCCGAGGATCGCCGGCAGCAACTGGGGCAGCACCACCCGCACGGTGGTCTGCAGGGGCGAGGCCCCCAGGCACCAGGAGGCTTCCTCCTGCTCCTTTTCCAGGGAACGCAGCACCGGCTCCACCGTGCGCACCACGAAGGGCAGCGAGATGAACACCATCGCCACCGTCACCCCGGGGGCGGCGAAGGCCACCTGGATCCCGAAGGCCTCGTTCAGCGGTTGCCCCAGCCAGCCGTTGGTGCTGTACACGGCCGTGAGCGCCAACCCGGCCACAGCGGTGGGCAGGGCGAAGGGCAGATCGATCAGGGCATCCAGCAGCCGCTGGCCGGGAAAGCGGCAGCGCACCAGCGCCCAGGCCACCACCAGACCGAAGACGCCGTTGATCACACTGGCCACCAGGGCGAGGCCGAAGCTGACCTTGTAGGTGGCGATGGCCTCCGGTGTGGTGGCCATCTCCCAGAACCCGACGGGTCCAACGCGGGCGGCCTTCAGCAGCATGGCCCCCAGGGGCAGGAAAAGGATCAGGCCCAGGTAGGTCCAGGTGATGCGCCAGGGCCAGCTGGGCAGGCTCAGGGCAGGCGGGCGCCAGCGGCGCAGCGGGGCGGTGGTCATTCGGGGGCGCCGGATCGGCGGTGTGGCGCTGACCGTATCACCGTAGCCGGCCTAAAGCGCGGTTCAGCGGTGTGTTTACCGGTATAGTCGGCTCTCCCCTGCCACCCAGGCCGATCCGATGGGCATCCGCGTCGCCAACGTCAGCAAGAACTTCGGCGACTTCCGTGCCGTCGACGACGTCAGCGTCGACGTGGAAAGCGGCTCCCTGGTGGCCCTGCTGGGGCCCTCCGGGTCGGGCAAGAGCACCCTGCTGCGCCTGATCGCCGGGCTGGAGGAGGCCGATGCCGGCCGCATCTGGATCACCGGCGAAGAGGCCACCCAGCGCTCGGTGCAGGAGCGCCAGGTGGGCTTCGTGTTCCAGCACTTCGCCCTGTTCAAGCACCGCAACGTGCGCCGCAATGTGGCCTTCGGCCTTGAGCTGCGCCGCTGGAAGCCCGAGGCGATCCGCCGCCGGGTCGACGAGCTGCTCGACCTGGTGCACCTGCGGGGCTTCGGCAGCCGCTTCCCCTCCCAGCTGTCCGGCGGCCAGCGCCAGCGGGTGGCCCTGGCCCGGGCTCTGGCGGTGCAGCCCCAGGTGCTGCTGCTGGATGAACCGTTCAGCGCCCTCGATGCCAAGGTGCGTAAGGAGCTGCGCGCCTGGTTACGCAATCTCCACGACGAGATGCACGTCACCACGGTGATCGTGACCCACGACCAGGAGGAGGCCATGGAGGTGGCCGACCGGATCGTGGTGATGAACGAAGGACGGGTGGAGCAGATCGGCTCTCCGGCGGAGATCTACGACCATCCCGCCTCCCCCTTCGTGATGAGCTTCGTGGGGGCAGTCAACGAACTGCCCAGTGGCGCCCTGCCCGTTCACCGTGGCGCCGTGCCGCCGCTGCCGGCGGAAGGGCGGATCTTCGTGCGCCCCCACCACGTGCAGGTCCATGCCACTCCCCAGCCGGGCACCGTGCCGGCACGCCTGCGGCGCCTCACCCACATGGGCCGCGACCTGCAGGCGGAACTGGTGCTCGACACGGAAGAGGTGGTGGTGGCCCAGTTCCCCCGGGAAGAGGTCGACTACGCCAACCTCAAACCCGGCGACCGACTGCATGTGATCAGCCGCCAGGCCCGTGCGTTCGAGCCGGACTATTCGATCTGAGCCGCGCCGGCGCGGCGCCGCGGAGGTTCGGAATGAACCTCCGCCAGGCGGGCATCGGCCAGGTACTGGGCGACGGCCAGGGGGTCCTGGTGGCGCAGCAGTTCACCGTTGCGGAAGACGAGGGTGAAGCGCTGGGGATGGGGCTCACTGAGCCTGGAGCGGAAGTACTGGGCGGCCATGACGATCGGGGTTGTTGAAGAGGATGGGTGCTGAACAATGGGGGGCTGAAACGCTTCGGCGCGCTCAGGGGATGCTGACCATCAGGTCGGTGTCACTCACCTGATGCAGCAGGCCGAGGCGCTTGAAATGGTTGAGGGTCTTGGTGACCGTCACCCGGGTGAGGCCGCAGATCTCCGCCAGGGCCTGATGGGTAAGGTTCATGTCCCGCAGGGACAGCCGGTAGCCCCGGCTGCTGACCTGGCCGAAACGGATGCCGATCCAGCGCAGCAGCCTCAGCAGCCGCGAGTCGGCGCCGCGGACCCGGTTGATTTCGAACAGTTCTTCCGTGTTCCTGATCTGGTGGTGCAGAAAGGCCAGGATCTCGGCCTCGCTGGGATGGCCCTGCTCCACCACGACGGTGGACAGGCACTGGATCTCCACCGGCCGCAGGGCGGAGTAGGCATTGGTCACCCAGTCGCCCGGGCCCCAGAGACCGAGGGTGAAGGACTCGCCGTCTTCGTCGTGGGACGCGGTGCGGATGTAGCCGTCCTGGATTCTCCAGTGCAGCCCATCGGGCAGGACGTCATGGGGCAGGAGCGTGAGGCGAAGAGCCTGGGGTGGGCGTGAGGTGGTCATGGCCGCAGGAAAGAAGGAATGGGTACGGGGTCATCTGGGCAGAGCAAACGGCCAGCGATCGGCTGGCAACAGGCATTCGCCGACAACAGCACATGGGGAGCCTGCGGGGACCCCGGCACCATACCTCACATTTCCCATCGGCAATGTGGTCTATTTAACGGTCCGCCTCGGGCGGCTCAGATGAAGTACATGGCCTGGGCCTGGGCCAGGTGATCCCGCTGGTCGAGCAGGTCCTGCAGGGTGGTGCCCGAGAGAATCCCCAGGCGGGCCTCCTCCAGTCGCTGCTCCAGCTGACCCAGCACCTCGAATTCGGGGGTGGTGCTCTCGCCAGCGGAGCGGGGGGCCACGTCCCCCTCCAGGCAGCTGACGATGTCATCGACGCGGATCTCCGCCGGTGGCCGGGCTAGCTGGTAGCCCCCCTTCGGGCCACGGATGCTGCGCAGGATCTGCCCCCGCCGCAGGCTGGCCAGCATCTGCTCCAGGTAACGGTCGGGGATGTCCTGGCGCTGGGCGATCTCCGCCACCTGCAGCACCCCACCGCGGGAATGGATGGCGGCCAGCTCCATGAGCGAGACGAGGCCGTAGCCGGTTTTCGCGCTGAAGGCCAAGGGATTCCCCGGTTGGTTTACGGGGATTGTGGCAGCCACCACCCCCGGACCAACCACCGGCCAGACACCCAGCGGGTGTAATCCGCCTTACGTCGCAGCGGGGGGCTGACGGATAGCTTTCACCAGTTCACCCATCGGATAACTGTGCTTCATTCGTTCTCCTCGCCGGCCGCCCCAGCCGGTCGCCGCCCGTGGCATCCCGGCCTGGTGGCCGCCCCCCTGGCCGTCGCCGTCGCCCTGGGGGGTTCCGGCACCCTGCTGCCCCTGAACGCCCAGGCCCAGCAACCGGCGAACAATCAGGAACTGCTGCTGGTCTCCTACGCCGTCACCAAGGCGGCCTACGACAAGATCATTCCCCGGTTCACGGCCGACTGGAAGAAGCGGACCGGCCAGAGCGTCGTCATCCGCACCAGCTACGGCGGCTCCGGCTCCCAGACCCGGGCGGTGATCGACGGCCTGGCGGCGGATGTGGTGGGCCTGGCCCTGACGGCCGACACCCTGAAGCTCGAGGAGGCGGGCCTGATCCGTCCGGGCTGGGAGAAGGAGAACCCCAACAACAGCATCATCACCAACTCGGTGGTCGCCTTCTTCGTGAGACCAGGCAACCCCAAGAAGGTCCGCACCTGGAACGATCTCGACAACAAGAATGTGGAGGTGATCACCGCCAATCCCAAGACCTCCGGCGGCGCCCGCTGGAACTTCCTGGGACTCTGGGGCTCGGTGACGGAAACCGGCGGCAATGAGGCCAAGGCCCGCGCCTTCGTGACGAACGTGTATCGCAATGTGGACACCCTGCCGAAGGATGCCCGTGAGGCGACCGACGTGTTCGTTAAACGCAACCAGGGTGATGTGCTGCTCAACTACGAGAACGAAGCGATCCTGGCCAGGAAGAGCGGCACCTGGAAAACCCCCTACATCGTGCCCACCACCAACATCCTGATCGAGGGGCCGATCGCCGTGGTCGACAAGAACGTGGACCGCAAGGGAACCCGAAAGGTGGCCGAGGCTTTCGCCAGGTATCTGTACAGCGAGCCGGCCCAGCGGGCCTTCGCGGAGGAGGGATTCCGACCCGTTAACGCCAAGGTCAAGGCCGAGACCAGATCCCGATTCGCCCCGGTCTCGAAGCTGTTCACCGCCCGGGACTTCGGCGGCTGGGACACCATCAACAAGCGGTTCTTCGGCAAAGGAGGTCTCTGGGATTCGATCTTCTCCAAGTCCCGCTGATCCAGGAGCTGACCCCCTGAGCGGGGGTGGAACAGGCCAGGGGAGGCGGGCCAGGGGTCCAGCGGGCGCTCGATAGCCGATCGGGATACCGGTGTATGCTCTGCCGGATTGTCGATCAGAAAACCGTGGTTTCCCGCTTCGCCCGTTCCGCCGCCCCCCTTGCCATCACCGGCCTCCTGCTGGGGGGCCTGGCCCTGACCGGCTGCAGCCCCCGGCCCGAGGGTGGCGGCGGTCCCGGTGCAGGCGCCAGCGGCGCTCCCCAGGAGCTGCTGCTGGTGAGCTACGCCGTGACCAAGGGGGCCTACGACCGGATCCTGCCCACGTTCGAAGCCGACTGGAAAGCCCGAACCGGCCAGGCCATCTCCGTGAAGACGAGCTACGGCGGCTCCGGCTCCCAGACCCGGGCGATCATCGATGGCCTCGATGCCGACGTTGCGACCCTGGCCCTCTCAGGTGACGTGCTGAAGCTGCAGGAGGCGGGCCTGGTCCAGCCAGGCTGGGAGAAGGATCTGCCCGGCGGCTCGATCATCACCCACTCGGTGGTGGCCTTCGTCACGCGGGACGGCAATCCCAAAGGCGTGCGGACCTGGGCGGATCTGGCCAAGCCTGGCATCACCGTGGTGACGGCCAATCCCAAGACCTCCGGCGGCGCCCGCTGGAACTTCCTGGGCCTCTGGGGCTCGATCAGCCAGACCGGGGGCAGCGAGGCCCAGGCCAAGGCCTACGTGGGCTCCGTCTACCGCAACGTGGACAACCTGCCCAAGGACGCCCGCGAAGCCAGCGACGTGTTCCTCAAGCGCGGCCAGGGCGATGTGCTGCTCAACTACGAGAACGAGGCGATCCTGGCGAAACGGACCGGTGATCTCAAGGCGCCCTTCATCGTGCCTGAGGTGAACATCCGCATCGAGGGCCCGGTGACCGTCATCGACCGCAACGTGGACCGCAAGGGGACCCGCAAGGCCGCCGAAGCCCTGGCCGCCTACCTGCAGAGCGAGCCGGCCCAGGAGATCTTCGCCGAAGAGGGCTTCCGCCCGGTCAGCCCGGGGGTCTGGAGTCGGGTGAAGGGCCGTTTCGCCCCGGTGAAGCAGCTGTTCACGGCCGGCGACTTCGGCGGCTGGGACAAGATCAACGCCACCTTCTTCGGCAAGGACGGGGTCTGGGACCAACTGTTCAGCCGCTCGCGCTGATCCCGGCGGAGAGAATGGGGCCGACGGTGAACCTCGGGTGATGTGCGAACTGCTGGCCCTCAGCGCCAACACCCCCACCGACATGCGCTTCTCCTTCCATGGCCTCACCCGCCGGGGTGGGGCCACCGGAGTCCACGCCGATGGGTGGGGGGTGGCCAGCTTCGACCCCGACGGCCGCGGCGTGCATCTATACCGGGAGGATGCCCCGGCGGCCTTCTCGCCGATCGCCGCCCGGGTGGCCAGCCTGGATCTGCGCTCCCGTTGCTCGATCGCCCACATCCGCAAGGCCACCCAGGGGGTGGTCGCCCTGGAGAACTGCCACCCCTTCCATCGCCGCTGGCGCGGTCGGGAGTGGGTGTTCGCCCATAACGGCAACCTGCTGGGGCCCCTGCCGGGCACCCACCTGTTCCGGCCGGAGGGATCCACCGACAGTGAAATCGCCTTCTGCTGGATCCTCGAGCAATTGAACGCCGCCGATGCCGATCCGGAGGATCTGGAGGCCACCTTCGCCACCCTGGTCGAAGCTTCGCGGCGGCTGGAGCATCAGGGCACGTTCAACTGCCTGATCAGCAACGGCAGCTGGCTGTTCGCCCACGCCAGCAGCCGGCTCCACCGGATCACACGCCGGTCTCCTTTCGGCCGCGCCACCCTGGCTGATGACGACCTCAGCGTCGACTTCTCCGAGCTGGCCGGCGTCGACGACGTCGTGACGATCGTCAGCACGGAACCACTCACAACCGACGAGGAATGGCTGCCGATGCAGGCGGGGGAAGCCGTGCTGCTGGTAGACGGAGAGGTGATGCGGCACCAGCCCCCAGGAGCGCCCATCACCCCCACCCCCTAGGCCAGGCAGAAGACGTGGCGGTAGCCCAGGTCGAGCAGGTCCTCCGCCAGCTGAACGGCTGAAGACTGGATCGCTCCCCCACTGCCACGACCGATACAGAGCAAGGGGCAGGCAAGGTCGGGCAGCAGGGCGCGGATCCGATCCGCTTCCATCTCTGCCTCCAGCTGGACGGCTCCCTGGAGAGAATCGCCGAGCGGATGCTTCCGCTGCACCAGGGTGGCGCCTTCCCAGAGCAGGCGGCGCACCTCCAGCGGCTGGAGGTCCTGACGCTCAGCCCGCGTGATGAACTCCCGATCGCAGAGGGAGTCCTGGCCGTCCCGCAGCCCATCGTGGTCGTGGTGGTAGCCCATGGTGAACGGAAGCAGGGTCCTTGTTGCGATCAGCTTGTCTTGGGATCAGGGGGTCAACCTGTGCGTTCAGGCCTTCGGGTGTGTGTTCACAACCACGACCGGAGCGACAGGAGCAGCGCACCATGCAGGGGTGCTCCGAAGGAGTGCGAGTAAGGGAATTCAAGGATCCTGCCGAACAGCAGGATCCTTTTTCATGGGCGGCGATCAGAACGGCTGTCCTGGATGGCAGCGATGCGCCGTTGCTGGAAAGATCACTTTTATCGGTTTGTTGCCCGGATTACCGTAGTTAAGGGCGTCGAGCCTGAAGATTGAGGCACCGCAGCAAAGGATCCCCATGACCCCGGCCTTTCAACAGTCACAATCCACAGGCCTTGCCAGTGATCTCCTCTCCCCCCGTCAACTCCAGCGTCTGCTGTCGGGCTCAGGGCCGAATGGCCCCGGTTCACCTGAACTGATCATTGATCTTCGCTCAAGGAGCCGCTTTCGCCGCAGCCATGTTCCGGGGAGCCACAACATTCCCAGCGGCTGGCTCATCAGCGGCGAGCTCCCCGATGGTGACCTGATCCTGGTGGGCGACAGCACCCAGCATTCGGCCACGACGATCGAACAACTCCAGACGCAGGGCCATATCCGCCGCATCCGGCATCTCGCCGGCGGCTTCGCGGCCTGGCAACACCAGGACCTGCCCGTGGCGGGACGGCAACGCCGTGGATGGTTCCAGCTCTTCCGGGGGATCCCGGGACTCCGGGCGGGCAGCCCCCTGCGCCCCGTGTCGCCGCAGGAGGCCTGACCTTGGCGACCACCCGGACGACCCCTCGCACCGGCCGTCACGGCCTTGAGCTATTCGGCGCACAGCCGTTGCGGCTGGAATCCGGAGACACGCTGGGGCCGATCACCATCGCCCATGAGAGCTGGGGACAACTCAATGCCTCCCGCAGCAACGGGGTGCTGCTCCTGCATGGATTCAGCGGCGACAGCCACGCCGCCGGTCCGGCAGGCCCCGCCCACCCCGCACGGGGCTGGTGGGATGGGCTGATCGGCCCGGGCCGGGCGATCGACACGAACCGGTTCTGCGTGGTGTGTCCGAACGTGCTGGGGGGCTGCCAGGGCAGCAGCGGCCCCGGCAGCCAGGCCCCCGACGGGAGGCCCTGGGGGAGCCGGTTCCCCGCGCTCACGATCCGCGACCAGGTGGAGGCGGAGGTGGCCTTCAGCGACAGGCTCCAGATCCGGCGGTGGCAGGCGGTGATCGGGGGCTCCATGGGCGGCATGCGCGCCATGGAGTGGGCCATCGGCCATCCCGGGCGGCTGGAGAGGCTGGTGCTGTTGGCCACGACAGCCCGCTGCTCCGCCCAGACCAACGCCTTCCACCACGACCAGATTGAGGCCATCCGCCAGGATCCAGCCTTCCTGGGCGGCGACTTCTACGACCATCCCGGCGGCGGGCCCCTGGCGGGGCTGGCCCGGGCCCGGACCATCGCCCGACACACCTACGGGGGCGTCGAGGACGGGGGCGGGTTCCTCGAGCGCTTCGACGCCAACAGCTACATCGTCCTCACCCAGGCCATGGCCGGCCATGACGTGGGCCGCGGGCGCGGCGGCGTGGCCGCGGCATTGGCCCGGATCAGGACCCCCACGGCCGTGGTGTCTGTGAGCTCCGACCGGCTCTTCCCGCCCCACAGCCAGCGGGAACTGGCCCGGGGGATCGCTGGGCCCGTCCGCTTCACCACAATCGACAGCCACCACGGCCACGACGGGTTTCTGACGGAACAGGGTCAGCTGGCATCGATCCTGCGGCCGTCGCTGGCCTGACGCCAACGGGCCACGCAGCGGGACAGAGCTGGCAGGGCCGGGGTTCCATCGGCCGAGCGCAGCAGGGCAAGGCCCAGGACAAGCAGCGGCACCCCGATCAGCAAGGGAACCATCAGGAACCCGACGACCAGCAGCAGGGTCGGGCCGAGGTTGTTCGGCACGGCCCGCAGGGCATTGGGATTGGCCACGGTCGATGGAGCCGAATCAACGGACAGGTGCATGGTTGGCCACAGGTTCTGAAAAGACTTTTGGTGCAGATCAACGCCCGAAGAACCAGCCGCAAGCCAGACACACCATCGCCAGCAGGATGAACAGCTGGGGGGAAAAACCAATTCCATAACCGATAACGACGCCACCAAGAATCACCAGCCAGGCCCGCCAATTCGTCCAGGGACTGAAAAGAACTCGGTCGGTGGTTGTCGCCGATGGCTCAGACAGGTCATCGGCCTGGGGTTGGCGTCGCATCGTCTTCAGGCTGGGAAAACGGACATCTGAACCAAGCAAATCCTGCTGCCACTTCGGCCCTAACGGTGTAGGTGAAAGCACATCAGTTTCCCGGTCATGATGATGACTGTTCCAGGCTGGCTTCGACAACAGCCGGGCTGATTAAGGTGTGCACCCGGCAGGGCTGAACGATGACCAAGGATCCCTACAGCCTCGCCACCGCCGCCCGCTTCTGGCTGCGGCTGGGACTGGTCAGCTTCGGCGGGCCGGCCGGCCAGATCGCGCTGCTGCATGCCGAACTGGTGGAGCGCAGGCGCTGGCTGTCGGAGCGTCGCTTCCTGCACGCGCTCAACTACTGCATGTTGCTGCCAGGGCCGGAAGCCACCCAGCTGGCCACCTACCTGGGCTGGCTGATGCACGGCCTGGGCGGCGCCCTGATCGCCGGCGGCCTGTTCCTGCTGCCCTCGGTGGTGGTGCTGCTGAGCCTCTCGGCGATCTATGCCCTCTGGGGCCAGCTGCCGGTGCTGGCGGCGGTGTTCTGGGCGCTCAAACCGGCGGTGCTAGGGATCGTGCTCCAGGCGGCCTGGCGGCTGGGGCGGCGCACGCTGCACAACCCCGCCCTGGTGCTGATCGCGGCAGCGGCCTTCCTGGCCCAGGCCGCGGAGCGAGTGCCCTACCCGGTCCTGATCGTCGCCATGGCCCTGGTGGGCTGGATCGGCGGCCGGCTGCGACCAGCCCTGTTCCAGCCCCCAGCGCGAGCCGTTGCCGACGCCACGGCCGATGTGACTGGCGATGCCACAGCCGGTGCCGCCCTGCACGGCGACGAAACACCCACCCCCGCCCATGCCCGCTTCCACTGGCGTCGCCTCGCCCTCACCCTGCTGGGGGGAGGTGTGGCCCTCGGCCTGCCCCTGGCCCTGCTGAGCCTGGGGAGCGGCTGGGACGGCCAGCTGGCCACCATGGCCCGGTTCTTCACCAAGGTGGCCCTGGTCAGCTTCGGGGGCGCCTACGCCGTGCTGCCCTTCGTGGCCCAGGGGGCGGTGGAGACCTTCGGCTGGCTCGAGGCCGGCCAGATGGTGGACGGCCTGGCCCTCGGGGAGACCACACCGGGGCCGCTGATCATGGTGGTGGCCTTCGTGGGCGTCATGGGGGGCTGGAACGCCAGCGGCACCCTGTCGGCCGGCGTGGTGGCCGCCCTGGTGGTGGTGTGGTTCACCTTCCTGCCCTCCTTCCTGTTCATCCTGGCCGGCGGCCCCCTGGTGGAGGCGAGCCGCGAGGACCTGCGCATCGGCGCCCCCCTCACGGCCATCACCGCCGCCGTGGTGGGGGTCATCCTGAGCCTGGCGCTCTACCTGGCCGGGCCGGCCCTGGCCCCCACCGGCAGCCTCGATGGCGGCGCGGTGATGGTGGTGCTGGCGGCTGTGGCACTGCTGGGGAGTGGCCTTGGAGCCTTGCCCGTGATCGGCGCCGCCACCGCGGCGGGCCTGGGGCGCTGGTGGCTCACCGCCGGTGGCTGAGTGGCTCGCTCAGGGGATCATCCCGCAGATGAACAGCTTGTTCATCACCGGGCCGGCGATCTGATCGAAGAAGGCCTGGCGCATCTGGGGTTCATCACTGAGCATCTCGAACACCCGCTGTTCCTGCGACCCACGCCGCTCGCTGCGGGCGGCCCAGAGCTGGTCGCAGGTGGACTTTTGGTAGCGTTCAGCCACTTTTTTGGCCATCAGGCTGACGACAGGGGACTGGGCCTGGGAGGGGGTTGCCACAGCCAGCACGGCCGCCACACCCAGGCTCGCCATCCGACGGATCTTCATGGAGCGCTGGCGGCGGAAGGCCCTTCAACGTAGGGCCAACGCGCCGCTCAGAAGACATCCAGGGGCTCCAGGATCGGCTGCTGGACGCCGCCGGTGAGGGGCGCCTCGAGCCGCACGGTGAGCGACGACGCCTGGCGCCGGGCCGATTCGCCGCAGCTGCGCGGGGTGGGGAAGATCTTGCCGGGGTTGGCCAGACCCGCTGGATCAAAGGCCTCGCGCACCAGCCGCATCGTGGCCAGGTCGTCGGGGGCGAACATCCAGTCGAGGTAACAGCGCTTGTCGCTACCCACCCCGTGCTCGCCGGTGATGCTGCCGCCGGCCTCGATGCAGAGGCGCAGGATCTCGGCCCCCAGCTCCTGCACCCGCTCGATCACGCCGGGCTCATCGGCCCGATACAGGATCAGGGGGTGGAGATTGCCGTCTCCGGCATGGAACACGTTGGCCACCGGCAGGTCGTAGCGGCGGCTGAGGTCCTCGATCGCCGCCAGGACCCCGGGCAGGGCGCTGCGGGGCACGACACCATCCTGCACGTAATACGTGGGGGTGATGCGGCCGACGGCGGCAAAGGCGGACTTGCGGCCTTTCCAGAGCAGGGCCCGGTCGGCCTCGCTGGAGGCGCGGCGGATCGTGCGGGCGCCGGCCCGGCGGCAGAGCTCGCCGGCGATCTCCACGGCGGCCGTCACCTCCCGCTCCTGGCCGTCCAGTTCGATCAGCAGCACCGCGGCGGCGTCGCGGGGGTACTCGTCGCGGCCGAACAGATCGTCGACGGCGTTGATCGTGAAGTTGTCCATGATCTCCATCCCGGCCGGCAGCACCCCGGCCGCCGTCACCAGCCGCACCGCCTCACCGGCGGCCTCCATGGCGGTGAAATCGGCCAGCAGCACCGCCACGCTCTGGGGCGCCCGCAGCAGCCGCAGGGTGATGGCGGTGGCGATGCCCAGGGTGCCTTCGCTGCCGATGAACACCCCGCGCAGATCCAGCTCGGGGGTTTCAGCCAGGCCACTGCCCAGGGTGATGACGGTGCCGTCGGGCAGCACCACCTCCATCTCCAGCACGTGGTTGCTGGTGACGCCGTACTTGAGGCAGTGGACCCCACCGGAGTTCTCGGCCACGTTGCCGCCGATGCTGCACACCACCTGGCTGGAGGGGTCCGGGGCGTAATAGAAGCCGTCGCCGGCCACCGCCCGGGTGACCCAGCCGTTGATCACCCCCGGCTGGACGGTAAGGCGCCGGTTGGCCAGATCGATGTCCAGGATCGAGCGCATGCGGGTGGTGGCGATCACCAGCGCCTCGGTCTCGGCGAGGGCGCCACCGGAGAGGCCGGTGCCACTGCCCCGGGCCACGAAGGGCACCCCCCGGGTGTGGCAGAGCCGCAGGACGGCCGCCACCTGCTCGGTCGTTTCCGGCAGCACCACCAGGCGGGGCTGGGCACGGTGCAGGGTGAGACCGTCGCAGTCGTAGGCCAGCAGCTCCTGGGGCGCCGCCACCACCGCCCGCGCCGGCAGCAGGGCGCGGCAGTGGCGCTCCATCACGGCCCAGTCGATCGTCACGCAGGGGCTCCGGTGGGCCGGGGGAGGGGGGGCATTGCTTCCGAACTTACTGAGGCCAGGCACCCCGGCACCCTTCTGGGTCAGGATGGGAAACGAATGCGTCCACCTTCCGCGGATCCCGCCTTGAGTTCGGCCACCCCTTCAGCGCCCACCTCGGCCCCTGCTCTCCTCACCACCCGATCCGAGGAGATCTTCGCCGCCGCCCAGAAGCTCATGCCCGGCGGCGTCAGTTCCCCCGTGCGGGCCTTCAAGTCGGTGGGCGGCCAGCCGATCGTCTTCGACCGGGTCAAGGGCGCCTACGCCTGGGACGTGGACGGCAACCGCTACATCGACTACGTGGGCAGCTGGGGGCCCGCCATCTGCGGCCACAGCCATCCGGAGGTGATTGCCGCCCTGCACCAGGCCCTGGAGAAGGGCACCAGCTTCGGGGCCCCCTGCGTTCTGGAGAACGAGCTGGCCGAACTGGTGATCGCCGCCGTGCCGTCGGTGGAAATGGTGCGCTTCGTCAATTCCGGCACCGAGGCCTGCATGGCGGTGCTGCGGCTGATGCGCGCCTTCACCGGCCGGGAGAAGGTGATCAAGTTCGAGGGTTGCTACCACGGCCACGCCGACATGTTCCTGGTCAAGGCGGGCTCCGGGGTGGCCACCCTCGGGCTGCCCGATTCCCCCGGGGTGCCACGGGCGGTCACGGCCAGCACCCTCACCGCCCCCTACAACTGTCTGGAATCGGTCAAGGAGCTGTTCGCCAACAACCCGGGTGAGATCGCCGGGGTGATCCTGGAGCCGGTGGTGGGCAATGCGGGCTTCATCACCCCCGAACCTGGTTTCCTCGAGGGCCTGCGGGAACTCACCAAGGAGAACGGCGCCCTGCTGGTGTTCGACGAAGTCATGACCGGCTTCCGCATCAGCTACGGCGGCGCCCAGGCCCGCTTCGGAATCACCCCGGACCTCACCACCATGGGCAAGGTGATCGGCGGGGGCCTGCCGGTCGGGGCCTACGGCGGCCGGGCCGACATCATGGCGATGGTGGCCCCGGCCGGCCCGATGTACCAGGCCGGCACCCTGAGCGGCAATCCCCTCGCCATGACCGCCGGCATCAAGACCCTGCAGCTGCTGAAACAACCCGGCAGCTACGAGCGGTTGGAGACCATCACCCGCCGGCTCAGCGACGGCATCCAGGCCGCCGCCGCCGAGGCGGGTGTTCCCTGCTGCGGCGGCAACATCAGCGCCATGTTCGGCTTCTTCCTCTGCGAGGGGCCGGTGCACAACTTCGAACAGGCCAAGTCCGCCGACACAGTGCGCTTCGGCCGGCTGCACCGCGGCATGCTCGAGCGGGGAGTCTACCTGGCACCGAGCGCCTTCGAGGCCGGCTTCACCTCCCTGGCCCACAGCGACGCCGACATCGACGCCACCATCGCCGCCTTCCGCGACGTCTTCCACTCGCTGGCGTGAACGTCGGTCGTCTCCAACGGGTTGGCACGGGGCTGCTGACCCTCACCCTGCTGCTGGCCGGCTGCGGCAGCGATGACGCCAACCAGCCCGTGGCTGTGGCCGGCGGCGTGCCGGTGGGAGCGGTGCTCGCCCTCACCGGCAACGCCAACGTCTACGGGCAGGACCAGAAGATCGGCCTGGAGCTCGCCCTCAAGCACCGCAACGGCGCCGGCGGGATCAACGGCCGTCCCCTCAAGCTGGCCCTGGAGGACAGCGGCAGCGACGAGCCGGGGGCCAACGCGGCCTTCACCCTGCAGATCAACCGGGGCGTGCTGGCCCTGATCGGCCCCACCCTCTCCCAGCAGGCCTTCTCCGCCGACCCCATCGCCCAGCGGCGCGGTGTGCCCGTGGTAGCCCCCTCCAACACGGCTACCGGCATCCCGGAGATCGGCTTCTTCATCAGCCGGGTGTCGGCCCAGAGTTCGGTGATCGCCCCGCTGGCCATCGCCCAGGCCCTCAAGCTGCAGCCGGGGCTGAAGCGGGCGGCGGTGTTCTATGCCCAGGACGACGCCTACAGCACCGCCGAGACCACCATCTTCCAGGAGGCCCTCAAAGAGAAGGGCCTGGAGCCGGTGACCGTGCAGCGCACCCAGCTGAACGACCAGGACTTCCAGAACCAGATCAGTGCGACCCTGCGGGAAAAGCCCGATCTGATCGTGCTGTCGCTGCAGGCGGTGGATGGGGGCAACCTGATCCGCCAGCTGCGGGAGCTGGGCTACCGGGGCCTGATCGTGGCCGGCAACGGCATGAACACCCCCAACATCTACCCGATCTGCCAGAAGTACTGCGACGGTCTGCTGATCGCCCAGGCCTACAGCCCTGAACTGGACACCCCCGCCAACGCGGCCTTCCGCAAGGCCTACCAGGCGGCCAAGGGCGGCGCCATTCCGCCCCAGCTCACCGCCCAGGCCTACACGGCGCTGCAGGTGATCGGCGACGCGCTGGTGCGCCTCGACAAGCGCCAGCCGCTGGCCGGTGCCCCCCTGGCGGCCACCCGCAAGGCGCTGATGGAGGAGATCCTGGCCGGCACCTACGCCACCCCCCTGGGGGAGATCCGCTTCACCCCGGAGGGTGAGGTGATCCAGAGCCAGTTCTTCGTGGCCCAGGTGCGCATGGATCCGGGCGGGCGCAGCGGACGCTTCGCCCTGCTCAAGTAAGCCCCAGGTGGACCTGCTCCAGATCCTGGTCAACGGTCTGTCGGTGGGGGCGGTGTACGGGCTGTTCGCCCTCGGCTACACCCTGGTGTTCTCGGTGCTGGGGGTGATCAACTTCGCCCATGGGGCGGTGTTCACCCTCGGCGCTTACTTCACCTATCTCCTGATCGGCGGCGCGGTGGGGGCCAACGGCCTGCTGGCCGGTTTGCAGCTGCCCGTCGCCCTGCCCTTCTGGGGTGCCCTGCCCCTGGCGGGGCTGGGGGCGGCCCTGGTGGCCCTGCTGGTGGAGCGGGTGGCCTTCCGCCCGCTGCGTCGCCGCCGGGCCGACCCCCTCCTGGCCCTGATCACCAGCCTCGGGGCCGGCGTGATCCTGGTGAACCTGATCCAGCTGCTGGTGGGGGCCGAAAGCTATGCCATCCCCACCGGCGCCCTCGGGGGCCTGCCGGCCTCGTTCCCCCTGCTGGGCGCCAGGGTGCGCACGGTGCAGGCCCTGCTGCTGGGGATCGCCATGCTGCTGCTGGCCCTGCTCACCCTCTGGCTGGAGGGCAGCCGCAACGGCAAGGGGCTGCAGGCGGTGGCCGAGGACCCCGAAACCGCCCAGCTGCTGGGCATCGACAGCACGGCGATGGTGCGGCTCGCCTTCGGGCTCAGCGGCTTCCTGGCCGGGGTGGCCGGCGGGCTGGTGGGGCTGAGCGTCAGCATCGCCGGGCCCTACTTCGGCATCGGCTATGGCCTCAAGGGGCTGGCGGTGCTGGTGCTGGGCGGGCTGGGCAGTGTGCCGGGGGCGGTGCTGGGCGGGCTGATCGTCGGCCTGGCGGAAGCCTTTGTGCCGGCCGACTGGTCGGGTTACAAGGATGCCGTGAGCTATGGCTTCCTCTTCCTGGTGCTGCTGCTGCGGCCCCGGGGGCTGCTAGGCCGACCGCTGCCCAACAAGGTGTGAGGGCCATGGACGCCGCCCTGCTCGAACAGATGCTGCTCGGCGCCCTGCTGGCGCTCTCGGTGTACCTGCCCCTGCGCTGCGGCCAGCTGTCGCTGGCCACCCCGGGCTTCTATGCGGTGGGGGGCTATGTGGCTGCCCTGCTGTCCACCGGCGTCCCCGCCTTCGCCGGCAGCGGCGCCACCTCGCCGCTGCCGGCCCTGGTGGCGGAGATGGCACTCGGCGGGGCCCTGGCGGGCCTGATCGCCCTGGCGATCGGTGGGCCGGTGCTGCGGCTGCGGGGCATCTACCTGGCCATCGCCACGATCGCCCTGGTGGAGATCCTGCGGGTGCTCAACCTCAACCTGCCCTTCACAGGCGGGGCCATGGGCATCTTCGGCATCCCCCAGCCCTTCGCGCACGCCGAGGGCTTTGTGCTGTTCACCCTGACGCTGCTGGCCCTCGCCTGCTGGTTGTGCCAGCGGCTCGAGGCGATGCGGCTGGGGCGGGCGATGGCGGCCATCCGCGACGACGAACTGGCGGCCGCCAGCGTGGGCATCGACACGCCGCGCACCAAGCTGATCGCCTTTGTGGCCAGCGCCGTGCTCGCCGGCATCACCGGGGCGCTGGCCGCCCACTTCTTCAATTCCTGGAACGCCAGGGCCGGCAGCTTCGACGCCAGCATCACCACCCTGGCCTTCGTGGTGTTCGGCGGTTCACGCTTCTGGCTGGGGCCGGTGCTGGGGGGCCTGGCACTCACCGCCCTGCCGGAGCTGCTGCGGCCGGTGGGGGACCTGCGCCTGATCCTGTTCGGGGCGGTGATCCTGCTGGGTCCGCTGTTCTTTCCCCAGGGACTGGTGACGGCGGAGCGGCTGCGCTGGCTGGCTGCCCGCCTGGGCCGGGGCCGCCACCGCAGCCACCAGGCTCCCCAGACCCCATGAGCCAGAGCTCCGACGCCACGGGCGCGGCTCCCCTGCTGCAGGTGGAGGCGATCAGCTGTCGCTTCGGCGGCCTGCTGGCCCTCGATCGAGTGAGCCTGGAGCTGGCGGAGGGGGAGATCTTCGGCCTGATCGGCCCCAACGGCGCCGGCAAGACCACCCTGTTCAACGTGATCTCCGGCCTCACCACCCCCAGCGGCGGCCGCTGCCTGTGGCGGGGGGTCCCCACCACGGGCCTGGGGGCCAGCGGCCTCAACCGGCTCGGCATCGCCCGCACCTTCCAGAACCTGCGACTGTTCGAGAGCCTGTCGGTGCGGGAGAACGTGCTGGTGGGGCTGCACCATGCCGCCCGCGCCCCCCTGCTGGGGGCCCTGCTGGCCAACGGTGCCTTCCGCCGCCACCAGGGGCGGCTGGAGGCCCGGGCGATGGACCTGCTGACGCTGCTGGAGCTGGAGGCCCTGGCGGATCAGCGGGCCGGGGACCTTCCCTACGGCGACCGCCGGCGGCTGGAGATCGCCCGGGCCCTGGCGACGGCGCCACGGCTGCTGCTGCTGGATGAACCCGCCGCCGGCATGAACCCGGCCGAGAAAGACGACCTGCGGCAGCTGATCGGCCGGATCCGCGACCAGTTCGCCCTGACGGTGCTGATCATTGAGCACCACGTGCCGTTGATGATGCGCCTCTGCGACCGGCTGGCGGTGCTCAACTTCGGCGAACGGATCGCCCTGGGCAGCCCCAGCGAGGTGCGCCGCGACCCGCGGGTGATCGAGGCCTACCTGGGGGGTTCGGGCCGTGCCGGCGAAGACGACCGATGACGGCGCCGCTGCTGGAACTGCGCCGGCTCACCGTGCGCTACGGCGCCCTCACCGCCCTGCGGGGAATCGATCTGCAGGTGCAGGAAGGCGAGCTGGTGACGCTGCTGGGGGCCAACGGCGCCGGCAAGAGCACCACCCTGCGTGCCATCTCCCGGCTGGTGGGTACCGCCGCCGGCCAGGTGCTGTGGCGCGGCGCCGACCTGGCGGGGGTGCGCACCCACCGCACGGTGCGCCTCGGCATCGGCCACTGCCCCGAGGGCCGGCGGGTGCTGGCGCGGCAGACCGTGGCCACCAACCTGGAGCTGGGCGCCTGGCTGCGCCGCGACCGGGCCGGCATCGCCACCGACCTGGAGCGCTGCTACGGCCTGTTCCCCCGCCTGGCGGAGCGGCGCCGCCTGCTGGCCGGCAACCTCTCGGGGGGCGAGCAGCAGATGCTGGCGATCGCGCGGGCCCTGATGGGCCGGCCAAGCCTGCTGCTGCTGGATGAGCCCAGCCTGGGCCTGGCACCGAAACTGGTGGCCGAGGTGATGGCCGCCCTGGCGGCCCTGCACAACGACGGGCTGTCGATGTTGCTGGTGGAGCAGAACGCCACCGCCGCCCTGGAGATCGCCGACCGCGGCGTGGTGCTGGAGAGCGGCAGCATCAGCCTGGAGGGCAGCGCCGCCGACCTTCTGGCCGATGAAGGACTGCGGGCC
The DNA here is from genome assembly GCA_943372935.1 of Synechococcus sp. UW140. GTDB lineage: Bacteria > Cyanobacteriota > Cyanobacteriia > PCC-6307 > Cyanobiaceae > Cyanobium. The sequence goes on from CALSAP010000008.1 coordinate 21,537, forward strand.
TCCTACCTGGGACGTGGCTGACGATGCTGCTGGTGCCGCTGCTGCTGGTTGGCTTGGTCGTCCTGGCCCTGGGGCTGGTGCGACTCGTCGGCCGCCCCTGGCTGAGCCGCACGATCCTCGAGGCGGACACCCCCTCCGGCAAGGCCTTCGACGCCCTGCTGATGCTGGCGATCGCTCTGAGTGTGCTGGCGGTGGTGCTGGAGAGCGATCCGTTGCTGCGTCAGCACTGGGCCGGCACTTTCCTGCGGCTGGAGTGGGGCTTCACCCTGCTGTTCAGCCTCGAATACCTGCTGCGGCTGCTGATCGTGGCCGAGCCACGGCGCTATGCGGCCAGCTTCTTCGGGATCGTGGATCTGCTGGCGATCCTGCCCTCCTACCTGGGCCTGCTGATCGGTGGCGGGCAGCTGTTCCTGGTGGTGCGGGTGCTGCGGCTGCTGCGGGTGTTCCGGGTGCTGAAGCTGGGGGCCTACCTGCAGGAGGCGGAACTGCTCTGGAGCGCCCTGATCGCCGCCCGCCGCAAGATCACCGTGTTCCTGCTGGCCATGGTGACCCTGGTGATCCTGATCGGTGCCTTCATGTATGTGATCGAAGCCGGCAATGACGGCTTCGGCAGCATTCCGGTGGCCATCTACTGGGCCTGCGTCACCATCACCACGGTGGGCTACGGCGACGTGGCCCCGGTGACACCCCTGGGGCGCTTCATGGCCTCCGTGGTGATGCTGATCGGTTACAGCATCATCGCCGTGCCCACCGGCATCCTCAGCGCCGAAATCGGCCTGAAGGTGCTGCGGCCGCCGGGGCAGACCGACCCAGCCACGGACGGACCGTCGCCCGGAAGGGTCTGCCACGCCTGCGGACAGGGCGACCATGAGACCGACGCCAGGCACTGCAAACACTGTGGGGGGGCGCTTGAGATGGAACTCAACCCTTAGCTCTGTGGGCGGCAGTGTGACGCGGGGCCATGCGCTGCGGGCCGCTCAGCAAGAATCGCCCCATCACGCGACGGGCCTGCCAGACATGCCGATGGATGAGCCGTGCCGTGGCGCTGCACTCAGGGCGGTGGGCTGGGCGGAGCAGGACGTCCGTCGCTATGAGCAACTGTGGACGCATCGCAGTCGCTGGGGTGCCGCCAATCTGGACCGTGATGAACGGCTCTTTCTGCGTAGCGCTGAAGCCACCCTGCGCCAGCGGCCACCATCGCCAGCGCCAGTGATCAGCCCTGGTCTGGGGGACGTTCCGCAGGGTTGCTTCGTGGCTCTGGATTTCGAGACGGCCGATCAGGGCCGGGACAGCGCCTGCTCGATCGCCCTGGTGCGGGTGGAGAAGGGAACCATCGTGCAGCGCGAGCACCACTTGATTCGCCCGCCGCGGCGTACCTTCCAGTTCACCGCCATCCACGGCATCAGCTGGTCGCAGGTGGCCCAGGAACCCCCGTTCGCGGAGCTCTGGCCGCAGCTGGCGGCCTGTCTGGAGGGGGCGCAGTTCATCGCCGCCCACAACGCCAGTTTTGATGCCGGCGTCATGCTTGCCTGCTGTGAGCAGGCCGGCCTGCGGCCTCCGAGCCAACCCTTTGTCTGCACCGTCCAGGTGGCCAGGCAGGCCTGGAATCTGCGGCCCACCAAATTGCCGGATGTGTGCCGCCATCTGGGACTGCCACTCCAGCATCACGATGCCCTCTCCGACGCCGAGGCCTGCGCCGGCATCGTGCTGGCGGCTGGCCGGGACGTGACCGCCGGCTTCGTCCGCAGCCGCTGAGGCTGACGCCAAGGGCCAGCAGGAATCCGAAGAACTGCACGATCACCACGCAGGGCCCCGAGGGCAGGTTGGTGAGGCCAGAACCGAGCAGCCCCAGCACGGCGCAGCCGCCACCGATCACCGAAGAGAGCCCCAGATAGGAGCCGAAGTGGCGACTCACCAGCCGGGAGGCGCAGGCGGGAATCACCACGAAAGCGCTGATCAACAGCACCCCCACCGCCTTGATCGACACGGCCACCACCACGGCGAGCAGCAGGATGAAGGCGATCCGGTGCCCCTGGTTGCCGACACCGAAGGTTCCGGCCAGATCGGCATGGAGGGTGAGCAGCACCTGGGCCCGCAGGCTCACCAGCATGTAGGCCACCGCCACCAGCAACAACACGGCGATCAGGACGAAATCCAGCCAGGAGATGCCGAGGATGTCGCCGAACAGCAGCTGCTGGAGGCCGCCCCGGTAGGTGGTCACCAGGCTGAGGGCGCCACCACGGCGAAGGCCAGGGACGTGGAGTAGACGATGTTCAGCAGGGCATCGGCCGGCAGCTGGCTGCGCTCCACCAGCAGGTTCACCAGCAGGGCGAACAGCACGGCGAAGGGAATCAGCACCAGGGTGGGGTTGAGGCCCAGCAGGATGCCGAGGCTGAGACCCAGCAGGGCGGAATGGCCCAGGGCATCGCTGAAGAACGACAGCTGGCGCAGCACGGCGAAACTGCCCAGCAGGCCGCCCAGGGTTCCGATCAGCAGTCCCCCCACCAGGGCCCGCTGCATGAACGGCTGGCCGATCACCGTTCCGATCTGGGAGAACTCCGTCATCCGATCCCCAGGCCCCCAACCTCCGGCGCTTGCATCAGCGGAACGCTCTCACCAGGTCGGCGACGTTGCGGCCCATCACCTCGCCAAAGGTGGCCGGCTTGCGGGAAGCCTCCTCGGTGCCGGTCTCCATCGGATCGAAGACGCTGATGCGGATCCCCAGATCCCCGGCCAGGGCGTTGAAGGAGCGGTTGCCCTCCTGGGGTTCGCTGAGCAGGGCCCGCAGCTGGCTGCGCTTCACCGTGTCGGCCACCCGCGCCAGATCCGCCGGCGAGGGGTTCTGCTCCGGCACATCCACCAGGTATTCGGCCTTGAGGCCATAGCGCTCGGCGAAGTAGGGGGCGAAGTCGTGCACCACCACGAAGGTCTTGCCCCGGAACGGGGCCAGCTGCTTCTCGAAGTCCGTGTTGAGCTGGCGCAGCTGGCCGCTGAAGGCGGCGGCATTGCGGCGGTAGCCCTCGGCGCAGGCGGGATCGGCGGCGATCAGGCCATCGCGGATGTTGTCCACCTGCTGGGCGGCCCGCACCGGATCGAGCCAGATGTGGGGATTGATGGGGCCATGGTCATGGCTGTGATCATGGCCATGGTCGTCGTCGCCGCCGGGCTTTTCGGTGTTCTCCAGGGTGGCGATGCCGCGGCTGGAGTCGATCACCTTGAGGGTGGGGTTCTCGGCGCCTTGCACCAGCTTGTCGAGGAACGACTCCATGCCCAGGCCGTTCTTCACCAGCACCCTGGCGTTGCGGATGGCCGCCACATCCCCCGGCCGGGCCTGGAAGTCATGGGGGCCGCTGGCGGCGGGGATCAGCGCCGTCACCTCGGCGCAGTCGCCGGCCACGGCGCGGGTGAACAGGGTGATCGGCAGGAAGGTGGTCACCACCCTGGGCCGATCGGCGCGGCCGGCCTGGGGTGCGGCCGACTCCACCGCCGGACGGCAGGCCAGCAGGAGGGAGGACAGACCCACGGCCAGGGCCAGCAGGAGACGGCGGGAGGGGAACGGGCTCATGGGGCAAAACCTCCGGGACGGGGGGGGCGGGAGCGGACGGATGGGGGCAGGGTCACAGGCCAGAGCCACCACTGGCCCTGCTCGCCACCGGCGACCAGATGGCGGCCATCGGGTCGCCAGCTGAGGCTGTGGATGGCCTGGCCGTCGCCCTCGAGCAGTTGCTGCAGCCGGCCTCGGCCATCCCAGAGCGCCACCGTGCCATCGCCCGAGGCGGTGGCCAGCAGGCTGCTGCCGGGGGCGAAGGCGACCGCGTGGACACGACCTTCATGCAGCGCCAGGGGTTCCGGCGTCCAGCCCTTGGCGCCGCGATCCTTCTGGCTCCAGATCACCGCGATGTCGCTGGAGGCAACGGCCAGCAGCGGCGCCAGGCGCCCCGGCTGATCACACCAGGCCAGGGCCCGCACCTTGCCGGGGAAACCACGGAACTGCCAGCCGGTGCCGGCCCCACCGTCGGGCCAGAGCATCAGCGAGCCGTCCAGCTGGCCACTGGCCAGCAGGTTCCCCTGGTCGGACCAGGCCAGGGCCAGGCCCGCCGAACCGGTGGGGCAGCGCTCGGGGACCTGGGCCGGGTCGTCCGCAGACCAGAGCAGCACCTCGCCGTGGCAGGCCGCCGCCAGCCGCCGGCCATCACGGCTCCAGGCAAGGGCCAGCACGGTGCCCTTCAGCGCCGGGCTCTCCTGGCGCAGGGTCCGGCTGGCGCCATCCCACAACCGCACCTGCCGGCCGGCCCCCACCGCCAGCAGGGGGCCCTGGGGCTGCCAGGCGGCCGCAGCCAGCCAGTGGCCCCCCAGGGGCAGGGGGTCGAACGCGATCGGCCGCACACCGGAGCCCCCCAGCTCCCACAGCAGCAGCTCCCCGTCCTGGCCGGCCGCCATCAGAAAGCGGTCGTCGGCGCTGAAGCCCGCCACATCCAGGCTGCCGTCCCGCTCGCCGCGCAGAAGCTCCTCGCAGCCGGCGCGGAAATCGATCAGCAGCAGCTCGCCGCCGGCCGTCGCCATGGCCAGCAACTCGCCATCGGCCGACCAGGTCTGGGCCGTGATCGCGTGGCAGCAGGCGCCGCACAGCCGCTCCTGGACCAGGGTCGGGGGGGCCGCCATGGTGTCCTCAGGCCACACAGGCCTCGAAGCCGGTCCGCAGGGCGGCCTCGTCGAGATTGCGGCCGATGATCACGAACTGGGTGCTGGGGATTTCGCCGTCACGCCAGGGGCGATCCCTGGTGCTGTCGATCAGCATGTGCACCGACTGGAAGACGTAGCGATGGCTGTCTCCGTCGATCTGAAGGATGCCCTTCATCCGGAACAGATCGGGACCCCGCTCACTCACCAGCCGATCGATCCATTGCTCCAATTTTTTGTAACTCATCGGGCGCTCTTCGATGAAGGCCACCGAGCCAACGGCCCCGTCGTGTTCATGGGCGTGGTCGGAGGTCAGAAACTCCGGATCGATCGCCTGGGCCCGCTCAAGGCTGAAGGCCTCCACGCCGAGGATCTGGTCCATCGCCGCATCGGCCTGGCAGGTGGGAATCACCCGGGCCAGCGGATTGAGGGCCCGGGTCCGCTGCTGGATCGCCAGGCGGGCTTCGACATCGACCAGATCGATCTTGTTGAGCAGCAGCACATCGGCGAAGGCAAGCTGCTCCTGGACCTCCTCGCAGTCCCAGTGCTGCTCCACATGCTTGAGATCAACCAGGGTGACCACGGCATCGAGCTTCAGTTCGTCGCGCAGGTCCTCATCGACGAAGAAAGTCTGAATCACCGGGGCGGGATCGGCCAGGCCGGTGGTCTCGATCACCAGATGGTCGAAACGGTCGCGGCGCTTCATCAGATTGCCGATGATGCGGATGAGATCGCCACGCACGGTGCAGCAGATGCAGCCGTTGTTCATCTCGAAGATCTCCTCATCGGCCTCGATCACCAGCTGGTTGTCGATGCCCACGTCGCCGAACTCGTTGACGATCACAGCCACCTTCTTGCCGTGCTCGTGGGTGAGGATCCGGTTCAGCAGCGTGGTCTTGCCGGAGCCGAGATAGCCCGTGAGGACAGTGACTGGCAAGCGATCCCGAGGAGAGACCATAGGAAGGGGCCTGGCGCTGCCGGACCGGGTTTGGGAATCATTATCAAGTTAGCAGCTTCCCCAGCGGCGCCCCCCGGCCGCAGAAACCGCCTCCGTCACTACCGCCCCGCACGGGCGAGCTGCCTACGGTCTGGTGCTGAGGATGGCGTGCGATGGCCCCGAAACGCTTCTTCCTTGAGCTGGACCCACCCCTGGAGGCCATGCGCGAGTGGCCCCACGTGGTCATCGTGGGCGGGGGCTTCGCCGGTCTCAAGGCCTGCAACGCCCTGGCCGGCCAGCCGGTGCGCGTCACCCTGATCGACAAGCGCAACTTCAACCTCTTCCAGCCCCTGCTGTACCAGGTGGCCTCCGGCCTCGTCTCCGAGGCCGACGTGGCCTCCCCCCTGCGCCAGATGGTGGGCCAGGCCAACAACATCCAGATCCTGCTGGGCGAGGTGGTCGACATCGACACCGAGGCCAGGGAGGTGGTGTTCAACGACCACCGCTACGGCTACGACCACCTGATCCTGGCCAGCGGCTCGGGCAGCACCTACTTCGGCCATGAGGAATGGCGCCCCCTGGCGCCGCCGATGAAGATCCTCGAGCATGCCGATGAGATCCGCCGGCGGCTGCTGATGGCCCTGGAGGAAGCCGAGCAGACCCGGGACCCCGAGCGGCGCCGCTTCCTGCAATCGGTGGTGGTGGTGGGGGCCGGGCCGGCGGGCTGCGAGTTGGCCGGCTCCCTGATCGAGCTGATGCACCGCGCCGTGGCCCGGGACTTCAAGCAGCTCGACCGCGCCCAGTGCCGCGTGATCCTGCTGGATGCGGTCGACCGGGTGCTGCCGGCGATGGCTGCCAACCTGTCAAAGGATGCGGCGGCCTACCTGGAGCGGGCCGGCGTCGAACTGCGACTGAACACGCTGGTGGCGGCGATCGAGCCGGGCCGGGTGATCCTGCGGCGCCCCCCGGACGCCGCCGCTGGCGAGGCGGACGGCGACGGCGATGGGACCGGCGAGCTGGAGGCGGCCACGATCTGCTGGACGGCCGGTGTGCGTGCCTCCCGCCTGGGCCGGCTGCTGGCGGAACGCACCGGCGCCCCCGTCGACCGGGGCGGGCGGCTGCAGGTGCAGGCCGACTTCTCGCTGCCGGGCCACCCGGAGATCCGGGCGGTGGGGGATCTGTGCCACTACGCCCACACCGGCGACGGCCGGGTGCTGCCGGGCATGGCGGGACCGGCCGTGCAGATGGGCGGCTGGGTGGCGGGCGACATCCTGGCGGGCCTGGAGGGGCGCCGCAGTGAGCCCTTCCGCTGGTTCGACCTCGGCTGCATGGCCGTGATCGGCCCTTGGTACGCCGTGGCCGACCTGCGCGGGCTGCACGTGAGCGGGCTGGCGGGCTGGGTGCTCTGGGCCCTGGCCCATCTGGCCTTCATCCCCGACACGGAGAACCGCATCGCCCTGTTCAGCAAGTGGATGTGGCAGATCGCCACCCGCCAGCGCACGGCCCTGCTGATCACCGGCCGTCCCGACCAGCACATCGGTGTCGATGTGGGCCTGGAGCGGGCCGTGCCGCCGGGCGACCCCGGTCAGTCGTCGGAGGCCCCCTCCTCCGGAGCGGTGAACCGGGTGATCAGCACCCCCAGGATCACGGCGATGTAGAGGGGGCCGGCGATCGCCAGCACCACGCTGGCCATCCGCGCCGGCGGCCGGGCCGGGGTGATGTCGCCGAAGCCGGTGGTGGTGAGGCTGACGAAGGCGAAGTAGTTGATGCGGGCGAAGTCCAGCTGCCAGACGCTGTCGGTGCCGGCCCCCGTGCGGTTCAGGACGATGGGCACCGGATCCGCCTCGGTGTTGGTCATGTAACTGCCCGGCTCGATCGTCTCCAGCACGCTCAGCACCAGACCGCCACTGAGCCCGAGCAGCAGGTAGCCGGCCACCGCCCCGCTGACCACCGCCTGGGTGGCCCGGGGCTCCCGGTCCAGGGCCCGCACCAGCCGCACCAGGCTCCAGCCGATGAAGACCGTGGTAAGCACCAGCAGCGGCACCCCGGAGAAGCGCTTGCTCTCCGGCGTCAGCAGCCACAGCAGCTGGGCGATGAGGTTGGCGCTTCCCAGGGCCAGGAACAGACGGTCGCTCCAGGAGCGCCCCAGCCGCCCGGCGAGGAAACCGCTCAGCTCCACGGTGGTCAGCGCCGTGATCAGGAAGTAGCCCAGGGTGCCGACCAGGCGCAGGGTCTCGGGGAACGCCAGGCTCAGCATCACCAGCAGGCAGAGGAACAGCAGCCGGCGGTAGAATCGGTGCCGGCGGCGACACAGGGCCTCCGGCGAGAGCGGCGCGGCGAGGGGTCGGATCACGGGCGCCACGCCATCGGGATCGACAAGGTAGGGCGACCTCCGCTGAAAGCCAGCGCCCCGGGAGACGAAGGCCACCAGCGCACGCATCCGGCATGGATAGCGCAGGGATACTGGAGACACCCGCAAGGAGCCCCATGCCCTTCCGCTTCCGGCCCGCCACCAGCCTGCTGCCCCTCGCCGCGGGGCTCCTGTTGGCGATGGCCCCCCTGGCCCCGTCCCTGGCCCAGGGCATCCCCTTCAACGAGATCCGGGCCCTCAACCTGGCCCGCAACGCGGCCGTGCTCAGCAATGGCGGGCTGACGGTCTACACCCCGGCCAACTGCATGTTCAGCACCTCGGCGGCCACCAACCCCTGCCTGGTGCGCAATGACGCCGACGGCTTCGTCTACCGCTTCCTCGGAGGCCCCCCCGGCTGGGAAGCCAAGGGCCTGCCGGCCACCACGGAAACGGAGATCAAGATCGCCCCGGACGGCCGCACGGTGGTGGCGATCCTCTACAACGGCCCGCCCCGCAACCGCTGAGCCCGGCGGTCGGCCCGGGGAAAGCGGCCTAACCTCCCACCAGCCTCTCCAAGCCCGTGTCCGTCCCCGCTTCCCCGACCCTGCGCTGGGTCACCGCCGGCCTGCTGCTGGTGGCGGCCGTGCTCTGCCTGGCGCTGCCCTTCGTGTCGGCCACCCTGCTCACCATCGCCCTGGGCGGGGTGGCGGCGGCGGCGGGCGTCTCCCAACTGCTGCGACTCACCTCGGCCGATGACACCCGCAGCAAGGTGTTCCGGGCCATCTCCGGGGTGCTCTACGTGGTGGGCGGCATCGGCCTGGTGGCCTTCCCGTTGGCCAGCACCGTGAGCCTGACCCTGTTCATCGGCGTCCTGCTGGCGGTCGAAGGGGTGATGGAGCTGGCGGGCGCCGCCGCCGGCGCCGGGCCGGCCCGGGGCCTGGTGCTGCTCGATGGGATCGTCACCGTCGTGCTGGGGGGGATGCTGATCGCCGAATGGCCCTCGGACAGCCTCTGGGCCATCGGCACCCTGTTCGGCTTCGGCCTGGCCTTCTCCGCCTTCAACCTGATCACTGCCCCCGCCGCGCCCGAGGGCTGAAGCCTCAGGCCTGAGGCTCATTCGGCCAAGGCCGGCCCTTCGGCCCGGCGTGGATCCACCGCCCCCAGGCTGCCGCCGCCCTCCAGCACCTCGACGCTGTTGGCGGCCCCCATGGCCGGGGACGGGCTCACGGCATGGCCCATGGCCTCCAGCAGGCGCCGGGTGTCGGGGCTGATGCCCTGCTCCAGGTCGATCCGATCGGGCCACAGCTGGCTATGGATCCGGGGCGCGGCCACGGCGCTGGATAGGTTGAGGCCATGCACCATGCGGTTGAGCAGCACCTGGAGCACGGTGGTGATGATGCGGCTGCCACCCGGGCTGCCGGTGGCGAGCCAGGGGCGGCCATCGGGGCGGAACACCAGGGTGGGGGCCATCGAGCTGAGGGGGCGCCGGCCGGGGGCGATGGCGTTCGCCGACCCCTGGCGCAGACCGAAGGCGTTGGCGCTTCCCGCTCTGGCGGTGAAGTCGTCCATCTCGTTGTTGAGCAGGAAGCCCATTCCCGGCACGCTGATGCCGTTGCCGTAGGGAAAGTTGAGGGTGGTGGTGAGGGCCACCAGGCCCCCCTGCCGGTCGGCCACCGAGAGGTGGGTGGTGTTGGTGCCCTCGCGGGCGGACGCCGCCTCCAGCGCCGGGGCCGGGGTGTGGCGGCGGGGATCAAGGCGGCGGCGCAGGCCATCGAGATGGGCCGCCGAGAGCAGCCGTTCCACCGGCACCGGCACCTGGTCGGGATCCCCCAGCAGGCTGTTCCGGTCGCGGTAGGCCAGGTTCATCGCCTCCGCCATCCCGTGCAGGCTGGCGGCTGCATTGAGGCCGGTGGCCGCCAGATCGAAGGGCTCCAGCAGCCCGAGCAACTGCAGCAGGGTGAGGCCGCCACCGGGCGGCGGCATGGAGAGCACCGGATGGCTGCGGAACTCCCGCCGCAGGGGCCGCACCAGCCGGGCGCGGTAGGCGCGCAGGTCGTCGCGGCTGATCAGGCCGCCGCCCCGCTCCATGGCCGCCACCAGGGCCTCGGCCACCGGCCCTGCATAGAAGCCCCGCTCCCCCTCGGCGGCGATGCGCCGAAGGGTGGCGGCCAGCTGGGGCTGGCGCAGCCGCGTGCCCGGCAGCGGAGGCGGCAGAAACTGGCGGCGGGAGACCGGGTCGGCCTGCAGCCGCGGGGCGGCGGCGGCCAGGGAATCGCTCAGCTCGCGACTCACCGCAAAGCCCTCCGCCGCCAGGCGGATCGCCGGCGCCATCACCTGGGCCAGCGGCAGGCGGCCATAGCAGCGCTGGGCCAGGGCCAGCCCGGCGACGCTGCCGGGCACGGCGGTGCTGAGCAGGCTGCGGGTGGCGCGGGCCCGGTCCACCTGGCCATCGGGGCCCAGGAACATGGTGGCCGTGGCCGCCGCCGGGGCCGTCTCGCGGAAGTTCACCGCCACCGCCGTGCCGCCGCCGATGGCCAGCTCGGGGCCGCTCGCGTTGGTGTCACCGGTTGCCCCGGCCAGGCAGCCCCGCTGGCGGGCCGGCGAAGGCCCCGGCAGCCAGAGCAGCAGGAAACCGCCGCCGCCCAGGTTGCCGGCCTGGGGCAGGGTGACCGCCAGGGCGAAGGCGGTGGCCACCGCCCCATCCACCGCGTTGCCCCCCCGGCGCAGGATCGCCGCCCCCGCCGCCGCCGCCAGCGGCTCCTGGGCCGCCACCAGCCCCCGGGCCGACCACTGGGGCCGGAAGCGCTGCTCGCCCTCCAGCAGCACGTTGCTTTCCGCGGCGGCAGCCGGCACCACGGCCTGGGCCTGGGCCAGCGCCACCGGCCCGGGCGCCGCCCCCGCCAGCAGCACCAGCAGCGTCCCGGCGGCGACCCGGCAAAGCACGCTCACTGCGGAGCTCCATCGTCGCCAGCGTCGGGAGCTCCGAAGCCGCCGCCGCCGGGGGTGGCGATCTCCAGCAGGTCGCCGGGCTGGACGCTCACCTGGGCGCAGCCGCCCAGCTCTTCGAGGCGGCCATCGGCCCGCTCCAGCCGGTTGCGCCCCACGGCGCCGGCACCGCCCCCGGCCAGGCCGAAGGGGGGCACTCGCCGGGAACCCGAGAGGATCGAGGCGGTCATCGGCGCCAGGAAGCGAATCCGCCGCACCACCCCCTCCCCGCCGCGCCAGTGCCCGGCGCCGCCGCTGCCGCGGCGGATGGCGAAGCGCTCCAGGCGCACCGGGAAACGGTCTTCGAGGATCTCCGGATCGGTGAGGCGGGAGTTGGTCATGTGGCTCTGGACGGCATCGGCGCCGGCAAAGCCACGGCCGTCGGGCCCCAGGCCGGCGCCGGTGCCGCCGCAGATCGTCTCGTAGTACTGGCAATCCTCGTTGCCGAAGCTGAGGTTGTTCATGGTGCCCTGGGCGGCCGCCATCACCCCGAGGGCCCCGAACAGGGCGTTGGTGACCGCCTGTGACGTTTCGACGTTGCCGGCCACCACCGCCGCCGGCGGCCGCGGGTGCAGCAGGCACCCCTCGGGAACGATCAGCTCGATCGGCGCGAAGCAGCCGGCGTTGAGGGGGATCGGCCGGCCCACCAGGCAGCGGAAGACGTAGAGCACCGCCGCCTTGGTGATCGCCAGCGGCGCGTTGAAGTTGCCCTCCTGCTGGGGGGAGGTGCCGCTGAAATCGATCCGGGCCCGACGGGCGGCCCGGTCGATGCGCACGGCCACGACGATGCGGCTGCCGTCATCGAGCGCCACGCTGTGGTCGCCATCGCTCAGGCCTGCAATCGCATCGCCCACCGCTTCGGCCGCGTTGGCCAGCACGTGGCCCATGAACGCGGTGACCTCGCCGGTGCCCTCGCGCTCCAGCAGCCGCAGCAGCTCGCTCTCCCCCAGGCGGTTGGCGGCCACCTGGGCCTGCAGATCGGCCAGCAGCATCGCCGGGTTGCGCACCGGGTGGGGGCCGGCCTCCAGGCGATGGCGCCAGAGCGCCGCCTCGAAGCGGCCCTGCCGCAGCAGCGGCACCTGATCCAGGAGCAGGCCCTCCTCCTCGATGCGACGGCTGAAGGGGGGCATCGAACCCGGGGTGAGACCGCCCACGTCGGCATGGTGTCCCCGGCAGGCCACGAAGAACAGCGGTGTCGCCCCGCCTTCCGGGGCAAACACCGGCGTGATCACGGTGATGTCCGGCAGGTGGGTACCGCCATCGAAGGGGTTGTTGGCGGCATAGGCCTCTCCGGGCGCGAGCGGCGGCCGCCGGCCGGCGGCCACAGCGGCCAGCAGGCTGGCCACGCTTTCGCCCATGGAGCCGAGGTGCACGGGGATGTGGGGGGCGTTGGCCACCAGCCGGCCCGCCCCGTCGAAGAGGGCGCAGGAGAAGTCGAGCCGCTCGCGGATGTTGACCGAACGGCTGCACTGGCGCAGCCGCTCCCCCATCTGCTCGGCGATGGCACTGAAGCGGTGGTTGTAGAGCTCCAGCCGCACCGGATCCACCGCATCGGCGCCGCCGCTGGCCAGGGCCGCCCCGGCCGCCGGCGCCTGCCGCTCCAGCAGCAGCCTGCCCCCCGCCAGCACCCGGCCGCCCCAGCCGGGCTCCAGCACGGTGGTGCCCGTGGGCTCCACCACCAGGGCCGGCCCGGCGATCCGCTGACCCGCCACCAGCTGCTGCCGGCGCCAGAGGGGCACCTGGCGCCAGACCATCCCAGTGCCGGCAGCGGTGCCGTGCTCTTCCGCCAGGCAAAGGGGCACCCACTCGGAAGGCTCGGGCAGATCCGAAGCCTCAGGGAGTTCAGCGGCCCTGACGCCCCTCGCCGAGTCCTCAGGCGCCGGAGCCCCCACCTCCACCACCAGCCGCTCCACCACCAGCGGCTCATCGGGCACCACGAAGCCGAACCGCTGCCGGTGGCGCTCCTCGAAGGCGGCGCGCAGGTCCGCCAGCAGATCGTTCGGCGGGCTGGCGGGCCAGGGCAGCTCCAGCCCCTGGTCGCTGCCGCCATAGCGCAGCTCCAGCCGGACCTGCACCCGGGGCTCCTGGCCCGCCGCCAGATCGCCGCCGGAGTGGAGGTCGGCGGTGGCCTCGGCCACCAACGACTCGATCGCCCGCTCCAGCTGGGGCAGCAGGGCCGGCTCCAGGGGCTGGCGCAGGGTGCGCTCCCGCAGCAGCGAGGGGCGGGCCAGGCCGATGCCGTAGGCCGAGAGCACCCCGGCCAGGGGATGGAGCAGCACCCGGGTGATCCCCAGGACATCCGCCAGGGGGCAGGTGAGCTGGCCGCCGGCGCCACCGAAGGTCACCAGCACGGCGGCGCGCAGGTCGTGGCCGCGCTGGATCGAGATGCGGCGGATCGCTTCGGCCATGCGCTCGATGGCGATCGTCAGCGCCCCCTGGGCCGCCGCCTCCGGACCCTCCACCCCCAGCTGGCGGGCCAGGGCCCCGAAGCGCTCCACCACCACCCCCCGATCGGCCGGCTGGTCGCCGCCCGGGCCGAACAGCCGCGGCAGCGCCTGCACCGGCAGCCGGCCCAGCAGCAGGTTGGCGTCGGTGATCGCCAGGGGGCCGCCGCGGCCATAGCAGGCGGGGCCGGGGTTGGCGCCGGCCGAGCGTGGGCCCACCTGCAGACGGCCGTCCGCCACCTGCAGCACCGAGCCGCCTCCGGCCGCCACGGTGTGGATCGGCAGCATCGGCGCCAATAGCCGCAGGCCGTCGATCTCCGTTTCCTTGCTGCGCTCCCAGGCCGCCGCACCACGGCTGGCGTCGAAGTGGAAGACGTCGGTGGAGGTGCCGCCCATGTCGAAGCCGAGGATCGGGGCGTCGCCGAAGCCGGCGGCCTCCGCGACTGCCACGGCCGCCACCATGCCACCCGCAGGGCCGGAGAGGATCGTGTCCTTGGCCCGCAGCAGGGCTGGCGACTGCAGGGCGCCAGCGGAGGTCATCACCCGCAGGGGAATTTCGGCGCCGATGGCGGCGCGCACCTGATCGAGATAGGCGCCCAGCACGGGGCCCAGGGCCGCCTCCAGCACGGTGGTGTCCAGCCGGGGCACCAGCCTGGGCTGGCGACTGAGCTGGTGGGAAAGCACCGCGGTCCCGAAACCGCGCGACGCCAGCCAGCTCCCCAGGGCCTGCTCATGGACCGGGTGGCGGCAGGCATGCAGCAGGGCGACGGCGACGCTGCGGAAGCCATCGGCCCAGGACCGCGCCAGTTCCGCCTCCAGGGCCCCATCCAGGAGCAGGGGCTCCAGTTCCTCCCCATCCGCCGCCAACCGGCCGCCCACTTCGATCACCCGCAGGGACGGCGGCTCGGGCCGCTCGATGGCCAGGGCGAAGAGGTGGGGGCGGTGCTGATCGCCGATGCGCTGCAGGTCGGCAAAGCCGCGGTTGACCAGCAGCAGCACAGGCGTCCCCTGACGCTCCAGCAGGGCGTTGGTGGCCACCGTGGTGCCCAGCCGCACCTCCGTCACCTGCCCAGCAGGGATGGGTTGCTCCGGCGCCAGGCCGAGCACCTCGCGCACGGCCGAGACGGCGGGGTCGGGCGGAGAGGTGCCGTCCGCTGGCGGGGGCGGATCGGAGAGCAGCTTACGCACCACCAGTTCGCCGGTGGGGGGGCAGGCCACCACATCGGTGAAGGTGCCACCGCGGTCGATCCAGAAACGCCAGCCGTCCGCCACGGGAATCAGAGGGGGCCAAGCAACCCAGCGACCTCAACCCCGAAGTCCACCCCGAGAAGGACGCCGTTCTGCTGCAACTTCTCGCGATACTTCTGGACGAAGGAGACATCAGCCGTTGGATCCTTCGCCGTCGCTGATGACCCCATCGCAATGGCGTGGAGTCGAGGAATTATGACGCGGTGACAGTAGCCAGAAATCTTGACGAGATTGATGATGGCCCCGGACCCTGCGCCCATCCGTCAGATTCATCGGAACGTGCTGAAGGAATCATGCCTGGCCGAGAACCATGCTTCATTCCTTGCCCCATCAACGTTATCACCCCATCTGGGCCCCTCCTGCGTCCACCAGCCGCTACGGCTCCCCACCCCAAACGATGCACCGCTTCATCACATCTGCATCCATCGTGAAGATGCAGCAAGAACAACGGATTGGATCCGTCCCACAACAGAATAATGATATCGAACAGGGACTGAGGGGCCATGGCGCCGGCCAGCCATCGCACATGTGCAGCGGTCGTTCTCGGAGCCGTCGCGGCCGTCCTGCTGCTGCCGCCCCCGGCCTTGGCGCTGGATCTGATCTTCGTCTTTGATGGCCTGATCGGCACCTTCCACGATCTGGAGGCCGGGACAGCCACCGGTGTCCCGCCTGCAACCGTTGAAATGAATTTCGCGTCGTCTTCGGGTTCTCCCAAGGGGATCTTCGAGACGGCGCCACGCTGCCTGGTTCCAGACTGCGGCCACATCTCCGTGACCGCCAACGGATCCACGTTCATCGGCCCAACGGTCTTCCATGGGCATCACGGTGGCTGGCAACTGCTGATCAGCTCCGTTCCACAAGATGAACTCGACGCCACACCCTGGGAGCTCAAAGGATTGATGCTCTATTGCCCAGGTTTTGAGCTGGCTGGCGATCTTGAACAATGCCCAGCCCCCGGTCCTGGCACCGAGCCGAGATCCGGATGGCTCACACCCCCCCCGCACGGCGACCCGGGCGATCCCGCCGTCCCTGGCCCTGCTCCTTTCCTCGGCGCCGCCGCCGCCTTCGGCTTCAGCCGCCGGCTGAGACGCAGGATCCGTAACGCTCCTACCGGTAGTTCTCGAACTGCAGTGGCACCTCCAGGTCCTCTCCCCGGAGCAGGGTGATCACCTGCTGCAGGTCGTCCTTGTTCTTGCCGGTGACGCGCAGGCTCTCGCCCTGGATCGCCACGGTCACCTTCTTCACCTCATCGCGCACCTTCTTGCTGAGCTTCTTGGCCAGCTCCTGGCTGAGGCCCTTGCGCAGCTTGATCACCTGCTTCACCCGGTTGCCGCCCACAGGCTCGGGGGTCTGCAGATCGAAGATCTTCAGCGACAGGTTGCGCTTGGTGGCCTTCTGGCGCAGCACATCCACCACCGCATCGAGGGTCATGTCGCTGGCGGTGGTGATCGTCAGGCTGGCCTCCTCCACCTCGATCTCGGTGGCCGAGTCCTTGAGGTCGTAGCGCTGGCCCACCTCCCGGCGCACCTGATCCACCGCATTCACCAGCTCCTGGCGGTCGAAGTCGGAGACGACGTCGAAGGAATAGCTGTCGGCCATGGCGCGGACGGAGGCAAGGCAGCGCCAGCCTAGAAAAGAGACCCTGCGGCCCCCTCCCGATGACCCTCTCCCTGCCCAGCTCCCTTCTGGCGGCCAGCATCGCCCTGCCGGTGCTGCCGGCGGCGGCGGGTGGGCCCTTCGCCTGGTCGCTGGTGCTCTCGGGCGCCGTGGTGGTGCTGAGCCTGATCCCCCTGGGGGCCGCCCGCTCCCAGGCCGACTTCTCCCCCTCCGACCTGGCCGCGCCGCGGGCGATGTTCGAGCGGCTGCCGGCCTGGGGCAAGCGGGCCAACTGGGCACACCAGAACAGCTTCGAGGCCTTCACCCTGCACGCGCCGGCCTGCGTGCTGTGCCTGGTGGTGGCCCCTGGCGTGCTGGCGGCTTCCCCCTGGCTGGCGCTGGCGGCCTGGCTGCACCCGGCCCTGCGCCTGGGCTACCTGGCGGCCTATGTGGCCAACCTGCCGCCTGTGCGCAGCCTCTGCTGGGCCGGCGGCATTCTCTGCACCGCCCTGCTGTATGGCGAAGGTCTGCGGGCGGTGCTGCGCAGCTGAGTCAGCTGCCGCCCTTCTCCTGCAGCCCCTTGAGGGCCGCCAGCAGCGAGGCCGGGCTCTGGGGATCCACCATCAGCACCGATCCCCCGTGGGCGGCGGCCATCTGCTGGCCCATCGCCATCCAGTCCTTGGCGAGCAGCAACCGCAGGCCTTCGGCCGCCGCCGGATGGGCCTCGATCACCGCGGCCAGCTGGGTGGCCGACTCGGCCCGGGCCTTGGCCAGCAGCAACTGCTGCTTGGCCTGGGCATCGGCATCGAGAAGCACGGCCTCCTGCTTGGCCTTGGCATCGAGCACCAGGGCCTCGGCCCGACCCCGGGCCGCGTTCACCTGGGATTCCCTCTCCCCCTCGGAGCGCAGGATCGCCGCCCGCTTCTCCCGCTCGGCAGTCATCTGCTGCTCCATCGCCTGCTGCACTCCCTGGGAAGGCTGGATGTCGCGCAGTTCCACCCGGGTCACCTTCACGCCCCAGGGATCGGTGGCCTGGTCCAACTCCTTGAGCAGGGTTTCGTTCACTTCCTGGCGGGTGGTGAAGGTCTGGTCGAGGTCGAGCTTGCCCATCTCGGCCCGGATCTGGGTGAGCACCAGGTTGACCATGGCCGCCTGCAGGTTGTCGACGCCGTAGTAGGCGCGGGCGTGCTCCAGCAACTGCCAGTACACCACCGCGTCCACCTCGATCGAGACGTTGTCGCGGGTGATGCACTGCTGGGGTGGGATGTCAAGCACCCGCTCCTTGAGCGATTCGTGGCTCACCACCCGCTCCAGGCCGGGGATCACCAGCGACAGGCCCGGGCGCAGTTCGCGGTCGTACTTGCCGAGGCGCTCCACCAGCATCGAGCGGCTGCTGCTGGTGACCTTGACGCCGGTGATGCCCAGACCGGCGAGCACCAGGAGCACCGGGATGATGAGCGCTTCCATGCAGGCTTCTTCACTGGGGCAACGCTAGGCAGGATGGGGGGGAAGGCCAACGCTGCCGTTGCTTTCGTTGTCCTGGCCACCGCCCCTTCGCCCCCTGCCGATGCCCGCCCCCCCGATCCTCTGGCTGGCCCTGGCGGGGGTGCTGCTGCTGCTGGAGCTGGTGGGCGCCGACGCGGACGGCCTGCTGCTGGTGGGCGCTGTGGCCGCCCTGCTGCTCACGCTGGTGGCCGTTCTGGCGCCGGTGGTGCCGCCGCTGCTGCAGGTGTTGCTGTTCGGCGCTCTGGTGGGGGCCGGCTACGGCTGGATGCGGCGCTGGTCGGCGGGGCGCCAGGCGCGGACGATCCCCCCAGGTGCCCGGGCCGAGCTGGCGGAGGTGACCACGGCGTTTGATGCCAATGGCGATGGCCGGGTGCGCTGGCAGGGCCAGAGCTGGGCCGCCCAGAACCTGGCCCCGGATCAGCTCCTGCCCCCCGGCACCCAGGTGACGGTGATGGGCCGGGAGGGGACACGGTTGCAGGTGCTGCCCCGGCAGGAGAACCTGCTGGGCTGAAACCCGGCGGGCTCAGTCGAAGAACATCAGGCTGACCACCTTGCCCATGTCCTCGGCGGTGCGGCAGCTGGAGAGCAGCGTTTCGCTGTCGTGGAAGGCGTAACAGATCAGCTGGTCGCAGCGGTTGATGATCTCCTGGTTGCAGAGGCTGCTGGCCATGGGCAGGGGCAGCTCATCGTTCTCAGGCTTTTCCACCAGGTGCAGCACCCGCTCCAACTGGCTGCGGGATTCACCGGGCTGGCGCTCCAGGCTCTGGGGCAGCAGCACGGTGAGCCGGGCAGGATCCACCTCCAGCACGCTGCGGATCACGGCGGCGTTCACCCCCTGGGCACCGGAGGTGATCAGGTTGTGGCCCTCCTGGGCCAGGGAGCGGGCCACCAGCTCCACCAAATGGATGGATACCACCGGCACATGGCGGCTGCCGAGGAAAGCGATTCTGCGTTTGCCCCGGTCCTGGAGCATGGCCAGCTCCTGGGCGAGCGTATCGATCCGGTCCAGGGCCGGAAGATCTAGGGACCGGGTCACCCGTTATCGACAACCAACGACCTGAAACTAGCAGCGCCCTCAGGCATGGACCGCCAGCCGCAGCCGGCCGAACAGCCGTTCGAAGTGGCAGTTCTCCTCCACCAGGCGGATCGCATAGGTGGCCTTCACCGCTTCGTGCAGGCGCACATGGCCGATGGCGGCATCAATCACCTCCACGGTGGTGAGGGTGTCGTGGTCGACCTTCAGCACGGGCACCTCCAGTTCCTCGGCCCGGCTGATCAGCTGGGGCAGAGGTTCACCGGCCCCCGTCAGGATCAGGCACTGGGTGGAGGCCTCGAGGGCGGCCAGCTGGATGTCAGTGCGGTCAGCGCCGGTGACCACGGCCATGTTGCGGCGGCGGCGGAAGAATTCCATGGCCGAGTTGACGTTCATGGCGCCGATCGAGAGGGTCTCCACCAGCAGGTCGAGGCCGTCGTGGCAGCAGAGCACGGTGGCCTCGAGGCGGCGGGCCAGTTCCTCCACGGTGACGCTGCGCAGCAGGGGACTGCGGGGCATCACGCCCAGCACCGGGATGCCCAGCCGCTCCAGGGCCGGCTGCACCGCCTCCCGCACCTCCGGCACCATGTCGGGCAGCACGGCGTTGAGCACCACGCCAGCCAGCAGATCGCCCAGCTGGCGCCTGGCTTCGAGCAACGCATCGACGCTGCGGCTGTCGCTCCAGGGATGCACCAGCAGCACCGGCGCCTGCAGGGCGTGGGCCAATTGCACCAGACCCAGGCCGTAGAGCTGACCTTCGCTGAGGCTGCCGGCCCCTGCGAGCAGGACCAGGCGATCGGCGTCGTCGTGAATGCGCCGCTGCAGCAGCGTCAGCCCTTCCCCGGGGGTCAGGTCCCCTGTCAGCAGACGCTCCCGGGCCATCGCCGGATCCATCACATTCAGCGATGGGATCAGCTGGTCCTGGGACAGTCCGAGGGTGTCACCGATGAAGCGGACATCGGGATCCAGCAGGGGGTGGCCCGGCTCCGCCTCAGGAACGGCATCGAGCGGGTCGTCCATGCAGGTGACCAGTGGCTTGCCGAAGGCGAGCGGCACGCCCCCGCGCGCGAGCTGCCGGCCAAGGCCGAGCACCACCGCCGACTTGCCGCTGAAGGGTTCACAGGAGCCGATCAGCAGGGGGATGGACATGGGATGACCTCGCCGGGTCCTGCAGGTGCGGGGCAATCTAGGCAGCACGTCCACCACAGGCCGATGCCGGACCCGTCGACCGAATCGTTCACCGTGGCCATCACCGGGGCCAGCGGCGCCCTGGGCCAGGCCCTGCTGCGCCGCTGGCACGGCCGCGGGGCCCAGCTGATCGCCCTCTGCCATGGCCGCACGCCGCTGCAGCTGGCCGGCCCGGACGGGCAGCCGATCCCCCTGCGCCAGGTGCAGTGGCAGGTGGGCCAGGAGGCGGCCCTGGAACCCCTGCTCGAGCAGGTGGACGTGCTGGTGATCAACCACGGCATCAACGTCCATGGCGACTGCAGCGCCGAGGCGACCGGCCGTTCCCTGGAGGTGAACGCCCTGAGCGCCTGGCGGTTGCTGGAGCTGTTCGCCGCGGTGGCGAAGCGACGGGAGGGGGTGCACAGGCGGGAGGGGGCGCGGCGGGCGGAGGTGTGGGTGAACACCTCGGAAGCGGAGATCCAGCCGGCGGTGAGCCCCCTGTATGAGATCAGCAAGCGGCTGCTGGGCCAGCTGCTCAGCCTGAGGGCCGGGGAGCTGGCACCAACCCTGCGGCTGCGGCGGCTGGTGCTGGGGCCGTTCCGCTCGGCCCTCAACCCCGTGGGGGTGATGGGGGCCGACTGGGTGGCCGGCGAGATCCTGCGGCAGGCCGACTGGAACTGCAGCCTGATCATCGTCACCCCGAACCCGCTCACCTACGTGCTGATGCCGCTGGCCACCCTGGGCCGCTGGGCCTATGTGGGCCTGCTGCGGCGGCCGTGAGGGCGGCAGGGTTGGCCGGGCCTAGAAATCGCGGTCGGTGAGGATGTCGCAGCCGTCGGAGGTGACCACGATGGTGTGCTCCCACTGGGCCGAGAGGCTGCCATCCACGGTCACCACGGTCCAGCGGTCCTTGAGGGTGCGGCAGGCCTTGCTGCCGGCGTTGAGGATCGGCTCCACCGCCAGGGTCATGCCGGCCCGCAGCTGCATGTTGGGCAGGTCGCGGGTGCGGTAGTTGAACACCGAGGGCTCCTCATGCAGGTTGCGACCAACGCCATGGCCCGTGTAGTCCTCGACGATGGCGTAGCCGTTGGCCTCGACGTGGTCCTGAACCGCCCCGGCCAGCTCCAGCAGGGTGCTGCCGGCCTTGACCGTGGCCAGGCCCTGCATCAGGGATTCCTGGGCCACCCGGCTGAGGCGGCGGGCCTCCTCGGGCACCCCCTCACCCACGCAGAGGGTGACGCAGCTGTCGCCATGGAAGCCCTCGAAGTAGGCGCCGGTGTCGATCTTGACCAGGTCGCCGGCCTTGATCACCCGTTTGCCGCTGGGGATGCCATGGACAACCTCGTTGTTGATGCTGGCGCAGATGCTGGCCGGGAACCCGTGATAACCCTTGAAGCTGGGGGTGGCCCCCATGGCGCGGATGCGGGTTTCGGCGTGGCGGTCGAGGTCGCCGGTGGTCATGCCCGGGGCGGCCATGTCGATGATCTCCCGCAGCACCGTGGCCACGATGCGGCTGGCCTGGCGCATGATCGCGATCTCCCGCGCAGATTTCACCTCCACCCCACGGCGGCCCTTCTGGATGCGGGGCCCGGCCTGGGTGAGAGGGGTGCCGCCGCCCTTGACGCCGTTGGTGCTGGCCAGCAGATCGGCGAACAGGTTCATGCGGTGGGAATCGGGCCAGACAATCAAGTTATCAATAGCGTCCCTCCCGCCGTCGTTTCCCCGTGTCCAGCCCCACCCCCAGCGCCCCCCCACGGCCCGCCTCCCCGTCCTGGGGCGTCCGCCTGCGGCAGGCCCATGCCTGGCTGGCGCCGCTGGTGCTCGCCCCCCTGCTGCTCTCGGCCGTCACGGGGGTGGGATACCGACTGCTGCGCGACTGGGGCGGGCTGAGCCGGGACCAGGCCCATCCGCTGATGGTGCTGCACGAGGGTGAATGGCTCCAGGGATGGGTGGGCGAGGTGGGCGAGACGGTTTACGTGCTGCTCAACGGCCTGGGGCTGCTGTGGATGCTCGTCACCGGAGGGTTCATGGCCTGGGAGCGGCTGCGGCGGGGCTGGCGGCGGCCTGGGGGGAAGGGGGTCACCTGAGGCGGTAAGGTGTTGGTTTGGCCTGGCGCTCCGAGAACAGGGATGGCAACCGAGATCGATCCGTCCACGGAAGTGGACCCACAAACCCCAGACGCGGAGCCCCAGTCGGTGGAAGCGGAAACTGCGACGGAAACCGTGACAGCCACTGCGGCCACGACGGTGAAGGTGACCACCGGCAAGCTCAGCGCGCGGGCCCTGATCGACGAGTTCGAGGCGGCCCAGCTGAAGAGCGACCTGCCCGAGATCTACGTGGGCGACACCGTCAAGGTGGGCGTGCGGATCCGGGAAGGCAACAAGGAACGGGTGCAGCCCTACGAGGGCGTGGTGATCGCCAAGCGCCACGGCGGCCTCAACCAGACCATCACCGTGCGCCGGATTTTCCAGGGCATCGGCGTGGAGCGGGTGTTCATGCTTCACAGCCCCCAGGTCGCCTCCGTGAAGGTGGAGCGGCGCGGTAAGGTGCGTCGGGCGAAGCTCTTCTATCTGCGTGACCGGGTGGGTAAAGCCACTCGCGTCAAACAGCGCTTCGATCGCTGAAGCCTGGTTTCTCGGGACTTCATTGCCCGCGTCTCCCTTTCACGCTTTCCAGGGACCATCGCCTTGCGCCGTTAGTTCAGTTGGTAGAACGCAGGTCTCCAAAACCTGATGTCGGGGGTTCAAGTCCTCCACGGCGCGTTCGATGGTCCCATTTGTAGTCTCGTGGTTCCGGACATGGAGTTGGATCTACAGCCCGGTGATGTGGTCAAGGTGCTGGAATCAGCGGCCCTTGGCTGGGTTCGGGCCCGGGTGATCCGGGTCAAATCCGGAGGTCGGGTCGTGGTTCAGAGCGACCAGGGGCGGGAATTCACCGCCCGGGGCAATCAGGTGCGCCTGATTGAACCCGCCGGCTTCCGCCCCTGAAGGCCAGGGCGTCCCGGCGCCCCCCGCAGCACCGTCAAGCCCCATCGGCTCCGTGCCCTGCACGGGGCTTTTTGTGTGGCCGATCGTCGCCCCAACCCCTCGTCAGCCGGAGCATGAGAGCGTTGACGGTGGGACGGGTGACGATGGATACTTCCTTGGTCGGCCACCACGCCGTCGCGATCGCCCATCGGCGCCGGATCCACCCCTCGGGGCGATTCGAGCCTCGAAAGTCGGTCTGGGACTGTAGTTCAATCGGTTAGAGCACCGCCCTGTCACGGCGGAAGTTGCGGGTTCGAGCCCCGTCAGTCCCGTTCTCACCATCTGGAGCCGCTTCCGTGCCCGCAACGGTTCCCGTACGCGTTCGGCTGGCCCCCAGCCCCACCGGCACCCTCCACATCGGCACCGCCCGCACGGCGGTGTTCAACTGGCTGTTCGCCCGCCACCTGGGGGGCGCCTTCCTGCTCCGCATCGAGGACACCGATCGGGAACGCTCCAAGGCCGAGTACACCGAGAACATCCTCGATGGCCTGCGCTGGCTGGGCCTGACCTGGGACGAGGAGCCGGTGGTGCAGAGCGCGCGCATCGAGGCCCACCGGCAGGCCATCGGCCAGCTACTGGAGAGCGGCCACGCCTACCGCTGCTTCGCCAGCGACGCCGAGCTGGCGGCGATGCGGGAGCGCCAGCAGGCCGAGGGCCGGGCCCCCCGCTACGACAACCTGCACCGCGACCTCACCCCCGAGCAGCAGCAGGCTTACATCGCCGAGGGCCGCGAGGCGGTGATCCGTTTCCGCATCGACGACAGCGCCACGATCACCTGGAACGACCTGGTGCGCGGTGAGATGCGCTGGGCGGGCAGCGACCTGGGCGGCGACATGGTGATCGCCCGCCGGGCGCCCGCCGATGCCATCGGCGACCCCCTCTACAACCTTGTGGTGGTGGTGGACGACGCCGCCATGGCCATCAGCCATGTGATCCGGGGCGAGGACCACATCGCCAACACCGGCAAGCAACTGCTGCTCTACGCCGCCCTCGGGCTGACCCCGCCCCAGTTCGCCCACACTCCCCTGATCCTCAACCAGGAGGGCCGCAAGCTCTCCAAGCGCGATGGCGTCACCTCCGTGGGCGATTTCCGCGCCATGGGCTACACCGCCGAGGCCCTGGTCAACTACATGACCCTGTTGGGCTGGTCGCCGCCGGAGGGCATCGGCGAGCGCTTCAGCCTGGAGCAGGCGGCGGCGGTGTTCTCCTTCGAGCGCGTCAACAGGGCCGGGGCGCGCTTCGACTGGGACAAGCTCAACTGGCTCAACGCCCAGGTGCTGCATGGCCTGCCGGCCGGGGAGCTGCGCCAGCGGCTGTTGCCCCTCTGGCAGGCCCGGGGCTGGGCCGACGAGGGCCCCGCCGCCGATGCCGTCTGGCAGGAGGACCTCTGCGCCCTGCTCGGACCCTCCCTCAGCCTGCTGGCGGACGGGGTCGACCAGGCCGCCCCCTTCTTCGAGACGCCGGTGCCCAACGAGGCGGCCCTGGCCCTGCGGGCCGACGACGCCAGTCGCGCCGCCCTGACCGCCCTGCTGGAGCAGCTGCCGGAGGGGCCGCTCGAGGCCGAGACCGCCCAGGCGCTGCTGGGGACCGCCGCCACGGCCGCGGGCGTCAAGAAAGGGGTGCTGATGAAGGGCCTGCGGGCCGCCCTGCTGGGCAGCCTCAAGGGCCCCGACCTGCTCACCACCTGGCTGCTGCTGCACCGGCTGGGCAGCGACAGGGAGAGGATCGCTACCGCGCTTTGAGCATCAGCCCTGGGGGGGCCTGGCTCAGTCTTCGAGGGCGCCGTAGATCGGCTCCACCCGGATCGCCTGGACACTTCCGGCCCGCAGCACGAGGAATTCGCTGGTCAGGTCGCTGATCGGCACGTTGACGAAGGCATCGAGGGACGCCGCGTTCAGCACCCCGCCGTACCAGGTCTGGAAGTCTTCGAGCGTGTTGAAGTGCACCTCCTGGTGATGCCCGCCGATCAGGAACAGGTGGATGGCGTAACGGCGGGGGGTGCGGGCCATGGAGCAGCTTCTGCGGCTGAACGTCCACAGGATGGCCCATACGGCCGCAACAGGCTCGCCGCCGGTTGGTAGAGGGGATGGAGCGGGGCGCCGCTGGCCGTCTCCCCAAGACACACCAGGGCCGCACCCTCCTCACGCAGCAGGCTCAGCACCTTCTGGTCCTGCCCCAGCAGGCGGCCGCCGTTGCCCCATCCCAGCCAGATCGGGGTCGCCGGCGCTTCCTGCTCCACGGACAGGGCCCGCAGTCGCCGTCGCAGCCAGCAGCGGTTAGCCGCCCCCTGCGGATCGGGGTCCTGCCGCAGGGCCGCGGGGTTCGGGCTGACCCGGGCGAACAGGTTGAGCACTTCGATGCCCCCATAGCCCCAGCCCGTGGCAAAGGCCACCAGGCGGCGCAGGGTGGGATCGTCGCGGCGATCGTCGGCCCTGGAGGGGTTGAGGCCAATGAACAGCAGCCGCCCGGCGTCCTCCCGCCACACCCGCTCCAGCCACCAGCGGTAGCGGCCGCAGTCACTGAAGCAGGCAGGCATGGCGCTCGATGGCGGCAACGGTCTGATGGAGCACCTGGACCTGGGCGTCGCTGCCGCCGCCGCAGCCGAGACGGTCCTGCCTGGGCAGCAGCAGGCTGGCCGCTGCCGACCACTGGCCCGCTCCGGCGGCCGCCACCCCCCGCACGATCGCCGCCCCGCCCCGAGCCCAGCTCCAGTGGGCTTCGGGATCGGGGGCCGCCGCCGCACGATCGCAGGCCGTCAGCAGGTGCTGGAGCCCAGCCTGCTGGTCGGCGCGGGCGAGGGCCCAGGCGTAATGGACCGCCAGGAACGGCAGCAGGGGCTCATCCAGGCGCGGCGGTGGGAGATGGGGCATGAGGCGCTCCCAGAGCCCGTCCTGGGGGGCGCCCGCCAGCTCCAGGCGCCAGCCGAGGGCAATCACATCGATCAGCTCACCGGTGGGGGCGGTGGTCTCCCCTTCGGGGGCGGAAGGGATCAGCCCGTCAAGCACCCCGGCGGCGGCGGCCTGGTCCCCGAGGGCCATGTGCAACAGCGCCAGGTGCCAGAGGTTGTGGACCCGCAGGCCGACGCTGGTCGCCGCCCAGGTGGGAGAACGGTGCTGCTGCTGCTCCAGCCCCTCCTGGAACCGGCCGCTGCGCAGGGCCCAGTGGGCCAGGGTGTGGTCGGCCCACGCGTTGGCGGAACGCTGGGCGATCGCCGCCTCCGCCAGATCCCGGGCCTCCCCGAGGCGTCCACACAGTTCGAGGGCGAAGGAATGGATCGCCAACCGGTCGGGATGGAGGGGGAAGGGGCCCTCCAGCTGGAGGGCCCTGTCCAGCAGCCGCGGACCGTGCAGTTCCTGACCCCGGCAGAAACAGAGCCACTCGATCAGCTTGAGCAGCAGCAAGGCCTCCGGATGGGCGGCGCTGAGGGCCTCCAGCCGCTGCAGGGCCAGCCCGTGGGCCCCCGCCTGCCAGGGAATGAGGGCCTCAAGCAGGCCACGACCGAAGGCATCAAGGCCGCCGCCGCCCTGAAGCCCGTCCAGCAGCTGGCCCGCCAGGAGCTGGCAGCCGGGATCGAGACCATAGAGGTTGAGCAAGGCCATCAGCAGCTGCAGCCGTGGCTCCTCCGGTTCCGCCGCAAGGGCCGGCCCCAGATCCTCCACCCCCGGGCCGAAGCAGAGCAGCTCGGCAGCGAAGCGAAGGCAGGCACGGCGGCTGGCGGCGGAGGCCCCGGCCAGGAAGCCCTCGGGCAGGGCCGGGACGTCACCGGCGCCGCTGTCGGTGGTGGCAGGCTGTGGCGGCGGATCGGACACGGCAGTTGGAATGGCTGAGGCACCCATGTTGCTGCTGGTGGACGGCCACTCGCTGGCCTTCCGCAGCTTCTACGCCTTCGCCAAGGGCGGTGAGGGGGGACTGAGCACGAAGGACGGGGTGCCCACCAGCGTCACCTACGGCTTCCTCAAGGCCCTGCTCGACAACTGCAAGGGACTGGCGCCCCAGGGGGTGGTGATCGCCTTCGACACGGCCGAACCCACCTTCCGCCACGAGGCGGACGCTGCCTACAAGGCCCACCGGGAGGAGGCCCCGGAGCACTTCTTCGCCGACCTGGCCAACCTGCAGGCCATCCTCAGGGACTGCCTCGACCTGCCCCTGTCGATGGCGCCGGGCTACGAGGCCGATGACGTGCTCGGCACCCTGGCCAACCGGGCGGCGGGCGAGGGCTGGCGGGTGCGGATCCTCTCCGGTGACCGCGACCTGTTCCAGCTCGTGGACGACGAGCGCGACATCGCCGTGCTCTACATGGGCGGCGGCCCCTATGCCAAGAACAGCGGGCCGACGGAGATCCGCCGCGCCCAGGTGATCGAGAAGCTGGGGGTGCCGCCGGAGGGGGTGGTGGACCTCAAGGCCCTCACCGGCGACAGCTCCGACAACATCCCCGGGGTCAAGGGGGTGGGGCCCAAGACCGCCCTGACCCTGCTCAAGGCCCACGGCGACCTCGACGGCATCTACGCCGCCCTCGACCAGCAGAAGGGGGCCCTGAAGACCAAGCTCGAAACCGACCGGGAGAACGCCTTCCGCTCCCGCATGCTGGCGGAGATCCTCGTGCAGATCCCCCTGCCCGAGGAGCCGCGCCTGGGCCTGGGCCGGGTGGACGGCGAGGGGCTGGGGGCACGCCTGGCGGAGCTGGAGCTGTTCAGCCTGGTGAAACAGACCGAGGGCTTCGCCCGCCTGTTCTCGGCGGAGCCCCCCGAGCCCACCGCCACTGCCACTGCCACAGCCGCTATCGCCACGGCCTCCCTCGCCAGCGATCCGGCGGCGCCAGAGGTGCCCGCAGCGACAGAGCCGGAGGCCAAAGGCAGCCTGCCCGCCCTGCGGCCGGAGCTGGTCACCACCCCAGAGGCCCTGGCCGCCCTGGTCGAGCGGCTGATGGGCTGCACCGATCCGGCGGCGCCGGTGGCCCTCGACACCGAGACCACCTCCCTCAATCCCTTCAAGGCCGAGCTGGTGGGGATCGGCGTCTGCTGGGGGGAGGGGCTGGCGGACCTGGCCTACGTGCCCATCGGCCACCACAGCCCGCCGGCCGCCGATCTGCTCAGCACGCCGCCGCCCGCGCCGGTGCAGTTGCCCCTGGATGCGGTGCTGCTGGCCCTGGGGCCCTGGCTGGCCAGCGCCGATCACCCCAAGGCACTCCAGAACGCCAAGTACGACCGCCTGATCCTGCTGCGCCATGGGCTGCCCCTGGCGGGTGTGGTGATGGACACCCTGCTGGCGGACTACCTGCGGGATGCCAACGACAAGCATGGCCTGGAGGCGATGGCGGAGCGCGACTTCGGCTTCCACCCCACCGCCTACGGCGATCTGGTGGCCAAGGGGCAAAGCTTCGCCGACGTGCCGGTGGAGGCGGCGGCCCTCTACTGCGCCATGGACGTGCACCTCACCCGGCGCCTGGGCGCCTTGCTGGCGGAGCAGCTGGCGGCGATGGGGCCGGAGCTGCCCCTGCTGCTGCAACAGGTGGAGCTGCCCCTGGAGCCGGTGCTGGCCCAGATGGAGGCCACCGGCATCCGCATCGATGTGCCCTACCTCAAGGAGCTGGCCGAGGAGCTCAGCGGCACCCTGGTGCGGCTGGAGCGGGAGGCCCAGGAAGCGGCGGGGGTGGACTTCAATCTGGCCTCCCCGAAGCAACTGGGTGAACTGCTTTTCGACACCCTGGGCCTCGACCGCAAGAAGTCGCGGCGGACCAAGACCGGCTGGAGCACCGACGCGGCGGTGCTGGAGAAACTGGAGGACGACCATGCGGTGGTGAAGCTGGTGCTGGAGCACCGCACCCTCAGCAAGCTGCTGAGCACCTACGTGGAAGCCCTGCCGGCCCTGGTGGAGCCGGAGACCGGGCGGGTGCACACCGATTTCAATCAGGCGGTGACCGCCACCGGGCGGCTGTCGAGCAGCAACCCCAACCTGCAGAACATTCCCATCCGTACCGAGTTCAGCCGGCGCATCCGCAAGGCCTTCCTGCCCCAGGAGGGCTGGCAGATGATCAGCGCCGACTACTCCCAGATCGAGCTGCGCATCCTCACCCACCTCTCGGGCGAACCGGTGCTGGTGCAGGCCTACAACGAGGGCGACGACGTCCATGCCCTGACGGCCCGGCTGCTGCTCGAGACCGACACGGTGACGCCGGAGGAGCGGCGGCTGGGCAAGACGATCAACTTCGGGGTGATCTACGGCATGGGGGCCCAGCGGCTGGCCCGCGAAACCGGCATGGGCCAGGCCCGGGCCAAGGAGTTCCTGAGCCTTTACAAGCAGCGCTACCCGCGGGTGTTCCTGTACCTGGAGCTGCAGGAGCGGCTGGCCCTCAGCCGCGGCTACGTGGAAACGATCCTTGGGCGTCGCCGCCCCTTCCACTTCGATCCCGGCGGCCTGGGACGCCTGCGGGGCAAGGATCCGCTGGAGATCGATCTGGAGGTGGCCCGCCGTGGCGGCATGGAGGCCCAGCAGTTGCGGGCCGCCGCCAATGCGCCGATCCAGGGCTCCAGCGCCGACATCATCAAGCTGGCCATGGTGAGCCTGCAGCAAGCGCTCACGGCGGCGGGCCTGCCGGCCCGACTGCTGCTGCAGGTGCACGACGAGCTGGTGCTGGAGGCGGCGCCGGACGCGCTGGAGGAGGTGCGGCAGCTCACCCGCCGCACCATGGAGCAGGCGGTGCAGTTAACGGTGCCACTGGCGGTGGACACCGGGGTCGGCCCCAACTGGATGGACGCGAAATAGCCACGCGAAGGTAGGCTGCGCCTGAGCTTTTCCCCCGCCATCGATGCCTGAACCGGTGCGGGTGCTGCTGACCGGCCGCCACGGCCAGCTGGGCCACGCCCTGGTGGCCTCGGTTCCCGCCGGCATCGAGCTGATCGCCACGGGCCGCGGCGAGCTGGATCTGGCCGATCCGGCCGCCTGCCGCTCGGCGGTGGAGCAGCACCGGCCCAACTGGGTGCTGAATGCCGGCGCCTACACGGCGGTGGATCGGGCCGAGTCGGAACCAGAGCTGGCCGAGGCGGTGAACGCCGGTGCCCCAGGGGCCTTCGCCGCAGCCCTGGCCAGCGGCGGCGGGAGGCTGCTCCAGGTGAGCACCGATTTCGTCTTCGACGGTGAGCAGGGCCATCCCTACGCCCCGGAGCAGGCCCTGGCGCCCCTGGGGGTCTACGGCGCCAGCAAGGCCGAAGGGGAACGGCGCGCGGCGGCGGCCTTGCCGGCCGAGCGGCTGTGCCTGCTGCGCACCAGCTGGGTGTACGGGCCGGTGGGGGCCAACTTCTGCCTCACCATGCTGCGGCTGCACCGGGCCAAAGCCGCCGCCGGCGAGAGCCTGGGGGTGGTGGCTGACCAGGTGGGCTGCCCCACGGCCACGTCCGGCCTGGCGGCCGCCTGCTGGCGGGTGATCGCGCTGGGCGTGAGCGGGCGCCACCACTGGAGCGACTGTGGCGCCGCCAGCTGGTACGACTTCGCCGTGGCCATCGGCGCCCAGGCGGCGGCGCGGGGGCTGATCGACGCCCCGGCCCGGGTGAAACCGATCACCACCGCCAACTACCCCACCCCGGCCCGGCGCCCCGCCTACTCGCTGCTGGAGACCAGCACCACCCGCCATGCACTGGAGCTGGAGGGTCAGCACTGGCAGGCCGCCCTGGCCGAGGTGCTGGCGCAGATCCCCCTGCCCCCGGCCTGAACACCCCCCTTTGTCGTTTCGCCCCACCCCGATGCTTCCCAACCACCCGCTCGACCTGCCGGTGCTGCTCGCCGGCCGTCGCCGCGTCCTGGTGACGGGGGGGGCGGGCTTCATCGGCGGGGCGCTGGTGCGGCGCCTGCTGCGGGACAGCACCGTGACGGTGTTCAACCTCGACAAGATGGGCTACGCCAGCGACCTGCTGGGCGTTTACAACACCCTGGCAGAGCTGGGCGAGGCGGCCGATCGCTCCGATGGCCCACGCCACCGCCTGCTGCAGGTGGATCTGGCCGACGGGGAGGCGGTGGCAGCGGCGGTGCGGCAGGCCGATCCGGATCTGGTGCTGCACCTGGCGGCCGAAAGCCACGTCGACCGCTCAATCGACGATCCGGGCGCCTTCCTGGTCAGCAACGTGATGGGCACCTACAACCTGCTGCAAGCGGTGCGGGCCCATTGGGAGGGGCTGGCGGCGAAGCGGCGGGAGCAGTTCCGCTTCCACCACATCAGCACCGATGAGGTGTTCGGATCCCTGGGGGCCAGCGGGCGGTTCTCGGAAACTACCCCCTACGACCCGCGCAGCCCCTACTCCGCCAGCAAGGCGGGCAGCGACCATCTGGTGCAGGCCTGGCACCACACCTACGGACTGCCGGTGGTGCTCACCAACTGCAGCAACAACTACGGCCCCTGGCAGTTCCCCGAGAAGCTGATCCCGGTGGTGATCCTCAAGGCCGCCGCCGGCGAACCGATTCCGCTCTACGGCGATGGGGCCAATGTGCGCGACTGGCTGTACGTGGAGGACCATGTGGAAGCCCTGTTGCTGGCGGCCACCAGCGGCGAAGTGGGGCGCAGCTACTGCGTCGGTGGCCATGGCGAGCGCACCAACAAGGAGGTGGTGCAGGCCATCTGCGCCCTGATGGACGAGCTGCGTCCCGACGGCTCCCCCCACGCCGGTCTGATCACGCCGGTGGCCGACCGGCCCGGCCACGACCGGCGCTACGCCATCGACCCTGAGCGGATCAGCACCGAGCTGGGCTGGCAGCCCCGCCACGACTTCAACCAGGGTCTGAGGGAAACGGTGGCGTGGTACCTGGCGCACGGCGACTGGTGCAGCAACGTGCGCAGCCGGGCCGGCTACGGCGGCGGCCGCCTGGGCCAGGCGGGTGCTGGCTCGGGCGCAGTGGCGGGGGCGGGCCGTTGACCCTGCGGCTCACCAACACCCTCAGCCGCCGCTGCGAGCCCTTTGAGCCCCTGCAGCCGGGCAGGGTGTCGATCTACTGCTGCGGGGTCACGGTCTACGACCTGTGTCACCTGGGCCACGCCCGCAGCTACATCGTCTGGGACGTGCTGCGGCGCTTCCTGGTGTGGAGCGGCTATGCCGTCACCTTCGTCCAGAACTTCACCGACATCGACGACAAGATCCTCAAGCGGGCCGAGGAGGAGGGCAGCTCGATGGCGGTGGTGAGCGAGCGCAACATCGCCGCCTACCAGGCCGACATGGCCGCCCTGCACATCCTTCCCCCCGACCGGATGCCGCGGGCCACCCGCAGCCTGGAGGCGATCCGGCAGCTGATCGGTGAACTGGAAGCCAAGGGGGCGGCCTATTCCGCCGATGGCGATGTGTATTTCGCGGTCATGCGGCAGGCCGACTACGGCAAGCTCAGCGGCCGTGCCCTCGACCAGCAGCAGGAGGGGGCCAGCGGGCGAACGAATGAGGCTGAGGAGGCCCGCAAACGCCATCCCTTCGATTTCGCCCTTTGGAAAGGGGCCAAGCCGGGGGAACCCAGCTTCCCGTCGCCCTGGGGGCCGGGGCGGCCGGGCTGGCACATCGAATGCTCGGCGATGGTGCGCGAGGAGTTGGGCACCACGATCGACATCCACCTGGGGGGCGCCGACCTGATCTTTCCGCACCACGAGAACGAGATCGCCCAGTCGGAGGCGGCCAGCGGCCAGCCCCTGGCGCGCTACTGGCTGCACAACGGCATGGTGAATGTGGGCGGCGAAAAGATGTCCAAATCGTTGGGCAACTTCACCACGATCCGCGCCCTGCTGGAGAGCGGCGTCAGCCCAATGACGCTGCGGCTGTTCGTGCTGCAGGCCCACTACCGCAAGCCGCTGGATTTCACCGCCGAGGCCCTGGCGGCGGCCGCCACGGGCTGGAAAGGGCTGGATGCCGCCGTGGGCCTGGGCAAACGCCACGAGGCGGCCCTGGGCTGGGGTGCCTCCCCAGCGGCCGAACCCACCGAGGCGCTGATCGAGGCCCGCGGCCGCTTCGCCGCCGCCATGGACGACGACCTCAACACCTCGGCGGCCGTGGCGGTGCTGTTCGATCTGGCCCGGCCCCTGCGGGCCCTGGCCAACCGGCTGGAGCGGGGCGGGTGGAGCGAAGCACAAGCCGCAGCCGATGCGGCGGCGCTGGAACCCCGCTGGCAGCTGCTGGGCGAACTGGCCGAGGTGCTGGGGCTGGAGGCGGAAACGGCCACCGAGTCCGCAGCGGAAGCGGCGGACGGGGCGGCGATCCGGGAACAGATCGAGGCGCGCCGGGTCGCCAAGGCAGCGAAGGATTTCGCCACCGCCGACCGCATCCGCGCCGAACTGGCTGCCGAAGGTATCGAGCTGATCGACCGGCCGGGCGGGGTGACGGACTGGGTGCGGAGCTGGAGCTGAGGATGGATTCGGCGTTGTCTCCAGGCTCAACCCTTTGACCCCCCAGAACTGACACGGTGGCCACCAAGCGCACTCTCAACGCCAGGAACCTGGAGGCCTTGGGGGCGGCGGCGCTGGCGGAGTTGCTGATGGAGGTGTCCGGTGGCCAGGCCGTGATCCAGCGGCGGCTGCGCCTGGCGCTGGCGGCGGCGGAGGGGGCCAGTGGTGCTGCCCAGGAGGTGCGCAAGCGGCTGGCGGCGATCGATCGGGCCCGGACGTTTGTGGGTTCGGCCCGGCGCCCGGCGCTGCTGAGCGATCTGGAGGCGCAGCGGCAGGCGATCACCGGCCCGATCGCGGCCGAAGATTCCCGGGGGGCCTGCGAGCTGCTGCTGCGCTTTCTGGAGATCTCCGCGGGGGTGCTGGCCCGCTGCTCCGACAGCACCGGGGCTGTGGTGGGCGTGTTCGAACGGGCCGCTGAACAGCTCGGGCCGCT
This sequence comes from Synechococcus sp. UW140, assembly GCA_943372935.1. Taxonomy (GTDB): domain Bacteria; phylum Cyanobacteriota; class Cyanobacteriia; order PCC-6307; family Cyanobiaceae; genus Cyanobium. The sequence continues at coordinate 55,347 of CALSAP010000008.1, forward strand.
GGCGATGGCGGCCCAGCTGGCGCCCGAGACCCTGGCCGAGCACGCCGCCGAGCTACTGCTGGACAACGACCATGGCCCGTTCGATGGGCTGGTGCCGGCCCTGGCGGAGGCCCTGGGCGACGGGGGCCTGCAGCGGCTGGAGAGATGCTGCCGCGAACGCGGCGCCTTGGGCGGCAGCCGGCTCCTACTCCAAATCGCCGAGGCCCGGGGCGATGTGGAGGGCTACCTGGCCCAGTTCAGCGCCCCGGATCTGCGCCGGCGCGCCATCGCCGCCGGCGTGGCCCAGGTCCTGTTGGACAACGGCCGGGCGGCGCAGGCCCTGGAGATCCTCGATGGCGCTTCCACAGACAACCCGGGCCGGCTCGATGGGGCCTGGCAGGACAGCCGGCTGGCCGTTCTCGAGGCATTGGAGCGCCCCGCCGAAGCCCAGGAAATGCGCTGGCAGTGGTTCTGCCGCACCCTCTCGCTCCCCCACCTGCGCGACTACCTCAGGCGCCTCGACCCCTTCGAAGATGGCGAGGCGGAGGAGCGCGCCCTGCGGCTGGCCGAGCAGCATCCAAGCCGTCTGCTGGGGCTGGAGTTCCTGGTGGCCTGGGGGGCTGTCGCCCGTGCCGCCCGCCTGGTGCTGGCCCACGCCACCGAGTGGGACGGTGAGGCCTATGCCATCCACAGCGCCGCCGCCGAGCGGCTCAGCGCTGACCACCCCCTGGCGGCCACTCTGCTGTTGCGGCCGATGGTCTGGAGGGCGCTGGAGCTGGGCCGCAGCCAGCGCTACCGCTACGCCGCCGAGCACCTGCGCAGCTGCGATCTGCTCGGCGACCGCATCGACGACTGGCAGGACCATCCCGACCATGCCGCCTTCGTGGGGCGGCTGCAGGGCCGCTTCGGGGCCCGCTGGGGCTTCTGGAGGCGGGTGGAGCCGTGAAACGCAGGGCAGCTCCCACTCCACCAGGGCCAGGTGGAGGAGGTCGTCGTTCGAGTGATCCAGGTGGAGGGCCAAGGCGAGGACCTCAGGCCGGAGCCCGCGATCCGGTTCAAGATGATCGACCAGATGGCGCACCTGGACGAGCATCATCGTTGGATCGGCCCACCCCAGTCAGCCTGTGCAGCCGATCTTCCCGATGACATTGATCACCTCCGTGAGCATCAGCGCTGGGGCGATGACCAAGGTGGCGGAGGCAACCGTGATCCCCACCATGGTTGCGGCCGTAAGCCACCTGAGCGGGTTGGAATCCCGTGTCGGTCCTGTGCGTCGGCGCGATCCAGCCACCCTGGCCACCGTTGATGCCTTTTTCTCCCGCACGGATCTGATCGGGGTCGAGCTCACAGCGGCCGTGGTTCAGCTGGGAACCGACCATCGCGAGCAACACAGTCTTCGTACGCCGGATGCGCTGCAGGCCGCCTGTTGCCCGGAACTGGGGGTGGTGATGGACGCGTAGGAGTGGAACGGCATGATGACCAGCCTGTCCAGGACTGGGGGGTGGCTACTGCTGCAGCGACTCCAGATGCATCACCAGCACGATGCCGAACGTCGCGAGAAGCGGCGCCGCCACCAAGGCACCGCTGCTTCGGCCCAGCGCCCTTACCCAGCAGCCGCAACAGCTTCAGATCAAAATCCTGTCTCTGCCTCCAGCAGCCGGCCGTGGATGCCGAGGATGTACGTCCTGCAAGGCGCGCGTGTGGCGGCAGGGGCTGCAGCCATGAAAGGGCCTTAGGGTCTGGTCATCCTGTCGGGACAGCGGCCGCCGATGCTGCAAAAAGGCAACCTTCGCGCGATGATGGCCATACTGGACATGGCTCAGCATGCAGGCCGGGAGTGATCACGCGCAGCAGGGAGACGGCCAGCAACGCAAGCCTCGCCAACGCAGCCGCCGCCGCGAACTGTTCTGCCCCGCCCATCCCGAGCAGAAACTGGTGGGCAACGGAAAGAAGTACTTTCTCCATCTGCTCACATCAGAGCAGCTGAAGCAGCGGGGCATGCCGGATGGCAAAGCCCGCCTGGTGATCAATGCCTTCCCGGTGCTGGTGCTCAGCAATGAGTGGATCGAGGAACTGTTCTGCGCGACGTGTGGAGCGTGTCACTGGTGCCATGTGGTGCGCCTGGATGCGGTGCATCACAGCGTGCGCTGGGCGCCGCGCGACCTCTGGCAGCAGGTGGCCCACGTGGATCCGCTCGTTGCCAACCCGAGCGTGAGCCAATTCACAGCGCAGCAGGCCCGCCGCCTCAGCCGCAAGCGCAGCGACGGCAAAGGCTGGTTTGGTTAGAAGGCCTTGGAGGAGAACAGGGCGAAGACGGTGCGCAGCAGGATCTTGAAGTCGAGGCGCAGCGACCAATCACGCTGGTAACGAAGGTCGGCGGCGATGCGGTTGGCCATGGATTCCAGGGTGGAGGTCTCCCCGCGCCAGCCCTCCACCTGGGCCAGACCTGTCATGCCGGGCCGGAATTGGTGGCGCTGCATGAAGGCGGAGATCTGACCGCGATAGAGCTCGTTGTGATCGACAGCATGGGGCCTGGGGCCCACCAGGCTCATCTCCCCCTTCAGCACATTGATTAGCTGGGGCAACTCATCGAGCGACCAACGGCGCAGATGACGCCCGAGCGGAGTGACGCGGGGATCCTGGCGGCAGGCCTGCACAAGCCCCTGCTGATCGCCGGCCTCCATCACAGTCATGGTGCGGAACTTGAGGATACGAAAGCGTTTGCCACGGAATCCATAGCGATCCTGGGCGAACAGGATGGGGCCGGGGCTGGTGAGGAGGATCAGCAGGGCGATCACCAGCAGCAGCGGCGAGAGGAGCACCAGCAACACGAGCGAGCCCACCAGATCCATCAGTCGCTTCACCTGGTGATCGAGGTTGGCCTCCGCTGGTGCCCAGAGCCCGAACACCAGCTGGCTGCCGATGCGCTCGACATTGAAGCGCATCCCCTCCTGGGCCCAGTGGGGGACGTAATAGACGGGCAGGCAGGTGTCTCCGAAAAAGCGAATCACCTCCACCATCGAGAGGTGACTGGAGCGACGATTGGGGGAATAACTGAAATAGATCTGATCAGGGGTGTTTGTATCGAGCCATTGGCGCATTTCGGAGAGGCCACCGGCGCAGGGAGGCATGGACAGAGGCAGGCTCGTGGGCTCCTGGGAGGGGGATTCAAACCAGGCCGCGAGCCGCAGACCGAGATGGGGTTGGTCAAGCAGCTGCTGGTGGAAGAGACAGGCCGTGGCAGCGGGCCCCCAATAGATGACAGAGCGGCTGTTTCCGCCCTTGATGCGGTAATGGCGCAGCAGGTTGCGGCCGCCGAGGTGGCAGAAGAGCAACCAGAGCAGGGTAAACAGGGCCTGATTGGTGACCGTGAGCCGGGAGAACTGATCGCTGGTTTTGGTGAAGAAGGCGATCAGCAACAGGATCATGATGATCGCCGCCCCGTTGACCATGAGGCGGCGCAGCAACACCCACAGGCTCTCCTGCCGGTAGCTCTGATAGATGTTGGCCTGGCCGAGCACGATGGTGGAGACGGCCACGATGCAAAGGGCTGCCAGTTGATCCAGGTTGCGCAGTGGAAGGGTGAAGCCGGTGTCCGACCAGGAGAGCAGCAGGTAAGTGCCGCCGAGCACCAGCGGATCGAGCCAGCGCTGAATACGAGTGAGGTCGCTGCTATAGAGCCGGAGGAAGCCTTTGACTGTCATCGAAAGCTCAAAGGGGCACAACTGTGAGCGTTAAAGGAAGCGCGAACGTCATCAGAGGCTGATCAGATGTCGTTCAAATCTGGTCAACACCGCTTCGCGGTCCCACTCGCTGAGGGCCCGCTGCCGGGCGGCGGCCCCCATGGTGGCTCGCAAGGCGGGGCTTTCCGCCAGGGCGCAAACGGCCGTGGCCAGGGCCTCGGCATCGCCTGGGGTGGTGACCACTCCGCAGGGATCGCCGCCGGTGATGGCGGCCGCCAGGCTGGTGTGGGGTTCGGCCGTGGCCAGCACCGGGCGGCCGCTGGCCAGCATGGCCAGCAACTTGGAGGGCATCACCACATCGGCGGCTCCGGCCCGCTGGGGCAGCAGGTGGATGTCGGCGAGTTGGAGCAGGGCCGGGAATCGCTCCGGCGGCTGAAGGGGCAGGAAGCGCACCCGAGGGAGGGAACTGCATGAGGCTTCAAACACGGCGCGGGAGGGCCCATCGCCGCAGAAGATCCAGTGGAGGGTGGGATGCTCGGCCAGGTCGCCGGCGGTGATGGCAAGCAGCTCCAGACCCTGCTTGCGGTTCATGCTGCCCGAGTACAGGGCCACCACAGCCTGGTCGGGAATGCCGAGTTCCTGGCGCCAAGCGCGCTGGCCGGGGGCCTTCAGCGGTTCGATCGCGGCGCAGTCGACCCAGTTGGGGAAGAACCAGATGCGCTGGTCGGCCACCCCTTTGCGACGGAGGCGGTCACACATGGTTGCTGAAATGGTGGATACGGCGGAGAAGCCCCGAAGGGCGAAGCGCTCGATCGCCTCGGCGAGGGTCTGGAGCGGTCCACCGGCAATGAAACCGAGCTGGAAGGCGGCATCAAGTTCGAAATCCTGGATGTGCAGCACAGCAGGAACACGACGTCCGCCCAGGCGGGCCAGGCCGGTGAAGAGCAGAGCCGGTGCTGTGCAGAACAGGGCGGGGGCGATCACCAGCAGGCGATCAGGGGGATGGCGCAGCTGCGCCAGCAGGGGCAGGGCGGACGAGAGCGCGAAGGTGGCAAGGTGGAATAGCCGCTTGACGGTGGTGGGCTGGCTGGGCACCCAGAGCGGACAGCGGCGCACCACGAGGCGGCCGCTTTGTCCGTGGCTGCTGCGATCCAGGCCGTAGCGGTTGAGAAACGGCGGCTGAAGCTGCCAGGTGGGGTAGTAGGGGGGGGCGGTGATCACTTGCACCTGGTGGTCACGGGCCGCCAGCCAGGTGGCGAGTTCGCCGGTGTAGCGGCCGATTCCAACGGGCTCAGGGGAGAAATTGAGACCGAGGATCAACAAACGCATTGAGTCAGGATTCGGCGGGGGTGAAGTTGGATTGCTGAAACGGTTTAACGGGCCATGGAAAGGGCCCAGGGCGTGGGCTGCGGGATGCCGGAGTGGTTGGCAGCTTCACGGTGGATGACGTGCGGGCGATGATGTGGCGGAGTTGCAGCCAAGGGTGATGGCCCTGCTGCTGGCGCCAGTCCCCCTACATTCTCCGTGTACTGAAAACGGCGCTCGGTCACACCACCGATGGTGTGCAACCAGGGCCCAAGAAGGACACGCGCGGCAAGCCAACCTTTACCGGCCCCAGCCGCTCCACAGGTCGATCGAGCCTTTCCAGGTCCATGGGCCCTCCACGTTCACAAGCGTGTTGATGCCACGAAGAAAGGTTGCTGACGCTGCTGCTGGCCGCGAGCGGATCGACGGGAGTAATGAGGAACCGCCATAACCAAGTGGCGACAATGGGTTTGGGGCAGCTACTACCATGGGCAAGAAGCGCGCCAAAGGGGATTTCCGCGGTCTGCTGCTCTCCTACCAGACCCACCGCTCCAGCAGAGACGGCGAGGCCCGATTGTTCCTCAAGTCGAACAGCACTGGCGCCTACCTCAGCTATCTGGGCCACTGCCTGATGGAAACCGCCACGGCTCGGTGGTGGCCAGTGAGGACACCCCAGCGGACGGCTATGGGGAGCGGGCAGCGGCGATCCGGATGGCCCGTTTGCTCGTTGGGGCGCACCGGAAGACGCTTGCCGCCGACAAGGCCTACAACACCAAGGATTTCGTGCCCGATATCCGCTTTGCCGGCATCACGCCGCATGTGGAGCAGAACACCCAGGCGCACCGCCACTGCGCCATCGACGGCCGCACCGTCCGCCATCCGGTCTATACCCAGTCCAGCAGCCAGGATGCTGATCGAACAGGTGCTTGGCTGGATCAAGCAGGCCGCGGACTTGAGGCAGCTCAAGGCGCGAGGTCGCTCAAAGGTGGGAGCGGTGTTTCGGTTGCATGTGGTGGCCAACAAGCTGATGCGCCTGGCCAGTTTACTCAGCCCATGGGAGGCGCTGGCATGAGACGGGAGTTGATGGGCGATCAGAGCCGATTCAGTCCCCAGGGGAGGGGGACATAGGCCAGCAGGTATTGCTCGATGGGCCGAGTGAACGTCCCAGAGGGCACCGGTCCCCTCCGGCAGGAGCGTGAGCAGCATGATGGGACTCGGTTGGGCCACTATTTCAGCAGCCTCTTAGAGAGACGCCAGAGTGATCACCAGCGGTGGCCAGTGGCTCAAGGCCTGCAGGAGGCCATGCAAACAACGCAACAACGTGGCCCGCTGCTCGCCAAGGCCACCAGCGTGAACGCCCGCCGAATGGCTAATGGAATGGCTCACGGGACCGAGTCCCAATAGTCTCGATCGGATTAATCAGGCGCCTAGCCAGGCTAATGCCGTCTAGGTGATTTGCGAGCAAAGTCGCTGGAGCTTCTCCAGGATTAAATCGGCGGTGGCGGTCCAGTTGAATTGGGCCTTGGTCTAGTTGTAGGCCGCCACAAACTGCTCGATCTTGGCGATCAGTTCTATGACACTGGAGAAGCCGCCCCACCTGATGGCGCGTGGGGTGATAATTCCAAACCAGCGCTCCACCTACTACCGTCTCTGGCCGACTGCGTCTACAGCCAGGAGTCGTAGGTGGGTGTCAATTTGATGTGGAAACGAGGCCACTTCGCCAGCCAGACACGAACCTTTACGTGCTTGTGGGTGCAGTAGTTACCCACGATCAGGTGGACCTCCAGATCGGTGTCCGCCAAGAAAGATGACACCCCTGCCTCCCGGCAGGAAAGCAAAAGTCCCGCAGAGCCCAATCTGCTCTAGAGGTTCTTGGATTAGCAGCTATTTCAGCAGCCGCCTAAAGATCTATCCCTCCAACTCGCACTGGCTTGGCCGTGCGGCAACGCTCCTGCACGAAGGAGAGGCCGCGGATCCAGAGTTGGTTGTGACTTTTATCGCTATTGGCACTGCTGGGCTTTAGCTGACGGCTGAAGAGGTCGTAGCTGTAGCGGGCGAAACCGGCCTCCTCCATCGTGCGTTGCAGGTCGGGAGTATCGGCCTCCAGAAGCACGGCACGCAACTTGGGATCGTGCAGAGCCGAAATGGCACCGTTCAACACCTCAGCCTCATATCCCTCCACATCCACCTTCCACACAAGGGGGGAGGTGGAGGCCAGAAGGAGCCGATCGAGGGTGGTGAGGGGCACCTCGACGGTGGGTTCATCGGTGCAGGAGGGGAGCAAGGACACAGGGCGGTTGGTGGTGTCGCGGCTAGCGGTGAAACGAACAGACCCCACGCTAGCACCCACGGCAAGGCAACGAGCATCGACGTATCTGAGCAGATCGTTGAGGCGGAGGTTGCGGCTGAGGCGATCAAAGGTGGCGGGGATGGGCTCGAGGGCGATGGTGTGGGCACCGGCGACGCCGCTGGCCAAGATGGAGTAGCTGCCCACGTTGGCACCCACATCAAGGAAGACATCGCCTGGCCTGAGCACGTGCAACACAAATGCCATGTCGGCCGCCTCATGTAGGCCGCAGTACACGTTCATGGTGGCACCCGTCATGCCTGATTCGATCACCAGGCAGGTGTTTCCCACCCAGGGGAAGACCACCGGCATCCCAATCAGTCGGCTGCCAAACTGCCAGCGAAGAAAGCGGGCAACGGTGCCGGGAAGGTCGCGACGGGCGATGGGGTGCCTTTGCCAGTAGCGGACAAGCGAAAGCAGCTGCTTGCAAGGACTCAACGGTGACAGCATCCGTGAATTAGCAGAGAGGGGATCAAGCATCACTCATTTCCGGCGGCAGTTGAGACTGCTCCAGCTCCTGGACCTTGAGCACAATCATGGCTTCGTAGATGCTCTGGAGCAGGGCGTAGGTGAAGCCAGGTCCACCGTCCAAGAAGCCACGTTTGAGGAGGTAGAGGAGCAGAAACTTGATTAAGGGACGGGCCGGTAGCCGATAGAACAGTTCCTTCTGATGAAAGCGACGACGGTTGAAATCGCGCTCTAGGAAGGCAGCAGGAAGGCAGAACGGCTCCTGGGTACTGCGGTTCAGGAGGATCTGCTGAGCTTCGAAGCTGCTGTAGGAGTTGTGGCGGGCGATCCAATGGCTAAGGCCCTTGGAGAAGGGGTAGTGGTCGAGGGGATGCTGTAGATCACCCACGGCGCCATTCACCAGTGTGATCGGGTTGACAAGACGCTCGTAGCGCACGAACTCCGGTTGGAAGAAGCGAATGTACCAAGGTGAGGTTTGCACATAGCGGAGTTGGCGACCCTGGAAGAAATCTCGACGGCGGATGCGGTAAGCAACGACCTTAGGATCAGGAATGGTGGCGATGGCCTGTAGTTCGGCAGCGGCTTCGGGGGTGAGACGTTCGTCGGCATCGATATAGAACACCCAAGTGTTAAGGAAAGAAATGTTCCGTAATCCCCAGTTCTGATGGGATGCCCAGTTATCAAAGGGTCTTTCGATGATGCGGGATCCAGCTGAAGCAGCGATTTCTTGAGTGCGGTCCGTGCTGCAGGAGTCGTAGAGGACAATGTCATTGCTCCAAGCTACAGACTGAAGGCAGCCAGGCAGATCTTGCTGCTCATTTTTTGAAAGAATAAGAATGGATAACACAAGCTATCAGGAAGTCGAAGGTTTACGCGACAAAAGAATCATGCTTTTCCAAACCCATGGAAAACGACCAACCCCGATAAAATCCTCTAGGACAAAACCTTGATCAACCAGAAGCTTGGACAAAGTGGAGCGACTCCAAAACTTGATATGGCCGCCAGTTCGCAAAGGATGGTGGTGATGATCCCACTTTCCTGCAAGAGAGAGAAATAAGTTTTTTAGATAGCCGTGATATGGAGTAGTCACTACGAATAGACCACCGGGCTTTAGGCACCGCCAGGCAAAGTGAGACAGCAAATGAGGTGAGTAAAGATGCTCGACCACTTCCGCCGAAACAACGACATCAAATAGACCCTCGCTTTGGACAATCTCATCTGGATTATCCTCAACTCCGAGCTGGTAAAAGGCAATAGAAGGCGACTCACGTCGCGCAATCTGAACGCCGGCCAAATCTGGTTCAACCCCAACAACATGGAAATCGAAGGATGAAAGGAAGCGGCAGAGTGCACCGTTACCGCATCCAAAGTCAAGGACCCTACAAGCATTCTGGGACTGCAGAATCTTTAGAATTGCATGATTAAGATAACTATGAGAAAGGGGGGGAGTGGAGGTTCGCCAGCCATAGCCTGTTGGATCTTTGGAAGTTGCACGCTCATCAGAAATGCTCATTGTAGTTAAGCTTGGGTAAAGAGATGTTAGCAAGAATCAGATTCGAGGCTTTATTGGCTGGCAAGGATGACCTGCACATACCATCCATGCAGGCTGGTCGCGGGTCACAACTGAACGAGCACCGATTACAGCCCCAGATCCGACAGTAACACCAGGCAGAATAAACACCTGGGAGCAAATCCAACACTTATCTCCAATCGCAATAGGAGAAGCAACCAATGGAAGCGCCGGATGCAGATCTACGCGAGTGTAATCATGAGACCCAGCAACCAAATCAACATCCTGCGATATCACCGCTTTATCACCTATCTCGATGATAGCCATTGAGTAGAGATTAGCTCTAGGCCCGACTGTGACATTGTCTGAAACCCGCAAGTTCCAAGGTGCCCAAATACGTACAGTTGGATAGAATCTGCATGACTTGCCAACTTTCGCCCCAAACAATCTAAGGATAGAACTTCTCCAAGCAAATAAAGGGACGGGACTCAACCTAAACATAGACACCTCAGCCAACAACCAGCAAACACGAAACAGCCGGTTAGTCCAAGAGAAGTAATTCATATAGTGCCACTAGTCTCCAATGACGGCCTTATTGACAAGCCTTGAGTGCAGGATCAGCATTTCACCGTTTAGACGATGAGAAAGAGAAAAGGCAGCAATCAAAGGGCTTAGAATGCGACGAACATTATAATACTTGTAACGTCTTTGCGTAGGGCTGGCATTATCCGGGTATGTTCTGCCTTCATTCCATTTCAAGACTCTTTTGATCAGCTTAGCAAGACTGGCCAACTGCAGCTCCCAGACGAGATAAGTATACACTTCCGGTCGAGATAGAGAGGGGACAGACTTAAAGAGGAATTGAATACTGGAAGGCGAAAAGCAACTGATATGCTCGTGTGGGACCCACTTTGGGAAGAGATCTCCCATACGTCGGACAGTCGGCGAATTAAAGTTATCAGTTCCAAGAACTAATGAACCACCCGGCTCAAGAAGGCCAGCTAGGGCTCCCATGAAGCTGATCGGGTCAGGTATGTGTTCGAGCACTTCAAACGATACAATAAGATCGTATTTTTTTCTTATCTGTTGCAAGTCAGCATAGACTATGAGCCCAAGTACGTCCTTCGCGTACTGCCGCTGCCGAGAAGATATCTCAACAATCTCACAGGATGTATCCTGAAGAGAGTTTAGCATTTTAGCCAAAAAGCCATAACCACCCCCAACGTCTAAAATCCTCAACCCTTCCAAGTCGCGAAGTCGTTTAGTGAGAATCCTGAAGTTGATCAAGGAATTGACACGCTGGCCACGCACAAACCTCTCGTCTTCATAGCCTTTATCGTAATGATCTTGGAGCTCTTGATCGGACGAAAGACTGGCTGGAAATATAAAGCCACAATCGCCACACTTCAAGATATTTATAGAGTCAACCACCAAAATGTGTGATATATTAGTACTCCCGCACAATCTACACCTGCAAGAATTGGAGGCGCGGCTCACAGGGCTTTGCATGCTAGTCATTCTATTTCTTGGATCTTTGTGAATTTGTGATGACCGTCTCAAAGATGGGAATCAGTTTCTTTGCCACTGAGGCAAAGTTAAAACGCTTGCCAAAAAGCTGCTCCGCACTGGACCGCATCTGCTCCTTCTCCTCAGCCGTTAGCCTCAACCAATGCCAGAGCGCTTCTGTCGTGCCAGCGACTGAGTCTTCGTGCACTAACCCAGCCCCAGCAGTGGCTACCTCATTGGAGATGTTAACCGGCTCGGCAATCGCAACCGGCAAGCCGCAGGCCAGCGCTTCAGCAACCACAATACCGAAATTCTCCTGGTGGGAGGGAAGGCAGAACAGCTCGGCGGCGCGGAAAGCACCCCACTTGAGTTCACCGTTGAGCATGCCGGTCCAGGTGAGGCGCTCAGCGATTCCAATCTCAGCAGCACGCTGCTTCAGGGCAGCTTGCCAGCTGACTTGATCAGGGCCGGCAATCACCAAGTGCAAGCGCGGGTCGGCAGAGGCCACCTCCGCGAAGGCTTCAATCAGTAGATCAACTCCCTTCTTGGGGTGAATGCGACTGAGGAACAGCAGCAGGCGCTGGCCGCGCAGCTGGGGGAAACAATCAAGAAACGCAGCCCGCTGTCGCTCTGCATCAGCGGGCGGTGCCGAGGTGCCATACCCCACCACCACTTCGTTGGCCTCATACAGCCAGAACGACTGACGGGCCAGGACACGCTCCTGCTCGGTGGTGAACAGCACTGCGCTGGCATCGCGCAGCACCCGGTAGTCGGCCCAAGGCCAGTAGGCCCACTTCTTGAGGTGCTTGAGCGGGTAGGTACGCTTGAACCAGGGATCGAGCATCCCGTGGGTGTACACGAAATATGGAACGTCGGTGCCGTGCAGGGCGCGCCAAGTGGCGAAGGCGTGGTATTGCCAGGTGCCGTGGATGATGACGACATCGTGCTCTTGAGCCAGGGCGCTTATCCGGGCGGGCAATCCGCGGCGGTAGCCGTAGTCGGTGACCACCGGGCCGAGGCCGATGGCTTTGAAGGGCTGGTGTTGAAGCCATGGAGCCTCAGGAGGATCGAGGCTGGCCACGGTGGTGGTTGCGCCCAGGGCAGCCAGGTGGGGGGTGATCTGGCGCACCCCCTCCATGGGTCCGCCGCCGCTGGGGTTGAGAGTGCGGATGACGCGGAGGAGCCTTACATGCATAGACGCTGGCTAAAATGCATTGGCAAGGGATACGTGGGCCAGGCCAGTACATTACAAAGTTCTGGCTCTGTGGCGGAATCAAGAGGCTGAAGTCGATAACCAGGCCTATTGAGGAGAAATGCCACAGTTTGGTCCCCCAAGAAGCGGTAGAATACATAACACTTTGGGAAGATAGATTTGGCCTCTGCGAACCTCCCGCCCCCATTCCACTCAAAGAATACCGGAGGGAGATGAGTCGCAATTGTTTGCCGTAGCCCAGCCAAGGTGTGAAGTTCGTGCCCCTCCACATCAATCTTGATAAGATCAATCTGTTGCTGGCACTGAATCTCCTCAACCTGGTCGCCACAACAAACTTCAACCACCACAGAGGTTGACCCCACTTGCTTAACCAGTGAAGCACTACCGAGATTATTATTATTCGGGATCGAGAGAAGCAATCGATCTGCCCGATCGGACAAGCCTTTCTGGATGGCATGAATTCGAACAGAAGGATTGGCAGCAACCTTCTGCTTCAACAAGGCCATCGCCACCGGGTTGGGCTCAAAGGACAAGACATCAGCACCCATTAGACCATAGAAAAGTGAATGGTGGCCAACGTTTGCACCAACATCAATTACAGCACCGCCCCGCCCCTTGGCCGCGGCAGCAATGTAGAGATCAGCGAATAGATCCAACTCTTCCCTGCCGTAGGCACCGAAATAGCGAGCCGACCAATCAATAAAGTTACCGGTATTGCCCACATAGGAGCCACCACTGAAGGATTGACGAAATTGCTGTCCATGCGTGAGAACAGGATTTTCAACAGCCCGGGCAAAGCGATCACGGATGCCGAAACGAATCCATCGCTGCCGGCCAAGCCAGCGGGCCAGTGGTCTCAATCGGTACAGATCAGCCATTGCCTTTTTCAACCACAAACAGAAAAGTGCGGCTCCAAGGCGAGCCGAAATCACTTCGCCCTGTTTCCACCGTGCTGACAGCGGCCAGAGCTGTCCTCACACCACGCCAGCCCAGAGCACGCAGCTGCCCCTTCAGCCCAGGGGAAGCGCCGATGTTTTCATACGCACCGAGCCAGTGCAGGCCACTGCTGCGGCAGAACACCTGCATGCTCCCCGGTACAGGGCACCAAAGGTGGGTCAGGTCACCCCAGTACACCGATCCGGCAAAGGGGGAGAGGCCATTGGGGACATGGCCGATCAGACGGCCGCCCGGCCGGAGCACCCGTTGGATTTGCTCAAACCACTGGGCGCAAGTGTCGTGGGACAGGTGCTCGAACACATCAAAAGCGCAGACTAGATCCTTGCACGCATCTGGCAAGGCCGCCAGCGCATCGCCGCCATCGCCCTGCCGCAAAGCCTGGCAACCGTGGGCTTGGGCCAGTTGCACCTGCGAAGGGCTCAGCTCCACCCCATCAACCTGGGTGAAACCAAAGGCCATGAGGGCCTCCACCAATTCACCCTGACCGGCACCGAGATCGAAGGCCGCCTGCCTTTGCCGGGGAAGATGGGGCTTCAGCAGACGCTGCAATCGGCGGATTGACGCTCGGCGAGTGGCCTTGGATTTCTGCTTGGCCTGCAGCTCGGCGTAGTTCGCCTGTAGCTGCTTTTGAAGGTTGCTCATGCAATTTGCTCCCGAGAAACGAATTCACCCAGCACCACCAGGCTCCAGGCACACTGCCAGTACAGCTGGCCGGCCTGGAAGGCCTCCCACTGCTGACGGATCCAAACCGGATCCAACCGGCCACTGTTCTCAAGCCTGTTGATACGCACCTGGCAGAGAGTGAGTAAAGGGCCTCTCATCCAGGTCGTCATGGGCAAGGCAAAGCGGTGCTTGGGCCGATCCAGATAGCCAGGCGGAAATAGATCCATGCAGGCCTGCCTCAACAGCCCCTTGCCAGCACGGTGATAGCACTGCGGCATGCGCAGGGCGATCTCAACGAGCTGATGGTCGAGAAAGGGCAGGCGCAATTCCAGACCACACGAACTGCTCATTGCGTCTGCATCGCGCAGTAGCATCGGTTCGGTAGTGCCGAACAATTCCCCCCAGCTGATCTGTCCCCAGGCCTGGGTGATGCGCTGGGGGGCCGACTCGGGCCATTGCAAAGGAGTCACACCGGCAGCTTGAAGATCTTGGTCGTTGCACCAGAGACGAAGGGCCAAGGCCAGATGCCAGCGGTCCCACTGGGGCAGGTTCGTGAGCTTACGGGCAAGCCGTGGGCTGAGTCCCTGGATCAGGCTGTGCCTCATCTGGACCGGTAGCCAGCGCATCAGCTGAAGCCAGAGGATCAGACGATGAGAGGAAAAACGTCCGAATAGCTCATCGGCACCCCGACCGCTCAGGGCCACCTTGATGCCTTGATCGGCCACAGCCCGGCAGATCACGTAGGTACTGATTCCATCAGCTGTTGGCACATCGAGGGCGGCGAGCCCCTGTCCGACCCAGGACAGAGCATCGTCCTCCTGGATCACCAGCTCTTGATTCTGGCAGCCACAATGCCTCGCCATCTGCCGGGCGTGGTGGCCTGCATCCGCTGAAGTGCCCGGCAAGGCAACGCTGAACGTGGTGATCCTGCCCGGTTGAATCCGGCAAGCCATAGCAGCGATCACACCCGAGCCAAGCCCACCGGAGAGCAAGCAGGCCACCGGCACATCGGCAAGATGTAGGGAAACCACTTCCTCAAGCTGCTGGCGGAGAAAGGTGCGGGCCCAACGGCCATCGCGAATGGGCAAGGGCGTCCAGTCGGGTCGGGGTTGGGGCGGCCAGTAGCGAACCGGATCGTGACGACGGCTGTGGTTGATGCGTACCACCATCCCAGACGGCAGGCTCACGACGCCCTGGTTGTCGGGCCCGCAGAAGTTGACGGGCGTGCGGTCGTGCCCGAAGGCCAGTACCTGGCTGACCATTTGGGCATCAAGACGATCGCCGCCTGGCAGAGCACGTCGCTCAGAGGAAAATTGCAACCCATGGGGCTGCCAGCTCAGGTAGAGCGGTTTGATGCCGAGTCGATCGCGTGCCAAGAGCAACTGCTGCTTGTCGGCGTCGTAGGCCGCGAAGGCAAACATGCCACGGAGGTCGAGCAGCAGTGCTGGGCCACGCTGGGCCAAGCCTTCCACCAGGGTTTCGCCATCGCTGAGCCCCCTCCAAGCCTGGAAGCGAAGGCCAAAGCGAATTTGCAGGTGATTGTAGATCGTTCCGTTGAAGACTAACGAAAAGCGGCCGCAGTGGCTGATGATCGGCTGAGGGGACAGCCAGCAACGACCGTCGCTGCTTTGCCAGATACCGTCTGCATTGAGGCTGTCGTACCCAATGGGCTGGCCCCTCGCCTGGTTATGAAAGGCTCCGATCACGCCCCCCATCAGCAATCCTCCTGCAAGGCCAGGGCGTTCTCATAGTGAGCTTCCAGCTGCTGCAGCCAGCTTTCACTTTGAAAGCGCCTGGCCTGGGCCTGGCCAAGCTGACGCACTTGGGCCTGCTCAGCGGGAGTTCGCTGCAGCATCTGCAGCAACACCTGTGCCGCCTCTTCTGCCCAAGGCTCAAGGGGTGCGGGTGGTGGTGGTGCTGGTGAGATGTAGGTAGCGGCAATTCCGCCAACCTCAGTCATCGGGGCGCGGGAAGTGGTGAGTACTGGGCAGCCGCAGGCCAGAGCCTCCAGAATCGGCCATCCAAAGCCTTCGGCATGGGAGGGGAAGAGCAGTGCTGACGCTTGGTGGTAAAGGGCAGTCACCAATGCGTCGGAGGGGCTTTTAAGCACATACACGAGTGAGTTGAGCTGGGGCCGTTCGATTAACCAGTCCCGCATCGCCTGATCAAGTGTGCCCACCAGCACCAGCGACACTGAAGAACCAAGGCGAAGTAACTGCTCCCAGATGGCGAACACTCCCAGGCGGTTTTTGTACCAATTGCGGCCGATGTGAAAAAGAAACGGCTGCGAACCGAGATTGGGCAGCTCGGCTGCAACTGCCGCTGCCGATGCTCCGGATGGAGCGGATGCAAAGCGAGGCGAGAGGGGGTTGTAGAGTACCTCCGAGAGTAACGGGGGCCGGGCTAAGTGGGGCTCCAGGGCAGCCTGGGTGGCGGCAGACACAGAGAGGAAACATCGGGCCCTGCTGAAGCCTCTGCTGATCCAGCGCTGGTAGGTACGTCCGCTGGGGCTGAGCTGATGAAAAGGCTGCAACCCAAGGGATGCCTCCAAGGCCAGCAGATCGTGGCAATGCACCAAATGCGGGCGGCCAGCCAGCCAAGGGAACCAGGGCCCGAGCGCTTGATCTGCCAAGACGCATAGGCTGCCAGGCGGTAGGCACAGCGCCTCTAGCCAGAGCAAGGGCGGAAAGATGATGAACTGGTCAATGTACCCCAGCCACTTGGCAAGGGGGTGGTGAAGGGGGAAGAGCCGGCCAAACAACAGAGGAGCCGTACGCTGGTGGATCTGGTGGCCGCGCGCTAGCAAACCTGAAGCAATCATCTCCGCGTAAGCGCGCATGCTCGGACCTTCAACCAGTGGGTAGTGCCGGAGCAAAAGAATCTGCACGATCAGGGCAGCTGTGCGATAGCGCTGGCCAAGCTCTGGGCTGCCGCCTCAATGCTGTAGCGGCTCAATGCAGGAGCAGCCCAGTCAAAATCGCGGGGATAGGAGGACAACTGCTCTAGGGAGGCGGCAAGTGCACGGGCCGACCCGACAGGAATGGTTCGTACGCGCTCCCAACTACCGAAGTCGGCACTGGAGCCCACGGCCTCACTGATGACTACTCCACATCCGGCCTGGAGAGCTTCATTGGCCACCAATCCCCAGGTTTCACCGGCCTGGCGTGAGGGGAGCACAAGGATATCTGTAGCCAGATACCAATCAACTAGCTCGCTCTGGTTCACGAAGCCCGCAAAATGGCTGGGAACTCCCAAGCCGCTATGCAAGAGATGGGCTTGCTTCTCTAGCTGCAGTTGTAACTCACCACTACCTACAAAAACAAACGCGAGCCGGTTACGCAAATGCTCATTAAGCAAAGATACAGCCTCTAGCATCAGTCCTGGATCCTTTTTGGGGATGAGCTTGCCAAAGAATCCCACCAGCAAATGATCTGGCTGGAGGCCCAACCTGCTGCGTATACCTTGGCGCCGATGCAACCGATCTGCAGGTAATAAGGCCCTGACTCTATCCGGAGTGCAGTAGCGGGCATAACTGATGCCGCTAGGGGGCAGGCCATGACGGAGCAAGTGATGGCGGTTCAGCTCACCAATTGCGAAAGCACGGCTGATGCCGCTGTATGCAGCCCGATAGGCGCAGAAGCGAATGATTCCTTTGAGACGCGAACGGGGGAAGGCAAGATCCTGAGTTTCGCAGCGCATCCAAACGGGAATGCGGAGGATTAGGGCCGAGGAATAAGCCTTCCAGTCATAACAGTAACTGAGTGAATTGAGCAGCACTGCGGAGGGATGAAGACGTTGAATCAGCTGAGGAACCCCACGGCCACTTAGCTGTCCAAAGCGCCAGGGTGGTGGATGGTCACTGCCGTGGAGAATTGAGAATGGGTAGCCTGCCAAAAGATCACTATCCCACGCGAAAGAGTGGCCAAAGCCAGGATCACGCCCACCTCGTATGGAGAAATCACTTGCATAAGCTACATGAATCGCACCTGGTAGCAACATCGCCAGCCTGCTATACACGGGCGCACGATACTGAACCGGATGAGTTTCAAATATCAGAAGCTTGGGAAGTGAACTCATGCAAGTGCTGCCAATGCATGGCTGACAACGTCCTCGTTACCAACGCCGATCTCAACAAGTCGCTGATGGCCAGCCTTCCGAATTGCCGAGAGCTCCAAAAAACAGCCAAGCATGTGTTGGGCAAGTTGGCTACAATCAGTAACGGTTTCCCAATAAAGAGCTTCTACAGACTCTTCAAAAAGGAGCTGATGCTCAGAACTGCGTTCAGCCAAAAGCACTCCTCCCGCTGCGGGAACTTCCAACGTGCGCTGGGTATGGAGATCACGGTTTTGATGGGACAGGAGACCAAGGCACATTGCAACATTTGAGAGCTGATCAGCATAGGCATTGTTTTCTAGGGAGCTACCATGCCAATAAGGTCGAAGCTGTCCCCAGTGCTTGCTTCTGTGCCAATTGGCACCAAAAAGACTCAGGGGAATCCCCGACTTAAGCAAATGAAATAAGAATTCATCCCTGTCATCAGCAGGGATATTGGTTCCAATAAAACCCACTTCAGGAGCAGGAAAGTCCAGAGTCCTTGCCATACCATGATAAACCTCGTCGTAACTCATCCATACACGTAGAACTTTTGATGCACCAAGCGCTAACCACTCAATCTCATTGACTTGACGAGGACAAATACAAAGATCATATAACGGCATTACTCGACGGAGGGATGCAAACCTATTCCAATCGCGCGGTCCCGTGGGATCATCATTGCAATAAAGAACCAACGGGCAATTGTATTGAGACTGAAGCCATTTAAGAATTGAGAGACCCAGCAACTCTCCTGAGTTGACCCAAATGATTGATGGCTTAAAACCGGATTCTGCAAGCGTGTGCTGAAAAGCAAGCCGAAGGCACCTCTGTAGCATTCGGTAGGCTGTTCGGTAATGAAACCACGCAAGGATCTTGTTAAAACGGGGGATAAGGCACCATGGATTCAGCACGAGTACTGTATATCCCAATCGGCGAATCGCATTGGCACGGTGGGCAGATGTAGATCCTATCGAGTCACCGCCCAAATATAGGACATTGATGCCACCAGCAGCACCGAACATTTCAGGCTCTTGCCGGTTGGCGGAAAGGAAAGCTAAAGATGGCCATAGCAAGAAGGGTAACTGCGGGGAAGAGAAACTGTCGAATCAACCCTGACGTTGAAAGCTCTGCATAGGATATTATAGCAAAATTAGCAACTGTCGCAATTGCAAGAGCGCAAGCAACGAAAGCAGTCACTCCTGACATAAACTTTATAGAACTCAGTGCGATGCGAAGGAATGCCGAATAGAGAAATCCAATAAATATTGGATAGACAATAATCCCAAATAATCCGAATGAAGCAAATGAGTACAGATAAGGGCTATCAGCAGTGTCAACATCAGAAAAGGGAAAATAGCTATAAAGCAATCCCTCCTGCAAAAGAAGATCCGCCTTAAATGGGTAAATGGCTCGGGGAAGACTATTTAATAAAGAGTTTAGAATGTCCTGAAACCATATGTAATCATTGTTTAACCCATTGATGGCCATAGAGATTGTTGCCGCCAATGGCCACAGAACAAGAGGTCTAGACATGAGATTTTCGTTTGCACGGGCAGAAGCATCAGCAGCGGTGCCGGAGTCAGTTAAGAAATCAATAAAAAGAGCAAAGTATTGAGATGGATCAATTGAACCTCCTCTATAGAATCTGGCATAGTTGATAAAGGAAAAAATTGTCGACACGAATGGCATGAGCATCCATAAGATGAAGAAAGTAAACAAGACTAAAGCGAAACTCTTAGAATTTAGCTTAAAAAGAGGTTTGTATAGCAAGAGCCAGCTAAACGGCAAGACCATCAGTAAAGACACAAGCGCAAATCTGCCTTGCAGGGCTGAGAAGTAGATTGCAATAAGAGTTGCAAGAGTAACGACGAATGAACGAAAACTGGCGACCCGGAAGTCTTTGCTTATGCAACTTGCAATAACAACAGGAAAGAGTGAAAGAGTTGTCATTACAAGGGGATACCACCAAGGAAGAATACCTTGCTCACTTAAGTAATCCTCATGAAGACCGCGAATCGAAAGAAGATTGGATCCAGCGACAACTAGACCAAATAAACAAAGGACAAGCAGGATGATGCTAGACTGAAGCCGACTGGAGACTATCAACCGCTTAAATATAATACCCTGAAATCTTTGCTCAACTTTTCGTATAGCCGCCAACCGGCTAACAAATGAAGAAGATGCGACAAAATACATTAGGTAAGACGTGGCTAGCGAGTAACTCATTGGATCAATTACCACGCTGGAAGCAGTGAATAAGCTTTGAAAAACGAAAGACTTGCTGTGATCTATCTGAATAAAACTCACGAGAAATCCAATTGATATCCACAGACCACAGCTGAGAGAAGACAACAGGAAGTATCTTCCATTAAATCCGACTGCAAATAGACGAAACAACTCATAGAGCAACGCAATCAGGCATAATATTACTAAAGCAACCATGACTGGGTAACTATCGAGAGCCGCCGGAATCAGCATTGCAGTAGCTACGGAACACAGACGAAGTTCTCTAGCAAGGGTTTGCATGATGGGCAAGAAGAAGATTTGCTTTGGTAAGCCATAAAGCGAATTAATAGGCAAAAGATTGCCTCTTTAAACCAGTCAAATCTGATATCCAAGAATCACCATAAACATCTCCTTTTCTCAGCCTCTACCCCTCTGTGCACGTCCAAGCGATGCCGGAACCATCTGCTCTAGTCGTTCGGGCCCATCGGTGAACTACAGCAGGCATTCAGCAATAGGCTGAAATACAACCACATTCATCAGATAGATTCGGTAACAACAGTGGGGCATCAATCAATAAAAGCGATAGACAGCTTGTTTGAACTGTAGCATTAAATCGACATTTGATTGTACAATCAAGTCAGAAGAGGAGTGACATCAAAGCCATACATTACTCTGGGGTTTTACTGGTCATTACGTCTAATAGGATTAGATTAGGCCCTAAATTGCCTAGAATGAACACTTGAAGATCAGGTCTGCACTTTGCTTATTTCACTTCTTAAGCGCAGTTCTAGTTCTCTTTGAAGGGCATTCATATGCCGAGTAGGCACTCGAAGCCCTTATACTGTCCTGCATAGCAGCTTATGTCGTGCAAGAAAGCAATTAGCCAACGCCGTCGGTACATTCACCATTCAACAGTTCTACGGCATGCCACGCAGGCGGCTCTTCTGAAATCCAAAATGTTGCTTGATGAGGAGGAATCGGTACTCTACATTGGCGCGAATGTGTACCTTGGCCGTTTCAATGAGATCATCCAGACAACCCTCAAGCGTATAGGTAATAGCCCGCCGTCGCTTCCCAGGCATGGGCCGACTGAAAGTCAGGTACAAGGCGGCTGGTGCGGCCCTGCTGGTTCCGGTTTTTTGGGACTGCTCCTGTCCCTTGTGTCCCTTGGCCCAGTCCTCTGCCAGTGCTGATCTGATCGCCTTTCTGCAGGCCCTGCCGGAAGGCCGCAAGCGCCGAGGCGTGCGTTATCCCCAGTGGCTGCTGCTGTTGATGGCCATTCTTGGCATCTAGTGCTTCGCAGAAGGCTGACGGCTAAAGTGGGTGCCGCTGTGCCAGGGATCTAGATCGCTTTGTCAAGCGGCATCACCAGGCGTTCAGCGCAGCTCTGAATCTGGAGATGTCCAAGGCACCTTGTGATTCCACCTTCCTCTACCTGTTTGAGCGGGAGGAGCTCGACCAGCTCTTTGGCTTGCTCAGGGTGTGGATGCTGGCCCAGATTGCTGATCTGGACAAGGATTTCGACCAGCTGATCTGCGATGGCAAAACGCTGAGAGGTTCAGCTCCTCAGCCTGATGGCGCCGATTGGGCTGCTCGCTTTGTCACCCAGGTGACGCTCTACGCCAGTGGGCGTGGCGATCGCCCAGACGTCCTTTGATACCGGAGAATCCCACGGGCGCGCCGCACTCAAGGCCCTGCTCGGAACCCTCGAACTGGAGGGTGTGCTGATCCAGGCGGATGCCCTCCACACCTCACCCCTGTTTTTCAACTCGCCGCCGAGCAGGGCGCCGACTTGCTCCTGGCGGTCAACAACAACCAACGCCGGCTGCATCTGCAGATCGTCTCCCAATTCCGCGGCCACCGGCACATCCCAGTGGAGATCTTCGATTTCGAGGCCGGCCATGGCCGCCAGGTGCGCTGGCAGCTCAGAGCCCGCAACGCCACAGATGTCATCCTTGAGCGCTGGCTTTGTGCCAGCTGGATCCTTGAGCTGGTGAGCACCGGCCAGCGAGATGGGAAGGAGTTTGACCACGTCCACTACTTCATCACCAGCCTGCGCACCAGCCCAAAAGCATTGCTACGACTTGACAGGCAGCGGTGGGCAATCGAAAATCAGTGGCACTGGCCCCGTGACACCCAACTCGGTGCGGATGCCCACCGCTATAGCCAACGCAATGGTGTTCAGGTCCTAGCCCTGCTGCGCACACTGGCCTTGAACCTGTTGCGCTGTAACGGCTTTCGGTCAATCCGTGCTGGCCTGATGGCCGTGGCGCATGACATCTGCCGAATGCTCGGCTGGGTTGGCGCCATCCCGGCATGAACAGGGTGAATTGACTTTCAGTCAGCCCGACTTACCAGGCCGCCTCGTAATAAGGAAGACGATGGCTTTGTCTTTCATTTCTGGCTAGATCACTGCGTGAATACCACTGCTGCATCAGGTGGATGCGCAGCATGTTGGCCAGCAGATAGGCCGGACGGCCGCCCTTGGAGCTGGTTTTGGGGTAGTAGGTCTCGACCAGATAAATGTCCACTTTCCAGGACAACACATGCTCCATCTCGGCGAGGAATGTCTCACGCTTGGTGCGAATTCTGGCTGTGGACTGCTCGTAGTTCACAAATCCAAGCTGCTTTCCACCCATGAACACGGTCCTTACCTGCGATCACAGAGATCTTGGACCGTGACTGGACTGGGTTTTCCAGGGTTTCCTTAAGAGAGACAGAAACAATAAGATGAAATGCCAAGTGTCAGCGTGAATCTACATGGGGGCGGAGAATGGGTGCAAAAGGCTTCAATGTGTGGCAATGAATTGACGAGGGAGCTTGTCATGAGAATTGGCCAGCTAACTGTTACGCACCAGCGAAGTCATGGAAGCATAAAGACTAGTTAGGCGCAAGACCCGCACAAAAATAAGAGGCAATGTCAATTTTCAATCCCAATTGACCTTCGAAGATCATAATCCGACCCCTCCTTGATGAATACATAGTTTTCACCGCAGATGGAAGACTTGCCTCTTATGCCAAATGCAGTAAGCTGGTCTACAATTAATTGGAAAGAGCCCGCAAGATCGTTATCTGGCATTTCCATGATAAGAACATTCACATGCTGCAGCCATTGATTATCTCCTAGACAAAATATAGATCTTTCGGCACCTTCTACATCTATCTTAAAGATATCAATAGTCTTGCCTTCTAGCCCATGTCTTGCGAGAATCTGCGGGACGGACATAGCAGCAACTACCTCGCAAGGAGCGAGAGTTGCAGCCTGCAATACAGAAAAAGACTCCTGCGACCCACCTTTGCTTGCATTAAGCTGAAGTTGTCCAGGTGTGTGCCATAGAGCTCCTCTAATGAGGACCACTTTCGTATCATACTGAAAGTTTTTTTCAAGCAGACAAAAGTTACGTGATGAGGCTTCAATCGCTACAATTATGGCATTAGGATGAAACATTCGGAATCGAAGGGTTTCATCCCCAATATTTGCACCTACATCAAAGATTATTTCTGGATCACCCAGTATCCGGTAACCTTCCGTATACAGATGACTCAGAACTCCTTTGTCTGTTCTCGGATGAAAATAAAATCGTCGGTCTTTCAGAGAAATATGGGTCAAAGAATCTACGCCCCATAAATAGGAAAACACTTTTATGGCATTATTGAATGAAAGCTGACTTACAGCTTCTACGAAGCGATCTGCCAATTGCAAGGCACGATTCAAATAATTCATGTCTACACTCCAAAAGCCATTTACATGAAGAGTCTGTTGTCTTTATCGAAATGCGCCAATGCTCCTTTCCAAGCATCACCGTAGGTATCCCATCCGCCAAGCCCCCTCACCCTTGCAAGCGCTGCCTGCCCCATCCGCTCCCGCAGCTCAGGCTGATCAGCCATTTGCTGCAGGCGATCGGCTATGAGGTCAGGGGAACGGATTGGCACGATGAAGCCTTCCACGCCGTCAGTGATCAATTCTGATGCACCCGTGTTTGAGGAGGCGATCACCGGGCAACCGCAGGCCATCGCTTCACCAATAACCATGGCAAGCCCTTCTTCAATACTAGGTAAGACAAAAACCGACGCGTGGTTGTAGAAATCGGCGAGCTGAGCATTCGGCACAGATCCCACCGCAGTGATCTCAACTTGATCCGCTAAGGCAAGGCAGGTCTGCACCTCGGGCGCCACACTTCCCACGAGAATCAGCCGCTTGTTGGGATGCCGAAACCGTTTGAAGGCTGCATAAAGATCAATCAACCCCTTGCGCGGCCCGGCTGCACCCACAAACAACACACGAAACTCCTGATTCTCCGGCTGGATGGCGCCTATGTGGTGAAAGCGCTCCAAGCGGGATCCATAGGGGATTTTCAGGAGCTTCTGCTCCGGAACGCCCTGAGCAACAAAGCTGTCATAGCAGAATTGGCTCGGCACTGAAATGATATCAGCCTGGGCATACTCGGCCTCCTCCTTGGCAATGGAGCGCGGGTCGATGCCTTGCCAGCGCTCTCCGTAACGCTGATACTCCTCATGCAAAAGTTCATCCTGCATGCGAATGTGAGACGAACCCCGATCGCAGATATGTATCCCCCCAAGTTTCTGGGCCTTACGCCCGGCATGCAGCCCCGAACCCGATAGGGCGATCAAGATGGTGGGATCGAACAAGCTGCGTTCCACGTGGCGGTCGAGAGTTTCGTGCGCCCACCATGCCCATTCGCGATCCAACCACCGCCAGCCACTGAGGCCAAAGCGTCCGCGGGCCATGTAGGGAACATACACCCAAGGGTATGTGTGAATCTTCTCTGTTGGGATTCCAGACTCATCGGCAAGTTTGTAACGGGGGTAGCCGGTATAAAGGGCACCAAGCAAACCGTGCTTTTCAAGCTGTCGGGCTAGGTGAAAATGGTGAAAGCGGCCGATGGAGATCTGCGTAACTTTTGCCATTTTGCTTTATGAAATGGCTGAAGTTGACGGAAAGTCTGACCTCTGATTTCCTGCTAAGCCAAAGCGGCTAGTCGCATTGAGATGAAGTTCAGACTCAATTCCATCACGCACAGCAATATGGGCCCACAACAAAAGACAATAAGAACTGTGCTTAAGCATGTCTAAGCTCAAAGCTGACTTCATCGCAAAAGAGGCTCGGCACAAGGCTCTTGACTCCACTCAATCGACCAATACCTCTGACTCGATTAATCTTAAGCCCCGAAAAGAACGCCAAATCACGGATGGCCGCAATAGTGAAGTAATGGAGATGAAAGCCATCCCAATGTCCTTCGGCATGCCAGCGTTGATACGGCACACTAGTTATAGGTATTTTGCCAAAAAGCAAGCGCATTCTATTCTTAACGCTTGTAACCAACGGCAGGTTAACGAAGGCCCTACCCGAGGGGCTCAAGCACCTTTTGATTTCCCGAAAAGAGGCATAAGGATCAAACAAATGCTCTAGCAACATCATGGCAATCAACGCATCGGCAGTTCCAGCATCAATTGGCCAGGCTTGATTCAGATTGGCGGAGTAAAACTGGTATCCCTTGGGACTTGATATGCTGTCACGGAAGCAAAGATCAATGCCCACTGCTTTGGAAAAACCAAACTGATCTTTCACATGAATGAGCCTATCTCCTTTAAAACATCCAAGCTCAACGACCATGTTACGGATCGGCATTATCTCTTGCGAAAGAGATTCGGCAATTATTCCATATCTTTTACCGGGCTTGAAAAGCTGAATCGTTTCATGCGTAGGGATTGCAAATTCAGTGAGGATCTCAGACGAATAAAATGTTTCTTCCGGAGTTAGGCTCATGTCAGAATTTTAGAAGATTAGCGAGATAACGCTTGGTCGCTCAGCCATTGCCCTGGCGAAAGCGAGAGTAAATCACAGTCAAGCAGGCAAGAAGGATAGCCTTATCTTGCCAATGCCATCTTTTGAAAGACATCTGAATCATGTGACAGTTCATCATAACTGCCAACAGCTGAGATGCGGCCCTCCTCTAACAGCACAATACGGTCGCATTTCTCGACCGTGCTGAGGCGGTGGGCGATCAACAATACAGTGATCGTGCGATCCAGGCTCCCGAGCGCCTCCATCACCTCCGCTTCGGTGCGATTGTCGAGCGCACTGGTAGCTTCATCAAGAACGAGCAGTTCAGCTTTGCGATAAAGCGCTCGGGCGATGCCGATGCGTTGGCGCTGGCCGCCGCTGAGGCGTACGCCCCGCTCACCCACCACAGTGGCATAACCCTCCGGGCTGCTCTCAATCACCTCAGCGATACGGGCCTGCTCGGCTGCCTGTCGCACATTCCGCAGATCAATCTGCTCCTTAGGCACGCCAAAAGCGATGTTGGCGGCAAAGCTGGAGTCACTGAGATAAATCTGCTGCGGTACGTGGGCAACTCGCCGCTGCCAGACCGTAACCAAGCCCGGTGTCCTGTGCAGATCCAGGCCCTGCACCAGCACACGCCCCTGGGTGGGGGCCAGCAATCCCAAGATGAGGTCGCTGGTGGTGCTCTTGCCGCTGCCTGTGCTACCCACAAAGGCCAGCCGCTCTCCGGGGCGAATCCCCAGATCAAGATCGCGCAGCACCCAGGGCCCGGCACTGGAGTAACGGAAGCTCACTTGGACCAGTTGCAGCAACGGCGTACCCGCCTGGGGGGGTTGCAGAAGTCCTGTGGGTGACAGATCTTGCTGAGGAGGAGCTTCAGTCTGCAGGAACGGCTGAAGCCGATGGAGCGAGGCCTGATTAGCCTGCAGGCTGCTGAGTGCCCCGAAGCACTGTTGCAGAGGTTGCAGCAGCCGATAGGCACCCAGCACCAGAGTGCCCAACAGAGGAAGCTGCCTCTCAATGCCCTGACCTGAAAGCGCCAACACCAGCGATAGGCCCAGGATAAGGAGTACAGCAAAACCTTCAATCAGATAGCGGGGCACCTGGGCCTTGATGTTGATCGCAGCAACCGCAAGCCGGTAGGCAAGATTGCGATTCTGATACGTCTCCTGAAAGAATGGCTGACTGCGATCGAGCAAGACATCGCGGATCCCACCCAACGCTTCCTGTGCCACCTGCAGACTTACCTGATAGTTGCAAGTTAGCCTCAGCCCATCGGCTCGCAGTTTGCCTCGGGTATAGCGAAAAACCAGAGCGTAGAACCCGGCCAGCAGTGCGCTGATCACCAGCATCACCCCAGGTGCCAAAGCGATTAGCGAAGCACCCAACAACAGCACGATCGCCAGGTTCACCACGATGATCAACAGCGCCTGGATGCTGGCGTACGCCTGGTCCACATCCTTGGTGAGGTGGCCTAACACACTGCTGCTGTTGTGTTGCAATTGCCAGGCGAAGGGCTTGTGCAACACCGCCGAAAACACCTGGTCACCCAAGTCAGCCGCAATTAAGGCACTGAGCCTCAGTTGGCTGAAGATTGTGATCACCCTAAGCAACGTGCTGACGCACACCACCGCCATGAAGGCCAGCCCCAGGCCGAGTAAAAGGTGCTGTTGTGGCAACGCCCGCAGCGGCGCCTCCAGGGGGCCCAGCGCCTTTAGGCCCTCACTGGGATTGGCCAACAGACGCAGGAAGGGCAGCAAGGCGCCAAGGTTGGCCACCTCGCCCGCCGCCGCCATCAGGCTGAGGATCTGCAGGCCGAGAAGCTGCTTGCGCCGGCGGGGGCTGAGGGCCTGCCAGAGAGGGCGCAGGGATTGGAGCCGCTGGAGATTCACCATGCTCATGGGGCAGTAGATGCGGTCTTCTGGCGGCTGACCACAATCGCCACATGACTCACCGAGCCCAGCAGATCAGGGTCACCGCTGCCCTGGGTATTCATCAGCTGCACCTGCTCAAACTTGAGCCGCAGCAGAGGCAGCGCATCAAAGGCGCAGAAGCTGTAGTACAGCCCATCTCCCTCGCTCCACTTGCTCATCTTGCCCTTGGTCTGCAGCCACACAAACAGATTCCACAAGCCCAGTTTCTTGATCAGCTTCTTCAGGGTCTTCGTCCTGGGGCTGCCCTGGCCAATGTTATTCGTGTCTGATATCAGCACGCCGTAGCGGGCCACCCGCACCATCTCCGCCACGGCGCGGCGCCAGTCGCGGATGTGATGCAGTACACCCGTTTCCACAACCCAATCGATGCTGTTGTCAGCAAACGGCAATTGCAGCGCATCACCCTCGCGCAGATCCTCGCCGCTGATCCCGTTCATCAGTTCCGCCTGCTGGCGGAGTTCGGCCACCGGTTCAATTCCCTGCACCCGCGCCTGAGGAAAGGCCAAGGACAGTGCCTTCATCGCCCGGCCGGTACCCGCCCCCACATCCAGAAACGACTCTGCCACGCCGTAATAGCGGGCCAGCATCACCAGCAGCTCCAGCGCCAGTCCATGCTCATCTTGATCGGCCACATGGCGCTCTTGATACGTGGCTGCTGTGGCCTTGTAATAGTCGCGCTGGCGGGATTGGTCGGTGGGTGTCATGGAAATGGGCTGCAGGTCTTTCGGGCTGGGCTGGATCCACGGATGGTGGAGGTCGGGGTCGGGGTCGGGATGCTTCTGCAGTTCGAGGAGTGAGCGGATCAGGTCGGGCGCGCTCTAGAAGATTCGGTAATGCCAGCAGTCGGTGTTCAAGGGCGGGTGGGGCCCAGGTCTTGAAGGCCATTCCAAAGCGAACGCTTGAGGCGGCGGGGGCAGTGGCTGCTGAGCCAGGCGCACCTTGGCTTGATCCGATCAAGTGCTCTTGACTGTTGGCTGAAGATTCAACTGCCCTGCCAACAGGGTCAGTTGCCGAACGAAGTTGATCAAGGCTCCACAGCCCTCGCTTCAAGCCAGATGGAGCGCATCGGCAAAGTCCATGCCATGCCGGTACCACTCCAGGGCTCGTCTCACGAGCTCTTCCTGCTCCAGGTGGAGATGGCGAATGGCCAGCAGCCCCTCAAATGGGTTGATGACCGCTTCACGAGGCAATTTGTAAGCCCCACGGAACACCCATTCAAACTCAATAGCCACAGCGATCGGCACAAGCAAGCAGCACTGGCATCAATCAGGGCTGCCGCCCTCTCGGGCTGGGCCGGATCGTCGTTAACCAGCAGGCGCACCAGCACGCTGGTGTCGAGCCCCACAGGCAAGGTCACGGCTGGATGTTGAGGGACGGATCCTTCTGTTCCAGGCTCATGAACGGGCCTTCGTATCCAGCGCAGCCGCTCAAGGCGCGGGCGGAGCGCCTTGTCTGCCGATCCTGGAGAACCAGGCGCAGTCCATCAGCCTCAAGGTTCAACGCCATCCGTTTACCGGGCTGGCGCCCCAAACCTGACGCAACCGTTCTGGTATCAGCAGCTCACACTTGGATGACGGGGTAAGCATCGCGTCCGCAGCAGCTGGCTTGAACGTCTTACCGATGAAAGGCTTATGTGGTGACCGGGAGATCGTGCGGCATTGGGTGGGACGGAAGGTGGCTGTGGAGCTCGGTCAGGCTGGGGATCTTGGCGACCCTGGGGTAGCGCCACGATCCAGGGTTCTGTACAGGCTGTACAGAACTCGGAACGGGCGAGTCAGATGATCACCGGCAGCCAGGAGGCCAGGTCGGGCAGGCTGATCACAGCGAGACAGATGACGGCCATGCAGGGTGGCGAAGGGTCATGGGAGGGAAGGAATTGAGCATCCCAATCGGTGGTTTGGATTCAACCGAAATATAACGAATACGCACTAAAAAAATACAGAAATCCCATTAAATGTGAGGAGAAGGACTGGAGCAAGCTTCACAGTCTCATCTCTTGCGTTCAGAGAGTAGCAGACTTTTGTCAGTACTCCGATAGCGCAACCGCTGGCGTTACCAATTTGATGGGCGAATGCCAACCGAGTCAATCCGTTGGCTCGCGGGCAGATGCAGCGGGGCGATATGGGCATATTCAGCAAACTTTCATCTGGCTCCAGCGGTCCAGGGCGGCGAGCTGTTCCGGCAGCGGATTCGTGCCCGGATGCACCTGCATCAGGTAGTCGAGCGCCTGATCGCGGCGCAGGCCCCGTTTCTGCATCAGCCAGGCCAGGCACACCAGGGGGGAGCGCTCCATGGCAGCCACACAATGCACGAACACGGGGCCATGCGCCTGCAGCTCCCCCAGCAGCCCAAGCGCCAGGACCAGCTCATCGGGCTGCACCACCCGGTCGCTGCGATGGTCGGGCAGCACCAGCCGCCTCCAGGCCAAACGTTGCTCAAGGCCAGCAGCCAAAGGAGCTTCCACTTCCGAAGCCAACGTGAGCACCGCCTTGACCCCCTCCGATTCGAGGCGGACCAGATGCCGCTCCTTGCGGGGCGCCGGTCCCAAAGCCAGCACAGAGGTGAGCACCCAGCTGATCCGGAACATTCAGTTGTTGGTGTCGTTGAGAAGCCGAAACAGCGTCAGCACATTCACGAGCCCGCTGAGCGGCTGGGACACAGCGCCGAGCGCATCCGAGGCCACGGCAAAGCCACTGCGGTTCACCAGCACCGTATCGCCATTGCGCAGCGGCGGGTTCTTGGCATTGGAGGCGCCCTGGCTGAGATTCAGGGAAAACACCTCGCGGCTGGCGGTGCCGTTGCGGTTGATCCGAATCAACTCCACCTTGCTCTGGCTCGCCCGCCACGCCTGCACCCCTCCGGCCGCGAGCACGGCCTGCACCAGGGGGGTGTTAGCGCTCACCTGCAACCTTCCAGGCTTGATCACTTCCCCCACCACATTCACCGTGATCTCCTGGGGCGAGAGGTTAGCGGCCGCCAGCTCGATCGCCTCCTGCACCGGCTGCTCCGCCTTGCCGATGCGGAGCGTATCGCCATCGAACAGCAGCGGATTCTGAATTAGGTCGCCGGTCTGGACCAACGCCAGCAGATCCAGGCGGGTGCGCTTGAAGGCAGGCACTTCGCCTGGCAGCCTGCGCTGCAACAGCACCTCCCGCAGATCGGCATTCAGGGTGATCCCCCCCGCCTTCTGAACCAGATCCACCACAGTGGGAAGCCCGCTGATCAAGGTGGTGGGGGCCCCTTCCGTTTGGCTCACTTCACTGGTGGTGAGTGAATATACCCCCGGGCGCTGCACCTCCCCCACCACCGCCACCCGCACAGGCCGCGGCCGCACAACCCGCAGCTGCAGATCTGGACGCTTCATCTGCTGGCGGTACAGACCCGTGAGCCAGCTGCTTGCCTGCGACAAGGTGAGGCCCGTGAGCCGGGCGATGCCAATCAACGGCAGGCTGGCCGTGCCGTCGCTGAGCACATCGATCGGGCCCGAAAGCTCCGGAGCGTCGTAAAGCACCAGAAACAGGCTGTCGCCCGCGCCGAGAATATAGGTGTCATCCTGCTGGGTGGCCTGAGATGGTGCCGCTGGGGCGCCGGTGGGAGGTCTTTGGGGAGGCGCGGCTTCCTGGGCCATCGCCACACTCGGAGTAAAACCCTGAAGGCAGATGAAAACGCCAGCATAGATAGAACCATTTCGCAACATGTTGACCATCATCGAAGCAACAAATAGAAGTCCAGTTTGCGGAGAGGTTGCCACATCCCACTTAACCTCGGCATCACAGCGTACATTGGTTAAGAACCGGATGATAGCCTTTGTCGAACCTGATCCCCAGGCCGGGTTCTGCTCCTGCGCGGCGCGGTCTGCAAACGGCGGAAAGCCCCGGCCCGACAGAGTCTGCAGCCCTGCAGTGGGTTCAGGTCGACACTGCAGAAACTGGCACAGGCAGCGACGACATCAAGCTTTCTGAGCTCTGGAGAGCCCTGCGTCGCAGGAAGCGGCTCGTGTTCCTCACGGCGGGAGCAATTGTGGTGTCCACCATCGTGGCCACCCTCCATCAACGCACGTTCTCGCCAGTGTTCCAGGGTTCATTTGATCTGCTGATCTCCGATCCTGTTTCGAAAGACAATCAAAACAGTTTCGGCAATGTCGGCGGCTCAATCTTCGAGCAGTTGGCTCAGAACAGATCCAGGGCCGATCTGCCCACCCTGATCGAGGTGCTGCGCAGTCCTTTGCTGCTCGATCCGGTGGCCAAAACCTTCGGCCTCTCCGGCGCCGAGGTGGCAGACCGCCTCAGTATCGTCCCCGGAGGAGGAACCCGCCAGAGCCAAGCACAAGGCGTCCTGAAGATCAGAATCACCGGCACCGATGCCACCCGGGATCAGAAACTGCTGGTGGCGATCAGCCAGGCCTACCTCCGCTTTTCGCTCAACCAACGGCAGCAGCAGCTCAGCGAGGGGCTTCGCTTTCTCAATAAGCAGGCACCGTTGCTCGAGCAGAAAACCAACCAAGTCCAAGCCCAGCTGGCCCGCTTCCGCGAGGATAACAATCTACTCCAGCCCACCGAAGAAGGCGTGGCGCTCAAAACCCAGCTGGCCAGCCTCGAAGATCAGCGGGCCGCCCTGAAGGCCGATCGCTCCCGCCTGCTCTCCGTGCGCCGCTCGATCGAAAACGGCACCCTCACCGCCCAGGGGTTCCAGGAAGCGATCGGCACCTCCGGTGCCACTACCAACTCCCAACGAGAAGGCCTCTCCGTGGCCGGTGCCGGCCAGGCCCTGCTGGAGCAGCTAACCAAGGTGGAGCAGCAACTGGCTGAAGCCCAGGCCCGCTTCACACCCTCCTCCACCATGGTGCGGGGTCTCCAGGCCCGGCGCGACAGCATGATCCCCCTGCTGCGCAGCAACCAACTGGAAGCCGTGGCCGCCGCCCTCACCCTCAACGCCAACCGGCTCGACTCGCTCGACAACCAGGTGGCTCGCCTCACCGCCACCTTCCAACGGCAGCCCGCCCTGATCAAGCAGTTCGAAGCATTGCAACAGCGCCTCACGCTCGCCCAGGAAAACCAGCTGGGCTTCCTCAAGACGCGCGACAACTTTCAACTGGAGCTTGCCCAGCGCAGCATTCCCTGGAGAGTGATTTCCGATCCCCGCGTCTCCCCTGTGCCGGTGAAGCCCTCGGTGAGCCGCAACCTGGCCATGGGTCTGCTGCTCGGGGTGGCCGGTGGTGTGGCCGCCGGCCTGCTGCGCGACCGCTTCGATCACGTGTTCCACAACCCCAACGAGGTGCGTGACGAGCTCAAGCAACCCCTGCTTGGCCATCTGCCCCATGTGCCGATCTTCAAGGGGGTGCGGGAAGGACGCACGTTCCTGCTGGCCGAGCTCGATCCATCCCTTGCCCCCGACAATCCCGAAACAAC
The DNA here is from genome assembly GCA_943372935.1 of Synechococcus sp. UW140. GTDB lineage: Bacteria > Cyanobacteriota > Cyanobacteriia > PCC-6307 > Cyanobiaceae > Cyanobium. The sequence continues at coordinate 88,447 of CALSAP010000008.1, forward strand.
GGCAGAACAGCGCCAGGCGATCGGCTACCAGCGCTTCTTCTACCAGGAAGCCTTTCGCAATCTCTACACGAGCCTACGCTTCCTCAACAGCGAGCGGCCGCTGCGCTCGATCGCGATCGTCAGTTCCCAGCCCAGCGAAGGCAAAAGCCTGGTGAATGTGCTGCTGGCCAAAACCCTATCGGAAATGGGGCAACGGGTGCTGATCGTGGATGCCGACCTGCGCAAACCACAGCTGCACCACCGGCTTGGCCTCGACAACCTGATCGGCCTCTCCAACCTGCTCAGCGGCGATGCCGACCGCTGGCAGGAGGCCATTCAGGCGGTGCCGGGACACGCCAACTGGTTTGCCATCACCAGCGGCCGTCGCCCCCCCGATCCCGCCCGCCTGCTGGGCAGCCCACGCATGGAGGCGTTTGTACGGGACGTGGCCGACTCCGGCCAGTTCGACCTGATCCTCTACGACACCCCCCCCATCCTCGGCCTCGCCGATGGCCTGCTGGTGGCCGAACAACTGGATGGCACCGTGCTGCTGGTGAGCCTGGACCGCGTCGACCGCGCCCTGCCCCGCGAAGCGATCGGGCGGATTCGCGCCTCCGGCGCTCCCCTCCTGGGCTTGCTCACCAATGCGATCAAGGCACAGAAACAACTTGATAGCGCCTACAGCTATGGCGGCTACGGCAAGCGTTACGGCTACGGCTACGGCTCCTACGACTACAGCACCACCTACGCCCATTACGGCAGCGACGCTGACACCCCCGCCGCCGCCAACCTGCTGGAGCCGGCGCCCGCCGAAACCCGAGGTCGACGTTGGCGGCGCAAGCTGATGGGCTGGCTTGATCAGTGATGGCCTTTCCCACCGCTCGCCTGCGCCCGCTGATCGGCGTGGCCGTCTTGCCGCTGCTGCCTGCGGCCTTGACCTTGCCGGCCCTGGCCGATCCGCCGCAACCCAACGATCCTCCCCCCGGCCAGCTCCGCTGGGAGGGCCTGCCAGCCGTTCCCCCGCCTCCCGTGGCTCAGCCTGCCCCTCCGCCGGTGTGGACCACGGACGAGCCAACCCCTGCCTCCACGGCCGAGAGCCCTAGCGGCGGTCGGCCATTGCAGTGGGTGGCCGTGGAGCGCGACGACACCGATCCGGCCACCCCGTTCAGCTACGCCCTCGCCAACATCGGCTCCGATTCCGCCACCAGGCTGGCGATCGAAACCACCGAAGCCGACCTCAGCCCCCAGACCCCCCAGGAGGCGCTGGCCCTCGCCCGCAGCCTGCCCCCTCCAGACGCCAGTTATCTGCCCCTGTTGCGGCTCGGCCTGGCGGTGCCCACCGCCAACCAGCTGGAATCCGAAGGCCTGCAGGTGGTCTACGGCCAGGTCAGTTCCCCGGAGGGCGGTGAATCCATCGGCACCGGCAACCAGAACTATTTCACCCGCGTGGATGTGGGCCTCACCCAGCGGCTGCAGTTGTCCGGTTTCTACAGCGTCGCCGACGACCCCCTGTTCGCCCGCATCCCCAACAAGCCGATCCAGCCCGCCAACCGCTGGGAGGTGTACGGAGGTGCGGCCCAGTGGCAACTGGTCCGCACCCAGCACTGGGCCCTGGCGATCACCGGCTCGCTGGAGCAGTTCACGGTGGCCAGCGGCGGCACCGATTTCGCCCGGGGTACCCGGGCCTTCCGCCCGGGGGTGTCGTCCAACATCTTCAACGACACCAACCTGCGGGTGGAAACCAACAACATCGTTGGCTCGATCGGCCTGCCGTTCAGCTGGCAGGTGAGCCCCCGCCTGCAGCTGAGCTTCACCCCCGGCGCCAGCTTCCTTCCCGCCACCCAGGGGGCCCGCCAGGGTGGGGCCGGCACCTTCTACGGCACCTCGATCACCCTGGCGGCGGGGCTGAGCTGGCGCCCTGCGCCTCAGGTCAACCTGTTCGCCTCCGGGCTGCTGCCGCTGGGGCCCGGCAGCAACAGCTTCGACACCAACCTCAGCTTCGGCCGCGTGCCGATCTACACCGCCGGCCTCAATTACGCCATCAACCCCCGCATCAGCCTGGAGGGGGCGGTCACCAACGGCTTCGGGGCCACCCCCGCCACCGCCCTGCTGGCCCTGCCCAGCCAGGAACGGCTGCTCTACACAGGCAGATTCGTCTACACGATTCAGGCATCAGATTCAGCGTCAGTCGCCATGGGCCGCCGGCAGCGCAGCCTGGCCATCGGCGGGCTGACGGTGAACACCGCCCTGGTGCCCCCCGAAGGCTCCCTGCAATTCTCCGGCAATGCCGACAGCCGCGGCAACCTGTTCGGCTTTGCGGGCTATTCACCCTCCAACGATTTCCAGCTGCAGCTCTGGGGCGGTGGGGTGTTCAACGACATTCGCCCGGTCACAGCCCTGAGCGATCGGTACGCCTCCGACAACGGCCTCAACCAGCGCTTCGGTGGCAAGGCCGTGGTGTTCAGTCAGCTGCGCGGCGCCCCCTTCTCCGGCGGTGGCCGCATCACCGTGGGCCGCAACGAAGACCTGGCCAGCCTGCAGGGCTACCTCTTCTTCGAAACGATGGCCACCTGGGAGGTGACCCCCTGGCTCGCCTTCAGCTCCAATCCCAAAGTGGCCTGGAACGGCACCAGCACCCCCTATGGCCTGGGCCTCAGCGCCAACGTGCAACTGGGACGCTGGTTTCAGTTCATCCCCGAGGTGAATCTGGTGGCCGATGAAGACACCGACTCCGCCGGCAGCAACGCCACCGCGGCCCTTCGCTGGGTTCCCAGCGATTCAGTCATGCTGGATGTCTACGTGAGCAACGCCGCCGGCCTGCTCGACATCGGCCAGCTGCTGGGCAACAGCCAGGTGCGCGTGGGCGGGCGGCTCAGTGTGCTGTTCTAAGGGCGATCCAGCTGGGCGAGCACTGGCCGCATCGCCTCAAAACACTGCCGGTTGCGCTGCGGGCTCTGTGGGATCGCGGCCCCCTCGGCGATCACGCCCAGCTCACCGCTGATCGGCCAGAGATAGGACATCGGCTGGAAGGCCGTGCGCATCGTGGTGAGCAACTTGTGGTGATAACGGAGGTTCACATGGTGCCCCGCATGCTCCTGGCAGAAGGCCTGCTCAAGCCCATCCATAGCCTCTTGGTGGGGCAACCCATGCAGAGAGGAGCGCAACATCTGGTAAAGGGGCAGGATGAAGGTGTTCGGACGAGTCAGCTGAAGAGCCAGCGATCCGCTCCACCCGGTTGTGCACCAGCGCCTGCCGGTTGAAGCGGCTGACGACGAGGTGGACCCGGGCCTTGCCCCACGTGACGAACAGGGTGGCCTCGGCCAGTTCATAGCAGGGGTAGAACGCCTTGGCATCGGATCAGCAGCCTGAGAATCGCTCAACAAAACGCTGGATCGTCTCCGTACGAACCGCTTCTGCACCACTGAAGGCGAGGGTCAAGAAGCTCAGGTCCAAGGACTGCGATTGGGCCTTGCTGATCTGCTGAACACACAGTTCATACGCGAAGTTCGGGCCATCACTGCTCGTGGCCCGGGAATCGCTGATCGCCTTCAGCCAGCCAAACGGCCGCTGGATAAAGTGAACAGGAGACATCAGAACACAGGGCCTGCCGATATGAAGCACCTGCAGGATGTTGCCCACCAGGCCCATATCGTGAAAATGTGGGAGCCAGCCCAGCCCCAGCGTGGTGTGGTCATGCGCAAACGCCTGCTGGATCATCGCTTCGTTGGCCAGCACGTTGGCATGGGATACCACCACCCCCCAGGGGGCTTGGGTGGTGCCGGAGGTGTATTGGTAGAACGCCATTGCGTCGGTGCCGCCCTCGGGCGGCACCCACTCGGGAGCCCACTCGCCGTCGCAGTGATCGGTGGCCAGCCAGCGCAAGGGCTCGAGCTCCGCGGCCCTGGAACCATCGCCGTGCACAGCCTCCAGCAGCTCGGCGCTGGTCTGTACCAAGCTGGTGCCAGCATCGGCCAGGATGGTCGCCGCATGGTGGAACCGTTTCAGACCCGGTGGCACCTGCGAAGGGATCGCCACCAGGCCCGCTCAGAAGCAACCAAACAACGCTTCAATGAAGCGCAGCCCTGGCGGAAACAGCAGCCCTGCCGCTTCCGCCCTGGGTTCAACCGCACGCAGCCAAGCTGCCAGCCGTTGGACTTGTTGGTGCATCTGGAGATAGGTGATCGTCTCGCTCTGCTGCTCTCCATCGACCAGAAACACATAGGCCACATCGTGGGGCTGGTGCCGAGCCCTGTGCAACAGCAGCGCCACCAGGCTGGGGAAGGCGGGCTCGCTCACAGCCGCTGCAATCGCACCCGCACCCCATTGACCGAGCGCAGGGTGAGCCGCGCCACCAGATCGGGGCTATGGCCGGGATCCGGCAGGATCTCGAATCGACGCACCAGCTCCGCCAGCACCAGCAGCGCCTCCTGCAGGGCGAAGGCGGCACCGGGGCACTTGCGCGGTCCCAGGCCAAACGGCAAGAAGGCGTCTTTGGCCAGGCGGCGTTCGTCGGCGCTGGCCTCGCCTGCCAGGAAACGCTCGGGCCGGAACGCATGGGGATCGCTCCAGTGCTGCTCGTGCCGCTGGATCACCCAAGGGGAAATCGTGAGTAGGGAGCCAACGGGGCAGACGTGATCCAGCAGCTGGGTGGGCTGCTGGGCTTCTCGCATGAAAAAGCTCACGGGGGGGTAGAGACGCAGGGTTTCGTTGAACAGGGCCGTGCCATAGGGCAACTGCCGCAGGGCCTCGAACCCCAGGGGGCCCTCGTGGCCGGCCAGGGCCGCGATCACTTCCTGCCGGAGGCGCGCCTGTGCTTCCGGCACCTGGGCCAGCAGATACACCGCCATGGCAAGGGCGCTGGCGGAGGTTTCATGGCCGGCCAAGAACAGGAAACACACCTGATCGACCAACTCCTCCAGGCTGAAGCGGCTTGCCGTGACGGGATCGTGGGCCTCCAGCAGGGCCTGGAGCAGATCCTGGCTATCCGTGGATCGGCCAGCCGTGGCATCGGCGAGGCGCGCCTCGATTGCGACCCGGATCCAAGACCGGATCCGGCCGGCGTGGGTGGCCAGGTAGCGGTGCAGCAGACCCTGCGGCAACCGCAGCAGCCGCAGCATCACCGCCTGGCCGGCCCGGCGCTGATAGCGGGCGAAATCGGCAAGGATCACAGCTGCTTCAGCGCCCTCCAGTGGCCGCGACAGGATCGTGCGCACGATCACATCAGCGGCCACCATGGTCATTTCGGCATCGATCCCCACTGAGCGACCATCCGCCAGTGGCGTCAGCCGGGCGATCAGGGCGTTGGTGGCTCCCTCCATCTGGGGAAACACCTGCTGCAGCGGAGCCACCTGAAACGCCTGATCCATCAGCCGCCGCTGCCGCTGCCACTCCGTGCCGTTCACCGAGAAGATCGCCCGGCCAATCAGGGGCTGGAGCACCCATAGCGTGAACGGATGCTTGGGGAACTGCTCCACCTGCTCCACCATCAGCTGACGCACCGCCGCAGGCTGATTCACAAGGAAGAGGTGAAAGCCGAAGAAGCGGATCCCGCCGATCGGAATCTGGAAATCCCAGGGACTCAACAGAGCCAACCAGGAATGGAGACCGCGCACCAGCCGGAGCAGATAATGAGAACTGGCGGGCTCAGGGCGGGGGTGCACCGGCTCGAACCCGAAGGGGCACGGCATCAGGGATGCGTGGGTCGCGCCAGCACCGGGCTCGCCATCGGCTGCAGCACCAACTCCAGGTAGTCGAAACCGCCGCTGCGTTCCGGCTCGGCCGTTGCCAGGTATTCGAAGTGAAGACCCATCTGGCGTTGGATCACCTGCCACAACGACGTGAGACCCTGGCGTTGGGCCAGAGGGATCAGCTGCATCTCTGGATAGGAGGGCTCCGGAACCTGCAGGCCACCACTGACATACGGATTAACCCCCGGAAAACAGAGAAAATCATCGGTTGAGCTGATGTCACGCCAGGGCAGACGCGGCTCCAGGCTGAGTTCTCTCAGGTCGTGGTGAAAGGCGGTGGCACTCTCCTGTTCGGCAAGAAACGGTACGCTCTGGCCCAGCGTCAGCAGGCTCAGCCTGGGGGCAATGGCGGCGAACTCGGGCTGCCGGCGCAGCTCGGCGGCCAGCATGGCCATCACAAACGATCCGATGCTGTGGCCAACCACCAGAATCTCCCCAGCTGGGTCCTGCTGCTCCAGGCAGAGAATCGCTCTGGCCTGAAGCTTGAGCCGTTCGCTGAGTGCACCACCACCCGATTGCCCCAGCCAACGGGTGAACTGCATGCTTCGAAACATCCAGACCATCCCCACGCGCTCAGCCAACTGCCAGGCCACCACCCACACCGTGGCAGCGATCGCCAGGGCCAGCAGCCATGGCAGCGGTGGCGCCAGAGCCTGGGCTGCAGCCCAGGAACCGCCCCACGCGGCGGCGGCCATGGCCACCAACAGGGTGGCCACCGTGACCACAACAGGAGCCAGCCCGCAAAGTGCCACGGGATAAGACAGGCGAGCGATACGCCACAACGCACCTTGAAAAATGTAGTAACGGCTCATCGACAACCCAGAACGGATCAGTTGCAGAGGATTGCGCACCCAGAAGCGGCGCACGATGTCGTCCCAATGCAGGAAGCAATAATCGAGATCTCCGGCAAGCCCACCAGCAGGAGTCGCTTCCCTCACCAACCAACGACTCAGCAGCCCTTGGCCATCCTTCTGGCGCCGACCCACCGACAGCAAGCGACCCGTACGTGCCATGAAGCGGCTGAGCTGCTCGCAAAATAATCGATGATAATAGGTGGCTCCCCTTGGGTCAAAGCCACTCACATAATAAACTCTCTTTCCTATCGACCGCCCCAACTCTTCGCTCATCAGCTCCCTGCCTGCAGGCGCCTCCAGACCTTCTCCACACAAGTCCCTGTTCAAGAAATGCCTCTTCAACCTAGATCATGGCTGTCAGTGACTTTATCAGCCATTACCATGCTTGCGCCCGCCGCTGAGGGATCTCCTGTCGCCAAACCCCAACTGAAGGGCAGCCAAGGTTCCTACACCGCCTCAATCGTGGTGGCCACCACCCAGCAGCACGCCTGGAAAGTGCTCACCAACTACGTGGCCACCGCCAACGCCATGCCGGACATCAAACAGGCCCGGCTGATCAGTCGTCAAGGCAACAGGGTTGAGGTCGCCCATACCTACCAAGCCCCCTACACCTTCGGGCTTCGCATCAACGCTCGGCTGGCCGTCACGGAAACCCCGCCCCAGCAGATGAGTTATCGACTGATCAGCGGCGATCGCATCCGCAGCCTGCAGGGCAACTGGACCCTCACGCCGGTGAAGGGGGGGGTGTTGGTGAAGCACCAGATCAAGATTGATCCCGATCTCCCCGATGTCTTGCGCCCGCTCTACTTCGATCTCAGCGAAACCAACCTCAAGCAATCGATGGAGATCCTCCGCAACCTGATGGAAAAGGGCTGAACCCAACAGCCAAGCGTTGCACCACTTCCCCCACTACCCCCGCAGTTGCCGCATCAGATCCTCAACCGGCAGCGCCGCCACCTGTTCCACTGTGTGATCCCAGTCGAGGCTGGCAGCAGCAGTGGACTCCAAGGGATCGGGAATGGCCTCGGGGGTGGGTGGCTGCCCTGAAGCGGGCTCCACCAAGCCAAGCACCTCCACCAGGAAATGCTCCACCAAATCTTCCACCGTGGGTTTCTCAAAAACCAGCGATTCCGATAGCGAAACGCCCAGGTTTGTCTCCAGCAACTCATTGAACTCCAGCGCCATCAGAGAATCCAGCCCCAGGTTGAAGAGTGGTTCGGAGGTATCGATCTGCTCCGCTTCGGCCAGTCCCATCACCTTGGCCAGTTGCTCCTGCACGAACCGTCTGAGCACCGCCGGGCGCTCCAGGCTCGGGGTGGCCTGCAGCACGGCCAACAGGGCTGGCGGGCCACCCCGAGACTCCGCTGACCTGCCTTCCGCTCCGCCCTCCAGCAGGGGGGCCAGGAAGGCCCGCTGCGCAGGCGTTGCCTTGCTGGCCAGGCGTTCCCAGTTGTTGGAGAGCACCGCCACGGTGCCGCGGCTTCTCCTGGCCAGCAAGGTATCCAAGGCCGCCAGGGCGCCCGCCTGTGGCAGCAGACCCACGCCAAGTGCCTTCCAGCGCAGATGATCCCGCTCGGTCATCGCCGCCGCCATCCCCTCCCCCTGCCAGGGTCCCCACTGGATCGCCAGGCGGTGGCCTGGAGCAGTGCGGCATGCCCCATCCAACGCACCGTTGGCGGCGCCATAGCTGCTCTGGCCGGGGGAACCTAGCAACGAGGCCATCGAGGAGAAGGCCACGCCGAAATCGAGGGGCTGCTTCGTCAGGGCCGCTTCGATCGCCTGCCAGCCATTGTGTTTCAAGGCAAGAGCCGCCGCCAGCCGCGCCGGCGTCAGCCCCTCAATCAAGCCGTCGTCGCGCTGGCCGGCCGCATGGAAGAACCCCCGCAACGGGCGCGTCAAGCCGGCGAGGCCGAGCCGCAGCCGGTCGCTGGCCCCTGCCGCCGCCAGATCGATCGCCAGTCGATGCAGCACTACCCCCTGGCGCTCCAGGTGCTCCAGCAGCGCCAGTGCCGCCGCTGGGGGATCTCCGATCGAGCGGGACACCAGCACCAGCTCCTTCGCCCCCTGCTCCACCAGCCAGGGCAGCAGCTGCCGGCCGATGCCGCCGAGGGCCCCACTCACCAGGTAGGCCCCCTCGGCGTCGATGGTCAGGGCGGGCGGCCTCGGGGGCTGGCTGATCACCACCTTGCCGATGTGGCGGGCCTGGGCCATCAACCGGAAGGCGTCGACGCAGCGCTCCTGGGGAAACACGGTGATCGGCAATGGGGTTAGCTGGCCGTTGCCCAGCTGCTCGAGCAGCTCCAGCAGCAGCCCACGCACCAGCCCTGGCGCCGCCGCCGCCACCTCCAGGAGATCGAACGGCAGATAGCGGGCATCGGGGCGCTGCTCCAGCGCCTGCTGGCGGCTCCAGATCTCGATCTTGCCCAGCTCGATGAAGCGTCCACCGCTCGCCAGGGCACGGAAGCCGGCCGCCACCGCCTCCCCCTTGAGGCTGTTGAGCACCACATCCACGCCGCGGCCACCGGTGTGGGCCAGCACCTGGTCGGCGAAGGCCAGGCTGCGGGAATCGAAGACCGCCTCCACCCCCTGGGCCAGCAGGCCTTCGTGCTTGGTGGCGCTGGCCGTGGCCAGAACCCTGGCGCCGCAGCGGCGGGCCACCTGCAGCGCCGCCTGGCCCACACCGCCGGCGGCCGCATGGATCAGTACCGTTTCGCCGGGTTGCAGCCCAGCGAGCTCCGCCAAGCCGTACTGGGCAGTGAGGAAGGCGGTGGTCACGCTGGCGCCCACCGCCGGGTCCATGGTCGCTGGCAAAGGCACCACAAGCTCGGCACGGCAGCAGACGTGGCTGGCCAGGCTGCCTACCGCCAGAGCCGCCACCACCGTCTGGCCGATCAGCTCCGGTGCCACCCCCTCACCGATGGCCAGCACCTCGCCGACGCACTCGCCGCCGAAGGGCACCTGGGCTTCCTCGTCGAGACCCAACTGGAGGCCATAGGCGCGCAGCAGGCCAAGGGCATTGAGCACATCACGGAAGTTGAGGCCGGTGGCCGCCACAGCGACCAACACCTCTCCCTTGGCGGGCTCCTGGAGAGGTAAGGGTTCCAGCTGAAGGGTTTCGAGCATCCCGAACGAGCCAATCCCCCAGCGGAAGCATTCGGGATGGAGGGGCCTCAGGCGCTCGCAGTGGGCAGCTCCGTTCTGCCAGGCGATCGCTGCTTCCTGCTCGGCCAGCCCCCAGAGCAGCGGCCAGTCGTCCTGGCCAGGAGCAAGGGCCCGATCCTCCGGCAGCCACAGCCGGCCCCAACTCAGCGAGCCCTGCTCCAGGCCAGCGGATTTGCTGAAGGCGGCCAGAGCACTTTGGGCGGGGCCATCCCCCTCCAGCACCAGCAGCACCCGGCGAGGCTGAGGGGGGCGTTTCGGGTCGCTGCCGAGCTGCTGGGCAAGAACCAGCAGCGACTCCAGCGCCGCTTGTAGGGACATGCTGCGCAGATCCGGCCAGAACAGCACCGGACCCTGGTCTGGCAGCGGCTCCCCAAGGCCTACCCGGCCTGCCAGCGCATCCGCCTGGGCCATCCAGGCCAGAAACGAGCAGGCCTGGTCTTCGCCCGCTCCAACCAGCCAGGCACTCTGGGGCGGGCGAACCGGCACCGGCAGTGGTGACAGCTGTGGCTCCGGTGGCAAGCTGCTCCAAAGACTTTCGAACAACCAGTTAGCCGGATTGTCGGCACGGGAGCCTGGCTCCTCTGGCAGGGGGAACAGCCAATCCAGAGCCTGGCGCGGCAGACGGCGCAGCCTGAAACCGCCAAGCCAGCCGATCAGGGCCTCCTGCCCGGTAAGCAACGGGTCGAGCAGCAGCAGGTCGGCCTGAACGAAAGCAGGATCGTCGTTGGGGATCAGCCGCACCTGGGCTTGCAACCGATCAGGCAGCGGCAAGCCGGCCAACCGGAGGCGGGCGCAGCCAACGGGAAGGAACACCTGACCGGCCGCCGCGGCCGGATCAAGCGTGGCAGCCACCGCCTGGAGGCAGGCATCGAGCAGGGCCCAGTCCCTGGCCCCCGGAGGGCGCTCCAGCTCGGCCCAGGCCCGGCCCTGCTCCTGCCGGAGCCCGACCACCCCGCGAAAGCTGGGTCCGTACACCAGGCCGATGCGCTCCAGGGCGGCGTAGAAGCCCTCCAGCTCTACGGCCATCGCTGTGGCCGGGCATTCACAGGGCTCGAACGGTGCTGGGTTCGGTTCGCCTGAACCGGGCAGCAGACCACCTCCATGGAATCTCCATGGCGATCCTCCATCGCCAACCTCAGCCCCTCCCTGGGACACTTCGAGGCTGTAAAACGCCAAACCGAGGCTCGTCTGGCGTGGGTTCTCTCCTGCCGGGAGTGCAACCTCCTCGCAGATCACCATCTGCAGCCGCACCGGAGCCTGGCGCAACTTGAGGCTGCGCTCCAGCTCCAGCCCATCGATGGCCAGCGGTCTGCCCTGCTGCTGAAGCTGCTGCAAAGCCAGGAGGATGAAACCGGCGGCGGGAAAAACCACCTGGCGGCGCAGGGCATGGTCGGCCAGGTCGGCCGGTTGAGTCGCGCTGAGCACGGTCTCGAAGCGCTGCTCCCGGCCGCCGGGAAGGTCGAGCTGGCGCAGCCGCCCCTCAGCCTCGGCGCGGGGGGCGGATCCCGCCAAGACACCACCGCTCCGTGCCGCCAGCTGGGCCGGGGACCCCAGGATCTGATCCAGCCAGAGGCTGGCTGGATCCTTCGACTGGCCCAGCACCGGCCACCAGAACCGCTGCCGCTGGAACGGGTATCCAGGCAGATCCACCCAACGGTGGGGGAAGGGGCGGTGGAAACCGATCCAATCGACCCGGTGGCCCTGAAGGTGCAACTGGGCCAGGCTGGTGAGCATGACTTGGACATCCTCCTGACCGGGCCGCAGGCTGGGCCACCAGGCCAGGGCGGGATCCGGTAAGCAGTGGCGGCCCATCCCGGCAAGGGTGGGGCGGGCCCCGATCTCCAGGAAGGTCGAGGCTCCCTGGGCCGCCAGGCAGTCCATCCCTCGCGCGAACTGCACCGGACGGATCAGGTGATCACACCAATACGAGGGCTTGGCGATCTCCTCGCCGGCCAGCCGGCCGGTGAGATTGCTGACCAGGGGCAGGCGGGGGTGCAGGAATCGGATCTGGAGCAACTCCTGCTCAAAGGCGTCGAGCATCGGTGCCATGGCCGGGGAATGGAAGGCATGGCTCACAGCGAGGCGGTGAACCGCGAGGCCCTGGCCCTGGGCCTGGAGCTCCAGGCGATCCAGAGCCTTGAGAGGCCCCGAGAGCACGGAGTTGGCGGGCCCGTTGCTTGCTGCGACCGTGAGCTGGGGATGCTCCTGCAACAACCTGTCCAGCTGGTCAGCCGTGGCCAGCAGGGCCGCCATACCGCCACCGGGGGGCAGCTCCTGCATCAGCCGTCCCCGCGCCACCACCAGCCTCAAGGCGTCCTCGAGGCTGAACACCCCCGCCAGATGGGCGGCCACGACTTCGCCGACGCTGTGGCCCATCAGCAGATCGGGACGAATTCCCCAGCTATGCCAAAGCTGGGCGAGGGCGTAGCCCACCGCGAACAGGGCCGGCTGGGTGTAGCGGGTCTGGTTGAGTGCATGGGCGGCGGCCTCCTCCCTCCCGGCGGCTGGGTAGAGCACCTCGGCAAGGGGCTGAGGCAGCAACGGATCCAGCACCCGGGTGCAAGCCTCGAACGCCTCCCGGAAGACGGGATGGTGACGCAGCAGCCCTTCGGCCATGCCCAGGGTCTGGGATCCCTGGCCGGTGAACAGGAAAGCGAGCTTGCCGGGGCGCCGAGCGGCCTGGCCAAAGCTGATCCCGAGGGGCTCCTCGCCGGCGGCGAAGCCATCGAGCTGCGCCAGCAGACTGGCCTGATCCGAGGCCAGGCAAACCAGCCGGCGGGCGAGCTGACTGCGCCGCTGGTTGGCGGTGGCACAGACATCAACCAGCGGAAGACCCGGCTGCTGCCGCAGGAGGTTGGCCAGGTCGTCGGCTTTCTGCCGCAGGGCCGCCTCGGAGTGAGCCGAGAGGCAGAGCAACTGGAGCGGCAGCGGCCTGGCTGCCCCAGGCATGGCCAAGGCCGGCGCCGCTGAAGGCTCGGGCGGCTCTGCCAGCACAACATGGGCGTTGGTGCCGCCGAACCCGAAGGAACTGACCCCTACCACAGCGGGCTGATCCGCCTGCGGGAATGGCTCCAGTTCGGTCTGAACCTTCAGCTTCAGCCCGATGAAATCGATCGCTGGATTGGGGGTCCGGCAATGGAGGCTGGCAGGAATCTGACGGTGATGGACGCACAGGGCGGCCTTGATCAGCCCGGTGATGCCCGCAACGGTTTCGCCATGGCCCAGGTTGCTTTTCACCGAGCCCACCCTGCAGGGCTGGTCGCTGGGCCGGCCTTCGCCAAGCACGGTGCCCAGCGCGCGCAACTCCACCGGATCACCCTGGCGCGTTCCCGTGCCATGGGCTTCGACATACTGGGTGGCGGCTGGATCGATGGCGGCCCTCTGGAAGGCCTGGCGCACACAAGCCACCTGGGCGCGCAGGTTGGGGGCCACCATGCCGTTGCTGCGGCCGTCGGAATTGATCGCCGTGCCGTGGATCAGCGCGTAGATCGCGTCACCGTTGGCCCGTGCCGCTGAGAGGGGCTTGAGCAACACCGCCCCGGCCCCTTCCGAGCGCACATAGCCATCGGCGCTGGCATCAAAACTCTTGCAACGACCATCTGGAGACAGCAGGCCGGCCTTGCAGAAACTACTCTGAATGCCAGGGCTGATCAGGGCCTGAACGCCACACACCAGGGCTTCCATCGACTCGCCACGCCAGAGGCTCTCGCAGGCGAGATGCACCGCCACCAAGGAGGAGGAGCAGGCGGTGTCAACGGTAAAGCTCGGACCTTTGAAATCAAAGAAATAGGAGAGCCGGTTCGCCGCGATCGAGCCCGTGTTGCCAGACAACAGGAAGGGCTCGTTGTCGGGAACGGCAAAGCCTTCTTTGGAAATCCACAGCAAATCCCTGTAATCCGAGGTGGAAATCCCTACGAACACCCCAACCGCCTGGCCCCGCATCGCCTCTAGGGGCTGGCCGCCATCTTCAAGGGCCCGCCAGGCTACCTCTAACAGGAGTCGTTGCTGCGGATCCATGCAGATCGCCTCCCGGGGCGAGATGCCGAAGAAGGCCGCGTCGAACTGGTCGATGCCTTCGATGAACCCTCCATGCCGGACGTGCTGATGCAGTGGGCGCTGGGGATCGGAGTCGAAATGAAGCGCCAGGTCCCAACGGTCCGTTGGCACCTCGGAGATCGCATCCCGACCCTGGATAAGCAGCTGCCAGAAATCAGCCGGTGAATCCACCCCTCCCGGCAGTCGGCAGCCCATACCAACGATGGCAATCGGCTCATGAGGGGCCGGGGCCGTGCTGCTCAAGGCTGTAGAACTAATGCGGATGCACCATACCGGCTGAAACCGACGAAGAGACAGAGCACATTGCCGGCAGTGAGGGTTCCTGGTTTTAGGGTCTCACAGAAGATCTCACGGGTGCGGGGTGAAACGGTCACAGAAAGCACGATGGCAGGCCGCTACAGCTCGAGGTAGCTGGGCCGCAGCCGGCGCCGGTTCTCCAGCAGCACTCGATCGAGCGGCCCCAGCGTGCCAGGGGTGAGCTCAGTGCTGAAGTCGGCCAGCTGGGCCAGGGCCCAGACATCCAGATGCAGCTCGTGGGCAGTGACGGCTCTGATGATCGGCGCCGCCAGGAGGCCGTGCAGCGGACCCGGCAGCACCTTGGGTGAGTACACCAAGGTGGTGAGCTGGCTGGTCTGGTCGTCGATCGGCAGAAAGAACATCACCACCAGGAGTCGGAAGCGACGCCGCTGTCCCCGGGGGCTGGTCCAGGTCTGGTCGTAGATCGTCAGCAGTGGAGCAAAGGTGGTGATCCAGTCATTAGCGAAGGTGTCGCCGGGGCGGATGTCGATGAACCCATTGAAAAGCGGCGGGAAGCCTTTCTGGGGGCCACTGTTCCAGACCCGGGTCGCGGCGGGCTCCAGTTCGAGGCGGTGCTGGATCGCCTCCGGCTCGGTGAAGCCGAACACCTGGTGAATGCTGCTGGTGTGCTCCACCTCGGTGAAGTTGTCGAGGGTGAGCTCCAGCGGAGCCGGCACGGTGTGCACGGTGCTGCCCGCCAGGACCAGGCCGTCCGTGCTCCAGCTGGGCAGCGGCGGTGCTTCGCCCCCGCTGGGCTGCCGCACCCAGACGAGTCCATGGGCCTCCTGCACCGCGAAGGCTTTGTGCCGCAGCCCATGGCCCGCCATCAGCGGGCAGCGAATCGCGCCGGCCGCATCAAACGACCAACCGTGGTAAGCACACACCAGTTCCTCACCCAGCACCCGACCCACCGCCAGCGACATCCGCCGGTGGGGGCAGGTGGCCGCCAGGGCCGCCGGCTGGCCGCTCTTGGTGCGGAACAACACCAGTCGTTCCCCCGCCAGGGTGCGGGTCAGCGGCTTGCGGCCCAGGGCGTTGCTGGCCAGCAGCGGTTGCCAGTGGCGCAGCCCGGAGCGATAGCGGCAAGTGTTGGGGCTCATCAAAGCGGGGCAGCCGTCTTATGGGCTCAGAAAGGTGCGGGCATAGAGGCCGATCAACGCCTCGAGGGGGGGGCACAGCACCCCCAGCGGCTCAAGAGCAGCACAGGTGAGCCTGCAGCTGGGGCGAGCCTTCCGCTCGGGGGCCTGGAGCTCGAGATAGGTGAGCTGCTCGGCGCCCCAACGCTGGCTGAAGAAGGGCTGCAGGGGGTAGAGCGGGTTGCTGGGCTGTTGGGCCAGTGCCGTCAGCCACGCAGCCAGGGGCACCGTCTGCAGGGGGGCGCCCGCGGCGATCAGGCCACCCAGGAGGTCGGCCCAGCGCACGGGCTCGGGGTGGTGCAGGTGCACATGAAAACCCAGGGGAGCAGCCCGCCAGCCCAGGGCGCCGATCGCCGCCGCCACGTAATCGACCGGCACCAGGTCGAGCTCGAGGGCCAGATCGGGAGCCTGCCCCAGCGCCAGGATGCCCCGCACCAAGCGATGCAGGAAGTCGTCCTGATGCCAGGCACCACTCTGGGAGTGGCCGCCGATCAGGGGCGGGCGATACACGGTCACCGGCAACCCCCTGGCCGCCGCCGCCAGCACCAGGCGCTCGCTCACCCACTTGGTCTGGGAATAGCCCAGATGGATCCCCTCCCAGGCCGCCACGTCATCGGTTTCGCTGATGCTCCGACCCCGGTAGGCCTCCGCCTCATAGACCGAGGTGCTGGAGATGAATTGCACGGGGATGGCCCTCGTGCCCAACCCAGTTGCCAGTCGCAGCACTTCGACGGTGCCGTTCACATTGGGTGGCTTGAGCTGGCCGTAGGGGGCCACGTAACTGAGCTGGGCCCCGTTGTGGAGAATCCCGTCAAGCCGCTTGGCCAATACGGTCCAGGTAGCGGCGTCGAGACCCAGGTGGGGCTTGGCCAGATCACCCGGCACGCCCACAATGCGGGCTTCATCGCCCTGTTGCCAGAGATCGTAGTGCTGAAGGTTGGCGCGCACCCGCGCCTTGGCGGCGCCAGGCCCATCGGCGCGCACCAGGCAATACACGCTCAGTCCGGGGTGGCGCCGCAGCTGATCGGCCAGCACAAAGGCGCCCAGAAAGCCGGTGGCGCCGGTGAGCAGGATCGCTTCGGGGGGCGAGGTTGGTGCTGAGGCCAGGCCAAAGGAGGCCGGCTCGCCGAGGGCCGCCGCGAGAGTCTCCGGCAGCCGGGCCTCGTCGCCCAGGTCAAGACCACTGGTGCTGGCGCTTTCGGGATCAGCCAGCAGGGCCAGCAGGTGATCCGCCAGGCGGGCCAGGGTGGGCTCGCCGTGCAGCGCCCCAAGCCCGAGGCTCACCCCCATCCCCGCCTGCACCACCGTCGCCAGCTCCACCGCCATTAAGGAATCGAGGCCCAGACTGTCCAGGCGGGTGTAGCCCTGCAGATCGGTGGAGTCAAAACCGCCCAACTCGACCAGCAGCTCTGCCAGAAAGCGCTGCACGACCGGCTGCCGAGGATCGGGCTGCTGACCCGACACCTGCGGCTTCAGGCCCTCCAGCTCGGCCAGCAAGGCACGGGCACGGGGGGCCAGGCGGTGCTCCCGGCCCTGTTGCAGATTGGCCACCACCCCCTGGGGGCCGGCGCTGGCCAGCCAGCGCCCCAGGCTGGCCAGGGCAACGGCCGGCGGCATTGGGCTCAGCAGCTGAGGGGAGCGGGAGGCCATGCCCTCGCCGGCCCAGGGGCCCCAGTTGATGCTGAGACCCGGCAACCCCTGGCGGCGCCGCTGGGCCATGAGGCCATCGAGGCCGCCATTGGCAGCCGCATAGGCGGCCTGCCCCGGGGAACCCAGCAGTGCCGCCACCGACGACGTACAGACGAAGAATTCCAGGGCAGGAGCCAGCTCACGGCTGGCGGCATCGAGAGCCAGGGCGCCACCAAGCTTGGCGGCGGCCACGGCGCTGCACCGCTCCGGGGTCTGATTGGTGAGCAGTCCGTCGTCAAGCACTCCGGCCGCATGCACGATGCCGCGCAGGGGGAGGCCAGAGGCTGCGATGCGCGCCAACAGGGCCCGCACGGCGGCGGGATCCGTCAGATCGAGCGGCTCGCTTCCCACCCGGCAGCCCATCGCCTCGAGCTCGGCAATCGCCCCAGCCTGGGCAGGGTTGGGCGGGCGCCGCGCCACCAACACCAGGTGGCGGGCGCCGCGTTGGGCCAGCCAGCGAGCCGTAGCCAGCCCCAAAGCCCCCAAACCGCCAGTGATCAAGTACGTGGCCACGGGCTGGATCGCCGGCACTGGAGCCGCAAAGCGCTCGGCAGGAGCAGGGGCCAGCTCCACCCATTCCGCGCAACCGCCCGCACCGGCCAGGGGATTCCAGCGCCACTCGGCACCCGCTGCCGGGCTGCCCACCTGCCGGAGGGCCGCCAGATCGCGCCCCTCCGGCCCGGCCCAGAGCAGGCCGCCTGCCGCCGGCCCCGCCTCCCGCTGCCAGCTGCGTAACAGCGCCGCCAGCGCCTGGGCCTGGGGGCCGGCCTCGTGCTCATCGGCCTCAAGGACCCAGTGCAGCGGGCCTGGCGCCTGCAGCGACTGCTGCAGGCGCGGCAACCAGCGCCGCCAGAAGGCCTGATCCAGGGCCGGTGGGGCCTGCAGTTCCTTCTCCTCCACCCGCACAAAGGTTCCGTCTGATTGGGCGGCCGTGGCCGCCAAGGGACGCCATCGGCGCTCGTGGTCGCATGGCGAAGGCAGGCGGTCCGTGTCGTCCTCTTCCAGCCAGCAGACGCTGCGCTCAAACGGCGTGGTGGGCAATACCTGACGCGGCCACGGGGGCGGGGGCGCCAGCGGCCCCCAGGCCAAGGGGACCCCGGCCAGCCACAGGCTGACCGCCTGCTCGAGATTGGGGGGCTCCAGCGGCACACACCCCCCGTAGCCGTGCTGGGCCAGCTGCGCATCGGCCTGCTGGCGCGCGATCAGCCTCAGCTGGGACGGCTGGCCCACCAGCTGGGCAAGCAGGCCGGAGGGCTGGTCGCCATGTACCAGGGCGGTGGGCACCACCGCCAGCGCCGCCCAGGCCGCCATGGCATCACGAGCCGCGGCCAGTTGCTCAGCGTCCGCCAGGTCGGTGGCTTCTGCCAGCTCCCAGGCCAACGGCAGCCCATGGCTGGCGGCCTCACCTTGGCGCCCCTCACCGGCTCGCAGAGCGGCCGCGGCCTCTGCAGGGCCAACGGCGCCCACCGCGAGCCGGCAGCGGCCCGAGGCGCGGGCGGCACGGCTGGTGGCGCAGATCGCCCCCCAGGCCTGCGGCGGCTGACATCGCAACCAGGAGGCCATGGCGCTCGCCAGTTGCTCCAGCGCCGCAGGGGTGCGAGCCGACAGCAGCAACCAATCAGCCCCGCTGCTGGCCGGCCAGGGCAGCAACGCCTCCGCCGGGGCCTGCTCCACAATCACGTGGGCATTGGTGCCACTGAACCCAAACGAGCTCACCGCCACCCGCCGCGGCCGGTCGCTGCGGGGCCATGGGGTCAGGGCGGTGGGGATGGTCATCGCCCACTGCTCCCAGGACACAAACGGTGTGGGTTGGCGCAGGTGCAGATGGGGCGGGATCTGGCCCCGCTGCACCATCAGCACGGCCTTAATGAGTCCGGCAATGCCGGCGGCCCCCTCGAGATGGCCGAGGTTGGTTTTGACCGACCCGAGCTGCAACGGCTGGGCACGGCCCGGCCGGCCGTAGATCGGCGCCAGGGCCTTGATCTCGATCGGATCGCCAAGGGGGGTGCCGGTGCCATGGGCTTCGAGCACATCCACGCCGTCGCCGTCGAGCTGAGCCTGCTCCAGGGTGTGGCGGATCAGGGCCGCCTGGGCCTCGCCGTTGGGCACCGTGAGGCCGGCACTGGCACCATCCTGGTTGACACCACTGCCGCGCAGCACCGCCCAGATCGGATCGCCCGCCGCGACCGCATCGGCCAGGCGCCGGAGCACCACCACGCCGGCACCCTCGCCACGCACGTAGCCATCGGCGGCGGCGTCAAAGGTCTTGCAGTGGCCGTCGCTGGCCATCATGCCGCTCTTGGCGAAGCAGAGGCTGTTGACCGGACTGAGCAGCAAGCTCACACCCCCGGCCAGGGCCAGGTCGGTGGCCCGGTCGCGCAGGCTGCGCACAGCAAGATCCACCGCCACCAAGGAACTGCTGCAGGCCGTATCCACCGCCAGGGCCGGTCCCTGCAGCCCCAGGGCATAGGCCAGCCGGCCGGCCGCCATCGAAAAGCTGGTACCGGTGGCGAAGTACATGTCAAAGCGGGTGTCGTCGGCATCGCTGCGCAGCTGGCGCCAGGCGTAGTCGCTGGTGCAGAGCCCCAGATAGACGCCGGTGCGGCTGCCCTTGAGCTGGGCCGGTGCCAGCCCCGCCGATTCGAGCGCCTCAGTCGCCACCTCCAGCAACAAACGATGTTGAGGATCAATGGCCGCGGCCTCCTTGGGCGAAAGCCCGAAGCTGGCTGGATCGAACTGGTCGATCTGAGCGAGAAATCCGCCGTGGCGGCAATGCATCCGCCCGGGGGTGCCGGGGGTGGGGTCGTAGTAGTGCTCCAGCGGCCAGCGGCTGGGCGGCACCTCCCGCACTGCATCCACTCCACCAGCCAACAGCTCCCAGTAAGCGTCTGGGCTGGCGGCATCGGGCTGGCCCAGGCCGGCAGGGAAGCGACAAGCCACCCCCACGATGGCGATCGGCTCGGCCTGCAGCAGCTGGCGTTGGTCGTGGGCCTTCTGGGCCAACAATGCCAACTGGAGCGCGGAAAGCCCCTTAACCATGAAGCAAGTATTCCATGATCCTTTCCGGATTCGACAGCAAGGCCGCGTCCCGGTAGCGACCCCGCAGCTCCTGATAGGTCGCGGGGTCCGACAGCCACCGTCCCACCACTGTGGCCAAATCTCGAGCGTGATGGAGCGATGTTGCCAGTCCCCTACTGCGGAAATAGCGCAGGGCCAGCAGCTCCTGGGGCATGATTCCCCCCAGGTGATGGAAGATCAGCGGACAGCCCAGCAGCAGGGCCTCCGTGGCCGTGCGTGCACCAGGCCGGCTGACCATCGCCCAGCAGCGGCGGTAGAGTGACACCATCGCCTCGGGGCCCTGGTAATCAAGGGCGGTGACCGCCAGGCCGGGATGACGAGCGCCCCACTGCTCCACGGAGTCCTTCGCCTCCTGCCGCCGTCCGCAGAGCACCACCACCTCCAGTTGCCCTGCCAGGGGGACCATGGACTCCAACAGGGCGAGATGGCTGCTGGCTCCGTTGGAGCCTGCCCCGAGCACCAGCAACGGCGGGCCGCTGGGGGCCAGGGGGGCCGGTTCCGCCTGATGAAAGGGCTGCTGCAGGAGCGGCCCCAGCACCGCAAGGCGCTCCGGGGGGAACCGGCGCCGTTTCACCTCCGCGGCCACGGGAGCGGTGATCGCCCAGAAGCCATCAGCGGCCTGGGTCACCCAGTTGCGGCTGAACCCGAAGCCGCCATCCACTTCCGTGCAGCACACGATGCAGCGCAACTGCGGGCCGACGACACGCTTGGCCAAATCGAAATGGCCTCGGTTGGTGTGGGGGTGGGTGGAAATCAACAGATCCGGGCGGAATTGACGCAGCTCGTCGACAACACGGCGACGCCCAATCAGAAGAGTGCCCAGCTTGGTGACATCTTCAGCCTCCGCAATTCGCCAATAAATTTTATGAATCCAGGGAGCCTCCACCTGAATCCAATTATAGAGCCTTGTGGCGTTATTCTGATAGGCGCAAGTATCTTCATGAAACAGCACAGATATCTCCACCTTTGTGGTCTGCGCTTCGAACCACTCCACCAACGCCTTCGCTGCCGCTTGATGGGCCGTCCCTGCCCTGGAGGTGAAAATCAGGACCCGCATCGTCAACGCATCCCAGCAAGGAAGCCATGACGCTTGATCGGTTCCGACTGCCAGACAAGAACCGCCAACAACAACCAACCCACAGCCCAGAGTGCGATCGCCATCGGTCGCCCGGCCGTGGAGCCCATCGTCTGCCGGATCCATTCGGGCCAGAAGGTCCAGGTCATCGCTGGCTGAAGCACCCGATCGACCAGAACGCCGCTGGTAGAAAGCGCTGCGATTCTCGCCCCCCACTCCAGGGCGTAGCGCGCCGCAAACAGGCGCGGCTGTTGCTCCAGAGGAATCAAGACCTGCCACAGGCACTGCAGGGCCGCCCCACCCATCGGAACGCCCGCGGAAA
The DNA here is from genome assembly GCA_943372935.1 of Synechococcus sp. UW140. Lineage (GTDB taxonomy): Bacteria > Cyanobacteriota > Cyanobacteriia > PCC-6307 > Cyanobiaceae > Cyanobium. The sequence goes on from CALSAP010000008.1 coordinate 109,842, forward strand.
ACACGGCAAGTCCCAAAAACCAGATTACCGGAAGCCCCTCAAACACCACCAGGCCGGCGCCGATCAGGATCACACTCTGAAACGCCAGCACCGAGAGCAGCACCGCCGCCCAGTGGTGCCGCTGCACCCTCTGCCAACAGACCACCCCCAGCACGAACCCTCCCGCTCCCACCAGCAGGCCGGCACTGAGGCGGGCGGGTCCGCTGGCCATGAGCACCCAGGCGGGAAAGAGGATCTCGCAGGCCGCCATTGTGAAGGCGACCGTGCTGCCCAGCAGCAGCAAGGGGCGGGTGAGGGACCCTGACCAGAGCTCGGTCACGCCGGCCCGCAGGCCAGGCACCCAGGCCCTGCGCGGCTGCAGCGGTGCCAACGCGGCCCTCGGCCAACGAACCAGACCCACACAGGCCAGTGCCACCAGACAGGTGCCCCCGTCGAGGGCCAACGCTCCCGCCAGCCCACCGATGCCCACCAAGACCGCTCCCAGCAGGGGGGAAATGGCCATCACCAAGCCGTCGCCGCTAGCGAACAGGCCGTTGGCCTTGCCCAGCTGCTCCACCGGGACCATCTGCGGGATGAGGCTGCTGAAACAGAGAACCAGCGTGGCTTCCGCCACGGCTGCCAAGGACAGCAGCGCCAAGATGAAGCCAAAGGGCGCGGCCTGGCGGTAAAACGCGAGAGCCAGCAACAGGGTGAGAGAGCCGCCAAAGCCATTGGCAAGCATCATGACGCGCCTGCGGGGCCAACCCGCCAGCCGGCGACCCAGTAAGGGGAGCGCCAGAAGCTTGGCCACCAGGATCACGATCGCCACCGTCGTGAAGCTCCAAAGCTGACCATCCCGCTGGAACATCCACAATCCCAGGGCGTAAAGGCTGGTCTGGGTTCCGAAGTTTGAAACCAGCTGACCTGCCCAAAGGATGGTGAAGGCTTTGGGCAAAAACAGTCGCCTCCAATGTAATTGGATTCTAGGTCCCGACCAAAAACCCTTCTTACGGTGTCTGGATCACCTGCGCAACCCACGGCGCGGCAGCGGCATCAAGCGGTACAGGGCGGGGGCAGATCCGAACGCCTGCGGCTCAGGAATCTGAAGGTGGCAGGGGCGCCTTGCCCGCCATCAGTTGTTCGATCTTGCGGATCCGTCCGAGGGTGGTCTGCCACACCTCCTGGCGAAAGGTGTCGTCTGCCGGGCAGCCGGCCACCATCGCCTCGATGTCCTCCCGGCGCTCGAAGGCCTCCCACAGCTCCCGTTCCACACGGGCCCGCTCGATGAAGTTCCAGCGCTTGAGCCAGAGCACGGAGCATGCCGCAAGTGGTTTCAGTGTGGCGGCCGGCAGCAGGCAATGGGAGACTGGCGCCCTGCAGCTCCGGGCCGTACCGATGAAAGCCCTTTCCGTGCTCGGCTCCACCGGCTCGATCGGCACGCAAACGCTCGAACTGGTTGAGGAGTTCCCCGACCGCTTCCGGGTGGTGGCCCTCACCGCCGGCAACAACCTTGACCTGCTGATCGAGCAGATTCACCGCCATGCCCCCGAGGCGGTGGCCCTGGCCGATGCCGGGCGCCTGCCCGAGCTGCGCGAGCGTCTCTCCCGCCTTGACGCCGGCAGTCAGCCAGCGCGTCTGCCGGAACTGCTGGGCGGGCCGGAAGGGCTGGAGGCCGCCGCTGCCTGGGCCACAGCTGATCTGGTGGTCACCGGCATCGTGGGCTGTGCCGGCCTGCTGCCCACCCTCGCGGCGATCAAGGCGGGAAAGGACCTGGCCCTGGCCAACAAGGAAACCCTGATCGCCGCCGGTCCGGTGGTGCTGCCCGAGCTGAAGCGCAGCGGCAGCCGGCTGCTGCCGGCGGATTCGGAGCATTCGGCCCTTTTCCAATGCCTGCAGGGCACCCCTTGGGCGGACACCGCACGCCTCTCCACCGGTGTCCCCACGCCCGGCCTGCGACGGATCCAGCTCACCGCCTCCGGTGGGGCCTTCCGGGACTGGCCCGCCGCCGACCTGGCCAAGGCCACCGTGGCCGATGCCACCAGCCACCCCAACTGGAGCATGGGGCGCAAGATCACGGTTGACTCGGCCACCTTGATGAACAAGGGTCTGGAGGTGATCGAGGCCCACTACTTGTTCGGGCTCGACTACGACCACATCGAGATCGTCATCCACCCCCAGAGCATCATCCATTCGATGGTGGAGCTGGCCGATTCCTCAGTGCTGGCTCAGCTGGGCTGGCCCGACATGAAACTGCCCCTGCTCTACTGCCTCAGCTGGCCGGAGCGGCTGGAGACCCCCTGGCGCCGCCTCGATCTGACCGCCATAGGCCAGCTCACCTTCCGCGCCCCCGACCGGGAGAAATACCCCTGCATGGCCCTCGCCTACGCCGCCGGCCGCGCCGGTGGCACCATGCCGGCGGTGCTCAATGCCGCCAATGAGCAGGCGGTGGCCCTGTTCCTGGAGGAGGCAATTCCCTTCCTCGCCATCCCCGAGCTGATCGAGCGGGTCTGCGACAGGCACCGGCCCGACCTCCAGGCCGATCCGGCTCTGGACGATGTGCTGGCCGCCGATGGCTGGGCGCGGATGGCGGTGAAAGAGGCAGTCGCCATGGCCCAGCTCCTGCCTCGCTGAGCCACGCCATGGCGATTGCTCATCACTTACTACTCTGCGCCACGCCAAGCAAGCCCCTGTGTGGGGATCCCGCCGTGGGAGCCGCCAGCTGGGAGCGGCTCAAACAGCTGGTGCGGGAGCTGGACCTAGAGAATCCGGCCCGAGCCGGCGGCATCGTGCTGCGGGGCAAGGCCGATTGCCTGCGGATCTGCGGGGGCGGTCCGGTCCTGCTGGTCTGGCCGGAGGGGATCTGGTATGGAGGCGTGACGCCGGAGCGGATCGAGCGAATCGTGCGGGAGCACATCCTTGGCGGCACGCCTATCCAAGCTTGGATTCTCAGGCGCACCCCGTTGATCCACGCTGACGGACCAGGTGCTGGCGAACCATCTGAGCCGTGATCTGATCGGACTATCTGCCACCAGGACGTGACAACCGTTGTGACTAGCACCAGGGGGCTACCGAACGTCGAGCTCGTCAGCTTGGGCCTCGAAGGGACGTGGCCTCTCAGAATCTGGCGGCCCACCCCGATGGCACGACAGGTGTCGCCCTGGTAGCGCAGGTCTGCAAGCCGGTTCCTTTCTCGCTGGCAACGGCTTCTGCACTTTGGTTTCTGATATGGGGCAACTCATCCCCTCTGCGAAGGCTTCTGCGCAGAAATGAAAACACTTACCTGTTCTTGTCTTGGGATACACAGGCCCACTCATGCATTCGAATCTTTGGCACAGACTGGCTCCTTGTTTACCTCAAGAATCTTCAGGAGGCGCCGCTTGCGGCGAGGCGTCAGAATCTTTGCTCCATCTTCCGTGACATCGTGGTACATGGCTAGGGCCTGCAACCACCTTTGGGACTCCTCAGGATCTGGAGCGGCAGCAGCCTTGGTACGCAGATAGATCTCAACAGCCTGGCCAGGAAGAGTGGTCCATGCATCGCCAATCCAAGGCTTCGGACTTGTAACAAAGTGCAAGATCTTTGCCGAGTCAAGGCCGGGGTCAGAGAGGAAGCTGGCGGGAAGGTAGAGTGGAGTAACGTTCCAGAGAGGTGAAAGAATATGAGTTGAATTAACCAAAACCACATTCATTACGTCCTGATCCTGGAGACGCAAACAAAGACCTTTAGCCAGCATATCGTCTCGCCCATGAATTAATTGATCGGCAATCGCTTCACGTCGCCAGGTTTCGAGTGACAATACGAGGACGCCGGTATTGAATATTTCACCTCGCCGCGTTGAAAGGCCTAACGCCCTCAGATGGGGACGATAGAACAGGAAATAGGTGGATAGCTTACAGGAAGCGAATGGCATGTCAGGCGCGGCTGCAACTGCAACTCCCTCCGGCAGGTGGGCAACAAGCTGACGAAGGTCATCTTGAACGATGAGGTCCGTATCTAGATAGATCACTCGATCAAGGCTGGATGGCAGAAGCTCTGCCAGGAGCCAACGTCCGTAGAAGGCCGCAGCGTTCCCTTGGCAGCCCACGTCGTAGGTGCGCAAATGGGGAAAGCGGGACGCGGACAGCTCGCCGAGCCAGTAGGTCACGCAGGGAAGACCATGGCGAGCAGCCTCCGTGGCCACACGCTCTGGAAAGCCGCTGTCCGAGCCAAAGCAGATGAAGTGGATTGTTGGCGGTGGAGGGGTCGTGTGACGCGCAATGGACCAGAACAAGGAAGGTAAATGCGGCTCAACCGACGTGTCTGCACAGTGGCAGAGGTGCAGGTCAGAAACAGATGGCATGAATCGCTGATGCAGCTTCGATGTTCTTAATGCAGTCGATGATCCGCAGGGCTTCGATTCGGCTTCCAGGATGTAACAGCAATAGCCGCGAAAGCAATGACGTGAGCCCGTGAACACTCCATACAGGGGCCACTTTAGGCACATGCACACGAATGAAAGCCTAGCCTGGCGGAGGGCCTGATCAATTCGCTTGGATGAATCATACTCGATTCGTGGGATGTTCAGGTGACGCCTTGAAGCACTTGCCCAGCACATGGCAGAAGGTTCGCCTGGTTCCTCACGCAATCAACCGCAAGATTCAGACCGTTGAGAACAACACTTGCACAGGAATAAAAGGGCCTCAGACAGTGAAACTGAGGCGTCATGGCACACTCTGGGCTAAACGGCTGCCCATGGTCAGGTTTCGGCTGCACCACGTTGGCCTGGATCGCTGGCTATGTCCCCAGTCGCCTGCTGCTGTTCTGCCACTCCAGCTCAATCTCCATCCAATCCGAGGCGCTCCTCCACCAGCCAGCTCGGCGCCAACCTCGACGATGGGCCCATGGCCCTCCGCCCCGCCAGACGCCCCAGCCCATCGAACCGGGTAGAACTGGAGGAGCGCATCATTGCCGATCGAAGCGTGCAGACGCGCCAGGTGCCCGTAGCCGTGGACGGGCGCCCCCTGGAGTTCCGGGGCCAGGATGGCTGGGTCGACGACGGCCGCCTCAGCGACCCCGAACGTTCCGCGACATCGCCGTGCCAGACGAACCGCCAGCCGGCTCGAGGAGCAGGGGGAACGGGGCCGGCCCTTCCCCGGGAGCCCGGCCGGCCCCAGGGCGTGGTGCTGCGCACCAAGGCCGACTGCCTGCGCGTCTGCACAGGCGGGCCGGTGCTGATGATCTGGCCGGAGGGCCTCACCTACGGCGGCGTGCCGCCTCGATCGGATCGTGCATCAGCATGTGATCGGCGGGGAGCCCATCGAGGGTGGATCGTGCGCCGCACCCCCTTCAGCCGCCCCCTTCCCCCCGGCTGAGGCGGCGCAGCCAGGCCACCACCAGCCGATCGGCCCAGCAGGCCGGTCCGTCGCCGGGGGCATGGAAGCCGTTGTGGCCGCCATGGGGCGTGATCACGACCGTTGGTACCGCGCCCGCGCCAGCCCCAGCCTGGCTGGGGAGTGCGGCCGCCAACTGCCGCAGCGGACCCACGGGCACCCAGGGATCGTCGTTGGCATGGAGCAGCAAGGTGGGGGGCAGGGGCCGGCCCTCGAGCAGAGAAGACAGGGGGCTAGCGGCGGCGTAGTAACCGGCCACCGAGGCAAAACCCCAGCGCGGCGCGGTGATGGCCGCATCGAAGGCCCGGATCGTGCGGGCACGCGTTGGCCCCAGCAGCGCCTGGCGCTCCGCCTGCATAAGCCCACCCGGATCGGCCAGGGTCTGCTCCCGCAGACGCTGCATCAGCCAGCGCTGGTAGATCCGGTTGCGGCGGCGCTCGAACTGGACAGCGCAGACCCCCAGATCAAGGGGGCTGCTGACGCTGACCAGGCCATCGAAGTCCAGGCCGCCCAGACCAGCATTGAGCAGCACCGTGCCCCCCAGGGAAATGCCGGCGCCGTAGAGCGGCAGGTCAGGGGCCAGCTGCCGGGCCCAGGCCACGGCCGGCCCCAGATCGTCGTTGCAGAGGGCGCAATAGGTGCCCCGGGCGCGGGAGCGGCCGCGGCCTGCACCCCGCAGGTTGAGGCGCAACACGGCGAAGCCCTCGGAGGCCAGGGCCTGGGCCAGGCGGCGCGGTCCGGGGCCGTCACTGGAGCCCCCCAGACCATGGAGCACCAGCACCAGACCCAGCGGCGCTCCGCCATCCGGACGATCCAGCAGAGCCACCAGCTGATCGCCGTCCGCCAGGGGGATCGGCAGGGCCTCGGCACGATCAGGGGGGAACCGCAGGGGCCGCAGGGTGTCCCTCAGGGTCTGCAGATCCCCCCCGATCCAAGGAGAACGCTGTCGGAAAGGGGGGAGTCCGAGATGGCGGGCAAGTTGGCTCACGACCCCGGCCCTCCCTCAGGCCGCCACCTTCGTCTTGCCCACGCCCATGGAACGGAGCTCGCTCAGCAGGCCGTTGAGCACCGCCTTGGCATCGCCGAAGACCATGGCGGTCTGGGGCATCTCGAACAGGGCGTTGTTGATGCCGGCATAGCCGGCCCCCAGGCTGCGCTTGACGACGAACACCTGGCGGGCCTGATCCACCTCCAGCACGGGCATGCCGTACAGGGGACTGGTGGGGTCGTTCTTCGCCTGAGGGTTCACCACATCGTTGGCCCCCAGCACGATCACCACATCGGTGCGGGGGAACTCGGGGTTGACCAGGTCCATCTCCAGCAACTGCTCGTAGGGCACGTCGGCCTCGGCCAGCAGCACGTTCATGTGGCCCGGCATGCGCCCCGCCACCGGATGGATGGCGTAGCTCACCTCCACCCCATGACCCTCGAGCAGCTTGGCCAGCTCCCGCAGGGAATGCTGGGCCTGGGCCACCGCCAGGCCGTAGCCCGGCACGAACACCACCCGCTCGGCCTGCTCCAGCGCCATGGCGCATTCCTCGGCGCTGCAGCTGGTGATGCGGGTGTAGCCCGCCTCGCTGCCGCCGCCGCCCACGGACCCGGCGCTGGCCCCGAGGGCACCACCGAAGAGCACCGACACCAGGGAGCGGTTCATGGCGGTGCACATCACCTGGGTGAGGATCAGGCCCGCCGCCCCCACCATGGCGCCGGCCACGATCAGCAGCTGGCTGCCCACCACGAAACCGGCCGCCGCCGCTGCCACCCCGGAATAGGAGTTGAGCAGGGAGATGACCACCGGCATGTCGGCCCCGCCGATGGGCAGGGTGACGCCGATGCCCAGCAGGGTGGAGCCCCCGATCAGCAGCCACAGGGGCAGGCCGCCGGGATCGCCCGGCAGCAGCAGGGCCGACACCAGGCAGAGCACCGCCAGGGAGATGTTGACGCCATGGCGCAGGCGGCTCTGGGTCCAGCCGGGGGTGTCCAGCCAGCCCTGGAGCTTGGCCATGGCCACGATCGAGCCGCTGAAGGTGATGGCGCCGACGAACACCGACACGGCGATCGACACCAGGGCGACGATATCGGCATCACCGGTGTCGAAGACGGCCACGCCCATGGCCACCAGCAGGGAGGCCATGCCACCGCAGCCGTTGAACAGGGCCACCGTTTCCGGCATGGCGGTCATCGGCACCCGGCGGGCGGTGATCAGGCCGGCGAGGCCACCGGCGGCGCTGCCGGTGGCGATCCAGAGCCAGGCGACCGGATCGGGTTGGATCTGGATCAGCAGGCCGACCACGGCCAGCCCCATGGCCAGGGCGGCCAGGCCGTTGGCCCCGCGGGCCGAGCTCACCTTGGAGAGGCCCTTGATGCCGAGGGCGAGCAGGAGAACGGCCGCCAGGTCGATGCCGGCGGCAAACGCATCCATGGAGAACGTCATCGGGCGTCACCCTTGCGGCGGAACATGGCGAGCATGCGATCGGTGACGAGGAAGCCGCCGATCACGTTGTAAAGAGCGAAGCCCAGGGAGAGGGCTCCGATCACCAGCAGGGCCGTGTTGTCTCCGGCCTGCTGGATGAGGGTGAGGGACGCCAGCACGGTGATGCCGCTGATGGCGTTGGCCCCCGACATCAGTGGGGTGTGCAAGGTGGGGGGCACCTTGCCGATCAATTCCAGCCCCAGCAGGCTGCCCAGCAGGAGCACCCAGAGGGACTGCGTCAGAAGGCTCATGAACGGGCTCCGATGGGGGACAGGCCGGCGGGTTCGACGATGTCGTCCCGGCGGCAGGCGCCGGCGTGGGTGAGCAGACAGCCATCCAGGATCGGATCCTGTGGATCCAGCCGGAAGCCGTCCTCGCCCATCACGTGCTCAATGAGGGTGGCGATGTTGCGGGCGTACAGGGCGCTGGCGTGGTTGGGCACGGTGCTGGGCAGGGCATCGGCCCCGATCAGCAGCACGCCCCGGCGCTCCACCGTGGCCCCGGGGATCGTGCCGAAGCAGTTGCCGCCCTGGGCCACGGCCAGATCCACCACCACCGCGCCAGACCGCATGCCATCGAGCATCTCTTCGCTGATCAGGCGGGGAGCCGGCCGGCCGGGCACCAGGGCGGTGCAGATCACCATGTCAGCCAAAGCCAGCTGGTCAGCCAGCTGCTGGCGTTGGGCCGCCAGGAAGGCCTCACTGGCCTGGCGGGCATAGCCGCCCACCTCGGCGGGGGCCTCCTCCAGTTGCGGCGGATCGATGAAGCGGCCCCCGAGGGATTCCACCTGCTCCTTCACCGCCGGCCGCACATCGGAGACGTACACCACGCCGCCCAGGCGGCGTGCGGTGGCCAGCGCCTGAAGCCCGGCAACGCCGGCCCCCAGGATCAGCACCCGGGAGGGCTGGATCGTGCCTGCCGCGGTCATCAGCATCGGAACGTAGCGGTCGAGGGCGGCCGCCGCCAGCAGCACCGCCTTGTAGCCGGCGATGTTGGCCTGTGAGGAGAGCACGTCCATCGACTGGGCCCGGGTGATCCGTGGCAGCAGCTCGAGGGCGATGGCGGAGGCCCGCCGGCCGTTGAGCGTTTCGACGAGGGCTGTGGCGCCGTAGGGGGCCAGCAGGCCCACCAGCAGGGCTTGCTCACGTAAGCGGCCCAGATCCTCGCTCCGGGGAGGCTGCACACACAGCACCCCGTCGACCGCCCCCCAGGCCCCGGCCTCCCCGTCCCACAGTTCGGCGCCCACGGCGGCGTAGTCGGCGTCGAGGAAGCCGGCCGACTGGCCCGCCCCCTGTTCCACCTGAAGGGTCGCCCCCTTGGCCACCAGCCGCCTGACCGTTTCGGGGGTCGCGGCGACCCTCCGCTCTCCGGGAGCGGTCTCCCTGGGAATCAGCAATTTGACCAACGCGGGGCCACACACACACACTTCATCCGCGATAGACAGGCCCGCCCGTGGCGGCAAGCAACCTTGCGCCAATGTGCGGACACGCCCACCGGACCCTGGCCAGCCCAGCAGAATCGGCCCATGGCGCCACCGTCCTTCGATCTGGGTCTGCGCCGTGATGGCGGCCTGCGGGGAGTCCCCGGTGCCCCCCGCGGCCCCGAGCCCCGGGCCTGGCAACGCCGGTTGATTCAGCTGCTGCGCGCCCGACTGGTCACGGCGAGCCCCGGGGGCCAGGACGTGCTCCTGCACGCCGGTCCCGGCGCCGGCAAAACCCTCGGAGCCCTGCTCGCCTTCCAGCAGCTGCAACGGGAAGGACGCCTGGAGCGGTTCGTGGTCTTCTGCCACCGCAGTGCCATCGCCCGCCAGTGGATCGGCGCCGCCGCCCGCCTCGGCCTGGTCCTGCAGGAATGGGAGACCTCGGGGGGGCCGCCTCCGGCGGCGACCGGCCAGGGCCTGCTGCTCAGCTACCAGGCGGCTGCCCTGCACCGCCGGCGCCTGGAGCGGGAGCTAGCCGGCCATCTGCATGGCCGCCGCTGGCTGGCGATCGGCGACGAAGTGCACCACCTGGGCCTTGATCCCCTCGAACCGGAAGCCACCGCCTGGGGGCATGCCTTCAGCAGCCTCAGCGGCGGCGCCCAGCTGCGCCTCGGGCTCACCGGCACCCCTTTCCGTGCCGACAACCTCGGCTTCTGTTCCGGTCGCCGGGTGCGAATGCACGACCAGCACGGACCGGCCGAGCGCATTATCCCGGATCTCTGCGTCGAGCCCCGGGCCCTGATCGCCGCCGGCGATGTGCGCCCCCTGGAATTCCGCTTTCAGGATGGCTGGGTCGAACACGGTCGACCGGAGGGCGGACGGGACACCGAGACCTCTCCTCTCTCGGCGGAACAGCGGGAGAGCTGGCGTGCCCGCAACCTGCGCCGGGCCATCCGGCCGGGGGATCGGGGCGGGATCGCCCTGCGGCTGCTGCTGCAGGCCCGCCGCCGCCTGGAGAGGGTGCGGCTGGAGCATCCAGGCGCCGGCGGTCTGGTGGTGGCCCGGGACATCGACCATGCCGGCGGCATCGCCGACCTGCTGGCCAAGGAAGGGGACCGGGTGCACCTGGTGCACTCCCAGGATCCGGAGGCGGCCCAGCGTCTGGCGGCCTTCCAGGCCGGGGAGGCCGACTGGCTGGTGAGCATTGACATGTGCGCCGAAGGCTTCGATGCCCCCCGACTACGGGTGGTGGCTTATCTGACCACCGTGGTCACCCGCAGCCGCTTCGTGCAGGCGATCACCAGGGCCGTTCGCATGGACGGGGATCGCTCTGGTCAGGAAACCATCCCACGACGGCCGTCCTACGTCTTCGCGCCGGCCGATCCCCTGCTGATCAGCTATGCCCGGGCCTGGACCGTGAGTGAGCCCTACGTGATTCGGCCCCGCCCGATGGAAACGGTGCCCGGCAGCACCGGCTCCCCGGCCAGCGACCAACGCCTGCCGCTGCAGGCCATCGCGGACGATGCCGGCCGGATGCTCAGCATCAGCGGGCCCGTGCTGCCGTCCTTTGGGCGCGGATCGGCCTGAAAGTGGCTGCATCTGGCCGTTTGCCGCCGATTTTCCTGCAACGATGTGACAACCAACACCATCGAGGTGCCCACCAGCAGCCAACGTGGGCACCACAGGACTTCCACCGAGATCAACCCGATGGACAATCCAAGAGACGCCAGCGACCGGGACGGCGGTTTTGATGCCCCGCTGGATGGTCCCCTCAATGCCGCTGTCCATCGCCGGGTGACCGTGGCGGTCTGCTGGGCCTTGGCCCGCCGGGCCGCCCTTGATGGCCGTGAGCTGTTCGAAGACAGTTACGCCATCAACGAGGAATTCCGTGAGTGGCTGCTCACCCTGGAAGATCACCCCGAACTGCTTCAGGCCAACGTTCTGATGGTGCCCAGGGATCTGCACCTCGGCCGCCGTCCGGAAACCGACGGCCTGCTGGAGATCTGAGCAGCCCCAGCCCGCCTCAGCGGCGCCTGGGCCCACCGGGACGGTTGCCCCCCGGCCTGGGGCCGGTGGCTCCGGCATTGCGCTCCCGGTAGGTGATGCGGCCCCGGGTCAGGTCGTAGGGGCTGATCTCCACCAGCACCTTGTCCCCGGCCAGCAGCTTGATCCGGAACTTGGTGAGCTTGCCCGCCGCCCGGCAGAGGCACTGGTGACCGGCAGGCTGCTCGAGGGTGACGAGGTAGAACCCGTTGCCCTGCTCCTTTTCGATCACACCGGACGTTTCGATCATGCGGGAAGGCTGGCTTGAGGAAAACAACAGAGTTTCAGCTTAAGCGCCGGCCGTGCCGGCTCCCAAGCGCTTCACACGCTGGGGAGACCGGAGCGATAGGGTCGGCCGACCGAGCGCCCCTGGCCCCACCCCATGATCCTTCCTCCCATCTCGATGGATCTGGGCCTGCTGCTGATCTCGATTGGCGTGGTCAACCTCTGGCGGGCCCGGGAAAGCGCCTGATGCGTCTGGAGCAGTGACCACAACCCTGCTGCTCCACAAGCCCTACGGGGTGCTCAGCCAGTTCCGACCGGAACCGGGCAGTGCCTGGGGCACCCTGGCCCAGCTGGTCGATCAACCAGGCGTCTATGCCGCCGGCCGCCTGGATGCGGACAGTGAGGGCCTGCTGGTGCTCACAGACGATGGGCGCCTGCAGGCCAGGCTCACCGACCCGGCCCGGGGACACTGGCGCCGGTATCTGGTGCAGGTGGAGGGTGTGATCACCCCGCCGGCCCTCGACAGCCTCCGTCAGGGGGTGATGGTGCAGGGGCGACGCACCCTGCCGGCCCGGGCCCGGGCCGTGGCGGACCCGGCCCTGCCCGAAAGGGACCCGCCGATCCGCCACCGGCTGCGGGTGCCGACCGACTGGCTGGAACTGGAGTTGCGCGAGGGGCGGAACCGCCAGGTGCGGCGCATGACGGCTGCGGTGGGGCTGCCCACCCTGCGCCTGCTGCGCACGGCGATCGACCTGATGGATGGCGGTCCGCCTCTGGATCTGGTGGGCCTGGCCCCGGGCACCTGGCGCGCCGTGAGTGCCCAGGAGCGACAACGTCTGGCGGCGCTGCTCAGACCAGGGCGTCCTTCAACTCCCTGACGGTCTGGAGCTGGCCGTAGTAGTAATTCGCCCGGGCACGGCGATCCGGATCCTCAAGGGTGTCGAAGGCATCGAAGCCCAGCGAGGCCCAGAGCTCGTGGCCGCAGGCCCGGGTGAGCTCAGCGATGGCCTCCTCCTCCAGGTTGGCCAGCCGCCGCTGGAGGTTCTTGATCTGGGAAATCGCCATGACCGCCGGCAAACCCCAGCAATAGTACACACGAACTGGCAGCGGGTGCTGCTTCAGAAGGGAAGCTTCTTCTTGGCTTCCTTGTCGAGGTCGGACTCCATCTCCCGCAGACGCCGCAGGATCGTGTCGTAATACTCCTTGAGATAATCGTCGAGCCGGGTGGTTTCGGCGGGATCCAGGCCGAAGGCGGCATAGCTGGCCTCCATGGGCGCGGTGAGGGGCTCGCCGCCGCCCACCACCTCGGCGAACGCCAGCCGTTCGGCCACGTTGAGGCTGGCCTCGAAGAACCCTGTGACCGACTGCATCAGACCCAGCAGCACCGGAGGCACCCGGAACACCCGGGCCTCGCGGCCGCTGTACCGCTCGCACAGCTGGGTGATCTCGCCGGTGATCCAGGCCCGGGGACCCACGACCGGGAAGGCCAGCCGGATCGTTTCGGGCCGTTCAAGAGCCGCCACGGCGAAACGGGCCACGTCCTGGGTGTTCATGTAGGCGATCGGCGTCGGTGCACCGCTCACCCAGACGGTCTGGCTCTCCAGCACCGGGATCGCGAACTGGCTGATCAGGCCCTGCATGAAGGCGACACCACGCAGGATCGTGTAATCGAGGTCGGAGGCCTCAAGCCACGCCTCGGTACAGGCCTTGATGTCCATCAGCGGCACGCCACGGTGCTTGGCGGCATCCAGCAGCGACATGAACACCAGCCGGCCCACACCGGCGCGCCGACAGGCGGCGAAAAGGTTCTGTTTACCGTCCCAGTCGATCTCGTAGGCGCTGCCGCCATCGGTGGCCCGGGCCGTGGCGGCATCAATCACCGCCTCCTGACCCTCCAGGGCGTAATCGAGGCTGGCGGGCTCCAGCAGGTCACCACGGGTGAGGTCACAGCCCCATTCCTGCAGAAAAGCAGCCTTGCGTGGTGAGCGCACGACGCAACGGACGGTGTGTCCCGCATCAAGGGCACGACGGGCGATCTGGCGACCGAGGGTTCCTGTTCCACCGACGACCAGAACCTTCATGGACCCCTGCAAAGGAAGCGGGCTGAGCCTAAGGGTGCGTCCGGTCCCAGCGCGGAGCCGGGTTCCGGCGCTCAGTCGTTCAGGAGCTTGAGCAGCAGGGCGCCGCCCGCAAGCCCGACGGGGATCAGCACCCAGAAGATGGCGGCGGTGCCGAAGATTTCAGAGGCCATGGCCCGGACAAGGGGGAACGGGCTACCTATCTAGCAGCCGTCGTGGCCACCAGCCCCCTGGCCGTGGCCACGATCACCGTCCAGGGGGCCTCGCTGCGCAGCTGGCCGGCCATCACCCCACTCGACGCCGTGGCGAAACCCTCCGCCGTCAGTGCCGCCACCAGCTGCGCCAACGGCGGGGGCCCCTGACCGAGACGGCGGGCAATCGCGTCCAAGGGCCAGCAAAGGGGCGTCGCGGCCGGGTCGGCCCGGAGCCGCTCCAGCAACCGCCGGCCCGGCCGGTCCAGATGGGCGCCAGCCCCCTCGGCCAGCTGCAGCATTGACACGAGCGTGGCGGGATCCTGGAGGGGGCCGATCCATAGCGGGCCGCTGACCGCCAGGGCCGGCCCGCTCTGGATCGCCCCGCTCTGGATCGCCCCCTGGTCTGAAACAGCCCCGGGGCAGGCGCAGGGGCGCCAGCGGCCGAGCCGCAGCAGGCTCTGCACCTGCTGATCACCGCAGCCATGGCAGTGGGCCACCAGACCGAGCTGGGCCTCCTCCCCAGCGGCGGGATGCCGCGCCAGTCGCACGGCGGTGCGGAACGCCCGTCCTTCGCTGAAGCTCAACAGGGGGGTGAGCCCCCGTCCCATCGCCCAGGCCGTCCGGGCCAGAAGCCCCAGCTGCAGGCGCAGGGCGATCTCCCAGCTGGCGGGGTGGGCCCGGGCGGCGGCACCGAAACGGCGCACGGCGGCGCGGCGGTCATGGCCCGTGGCCGAGCGGCCATCGGTGCTGGCCAGGTAGAGCACGCCGCCGAAGGCCACCGCCTCCAGGGCCAGGGGAACCAGGGCGGCTGGACAGCCGAAGGCATCCAGATCCACCAGCTCGAAGCGGCGCCCCTCCACCAGGCAGCCCGCCAGCAGCTGCTGGGCGGTGGCGCTGCTCAGCTGCCGATCCACCGCCGCCGGCAGGCGGGAAAGATTGCGCTCCAGCAGGGGCAGGCGGTCCGGGTCGGCATCGTTGGCCCATACCGCCGCAGCGCCGCTCTCCAGGCCATAGCGGAGGGCGCGAATGCCGCAGCCCGCCATGCCATCGAGGACCCGCACGGGCCGATCCGTGCCGGCGGCGGCCAGGGTCCTTGCCAGCAGCACGCCGAAGTCCCTGGCCGGCCTGGAGGCGGATCGAAAGAAGCCGTCACCGGTCTCCACGACGGCGGCACCTTCGCAATAGTGAGGGTGTTCGCTCAAGTCCGGGTCCTTGCCGCAACCATCGGTGTCGTCCGTCGACCCCCAGCCTGCCTCCGGGGAAGCCGCACCGCAGCAGGGAGCCGACTGGGGGGACCACGCCCAGTGGGACTGGCGCGGCCACGGCTGCCACTGGCGCCGCCTGGGCCCTCCTGACGGGCCGGCGCTGGTGCTGCTGCACGGCTTCGGGGCCGCCAGCGGCCACTGGCGCCGCAACGCCGGCCCCCTGGCGGCGGCGGGCTGGTGCGTCTATGGCCTCGACCTGATCGGCTTCGGCGCCTCCAGCCAGCCGGGGCTGAATCGCCATCAGGCCCTGGACAACCGCCTGTGGTCGAGGCAGGTGCAGGCCTTCCTGGCGGAGGTGGTCCAGACGCCCGCCGTGCTGGTGGGCCATTCCCTCGGTGGCCTGGTGGCCCTGACCTGCAGCGTCTACGCCCCCCAGTGGGTGCGGGCCGTGGTGGCGGCCCCCCTTCCGGATCCCAGCCTGCTGATGGCCGGACGCCGCCCCCCGCGCCGCCCCCCGTGGCGACGGCGGCTGAAGCGAGCGTTGATCCATGGCCTGCTGCGGCTCCTGCCCCTGGAGCTGGTGGTGCCGCTGCTGGCCCATTCCCCCCTGCTCGACCTGGGCATCCAGTCGGCCTACCGCCGCCCGGTGATCGGCGACCAGGAGCTGCGACGGCTGATCGCCCGGCCCGCCCGACGCCCAGGGGCGGTGCGGGCCCTGCGAGCCATGAGCATCGGCATGGCCGTGCGGCCGTTCCAGGCCACCGCGGTGGCACTCCTGCAACGGCCGGGCCGGCCCACCCTGCTGGTCTGGGGCGGCCAGGACCGGCTGGTGCCGGTGGAGGTGTCCGGGCAGTGCCTGCGGCTGCGACCCGACCTCGACCTGCATGTGGTCCCTTCCTGCGGCCACTGTCCCCACGATGAGACCCCGGACGCCTTCCATGGCGTGGTGCTCAGCTGGCTGGAGCGACTGGAGACGGGCTGAAGGGAAGGCCTCCCCTGGCGCGTACCTTGGTTAGACCATGCCGGCTTTCCCACCGGTTCCCCCGCCGCACCCCGATCACGAGCCCGACATGAAGCACACCCTTTCGGTGCTGGTGGAAGACGAATCGGGCGCCCTGAGCCGTATCTCCGGCCTGTTCGCCCGGCGGGGCTTCAACATCGAGAGCCTGGCGGTGGGGCCGGCGGAGCACCGCGGCATGTCCCGGCTGACCATGGTGGTGGAAGGGGACGACCGCACCCTCGAGCAGATGACGAAGCAGCTCAACAAGCTGATCAACGTGCTCGGCGTGATCGATCTTTCCACCATTCCAGCGGTGGAGCGCGAGCTGATGCTCCTGAAGGTGGCGGCGCCGGCGGAAAACCGCGGTGCCATCTTCGATCTGGTCCAGGTCTTCCGGGCCAAGGTGGTGGACGTGGCCGACGACGCCCTCACCCTTGAGGTGGTGGGGGATCCGGGCAAGCTGGTGGCCTTGGAGCGGCTGCTTGAGACCTACGGGATTCTGGAGATCGCCCGCACGGGCAAGGTGGCTCTGGAGCGGGCCTCGGGGGTGAACACCGAGCTGCTCAAAGCCACTGCCTCAGACAAGCGCGTCCCCGCGTGAGAGGGCAAGCGCGTCCCCGCCTGAGCGGGCCTCAGGGCTTCTTCTTGACCAGCGTGCCCCCTTCCATCACCCGGGCCCTGATCAGCTTGTCCCCCTGCTGGATGCGATCGATCACCTCCATCCCCTTGGTCACCCGGCCGAAGACCGCGTAGCGGCCATCCAGTTCGGGCAGCGCCTGCAGGGCCACATAGAACTGGGCGCTGGCGGAATTGGGGTCGCTGGAGCGGGCCATGGCGATGGCGCCGCGCTCATGGGTGAGGGCCAGCTGGCGGGTGGCGGTAGGGGTGGTGATCTCTTCGCCGTAGCGAGGTTCCTGGCTGCCACCGAGCTTGAGCTCCAAGGGAATGCGCCGGGACTCGCCACTGGCGGGGTCAACGAAGCCGCCCGAGCCGTAGTCGCTGGGGGCCACCTTGGGATCGGCGCTGCTGGGGTCACCACCCTGCACCACGAAGGGCACCGGCTCCCGCACAACCCGGTGAAAGACCGTGCCGTTGTAGACCCCGCGCCGCACAAGATCGACGAAATTGCCCGCTGTGAGCGGTGCCGCCGCACCGTCCAGGCTCACTTCCACCGGTCCTTTGCTGGTCTCCATGGCCACCACCGCCGTGCCCTGCAAACAGGGGGTGGTGGCTGCCTCGCAGCCCAGTGGTTGTTTGCCGCTGTCGGCGGCGCAGGCCGCCAGGCCAAGGGGCGTCAGCCCCAGAACCACCAGGAGCAGCAGCCGCCAGCCAAGGGACGCAGGGGTCGTGCGCCGTTGATGGCCTGTCTGACCCATCTCAAAGGCCCTCCAGGGGGACACCCAGGAAGCGGGCCAGGCGCGCACCCGCCAGCTCCAGATCGGCCAGGGGCATCGGTTCGCCCACCCGGGTCAGGGGCATGTCCCGACGCCCCTGCACCCGCAGGGCCAGGCGTCGCTGGGGACTGAGGCCATCGCGCACCTCGACCTTCACCGCCTGGATCTCCCGCAGGGGGATGACCACTTCGATCAACTGTCGGAATCCGCGGCGGCTGATGCGGGCTTCGCCGGACCCGCGATCGAAACGGTTGAGGCCCGAGCCGACATCAATGCTGATCACGAGCCACAGGTAGGTGGCCAGCATCAGCGCCGCCACCCCATAAAGCCCCATCACCAGACCCTGGGGCACCCAGACCAGGGCGGCAGGGTGGCCGATGGGCAGCAGATCACGGCCGAAGCGGCTGGAGGCGCTCGTGAGCACGAAACCAAGGCCACCGATGCTGACGGCCGCCGCCACCAGCAAGTTGGAGAGACGGCGGGAGCCGAGCACCGGTTGCTCCAGCACCTGCTCGTCGGCCGAAGGGGAAGCGACGCCGGGCGAAGCCATGCGGGACGAAAGGGCAATGGCCCGCCATCCTGCCGCGAAGCGTGCCGGAGCCGTCAGTTTCAGCCCGTGTCGCCTGGCACGGGGGGCGGATCAACGTTGTTACCATCCCCCGGTAACCCACAGCCCTGCGGGTCATCCGCACCGCTTTCACCCATGACGATCGCCCTAGGGCGTGCACCGGCCACGCGTGGATGGTTCGACGTCCTCGACGACTGGCTCAAGCGCGACCGCTTTGTTTTCGTGGGGTGGTCCGGTCTGCTGCTGTTTCCCACGGCCTATCTGGCCCTGGGCGGCTGGCTCACCGGCACCACCTTCGCCACCTCCTGGTACACCCACGGCATTGCCAGCAGCTACCTGGAGGGGTGCAACTTCCTCACCGCTGCCGTCAGCACCCCGGCAGATGCCATGGGCCACAGCCTGTTGCTGCTCTGGGGCCCGGAAGCCCAGGGTGACTTTGTCCGCTGGATCCAGCTCGGCGGCCTCTGGCCCTTCGTGGCCCTGCACGGCGCCTTCGCCCTGATCGGCTTCATGCTGCGCCAGTTCGAGATCGCCCGTCTGGTCGGCATCCGCCCGTACAACGCCATCGCCTTCTCCGGCCCGATCGCGGTGTTCGTCAGTGTCTTCCTGATGTACCCGCTGGGTCAGAGCAGCTGGTTCTTCGCCCCCTCCTTCGGGGTGGCGGCGATCTTCCGCTTCCTGCTGTTCCTGCAGGGCTTCCACAACTGGACCCTGAACCCGTTCCACATGATGGGCGTGGCTGGCATCCTCGGCGGTGCCCTGCTCTGCGCCATCCATGGCGCGACGGTGGAGAA
>CALSAP010000009.1:0-121989 GCA_943372935.1 Synechococcus sp. UW140
CGGCCACTGATCGCCTCCATGGCGACCTTGGCCTTGAACTCTGGGCTATGGGTGCGGCGTTTGCTCATGGGTGGGAGCCCCCTCTCAGGGGCGGTGCCCCGCTTCACAGGTTAACGATGGACCCTGTCCAGAAAAACCAGTCCACCTCATCCTGCCCTGGACCCTGCTGCCGCACCATGAAGCGGATGAACTGGCGCTATAGATAAAAGGGCCTTGAGCACGGAGGGCAGATCCGTATGGGGAGCCGTGGGGAACGGCCGCAACCCCTGCGCCAGCACGCTCCGGTAGATCCAGAAAGGGGCCAGAGCCAACACCATCACGAACAGCGACAGCCAGGCCCAGCCGCCCCACCAAGACTCATTGCCACCAGCATCACCAGGCCGGCCAGCAACGGCGGCGGCGCCATCGCTCGGCGGAGCTGACTGGTGGGCAGTGCAGCCCCAGCATTGGCTGAGAATGGCCGTGAGCCAACCACTCATCACGCGTCACAGGCGTGGACATGGGAGAGCACCCGATCTTCTCCCAAAGGATCTGGACATCAACCAATCTGATCGGGCAGCAGAGCCATCAGATAAAAAAAGGCCACCATCGAAGTTCGGCATCTCAGCAATTCAGGAATCGGAACTTATCCCTAAGAGCCTTCAGCAACGGCCCTGGCGGTAAAGAACACCCCGGCGAGACGGCCACGGTTGACATCAGCCCTCTGCGTGTCGGTGCTGGCGATCGGTGCTAGCTTCACGAAGGGCAAGTTGTTCTGAATAGCCGCTGTCATCGTTGCGTAGAGTCGCGCAGATTCAGTCGAACTTGCGGTGGCAGGGAGGCTGGCCAGAACATCAATGGGTGCCCTCATCCGCAACGCCGACTTCATGTCATGGTGGGCCGAGCCGGGCGTGGCCTTGTAGAAATAGTCGGTGCTGCCGAACCAGAACAGATCGAGCTCATTAGGAATGCCAACAAAGGTCATCGATGTACTGATCCCAGGTGCCGTTGAAATTACTGACGAACAGCATCTTGTCGATTTGGGGATATTGGTCATCGTTCAAATCATGCCAAGGGTTCAGAGGAATCAATACCCAACTGGGAATGGTGCGGACCACTGCAAAAAGCAGACGATTCATCCAAGTATCTGACGGGTGAATCGGAGTGGTGACGTTCAACCCTTAGGCCTTGCCGGCTTTGTTTGACATGGCAAGGAGCCAGAAAGCTCAATACTCCATTGGCCCCATAGTCACGCCATTCAACGGTTCAGACAGGGGACAAGCTTTGAATCAATTCACCACGAATGAAACTGCTCTTCGCCAGAAGCATGGCGTCGCTGGGAACTTGGAGATCCGAAGCCAGCCCGAAGCGGGAGAGAAGGCGGATGAAAGAAAAGGTGGGATCGGGCAATCTCTTCACTCTACCGTCCGTCACGGTGAAGCCATGGCGACAGGAACACGGGAAGGCATGGTGCAGATTGTGCCAACCTTCTCCCAGGTTGAACAGAGCCACAAAAGAATTATTACGGCTATCATCATTGCTAAGAAAAGGCCGATGACCGTAGAGATGACTCAAAGAGTTAACAGTTGCCGTTGCATGGAATTGCAACGTATTACTCAGGAAGAAGGCTCCCAGAAAGAGCCATCCTCCGAAACAGTACGAGAAGGCTCCCAAGGCCAGTACAGGGAGAAAATGCAGGCGGTCGATAGCTCTCAGTACCGGATCGCCCTCCACATCGGCTGGAAGTTTCTCAGGGAAGATAGCCGGTGATAGCACCCATCCCATCTGAGACCACAGGAAAGAGCGGAGACCCACTCCGCCCAAGGTGGGGGAATGGGGGTCACCCACGCAATCGGTGTTGCGATGGTGGGCAAGATGGTGGGCTTTCCAACAGCTTGGACCCAACTGGGCTGAAGAGGCTGCGATCAGGCAGCCAATCCAGAGCACGAATCGAGGTGCACGGTAGGCTCGATGAGTGAGCAGTCGGTGGTAGATCGCCGTGGTAGCGAGTGTGCGGACCAGATACAAGCTGGAAGCCCACAAGAGGGCTCCAGCAGTAATCCCAGTGGACAAAAGGAGCAGTGAACCTATGTGACTGCAGACAACCATTGTCGGCGCCAGCGCGAAACTGATGGCAGTAAGATTTGAATAGGGTCTCAAGATTTTTCGCCTCAGGCTCTGGTGTGGGTCAGCAGGTACTGGCCATTACCATTGTACTCACCATCGCAGGTCTCGAAGATGGTGCCGAGCATCAACAAATAGAAGCGCCATATACGCCGGAATTTAGCATAGTCCATCCCATAGTCGAGGCGACTGACAACGTCCTGGGAAGCATCGAACCGACGTAACCAATCAGCAAGTGTCATATGGTAATTAATTCCATTCATGTACCAGCGCTGAACGGTTTTCAGGTCATTGCTGTGACTAGGTACGGCATCATGATTCCAATAGCGGCCATGGGGGAAAATGTATTTATGGGTGAATCCCGACGACATATTATTCGGAATTCGCACCGTGATGATATGGATCAGAACCTTGCCGTCTGGCCGCAGCAAAGACGCAAGCTTCTGAAAGGCTTTGGTGAGATTGCCGACGTGGCAGAACACTCCGACCGAAATTATTTTATCAAATTTCTCCTGAAAATTCACATCATTGAGATCGCCTTCAATGAGTGTGAACCTCCCCGAGCTCAACTGGCTCATAGGGTCCTGCATCTTGGCTCTCATGTACTCACATTGATGATGGCTGAGATTCACCCCAGTGAAACGGACATTGGGAAATTTCAAGAGAATATAATTGGGCACACAGCCCCAGCCACAACCGAAGTCCAACACATGATCACCATCTTCGATACCTAAGCGCTCAATCATCTGGTCGATCATGTGCATCTGGGCCTCTTCAAGATCCTTGGCCCCATTTTCCCAGTAACCGGTACTGTACTTCGGATAGATCGGTTCCCAGTCACCGATCATGCGATTCAGCATCTCCTGGGGGAGATCGTACTGAATTTTCATTAACTGCCTAGACGACTCAGCCAACTGATCTGATTCCTCCAAGACCCACTCATAGGGGGCCAGTAAACCTGGAAAATGACGGAATAAAACCGGCATAGAGGAATGAACCACTCCTTTAAGCATGGAATCTGGAATTTCCATGCCGTTGATGTAGGCCTCTGCCATGGCCATCTGAACCGCATTAAAGGCACCTGCCATCAGACGCGTGGGCCTTCTGTAGACCATGGGCCTAGCTGGATCCTGGTCGTTGGTCCTTGGGACAAAGGTTTGCAAATCCGAGGCCGGATCAATGATTGCGGTGGATGTCATCGGAATACATTCCAAGAAGAGTACTAATTTGTCAGGCTTCTCTCGGGCGCTGCTGAAGCAAGCGTGATTAGCATTTTGTTTGAAAGTTCAGCGCATCTGCTGTCATCGCCCTACCTCCTCAATACACTCGCCTCAACGCCCCCAGATGGCACTGAAAGCCAGTTGCCATTCCTGCATTCGCTTCCATTTCGGGCCTACATTTCAACGTAGTGTTACTGAACTCAGAACACTGGTGGACGTCATAAAGCTCAATGCTAGCGCCTCCTCTAGAGCCGCGGGGGGGCAAGGGCCACAGAGCACAGGACTGAGGCATCACCGAGGTTTCCCATGCCCCAAGTTCGCCCGCTGGAGTTTCAGGAAACTATCCAAACTCCGGGGATCGCCCACAACTGCCTTGCACCCAACACGGTGAAAGGCCACAGCCAGGCGAAATCTGGAACGGCCCCAAGGCCACCAGCAGCTGCTGAGGATGAGAGCCATCAAGGGCAAGTTCATCCATGGTAGAGAAACCCGTCAGACTTCCCAACACCATCAGGACCAGCATTGCCAATCCCCACTCCAGGGCTCGGACAGAACTGGGGATGCATCATTGCAGCATTTCTCTTGTCACAGTCCCCACCAACAGGATCAAGCCGAAGGGGTGGCACAGGGAATCCATTGGTGAATCCCCAAAGCACAGAACAATTGGCCTGCCGCCAGGCGGCCAAAGGCTTTTGGCTGAATTCGACCAGAAAACCGTCGATACTCCACGCCGCGCCGATTCAATCGGCCTGGTGGGACGCCAGCCACTCCTGCCAATGGCCCCGTCGCCATTTTCCGGATGAGGAGGGCTCCAGAGACGGACAAAGCTCCCAGCGACAGGGCCGCTGGGCTGGCGGCCAGTCCTGGACGATCAGCGTCAAGTCCCCGATCAGATCGGAGGGATGGGCCTGTCGCCCCCCCCTCACGAGGGCCACCATCCTTTCACCCCATTCCGTATCAGCCTGGGGCAGCAGCAACACCGCTTCAAGGGGCAGATCGCGGCGGGCCGCCTCCGCCAACAGCCGTGCTTCGAGTTGTTCAGCGAATACCGTTTCTCCGCCGCTGAGGATGGCGCCGTCAAGGCGGCCCAACACCTCCAGCCGACCGCCCACGATCCGTCCACCATCTCCACTGCGCCACCAGCCATGAGGTTGCAACGGCAACGGCGACAGGACACCAGCCGTCAAGGTGCCCGGGCTGAGGCGGTCGCTGCGCACCTCCACAGCGCCGGTGGCGGCATCGATCCGTATCTCCACACCCACAAGCGGGTCCCCGCAGCCCTCCTCCCCCGCCAGGAAGCGCGGCGGGGGCAGGGCACACACCATGGCCGCCGTTTCCGTCGCTCCATAGCAGGGGGCCAGGGGCAATCGGTCACGGCGGGCCGCCGTGGCCAACTCCCCAGGCAGGGAGGCCCCTCCAACCCAGATCACGTCACAGCCGCTCAGCCAGGTCCGGCCGGAAGCACTGGCCATCAGCCGCCGCAGCTGGGTGGGCACCAGCGAGAGCAGTACCGGCCGATCCCTCGGCAGGGGGCAGGCCAGCCCCAGGTCGGAGGGGCGTCGCAGCAGTGCAGGCGATAGCCAGCGCAGCTCCGCTCCCCACTGGCGGGCCCGCACCAGCGGCAGCAGTCCACTGACGTGATGCAACGGCAGCGGGTCAAGGACCAGACAGCTGGCGGGCTCCAGGCCCAGCTCCATCAACCAGCGTCCACAGGCTTCAGCGGAGGCCTGCAGGTGCCCCAGGGGCTGCAGGCACCAGCGTCGGCCGCCGCCGCTGCCGCCGCTGCCCACCACCACCCCCGGGCCCGGGCCAACGCCGACCAGCCCATGGTGGGCAGAGGGATCAGGGCTCAGAGCCGCTTCCAGCATGCACCGCTCCAGGGGCTGGGCCAGGCCCACGAGCCGGCCCTGGCGCCAGGCGGCCTCCAGCCGGGTGGCCAGCACGATCGCGTCGGCTCCGGTAGTGAGAATCACAGGATCGCTGCTCGGCATCGTCGTTCCAACCCCACTCCTCAACAAAACCATGGCCTGGCGGGAGATCAACGGCTGGCGCGGCGACGGCTGGCCTCTTCCCAAACCCTGGACGGTTCGCCAACGAACAGGCCCTGGGAGGGGAGCCACCCCGGGGCCAGTCCAGGCGCCACAGGCGTGGGGCCCCTGGCCTGCCAGGCCGCCAGAAGGGCCGTCCAGCGGGCCCCGATGCCAGTCTCGAAGGCGGTGCTGATCATCAGCCTTGGGGCGCCCTGCCGAAGCTGGTGCAACAGGCCCCGTGGATCGCCCTCCAGCGATGGGCGCCGCACCTGCCAACCGCCCCACTGGCGCCGCAGCACGGGCCGCTGGATCAGGGACTCATCCAGGGCCACTGGCACCAGGCAGCCGAGCCGCCCAAGCCCGTTCTGATCCGCGGGGTCCAGGGGCTGCTCGAACCACTCCAGACGAGGATCCGCCGCCAGTCGGTCGGCCCAGGCCCTGGCCGTGGCGCGGTCCCAGCCGCCGTTGGCGTCGAGCCGCAGGCGGCCATGGGCCGGAAGCCGTACCAGCAGCCTCTCGAGCAGACGCCGCTCCAGGGCATCGCCTGCAGCCGCCACCTTCCATTTCAGGGTGATCGGCAACGATCCTGCGACGGCCCCCTGGATCCAGGCCTCGGCCGGCAACCTCTCCAGGCCGGCAAGCATGGCTTCGCCGGCCGGCAACAGCCAAGCCGAAGGCGGAGCGGCAAGCCAGGGGTCGGCCCCCCCCCCCCTGGCAGCCTCGAGCTCCCCCAGGGCCGCCCCGATGGCGAAGGCCATGGTCGGTGGCAGAGCCGGCAGGAGCCGCTCCAGATCCCCCCACGCGATCGCCGTTCCCAGCCCCTGGATCGCCGCAGCCACCGCCGGGCGATCGGCTGGATCGAGCGGGGCGGCCTCGCCCCATCCGAGTGCTCCCTCGGCGGTCTCCAGCCGCAGCAACCAGCCGCGTTTCTGCTCCAGCCGACCCTGGGCCGTCACCAGCGCGGTCGGCAGGACGAAAGCGAAAGGGCGGACCTCCACCCGCAGCAGGTCCTGCCGGCCGACCTTCCCTGGGGGGGCCGTGTTCACCGGCCGGCCAGCGCCGACAGCCAGGGGCCGAGGGCCAGGCCAGCGGCCAGCCCCAGGCCGTTGAGCGCCTGGAAGCGCAGGGCCAGGAACTTGCTGCCGACGAGGCGCTCGGGCCTGTGGTGCTCGTCGCCCAGGAGGCGGATCAGGGCGCGAGCCGGCGGCAGGCCGATCGCCCCCAGCAGGGCCGTGGCCGGCCACCAGCCGAGCAGGACGGGCGCCCACTGGAGCGCCAAGGCGATGGCCACGAACCAGGGCACCAGGGCAGCGGCCCGCTGGCTGCCGAGGCGCACCACCGGCGAACGCTTGCCGTGGGCGGCGTCCTCCTCCACCTGGTGGAAATGGGAGCAGAACAGCACCAGGCTGGTGGCCACCGCCGGCCCGCTGCCCAGCACCAGCGCCGCTCCCCACGGCACCCCGCCGGCACCCTCCCCGGGCGGGGCCAGGGCCAGCAGGGCGGCGGCCGTGGCGCAGGGGCCGAAGGCCAGCCAGCAGAGGGGTTCCCCCAGGCCGCGGTAGCCGAGGCGGAACGGTGGCCCCTGGTAGAGGTAACCCAGACCGCAGCAGAGCAGCACCAGCAGCAGCACCACGGCGCTGCTGCGCAGGGCCACCAGGGCCATCAGGGCCAGCCCGACCACCAGACAACTGTTGGCCAGAGTGAGCACCCGGTCGCGCCGGCCGGTGAGGTTGACCACCGAGTGGGGCTTGCCGTGGGTGTCGACGCCGGTGTCGGCATCGAAGACGTCGTTGGCAAGGTTCTCCCAGGCCAGCAACACCACCGCCGCCAGCAGAAACAGCAGCAGCTGATCGGGCCGCAGGCCCAGCCCCTGGCCGAGCCGCCAGCCAGCCGCCAGCAGCACCGGCATCACCGCCACGGCGTACATGGGCCATTTCACGGCGGCCCGCCAGAGGCGGCCGCGCGAAGGGGCCTCAGTGGCGGCCCCACCCCCCGCGGCGTAACGGCTTGCGACGACCTGTGGCTCAGACATGGGGGCCGCGGGCGTTGGGCGGGGAAAGGCCCATACATTTGAGCAGCCTTCCGCCCCGGACCCGCGGCCCCTTGGTGCAGGCCCCTGCCAGCTTCTCCGCGCTGCTCTTGGCAGCCACCGCCGCCAGCCGGCGTCTGGAAGAGGAGGGAGTGCTCAGCCTGGCCCTGCCGATGGCCGCCCTCGACCCCCTCGGGGCCTTGCCCCACCTGGGCGGCAGCGGCGACTTCCGTTTCCTCTGGGACGGTGCCCCGGGGCTCAGCATCGCCGCCGCCGGTCAATGCAACGGCCTGGAGTTGAGCGGTCCGCGCCGCTTCGAGCTGGCCCAGCGCTTCAGCAGCCTGAGCCTGAATCGCCTGGCCCGGGAATCGGGCCCCTGCCCTGCCCTGGCCCGGCCACGTGTGCTGCTGGCCTTCGCCTTCTTCGAGAGCCCCCTGCACGCCGGCACCGGCGCGGCGGGGGTGCAGGCGGTCCTGCCCAGCTGGCAGCTGAGCCGCCAGGGCCGCCACTGCTGGCTGCGGCTGCAGCGTGCTCTCGGCGGCGGTGTCACGGCCCGCAGCGTGGCCGAGGAACTCTGGGACACACGCCAGCAGCTGGAGGCCTTGGGCTGGGCCGGACATCCCGGGACCGGCCAGGGCGCCCCCGTCGGCATCGCCCATGGCTCCCACTGGCAGGCGGGCTACCGCTCCGCCCTGGATCGGGCTCTGGAGCTGGTGGAGGGTGGCGAGCTGCAGAAGCTGGTGCTGGCGGTGCGCCAGCAGCTGGTGCTGAACGGGCCGTTGGATCCGCTCAGCTTGCTGTCCCACCTGCGCCGCAGCCAGCCCGGCAGCTGCCGCTTCCTCTGGCAGCGATCGGAGCGGGAAGCCCTGGTGGGCGCCTCACCGGAGCGGCTGCTCACCCTGCGCCAGGGGCAGCTGCGCAGCGATGCCCTGGCCGGCACGGCCCCCCTGGGGGAGCCGGCCGACGACCTGCTGCAGTCGCGCAAGGACCGCCACGAGCATGAGCTTGTGGTGGAAACGATCACCGCCGTGCTGCAGAAGGCGGGCCTCGATCCACGCCGGCCGCGGCGGCCGCGCCTGGCCCGGCACGGCTCCCTGGTGCACCTGCACACCCCGATCACGGCCGCGTTGCGGGGTCAGGCACCGCTCACCCTGGCCGAAGCCCTCCACCCCACCCCGGCGGTGGCGGGCCTGCCCCGGCGGGAAGCGATGGCCTGGCTGCGCAGCCTGGAGCCGTTCGAGCGGGGGCACTACGCCGCGCCGATCGGCTGGATCGACACCGAAGGCGACACGGATCTGCGGGTGGCCATCCGCAGCGGCACCCTGCGGGGCCAGCAGCTGGAGCTGACCGCCGGAGCAGGGCTGGTGCGCGGCTCCCACCCTGAGCGGGAGCTGCAGGAGGTGGCCCTCAAGCTGGGTGTCCTGCAACAGCAGCTCAATCTGCCGCTGGCCGCCGCCTTCAGCTGACCAGCAGGCGCTCGATGACCTGATCGGCGAGGGGGCGGCGCCCCAGCCACTCCACTTCCCGCACTCCAGTGGGGCTGGTGACGTTGATCTCACTAAGCCGGCCGTCAATCACATCGATGCCGACGAAGAACAGCCCCTCGGCCCGCAGCACCGGCGCCAGTTCGGCGCAGATGCGCTGCTCGGTGTCGCTCAGGTCAGTAGCAACGGGGGCGCCACCGAGGGCCAGGTTGCTGCGGAATTCGCCCGCCTTGGGCAACCGGTTCACGGCCCCCAGGGGCTCCCCATCCACCAGCAGGATCCGCTTGTCGCCGGCGCTGACCCCCGGCAGAAAGGCCTGGACCATCACGGGCAACGTTTCCTGCAGGGTGACCAGCTCCAGCAAGGCCTTCAGTCCGGGGGCAGCCGCCGTGACCCGCACCACCCCCTGGCCGGCCCGCCCCGCCAGAGGCTTGAGCACCACCTCCTCGTAGCCTGCGGCGAAGGCAGCCAACTGCTCCACCCGGGCGCTCACCATCGAGGGCGCCATCAGATGGCTGAAGCGCAGGGCACCCAGCTTCTCGTTCCAGGCCCGCAGGGCCGCCGGCCGGTTCAGAACGCGAACCCCAACCGCCTCGGCCATCCCCAGGAGCTGGGTGGCGTAAAGGTAGGCCTCATCGACAGGCGGATCCTTGCGCATCCAGATCCATCGGAAGTGATCCAGGGGCATCTCGCGGGGCTCACCGGCCTCGAACCACGGGTCCGGCACGGTCCAGCCTTCGGGCGTGGCAGCCATCTCCGCCAGGTGCAGCGGCTGGGCCCAGGCCCGGGGGCGATGGGCGCCATCGGACGCCGCAGCGGTGCAGAGATCCGCCTGGGTGCAGGCCCACACCGCCAGACCGGCCCGCTGCGCCGCCTGCATCAGGGCCACACTGGAATCCTTGGCTGGCCGCAGGCGCGTGATCGGATCGACCACGAACAGCTGGGCCTCCCGGTTCCCGGTCACGCGACCAGACGCAGCAGGCCGGCCAGCTCCCCGCCAGCGTTCAGTTTCTGCAGCTCTGAATAGCCACCGATGGCGATGCCGTCGATGAAGATCTGGGGAACGCTGGTGCGACCTCCCGAGCGTTTCATCATCACTTCCTTGTTGATTTCATCGTCGTCGATGATGAATTCGTTGTAGGTGACGCTGAGCCTGTCCAGCAGACCCTTGGCCCGAATGCAATCCGACGCAAAACGGTAGGTGTAGATCTCCACCTTCGCGGGTGGCTTCACCTCCAGGGTGTCCTGCCCGACCAGTTCTTGGGGGACTCCTGGAATCTCCATCCGGTCTCTCATGGGGCAATGTGGCGCAGCTTAAGGGGACCGTCCACGCCTCACCGGATCCATTCGTGGCACAAGGGCCGCTGGCCGTTGCCCATGCCGATCGACCCAGGCCCGGCATCCTGGGGCCTGATCTCCCGGCGGCGCACGGTCCGTCGGCTCGATGCTCCCCCGTCCCCCTTCGCCCCAGCAGATCCGCAACGCCCTGCAGGTGGGTTTCGCCGGGTTCCTCGCAGCCGGCATCCACGCGGCGGCCGGACCGGATGTCAACGCGGTCGACGGCTTCTATGTGGTCTACGGCGCCGCCCGGAGTCTGCTGCCCACACCGGAGGCGTCGCGGGCGGCGGCGTGGGCGCGGATCGTGGGCACCGTGTTCGGGGGCGCCGTGGTGGTGCTGCTCACCCAGGCCCTGCACAACTGGCTCGCCATCGGGATCAGCTACGTGCTCATCCAGCTGCTGGGACGCCGGCTGGGGCTGAGTCCCGCCACGCTGATGAATGCGGTGATCATGACCGTCCTGATCCTGGCGGTTCCAGCCCACGAGCAGATGGGGGGCCGGTACGTCGTGGACAGGACCGGCTGGCACCTGCTCGGGCTGCTGCTGGGCATGGCCGTCGAACGCCTGTTCTGGTTCCGCTCACCGCTGGAACGACTGGAGGAGAGTGAGCGCGTTCTGCTGGGCCGGATCGAGGCCCTGCTGGCAGGAACCTCCCACGACGGGGCGGAGGAGCTGATCAGCGCCTACGGCAACCACTGCGCGGTGCGCAGCACCGTGCTGCGAAGTCCCCAAGGCCAGCGACTGGCGAATGAAGGCATGCAGCAGCGGCACGAGGCGCTTGAGCAGGCGCTGCGCCACGCGGTCGCCATGGTTCGGGCGCCGGCCGTGCTGCGCTCCATCGACGCCGACGCCTGCCATGAGGCGCTGCTCCGGTTGCGAAGCCAGGCGGCACTGCCATGACAGTTCCGGGACGATCGGCCGTGATCGTGCGCAACGGCACAGTGCTGGCGCTGGTGGTGGCCGCCTGCAACCATCTGGCGCTGCCGGAGGGGCTGTTCCTGGCCCTGGGGGTGCTGATCATTCTCGAGACCGACCTCGGCGGCGGCGTGCTGGCCGGGCGGGAGCGGATCATCGGCACCCTGCTGGGACTGCTCGCCGTGGTCATCAGCGCCGGGATCCTGGGCGGCCTGTCCAGCGTCCTCGGGGTGTTCCTGGGACTGACCCTGGTGCGGCTGTTCGGGTTCGCCGCCGGCCTGACCAGCGGCTTCGTGGTGGGCGGGCACATGGTGGCGGGGAGCCTGATGAACCACGGCGACGCCTGGTGGCACTACGTGTTCTGGCGGATGGTGATGACGATCCTGGGGGTGATCCTCGGGGTGGTGGTGTCGCGGCAGATCTACAGCCAGCGGTCCTCCAGCGCCTGGCAGGCCTCCTGTGACGGCTGGCTGCGCGACCTGGCCGGCTTCCTGGAGTGCCTGCCCGCCGTTCCCGAGCCGGAGCAACGCTTCGCGGCCCTGCGGGAACGGCGCAATGGGCTGCGCCGCCAGCTGCCCCAACTGGCGGCGGAACGGACCCTGATCCACGGCCAGCCGGACGAGGCGGTGCTGCGGGCCCAGCAGCAGCTGCAGCACGGCAGCACGGTGATGAGCGCGGCGCGGGATCTCTGCCTGCTGCTCCAGGACAGGGCCCCGGTGGCCTGGGTGCCGCCAGGCCTGATCCCACGCCTGATGGACGCCGGCAGGACACGGATCGGGGCGCTGATCCAGGGGCGGGACGCCCCGGACGCGGTGGCGGAGCTGCGCCGCTGCCAGGACCAGCTCAGCGCGGCGCTGCCGGAGCAGCTCCAGCCCCCCCCGGACAGCCGCACCCAGCTGCTGATCGTCAGTCGGCTGCTGCTGCTCGCGGACGCCCTGATCCGGCTGCCCCGGTCCCCGCAGCGCCCGGGGCAGCTGGATGCGGGGCGCTGATAGGGTCGAGCCATCGCCGGATTCGCTTCCCCTTGCTGGATCTCACCGACTTCAAGCGCGACCTCTCCGAGCTCACCGACCGCCTGGGCCATGCCCAGGACTGTCTTTGACGTACCGGCCCTGAAAGCCCGCCAGCGGGACCTGGAGCAGCTGGCCTCCCAGCCCGACTTCTGGGACGACCAGGCGACGGCGCAGAAGAAGATGCGTCAGCTGGATGACGTCAAGGCCCAGCTGGAGCAACTCTCCGCCTGGCGGGCCACCGTGAACGACGGCCAGGCCACCCTCGAGCTCTACGACCTGGAACCCGACGAAGACTTGCTGGCCGAGTCGAACACCTCGCTGCAGTCGCTGCGCGCCGACCTCGACCGCTGGGAGCTGGAGCGCCTGCTCAACGGCCCCTACGACAAGGAGGGTGCCGTGATCTCGATCAATGCCGGTGCCGGCGGCACCGACGCCCAGGACTGGGCCCTGATGCTGATGCGGATGTACACCCGCTGGGCCGAGGACCACGGCATGAAGGTGACCGTGGACGAGCTCTCCGAAGGGGAGGAGGCGGGCATCAAGAGCTGCACGATCGAGATCGACGGCCGCTATGCCTACGGCTACCTGCGCAACGAAAAGGGTACCCACCGCCTGGTGCGAATCTCACCGTTCAATGCCAACGACAAGCGCCAGACCAGCTTCGCCGGTGTGGAGGTGATGCCCAAGCTCGATGAAGACGTCAAGCTCGACATCCCCGAGAAAGACCTGGAGGTCACCACCTCCCGCTCCGGTGGCGCCGGCGGCCAGAACGTCAACAAGGTGGAGACGGCCGTGCGCATTCTGCACATCCCCACCGGCCTGGCGGTGCGCTGCACCCAGGAGCGCTCCCAGCTCCAGAACAAGGAGAAGGCCATGGCCCTGCTGATGGCCAAGCTGCTGGTGATCGCCCAGGAGCAGCGGGCGGCCGAGATCGCCGACATCCGCGGCGACATCGTGGAAGCGGCCTGGGGCAACCAGATCCGCAACTATGTCTTCCACCCGTACCAGATGGTGAAGGATCTGCGCACCGCCCAGGAGACCACCGACGTGCAGGGGGTGATGGACGGGGATCTGGATCCCTTCATCCAGTCGCTGCTGCGCCAGGGTGTGGAGATCGCCGCCGACGCGGCCGCCTGATCCCCCCGAGCCTGCGACGTCCCATGTCCGATCCCGCCACGCCCCCAGGCCAGGAGAACGCCAGCTTCGTGAAGCTGGCCATGCGCAACATGGTGCGCAAGGGGCGCCAGAGCCTGCTCCACTTCGGCCTCACCGCCCTGGGGCTGAGCGGTTTCCTGCTGCTGATCGCCTGGCTGGGGCGTCCCAGCCTGCCCGGATGACCAGCCCGGGGGCCGGGGGAAGCGGCGAGGCCGCAGGAGCTGGCGCGCTGGCGGCGCCGGAGATCGACCTGGCCTTCAGCCTGGAGCCCGGGCCCGGCAGCGGCGCCACCGCCGGCAGCACCCTGGTGGATCCCGACCTGGCCGAAACCCTCTGGGGCCGCCACCTCAGCACCTGGCTTGCCCAGCTGGCTCCGGAGTTGCCGGCCCAGCTGCGGGCACCCGGCTACAGCCTGGGGCTGCAGCTCTGCGACGACGCCACGATCGCGGAGCTCAACGAGGCGTGGCGCCAGCGCAGCGGACCCACCGACGTGCTGGCCTTTGCCGCCCAGGAGGAGGCACCACCGGCTCCGGCGGGGGCGGAGCCGGACTGGCTGGAGCTGGGCGACATCGTGATTTCCCTGCAGACGGCCCAGCGGCAGGCCAACGACGCCGGCCACGGCCTGGCGGAGGAGCTGCTGTTCCTGGCCAGCCACGGGCTGTTGCACCTGCTGGGCTGGGATCACCCCGATGAGGATAGCCTGGCCGCCATGCTGGCCCGGCAGACGGCTCTGCTGCTGGCGTCACCGTCCTGACAGAGGCTTTCCACCGCGTCCATCGGCGGTAGTGTGCCGATTGTCCCTCCAACGACGGTGCGATGCCGATGCTCGTTCCCGAGGAACAACCGCCGGCCCTGCGGGACGTGACCACTGACGTGCATCGGCGCGGCAGGCGTCTGCGGGTGGGGGCGTGGAAAGTGGCCGGCGACCTGCCGGCGAGTTTCCGCTATGCCGCCCAGGGCCTGGCCTACGGCTTCGCCAGCCAGCGCAACTTCCGCATCCATGTCTTCACCGGCCTGTTGGTGTTCGGCATGGGGCTGTGGCTGCGGCTGGCCGCCGATCGCCTCGCCGTGCTGGTGCTGACGGTGGCGGCGGTGCTGGTGCTGGAGCTGCTCAACACCGCCACCGAAGCGGTGGTGGACCTGGCGATCGGCCGCCAGTTCCACCCCCTGGCCCGCATCGCCAAGGACTGCGCCGCCGCCGCCGTGCTGGTCGCCGCCCTCTCCTCCCTGCTGATCGCCCTGCTGCTGCTGGTGCCCCCGTTGATGATCCGCCTCGGCGTCTAGACCGTCCCCATGCTTCTGGTCCTCGACAACTACGACAGCTTCACCTTCAACCTGGTGCAGTACCTGGGTGAACTGGCCGCCGACCACCCCCTCGCCGCCGAGGTGCGGGTGGAACGCAACGACGCCCTCGACCTGGAGCAGATCCGGGCCCTCGACCCGGCGGCGATCCTCATCTCCCCCGGCCCCGGCGATCCGGACCAGGCCGGGGTCTGTCTGGAGGTGCTGCGGGACCTGGGGCCCACCGTGCCCGTGCTGGGGGTGTGCCTGGGTCACCAGTGCCTGGCCCAGGTGTTCGGCGGGCGGGTGGTGCGGGCCGGAGAGCTGATGCACGGCAAGACCTCACCGGTGCACCACCGGGGCGCCGGGGTGTTCGAAGGCCTGCCCGAACCCCTCACCGCCACCCGTTACCACAGCCTGATCGCCGAGCGGGAGACCCTGCCCGACTGCCTGGAGATCACCGCCTGGCTGGAGGACGGCACGATCATGGGGTTGCAGCACCGGCAGCACCAGCACCTGCAGGGGGTGCAGTTCCATCCGGAGAGCGTGCTCACCCAGGCCGGCCACCAGCTGCTGGCCAACTTCCTGCGTCTGGCCTCCCACTGCTAGTTTCGCGCCACATCCCGGGCCCGGTGGGGCCAGACGCGACTCCATGGCTGACCCCACCAGCCGGTCCGCGACAGCGCTGACCGGATCCGCGACAGCGGTCCGCAGGACCAGCACCACGGCCCTGCGCCTGGGCGCGGGTCTGGCCCTGGCCGCCGGACTCACCCTGCCGCTGCCGGCGCTGGCCCAGAAGGGCGTCGGCGTCTCGATCACCCACCTGGGCCACAGCGCCCTGATGATCCAGGGGGGCGGTGCCCGGGTGCTGCTCAACCCTTTCCAGGCCGTGGGGTGCGCCGCCGGCCTTCCCGAGCCACGCGTCAGCGCCGATGTGATATTGGCCAGCAGCCTGCTCAAGGATGAGGGCGCCCAGTTGGCCAGCGGCAAGTTCCTGGTCAAGCCGGGTTCCTATCGGCTGGCTGGGCTGCAGATCGAGGGCATCGCCGCCCCCCACGACCGGGTGGGGGGCCGCCGCTTCGGCAACGCCACCCTCTGGCGCTGGCGCCAGGGCGGCCTCGACATCGCCCACCTCGGCGGCACCGCCGGCCGCCTCGGCCCGGCCGACAGGGTGCTGCTGGGACGCCCGGATGTGCTGATCATCGGAGTGGGCGGCGGCGGCAAGGTGTACACCGGCCAGGAGGCGGCCGAGGTGGCCCGGGAGCTGCAGGCCCGCCGGGTGATTCCGGTGCAGTACACCACCGGCAAGCCTCCGGCCGGCTGCGACCAGGGCTCGGTGGAGCCGTTCCTGAAGGCGATGGTGGGGGCCACGGTGCGCCGCAGCGGCCCCACCATCTCGGTGGTGCCGCCCCTGGGGGACGGGATGATTGTCGAGGTGTTGCGCTGAGCCCGGCTCCGGCGCTCGCGTCTCACCCCAGCTCCTCGATGCGACGGTAGGCCTGCCAGAAGCGGCCCATCTGCTCGCAGCTGCCGAGGCTGACCCGCAGGGACCCGTCGATCAGCGGCTTGCCAGCCATGGAGCGCACCAGAATGCCGGCCTGGCGCAGGTCGCCCTCCACATCGGCTGCGGGGCGACGGGGCCAGAGCAGCAGGTAGTTGCCGCCGGCGGCGTGGTGGCGCACCCCCGCCTCCTGCAGCTGGCTCAGGAGCCAGTCGCGGGCCCGCAGCACCTCGGCCACATAGGCGTCCACATAGGCCTGGTCGGCCAGGGCGGCGTGGGCGGCGGTGACAGCGAAGCTGTTGATGTCGTACGGGCCGCAGACCCGGCCCACCCGCTCCACCAGCGCCGGCGCGCCGAGGGCGAAGCCGATGCGCAGGCCCGCCAGACCGGCCGTCTTGGCCAGGGAGCGCAGCACCAGCAGGTTGGGGACTGCGGCGAAGGGGTCGGCGACCGCCCCGCCCGCCAGCAGCGGCGGCAGCACGCTGTCGCCCGTGAAGGCCTCGTAGAGCTCATCGACCACCACCAGGGTGTCCGGCGCCGCCGCCGCCAGCTCCAGGATCCGCTCGGGCGCCAGCCGGGTGCCGGTGGGATTGTTGGGGTTGCAGAGCAGCAGGATCCTCGGGGCCGCCGCCGATCCAGCCGGTCCGAGGGCCGAGCGGATCTCCTCGAAGGGGAAGTCGAACGCAGGCAGGCGGTAAGGGATCGCCTCGATCGCCATGCCCTGCATGCGGGCGCAGGGGGTGTAGTAGCCGAAGGTGGGGCTGGTGGTGAGCAGGCGCTCGCCGGGGGCGCCGAAGGCGTGAAAGATGGCATGGATGGCTCCATCCACGCCGTTGAACAGGCCGATGTGGGCCGGTGTGAGGCCCCGGCCCCCGAGCGAGGCCACCACCGCCTCCCGCAGGCCGTCGTACTCGGGATAAATGGCGTAGTGATCGGCCGGGATGGCGCGGATCGCCTCCACCACCTGGGGGCTGGGCCCGATGGTGTTCTCGTTGAAGTCGAGCCGCAGCAGGCCCCGGCGACCCTCCAGGGGGGCGCTGTAGGCCGTGAGGGTTTCCACTTCGGGGCGGGCCAGGGGGCCTGGGGAAACGGCCGGGCTCGGGCCTGGGGTCGGGCTGCTCACGGAGCCGGAGTCGGATCGCTACGGAAGCCATCCTGCAGCGCAGCCCTACCGTTTGATCACCTGCAGCTGGAATCCGGTGGCGAAAGCGGAGCTGGTCCTGCGGGCCCTCGAACGGGGCGACCTGCGATTCATTCACGACCAGGTGAACAACAGGAGCGTGATGGCCTATTGGTTCGAAGAACCCTACGAGTCGTTCGACGAACTGGAAGAGCTCTACATGCGCCATATCCACGACAACGCCGAGCGTCGCTTTGTCGTCGAGAACAAGGACAAAGAACTGATCGGCCTGGTGGAGTTGATCGAGATTGATTACATTCATCGCCGGGCTGAGTTTCAGATCATCGTCGCCCCT
The DNA here is from genome assembly GCA_943372935.1 of Synechococcus sp. UW140. GTDB lineage: Bacteria > Cyanobacteriota > Cyanobacteriia > PCC-6307 > Cyanobiaceae > Cyanobium. The sequence goes on from CALSAP010000009.1 coordinate 17,546, forward strand.
GTCCACCAGGGCAAAGGCTTCGCACGCTTCTGCATCCACAAAGCTCTCGACTACTCCTTCACGATCCTGAACCTGCACAAGATCTACCTCTCCGTTTCCGTCGACAACGCCAAGGCGCTGCACCTCTATGAGCAATGCGGCTTTGTCGAAGAAGGCCACCTGGTGGACGAGTTCTTCATCGAAGGCCAGTACCGCGACGTCAAACGCATGTACATCCTTCAGGAGGCTTATCTGGCTCGAATGCCAAAGGACTGAGGGCGAGGCGGCAAAGTGGCCATGGACAGCCTGCCAGCCCTCGACAGCAAGCCAGGGGCAGGTTGTCAGCGCATCAACCTCCCATGGACCAGCCAACCGAGCCTGGTGTCATCCTGCTGAGAACGAACCGGGCATCAGCGGCGATCCAGATGGCCCGGCATGGTGCGAGCAGGTGGCTGGATCTAGGCCGATTCGACGCGGGCGAGCCGGGCCGCTGAGGCCATCGGAGGGATGGCCGTCATCACCTTCGGGCTGCTCTGGGATTTCCACCAGTCGAAGCGCAACCCCGGGAACGTGGCCACCCGGCGGGCCATGGCATGGAAGAACACATAGGCGGCCAGCAGCCGCCGGAGGGATCCGAAGCGGGACTCCCGGATCGCTTCGATCCCATCGTCGCTGGGGAGCCGGATGCCGTTGCCGCAGCCCCCATGGATCGGGCTGGGGATCACCAGGGCCGCGTGAAAGCGCTCGGTGGCGATGCAGGGATCGGAACTCAGGGCGACGATGTCGGGACCGGCGCCCAGATGGCGAAGGGCCTCGGCCTGCCGTGCCGCCTGGATCACCGCATCGGCGTGGGCGCGCTGTCGCTGGCTGCAGCGGCCGTCCGGGACGCCCAGGAACAGCAGGGTGCCGCGCACAAGCCGATGGGCATAACCGTGCTGCAGGGAATCGCCGGGGTCAGCCCCATGCACATCGAGGGCGGTGAGGCCATAGCTCAGGGCGAAGAGCTGGCTGACGAAGTTGCTCAGCAACTGATGCAACCCCTCGGCCTCGGCGATCACCAGGGTGCGCCGACCGGTTCGGGCCATGGGCTGGCGCCCCTGAAGGAATCTCAGGCCCAGGGTCCAGCACCAGGGACCCAGGACGTACAGGGCCCCATCGGCGGGCAGGCTCAGGGCCAGCAACAGTGCACCCATCCCCTCCCCCTCGGCAAGGCCGGCCAGCGGCAGCAGGGCGAGGGTGAAGCCCCGGAACAGCGGCATCCCCCATCCCAGACTGCCGATGACGTAGATCGCATGGATCAGCCAGGCGGTCGGGCTCTCCAGGACGTGCCAGGCCCAGTGCCGTCCCGCCTGCACCAGCCGGCGGGAGACGGCGCTGGCATGGGGCTGCCCCCCTACATCGGCACCGATGATCTCGCGGACATCGTTGACCAGAAGCTGGTCTTCCATGGTCTCCAGAGCCAGCAACGCCTCCGGTCGCAGCCGCAGACCCAGGGGGCGCTGGTCTGGAAAGGCCTGCTGGACCTGGCGGCAGAGGCAGAACAGCAACTCGGTGAGCGTCTGGTGCATGGCCGCCACCGTGGCGGTGGCCGCCTCGGAGGTGCGGCGTCCCGCGGCCGTGGTGAACAGCCGATGTCGGTAAGGCTGGTCGGGCCCCTCGGGGGTTTCAGGGCCATCGCGGGCCAGGAAAGGGGACCCCGGAAGGCTGTCCGGGTGGCCGATCACCAGGAAGACATCCTGGATCACAGCCTCGCGCACCAGCCGATCGCAGACGTCCAGCACCTGACAGCAGGGGGTGCTCTGGCCGGAATCGCTGAGCACGAGCACGATCGACTGGCAGGACAGGTTCAGGGATGACGCGTCGTGGTGCAGATGCTGGAGGACGGAGCTGGCGGGGAGCGTTCTCACGTTGAGCATGGGCATGAGCCCTTCCAGATCCCGTGCGAAATGCTCACCCAGCCAGAGGTTGTTATCGATGCCCGTGACCAGCAGATCCACATGTCTGGAGATGGCCAGGGCCGGATCCAGACCCTCCTTGGCCAGCAATGTCTGCTTTTCAGTCAACCGCCTCGCCTTGGCGATGAGGAAACGGGCCAAGGCCTGCGCGCTGGCACGATTGGCCGAGAGGGGATGGATCCAGTCGTCCTGGATCCTGGACAGCAGGCCGGGGATGGCCGCGAGATCCGCGCCGACCGGATCCAGAGGCAGGAGGCCGGGCCTGGATGCGGGCCCCGCGGATCCGGGGCCAGTCCTGGAGGAGTGGCGGCGGCGGATCTCCTCGGCGGTGAGTTGACGCTCCTGCGACAGCGCGTGGATGGTGAGGTCCGTGGAGGAAAGAACGGCAATCTCGCCGGCGATCGGATCCAGATCGATGCGGTGGCAGCCGGGTCGCCCCCCCAGCACTGCCTCCACTGCGGCCGGCTCGGAGGCATAGACGGCCAGCGCGCCGGGTCCATCGAAGCCGATGGAGATCGCCTGCCCCAGGCTGCAAAGCACAAGCCGGTCGGGCCAGGTCGAGGAGATCAGGACCAGTCCGAAGCGACCCCGACCACAGGCCATGAACTGGCGGGCCGCGGCAAAGAGGTCGTTATGCAGGAACGCGCCGATGGCCGCGCGGATCCATCGTTGCGTCCGAGAGGAGCTGTAGCGCTGCAGCTGTGGATCGGCCCCGAGCCGCTGCTGGATCCGCAGCGTCAGTTCCCCCAGCACCTCGGGGTGATCGAGGCAGGCGTCAGGGCGTGAGGCGATCTGATCCTGGAAGGCGGCTTCGAAGCCGGTGGCCCATGGCGCGAACGCCTCGGTGGCTGGGGCGGTGGCAGGCTCCGCCAGAAGTCGCAGGGCCGCCAGCCGAACAGAGGCGAACCAGTCGCCCTTGCAGATCAGCAGATCCATCAGTCCGGCAATCGTCGGCGAAGCGCCGGTCCCTGGATGGCCGCAGCGGAGGGCAACACCCAGCCAGGCTCCCAGTTCGTTGACGGTCGCCTCGGTGCCGAACAGGGTGAATGCTTCAAAGTCGCCATCGTGGGCGATGCGGTGCTGCACCGCCTGCCAGTCACTGACCCAGTGTCCCTGCGGCCTTGACCAGAGACGGCGCCGCTGGGGTGGGGACCAGTGGTGCCAGTGGGACGCAACAAGGTTCCCGGGTGCGCCGCTGGTGCCAGGGCCGTAATGCCAGGCCGCCATCAACCCGGATGGCCGGGTTCGACGGCCCGTCCGCACGGCCCGGTGGCCGGCAAGGCGGAACCCGCGCTCCAGCGATCGGGTGAGGTGGCCGCGTTTGCCCTTGCTCATCCCGTGCCCGACGAAGCCGATCCGGCCCTTCCGATCCCGCACAAGCACCAGACCAGCTCCCGATGGGGCTCCCCGGGACTCCATCTCCAGGCCCATGGCCCGGAAGCGATCGATCGCAGGCGGCGGCAACAGCTCACCACGTACAAAAGGATCGGCCGCACTGATGAAGCCGAAATGGCCGCAGTGGAAGAAGGCGGCCCGGCCGCTGCTGATCGCCTCCCAGTCGGTGCGTGAGGCCAGCAGCAGCGCGCCGTTGGCCATCGCCACGCTGACCAGCAGGGCCTGGACCAGGTCGGAGCCTTCGGCGGGAAAGGCCAGCAGGCCGCCACAGGCCAGGGCGAGGGCCAGCAGGTTGAACAGCAGACCGCCGCCGGCCTTCAGTCTCACCCGCCTGGGAGTCGGGTCCCCGACCGCCACCCAGGGCAGTGATCGCACCCTGCCATCGGCCAGTCCGATCGGCCCCAGGGGCGCCAGGGTCCGGAGGACCTCCCCAGGGGAGCGATGCTCCAGGAGGTCCACCACGGCAGGGGCGTCGCCGTCCACCATGGCCCGCAGCAGCGCATGGCCGGCCCCATGGAGCAGCTCCGCCGAGCACCAGCTGAGCCGGATCAGGGAAGGCAGCAGAAGCGGAAACGGGGAGACATGGCCAGGCAAGCCGGCGACCACCAGGGCGAGCAGCTCCGGCCAACTGCACCCGACCCACCCAAGCGTCCCAGCCGGCACGGGCCACCGACGCCGGGCACGGAGGACGAGGGACGACATGACAGGGGCGCCAATCCAATGGGGTCACTGTCCCGGCATCGTTCACGGCGTGTGTTGATCCCGGACGCCTCCAGAAGGGAGATCGGTGCCATCCAACTGTCACCTGGATGACAAGCCGATGAAACCATGGGAAGTTGGCAAGACCAGCGGAACGCGATGGGAGGCATCGAGGCCAGTGAGTTGAGGTCCTTCCCACTCTTCGAGGGACTGGAGCTCAAGCAGTTGGAGCGTCTTCTCTGCGAGCACAGGACCCTGCTGCTGCCAGCGCAGCATCAGCTCGTCTTCGAAGGTGACTGGAACGATGGATTATTCCTGATCCGGTCGGGGGTGGTGAAGGTCCGACGCTTCACCCTGTCGGGGGAGGAGGTGGTGATCGCGCTGATGGGTGCCGGGGAAATGTTCGGAGAGCTGGCGATGCTGCTCGGGAACAGTCGTCGGTCCGCTGATGTGGTGGCTCTCACGCCGCTCGAAGTGGTGAAACTGCGCTGGACAACAGTCCAACAAGAGTTGGATCGCTCATCGGGATTTGCCATGGAGATGGCACGGCTGCAGGCAAGACGACTGCTCAGCTTGGGACGACGCTTGAGCCTGCGGGGCGAGGATGCCTCGACCCGAGTTCTGGCAACGTTGCTGGAGTTGGCCTACTGCAGCGGCTACGGAACCGATCCGTTCGCCCCGATTGCCGACTTGAAACAGACGGAGATCGCCGCGATCGCTGGCCTGGCCCGAGGCACCACCTCACGAATCCTCACCCAGCTCCGCTCCCGGGGAACCATCGTCGAGACGCCCGAGGGGCTGCGACTGGCGAATCTGGAACCGCTGCGGCGGAGAGGGCTGCTGGGAGTCTGAAGGTCGTGGCACGAGAAGGCGTCGGATCGATTGGGTGCTGGGGATCTGGACAACGCTGCCTGACCAGTGGGGGCCCCTACTCAGGATGGGCGGGAAGACACATCGTCGGCAGAAAAAGCTTGTGACGGCTAGGATTATCCGGAGCAATCGACACAGATTTCAGAGTTGGCCGCAGGCCCTAGCACGGCAATGAATCAGCCATGGGCACAAGGGTGAAACCTGTCAAGCGGCCACCGGAACGACGTCAGGTCACTGTGCTGTTCTGCGACCTCGTCAACTCCACATTCCTGGCGGAGCAACTCGACCCCGAGGAGCTGATGGAGCTGGTTGATGCTTACTATGCCATCTGCGATGACATTGTGTCTTCGCATAGTGGCTATATGGCCCAGTATCTGGGTGATGGCATTCTGGCGTACTTCGGTTATCCGGATGCCTCGGAAGAAGCTGCTCCCAATGCCGTTCGAGCCGGCCTGCGGCTGCGGGACGCGATACGGCGCCTCCCGCCGCCCACCGGCGACCCCATGCGCTGCCGCATCGGCATTGCCACCGGATCTGTGGTGGCCACGAGCATCCGGAACATCGAGACGCCACACAAGGCCGGGCTGATGATGGGGAAGACCCCGAATCTGGCCGCCAGGCTCCAGTCAGAAGCCGGGCCCGATCAGATCCTGGTGTCGGAAAGCACGCATCGGATCACACGGGAGTTGTTCCATCAGCAGAGTCTTGGGGAAAAGAATCTGAAAGGCTTCAATCAGGCCATGCAGATCTATGCGGTGGTGGAAGAAACCGACATCTCCTGCCGTTCCCAGGCCCGCTGGAAGACCAGCGATCTGCCACTGATCGGCCGCCAGAAGGAAAAGGAGCTGCTTCTGAAGACATGGCAGAGCGCATTGGCAGGTCAGGGTCAGTTGTTGCTGCTCCAAGGGGAAGCCGGAATCGGCAAGTCGCATCTTGCCGGTGAACTGAAGCGATCCCTGTTGGATCAGGGCCATCGCCAGATGAACTGGTACTGCGGCCCGAATACGAGGGAAAGCACCCTGCATCCCATCGCTGAGCAGATCAACAAAGCCGCCGGCTTCGAGAAGGGCGAAGCCGATGAGAGCCGTTATGCCAAGCTGGCCCGACTGATGGAGCGCTACGGCGCCACAGAAGCCAGCAGCCTGGAGGTTCTTGCCGATCTCATCGGCCTGCGCGGAGGCCATCGATCAGCGCTGGACGGATTGACCCCCGAGAAGAAAAGACAGATTCGACTGGATACCCTGCTGGCGATTATCCAGGCCTGGAGCAATGGTCAACCGAGCCTGATCCTCGTGGAGGATCTGCACTGGATCGATCCAACGACCCTGGAACTGCTCAATCGCCTGATCAGCACAGCCCATCAGCACCCCTGGATGATTCTGGCCACGGCGAGGCCCGAATTCAACGCTCCGTGGCCATGGAGCAACCACTGTGCCCATCTCAACCTGCAGCGGCTTGATCGCACGGCCTCCGAATTGATTTGCTCATGCCTGAACGCCGATGACGCTCTCTCTCCCCAACTGACCAGGCGCATCGTCGAACGCTGCGATGGGATTCCCCTCTTCGTGGAGGAAACAACGAAATCCATGCTGGAACTGCTTCGTGCCAACGGCTCCAGCGGCGGTGATGCCAGCGACCACATCCCTGAAACACTGCAGGACTCCCTGGCCGCCCGTCTCGATCGGCTTGGGCCAGCCCGAAGGCTGGCCAGCATCGCTGCGGTCATCGGGAGAAGCTTCACCTACGAACTGCTGGAAGCCGTTTCCAGCCAACCGGAAGCGCTGTTGCGCGAACAGATGGATGATCTGCTGGTTTCCGGGCTACTGCAGTTCTCTGATCAGACAGCCGGTGAGGCCTACGAATTCAAGCATGCGCTCATTCGTGATGCGGCCTACGAAACCATGCTGAAGCGGGAGCGACAGATCCTGCACGAACAGATCGCTGAGACACTCTCGGGTCAGTTTCATGAGCTCGTTGATGCGGAACCCCAACTTCTGGCCCATCACTTCACCCGCGCAGGTTCCTACAAGCAGGCGATCCCCCACTGGGTCAGTGCGGGGCGGCGATCCGCCGAAATGGCCTCCCATGAAGAAGCCGTGCAGCACTTCCAGACGGCCCTGGATCTGCTTCGTCACGAAGCCTGCCTTCAGGAGGGTCTGCCCGCCTCCCTGGAGCTGACGCTGTTGCTCGGCCTGGCGATGAGCCTGGCCGGATACCGCAGCTACTCAGCACCCGAAGTGGGCCAGATTCTGGAGGAGTCACGGACGCTGGCAGAGCGGCTGGGGGACAGCCAGTCTTCCTTTGCAATCCTGCGGGGAATCTGCAACTTCTGCCTCGTCTCCTGTGATCTGGACAACGCCGAGCGCTCGGCAGGCCAATGCATCCAGCTATGGGAACAAGGGGGGGATCCCCTCCATGGCATCGAGGCCCACTTTTCCAATGGATATGTCCATTACGTCAAGGGATCCATGGCCCTGGCCCGCCAGCATCTGAGCGAAAGCATTGATCTTTACCATCTCCACGAGGGCTGGGATCTGAGCTTTTCCTCCACCCATGATCCGATGACCGGCTCCCTCACCGCCCTCGCCATGGTGGAGCAGGCTTGCGGGGATCCGGATCGGGTGGCAGCCACCCTCGAACACGCGAAGCGGCATGCCGTGCGGCTGGGCAGGAACTACGAGACTGTCTACACGATGAGCCATGAACTGCTGATTCATGTTCTGCAGGAACGCTACCTGGAGGCCATCGCCCTCAGCGACAGCATTCTGAAGATCTCTGATGCCTATGGCTACCTGACCTGGCGTGCCATTGCCAAGGTCTACAAAGGGGTCGCCCTGGCGAGGGCAGGACAGGCCGAGCCGGGGGGAGAGGCCCTGTCGATCGCGATGGAAGGGATGCGAGAACAGCAGCGCCTGGGTGTGATGACACTCGAGGGTTTTCGACTGGCGGAAATCGCCACGATTCACTCTCTGGCTGGCTCCGCGCCCGAGGCCTTCTCCACCATTCAGGCTGCGGAGGATGCCGTCAGACGCTCGGGTGAGGCCTACTTCATGCCCCTGGTCCATGTCCGCAAAGCGGACGTGATCGCCAGAAGCACTGGCCACGACCAGCCTGCCGTGATGGAGGCCTTGGATCAGGCCCTGGCCATGGCCAGGACACAGGGTGCCACCAGCTTCGAGACCATGATCAACGAGAAGAAAAAGCTCTACGCACGGGAACGGGGCGGCCGATCCACGCTGTAGCCAGATTCATGCAGAGCTCAAAGATTCCGAATCAAACAAAGATCCGCAAGCGCCCTTAACGGTTCCAGGCCGAGCGCACGTCACGCCAGAGAAACGGACAAGCCGCCCGACCGGACATTGGCCTCCGGAATGTCGATGGTCATGGCCAGGCAGGCCATGGGAATGCCAGTGAGTGTACGGCGACGATGAGATAGGCGCCGCCTACCTCGTTGACATCGAGCCGGAGAGTTCGTAGGCCGCGGTGATGGCGCCATAGCCAGCACCGACGATCACGACTCTGACGGTCTCTGCACTGACAGGCCTCACATCCGCTCCAGGGTGGGAATGCCCAGCAGGCCGAGGCCCAGCTTGAGGGTGTCGGCGCTGAGGCGGCAGAGCGCCAGCCGTGATCCGCGGGCAGGCTCCTCGGCCCTGAGCACCGGCACCTGGTCGTAGAAGCGGTTGAACAGCTGACAGAGCTCGAACAGGTAGCTGCACAGCCGGTTGGGCAGCAGTTCCTCCTCCACCTCCTGGATCACGGCGTCGAACTGCAGCAGCTGGCGGACCAGCGCCCACTCCTGGGGCTCGCTGAAGCAGAGCGACGCCGGGACTTCGCCCTCGCCGCCGCCCTTGCGGGCGATCCCGGCGATCCGCACCACCGCATAGAGCAGATAGGGGGCGGTGTTGCCGCTGAGGGCCAGCATGCGGTCGAAGCTGAACTGGTAGTTGGTGATCCGGTTGGTGCTCAGGTCGGCGTACTTCACCGCGGCCAGGCCCACGGTGGTGGCCACCTCGCGAATGAAGTCCTCCCCTTCCCGGCGTTCCTCCTCCGCCAGGCGCCGGCGCAGGTCGGCCTCGCAGCGCTCCACCGCCTCATCCAGCAGCTCCCTGAGCCGAACGGTGTCGCCGGAGCGGGTCTTGAGCTTCTTGCCGTCCTCCCCCTGCACCAGCCCGAAGGGCACGTGCTCCAGACGGCCGTCGTCGGGGATCCAGCCGGCGCGGCGGGCCACCTGGAACACCCCGGCGAAGTGGCTGGCCTGGCCGGCGTCGGTCACATAGATCACCCGCCGGGCCCCATCGCCACCGGGAGGCGCGGCGAAGCGGTAGCGGATGGCGGCCAGGTCGGTGGTGGCGTAGTTGAAGCCTCCGTCGCTCTTGCGCACGATCACCGGCGGTGACTGGCTGGCCGCACCGCTTTCCCCTTCGAGAAACACACACTGGGCGCCGCCGTCACTCACCAGCAGACCCGTGGCGGCCAGGTCGGCCACCACTGCTTCCAGAAAGGGGTTGTAAAAGGATTCACCGCGCTCGTCAAGGCGGATGTCGAGGCGGTCGTAGAGGCGCTGGAATTCGCGGCGCGACTGGTCGCAGAGCAGCTGCCAGGCGCGGCGGCTGATCGGATCGCCGCTCTGCAGCTTCACCACCTCCTCGCGGGACGTGGTCTGGAAGGATTCGTCGCTGTCGAAGCGGGCCTTGGCCTGGCGATAGAAGGCCACCAGGTCGCCCAGATCGACGGCATCGGCGGTGTCGAGGGCCTCGGGCGCCACCTGCTTGAGGTGGGTGATGAGCATGCCGAACTGGGTGCCCCAGTCGCCGACGTGGTTGAGCCGCAGCACCGGATGGCCGCGGAACTCCAGCACCCGGGCCAGGGCGTCGCCGATGATCGTGGAGCGCAGGTGGCCCACGTGCATCTCCTTGGCGATGTTGGGGCTGGAGAAATCCACCACCACAGGGGCGCCGCCGCCGGCCACGGCCTCCACTCCCAACCGGGGATCGACCAGGCAGCGAGCCACCTCGGCGGCGAGCACCTCAGGCATCAAGGTGAGGTTGATGAAGCCCGGGCCGGCGATCTCCGGCGGCAGGCACAGGGCCGCGACGGCGGGGTCGGCCTCCAGCTGGGCCACGATCGCTGAAGCAATCGCACGGGGGGCGAGGCGCAGGGGCCGGGCCAGGGCCAGGGCGCCGTTGGCCTGAAAATCGCCGAACTCCGGCTTCGAGGCCGGCCCCAGCTGGGGATCCAGCGGCGTGCCGGCTTCCCTGGCAGCGGATGCGGCCTCGGGGAAAGCCCTCTCCAGTGCCCCCACCAACAGGGTGTTCAGGGTGTGGGCAAGGCGCAGCATGGAGCGAAACCGATGAAACGGCAGTCGTGGCCGTGATCATCCTCCCCGGCGGAGCGGGGGGCAGAGATCCTCCTAGGGCACCAGCAGCCAGCCAATGAATTGATCCAGAGCGCGGCCAGCGAGGTGGCGAACGGAAGCCATGCCGAACCTCCCGTGGATGACCGAACAGAACAGCCAAAAGCCGACGCGTGCCGGCCAACGGCTGGCCGCCTGCAAGGCCCCCTGCCGACAATTGTCGGAGCCCAGGCACTCCTGGGGCTGAGATGGTGGGCCGTCGGAAACCCTGATCCGATCAATTGTGGTTGGAGGGTGGGGCTGGCGGCTTGTTACTCCCTGAGGCCGGGAGCGTCGACGAGCTTGGTGCGCACTCGTATCCTTTGGGCGACATAGGACGGAACCCCACCATCCCTGCCCGCGCCTTGGGCGACCGGTACAGGGACGTGAGGCGAAGTGGACCGTGAGGTCGTCAAGCAAAGGCTCAGAGACCGCTCCTAATGGAGGTTCAAGAGGTAGCGCCACAACCCAGCCGGCCCACGGAAAGCCCAGTCAGGGCCGCTTCGACAAGGGCGATGGGTACTGAGGATAGGGAGCCTGGAGGGGCTTGAGCCTGTGGGAAGCCGGCCATCCGGAAGGGAACTGAAGGATCGTTTGGGCCCATCTGCGGGAGAAAAAACCATCACTGCCAGCACAGGCTGCTGCAGATCTACCGCTCCTCAGGCCGTTGGAAGCGTCCAGGTCCTGAGCCCTCCGCGGCAGGGTCGGCAGCGCCGAAGCCAACAACAACCCTGTTCCAGCAACGACTTTCGGGAATCCACCCAGCGAGGACGGAGGCCGGAACAGGCCAAGCTCAGCCATCGCTCATCAAAGAAAGTGATCCGTCTGAGAATCCGCGGAGGGAAAGGTGATGTACTATTCACCAAAGCAATGACCCCTTGTAATGGGCCCTCTCATCCAGCACACCACATGCCGAGCGGTCGCCAAAACCGTCCGCACCGTCTCGGCGGCTGGGGTCTTGGCCGTCCTTGCAGCCTTTCCAGCCCTTGCCGCCGACCCATTCTTCACGCTGACATTCGAGTCAACAGCTGCAAGCAGCACCAATGGTGGGATCAAGGGAATCAAAGGCTTAGCCACCTACACCTTCTCAGAGACCACTATCGGGCAGATGACGCTCAGCCTGACGAATCTCTCAGGCTCTCCAGCAACAAAGGCGTACCTCGTCAGTAGTGGCTTCAATCAACCCACAAATAATCCTGCTGGCTCCGATGTCTCAATAGTTAGCTTCCTTGAACCGGATTCCAAATGGGATGTTGCTCTTAGCCCAGCCAATGGCGGCCTATCTCCCTTTGGAAGTTTTGACGCCTGCGCATCCACTGACGATGGAGAATGCGACGCCAGCGGCGCAGCCAATCTTGGACTTGCAATAGGAAGCCCCTCCAAGGATGTCGCAATTTTTACATTAAAGAGCGGCAATGCACCACTGACCACGGCCACTGCATACCGTGATGCTTTTGTGAAGATGTTCAAGGCCCCTACGAAATCCGGAGGTGCTGGAGAGTTTGATGGCAATTACTTCATGCGGTTCAAGGGACTAGAGGGAACCAATGGAGGCAGTGACAAAATCTGGGCCACCGGTATTTCAACAGGTGGCGGTGGAGGTCAAGCTCCTGGTGATGCAGTACCAGGCCCACTACCTGTCCTGGGTGCCGCAGCAGCATTTGGCTACAGCCGCAAACTTCGTCAACGCCTCAAAGCAACAAAGTGATCAGCTGAACAGACCTTCTGCTAAACTATCATCATCAATGATTAAGCCTGTTCTAATTGAACAGGCTTTTTTATTACCCGTGACTGCCTCCTTGCCCATCAGTTGCTTATCTCCTCGATCCAGGACGACATGCTTGAAGAGAGGGAATTCCCGATCGCTGAAGTCCAGTCCTGGACTCCTTCAAGCAGCTCACTCCTCAGCCCGCAGGCCATTCACAGGGCCACTCCCTTACACTCCTGATGACCGGGGCATGACGTCAATGGTTCCCAGCCTGCAGGCATCTCTTCCCCACCATGAGTGAGACTCCACCAAGCAGAAGTCTTGAGGAAGCGATTTTCGCCGATCGTCTGGCGCTAGTCGCTATGGCCCTGTTTGCAGTCTATCTGATCTCAGTTCTGGCATTTGTCCTGCCGCCCAGGTTGCTCGATTCCCTCTGGCAACTCAGCAGCATCAAGATCGCCGTGGAAGCTGCCCCCATTCCACTGATCGGCCTGGCACTGCTCCATCTCGCTGCCTACCTGTCCCCTGGCAACATCCATATTCAAAAGCGGCGGGAAGCCTTGGCTCGGCTGGCCATCCTGGCCTCCCTCGGATTTCTGTTCATTGTTCCCTTGCAGGCCTATGCCGTCTGGACGTCATTCAGCCAATCCAATTCCGCCGCAAACAGGGAGCAAGCCAATGCCACCGAACGGGCAGAGGAGGTTCGTCAGATCATCCAGAAGGCCAACAGTGTCGCGGATCTTCAGAAACGACTTCTGGCGCTTCAACGCCCGGACATGCGGATCAGCCTGAATCCTGACAAATTCCCCACCATCCCCCTGCCGCAGCTGAAGCGTCAACTTCTTTTCCGCGTGGATGAGGCGGAAAATCAGTTCAAGTCAAAGGTCGCACCCATCGACACGGCTACGAGCGAACGCATCACCAGGGAGAGCTTTCGTATCATGATTTCTTCTGTCGCGTTCGCCATCGCCTTCGCCGCACTTGCCCAGAGAAAGAACAGCATCGTCCCTTTCCTGGTGGAAGTGCCGGATTTACTGGCTCCACTCATGGCTGTCCTCAGGCCTCGTCGGGCAGAAGCTGGCCAGATCAGTGATGGCATGCCATTCCAGAACTCGGCTTCCAAACGCGAAGCTGAATTCTTTGCGACCCTGGCCCCTCCGGAGGAAGAAGAAGAGCCCCCAACCCTGTGACCCGTTTGAGGGTTGGCCGAGTCACCAGATCACCTCACCGAAAACCAGATTGAGATCCAGCCACTTGGCGTCGCTGAGATTCAGTTAGATTCTGTCGCCAATGAGTCACAACTGGGCCTGGGGCCAAGCGGATAGCATGGGATTTGAAGATGGCATTGTGCACGCATGCAAGCTTTGCCATCGCCTCATCAGTGAGTGAAGCGGACAAACAGGATGCAGACATCGGTTCATTGTTCAAGTTGTTGCGCATCTGCACTACCGCCACTCGTTCATAACAATCTTCCAATGGCGGCACTTCGCCCTACGCCATAACCTGCCACAACACACCCCTGCTGCTGACGACAGCAAGCGTCTTGTTGTAACGACCTCGGCGCTTTGAAACCCATGGCCAAGTGGCTTGCGCTGAAAGCATCGAGGACAGTTGGAAGCTACCTTGCTGACTTCTCCACGCAACATGGGTTCTGCAATGACTTTTGACTCCTCGTTCTGGCCGTCAAAATCGGCTGGTCTCGCTGCCCCTCTCTCGCTCCTATCGATGGCGCTGTTCGTCATCAACGCTGTCAGGGTGGCCGTTACGGCGGCCTATCTGGATCTAGCAAAAGCCGCCCTTCAAAAGCGCCGGACTCGGCGGGCCCGCTGGGCGATCCTGGCCGTGGTGGGTTTGCCGCTCTCCTTTCTCTGCAGGCCTGTGCCTTTTGGGACACTGTGGCCAGGGCCAGGCTGACGACACCACGAGAGACCAGTAACGATAGCTTCGCTCTGGTCTGCGACGCCGATCAACGCCGCCAATCGTCTTGAGGATCTCCAGACGAGCCTGAACCCCTCCAATCCATGAAGCTGGATATCCGCTTCGAGAAGCTGAGCCTGCCGCTGGCCGATACCCAGCGCCAGATGCTGATTCGCCTGAACGGCATGCAGGAACAGTGGAAGACGAGGATCACTGCTCCGCCCCCTGAAACCATCGAGAACGTGGCCAGGGACTCCGTCCGGACGATGGGAACCAGCCACATTGATGCCTTGGCCTTCGCGTTGGCCGCCCAGCGCCGAGACCAGGGCATTCCGCTGTTGGTGGAACTGCTGACGATCTGGAGCTTGTGTTGGCAGCCAGAGTGATCGCAGCGCAGACTTTCCGGCTCCTCTGATCCGGGCTATTTCGCGCAGCTCGCTGAACAGAAGACGATCCCACCGGCATCCCCTGAGGGTCCGCACCCTGCAGTGACAGTACTCTGGAACGCCGAAGCAGGTCTAGGACTGAAGCGAAGAAACTTTGAGAAGCGCGAAAGAACGTCTGCCAAGGCGAGAACAAGTTAGAAGCGTTGTGCGTGCCACCTTCAAAAACGCCCTTCTGCTGTTCGGCGGTGTTGTCGGCCTGATCGGGGCAGGTGGCCCGTCGATGGCCAAGACGTGCTTTGACGTCATCTTTAACAGCGGCATCACTGGAGCGAGCTTCTAGAACACCGGGGGGAAAGGCAAGATGACCTTTGACTTCCGCAAGGACCCTGGCAGCGGCAACATCTACACCCTGGATCTTGGCATCACCAACACGTTTCCGGCGGCTGCCACCTCCTCCGGAACCTTGGTGGTCTTTGCCTTCAACGAGCCCCTGCGCGGCAATGGGAGCGAAGCTACTTCCCTGCTGAGCCACCCTCTTTCCTCCGGCTACGGCCGGGTGTTCGGGAATACAGACCGAGGCATTCGGATCGATCCCCAGCAGTCCATTAACAGCTTCAATCTCCGCACCGCCTCCTGCGTCCCTTGTGGCAACATTGATTTCTGCGCGCGCACGAGCAGCCGCAGTGGTTGCCATGGTGCTTCGGGCAGCACAAGCATCGCTGGCGGAACCACCTTGAAGATTCAGCTCTTGCCAACCTCCAACGAATTGAGCATTGCCACAACAGATCAGACTGCCGAGCATTTCTATAACTTATTGAATTCCTTACAGCCTGGCAATAGACGGAATAAAGCTCAGATCGCGCTTCGCTTCCAGAACGTCAAGAATCCCAATGGAAGCACAGAACTTCGTGGCAAAGAGTTTACAGGAACTGCCTTCTGGCAAATTCCCGACAAAAATCCCACAAAGAAAGTTCTCGCCCCCCTTTCCCTCTTGGAAGCCGCGACCGCCTTCGGCTGAAGCCGGAAGATTCGCCGCCGGATCCAAGCCGCCACTCTCCCAGCGGGCATCACCTCCTGAAATCAAAAGCCACTCATCGGCCTGGCATCACAATCAAAGTTCCCCCCTTTAAATCAAGTAGCTCAATCATCGATATCTGTATGTCTGATCGATTACTGGAGTCCCTTTCGTCACCAGATCTGGACATAACCAGTCACACACTGAAGGTCAGGTCGGTTGGCAGACTGGCAACATTCATCATCAGGGAATGAATCCGCTGCTAGACAATTCAGCCACCTGAATGCTTCCTGTGCCGTGGCGCTTGAGCCCCAACCCAGCGACATCCACGTACTTACCCCAGCAGACAAGGCACAGGGCCACTTTCAACCCTGGCAATCCTGATGGCCAGCACCAAGACATTCAAAGCATTCGCCTCGGCCACCCTGGCCGATCGGCTGGCCTTCCTAGCGATTGCGTTGTTTGTGATCTACCTGATCACACTGATGGCCAGCATCCTTCCTGTTCGCCTGCTGGACACGGCCTGGCAACTGTGCTTCATTTCGGGCTGCCTGGTCGCCCTCGGGCTGCTCCACCTGGCGGCCTATCTCGATCCTGACAATCCCACGCTTCAAGGACGGCGGGACGTCCTGGCACGCCTGGCGATCGGGGCCGTCATCGGCTTCCTACTCATCGTTCCCTTGCAGGCCTATGCCGGCTGGCAGGGCATGGCGACAGCCAGGGCCAATGTCGCCCCCCAGCTTTCTGCCGCCACCGGCACCTTCGATCTGCTGCAGGGCTCCATCACCTCGGCCAGCAGCCTCGACAACCTTCAGGCTCGCCTCCAGGCGATTCAGGCCCCCAGCCTGGGTATTCGGTTTGAACCTCTCGGGCATCCGCTGCCGGACACCAAACACACGGTGCTCGCCCGCCTCAAGCAGGTGCGGGGGAAGGGGGAGACCAGGGTTCAGGCCCCAACGCCCAAAGCCATCGAGGCCGCAATCAGGGACAGCCTGCGCGTGATGCTCTCCTCCTTCGCCCTGGCCATCGGCTTCACCATGCCTGCCCAACGCAAAGGCAGTGATGTTCCTTTGTTGGTGGAGTGGCACACCAGGCTCAGTCTGCAAAGCCCGCGGGGGGCGCCCCCCGCGGCTGGGGTCCTGACTGGTCTGTCGCTTCCCGGGCGGACGGGGTCATCAAGGGAAGATGCCCACCTTTCCCAGCTGATGCCCAAAGAAAACGACACCTCGCAAACAGGAGTCCCCCCTCCCCCCGTGACCTTGCCCGAAAGCGTCCTGGATGGCACCATCCCGCTAAGACATCGGTCGGATGCACAAAACACAGCAGCTGCAGATGCGGCGCAGATCGACTGAAATGCTTAACGACGCTTAGGCCGTTGATGCGCGGACCCTCAGCCTGTGGACAGGCTTTACAAAGGGTTACAATCTTTCGGCCAGATCATGTGAGAAGCCTTGGTACGGCTTGGTTTTGCCCCTCCACCTCCCCCTTGTGATGTCCACTTCCAGGGTCCGAAACTGCCCAGCAGGAGCCCTCGCAGAATCGCGTGGGAACACCCCGTTGGGCCGCCGTTACAAAGGTTCTTGAGCCCAAACGCACAGGACTGCCGGTGAAAACCTAAGGCATTGCTCAGCTATAGCCACAGAACTCTCCTTCTGAATTGGCTTGAGCACAAAGACAGCGCGGTAGCTGCAGAACGATGATGAGTGCGGGGGAAAAGGTTCCCTTCCATCACCACCCCCCCCGGAAACAAAGTCAATACCCCCAGTGCTCTGGGTGCCATGACTTTGAAGACGTCCTGGAGACTCAATCTGGCAACAGTTGGGTGATCTGGGCGCGGAAGGATGTCGTCTGCTGTTTACCCTCGATTCGCCATGACTTACACCACAAAGGCAGGGGGCCAGCCATCGCCTTCCTTCCTCTTCCCAGAGCTCTCCAGCCAAGCCAAGCGTTCCATGGATACAACCCTGTCCCTTCTTTCCGATGCTTCGGCCTCGGCAGCGGAAGCATCCAGCCCGCGGATCACGGCCGTTCTGGCCGCCGCCAAGGCCCCACAACCTCCCCCCGCTGAAGCCACGCGCGAGTCACTGGAATCCAGCTATCTTTCGCCCAGCAGCCAAGGAGCCGTCTTCCAGCAGGGCATGACCATCTCCGCCACCCCAGTTGTGGCGATGAACAGCCACCAGGTGTTGAGCGATTCCCTGCCAATGGCAGGCGGCGACGCCATCACCGCCTCGAGCGGCCTCAGCTGCGGCTGCAGGGCCTGCAGTGTCCTTTCCGTCAGCACCGGTGACGGCGCCGACGCCTGGGACACCACCACAGACCAGGCACCCCTGGTGCTCAACAGCCTGGTCACCCTCGGCACGGGGGTGGATTTGAGCAAGGTCTTCCAGCTGCACAGCAACCCAACGGCCACGAAGACAATCTTTCTGGACTTCGACGGCTACGCCATCAATAACACCCCCTGGGAGAACGGCGGCAACCTGAAACTGAGCAGTTTCTACAACATTTTAGATACCAACGCACTCACGGAAATCCAGCGGATCTGGCAACGGGTGGCCGAAGATTTCGCGCCCTTCAATGTCAACGTCACCACCCAGGATCCCGGCACCGAAAGCCTGCGCAAATTCGGCACAGGAGACGACCGCTGGGGGATTCGTGTCGCCTTCACCAACAACCTCAACCTACTGACTGGCAAGGCCATCGCGAACGCCGGTGGTGGCGGTACGGCCTACTACAACAGCTTCAACTGGAGCACCGATGACGTGGCCCTGGTTTTCAACAGGGGTGAATACACCGCTGCAGAAACGGCCAGCCACGAAGTGGGCCACACCCTCGGTCTCATCCATGACGGCGCCGGCACCACCACCGAGTACTACGGCGGCCATGGCGGCACCGGCCCCACCAGCTGGGGCGCCATCATGGGAGCCGCCTGGGTGGGTGACGACGAAAGTCTTACCCAATGGACCAACGGTCAGTATGCCGGAGCCAACAACACCCAGGACGACCTCGCCACGATCACCAACGGCAACGGCTTCACCTACACCGCCGATGACCACGGCAACAGCTTCACCACCGCGACGGCGCTGACCGGGCTGACCTTCAGCAGCTTCGGTGTCGTCGAGCGGAACACCGACATCGACATGTTCCGCTTTGACACCGCTGCCGGACAGGTGTCGTTCAACATCGTCAACGCTTCGCGGGCCTTCATCAACAGCGGCGGCAGCTACACCACCGAATACCTCACGGCCCGCGGCGCCAACCTCGACATCGCCGCGAGTCTCTTCCGGGCCGATGGCAGCCTCGTCCAGACCTTCAACCCGGCCGCCCTTACCAACGCCAGCTTCTCCATCAACCTCGCCGCCGGCACCTACTACCTCGGCATCGACGGTGTCGGCTTCGGCACCCCCCTGGCGAGCACCCCTACCGGCTACACCGACTACGGCAGTCTCGGCCAGTACATGGTGAGCGGCACGGTGGCATCCACCGCCAGCACCCCACCTCCAACCACAACCACAACCACAACGCCGACCACCACCCTCCAGGTGATCGATCCCAACGGCGCCGTTCAGTTGCTGCGGGACACCATCACCAATCAGGTCTCGGTTCGTGTCAACGGCATCACCTCCGCCGTCCGCCTCAACGGTGCGCAGATCACGTCCACCCAGTTCGCCGATCGCCAGATCCTTGCCGCCGAAACCAACGCCTCCGGCCAGAACCAGATCCTCTGGAAGGTGGTCTCCACCGGCCAGATCCGAACCTGGACGCTCGATGGCAACTGGAACTTCGTCTCCTCCGACAACAACCTGACCACACCCACCAGCAGCGCCGGCCTGCTGCTGCAGCAGCAGTTCATGGTCGATGCCAGCGGCACCCCGCTGACCACCCAGCCCACGACAACGACAACGACGACCACCACCACCACGACCGCCAGCACCCTCCAGGTGCTCGATCCCAACGGCGCCGTCCAGCTGCTGCGCGACACCACCACCAACCGGGTCTCCGTCCGCGCCAACGGCATCACCTCAGCCGTCCGCCTCAACGGTGCGCAGATCACGTCCACCCAGTTCGCCGATCGCCAGATCCTCGCCGCGGAAACCAACGCCTCCGGCCAGAACCAGATCCTCTGGAAAGTGGTCTCCACCGGGCAGATCCGCACCTGGACGCTCGACAAGAGCTGGAACTTCATCTCCTCCGACAACAACCTGACCACACCCACCAGCAGCACTGGTCAACTCCTTCTGCAGCAGTTCTCGGTCGATGCCAGCGGCTCTCCGCTCACCAGCACGCCCCTGAATGCCGCCTCAGAGGCGGTCGACCCGATCATCGGCGGCGGCACCAGCCTCGCCCCGGACGCCAGTGATGCCTTCGCCTACGACCAGGCGCCACTGGATGCTCTCCTGCCCGAGGATCTGACCTTCAGCACCGAGCCGTTCCTGGCTCTCGCTGAACTTGCCTCCCTCGGCACGGCCAACCCCACCAGCACCGATCCTCTGGCGGCGGCCTTCCCCGCGGCCGGCCTCGACACCTCTCCAACCACCCCCTGGCTGGTCGCCACCCAGCCCCTGCTGTGAGAGGTCACCCACGCGCCGGCGTTTCACGGCTAACAGATCCCAGAGCCGCTGTCTCACCGCAGCGGCTCTTCTGTATGGACGGGGCCTGGACGGTGGGTCCGGCACAACTCCTGAATCAGATCCTCCGGCACCGAGTAACCCCTGAGAGCCTTCACCGCCGCCTCCAACCGCATCGGCGCGGCCACGGCTTCCACATCGGCGTAGATCCGTTCGCCGATCGGGCCCACCACGGCCACCAGGGCCGAGCGCAGCTGCTGATCGGCCTCCTCGCGGCAAGGAGCGGTCTCAGCGGCAGGACCCATGGGCGCCTTTCGCTCAGCACGCACGTGTCTGGCCTGGGCCATGAGCTCCTGCACGACCTCCTTGGGGAGATCCATGCCGGAGAGCGCTGCGGCAGCGGAAGGCTCGTCTCGCAACAGGGCACCGACCAGCTCGGGTGTGAGCAGCAAATCAGCGACAGGCCCGATCGCGCGACGCCACCCAGCCAAGAGTTCAGCACGATCCGGGGAATCCGTGGGGCTGGCATCAACCGACGTCAGGGCCACGGCCACGGCTGGTTCCGGAAAGGGCCCCTGCCGGCAAGCGCTCAGGGCCGCATCGACATCGTCGGGTTTCAGCCCGGCCTCAAGCAACCGGTTACCCAGGGCGTCGCGCTGGTCCAGGGGCACCAGGGAGGGCCAGCCTTCCAGCAGCAGTTCCACCACCGGTCCGTAGGTGCTGGAGAGCAACTGTCGCAGGCGCTCCCGGTCGAAGGCTCCCGTCCCCGTTTCGGAGGCCGGCAGGGGCGTCATCCCGAGTGGAGAGGGGCGATCCAGCAGCTGAAGCGCATCGCCGGCAGTCTGGAGACGACGACCTGGAGACTCCATCAACAGGGGCGACAGCCAGCTGACCACCTCCGGGTCAAGGTCACCCAGGTCCCAGCCGCCGTCGAGCTGGTTGTACAGATCTCCAGCCTGGCGCCCCGTATGCAGGCAGAGGGCCGTGACGCCGAGAGCGTAAAGATCCACTCCCGGCCAGATGTGTCCGAACCGGGCCCGCTCCTGGGGGCTGAAGAACAGGCGCGCCAGACCTCCGACCGCCTGGGTGGTCTCCAGGTGCCGGGTCGGGAAGGCACTGTCCCTGCCGGCCCCCTCGTTGGCAGCACAGGGACCGGCCAGGGAGCGGACCATCGCGAAATCCACCAGGAACAGCTGACCGCTGTCCTTCCCCACGATCAGGTTGCCGGGATGGATGTCACCGTGAACGATGCCGGCGTGGTGAATCAGCGAGAGAAGGTCAAGCACCTGGCGCAGCAGTTCGGATAGGCGCTGCTTCTTGCGCAGATAGTCGAAGGATCCCTCCAGCGAAGGCCCAGGGATCCATTCCTGAAACAGGCAGTACTGACCATGGCGCACATAGCCATCGAGAATGCGCGGGATGCGGGGATTCCGCAGGCGGTCCAGGCAGGCCACCTCCACCTCAATGGCGGACAGTTGCTCCGGGTGGCCTGGAAACAGCTTCAGGACCGCATGGCGATGGCGCTGCGGATCCTTGAGCAGGAAGGTGCGGCAGGATCCCGTGCGGCCGAGGGGCCGCTCAATCCGGAAGGGCGTTCCGGCCAGCACCGCGTTGATGGCGTCGTGCTCGGCCCTGAGCGCAGCACGCTCCCCCAGCAGATGCTCCTCTGAAATCTGGTAGCAGAACATGGACGTTGGCAGCCCCGGCAGGGAAACGTTCCCCATCAGCTCCGCCCGCAGCCGGAAGGACGCATCGACCAGCTCAAATGTGGATTGAACGAACGCCACCCCGTTGGGGGGGGCGATCGTCTGGAGCCGTGAGGCCAGATGCACACCCTGACCCATGATGTCGTCACCGTCGGCATAGATCTCTCCGACATGAATGCCGAAGCGGTGTTGCATCGACTGGCCCATGCGCCGATTGAGTTTCATCACCACGCTCTGGATGAATTCCAGGGCAGGGGTAGGGGCATCAAAGGTGGCCAGAAGACCGTCACCGAGTGACTTGACAAGGCAGCCACCATGGCGCTGAAGGGTTTCTTTGATGAGGGCGAGATCCTCCTTGATGTGTTGGATGGCGATCAGCTCATCCGCGAAGATCCGCTCCGACGAGCCCACCACATCACTGAAGAGCACCACCTTCAGATGCCGTTCCTGAGGCCGCTCCTTGGACGTGGTCATGGGGTGGGGGTCATGGGGGAAAAGACGTGATATCGGCGGCCGTCGCGGGGCAGCGTCCAACGCTCGACCGTGGCGATGACACCCCGGAGACCGGCGGTGCCGGTGTCCTGTGGCTCCTGCCCGGCGACATAGGACAGGGCGGGCGCCAGCGAAGCGGCGTCAGCGTCGAGAGCACGCAGCAGACTGGCCAGCCCCGGACTGCTGGGGTCCCCGCGAAACACCAAGGCGCCAAGGGGGATGGGGCGTTGATCGACCAGAACCCGGCGCAGGGGCAGCGCAGGGTCAGATCTGGACTCGTCCCAGGCAATGGCGTCCACCTCACCGCTGCCCAGCAACTGGAGCAGTCCGGCGTAGTCGGGGGCATACACCACCTTCGCCAGGCTGACGCCATGCAGGTTGTAGAGAGGAAGATAGAAACCCGTCAAGGACCCCCGAGGCAGAAGGCCGAGGCGGGCGGCCTGGAGCTGACGACGCTCCTGGATCGAACTGTCGGCGCGCACAACGATCGCGGAACGGGCCTGCCGAGGGGTGCCCAGGATGCGCACCGGATGGTAGGGGGTCGGCCGATCCATCGCGAAGGCCATCAGACCGGGCGGCAGAAAGGCCAGGTCCCAGGCCTGGGCCGTCAGGCGCTGATGGGCCTGCTCAGGACTCTGCACCGGTTCCAGCTCCACCTCACAGCGGCTGGCCGCCATCAGCCGGTCCCGAAGATCAAACAGCGTCGCCGCATCAAGACGCTCGGCCGAGACCGTTTCGTCGCCTTCGATGCTGCCCACCACACCCACCTTGAGCCGCCCAGTGGCGGCGCAGACCGAGGCCGTCGCCTCTTCACCCCGCTGGCAGCCAGCCACCAGGAGCGCCAAAGGCAGCACCACCCATCCGAGCCGCCGTCCGGGGGGCATCAGGGGTTGCGACGATCCTTGATCATCTGCATCGAGATCGCCAGGCTCTGCTTCATGCGCTCGAAACTGCGTGCCAGAAGACCGATCTCATCCCCCCTGGCCTTCTCGTCAAAGCTGACGCTCGCGGGGGTGACACTCGCCTCGTCAGCCTTGAGACTAATCAGCCGCATCGGGCGGAGAATCAACTGATTCAGCACGGAATTGGTGACATAGCCCACGAGCAGCAGCGCCAGAAGAAGCAAGGACACGGTGATCATCAGCGCATGGTTCTTCGCCGCAATCACCTCCTCAATGGGAACCGAGACGATCTGAGCCCCCACAACTTCATTGAGCTTCCAACCGAACCCTCGATCGGACCCGTAGGTCAGGATCTGGCTGCGGGGCGCACGCTCAGGCGTGGAGTGGCAGACCAGGCAACTCTCCTTGGTGATGCGGATCGGCTTGGCCACGTAATGCAGGGATCCGAGCGGCGTGGCGCGATCGCCGCTGAGGAGCTTCAGGGAAGCATCGGCTCGGAACGAATCCACCAAACCTGCTTCGTACGGATCGGCCTTATCCTTGAGATTGGTGGGATTCAGGGTTGCTTCCCGATAGGAATAGTTTCGATAGTCAGGTTGGGCCTTCAGGTATTCGAACACTGTTGTGGCCGAGTAACTCGGCACCGCCTCAGGCCGAAACACATCGCCGTCCTGATTGAGCGGCGCCACGATTGGATTGACCTTGCGACTGGTGTACTCGCGGACAGCCATCATGCTGTCAAGAAAAAAGTTTGAGCGCTGATCAATCAGCGCCCTGGCCTGAACATCAAACAATTGGCTTAGGATGATAGACGCCAACAACAACGAAGCCAGGCAGATCACAATCAAAGCCTGACCCATCTGCCAACTCAGGGGCCTGTTGCCACCGCCACTCACAAAACCGATCAGGCGACGGAGGGACAAGGTGATTAAAAAACCTAGGTTGAAGGTAGCCTGAAAAAAATTGATTGTCACGATCCTTGCCTGAAGTGATCGTTCCTCCAGCAGCGTGAACGCAGGCAACACCCCGGCGCATGGGCCCTGCGGGCTGAAAGCATCCGCAGAATCCCCATCTGAAAACGGACTCCGCTGCTCTCAAGTCGGGAATCTCAGAACAGCGCTGGCACCGCCCCTCAGGCCACCAGCCCCAGCGCCTGCTCCAGGCCAGCGAGCACCACATCGGCCGTCAGCTTGATGCGGTAGCGGCAGGCCTGGGTTTCGCTGCAGGCGAAGGTGCCGTGCTCCCAGTACTTGTTGCTGCCGGCGCCTCCCCCACAGAGGCCGAAGTAGGCGCACTCCTCGCGGCAGCGGTCGGTGCCGGCACGCATGTCCGCCAGGATGTGCAGGAACTTGGGGCTGGCGGCGATCGAAACCAGGCTGTCGCTCTGAACATGACCCAGCACGAAGTCGCCGTAGGTGTCGGTCTGAACGGATAGCAGCTCGGGATCGAAGGTGGAAATCGCCCCGCGGGCATCCACGTTCACGATCGCGAACGGGTTGTTCATGTCGGTGCACTCCAGGCGCGCATCGGCCTGGGCCAGGCTGCAGATGCCCTCGAACTCCCGCACCCGCATCCGCTCGGGGTGTTCCTGCCACAGCTCCCAGAACCGCTGCAGAAACTGACGATAGGCCGCCTCAGCATGGGGACGGCTGAGGGTGGACACCCGGTTCTCCCCCTCTGTCTCCTCCATGTTGAAGGCCACGTCGGTGATGCCGTTCTCCACGAAGAAGGCGTAGAGGTCGTCGGCGTGGCCGAGGGACTCCTCGGTGATCACGGCGATCACCTGGAAGGGGATGCCGCGGCGGCGCAGATGCGCGATGCCCCGCATGGTGGCGGCGTGGGTCCCGAGGCCGGTGCGGGTGCGGCGGTGGACGTCGTGGAGGAAGGCTGGCCCGTCCATGCTCACGCCCACGGCGATGCGGTTGCGCTCGAAGCAGTCGCACCAGGCTTCGTTGATCAGCGTGGCGTTGGTCTGCACCGACTGGTGGATGGTCAGGGGCTCCCCCTGCCAGCGCTCCAGCGCCCGACGCACGCAGGCGCTGGCCGCGTCGTAGAAGGCGATCGGCACGGTGAGCGGTTCACCGGCGTGCCAGAGAAGGGTGAAATCGCCGCCCACATAGGGGCTCTCCAGCACCCGCTCCAGGGCCGCCTCCAGCAGCTCCAGCGATAACCGCTGCCGGTCGTCCCGGTTGGGAAGGTAGCAGTAGTCGCAGTCGAGGTTGCAATAGGGGGTGGGCTGGATCACCAGCAGCTGCAACGGCCCGAAGCCTTCCGGGTTGGCCGGTGGCGGGGTACCGGTGGCGATCACCAGAAGTTGCGGAAGCCGCCGTTACGGAAGCCACCGTTGCCCCAGCCGCCGTTGCGGAAGCCGCCGTTGCCCCAGCCCCCATTGCGGAAGCCACCGTTGCCCCAGCCGCCATTGCGGAAGCCGCCATTCCCCCAGCCGAAACGCGGCCCGCCCCCATTCACGAAAATGTAGGCCAGCCGGCCATCGGCAGCGTTGGCCTGACCCTCCGCTGTCTCCGGGCAGGGCGACTCCTGCCCCATGGCCTGGGAGATGCGCCGCAGGCGGGCGTCGATCGATCCAGGTGGGGCCTCCAGGGGGGACGACGCCTGGGCGGAGGTGGCCGGCGATGGGCCCAGCCCATCGGCCACCGCCTTGGCTCCGGCGGCGGCGGGGGCCAGGGCCGCCAGCAGGAGCAGAAAACCGAACAGACCGGAACGGGGGTGGTGCGTCATCGGAGGGCTGCCGGGAAGGAAAGAAAGAGCGAGGTGAAGCGATCAGGGCGCCGCAGGGCGGGGGTGCGGGGGGTCATCGGGGAGCCGCCGGTGAAGGGGCTGCCAGCTGGAAACCTTCCCGGGTCAGCAGCACAGATTCGAAGAAGGCGCGGACCCGCTCGGCGGGCACCACCAGCACACCGGTGGGGCCAACCCAGGGGGCGACGCTGGCCACCGCCTCGGGGCGGCCCTCCAGGTAGCCCTGGAGCAGACCCGCAATGGCCAGGTTGACCACGTTCAGCAGCCTGGAGTTGTTCTCCGGCACGATGCAACCGACGCCGTAGCTCACATAGGGCTGTTCAGGCACCAGGGCCAAGCCGGCGAGCTGGCGCTGGTGCCGCAGACCGGCCAGCACGTTGGCATCGCCCAGCACCCCCGTCACCTGTTTCTGCTCCAGGGCCGTGACGGCCAGGGCCAGGGTGGGGAAGCGGACCGCCTTGGCGTTGGGCTGGAGTGAACCCAGCAGACCGGCCCCGAGGGACCCCTCCACCACTGCGATCGGCTGACCGGCGAGGGAGGCCGGCGAGCCGTCCAGGGTGCCGCTGCGGGTGAGCAGCCGCAGACCGGAGAGGCCGATCGGCAGGGAGAAATCGACCAGCTTTTCCCGTTCCCAGCTGAAGGGCACGCCGCAGGCGAGGCCTGCCTTGCCGCTGGCGACGGCCTCCACGGTGACGCCGATGTTGTCGACGGGGGCGAAGCGGATCCGCACCGTGTTGCCCAGCTCCGCCTTGAGCTGGCGGTCGATGCGGCGGGCCAGATCAATGGCGTACCCCTCCGGTTCCCCCTTCGGCCCGATCTTGACCATCGGCGGGCTGTCGGCGGGACCCACCATCAGCACCTCGCCCGACTTGGCCGCCTGCTCCAGCACGGCGTCGGCGGCTCGCGCCGGAGCCAGGCCCCCCAGGGGCCAGAGACAGGCCAGGACTCCCAGGGCCAGGACCGTGCTGCGGCGGGATCGGACGGAACCGGAGGAAACCGGCGCAGCAGGAAAATCCATGGGCAGAGCCGTGCACATGCCGCACCTTAAGGGCGGTTTCCTGGCTTGCCCACGGAAGCGTTGGGGCTTGAAACGCCCCGGCCTGGTGGGACCTACCAGTTCCGGAAGGCGCCACCGCGCATGCCCGCCCCATTCACGAAACCGCCCCCGCCCCTGGCGTTGACGAAACCGCCACCGCCATTGCGGAAGCCACCGCCGCCGCCGTAATAGGGGTGGCCATTGACGAAGCCGCCCCGGGCCGCGTTGGCGAAGCCGCCCCGGCCAGCGTTGGCGAAGCCGTAGGCCAGTCGCTGATCGCCGGCGGCGGAGTCGGTGTCACCGCTCTCTTCACCCTGGGCGCGGAACGCCGCGCTGATGCGCTGCAACCGTTGTTCAATCGAGGCTCCGGTGGCCGAGGTGGGCTGCAGGGCCGCCTGGCCAGCAGCGGGAGCGGTCAAGGCCGCCAGGGCCAGGGAGAAACCGAGCAGGGCCGCGCGGGAGGTGATGGACATGGGGCGGATCTCCTTAACGGGCAGGTGAGGTGGGGGCGACAGCCGATGGGGTCGTTGCCGGCAGGGGCCTGACCCGTTCGTAGTTGAGCAGAACGGACTGGAAGTAGGCCTTGATCACCTCGGGGGGCAACTCCAGGACTCCCTTGGGGCCCAGCCAGCGGTTGACGCTGGCCACGGCAGCCGGCTCATCGTCGAGGTAGCCCTGCACCAGCCGGGCGATGGCCAGATTGACCAGGTTGCGGAAGGTGGAGTTGTCTTCCGGAAGGATGCAACCCACCGCGAAGCGGGAGAAAGGCTCCGCGGGCACCAGGCCGTAACCCTTGCCGCCGAGGCTCTGGAGGGCACCGGCGAGCAGCAGCGAATCACCCCCCACGCCATCCACCTGGCCGGCCAGCAGCGCCCGCACCGCCGGCTGGATTCCGGCGAAGGGGACCCGCACCGCCGTCGGCTGCACGGCCGCGATGGTGGCGCTGCCCAGGGAGTCCTTCACCACGCCGATCCGCTTGCCCGCCAGCGAGGCGGCCGAGCCGTCGAGCCCGCCCTGGCGGGTGAGCACGCGGATCCCGGAGAGGGCAAAGGGCATGGAGAAGTCGACGAACATCTCCCGCTCCCAGGTGAACTGAACACCACAGGCCAGGTCCACATCGCCGCGGCTCACGTCCCGGAACACCGCCAGCGGATCCGCGTTGGCGGTGTAGACGATCTTCACCGGCCGGTTGAGATAGGTGGAGACCTCCGCCTCGATCAACCGGGCCACATCGAGGCTGTAGCCCACCAGCGCCTTGCCGCCGTCGAGGTAGGCGAAGGGCACCACGTCGGTGGGGCCGGCCATGGTGATCTCGCCGGTGCGCGCCGCCTGCTCAAGCACCGATTCGGCCCTGGCGGCCGTGGGGCTGCCCAGCGCCGCCACCAGGGCCAGCAGCAGGGAGGGTCCCACCACGGCACAGCGCCGGGCCCAGGCGGCGACGTCGATCGGGACGACCCGGTGTTGGGGCGTTGGCTGCTGAAGCTGTGGACGCGGAAAGGGTCGCTGCGGCACGCGGGTCGGCGCTGGGGGGCATCGACGCTCACTCTGACAACCGATCGGGGGCGGAGCCGCGGCGGCCAGCGGAGTGAGGCGGTTCTTCACCATGGCCCCGCCCCAGGCTCCGGGCCGGGCTCAGGCCAGCGTCGGCGCGAAGCGCATGCTCAGATCCAGCCAGGGGCTGCGGGTGACCGGGGCGCTGGTGGAGATCAGATCGATGCCGGTGGCGGCATAGGCGGCCAACTGCTCGGGCCCCACCCCGGAGGCCTCCAGCACCACCGATGGCGCCAGGGCCCGCAGCCGGGGGACCAGGTCCGCCAGCGCCGCGGGGGTGAAGTCGTCGAGCAGCACCGCATCGGCACCGGCGCGCACGGCGGCTTCGGCTTCGGCAGGGGTTTCGGCCTCCACGATCAGACGCGCCGGCCAGGGGGCCGAGGCCCGCACCGCCGCGATCGCCGGTGCTACCCCACCGGCCCAGGCCAGGTGGTTCTCCTTGAGCATGGCGGCATCGTCGAGGCCGAGGCGGTGGTTGCAGCCGCCGCCACAGCGCACGGCGTACTTCTCCAGCACCCGCAGCCCCGGGGTGGTCTTGCGGGTGTCGGCCAGGCGCACGCCGGAGCCCGCCAGCACCTGCACCAGGGCGGCGGTGGCGGTGGCGATGCCCGACAGGCGCATGGCCAGGTTGAGGGCGGTGCGCTCCGCCGCCACCAGGGCGGCCGCCGGCCCCTCCAGCTCCAGCAGCCGCTGGCCGGCCACCACCGGCTCGCCATCCCCCACCAGCAGCCGCACGGACGCCCGGGGGTCGAGGATCGCCAGCAGCGGCGCCACCAGCACCCCGCCGCAGAACACCCCGTCGCCACGGGTGACCCAGTGGGCCCGGCCATGGCGGCCAACAAGGGCCGGGGCCGTCAGATCGCCGCGGCCGAGGTCCTCATCCAGCCAGCCGCGCAGCTGGGCCTCCAGCGCCGGGGTGAAGGACAGCACCGGGGCCGGGGCCCCACCAGGTGGGATCACGGGGGGCCTCAGCTGCCGGCGGCGCCGACCGGGGGGGCGGGCACCGGCGGCGGGGCGAAGGGCGGGCAGACCCGCTTCTCGGCATCACAGGCATAGATGGTGGGCTTCTGCCAGGCCAGGGGAATCTCCAGCAGGTCGCGGGTGCCGGTGATCCCCAGGACCACAAACAGCACGGCCCCCAGGATCGAGGCGCCCAGGTGCAGCCGGCGCCAGCGCAGCTCCTTGAGGATCTCCGGCCGGGAGGCCAGGGAGAAGAGCATCAGCCCCACCGCGGCCACACCCGCCCAGTAGTGGGACTGCCAGAACGCGGGGCTCAGCGGGTTGTCGCTGAGGCGCCACACTTCGGGCTGGGCCCCCAGGCCGAGCACACCAATCCAGGTGAGCAGGGTGAAGACGAGCCGGTACGCCTTGGCCTTCACCCGCCAGAGGGCCAGCAGGGACACCACGGTGCCCACCAGCACCAGCAGCAGTTGCAGGGCCCGGCCGGTGCCGCCCGTGAAGCCTTCCGGCGGCTGCTTGGTGACGATCACCACCGTGAGGGCCACCAACACCAGCAACACCACGCCCGCCGACAGCCACTGGCCCAGGTCGGCGTGGTCGCGGCCGGTGGTGGGCGGCAGCTTGGCCTTCTCGACCCGGCGCTGCCGGGCCTGGACGCCCAGGCGCGCCACCATGCCGATCAGGGGGTAGATCAGCACCACCGCCAGGGCGGGGTGCAGGATCCAGAGCCAGTCGACCGTTTGCATTCGCCGCTGGGAATCGCTCCCCAAAGCATTGGGGGTGGAGGTTAAGCGGTCAACAGGGGTGAGCGATTCGTGATGCCGGCGGCAGCGGCTACTTGCCGATGCAGAAGCGGGAAAAGATCCTCTCCAGCACCGCCTCACTCACCTCCTCGCCGGTGATCGCCCCGAGGATGGCGATGGCGCCGCGCAGGTCGATGGTCCAGAAATCCCAGGGCAGGCCCTGGTCGGCCGCCTCCAGGGAGCGCGCCAGGCTGGTGGCCGCGGCTGCGGCCAGCTCCCGCTGGCGCCCGTTGAGGGCCACCTGCAACCCCTGGATCTCGGCGGCACCGCAGAGGCCCAGCAGGGCCGCCACCAGGCCGTCGCGGCCGGCGCCGGTGAGGGCGCTGATGCGCACCAGGGACGCCTCCGGCGGGGCCGACGGAACGCTGGCGGGGGCAGCCCCCTCCGGCAGGGCATCACGCTTGTTCCCCACCAGCAGCAGGGGCACCCCCTGGGGCACCAGGGCCCGCAGCTCCTGGTCGGCGGTGGTCCAGCCGGCCAACAGGTCGAAGAGCAGCAAGACCGCATCGGCGCCGGCCAGGGCCTGGCGGCTGCGTTCGATGCCCAGCAGCTCCACCCGGTCGTCCGTGGGACGGATGCCGGCGGTGTCCAGCAGGGTGAGGGGCACCCCATCGAGCACCAGGTCGCTTTCGAGCAGGTCGCGGGTGGTGCCCGGCAGGTCGGTGACGATGGCCCGCTCGCGGCGGCTGAGCAGGTTGAGCAGACTCGACTTGCCCACGTTGGGGCGGCCGACGATGGCCACCCGCAGGCCCTCGCGCAGCAGCTCCCCCTGGCGGGATTCGGCCACCAGCCGCTCCAGCTCGCCCCGCACCGCCTCCAGTTCGGCCCGCACCAAGGCCCCGTCGAGGGGCGGCAGGTCCTCCTCGAAGTCCACCCTCGCCTCCAGCTCGGCGAGCTGGTCGAGCAGGCGCTCCCGCAGGCCGGTGATGCGGCGCTGCAGACCGCCGTCGATGCCGGCCATGGCCAGGTCGGCCGCCCGGCGGCTGCGGGCGGCGATCATCTCGGCGATGGCCTCGGCGCGGGTGAGGTCGAGGCGGCCGTTAAGGAAGGCCCGCTGGCTGAACTCCCCGGCCCTGGCCAGGCGGGCGCCGGCGGCCAGCACCAGCTCCAGCACCCGCCGCACGGCGATCAGGCCGCCGTGGCAGTGGAACTCCACCACGTCCTCACGGGTGAAGCTGCGGGGGGCCCGCATCAGCAGCAGCAGGGCCTCATCCACCGGCCGGCCGTCGGCGGGATCCACCACATGGCCATACAGAACGCGGTGGCTCTCCCAGGCCTGGGCGCCGGGGGCCTGGAACAGGCGCCGGCCGATCGCCTCGGCCTGCGGCCCCGAGAGGCGCACGATCGCCACGCTGCCGGCGCCGGCGGCCACGGCGGTGGCGATGGCGGCGATGGTATCCCCGTTAGGGTTCGCTCCACCCGTGCCCTCACCCCGCGTCACTGGTCGCATGGCACCGTTTCGCCCCCAGTCTCTGACCCTGCCGCGGGTGGTGCGGACTGTGCGACGAAAGCTGCGTCAGGCGATCGAATGGATCTGGCGCCAGGAGGGCAGCCACGGTCAGCGGGCCCGGGGGCTGGCGGCGGGGGTGTTCATGGGCTGCTTTCCGATCTTTGGCTTCCAGACCCTGCTGGGGGTGGCGCTGGCCAGCCTGGTGCGGGGCAACCACCTGCTGGCCGCCGCCGGCACCTGGATCAGCAATCCGATCACCGACGTGCCGATGATCTGGTTCAACTATCAGCTGGGCAGTCTGTTGCTGGGACCCGGCAAGGGCTGGCCAGGCGGTCCGCTCCTGCATCACGAGACCCTGCGCCAGCTCGGCTGGGATTTCACCTCCCGGCTGCTGCTCGGTTCGGCCGTTGTGGGCGTTGTGCTGGCTCCCCTCAGCGGCCTCCTGTGCCTGCGGTGGCTGCAACGCCGCCAGCGGGCCTCCTGAGGAGGATGTCTTCGGTGATCGACGTTCTCGAGACCGACTTCGCCAACCCGGCCCACGCCGCCGCGCTGCTGGCCCTGATGGAGGCCTATGCCCGCGACCCCATGGGCGGTGGCCAGGGCCTGTCCGGCTTCGCCCGGGCGAATCTCGTCGACGCCCTGGCCCGGCGCCCCTCGGCCCACGGGATCCTGGCCTTCGCAGGGGAGGAGCCGGCCGGGCTGGCCATCTGTCTGGAAGGCTTCTCCACCTTCGCCTGCCGGCCCCTGCTCAACATCCACGATCTGGTGGTGGCCGAAGCCTTCCGACGGCAAGGGGTGGGGCGGCGACTGCTGCTGCAGGCGGAGGGCATCGCCCGCCGGCTGGGGTGCTGCAAGATCACCCTGGAGGTGCTGGAGGGCAACAGGGCCGCGCAGGCTGCCTACAGAAGTGTCGGCTTCCGGCCGTACCAGCTGAATCCAGCCATGGGCCGGGCCCAGTTCTGGGAAATGCCCCTCGCCGATGGAGATTGAAGGCTCAGGATTCGGCCAGCCCCGGAAACACCATCAGGTCGATGTGGCCTCCGGTGGGCTGGCGCCATTCGCGAAATTCAGCTGCCAGGGCCCGGTGCTCGTGGTCAAGCGATTGCGACTCCAGATCCTGCAGGCGCTGATGCACCAGATCGAGCGTGTTGTCGATGAGCTGGGCAGCCTGTTCGGAAGTCATGGCATCGCTGCGATGGAGAAAAGCGTGAGCTTCGCGGTGTTGTAGAAGACGCCGCCCTGGTGGGCTGTAGCCCCTGACACGGGCCGTCTTCCCCGTCGGCGGACCCGCACCGATCACACCGTCTGGGCCAGCCACTGCTGCAGCAGCGTCCAGTCGTCCCGTTCATCGATGGCGGCCCAGATCTGCTCGATCACCGGCCGGATCGGCGTTTCCGGCGGATTCCAGCGCTGCAGGCAAGCGCTGATGGCGGCCTCAGCGGTGCTGCCGGGGTCAGGGCGCGCGGCATGACTCCAGTGCCACCAGGCATCCCGCCAGGCCAGCCATTCGGCCCGTGGCGGCGCTGGGGCCTCGGCCACGAAAGGCCCCAGGTCGTCGGCCGTGGCCGGCAACCCGCCCGCCCGGACGCGCTCCGCCAGGGCGGCGAAGAAACCGCCATAGGCCACGGGCCAGCCGGCCAGCAGCCGCAGGGTGGGGGGCACCGGATCGGGAAGGTCGGCCAGGGTCTCGGCGGGCACCAACCCGGCGTCGAAACCGAGGCGACGGCACATCTGGCGGCGGTAGTGGGCGTCGTAGACAGGTTCGAAAGCCTCCAGGGCCGCCTCGAGCGGCCCCCGGGGCAGCAGCATCGCCAGGGGCTCCTGCAGCAGGCGCAGGTTGTGCTGGCAGGTCAGGGGCTGGCGGCCATAGGCGTAGAGGCCGTCGTGGTCGAAATAGGCGGCGGTGAAGCCCGGATCCCAGCTTTCCAGGAAAGCGAAGGGGCCGTAGTCGAAGCTCTCGCCGGCCAGC
Organism: Synechococcus sp. UW140; assembly: GCA_943372935.1. Taxonomy (GTDB): domain Bacteria; phylum Cyanobacteriota; class Cyanobacteriia; order PCC-6307; family Cyanobiaceae; genus Cyanobium. The sequence goes on from CALSAP010000009.1 coordinate 51,059, forward strand.
GACATGTTGTCGGTGTTGAGCACGCCATGGGTGAAGCCCGCCGCCATCCATTCGGCCGCCAGCCGTGCCACCCGCTGCACCAGTTCGCCGTAGAAGGCCAGCAGCAGCTGGCCGCCATCGCTGTGGATGGCCTGGAGATGGGAATAGTGGATGGCCACCACATGGCGCAGCAGCCGCTCCAGCTGGGCCGGCTGGCGCCGAAACTGCAGCCGCTCGCAGGTGCCGAAGCGCAGATGGGTGCGGGCCAGCCGCACCATCACCGAACTGCGGGTGGGAGAGGGCTCATCACCGCGCCAGAGATCTTCGCCAGTTTCGATCAAGGTCAGGGTGCGGCTGGTGCTGACGCCAAGGCGATGCAGGGCCTCACTGGCGATCACCTCCCGCACGCCTCCCTTGAGGGTGAGGCGGCCATCACCGCCCCGGCTCCAGGGGGTGGGGCCGGACCCTTTGGTGCCCAGGTCCTGCAGCTGGCCGTGGCGATCCCGCAGCTGGCCGTAGAGGAAGCCCCGGCCATCTCCCAGCAGGGGGTTGTAGGTGCCGAATTGATAGCCGTGGTAGCGGAGCGCCAGCAAAGGAGCGCGGCCCTCAAAACGGCCGTAGGCCTCCTCCAGGTCGGCGTCGCGGATGGCAGCCGGATCCAGGCCCAGCTGACGCAGCAGCGGATCGTTGCGGAAGCGCAGGCGGGTGAGCGGGAACGGGGCCGCCTCCACCACATCCCAGTACTCGGGCCCGAGGGCCTCGATGGCACCTTCGAAGGGCAGGCCCAGCAGGGGGTTGGGGGTGACAGCCATGAAAAGAGACCCTAGGGAGCAGGACCTGCCCGGGGCCGGTGCGGTGGCGAGGGGTGGGACGGCCAGCCCGATGGCAGGCCAACGTGGCGAGATGGTCAGCAGAGAGCACCACTGGATCAATGGAATTCAGCAGGAGTCCTTGATTGCCGCACGCGGTGAAGCCTGGTCTCGATGGATGGATTCAATGGATGAATTCCATGGATGATTTTGATGCAGTTTTGCGCGCTCCAGATTCCTCCAGTTCGGCGTGCTTGCCCGAGGAATCTGAAGCTTGCTGGGATGTCCCAACCCCATAGACATCGAGATCTCCACCACCATGGCATTGGCAGGGTCATCCAACCGAAACAGAATCATCGCCCCAGTGTCAGGCCTTGGGGTCGCCGTTGTACGGCCTGGAAGCTTGATGGCCTACTCCACCAGCACACCTGACGCCATCCTGCCGTCCTGCAGCAAATCTGCTGTGCAGGCTTTCAGCCTTGGATTTCTGGATAGGGTTGTAACGAGAGAAGAATCTGAAGCAGGAAGGTGAAGAGATGAGAATCGCGCAGATTTCCACCCTTCACGAGAGGGTTCCGCCCGTCGGCTATGGAGGAACAGAACGGGTCGTTCACTATCTCACCGAAGAACTGGTGCGACGTGGCCATGATGTGGTGTTGTTTGCCAGTGGCGACTCCCTGACCAGCGCCAAGCTCTGCGCCTGTGTCCCCCAGGCCCTGCGTCTGAGCGGGCAGGTGTCTGACGCCAGCGTGCACAATGCGATCCAGCTCGACCGCGTCGTTGAGCAGCTCGATAACTTCGACATCCTCCATTTCCATAACGGCCACTCCCATTTCCCCCTCTCCAACCTGCTGGGCATTCCCCATCTGAATACTCTGCACGGCCCCCTGCATGCGCCCGAGCAGAAGCTGCTTTACACCCACTTTCATCAGGTGCCCCTGGTCTCGATCTCCGAAACCCAGCGCCAGCCCGTGCCCGGGGCCAACTGGCTCGGTAACGTCTACCACGGGCTACCCAATGACCTCTATCGCTACCAGGCCACACCCAGGCCCTACCTGGCCTTCATCGGCCGCATCTCACCGGAAAAGCGGCTGGATCGCGCCATCGCCATTGCAACGGCCGTGGGCCTGCCGTTGAAAGTGGCCGCCAAGGTCGATCCGGTGGATACCCCCTACTTCCACGATCACATCGAGCCGCTACTGAATAACAATCCGCTGGTGGAATTCATTGGCGAAGTGGATGACGCCGGCAAGCAGGATCTGCTGGGTCATGCGCTTGCCCTGTTGTTTCCGATCGACTGGCCCGAACCGTTCGGATTGGTGATGATCGAGGCCAATGCCTGCGGCACACCGGTGATCGCCTGGCGCAACGGTTCGACTCCAGAGGTGATCCGCCACGGGATCAACGGCTTCCTGGTGGCCTCGCTGGAGGAGGCCATCGCCGCGGTCGGCGAGCTGGAACGGCTGGACCGTGCCCGGGTCCGCAGCCACTTCGAAGTCAGCTTTTCGGTCAGTCGCCAGGCCGAGGACTACGAACAGCTCTACCGCCACCAGATCCAGGCCCGTCGCTGCCACACCCCTGCCCACCGAACACCGGTGCATGCCTGATCCGTTGCATCCCTTCGTCCTCAAGAACGAAGAAACTTTCGCGATTCTGGATTCCCGTGGCGAGATCTGCCCGGACGTCCAGCAGGATGTCGGCATCTTTCACCGCGGCACCCGTCACGTCAGCCGACTGCAGCTGTTGCTGTGGGGACGACCGCCGCTGGTGCTGAGTTCCACCGAACGTGGGGCGGTTGGGGTGCTCGTGAGCCATCTGAGCAACAACGACGGCACCAACGGTGGCTCTGCAGCCATGTCGATCCATCTGGAACGCAGCACCGTCCTGACCGCCACCGCCTGCCTGCAGCAGTTCTGCTTCACCAGCTATGGGGACCGGCCCGTTGTGATGCCGCTGACCCTGCGCCTCGATGCGGACTTCCGCGACATCTTCGAGGTGAGGGGCTATGCCAGGTCGGAACGGGGCCGCACAGTGCGTCGTGGCGTGGATGGAACCCTGGAGCTGATCTACAGGGGCCTGGACGGGGAGGATCGGGTGACCGTGCTGCGTCTCAGCGATCCCGTGGAGGACGTGAGCGAGGAGCACATCAGCCTGCAGATGGCCCTGGAACCCCGGCAGACCCGGCGACTCTTCCTGGTCTTGGACTTCCACCCCGGGTCAGCACCCCTGGGCGCAGAGGATCACTTCAACACTGCCATGGCCGGCACGATCCAGCGCTTCCGGGAGGCCCGGCGCAGCGCCGCCTCGGTGATCAGCGACAACCCGGCCTTCAACAGCTGGTTGATGCGCTCCTTCTCCGACGTGCATCTGCTGGCCAGCCAGGTGGAGCATGGCCTCTACCCCTACGCCGGAGTGCCCTGGTTCAGCTGTCCCTTCGGCCGGGACGGCCTGATCACGGCGCGCCAGATGCTGATGGTGGAACCACGGCTGGCACGGGGGGTGCTGGGTTACCTGGCCAGCCGGCAGGCGGTGATCAACGATCCCGCCCACGACGAAGAACCCGGCAAGATCCTGCATGAATCGCGGCTGGGGGAGATGGCCGCGCTCGGGGAAGTGCCATTCTCGCGGTATTACGGCGCCGTCGACTCCACGCCCCTGTTTCTGATGCTGGCGGGGGATTATCTCTGCCGCAGTGACGATCAGGATTTTGTCGCCGGCCTGCTGCCTGAACTGCAGGCGGCGATGGCCTGGATCCATAGGGCCGAAGCCAGCAGTTTCGATGGCTTCCTGCGCTACCTGCGGGTGGCCGAGAACGGCCTGCACAACCAGGGATGGAAGGATTCCGACGATTCCATCCACCACGCCGATGGCCGCCTGGCCGTGGGCTCGATCGCCCTGTGCGAAGTGCAGGCCTACGCCTATGGGGCCCGCCGCGCGCTGGCGTCGATCCTGCACCGCGTGGGGAGGTCCACGGAAGCGGAGAGGCTATTGGAGGAGGCCGTCGCCCTGCGCCATCGCTTCCACCAGGCCTTCTGGACCCCCTCGATCGATTCCTATGCCCTGGCCCTCGATGGCGAAGGCCAGCCCTGCAAGGTGCGGGCGTCCAATGCCGGCCACTGCCTCTGGACCGGCATCGCCACCACGGAGGCGGCGGCGGCCATCGCCCGGCAGCTGATGGCACCCACCAGTTTCAACGGCTGGGGCGTGCGCACCCTGGACGAACGGGAGTGCCGCTACAACCCGATGAGCTACCACAACGGCTCCGTCTGGCCCCATGACAACGCCCTGATCGGCATGGGCCTGGCCCGGTATGGCCACCGCTCCGAGGCCCTGCAAATTCTCACAGGCCTGTTCGAGACCGCCAGTGCGGTGCCGATGTTCCAGTTGCCGGAGCTGTTCTGCGGCTTCCCGCGACGGGAGGAGGAGGGGCCCACCTTCTATCCGGTGGCCTGCAGTCCCCAGGCCTGGGCCAGCGCCAGCGTGTTCGGTCTGCTGGAGGCGGTCACGGGGATGGCGATCGAGAGGGAGCACGGCAGCAGCCGTGTGCAGGTGCGCCTGCACAATCCCTGCCTGCCAAGGGGGCTGAACATGCTCGACATCAACGGGCTGCGGCTGGGAAACGAGGAGATCAACCTGCAGTTCCACCGCAGTGACCACGACGTGGGCGTGATGGTGCGCGGCCGATCCCCCGGGGTGGATGTGCTGATCATGAAGTGACGGCCGGGCCCGGGTCCCCGGTCACGCCGAGACGTCGTCGCGGAATCAGCGAAATCCTGCGCACCGTTCGAGAGTGGAGGATTGCACCCCGGGAGCCACCCGCCATGACCGCCTTTCGTGCCGTTCTCGTGCTGCTGTGGCTGGCCGTGGCCGGCTACACGCTGGTGGTGGTGACGCACCATGGGATCGGCCTGCTGGGTGTCTTCTTGGCGGACTTCCAGGCGATGGACTGGCCCGGGCAGTTCGATCTGGATTTCCTTGGCCTGCTGCTGCTCTCGGGCCTCTGGGTGGCCTGGAGACATGACTTCTCAGCCAAAGGACTCGGCCTGGGCCTGTTGGCCGCGGTGGGCGGGATCCTGTTTCTCGCCACCTATCTGCTGGTGCTGTCCTTCCAGACCAACGGCAGCATGAAGCAGGTTCTGCTGGGCGCCCGGCGGGCCGACGCCTAGCGGTGCATGGCCACCTCTGGTGATTCAGCCGATGCCGGTGCGGCAGAGATCGAGCACGTCGGCCATCGAGCGGATCTGGTCCATGGTGGTGCGCAGCTGCGCTGCACTCAGCAACTCGACCCGCAGGTCGATGCGGGCCGGCTTGCCGGCGCTGGTGCGCACCCGGGCATCGCTGACGTTGATGCGGTGGTCGGAGAGGCGCATCAGGATGTCCTTGAGCACCCCCACCCGATCGAGCACCTCGATGCGCAGCCGCACCGGGTAGCGCCGCTGCTGGGCCTCCCCGAGTGGGTTCCAGCGCACCGGCAGCCGTCGCTCCACCGGCACCTGGGGCACGTTGGCGCAGTCCTGGCGGTGGATGGTGATGCCGTGGTTGCCCAGGGCCACGGTGCCGACGATCCCCTCGCCGGGTAGGGGGCTGCAGCAGCCACCCAGGCGGTACTCCAGGCCCTCCAGCCCCAGGATGGGGCTGTTCGAGGGGTGCCCGTGGGGGGCGTGCCGCGGCTGGGCCGCCGCCACCCCGGCCGCCACCTCTTCGTTGGTGGGGGCCGGGGTGGCGGCGGCGGTGCTCAGGCGCACCTCCTCCCGCAGGCGATTCAGCACCTGCTGCAGGGTGACGCCCCCGAAGCCCAGGGCGGCCAGCAGATCCTCTGTGCCCACCAGGTTGCAGCGCTTGGCCACCCGGGCGATCGCCTCGCCGTTGAGCAGGGCGTCGAAGCCGTCGCGGCCCAGCTCCCGCTCCAGCATCTCGGTGCCCCGCTGGATGTTGTCGTCGCGGTGGCTGCGCTTGTACCAGCCCCGGATGCGGTTGCGGGCCGTGGGGGTCGCCACGAAGTTGAGCCAGTCGAGGCTCGGATGGGCGTTCTTGGCGGTGATCACCTGCACGAAGTCGCCGTTCTGGAGCGGGGTGGCCAGGGGACAGAGGCGGTCGTTGATGCGCACGCCCTGGCAGTGGTTGCCCACCTCCGAATGGATGCGGAAGGCGAAGTCGACGGCGGTGGAGCCCTTGCGCAGCCCCACCACGTCCCCCTTGGGGGTGAACACGAACACCTCCTCGTCGAAGAGGTCCTCCTTGATCGAAGCCAGGAAGTCGCTGCTGTCCTCGCCGCCGTCGTCCTTCTGCCAGTCGACCAGCTGCCGCAGCCAGTTGAAGCGCTCGGTGTCGCCGGCCGCCGGCGAGCCCCCCTCCTTGTACTTCCAGTGGGCGGCGATGCCGTACTCCGCCACCTGGTGCATGTCGGTGGTGCGGATCTGCACCTCGATCGGCCGATGGCGGCCGATCACGGCGGTGTGCAGCGACTGGTACCCGTTGGGCTTGGGGAGGCCGATGTAGTCCTTGAACCGGCCGGGGATCGGCCGGAAGATGTCGTGCACCACCGCCAGGGCCCGGTAGCAGCTCTCGACGCTTGGGCAGAGGATCCGCAGCGCCGCCACGTCGTAGATCTCGTGGAAGGCCTTCTGCTGGCGCTGCATCTTGCTCCAGATGCCGTAGAGGTGTTTGGGTCGGCCACTCACGTCGCAGTCCTGCAGGCCCGCCGCGGCCAGGCGATCACGCAGCAGCTGCACCGTGGCCCCCAGCCGCTCCTCCCGTTCGCTGCGCTTGGTGGCGACCTGTTGCTGCACATCCCGATAGGACTCGGGTTCCAGCACCTTGAAGGCCAGATCCTCCAGTTCCCACTTGAAGCGGCCGATGCCCAGCCGGTTGGCCAGGGGGGCGTAGATGTCGCGGGTTTCCCGGGCGATGCGCTGCTGCTTCTCGGGCTTGAGGGCCCCGAGGGTGCGCATGTTGTGCAGCCGGTCGGCCAACTTGACCAGCACCACCCGGATGTCGCTGGCCATGGCCAGAAACATGCGCCGCAGGTTCTCCGCCTGGGCCTCGGTGCGGTTGGTGAAATGGATGCCGCCCAGCTTGGTGACCCCCTCCACCAGGGCGCGCACCTCCTCGCCGAAGCGGGCTTCAATCTCCTCAGGCGTGACCTGGGTGTCCTCCACCACGTCATGGAGGAAGCCGGCGGCGATCACCGCCGCACTGGCGCCGATGTCGCGCAGCAGACCGGCGACAGCGATCGGATGGACGATGTAGGGCTCACCGCTGGCCCGGAACTGGCCAGCGTGGAGCTGGTAAGCGAAGTCGAAGGCCGTGGCCACCAGGGCCTCCGGATCGACGGGGCGCGACGCGTCGTCGCCAGCGGGCTGCCGTTGCTGCAGGCTCTGGCGCAGCCAGGCCGGCAGGGGGACGTCGTAGGTGCGTTCGGGCGCTTCAAGGGCCTGGGAGGCGGCTGACCCCTGGGCGGGTTGCGGCGGCGGCACCCCGGCTTCGAGCGTCCCATCCCCATCAGAAGCTGGGGCCGAGGCGTAGGCCACCGGAGAGGAACCTGGATCCGGCGCCACTCTCAGCATCACACCCTTCAGGGTCCCCCCATGGTATGGGGCAATCGTCACGAACCAGTGGATTTGCGTATTCGGCCATCCAGACTGGGCGCCGCCGGACCCGTCCATGGCCCCCAGAGCCCCGTCCATCCCGCCGGCGCCAGTGCTGCAGATCGGCGCCTTGCAGGTGCGCTACCCCGGCAGTGAACGGTCCACCCTCGATGGCCTCGACCTGACCCTCTCGGCCGGCGAGCGGCTGGCCCTGGTGGGCCCCTCGGGCTGCGGCAAGAGCACCGTCGCCCGGGCCGTGCTGCAGCTGCTGCCCCCAGGCAGCGTCTGCGAGGGGGAGTTGCTGCTGAACGGCCAGGACCCCCGCCAGCTTCGGCGTGCCGCCCTGCGCCGGCTGCGGGGCGAGGCGGTGGGCCTGGTGTTCCAGGACCCGATGACCCGGCTCAACCCCCTGCTCACCATCGGCGAGCACCTGCGGGACACCCTGGCCGCCCACCGCGGCGGGGGCCGCGGGCGGGCCCGGGAGCTGCTGGCCCGGGTGGGCATCAACCCGGAGCGCTACGGCAGCTTCCCCCACGAATTCAGCGGCGGCATGCGCCAGCGCCTGGCCATCGCCCTGGCCCTGGCCCTGCAGCCGCCCCTGGTGATCGCCGATGAACCCACCACCAGCCTGGATGTGGCCGTGGCCGGCCAGGTGATGGCCCAGCTCAGTGATCTCTGCACCGAAACCGGCAGCGCCCTGCTGCTGATCAGCCACGACCTGGCCATGGCCGGCCGTTGGTGCGACCGCATCGCCGTGCTCGACCAGGGGCGTTTGGTGGAGGAGGCCCCCAGTGGCCAGCTGCTCACGGCACCCGCCTCGCCGCTGGCCCAACGGCTGGTGGGGGCCGCCCGGCGAAGGGAGGGCGGCCACAGTCAGGCCCCCGCCGCCGCATCGGTGCTGCTGGAGGTGGAGGAACTGCGCAGCTGGCACCCCCTGCCCTCGCTGCCCTGGCAACCACGCTGGATCAAGGCGGTGGATGGGGTCAGCCTCACCTTGCACGAGGGCGAGACCATCGGCCTGGTGGGGGCCTCGGGATGTGGCAAGAGCAGCCTCTGCCGCGCCCTGATGGGGCTGGCGCCGGTGCGGGGCGGGGCGGTGCGGCTCCAGGGGGTTGATCTGCGCGAGCTGCGGGGCCGCTCCCTGCGGCGGGCACGGCGCCGCCTGCAGATGGTCTTCCAGGACCCCCTGGCCTGCCTCAACCCCCAGATGACGGTGGGGGAGGCGGTGGCCGACCCCCTGCTGATCCACGGGCTGGCCAGCCGCCCGGAGGCCCGCCGCCGCGCCCGGCAGCAGCTGGCCCTGGTGGGGCTGGATCCACCCGAGTCCTTCGACGACCGGTTGCCCCGCCAGCTCTCGGGCGGTCAGCAGCAGCGGGTGGCGATCGCCCGCGCCCTGATCCTGGAGCCCCAGGTGCTGCTCTGTGACGAGAGCGTCAGCATGCTGGACGCCGAGGTGCAGGCGGAGGTGCTGGCCCTGCTGCGCCGCCTGCAGGAACAGCTTGGCCTCGGCCTGCTGTTCATCACCCACGACCTCTCGGTGGCCGGCGGCTTCTGCCACCGCGTCCTGGTTCTCGACGGCGGCCGGGTCGTGGAGGAGGGCCCCGGTGCCGAGCTGCTGAGCCATCCCCAAGCCGCCATCACCCGCACCCTGGTGGAGGCCTGCCCGCGCCTGCCGGCCCTGCCCTGACTCCCCTTCCACTCCTTCCCGCCATGCTGCGCCGCCTGCTCGTCCGCGCCCGCTATCTCACCCTGGTGCCGATCCTGGCGCTGCTGGCCAGCTGCCTGGCCCTGTTCATCCGCGGCAGCCGGCTGATCCTGGAGCAGTTGCGGCTGGCCCTGGTCAGCATCACCGACCTGGTGGATCTCAACCGCTTCGAGATGGACATCCTCGAGGGGATCGACCTGCTGCTGGTCGGAACGGGCTGCCTGGCCCTGGCGATCGGCATGTTCTCGCTGTTCATCAGCGAGCTGAAACTGCCGAAGACCCTCAGCTTCCGGAACTTCCACGAAGTCAAGGGCATGTTCGCCAACTTCATCATCCTGGCGATGGCGATCTCCTTCCTCGAACTGCTCAACAGCTTCGATGCCGAAGACCCCACCCACGCCGTCTCCGGCGCCGACATCTTCTTCCCCGGCGCCGGCATGGCCGTGGTGACCCTGGCCCTGCTGGCCTTCAAATACTGGGGCGGGGAGCGGGAGGACCATCACTCCGGGGCACCGCCGGAGCGCGAGTGATGGTGCAGGGACTGGCGGGATGCCTCAGAGAACCGCGCCCAGCAGGTCGGCGATCAGCAGGTTGTCGAAGGACAGCAGGCCGCCGCCGGAGGTGATCAGCACCAGGCACATCACCACGTACATCGCCGCCTTCTCCCAGCTGGGCGGTTCTCCGACGCCCATCGGTCCGGCGTAGTCCCCCGCGGGGATCTGGTAAGGATCGGGAGCGATGAACGGAGTGCCGGACACCAGTTCCAGCACCATGGCGTAGGCCATCGACACCAGGATCGCCAGGGCCGCCAGGGGGGTGAGCAGCCCGGGGATCAGGGCGATGCCGGCGCCCCACATCGAGGCCGCCGACAGAAAACAGAGCCATTCCGGCGTCTTCATCGCCGTGGACCAGGTGCGGAGGTTGCGCAGCTTCGGCCAGCCGTGGCGGATGAAGGCCAGCCCCACGAACAGGCGCAGCACCAGCAGGCCGACGCCTGCCGCCAGGGAAGGGCCGCTGGGCACGAGCAACGTGACGATCTCGAGATCCATGGATGCGCGACGCAGCGGAACGGCCTGCGGGCTCAACGTAAGCGGGGTAGGCCATCGGCGCCGCGGCAGGGCGAAAAAGCGAACCCTGGCCATCATGCGAAGCAGGAGCCCCTGCCACCTGCCCCTGCCGATGCCATGACCTCAAGCACGGCGACCCTGCCATCCCCGGGAAACAGTGCCCCCTTGGGAGCTTCCCTCAGCGATGGCGGTGTCAATTTCAGCCTCTACGCCCGGCGGGCGACGGCGGTGGAGCTGTGCCTGTTCGCGTGCGTCGAGGACGCCGAGCCACGCCAGCGCTTCGCCCTCGATCCCGGCCTTCACCGCACCGGCGATTACTGGCATGTTCAGGTGGAGGGGATCGGGCCGGGCCAGCTTTATGGCTGGCGGGTGGAGGGGGCCTGGCAGCCGGCGCTGGGGTTGCGGTTCGATCCGGCCAACCTGCTGCTCGATCCCCATGGCCTGGCCCTGGCGGTGCCGCCGGGCTACGGCCGCGCCCCCGGCCGCAGCAGCGCCGGCGACTGGGGCAGCGCCATGAAGAGCGTGGTGGCCGATCCGCTCGCCTACGACTGGCAGGGGGATCGGCCCCTGCACCGGCCCTCGCGCGAGACGGTGATCTACGAACTGCATGTACGCGGCTTCACCGCCCACCCCAGCGCCGGTGTGCCGCCGGAGCAGGCCGGCACCTACCGGGGCCTGATCAGCAAAATCCCCTACCTCCAGGACCTGGGCATCACGGCGGTGGAACTGCTGCCGGTCTTCGCCTTCGATCCCCTGGCGGCCCCCAGCGGCCACCGCAACTACTGGGGGTACCAGCCGGTTTCGTTTTTCGCGCCCCACCCCGGCTACGGCTGCAGCAGCGATCCCCTGGCAGTGATCGATGAGTTCCGCGACCTGGTCAAGGCGCTGCACCGGGCCGGCATCGAGGTGATCCTGGATGTGGTGTACAACCACACCGCCGAAGGAGACGCCGGGGGGCCGGCCTTCTGCTTCCGGGGACTGGCCGACGGCGACTACTACCTGCAACACGGCGATGGCACTTACATCGATGTCACCGGCTGCGGCAACACCTTCAACACCAACCACCCGGTGGTGCGGCGCCTGATCCACCACAGCCTGCGCCACTGGGTGCAGCATCTGCATGTGGATGGCTTCCGCTTCGATCTGGCCTCGGTGCTGGACCGGGACCAGACCGGCCAGCCCACGCCCCTCTCGCCGATCCTCTGGGACATCGACACCGATCCGGTGCTGGCGGGCACCAAGCTGATCGCTGAGGCCTGGGATGCCGCCGGCCTTTACCAGGTGGGCAGCTTCATCGGCGACAACTGGCAGGAGTGGAACGGGCGCTTCCGTGACGACGTGCGCCGCTTCATCAAGGGGGACCGGGGCCTGGCGGCCAGCGTCGGCCAGCGGCTGATCGGCAGCCCCGACATCTACGGCCACAAGCAGCGGGAGGCCGAGGCCAGCGTCAATTTCATCACCTGCCACGACGGTTTCACCCTGGCCGACCTGGTCAGCTACAACGGCAAGCACAACGAGGCCAATGGCGAAGACAACCGCGACGGAAGCGACGACAACGCCAGCTGGAACTGCGGCATCGAGGGGCCCACGCAGGACGCCGAGGTCCTGCGCCTGCGTGCCCGGCAGAGCCGCAACCTGCTGACGCTGCTGCTGCTGGCCACCGGCACGCCGATGCTGGCCATGGGGGACGAGATGGGCCGCAGCCAGCAGGGCAACAACAACGCCTACGCCCTGGACAACGCCATCAGCTGGCTCGACTGGTCATTGCTGGAGTGCCAGGCCGACCTGCATCGCTTCGTGCGGGAGCTGGTGCGGTACCGCCAGCAGCGGGATGTGGTGGTCCACGCCCGCAGCCTCAGCCTCGGCGAACTGGTGCAGCGCCATCAGGTGAGCTGGCATGGGGTCGAACCGCACCAGCCCGACTGGAGCGACAGCTCCCATGCCTTCGCCGTGACGATCACCAGCATCGGCCAACGGTTCCGCTGGCACGCCATGGTCAACGCCTGGTGGGAACCGCTGACGTTCCGGTTGCCCGCCGCCGAGGCCGGCCCGCACATCTGGCAGCGCTGGATCGACACTTCCCGGCCCAGCCCGGAGGATGTGGTGCCCTGGGGCCGCGCGCCGGAACCGGTGGGGGACACCTGCACGCTGGAGCCCCGCTCGGTCGTGGTGCTGACCGTGGAGCTCAGTCCTGCAGCAGCTGCAGGCGATGGCCATCCGGATCCGCCAGCTGGAGGGCACGACGAGCCCCGAACCCCTCGGCGTGCGGCCCCAGCGCCATGATCCCGCCGGAGACCAGGCGTCCGCCGAGGGCCTCGGCCCGAGCGGCGATCGTCTCCAGATCGGCCACCCGCAGGCGCAGCTGCCAGTGGGCCAGGTCCTGGGCCCCGTGATCGGCCGGCATCGGCCGGCCACCGGCGGGCTTGCGGTAGTCGAGGCACTCGACGCCGGCGCCGCTGGGGCAGCGGTGACCGGTGATGTGCACCCGGGTTCCCGCCAGACCATCAAGACCATCCTGTTCGGGGCCGCTGTTGATGCCATCCCCGCCGTCGGCGAGGCCCAGGAGCTCCCGATAGAAGCGGCCGCTGGCGGCGGTGTCGGCGATGCCGATGGCGCTGTGGTCGAGGCCCAACAGCGGCCCTGGCGCCTCGACATGCCAGCGGGGCTCTCCCTTGTCGGGCGGGAAATGCAGCAACTCCAGCGGATGGCCCTCCGGGTCGCGGAACTTGTAGGCCTCGATGCCGGCGGCGGCCGTGTTCCAGTCCGGGAGCCGCTGGGGCGCCGTGGAGATCGGCGTGATCCGCCCGGCCGCAACGGCTGGCTGCAACTGGGCCAGGGCTGCCGCCATGTCATTCACCACCAGGCAGCCGTGCTGAAACCAACAGTCGTTGCTGCGGGAATCGGCCGGGACCGGCCGGCCAGGGCGGGTGCCGGGGGCCAGCGCGAGCACCTCAGTGAGCTCCAGCACCTCCGCGCCGATGGCCAGCCGCAGCAGCTTGAGGCGGGCACCGGGCAGGCCCACCAGGGTGGTGTAAGGGCCACCATCCACGATTCGGGCCTGGCCACACCGTTGGAAGCCAAGGGCCTCGACGAAGAACGCGGCGCTGGCTTCGGCATCGGCACTGGTGAAGCCGATGCTCTCGATGTGGGGCAACTTCATCGCCGGCCATTCGCCCGAGTGATGGTGCCAGTCAAAGGGAGAGCGCCGGCAGTGGCGACATCAGGCGCTCAAATCAGGGGTCGGTCGCGGCGGGTTCTGCCACACCAGGCTCAGCACGCCACCGGTGCAGATCAGCACGGTGCCCACCACCACGCCAAGATTCGGAATCTGAGCAAACCAGATCCAACCGATCAAGCCGGCGAAGATCACAGAGGAATACTGGAAAGCCCCGATGGAACTGGGGTCGGCATAGCTGTAGGCGCGGATCAGCAGAAACTGGAAGCTGAGCAGACAGATGGCCGAGGCCAGCACCCACAGGAACTGTTCCGGCGTGATGCTGTGGAATCCACCCACCATCATCAGAGTGGAGACCAGGCCGCCGATGGTCAGAAAGTAGACAAGCTGCGTCAATGCAGACTCGGTCCTGCCAAGAGCTTTCACCGCCAGAAACTCGATGGCACAAACGAATCCTGCCGCCAGACCGAGCAGGTCTCCGGGCTTGTCAAGAAGGCTGGCGTTGGGCTGAACAACAATCACCATCCCAGCGAATCCCACCGCCAGGGCCTTCCAGAGGCTGACAGGAATTCGCTGCCTGAGCACCAGCCAGGCCAGCAACGGGATGAACATGGGCGTTGTATTCAGCAAGACGTTGGCATTGACAAGATTCACCAGCTTGGCCGCCGACATGAACAGAAGAAACCCTCCCATGCCCATGGCGCCACGAAGAAGGTGAAGGGGAAACACGCGCGTGGGCAGGTCGCGGCCGCCGCGCACTGCCAACAGGGGAATCAGCAGGATCAATGCCAGAACGAACGTGAGCCAGGTGAACATCAAGGCGTCCATGGCGGTGCCCACCGCCCGCGCAAACGCGCTCTGCAAGGTATTGGCGAGGAAGGCCGCTACCAGCAGGGCCGCTCCTTTTGCCACCGAAGGAGTGACCTGCCCATTCCCGGTCCCGTCCGGCTCCTGCAACGCATCGCCGTCCATCGGGCTGGTTCCACTCGGTTCCGCCACAGACTAGGTGTCATGGGGCGTGATGCCATGGCCCCTGCATCTTGGCGGTGAGTTTCCGATGCTGACCCCATCCATTCCGCGGGCCCGATCGGTGGTCGTCCCTAGGATGGGCCGGTGGATGTCCCACCACATTCTTTTGCTGGTCCCACCCGATGACGAGCTCCAACCCCCTGGCCGGCAAGGCCCTCTCCACCCTGCTGCAAGGCAAGGTCGCCATCGTCACCGGTGGTAACAGCGGCATCGGCAAATCCATCGTTGAGTATCTGGCGGAACTCGGCGCCAAGGTGGTGATCGATTACCGCTCCCATCCCGAAGCCACCGAAGAGCTGGAGCGTGAAATCGGCGCCTATGGGGGCAGCAGCTTCGGCGTTCAGGCCGATGTGGGCAAGCTCGATGACCTGCAACGTCTGGTGGACGCCACCGTGGCGAAATACGGTCGGCTCGATGTGATGATCAACAACGCCGGCATTGAAACCCGCACCTCGATCCTCACCACCACCCCGGACAACTTCGACAAGGTTCTGGATGTCAACCTGCGCGGCGTCTTCTTCGCCACCCAGTTCGCCGCTAAGCAGATGATCGCCCAGGGTGGCGGCGGCCGCATCATCAACATCTCCTCGGTGCACGAGGACTGGCCGATGCCCGACAACACCCCCTACTGCTGTGCCAAGGGCGGCGTGCGCATGCTCACCCGCACGGCGGCCCTCGAGCTGGCGCCCCATGGCATCACGATCGTCAATGTGGGTCCCGGTGCCGTGGCCACGCCGATCAACGATTCCACGATGAACAATCCCGAGCTGCTGGCCAAGCTCAACGCCGCCATCCCGATGGGGCGCATGGCCCAGCCGGAGGAGATCGCCAAGGTGGTGGGCTTCCTGGCCAGCGATGCCGCCAGCTACATCACCGCCACCACGGTCTTCGCCGATGGGGGCCTGATGCACAGCAGCCCTGGCCTCTGATCGGGGGCCCGCGGGCGGGCGGCGTGGGGTCTCCGGCTTTTCAGGCCGCCGCAGGCTGCTCCGTGGCTTCGGGAGCGGAGTCCTCCGCCCGTTCGGCCCGCTCCAGGCCAACCTCCACGCCCAGGTGCTGGTCGGGCCGGCCGGTGATCAGCAGGCTGGCCCGCTGCTGGGTGGCGATCACCCACAGCCACTTGGTCAGCAGGGTGAGGCGGTTCTCGTTGGCGGGCATGAAGGCGAGGTGGGCCAGCCCCCAGAGCAGCCAGCCGAAGGGACCGGTGAACTTGAGGCCCCGCAGATCGGCGACGGCGCAGAGAGGGCCGATCACCGCCATGCTGCCGAAGTCGAGCCAGCGGAAGGGGGCCTGGCGCTGCCCCCCCAGCTGGGCCAGCAGATCCAGGGCCACCCACCCCCCCATCTGCACCGCCGGGCCGGCCATACCCGGCAGGGGCTTGCCATCGACCGTGTGGGCATAGGAGCAAAGATCGCCTACCACCCGGATCTCGGGATGGCCGGCAATTGAGAAATCCGGCTCGACCACCACCCGTCCGCCGCGATCGACCGCGCAACCGGTCCGGTCGGCCAGCAGCTTGCCGAGATGGGAGGCGCGCACCCCGGCACTCCAGCAGATAGTGGCCCCCTCCAGCACCCGCTCGCCGGGGCTTCCCGGCGCCGGCGCCTTGAAGGCCACGGTGAGGCGACCGGCTTCGATGCTCTGCACCCGGCCGCCCAGCACCAGCTCCACACCACGGGAGACGAGGTAATCGCCGGCCGCTTTGGACAGCGACGGATCCATGGCCCGCAGCACCCGATCGCCAGGGTCCACGAGCACCACGCGACAGAGCTCGGTGTCCAGCTGGCGGAAGTCGCGGGCTGCCGCGTGGCGCATCAGCTCGTTGATCGATCCGGCCAGCTCACAGCCGGAGGGGCCACCGCCGACCACCACCACCGACTGCAGAAAGCGACAGCGCTCGGGGTCCGGTGTCTGCTCGGCTTCCTCCAGGGCCGTCAGCACCCGCCGCCGGATCTCATCGGCGTGCTCGAGGATCTTCATCGGCGGCGCCAGTTCGCGCCATTCCTCATGGCCGAAGTAGGTGCTGCCGGAGCCGGTGGCCAGGATCAAGCTGTCGTACCGCAGGCGGCGATCGTTGAAGACCACCTCCCGGGAGGCGGCATCGAGATCGACCACCTCGCCCAGCAACACCTGCACATTGGTCGCCTTGGCCAGCAACAGCCGCAGGGGCGTCGCCACGTCGCCCTCAGACACAAGGCCGGAGGCCACCTGATAGAGCAGGGGCTGAAAAAGGTTGAAATTCCGCTTATCCACCAGGGTGACCCGCACCGGCTGGCCCGCCAGCCGGTGAGCCGCTTTGAGGCCCGCGAAGCCTCCACCCACGATCACCACATGGGGCCAGCCCTTCATCACGGCGTCGCTCGGCTCAAGCTCAAGGAAGAAGCGTTCCTTTGGCATCGATGCGCCGCTCTGGATAGTTGAAAGGTAGGGGCAATCTCCCGGTCTGGGAGCGCTGTCCTGCCAGGATGCAGAGTCCCTCACCCGCTGGCTGCCCGTGTCGCACTCCGCCCTGCAGGCCTTCCTGAGCAGCGCCGCCGCCGATGGTCAGTTGCGGCAGAAACTCCAGGCCGCCACTGGGGTCGATGACATCGTTGCTCTGGCCAGCAGCCACGGCCACACGTTCAGCAAGGCCACCCTGCTCAAGGCCCATGCCGCTGCCATCAGCAGCGCCCCGGACCACAGGCTGGAAGCGATCAACAGCTGGGGCGACGCCCTGATGGAGGCCTTCGGCGCCAGCGACCAGGACTGAGAGTGACTGTCCTGTCAGGTCGGGGCACCGCCACAGTGCTGTAGCAAAAGATCACAGAGCCAGGCCAGCTGCCGGGGTTTGGCCAAGGTGAAGGTGCCCACCGTGGCCGGTACCCGATGCAGCAACTGCTGCCAGCCCTCAATGACCACAACCTGCCCTGGATGGACACTCTCCATCCGATCGTGGTCCACTTCGTCATCGCCATGGCGGTGATCAGCGTGGTCTTCGATCTGATCGGTGTTGTGCTGCGGCGGCCGAATCTGTTTGAAGTCAGCTTCTGGAACCTGCTGTTCGCCACCGGTGCCATTTTCGTGGCGATCATCTTCGGCCAGGTGGAAGCAGGCCTGGCGGATCCCTACGGCGCCTCGCGCTCGATCCTCAACCTGCACAGCACCCTGGGCTGGTCCCTGGCCGGCATCCTCTCGGTGCTCACCGGCTGGCGCTACGTGCTGCGCAACCGCGACCCCGAAACGCTGCCGCTGCCGTTCCTGGCCGCCGGCGGGGTGCTGGCCGCGCTGGTGGTGGTGCAGGTCACCCTGGGCAATCAGCTGATCTGGGTGTATGGCCTGCACACGGTGCCGGTAGTGGCCGCTGGCCGGGCCGGACTGATTTGATGGCCTCCTCCATCCTTCCGGCCGAGGCTCCGATCCAGCAGCTGGGTGACTGGCTGGGCCCCAACGACCTGCCCTACAGCCTGCCGATCCATCCGAATCTGGTTCATTTCACGATCGGCCTGTTCGTGATCGCCATCGCCTTCGACATCGTCGGCGCCCTCTACCCGATCGAGAAGCGGGTGTTCCGCTTCCTGGCCCTGCCGATCACCCGGGCCGGTTTCCACGACGTCGGCTGGTACAACCTGCTCGCCTGCGCCATCGTCAGCTTCTTCACAGTGGCGGCCGGCTTCTTCGAGATGCTGCTGGCGGTGCCGCTGCCCGGCGTCACCAGCAGCATCGGCCTGCAGAGCATGGAAACCATGCTCTGGCATGGCGTCGGTGGGGTGGCGATCCTGGTGGCGATCATCGCCATGACGGTCTGGCGCGGTTACCAGCGCTTTCTCTGGCGTAGGGACATGGGCCGCCAGGTGCAGTGGCTCTACCTGCTGGTGGGGCTCGGGCTGTTCCTGGTGATCGGTCTGCACGGCACCCTCGGTGCCGAACTGGCCGCCGAATTCGGCGTCCACATCACCGCCGACCAACTCCTGGCCAGCGGCGCCGATCTCCGCACCGCCCTTCCGTGAGGGTCCCCTTGCCATGACCTCTGCACCCCCGCGTCGCCCCAGCCCCATCACCCTCGTCGCCCTGGCCCTGTGGGTCGGCCTGCTGCTGCTGATCAGCCTCTGGGTGGCGGGGCAGTCGTTCCGCTGGCTGCCGGTGCAGGCCTCCAATGCCGCCCCGCTGGTGGATGGTCTGTTCAGCTTCGAAACCGGCATCGGCACCTTCGTGTTTCTGGGGGTGATCTCGGTGATGGGCTGGGTGATGCTCGTGCACCGCGCCGAGAAGTACGACGAAAGCGATGCCGAACCGATCGAAGGCAACACCCGCCTCGAGGTGATCTGGACCGCCATCCCTCTGGTGCTGGTGATGGCCATCGCCTGGTACGCCATCCAGATCAACACCGAACTGGGGGTGCTGGGGCCGATGGAGCACATCCACCTGCGCAGTCCTCTGGAGCAGCAGGGGGGGTATCCCGGCGACCGGCTGCCGGCGGAGCAGGTGGAGGTGATCGCCCGGCAGTGGTCGTGGGAGTTCCGCTATCCCGGCGAGCAGGTCTCCAGCACCGAGCTGCACCTGGAGCTGGATCGGCCGGTCACCTTCCGCCTGGTCTCCGAGGACGTGCTGCACGGCTTCTTCATCCCCGCCTTCCGTCTCAAGCAGGACGTGATCCCTGGCCGGGCGATCGATTTCAGCCTCACCCCCACCCGCGTCGGCCGTTACCGCCTGCGCGATTCCCAGTTCAGCGGCACCTGGTTCGCCGCCAACCAGGCCGATGTGGTGGTCGAGACCGCCGCAGACCATGCCGCCTGGCTGAAGCAGGCCGCCGCCGCTCCCCTGCAGCGCGGCCTCAGCGTCGCGGCCGACGAGTACGCCGACCGCCAGATCAACCCCCATGGAGGCTGGCCCACGGTGGTGCCGGCCCCCCCACCCCAGGTGAACGCTCCCGGTTCCAGCTCCCTTCCCCACGACGCCTGAGGCCATGACCAGCACCGCCCTCTCCCCCGAACCGCCCGCCTCCTGGCGGCGTTACTTCGGCTTCAGCACCGATGCCAAGGTGATCGGCATCCAGTACATCGTGGTGGCCTTCTTCTTCTTCCTGGTGGGTGGCCTGCTGGCCATGATCATCCGAGGCGAGCTGATCACACCCGAGGCCGATCTGGTGGATCGCACCGTGTACAACGGCCTCTACACGATGCACGGAACGATCATGCTGTTCCTGTTCATCTTCCCGGTGCTCAACGGGCTCAACAACCTGTTGATTCCCACCATGATCGGTGCTCCCGACATGGCCTTCCCCCGTCTCAACACCGCCGCCTTCTGGCTGGTGCCGGTGTTCGGCATCCTGCTGATCGCCAGCTTCTTCGTGCCCAGCGGCCCGGCCACCTCCGGCTGGTGGTCGTACCCGCCGGTGAGTCTCCAGAACCCCCTCGGCCACCTGATCAACGGCGAGTTCCTCTGGGTGCTGGCCGTGGCCCTCTCCGGCATCTCCTCGATCATGGGGGCGGTGAACTTCGTCACCACGATCCTGCGGATGCGAGCGCCCGGCATGGGTTTCTTCCGCATGCCTGTGTTCTGCTGGACGGCTCTGGCCGCCCAGACCCTGCAACTGATCGGCCTGCCCGCCCTCACCGGCGGCGCCGTGATGCTGCTGCTGGATCTGAGCGTCGGCACCTCCTTTTACAGGCCCGAAGGGGGCGGCGATCCGGTGCTGTATCAGCACTTCTTCTGGTTCTATTCCCATCCGGCGGTGTATGTGATCATCCTGCCGGTGTTCGGCATCTTCTCGGAGCTGTTCCCCGTTTATTCGCGCAAGCCCCTGTTCGGCTACGTCTATGTGTGCCTGGCGTCCTTCATCATCGTTGGCCTGGGGCTGATCGTCTGGGTGCACCACATGTTCCCCAGTGGCGTCACCCAGTGGATGCGCAACCTGTTCATGGTCACCACAATGCTGATCGCCGTGCCCACCGGCGTGAAGGTGTTCGCCTGGCTGGGCACGCTATGGCGGGGCAAAATCCGGCTCACCACCCCGATGCTGTTCTGCCTCGGCGGCCTGTTCAACTTCGTCTTCGCCGGCATCACCGGCATCATGCTGGCCACGGTGCCGATCGACATTCACGTCAGCAACACCTATTTCGTGGTGGGGCATTTCCACTACGTGATCTATGGCGCCGCCGTCATGGGTGTGTTCGCCGCCATCTACCACTGGTTCCCCAAGTTCACCGGCCGCATGCCCTACGAGGGCCTCGGCAAGCTGCATTTCGTGCTCACCTTCATCGGCGCCAATCTCAGCTTCCTGCCCATGCATCCGATGGGCCTGATGGGCATGCCCCGGCGGGTCTCCTCCTACGACCCGGAGTTCGCCTTCTGGAACGTGCTGGCCAGCCTGGGATCCTTCCTGCTGGGGGTGTCGATCATTCCCTTCCTGCTCAACATGATCAGCTCCTGGGCCCGTGGTCCAAAGGCACCGCACAACCCCTGGAAGGCCATCGGCCTGGAGTGGCTGCTGCCCTCACCCCCGGCGGAAGACAACTTCGGTGAGCACGTTCCCACCGTGATCAGCCGCCCCTACGGCTATGGCAGCGGTGAGCCGCTGGTGGAGCACCAGGCCGAGATCGAGCGCGCGCTCACCCTTCAGGAGGCCATCCAATGAGCAGCACCCCCATCCCCCCCGCCGGCCAGGCCGGGGCCCACGGCGAGGGCCAGCACGCCAACCACAACCTCACCGGCTTCATCATTTTTCTGTGCTCCGAGAGCGTCATCTTCCTGGCGTTCTTCAGTGGTTACGCCCTGCTGCGGCTCTCCGCCCTCGACTGGCTGCCCGCCGGTGTGGACGGCCTGGAATGGCGCCTGCCACTGATCAACACGGTGGTGCTGGTGTCCAGCTCGTTCACGATGGTGGTGGCCGAGCATTTCAAAGGTAAGGGGAAGATCTGGCTGTTCCGGAGCTTCTGGCTGCTGACCATGGCCATGGGGGCTTACTTCCTGTATGGGCAGGCGGTGGAGTGGAGCGGCCTCACGTTCGGCTTCACCTCGGGCACCTTCGGCGGCACCTTCTATCTGCTCACCGGCTTCCATGGCCTGCATGTGCTCACCGGCATCCTGCTGATGGGCCTGATGCTGGCCAAATCCTTCGTCCCCGGCAACTACGACCGGGGCGAAGAAGGCGTCATCGCCACATCCCTGTTCTGGCACTTCGTGGATGTGATCTGGATCATCCTGTTCGTGCTGCTCTATGTCTGGAGAGCCTGAACCATGATCATTGACGACAACCATTACGACGTGATTCTGATCGGCAGCGGTGCCGGTGGCGGCACACTGGCCGCCAGCCTCGCCGATGCGGGCCATACGGTGTTGCTGCTGGATCGCGGTGGCGTCATGCCCCAGGCCGATCAGAACGTGGCCGAGGTGGGGCTGTTCCGCAAGCCGCGCTACCACCCCGAGGAGAAATGGTTCGGCACCGATGGGGATCCCTTCTCCCCCCAGATGGTCCATGCCGTCGGTGGCAACACCAAGATCTGGGGGGGCGTTCTGGAGCGCATGCGGGAAGCGGAGTTCACCGGCGTGGCCCTGCAGGAGGGTCCGTCCCCGGACTGGGAGCTGCGCTACGACGACCTGGCCCCCTGGTACGAGCGGGCCGAAGCGCTCTATCGCGTCCATGGCGTGGCCGGTGCCGACCCCACCGCCCCCGCCATGCAGAGCGCCTACCCCGCCGCGCCGCGGCCGGTGGAGCCGTTCCTGGTGGAACTGCGCACCGCCCTGGAGCGCCAGGGGCTCCATCCCTACGACCTGCCCCTGAGTTGGACCGACTCGGCGGTCGACCCCACCGGCGATGCCGAACGGTTCGGCGTCGATCCGGCGCGCCGTTCCAGCACCGTGACGGTGAGGGAGAACGCCCGGGTGCTGCAGCTGCACGTCAACCCGTCGGGCCAGGAGGTGCGCGGCGTCGAGGTGGAGATCGACCACCAGCGCTGGCTGTTCCGCAGCCACCAGGTGGTGCTGGCCGCCGGGGCCATCGGCACGCCGGAGATCCTGCTGCGTTCCGCCACCGACCACCACGCCCGCGGCCTGGCCAACGGCTCCGACCAGGTGGGCCGCAACCTGATGAAGCCCCAGCTCACCTCGATCCTGCAGCTTGCGGCCGCCCCCAATTCGGGCCGCTACGGCCGCGGCCATGGCATCACCGACTTCTACTGGGGCGACAAGAACGTCGACTTCCCGCTCGGTTCGATCCAGAGCGGCGGCGGGGTGCTCCAGGACGCGCTGTTCGCCGAGTCGCCGCCGGTGCTTTCCCTGGTGACCCGCCTGCTGCCGGATTTCGGCCTCGAGCAGCTGGCCGCCCGTTCGATCACCTGGTGGGCGATGAGCGCCGTGCGGCCCGACCCCCACAACCGGGTCGCCCTTCGGGGCCAGCAGCTGCAGATCCACTACACGGCCAACAACCGGGAGGCCCACGACCGCCTCGTCTACCGCTGGATCGACTGCCTCAAGGCCGTGGAAGCCGACCCCCTGACCCTGGTGGCCAAGGCCGCCCCCACCCACCCCCGCGGCGAGGCGCCCCTGCCGGTGATCGGCGGCGCCTGCGGCACCTGCCGCATGGGTTCGGATCCGGCCACCTCGGTGGTCAACCTGGAGGGCCGCAGCCACGAGGTGGCCAACCTCTGGATCGTCGACGCCAGCGTGCTGCCCTTCTGTCCCTCGGTGGGGGTGGGGCTCACGGTGGTCGCCAACGCCCTGCGCATCGGCGCCGCCCTGAAGGCCGCCCTGTGACGACCAGCGTCCCCAGCCGCGCCGCCATCGACGCCATCAGCCCGTCGGAAAGCAGGCGCATGGCCGAGCGCGACCACGGCCTCGCCCCCTGGAGCCTCTGGGGCAGCTACCTGAGCGAGCGCCAGTGGGGAACCGTGCGCGAGGACTACTCCGCCGACGGCGACGCCTGGCGCTCCTTCCCCCACGACCACGCCCGCTCCCGCGTCTACCGCTGGGGCGAGGACGGCCTGCTGGGCCTCTGTGACGACCAGTGCCGCCTCTGTTTCTCGCTGGCCCTCTGGAACGGCGTCGATCCGATCCTCAAGGAGAGGCCCTTCGGCCTGGGCAATCCCGAAGGCAACCACGGCGAGGACCTCAAGGACTACTTCTTCCATCTCGCCAACACCCCCACCCACAGCTTCCTGCGGGGGCTGTACAAGTACCCGCAGCGGGCCTTCCCCTACGAGGAGCTGCGGGCGGAGAACGGCCGCCGCGGCCGCGACCAGCCCGAGTACGAACTGGTCGACACGGGCATCTTCGACGACAGCCGCTACTTCGATGTCGTCATCGAGTACGCCAAGGCCGGACCGGAGGACCTGCTGATCCGCCTGCGGGCCACCAACCGCGGCCCCGAAGCAGCCCCACTCACCCTGCTGCCAACCCTGTGGCTACGCAACACCTGGCGCTGGGGCTATCCCGATGAAGTCGAACACCAGATCTGCCCACTCGCCGACGCCGGTGATGGGGGTGGGGGTGGGGGTGGCGCCAGCGGCCCCTCGATCGTCACCGACGACCTCCCCCATCTGGGGGTGTATCAGCTCGACTGCGAGGAGCTCGGACGCTGGATTTTCACCGACAACGAAACCAACACCGAGCGGCTCTGGGGCCAGCCCAACGCCACGGCCTTCCAGAAGGACGGCTTCCATCGCCATGTGGTCGATGGCGAAGCCGGCGCGGTGAATCCGGCCCTGCAGGGCAGCAAGGCGGGCCGTCTGCTGCAGCGCACCCTGGCCGCCGGCGAGGAATGGGTGGTGGAACTGCGCCTGCATCGGGTCGACGGCCCCACGCCGGCCCCGGCACTGGATGGGGACGCGATCGCGGCCATCTTCTCTGAGCGCGAGCGGGAATGGCTGGAGTATTTCGAGCATCGCGTTCCCGGCCTCTCCGAAGACGACCGCCGCATCCATCTGGCCGGCACCGCCGGGCTGCTGTGGTGCAAGAAGTACTACGGCTGGAGCGTGATGCGCTGGCTGGAGGGCGACCCCACCGGCACGCCCCCGCCGGCCGAGCGACATCACACCCAGAACGCCTTGTGGCAACGGCTGCATGCCCACGACGTGATCTCGATGCCGGACTGCTGGGAGTACCCCTACTTCTGCCAGTGGGATCTGATGTTCCACTCGGTGGCCTTCGCCGTCTTCGATGCGGCCACGGCCAAGGAGCAGTGCATGCTGCTGCGCAAGCCCCAGTACACCGCCCCCAACGCCCAGACCCCCGCCTACGAGTGGGCCCTGTCCGATCCCAATCCGCCGATCGGCGCCTGGGCGGCGATGCGCATCTATCAGATCGATCGCAGGAACAGCGACGCCGCCGACCTGGGCTTCCTGCGGGCCGCCCTGCGCAAGCTGATCCTGGAGTACGGCTGGTGGGCGAACCGCAATGACCGCTCCGGCGACAATGTGTTCGAGGGGGGCTTCCTGGGCCTCGACAACATCGGCGTGTTCGATCGGCGCTTCCCCTTGGCCGACGGCAGCATCATCGAGCAATGCGACGGCACCGCCTGGATGGCCTCGCTCAGTCTCAACCTGCTGCAGATCGCCGTGGAACTGAGCCACGAGGAGCCGGAGTACGCCGACATCTGCGAGCGCTTCGTGGTGGATTTCGTCCAGCTGGCCATCGGCCTCAACAATCCGGCCGGCCGCAATTACCTCAACTGGGACGAGGAGGACGGCTTCTACTACGACGTCATCAAGCGACCCGACGGCAGCGTCGACTATCTGCGCACCCGCTCCATCTCGGGCCTCGTGCCGCTGCTGGCGGTGCAGAGCTTCGACATCGACACCGTGGCACGGTTGCCGATGCTGGATGTCACCCACACCCTGGCCTGGTTCACCCATGAACGCACCACGCCCTCCTGGGTGGTGGAGAACCTGGGAATCTGGAACAACGACCGGGTGCTGTTCACCCTGGTGCCCCGGGAGCGTCTGCAGCGCATCTGCGAGCGGCTCTTTGACGAAGAAGAGTTTCTCTCCCCCTACGGCATCCGTTCCCTTTCCAAGGTGTATGAGCAGCACCCCTACACCTACACCGAAGGCAGCGAGAGCCAGACCCTCGCCTACAGCCCGGCCGACAGTCCGGTGGCGATGTTCGGGGGCAACTCCAACTGGCGCGGGCCGGTGTGGATGCCGATGAACTTCCTGCTGATCGAATCGCTGCAGAAGTTCGCCCACTTCTATGACGACAGCTTCCAGGTGGAGTTCCCCACCCGCTCGGGCCGCTGGATCACCCTCTGGGAGGCCTCTCTGGAGCTGGAGAAGCGGCTGGTGGGCCTGTTCCGTCGCGACGGCCAGGGCCACCGCCCCTTCAATGGCGCCGTGGAGATCTTCCAGAGCGATCCCCACTGGCGCGATCTGATCCTGTTCAACGAATACTTCCACGGCGACAATGGCAGCGGCGTCGGTGCCTCCCACCAGACCGGGTGGAGCGCCATGGTCTGCAAGATGCTCAACCAGCTCAACCGCTACCCCATCCAGCCATGAGCATCAGCATCCCGTCCCCCAGCGCCACAATCGTCGGTCCGAGTGTTCACAGCTCGCCCCTGCCAGCCGCGGCCCAGCTGCAGGTGAGCCACGGTGCCCACTTCGATGTGGTGATCATCGGCAGCGGTGCCGGTGGCGGCACCCTGGCCCGCCACCTGGCCCCCACCGGCCTGAAGGTGCTGGTGCTGGAGCGGGGGGACTGGCTGCCCCAGGAGCCCCAGAACTGGGACGCCGAAGCGGTGTTCCAGCAGAACCGCTACGTGTCCAAGGATCCCTGGCTCGACAAGCACGGCAAGACGTTTCAGCCCGGCAGCCATTACTTCGTCGGCGGGGCCACCAAGATGTACGGCGCCGCCCATTTCCGCCTGCGCCAGCAGGACTTCGAGGAGCTGGCCCACTTCGATGGCACCTCGCCGGCCTGGCCCCTGCGCTACGCCGACTTCGAGCCTTGGTACCAGAAGGCCGAGGAGATGTACCACGTGCATGGCCAGCGCGGTGAGGATCCCACCGAGCCGCCCTGCAGCGGCCCCTACCCCCATCCGCCGGTGGCCCATGAGCCGCGGATGCAGAAGCTCGTCGACGACCTGCGCTCCGCGGGGCTGCACCCGTTTCATGCCCCCAGCGGCGTCCAGCTCGATGAGGCCAACATGGCCTTCAGCCGTTGCCGCAAGTGCAACTGCTGCGATGGTTTCCCCTGCCTTGTGCACGCCAAATCGGACGCGGAGGTGCTGGCTATGCGGCCGGCCCTGGCGGCGCCGAACGTATCGCTGCTGACGCGGGCCCAGGTGAAGCGCCTGATCACCGATGGATCCGGCCACACGGTCACCGGGGTGGAGCTGGAGCGGGACGGCGAACCGCTGACCGTCAGCGGTGATGTGGTGGTGGTGAGCTGCGGCGCCGCCAACAGCGCCCGGCTGCTGCTGCTGTCAGCCAACGACAAGCATCCGCGTGGGCTGGCCAACGGCTCCGACCAGGTGGGCCGCCACTACATGTTCCATAACAGCAAGGCGATGGTGGCCCTGGCCCATGAGCCGAACCGCACCATCTTCCAGAAAACGGTGTCGATCAACGACTGGTATCTCGGCGATGCCGACTTCGACTACCCGATGGGAAACATCCAGATGACGGGGAAAACGAACGGCACGATCATGAAGGGCTACGCGCCGCTGGAAACCTTCATGATGCCCGGCTGGAGCATGGACAAGATCGCCCAACATGCCCTCGACTTCTGGATCTCCAGCGAGGACCTCCCCGATCCGAACAACCGCGTCACCGTGACCGGAACCGGCCAGATCCAGCTCAGTTACACCCCCAACAACCTCACCGCCTCGGCACGCCTGGTCAGCCGGCTGGAGGGCCTGCTGGATCGCCTCTACCTGCGCCAGCATCTGGTGGAGCGCCAGTTCTACATCGCCAACAGCATGGGCATCGCCGCCGTGGGCCACCAGGCCGGCACCTGCCGCTTCGGCAGCGATCCGGCCAGCTCGGTGCTCGACCTCAACTGCAAGGCCCACGAACTCGACAATCTCTATGTCGTCGATACCAGCTTCATGCCCACGATCGGCGCCGTGAACCCCTCCCTCACCGCCATCGCCAATGCCCTGCGGGTGGGCACCCACCTGGTGGAGCGGCTGCGGGGCTGACGGTGGCCATGGACACGCCGGAGGACACCTCGGAGCGGCGGGTGCTGCTGGCCCTCGGCACCGCCTGGGCCCTGACGGCTGGTTGGTTCCTGTTCTGGCCGGTGCCCACCGAGGTGATCGGCCGGGGGGTGGTGATCGTGCCCGGCGGCGCCACGGTGATCGATGCCCGGTCCGAGGGCCAGATCCTCAGCCTGCCGGTGCGGGTGGGCCAGCGGGTGAGCCGGGGCCAGACCCTGCTGCGCCTCTACCTGCCCACCCTGGAGCAGCAGTTGCGCCGGCAGGAGAAGGATCTGGCAGAGCTGATCCGCATCAACGCCGATCTCGACCGGCGCGACCAGGCGCGGCTGGCCTCGGCCCGGCGGCTGCGGGACACGGCCCTGGCCCAGCTCCAGGGCAACCGCGAACGCCTCGATGCCCTGCGTCGCGTCTACGACCAGAAGGTGGCCGATTTCCGCCATCTCGCCCGCCGCGAGGTGGTGGCCCCCCTGGCCGGGGAGGTGGTGGCCAGCGAAGACCGGGCCATCCAGCTCGACAACAGCGTCGCCGATCTGGGCATCCGCGAACGGGAGGCCATCGATGCCTGGGAGACGGTGAAGCTGGGCATCGACACCGAAGCCCAGCGGCGTCGCTTTGCCATCAATGACGCCCGCCGCGCCGTGCGGGTCACCCAGACTCGCCTGGGCTTCGAGGGCACCCTCAGCGCCACCAGGGACGGGCGGCTGCTGGATCTGCAGGTGGTGCGCGGTCAGACGGTGAAGCCGGGCCAGCGCCTCGGCACCCTGGGAGGGCCAGAGGCTGGCCAGACCCTGCAGGCCGTGGCCTACTTCGCCCCGGCTGATGGGCGTCGCCTGCGCCCCGGCCTGGCCATGGAGGTGGTGCCGGACTGGAACGAGCGGGGCCGCTTCGGTGGCATCCGTGGTCGTGTCGTCAACGTCAACCTGCTGCCGGCCACCCGCGAAGACGTCAACACCACCATGGGCAACCCCCAGCTGGCGGAGGCCCTGGTGCGCCACGGACCGGTGCTGCGCACCGAGATCGCCCTGCAGCCCACGGGCAACGCCCCAGGCTTCGATGGCTTCCGCTGGACCCTCAGCCGTGGCAGCAGCGTCTTCCCGATCCGCGAGGGGCTGACCCTCAAGGCCCACGGTTATGTGGAATGGCGCCCACCGGTCAGCTATGTGCTGCCACTACTGCGCGACCTCACGGGCAGCTACCGCACCCTGCGGCAACAGGAGCGCCAGGACCAGCCCCCACTCCAGCAGCGAGAGGCCCTGCCATGACCCGCGAGCTGCCCTGGCTGGTGCTCCAGGCGGCCCTGCTGGTGGTGCTGCTGCACGCCAACGCACCGGAGGTGTGGTTCTGGTTCGCGGCCCTGCTGGTGCTGCTGCTGTGGCGCTCGTTCGCCTGGCGCCATCGCCGCTGGCAACGGTGGCAGCAGCGGCAAGGCGACGCTCAGGAGCCGCCCAGCACCAGCGGCAGCACCACCGGCTGATCGGGCCGGTGCGGCACCGGCAGCAGTTCGCGCAGCAGCTGGGCGTAGCTGACATTGGCCAGGGTGGTGGATTCGGCCACCCCCTCCATGGCGCCGGTGAGGGTGGCCACGGTGGTGGCCACATCGCTGTAGTCGGCCAGTCCGAGCTGGTAGCGGGCCCGCACATCCCGGAAGGCCTCGCGGGAGGCGCTGTAGGAGGCGCGGGCCGCCACGATCTGGCGCAGGGCGGCCCGATGGTCGTAGAAGGCGGCCTCGAGGCGCTGGCGGATGGCATTGCGTTCGCGGGCCAGGCTCTGGTCGGTGCGGGCGGCGGCGGTGCGGCTGGCGGCCACGGCGCCGGCGGTGACGCCACCATCGAAGAAACGCCAGTGCAGCTGCAGGCCCGCGGCCCAGTCGGAGCGCTGGTTGAGCAGCTGGGGAATGAGGGCCGAGCTGCAGCAGCCCTCCAGCTCAATCACCGGTTGGGTGATCAGCCCCTGGCCGTAGCCACCGGTGGCCACCAGCCGCAGGCTGGGCAGCAGTTCGGCGGCGCGGCGGTCGGCCTGGCGCAGCAGGGAGTCGCGGGCCGCCTGCAGGGCCCGCAGCTGGGGGTTGTCGCGCCAGCCGCGCACGATCGTCTGCTCCAGGTCGAGGGGCCAGGGGGGCTGCAGCCGCACCGCATCGCTGACCCGCAGGCTGACGTCGAAGGGCACGTTGATCAGGTTGCTGAGCTGCCGCTGGCGGCTCAGCTGCAGGGCCTCGGCCTGCTCAAGGCGATAGAGGCTCTGCTGCAGGGCGGCCTCGGCCCGGAGCCGGTCCAGCCGCGGCACCAGACCCGCCTGCTGGAGCGCCGCCACCTGGTCACGCACCACCGTGTCGCAGTCGGCGACGGCCCGGCGGATGCGCTGCAGCTGGTCGGCGAGCTGCAGGCCGTAGTAGGCGACGCTCACATCCAGCTGCAGCTGGCGCAACCGATCGGCATAGCGCTGGCGGGAGGCCTTGAGGCCGTCGTCGGCCTCGGCGATGCTGGCGCTGCGGTAGGGGCTGATCAGCTCCCAGGCCAGCTCCATCCGGGCGGCGGCCGCACCGACATTGGTCTGCACCACATTCCAGCCCTGGTTGCGGACCAGAAACGGGGAGCCCACCGGATAGATCCCGGCGTTGTCGGTCCAGACCTGGCTGTAGGAACGCTGCTGGCGAAAGCCACCGTCCAGGTTCAGGCCCAGCTCCGGCCACCAGCGTCCCCGGGCCGACCCGGCCAGGTCCTGCTGCTCGCGCACGCCGAGCACGGCGGCGGCCAGATCGGGATCGTTGCGCACGGCCACCGCCAGGGCCTCGTCCAGGCTGAGCCGCTGAAGCCGCTCGATGCGCACCGCCTCAGGGGCCTCCGGCAGGGCCGTCGCCGCCGGGGCCGGCAGGTCTGGCGCCTCAGCTGCGCCGGGTCTGTCCGCCTCCGGCGCCGCCGGCAGCAGGCTGCGGTCGAGCCGCTCGAGATCCTGCTGGAACCCCTGGAGGCTGCGCAGCAGGGCCGGGGAGGGGGGCGGCAGGCGTCGGCTCTGGGCCCGGGCCGGGGCCATCACAGCCACCACGGCCAGCGCCAGGGCCGGGGCCAGCCAGCGGTGGGCGTGGCGCCGGATCATGGCTGCCGGGGGCCCGGGGCTGGCGCCGCGTCCTTGGTGGAGGAGCCCTGCATCAGGTCGTGGAGGCCCAGGCTGGTGCGGGCCAGGCAGCCGATCGAGAAGCAGATGGCGGCACTGCCGAACAGACCCAGCTGCGCTTCGCGGGTTTCGCCCTCGAGGCGGGTCATGGCCAGCAGCACCACCCCGGCGGCCAGCCAGGGCAGGGTGACAACCATCCCGAGCTGGGAACGTGTCATCGCCATCAGCGCAGACCCAGCTCCTGGCGCAGCTGCAATTCCAGCTGGCGCACGGCGTTGAAACGCGCCATGGCCCAGGAAAGCTTGCAGACACAGCCGATCGAGAAGCAGATCGCCGCGTTGCCGAACAACCCCCAAGCGTGGCTGTGCAGGTTGAAATCCTCGGCCAGCAGCAGCCGCAGCGCCAGGATCACCAGCAGGCCGGCCACCACCCAGGGGCCATACACCCAGCCGACGAAGAACTGATCGACGAACAGCCGACGCGGCGGCGGGGCCATGACAGCGGAAGCCAGGGTGCCAAGTCTGCCGCCGGCCCCCGGCGTTACAAGCCGCCCCGGCCGCAGGTCTAGCTGGTCCTCAGGAGCTGCGCCGCCTGAGGGCCAGCAGCAGCTTCTCGAACACCTCCGGCAGGGGCGCCTCGCACACCAGCCGTTCGCCGCTGATCGGGTGGTCGAGGGCCAGTCGCACCGCGTGGAGGGCCTGGCCGCCCAGGGCCACCGGAAGCTTGCGGCAGCGGCCGTAGGTGGCATCCCCCACGATCGGATGGCCCGTGTGGGCGCAATGCACCCGGATCTGGTGGGTGCGGCCCGTGTCGAGCTTGAAGCGCAGCAGGGCGTAATCGCCCAGTGGTTCGATCAGGCGCCAGTGGGTGCAGGCATGGCGGCCGGTGCTGTCCGTCACCACGGCGTACTTCTTGCGATCGACCGGATGGCGGCCGATGGCGGCCACGATCGTGCCGCGCTCCGCCGCGGGCTGGCCGTGCACCACCGCCAGGTATTCCCGCGAGGCGATGCGCTTCTGGATCTGCACCTGCAGCTTCACCAGCGCCTCCTGGCTCTTGGCCACCACGATGCAGCCAGTGGTGTCCTTGTCGAGGCGGTGCACGATGCCGGGCCGCATCTCACCGCCGATGCCCGGCAGGTCGGGGCAGTGGTGCAGCAGGCCGTTCACCAGGGTGCCGTCCTTGTTGCCGGGGGCCGGATGGACCGTGAGCCCGGCGGGCTTGTTGAGCACGATCAGGTGGGCATCCTCGAACAGCACGTCCAGCGCCATGGGCTGGGCCACCAGATAGGGCAGGGGTTCCGGCGGCGGCATCCACAGCTCGACGGTGTCGTCGGTGCGCAGGGGCGTCTTGGCCCGGCCCGTGACGCCGTTCACCCGCACATAGCCCGCATCAATGAACTTCTGGATCCGGGCGCGGCTCTGCTCGGGCCGCTGGGACACCAGCCAGCGGTCGAGCCGCATTGGCAGCGGCTTCGGGTAATGGAGCGTCAGCAGCTCCCCTTGGCCTTCCCCGAACGCGCCCATCAGCTGGAGGGCGACTCCTGGGCAGGCCGTTCGGGGGGCGGCAGTTCCAGGGAGATCGGCCCCAGCAGGGAGCGGCGGAAATCATCCAGCAGGCGCTGGGCCATGCGGGCGGTGTCGCCGCTGGTGTGGCGGGCCGCCGCCGCGGCGAGCCAGGCTTCGGCATCCGGCACCGGCCGCGCGGGGTCCGCGCCGGGCAACGGCGGCACCGTCACCGCGTAGCGGCGCTCCAGCAGTCCCGGCGCCACGCCGGCCGCCGCCACCGGCTCGAGCTGGGCCAGCAGGCGCAGGAAGGCCTGGGCCACCGCCTCGCCGTCGTAGGAGGCCTGGCCGATGTCGTCGCAGAGGGCCAGCCGCAGACCGGCCAGCTGGTCATCGAGGCGGGGGGGCAGCACCCCGGGGGCGTCGAGCAGGTCGAGGTCCTGACCCAGCCGCACCCAGCGCAGGCTGCGGGTGACCCCGGCGCGGCGGGCGCTCTCCACCACCTTCTGGCGCACCAGCCTGTTGATCAGGGCCGACTTGCCCACGTTGGGGAAGCCGAGCATCAGGGCCCGCACGGGGCGCGGTTTCATGCCCCTTCCGGCCCGTCGGGCATTGAGCGCCTCGCCGGCCCGGATCGCCGCCTGCTGCAGCTGCTTGACGCCGGTGCCCACCTTGGCGTCGCACCACCAGGGCACCTCGCCCCGCTGGCGGAACCAGCCGTCCCAGGCCAGGCGGGCCGCGGCGCCGACCATGTCGCGGCGGTTGATCACCAGCAAGTGCTGCTTGCCCCGGATCCAGCGCTGAAGCCTCGGGTGCCCGGTGGCCAGGGGGATGCGGGCATCCCGCACCTCGATCACCAGGTCCACCTTCTCCAGGTTGGCGCTGAGGGCCTTCTCCGCCTTGGCGATGTGGCCGGGATACCACTGGATCGGTGGGGCGGCCGTGCTGAGGCGGACCGTGTCGCCGGCATCCGGCATCAGGGCACCACCAGCACCGGACAGGGCGCCAGCTGCAGCACCCGGGCGGCGGTGCTCTGGTGGTCGCCCTCCAGGGTGATACCACGGGTGCCCATGACAATCACATCCGCATTGATTTCATCGGCCACGTCGCCGATCACGAAGGCCGGCTTTCCCTCCCGCTCCAGCACCTCGCAGGCCACACCGGCCTGGGTGAAGCTGGCGCGGGCCTGCTCCAGCAGCCGGGCCACATCGGCTGGATCGTGCATCACCCCTTCCTCGGCCTCCACCACCGAGAGGAGCACGATGCGACTGCCGTGGCGCTGGGCAAGCTGAAGGGCGACGGACGCCGTTTCCATCGTCTGGCGGCTCTGGTCGATGGGGAACAGGACGGTGTCGAACATGGCGGAAGGCCCAGCCCCCTTGTCCTAGCGCCGACCGTTGCAGCCGCCAGGGATGGGAGGTGGGAAGAACCGAATCGCGCCGGCGGCAGGAGCGGAGGCGCCGGAGGCTAATCTCCCCCCGCCTTTCCTTACACGTAACCGTGGCGAAGCGATCCCTCTCCAGCCTCAGCGCCGATGATCTCCGCGGCAAGCGGGTGCTGGTCAGGGTTGACTTCAACGTGCCCCTCGACGACGCCGGCGCCATCACCGACGACACCCGCATCCGGGCCGCCCTGCCCACCGTGCGCCACCTCATCGACCACGGCGCCAGAGTGCTGCTGGCCGCCCACTTCGGCCGGCCCAAGGGCCAGGTGAATGAAGCGATGCGCCTCACCCCAGTGGCGGCCCGCCTCGGCGAGCTGCTGGGCAAGCCCGTGACCAAGACCGACAGCTGCATCGGCCCCGACGCCGAGGCCAAGGTGGCCGCCATGGCTGATGGTGATGTGGTGCTGCTGGAGAACGTGCGCTTCTTCGCCGAGGAAGAGAAGAACGACGCCGGCTTCGCCGAGAAACTGGCCGCCCTGGCCGACGTCTATGTGAATGACGCCTTCGGCGCCGCCCACCGGGCCCACGCCTCCACCGAGGGCGTGACCAACTACCTGAGCCCCAGCGTGGCCGGCTTCCTGATGGAGAAGGAGCTCCAGTACCTGCAGGGTGCCATCGATGAACCCAAGCGTCCCCTGGCCGCGATCGTGGGCGGCTCGAAGGTGAGCAGCAAGATCGGCGTGCTCGAGTCGCTGATCGACAAGTGCGACAAGGTGCTGATCGGTGGCGGCATGATCTTCACCTTCTACAAGGCCCGTGGACTGGCGGTGGGCAAGAGCCTGGTGGAAGAGGACAAGCTGGAACTGGCCAAGGAACTGGAAGCCAAAGCGGCCGCCAAGGGCGTCCAGTTGCTGCTGCCCACCGATGTGGTGCTGGCCGATAACTTCGCCCCCGACGCCAACAGCCAGACCACCGCGATCGACGCCATCCCCGATGGCTGGATGGGCCTCGACATCGGCCCCGACTCGGTGAAGGCCTTCCAGGAGGCCCTGGCCGACTGCCAGACCGTGATCTGGAACGGCCCCATGGGGGTGTTCGAGTTCGACGCCTTCGCCGCCGGCACCAACGCCATCGCCCACACCCTGGCCGACCTGAGCGCCAAGGGCTGCTGCACGATCATCGGCGGCGGTGACTCCGTGGCGGCTGTGGAGAAGGTGGGTGTGGCCGACAAGATGAGCCACATCTCCACCGGGGGCGGCGCCAGCCTGGAGCTGCTGGAAGGCAAGGTGCTGCCCGGCGTGGCCGCCCTCGACGAGGCCTGAGGCCAGGCCTCAGAGGCTGCCGGGCCGGCCCTCACCCCATTTCCCCTTGCGCTCGCCCTTGCCCCACTGGGGCAGGGGAATGCCATTGCG
This sequence comes from Synechococcus sp. UW140, assembly GCA_943372935.1. Taxonomy (GTDB): domain Bacteria; phylum Cyanobacteriota; class Cyanobacteriia; order PCC-6307; family Cyanobiaceae; genus Cyanobium. Next base: position 85,951 of record CALSAP010000009.1, read on the forward strand.
CTGGAACAGGGCCTGCATGGCGGCCCGATGCTGCTGGCGCTGGCTCTGGCTGGCTTCACGCTGCTGCTTCATGCAGGCGCGCAGGGCTTCGCTGCTGGCGGCAGAGGAGAGGCAGCGCTCGCCGGTCTGGAGGATGGCGATGCGGGCTTGCTGATCGCTGATCGCCAGCCGCTTCTGCTCGGGAAAGATCTTCTGCATCTGGGCAGGCGTGGGCCGTCCGGCCTCGGAGGGGCCGCTCTCGGCCATGGCGACACCGGTGGAGCCGAGGACCGCGGCCAGGACGGCGATCCGCAGGGGTTGCAGCAGGTTGGCGGGCATGGGAGGAACTGTCTGGAACATTTCCATCGTGACCGGCAGGTGTGACGCCAACCCGACTGGCCACTCGCCAACTGTGACCAGATGCGACTGACGCTGGCTCACGCCCCCGGCAGGGGCCAGGCCCTCAGCGCCACGCCGAAGCGTCCCTGCGGCGGCTCGGCGACGGCAGGGGCCTCGAGCCGGCGCAGGTCGCCGCCATGGTCCCTGGCCACCTTGGCGGCGATGGCCAGGCCCAGGCCGCAGTGCCCCTCACCACCGCGGGCCTGATCGAGGCGCTGGAAGGGGGTCATGGCCTTCTGCCAGTGAGCCGGGTCGATGCCCTCACCACAGTCCCAGACCTGGATCTCGAAGCCGCTCTCCACGGGTCCGGACTCGCCGTCGGGCCGCACCGCACCGTCCGCCGGGCCCAGGGGGCGCAGCACCAGCCGCAGGGGCGGCCGGCCATAGGTGAGGGCGTTGTCGAGCAGGTTCCCCACCGCCCGCGCCAGCGCGGTCGGCCGCACCCGCCGCACCAGGGGCTCCAGCTCCAGCTCCAGGGGCACCTCGCCCACCGATGCCGCCGACTCCGCCACGAGGGCATCCAGCGGCACCAGCACGGGACATTCCCCGGCTTCGGCTCCGGCGAAGATCATGAACTGGCGGGTGATCCGCTCGATCGAGCGGATGTCGGCCTGGGCCCGCTCCAGCTCCTGGGGCGCCATTGGGCCCTCGGCGGCGAGGGTCAGGCGCAGCCGCAGCCGGGTCAGGGGGCTGCGCAGGTCGTGGGCGATGCCGGCCAGCATCGTGGTGCGCTCCCGGCCGGCGTCCTCCAGCCGCAGCAGCATGGCGTTGAAGCGGGCCATCAGCTGCCGCACCGCCGGGGCGCCCTGGTCCGGCAGGGCTTCGGGCAGGGCTTCAAGGCCCACGTCAGCCAGGGCCTCCTGCAGGCGGGTGAGGGGCCGCTGGATCTCCAGCGTCAGGAAGAGCAGCAGGGCCCCCAGCGCCCCCAGGCCGATCGACAGGGTCAGCAGCAGGGGATCAGGCGGCCAGCCGCGGGGGGAGGGCAGGTAGACGAACAGCCACACCGGCTCCAGCGGGGAGGCCATTTCCACCCACACCCCCCGCCGTGGGGAGAAGGCCGGCTGCACCGCCGGACAACGGCCCAGCCGGCGGCACAGCTCGGCCCGCAGCCGTTCGGCCTGCCAGCGCAGCCGCCGGTCCCCCCGGCCCACCCTGGCCGCCGTCGCCTCCGGCTCCGGCCGGCGGCCCACCACCAGTTGCATGCCACTGATCTGGCCGAGCACCTCCGGGCTGAAGCGCTCCAGGGCCACCTCCCCCAGCAGCACGTTCGCCGCCACCTCCGACCCGGTCTGGACCAGCTGCTGCTGGGCCAGCCGGCGGCCCAGCAGCAACTGCAGCAGCAGCAGGCAGAGGGCGGCCGCACCGGTACCCGCCACCAGGTACGCCAGGGTGCGCCCGAGGGACGGGCGCCAGGCCCGCTCAGGACTGGCGGGGCTTGCCATCGGGGACGAACACGTAGCCGTAGCCCCAGACCGTCTGCACGTAACGGGGCCGGGCCGGCTCCGGTTCGATCAGGCGCCGCAGCCGTGACACCTGCACGTCCATGCTGCGGCTGTCGGTGTCGCTGCCGGGACCCCGGGCCAGCTCGATCAGCCGCTCCCGGGACAGGGGCCGGTGGGGGTGCTGCACAAAAGCCGCCAGCAGGGCGAACTCGCCGCCGGTGATCGTCAGGGCTTCCCCGTGGCGCTCCAGGGTGCGGGCCGCCAGATCCACCTCCAGCTCGCCGAAGCCGATCCGGGCCCCGTCAGGCTGGGGCAATCCGCCGGGAAGGGTGCCGCGGCGGCGCAGCACCGCCTCGATCCGGGCGGTCAGCTCCCTGGGCAGAAAGGGTTTGGCCAGGTAGTCGTCGGCCCCCTGCTCCAGGCCGATGATCCGGTCCACCGCATCGGCACGGGCCGTCAGCATCAGCACCGGCAGGTCGTCGTCCCCGTCCCGCAGGCGCCGCAACAGGGTGAGGCCGTCATCGCCGGGAAGCATCAGGTCGAGCACCAGCAGGTCCGGGCGCTGCCCCTCCAGTCGGGCCATCAGCTGGGCGCCATCGCCCATGCAGCGGACCTCGTAGCCCTGGTCCCCAAGGTAGGTGGAGAGGAGATGGCGCAGGTCCGGATCGTCGTCCACCACCCAGATCCGATGCGGTCGGCCCATGGTTCAGGGCACGAGTGATTGGCGATCGGAGACGACGCGCACCCGCTTGGTGGCGCTGACGATGCCGTCGGGGTGCACCAGAAGGACGGCCCAGGTCTGGGAACCGGGGGACAGGGGCGCCTGCACGATCTTGAACAGTCCTCCGCCCCCGAGGGCCCCGAGCTCCATGCTCGGGCTGGCCATGGTGGCCTGCTGCTGGGGGGTGATCGCGACGATGCCCCCAGCGGAGAGGGCACCGTCGAGGGGATCGTCGAAGATCACGTCGACGTCGTAGCGCTGGCCGGTCAGCACCGCGTCCGGGATCAGCAGGCTCACCGGCAGGGGCTTGTCACCGCTGCGCAGCAGCGACCGTTCCCGCAGCACCGTCTGGCCGTTGATGCGGGTGCCGTCGCTCTGCAGGGCCAGCTGTTGCTCCGCCTCCAGCCGGTAGGTGGTGCCGCCCTGACGCCGGGTGCCATCCACCCGGAGGGTCACCGTGGGTTGACCATCGCGCATCTGGGCGCCGCTGCGCAGCTGCCAGCGGGCATCAGGAAACTGCTGCCGCAACAGGCGCCGGCGGCTCTCCAGCAAGGCGGGATCCAGACCGGGGCCCGACTGCAGCAGTCCAGCCAGGGCCGTGTCGGAGTTGCTGTTGAGGGCGCTCTCGAGGGCCTGCAGCTGGGCGGGCGAAGGCGGAACCGCCAGGGCGGGGACGCCGCCGGCGCCGGCCATCACCATGGTCGCCAGGAGGGTGCCGAGCAGCTGGGGCGACCGGACCGGGGGCAGGGGGGCGTTCAGCGGGCAGGACGGAGCCATGGAGAGGGAGGGAACCGGGGCGGCGGTGAGCGGACCGGAATCGGCTTTTAAGTTAGGCGCGCTCGCCCCACCCGCCCATGCCGACCCTGCTGATCGCCGCCAGCGGCACGGGTGGCCACCTGTTCCCCGCCCTGGCGGTGGCCGAAGCCCTGTCTGCCGACTGGCAGGTGCACTGGGTGGGGGTACCGAACCGGCTGGAGACCGACCTGGTCCCCAGCCGCTACCCGCTCCACATGGTGCGGGCCGGCGGGCTGCAGGGCCGGGGGCTGCGAAAGCTCTGGAACCTGCTGCAGCTGTTGATGGCGGTGCTGCCGATGCGGCGCCTGATCCGGCGGGAGGGGGTGAGCGTGGTGTTCAGCAGCGGGGGGTACATCGCCGCACCGGCGATCCTGGCCGCCCGCTGGTGTGGGGTTCCGGTGGTGCTGCACGAGAGCAACGCCATCCCCGGGCGGGTGACCCGGTTGCTGGGCCCCCTGTGCACACGGGTGGCGGTGGGGCTTCCCCAGGCGGCCGAGCGGCTGCCCCGCTGCCGGCCCCTGGTGTGCGGCACCCCGGTCCGACGGGACTTCCTTCGTCCCGCTCCCCTGCCCGAGTGGGTGCCAGGGGGCGACGGGCCCCTGCTGCTGGTGATGGGGGGCAGCCAGGGGGCCCTGCGCCTCAACCGCATGGTGCGGCCCCTGCTGCCGCAGCTGGCGGCCAGCGGCTGTCGCATCGTTCACCTCACGGGCAGCCAGGACCCCGAAGCCGGAACGCTGCGCCTCGACGGGGTGGCGGAGCGGACCTTCAGCGATGAGCTGCCGGGGCTGCTGCAGCATTGCGACCTGGCCATCAGTCGGGCCGGCGCCGGCAGCCTCAGCGAACTGGCGGTCTGCGGCACCCCGGCGATTCTGGTGCCCTTCCCGGCGGCCGCCGACCGGCATCAGGACGCCAATGCCGCCGCCGCCGCCAGCCTGGGCGCCGCGGTGATCGTCTGGCAACACGAGCCCGGCGAACCTGCCCTGGAGCGGACCGTGTGGCGGCTGCTGGGACCGCGCCTGCGCGGCTCCGCCACAGGCGCCGATCCCCTGGAGCCGATGCGGGACGGCATGGCGGCCCTGGCGGTGCGGGACGCCGACCGGCGGCTGGTGCAGGTGCTCGAGCAGGTCAGCGGCCGCGGTTGAAGCGCCGCAGGGCCCCCAGGAGTCGGCGGTTGTCGGCCCTGCTCTGCACCGCGATCCGCAGCCAGCTTTCGCCCAGGCCCTCGAACGAGCGGCAGTCACGCACCAGGATCCGGTGCTGGCGTTCCAGCGCCAGCCGCAGCGGCTGGAGCGAGTCGGCCCCAGGGGTGCTCCGCACCAGCAGGTAATTGGCGGCCGAGGGCAGGGGCTCCAGTCCGGACATCGCCGCCAGTCGGCCCGTCAGCCAGGGGCCCTCGCGGGCCACCCAGCACTGCACCCGCCGCTGCCAGCGCCGCAGGCCAGCCTGATCGGCCATCAGCAACTGGCCCGCCGCCGCCGCCAGAGCGTTGACGGGCCAGGGGTCGCGCCAGGCGGCCCAGCGGGCCAGCCGCTCGGCGCCACCCAGGGCGTAGCCGAGCCGCAGGCCGGCGATCGAGAACAGCTTGGTGAGGCTGCGGATCACCACCAGGTTGGGGTGGGCCTGCAGCAACGGCACCAGCGACTGGTCCTCGCCGGCGGGCACCAGCGGCAGAAACGCCTCATCGATGATCACCAGAGCGAACCGCTCGAGCAGGGGCTGCAGCGAGGCCCGGCTCCAGAGCTGGCCGGTGGGGTTGTGGGGATTGGTGAGCCACAGCACGGCCGGGCGGTCTCTCGCAACGACCGTGGTGGTGGTGGCCTCGGCCAGGGGCCAGTCGGTGGGACCGGCTTCGCACCAGTCCAGTGGCAGCGGCAGAGGCCGCCACACACCGCCCCAGCAGTCCAGGGCCCGGCGGTAGTCGCCGAACCCCGGCGCCGGCAGCAGGCTGGGGCCGCAGGCGGCGGCGTCCCGCGCCGCCCAGGTGAACAGTTCGGCGGCCCCGTTGCCAGGCAGCACCATGGCCGGATCGAGCCCGTGCCAGGCGGCGATGGCACCGGCCAGGGCCCCGTAGTCCCGGTCCGGATAGTGGCGCAGGTCAGTATCGAGCGCGCGGTGCAGCAGGCGCCGCAGCCGCGGTGGCGGGCCGAAGGGCACCAGGGAGGCGCTGGCGTCCAGCAGCTGATCCGGACGACAGCCGAGGCGTCTTGCGGCCGCCTGGAGGTTGCCGCCATGGGGCTGCGGCGGATCAGGAAGCCCCGTCACCGGGTGGTGAGCTGGCACCGACTCCAGGGAACATTCAGGCGGTTGTAACACAGAAGGGTGGCGGGGCTGCTGCAATGGGTGGACCACCGGTGACCGCACCCGCCCCGTGCCCCCTTCCCCCCTTCACCCGGTGATCAGCGCGATCGGTGCGGTGTTGCTGGGCAAGGAACACGAGGTGCGCCTGGCCCTGGCCTGCCTGCTGGCCCGCGGCCACCTGTTGATCGAAGACCTGCCCGGCATGGGCAAGACCACCCTGGCCGAGGCCCTGGCCCGCAGCTTCGGGCTCGGCTTCAAGCGGGTGAGCTTCACCAGCGACCTGCTGCCCGCCGATCTGACCGGCCTCAACGTGTTCGACCCTGGCGCCGCCAGCTTTCACTTTCAGCCCGGTCCCCTGTTCAGCCAGGTGCTGCTCGCCGACGAGATCAACCGGGCCAGCCCGCGCACCCAGAGCGCGCTGCTGGAGGCGATGGCCGCCGGGAGGGTGAGCGTGGACGGCACCAGCCATCCCCTGCCCCGGCCCTTTCTGGTGATCGCCACCCAGAACGGCCTCGACCAGGGGGGCACCTCGGCCCTGCCGGAATCCCAGCTGGACCGTTTCCTGATGCGCCTCAGCCTGGGTTACCCCCCTCGCCAGGCGGAACGGGCCCTGCTGCAGGGCGAGGGCCTGCGGCCCGATGGCCTCAGCAGCGCCTTCGGGCCCGAGGATCTGCTGGAGATGCAGGCACGCTGTGACCAGCAGCACTGCAGCGCCGCCTTGCTCGACTACGTGCTCGACCTGCTGGAGCGCAGTCGTCACCAGCCCGCCCAGGGCCATCCGCTCTCCCCACGGGCCGGTCTGGCCCTGGTGGCCGCCGCCCGCGCCTGGTCGCTGCTGGAGGGCCGAGACCATGTGATTCCGGACGACGTCCAGGCCGTGCTGGCGGCCGTCTGCGAGCACCGCATGGACGGCGGCCAGCGCGGGGGGAGCGACGGGGAGCTGAGCCAGCGGCTCCAGGCGGGTGTCGATGGACTTCGGTAGGCCCCAGCAGGGGAAGCGGGTGCGCCTGCGGATGCGCAACCTGTACATCCTGCCGACGCGGTTCGGCTGGCTCTGGCTGGCGGGCACGGTGCTGCTGCAGGTCATCGGCGTCCAGATGCAGAGCAACGGCACGCTGCTGCTCAGCTTCCTGATGCTGAGCCTGTTCCTGCTCACCCTGCACCTCACCCATTTCAACCTGCAGGGTGTGGAGCTGGGCTGCGGCGAACCGGCACCGGGTTTCGCCGGGACCCCGGTCGCCTATCCGATCCAGCTGCACTGTCCAGGCCGCAGTGAAGGGGTGCGTCTGCGGCTGGCGGGGGAGGCGGCGGATGGGCCGCTGTCGCTGGCGGCGGGGGAGCATGCGCTCACCGTGGCCTGGACCCCCCCGGGCCGGGGCTGGCAACGGCCCGGGCTGCTGCGGATCCAGACCACGGCGCCCCTGGGGCTGTTCTGCTGCTGGTCGCGCTGGTACCCGGAGGCGGCCCAGCTGATCTACCCGGCCCGGCGGGCCGGACCGGTGCGGCGGCTGGCCGCCGGGTCGGCACCGGTGGTCGGCGAGCCGGCCCTGGCCAGCCGCCAGGACGGCAGTGACGACTGGCGTGACCTGGCCCCCCATCGCCCCCAGGACAGCCCCAGCCGACTCGCCTGGAAGCTGCTGGCCCAGGGGCGGGGCGAGTACGCCAAGCGCTTCCTGGATCACCCCGAAGCGGCCCCCCTGCTGGCCCCGGAACCCGGGGTGCCCCTGGAGGCGGCCCTCGAACATCTCAGTGAGCGCATCTGGAGCTGGCACGGCCGGGGCCTCAGCTACGGCCTGCTCCTGAACGGCCAGACCGTTGCGCCCGGCCGGGGGGTGCTCCACCGGGACCGGTGCCTGGCGGCCCTGGCCTGCTGCCGATGAGCCGCGCCGCCGCCCCCCTGCAGTGGCTGACCATGGGGTTGCTCGCCTTGGGTCTGCTGGGCCTTTCGCCGGCCCTGTCCCTGAGCCTGCTGGCCTTCGGCCTGGCGGTGCTGACGGCCCTGAAGCTGCGCGAGGCCCGCAGCCTCGAAGAACGGCGGGTGGTGGCGCTGCTGCAGCTGGTCTGCGCCGGCCTGCTGGCGGCCCTGCGCCCCGAACTGGCCCCGAGCCTGCTGCAGGGCCTGGCCATCCTGATGGCCCTGGCCGGGCTGCTGGCCCTGGAACTGGGGGCGGGGCCCGACTGGAAAGCCCTGATGCGCCGCAGCCTGCAGGTGCTGCTGGCGGCGCTGCCGATCGCCCTGGTGCTGTTCCTGCTGCTGCCCCGCCTGATGCCCTTCAGCAACTTCGGCGCCGGCCAGGGCATGGGGGCGATGACCGGCCTGAGCGACAGCATGGAGCCGGGCTCCATCGCGAGGCTCGCCGTCAGCCGCCAGGCCGCCGCCCGCGTCGCCTTCCCCCTCGGTGGCGGGCCACCCCCCCTGGAGCAGCGTTACTGGCGGGTTTTGGTGCATGACCGATTTGATGGCCGTCGCTGGCGCAGCAGCGCCCCGCCGTTCACCAGGCCTGCGGCCGGCCAGCCCGCACCGCCGGCGCCGGCCGCCCCGGGGGAAGGCCTTCAGCTGTGGCTGGTTGAACCCAGCGGCCTCTCCGCGGTCCCCTGGAGCGGCGCTGGACGGCCCCTCTCGGCCGACCTGACCCTGCAGCGCAGCGGCGAACTGCGGAACCGGGCACCGGGCAGCCAGCGGCGCGTCTACGCCCTCACCCGGACGGCGGACCAGGCGGACTGGCGCACCGAACCACCCGGGCCCATCGATCTGGTCCTGCCCCGGGGTGACAACCCCCAGCTGGAAGCGCTTGCCGCCCCATGGGGACGCCTGGGCAGCGACCGGGAACGGCTGAACGCCGCCGGGAGCTGGTTCCGCAACCAGCCGTTCCGTTACACACTCGAGCCCGGGGCCCTGCCCAGCCAGGCACCCCTCGACCACTTCCTGTTCGAGTCCAGGCTCGGCTTCTGCGGCCACTACGCCAGCGCCTTCACCACCCTGATGCGAGCGGCCGGGGTGCCGGCCCGGGTGGTGAGCGGCTACCGGGGTGGCCAGTGGGTCCAACCGGTGGGGGGCAACGGCTACGTGGACCTGCGCCAGGCCAATGCCCATGCCTGGAGCGAAGTGTGGCTGCAAGGGGAAGGCTGGCAGCGGGTCGATCCCACCGCCTGGGCCGATGGGGACCCCATGGCGCGCGCCGTGACCACTGGCGACACATCCGCCGGTGCCGCCCCCTGGGACTGGCTGCAGCAGCAATGGTGGAGCCTCGACATCGCCTGGGCCCGTTGGTGGCTGGGCTACGACAGCGAGCAGCAGCAGGCCCTGGTGCGTCGGCTGCTGGGTGACCAGCGCCACCTGCTCGGGCTGGTGGTGTTGCTGGCGGTGGCCATCAGCCTGGCCGCCAGCCTGGGGGGGCTGGGCTGGCTCGGCCGACGCCGCCGGGGTGATCCTCTGCGCCTGGAGCTGGAGCACACCCTGCGGGCCTTCGCCAGGCACGGCATGGAACCCCAGGCGGGGGAAACCCTTGCCGTCTTCGCCCAGCGGCTGACGCAGCGATGGCCCGTCCTGAGCGCTCCCCTCAACGCCTACGTCGGGCATTACCAGCGGCAGCGCTTCACCAGCGCCCCCAGCCGGACAGGATGGCGCGAAGCCCAACGGCTGGGACGGACCCTGCGCCGTTCCTTACGAGCCGGCAACCTGCCTGAGGAGGCGGTACAACGGGGGGACCGCTGAACGGGCGACCATGACCAGCGTGCACGGATTCGCCCGGAGCCACATCCGGGTCCTGTTGTTCGCAGGCTCGACGTCTCTGGCCCTGCTGATGCCCGGGCCCGCGCGTGCGAGCAGTGATGGCGATCTGATCCGGCTGCTGAATCAGCGGAACTGCCCCCGCTGCAAACTCCAGGACGCCGATCTCGTTCATGCCGACCTGCGGGATGCGGATCTGCGGGGCGCCAAGCTCCAGAGGGCCAATCTGGGCCAGGCCCGGCTGGATGGGGCCCGCCTGGAAGGGGCCGACTTGCGCTTCACCAGTCTCCAGGGAGCCTCCCTGCGGGGCGCCGATCTGCGGGGGGCCAACCTGGAGGGCACCGACCTGCGCCAGAGCGATCTGAGCGGCGCCCAGCTCGATCCCGGCGGGCTGGCCCGCAGCCACTGGCAAGACGCCCGGGGTGTGGGACCTGCGGTGTTGAGCTATCCCGAGCTGCACAATGCCGGCGTCACCGCCGCCCTGGAGGGCCGCCATCCCCAGGCGGAGCAACTGTTTTCCGAGGCGATCCGCCTGCAGCCGCAAGCGGCCATCAGCTGGGTGGCCCGGGGCCTGAGCCGCATGGAGCAAGGCAAGACGGATCTGGCCGCCCAGGACATCAACTACGCCGCGGTCCTCTACGGCCAAGCCGGCGAAGAGGCGCAGGCGAAGCAACTGACTGAGGTCGCTGCCAGTCTCACGAAGCCTGGAAAGAAAGCGAAGCAGGAAAGCGGAATGGGAGGACAGTTGCTCACCGGTGCCGCCGGGTTTGCCTCGACCATCGCTCCTTTGGCCATGAAGTTCCTGCTGCCCCTGGCCTTCTGATCAAGGGCTTTCTTGGTCAGGGAACCATGGAGGGCTGGGGGCCACCACCGAGGAAGGCACGGGAGGCTGGCGTTGATGGTTGGTAGCCATAGCCGTAGGTGCCACCCTCGGTGTCGTTGATGATGCGCGGCGTCACCATGATCACCAATTCGCGTTTCTCACGGCTGTTGTTCGTAGCACGGAAGAACTGACCAACCAAGGGAATATCTCCCAGAATCGGCCATTTGGTGACCACGGACCGGTCGAAATCGGAAATCACCCCGGTGAGGATCAGGGTTTGACCGTCCCTAACCCGTAGGGACCCTGTATCCAGACGTCGGATACTTAAAATCTCAATGTCGCCGCAGCCCGTGACAGGCAAGCGATTAGTGACTGCAGATATACTTGGGGAAAGCGTAAAAGTAACAAATCCATTGTCATCAATCTTTTCGATTCGGGCACCCAAGACCAAACCTGCAGTCGACAAAGTTGGCGTACAGGTGATGACATTACTCGCTGCCCCAGTACCGGCAGATGTATTGGTCTCAAATTCAGTAATGACATTGGTGCCAACCCGCACCACGGCCTCATTCGCCCTTCTTCGACCAATCGGTGAGTCAATCGTGTATTGGTCTAGGCCCCCAGTAGTCCCAGAGTCACCACTGGCAGAGCTGGTCGCTCCAGTACCCGCCTCTCGAAGAACTGAGGGATTCTCTTGCAGAATAAGCGTAGGACTAGCGAGGAGCTTACTATTGCGAGAAAGAATCTGAGCCTGGACAAAGTCAAAGAAATTATTGATGGGATAGTTGTTCGCGACACCGGGATTGGTTGTGCCATTAAAACCCTGGAATGGGATCACTGCTGGAACCTGGTTTCCCTGGTTTCCTGCGCTCGGGACGCTACCACCCAGAAGGGACCCAAAGTTTGCAGCCAACGAACCATTATCGTTGACGATAAAGTTATTGCCCCATCGGAAGGCAAAACTATTGGCCACCTCAAAGTCATTCTCTAGATTCACATCCAGAATCTTCACCGAGAGGGCCACCTGACGCTGACGCAGATCCAATTGCTTCAGATACTGCTCGGCGATGGTCACCAGCCGTGGCGCACCGACCAAGGTGATGGTGGAAAGCCGAGTGTCGGTGGTGGCCTGCAGGCCAACCAACGGACCGGTTGCGGCCCCGTAGGACTCCACGCTGGTGGTCGTGCTGGACGTGGTGGTGGAGGACGTGGGGCTGCCGACTGGAGCGGCCGTGGCGGCGACGCCCTCAGAGACGGCGGTGGAGATGGTGTTGGTCTTGGTGACCTGGGCCCCCAGGTTGGCCAAATAGTCGGCGGCGGAGTTGGCCGGCACCTGGTTCAGCCGGTACACCTTGGAGAGCTGGGCGCCGAAGCTCTTGGACAGCACCCTGGGGCCGGCGAAGATCGTGTTGCCGTCACGCTTGCCCTGCAATCCGGCGGCCAGCAGTGCCGAGTTGATCGCCCGGCCATAGCTTTCACGGCGGAAGGAGATCGAGATGGGTCGCATGCCCGCAGCCGCCGCAGCCGCTGCGCCAGGGCCACTCGCTTCATCGACGTAGACGAACCCGTAGCCCCCCAGCTGACTGAGCGCCATCAGCACATCCTTGGCCGGGGCGTTGCGCAGGGTCATGGTGACCGGTGGCCCGCTGACGCTCACATAACTGGGATTGCTGATGGTCATGGTCCCCACAGCCATGTCGCCCAGCGGCGGGGCCACGGCGCGGGGCTGCAGGGGGGGGATGAAACCGGGCTGGGGAACCCTCCCTGGGGTGTTGACGTTGGGGGTCAGGGTCTGGAGGGTGCTCTGGGCCGGCGCGTTGAAGGTGAGGATCAGGCTGCGGCCATCGGCACTGACAACGGGCCGCCCCACGGGAAAGCCGGGTGTGGGGGAGATCTTCAGCTCGAAGAGATTGCCCGAACCCTGGAAGCTGATGCTCTGGAGCCCGGCCTCGGGCAGGGAGAGCTGCACAGGGCCGCGACGCAGGGCCATCGGCACAGCCGTCTGCAAACGGCCCAGCCAGGTGGCTCCCTGGGTGGTCTGCTGGAGAACAGGAGAGGGGCCGGTCCCTTCGATCACCACCTCAACGGAATCAGGCAAGCGCCGCAACTTGATGTCGAGGGAACCGCCGGCCTGGGCGATGTCGGACAGACGCGCAACGGCCGTTCCATCTGCTGCGGGTGCCACAGCGGCTGCGGCTACAGCGGAAAGGCCTGCCCCCTGCTGCAGAACCACGAAACCAACCGATGCCGTGAGAACGTGCCGCCACTGACGTTTTGCCACGTTCCATCGCTCTCCGAATCGGTCGGATGGTATCGGTGAATGTGAGAAACGGCCAGTTTCCAGATCCCGTTGCATCGGCATGTTCAGTTGGAAGTTGCAGGAGGTGCTGGAGCCGGGGCTGCGGCAGCCGGTGGTGCCGCAGCTGGTGGTGCCGAAGGTGCCGGGGATCGGCTGTAAAGACCCAGGGTGAGCTTCATCACCACCTCCGGTGTGGGGTTGGGAGGTTTGCCGTTAGCGGGCTTGTCATCGGAAAGGGTGAGATTGAGATCGCTTTGCACCACGAGGACGTTGAGGGCCTCCAGGCGACGCAGGAAGGCCAGCAGCGAAGGGAATGACCCTCGCGCCGACACCAGCAGCGTGCGTTGGGCAAGACCTTGCACTGCCAGGGGATCAGTTGGGGCGGCAGGGGTCCCTGCGGGTGGGGCTGCTGCTCCTGCGGGTGGGGTGGCTGGGGTTGCAGGGGCGCCAGCGGCGGGCGGTGTCATGGCCGGGGCCACGGCCTGGGTGGGCTCGTACAGCGTCAGCTGGACGCCGGAATCGTCGGCCTCGCGATCGAGCATGGCCAGGAAGGTGGAGAGGTCGCCGTTGCCCGTGATCAGCCGTTCGATCTTGGACTTGCTGGCCAAGGCCGCTTCGGTGTTTTCCTGGGTGGCGACCAGCTGCCCCCGCAGCAGGGTCACCTGATCACGCAGCTGCTCCAGCTCCTGGAGACGCTGGCTGTCCCGCTGGAGCGTGGCCCAGAGGGGCAGCAGGCCGGCGAGAACCAGCAACAGGCCGAGCCCGCCAAGCACAGCCGCCGGCAGGAGCAGCCAGATCAGGCGCAGGCTGGCTACAGGAAGCCTGGAAGAGCCTTGCTGAAGATTCGTCATGGGATCAGGCCCTCCGCCTGGAGCAGTTGGAGCCGGCGCACCATGCCCTCAGATCCAAGCTGGCGCATCACCATCAGCTGCCGGGCGGGAGGCAAGCTGGCGAAGGCACCGACAAGTTCGAAACGGACCGCAGAGGGGGCCGCCTGCACCGCCTGGCCGGCAACAGGGGCGGCGGCAGGGGCGGCGGCAGGAGCCCTCTCCAGCTTGACGAGCGTCACACCCTTGGCCTCCAGCAGCGGCGAGCGGGCCAGCTCCAGCTGCAGGGCATTGATGCGGGCAAAGGCCAGGGGATCCAGGGCCTGACCTTTGAGCACCAGCTTCTGGTCCTCGGCTTCGACGCTCTGCAACTGAATGCCCTCGGGGATGCGCAGCTGCAGGTCGGCCAGCAGGGCCGAGGAGGTTCTCAGCGTGGTGAGGCCCTCGGTCAGGCTGCGGGTGGTGGTAGTGAGTTGGTCGAGCTTTGCCTTGCTGGCCGCCATCTCGGCCTGCATTTGGGTGGCTTCGACTTCGAACCGGGTGAGCTGGGCGGTCTGGGACTTGACCACCAAGTAACGGAGGAGCACCAGGGCGGTGCCACCCACCGCCAACACCAGCAGAGCAGCTCCAATCAGGGCACCCTTGATCAGCAGCGGACGCCGATCCAGCAAGGCCGTGATCATGCTCTCCTGGCCGAGCTCCTTGCGCCGTTCCCGCAGCAGATCGAGAGGTGCTGTCATCGGCCCCTCTCCACCATCGCCAGGCCCTGGAGGACCAGAGAGCCAAAAGGCTGCGTGGTGAGCAGTTCGGCGCGCACCCCAAGCGCCTCCTGGAGATGGTCCTGGCTGGAAAGCGGCGCGCTCAGCAACAGCCGGAGCCGATGCAAGGAAGGATGGCGGCGCCGATAGAAGGCCACGCAGCGGGTCACTTCCCGAACGAGCTGATCATCCTCCTCGGGCAGGGGCCAATCGAAGACCGGCTCGGCGCGACGCAGAAGCAGCAACCGCCCCCCCCCCGGCAGCGGATGGATCAGCAGAGTCAGGACATCCTCCGCCGAGCGCTCCAGCAGCGCATTGACCGCCGCCAAACGACAGGACTGGGCCGGGGCCAGCCGCTCGAGCTGGACTCCGGCCAGGTTGAACACCTCAATCCAGTCGTCCACAAGCTTCCTGGACGCCACGGCCAGCAGCATGCGGGGGTTGGCACCCGGCAGGGGTTGCAGATCGATGGTCGCTTCAGTCAGGGGAACGGAAAGACTGAGCGGAGGATCGATTGTCCGCAACGCTTGGATGGGGTCGTCAGGGATTGCCTCCAAGGGCCAGTCGATGACGCGCCACTCGGCAGCCCCCTCGGGAAGGGAGGCGAGCACGACGGCATTCAGCAGACCGTCGCGCACCATCAGATCGCCGATCAGGTCACCAAGGGGTTCTTTCTCCAGGGGCTGGCCATCCAGGCAGGTGAGCGGTGGCAGGGGCAGATCGATGCTCACCGGCTCCGGCCCGCTTCCCCGCAATACCTGACCCATCAAGGTCTCGTCCTGAAGCTCCAGCAGCAGCTGTCGTGGAAGGACCTGCGCACGGATCGGTCGCAGGCGATCGTCCAGATCATCCTTCAAACCGATCAGGCCAGAAAAAACCAAGACTCTGATCCGTTGCCTGCGAAAGTTACCGAGTTATGGGCGCCAAGGCATCCCCGAACCTACAGCTTCAGAAAGCGTCCGGCAGCCATGGCGATCGAGCTGATGGCTCAATCCCTCAAGAATCGACGGCACAAGTGCGGGGCCTTCGTAAATCCAACCCGTGTAGATCTGGATCAGGGAAGCTCCTGCACTGATCCGTTCCCAGGCGGCCTCGGCGGAGTCGATGCCACCCACGCCGATCAGCGGCAACGCAGGACCTGCGGTCGCCCGCAGCCGCCGCAACACCTCCACCGCCCGCCGCCGCAGGGGCCGGCCGCTCAGTCCTCCGGCTTCTTCGGCGAGGGTCTGCCCGGTGGCTTGCAAGCGGCGCCCTTCGAATCCAAGGCGGTGGACGGACGTGTTCACGGCGATCACGCCCGCCAGTCCCTCCTCGTAGGCCAGTCGGGCGATGGTGTCGATGGCGTCATCTTCGAGATCAGGGGCGATCTTCACCAGCAGGGGGGGACAGGCCGGCAGCCGCCGCAGTCGCTCCACCAGCCGCCTGAGCTGGGCCTCCTCCTGAAGGTCACGCAGTCCCGGGGTGTTGGGCGAGCTCACATTGACCACCGCGTAGTCGGCCAGGGGGGCCAGCAGCTCCAGGGAAGCGGCGTAGTCGTCCGGGGCCATCTCCAGTGACACCGCCTTCGATTTGCCGAGGTTGATGCCGAGCACGGCGGGCCGCTGCCCCGGCGGGGGCAGACCCTGGCGCTCAAGGGTCCGGCGCACGCCCCTGGCACCGTCGTTGTTGAAACCCATCCGGTTGAGGGCAGCCCGCTCCTCGGCCAGCCGGAACAACCGCGGCCGCGGATTTCCCTGCTGGGGCTGCCAGGTGATGGTGCCCAGCTCGGCAAAGCCGAAACCGAACAGATGCCAGATCGCGGCCGCCACCCCGTTCTTATCGAAGCCCGCGGCCAGTCCCACCGGGTTGACGAAGCGACAACCGAACAGCGTCTGCTCCAGACGCGGATCCCGCCGCTGCAGCTCCGCCCCCAGCCCCGCCAGGCTGCCACTGACCAAGGGCCAGCGGCGTCGCAGGGACGCCTGCCCCAAGGCCAGAAGCGTCAGACGACTCAGCTGCTCGGCGTCGGCACCGTCGTCACGGCGCAGCAGCGGCTCGACGAAGCGGGCATAGAGGGCGCCGGTTCCCACCTGGCCGCCGCCGGTCGATTGCTCCTGCGTCATTCCCACCTCCTCACGACGGCCTGGCCAATCCTCCCGTGTCGCGCTCCAGGCGCCAGCTCCCGTTGCCCAGGGGCCTCACGAGCCAGTTGCGCCAGAGCCAGGGATCGTCCTTCCCTTCAAGGGTGGCGGTGGGCACCTCCAGCAGCCGGGCGAGCTCCACGGCCCGCAGGCTGTAACCGCCTGCGGCAAGCCGATCGGCCAGCTCCATGCGGGAGAGCAACTGCTGCAGCGAGCTGGGGGACGGATCCAAGGCGTCTGGAGGGGCCACCCCTTTGGCCACCGCCTCTGCAACCTCTTCTGCCACCGCCTCGACCGCGACGCCGGATCGGCTTTCCACCGCCAGAGTCGGTGGCTGACCACGGGAATAGGCGACGGCGATGGCATCGCAGCGGTCGTTGTCCGGATCGCCGCTGTGGCCGCGCACGTGGCGCAGGGCCAGCCCAGGCAACCTGGCGGCATCGAGCAGCTCCCAGAGATCGCGGTTGAGCACAGCCCCACCGGAGGCCGTCCGCCAGCCCTTGCGCTTCCAGCCGGCCATCCATTTCTCGAAACCATCGATCAGGTAGCGGCTGTCGGTGCGCAGCACCAGATCGGGATGGCGCGGCAGGTCCCGCAGGGCCTCCAGAACCGCCAGGGCGGCGGTGAGCTCCATGCGGTTGTTGGTGGTGGCCGCTACCGCCCCCCCCAGCTCCCGCCGGGAGCCGTTTTCAAAGCGCAGCAGGGCACCCCAGCCCCCCGGGCCTGGGTTGCCGCTGCAGGCCCCGTCGCAGGCGGCAGCCACTACCCGCACCGGACGATCACCCATGGAGTCCCCTTGACAGCATCGCTTGAATTAGACCCTCTCTCCCGGAGAACGACCGGGCCCTGGAGGTGTTCCCATGCAGCGAACCTACCTGGCCCTGGCGGGCCTGGCCCTGGCCGGAGCCGGCCTGCCGATGGTGCAGCCCAGGCTGGCCATGGCCGCCGGCCTGTTCCAGAGCACGGAGGTGGACCCCCAGCGTTTCGCGGTGCTGGCCAGGCCGGTGGGCGACAACGACTGGACCCTCCTGGTGCTGGAGCAGCTGGCCGCCCAGCCCTCCTGCTGGCAGGCCCGCCCGGACGGGCTGGTGGATCCAACCCTGAACCGGTTCGATTACACGGGCATTTGCAATCGCTACCTGGACAGCAACGGCTATTCCCTGCGGGTCGCCGACCAGGACATGGGCACCACCTACCGCCTGCAGGTGCAGCAGGTGGGCTCCCGTTTGGAGCTGCAAGCCGTCTCGCCGAGAAGTTCTGCCGTCCTGGTACTGGGAAGGGCCGAGGTTCCCCTGCGGGACCGCGACGGTTTCGTCGCCCTCACGCTCGAACCCGGCTGGGATCTCCAGCGCCGCACCTACGAACAGAGGTCCCTGTCCCACCTCTATTTCGCCAGTCCGACCCCCCTGGAGCAACTGATCGCCCGGGCCGGCGGCGGCCAGACGTTCCGGCGTCCCCCAGGCCGAGCCGAGCTCCCCGGCCTTGCCGCCACCCAGCCGGTGCTCGACCAGCGCGACGACAGCATGGTCTCCGACCGCTCCGGTCGGGCGATCGCCCTCCAGGTGATTCCCTACACCGAGGCCAATGGCGGGGGGCTCTGACCCCCTCGCTCGATCCCGTCTGGGGGCCTGGTCCGGGACCAGTTGAATCACCGGACTCCTCACCTCCCACCTGCCTTCCTCCTCCTTTAATCTGACTTGGTGAGGAGTGAAGGACGCTCTTCCAGGGTCGAAACGAGGACAGACTCCCGGAATCGTTCCATCTCCAGAGCCCTGCCTTCGGCGGGGCTCTTTTTTATGGGTGCCGCACCCATGCCAGAGAGCGCGCAGCCGTCACCGGGCTCGACCATGAAAAAGCCGGCCCCGAAAAGCCGGCATGGATAGGAAGGGGCCGCCGGGCCAGGAGGCCCGGCGGTGGCCGGTCACTTGATGGAGACCTTGCCACCCACTTCTTCGATGCTCTTCTTGAGAGCTTCGGCATCGTTCTTGGAGATGCCTTCCTTGACGGCCTTTGGAGCGGCTTCCACAAGGGCCTTGGCTTCGCCCAGACCGAGGCCGGTGGCCTCGCGGACGGCCTTGAGGACCTTGATCTTGGCGGCCGGATCGAAGCCATCAAGGATGACGTCGAATTCGGTCTGCTCCTCAACCGCCTCGGCGGCGGCGCCGGGGGCGGCGGCGGCCATGACGACGCCAGCCGAAGCGGCGGCGGACACGCCGAAGGCCTCTTCAATCTGCTTGACGAGCTCGGAAGCCTCAAGCAGCGAGAGGGTTTTCAGTTGTTCGAGAATCTGGTCGGTGGTAGCGGACATGGGGGGGAATCAGCAACAGAACGGGAGGATCGGTGGAGCCCAGGGGTTCGCGACAGGCGAACTCAACCTTCGCCGGATTCGGCGTGTTGCTTGAGCGCCCTGGCGAGACCGGACGGAACCTCGTTGATGCCCACAGCCAGCTTGGTGGCCAGGCCATTGATCGCACCGGCGATCTGGGCCATGAGCACCTCCTTGGAGGGCAGATCCCCGATGGCCTGGATGTCGGAGGGGGAAAGGAGCTTGCCTTCGAAAAGGCCTCCCTTCATTTCCGACTTCTTGGTGTCCTTCTGGAAGGACTGCAGGGCCTTCACTGCACCGCCGATATCGCCCTTGACCAGGACGAAGGCATTGGTGCCGGTGAGCAGGGAATCGAGATCCGACCAGACGCTGTCACCATCAATGGCACGGCGCATCAAGGTGTTTTTGGTCACCTTGCACACACCGTTGCTGGCCTGCAGACGGGTCCGCAGATCAGTCATCTCCTTGATGGTCAGGCCCTTGAAATCGAGGACCAGCGCCATTTCGGCTTCACCGAGGAGCCCTTTGAGCTCTTCGACGATCTGTTGCTTGTTCTCCAGCGTGCGGCCCATAGGAAGTGGATCGGATCGGGGGAACAAGCAGGGAACGCAGCCCGGACAGCTCCCCGGGTAGGGAAGCTTCGAGGTCGCTCATCGCTCCGCTCCGATCTGAGTGACTCCGGCGGAGTCACCAGCACAGGCAAAAACCAATCGCGTCTACCTCGGCAGGGCTTACGGCAAGGAACGAGCGACCGGAATCGACGACCCTGACGACCTGCTGTCTTGGGTTGGGCGCGTGCCCTTCTGGACGAATCCAGTTGTTCAACCTACATCACGGCAGGCCCAGTTCCCGCAGCCGCGCCTGCCAGCGGGCGTAACCGGCGGCGTTGAGATGCACGCCATCCACGGTGTAGATGGGCTTGAGACCATCGGCGTCCGCCATCACCGGGGTGAGGTCGACATAGTCCTGGGCTGGCGTCTGCTGGGCGAGGAGCTGGTTGAGTTCCGTCACCCGCCGAACCCCGTCGGCGCCACAGCGGAACCGGGCACAGGGAATGGTGGACTGGACGATCACCCGCGCCCCGGTACCAATCTGCAGGCCTGCGCGTAGCCATTGAATCCGGCTGGCGATCCCCCGGGGGGAATACCCCCAACCAATGTCATTGATGCCCACCATCACCAGGTAGGTGCGGGCACCAGTCTGGCGGATCGCCGGCAGACGGGCCATCAACTGGAAGGTGGTGTCGCCACTCACGCCCTGGTTGTGGACCACACGCTCAGGGAACGCCGCTCGCCAGTCGCCCTGGGCCGTGAGTGAGTCGCCGACGAAGGTCACCGGACCGCCGCCAGGGCTGGACGGCGATCCGGAGGACTCCGGCGGCTGGGAGGCGATGGAACCGGCACCGGGCCTGGAAAGCAGGCCCCACCCCAGGGTCAGCAGGATGAGCGGAACTGCCACCCAGCCACCGATCCGCACCCAGGACGACGCAGGCACGGCAGGGACTCAGCTCTCCTGCTTGATGTCCTGGAGAGCGGCGAAGTCGACCTGCACCGAGGGTCCCATCGTGGAGGCGACGTAGAGGCTCCTCCAGTAGCGGCCCTTGGCACCGCTGGGCTTGTTGCGGTCGATGGTTTCCTGCAGGGCCTTGAGGTTTTCCAGCAACTTGGCGCTGGGGAAGCTGGCCTTACCGAAGCGCACGTGCACGATCCCGGCCCGGTCGGCCCGGAACTCCAGTTTGCCCGCCTTGAACTCGTTGATGGCGCCAGCCAGATCGGTGGTGACGGTGCCGGCCTTGGGGTTCGGCATCAGACCACGGGGTCCGAGCACCCGACCGAGCTTGGCCACCTTCGGCATCATGTCGGGGGTGGCGATCAGCAGATCGAAGTCGATCGCGCCACCGGCGATCTGGTCGACCAGCTCATCGTCGCCGGCCAGGTCGGCACCGGCGGCCTTGGCTTCAGCCACCTTCTCGCCCCGGGCGATCACGGCGATGCGGATGGTCTGGCCGGTGCCGTGGGGCAGGGCCACGGTGGTGCGCAGCTGCTGGTCGGTGTACTTGGGATCGATGCCGAGGCGCACATGGGCCTCGATGGTTTCATCGAAGCGGGCGGTGGCGGTGTCCTTGACCAGCTCAATGGCTTCGAGCGGTTCGTAGGAGCGGTCCTCGACCTTGGCGGCGAGGGCCGTGAAGCGTTTGGAGATTTTTGTCATGGCAGGAAGGGGTGCGGACGACCGCGGGCGGTCTCCCCCAGGTAGGTGAATGGAATGAAACGACGGCCGGGGAGGGTCAGTCGCTGACGGCGACGCCCATGTTGCGGGCGGTGCCTGCGATGATGCGCATGGCCGACTCAACGCTGGCGCAATTGAGGTCGGGCAGTTTGGTCTTGGCGATCTCCTCAAGCTGGGCGCGGCTGATGGAACCCACTGCGCCCTTGGCGGACGTGGCGGCACCTTTGTCGATGCCGGCGGCCTTGGAGATGAGCACCGAAGCGGGCGGAGTCTTGGTGATGAAGGTGAAGCTGCGGTCTTCAAAGACCGAGATCTCCACCGGGATCACGTACCCGGCCTTTTCCTGGGTGCGGGCGTTGTACTCCTTGCAGAACGCCATGATGTTGACCCCGTGCTGACCGAGGGCAGGGCCCACCGGTGGTGCGGGGTTCGCTTTGCCGGCCTGGAGGGCCAGCTTGATCACAGCTACGACTTTCTTGGCCATCGTCTGGACTAGGGGACGGAACTCCCTTGCGGGAGAGCGGGACGGGACTCCCTCGCGGGAGCGCTGCGGATCGCCGGGGCGGTGGACGGCCCGGCGTCTTGGCGGCCCCGTGAGGGGCCACCCGGGGCCGCCCTCCGCAGGGAGGCGGCCGCCGCTGATCAGCTCTGTTTGCTGATCTGGGAGAACTCGAGCTCGACCGGGGTCTCCCTGCCGAAGATCGACAGGAGGGCCTTCAGCTTGCTGCGCTCACCGGAGACTTCGATCACCTCGCCCTGGAAATCCTTGAACGGACCAGAGGTGACGAGGATCTGATCGCCTTCGGTGAGGTCGACCTTGAGGACAGGTTTCTTCTCTGCGGCACGCTTGAAGATGCGATCCACCTCCTGTCGGCTGAGGGGCCGGGGCCGGATGTGCCCCCGGGCCTTGCCGGTGGCGCGGCGTTCCTCCTGGCCCACGAAGTTGATGACGTTGGGGGTGCTGCGCACCGCCATCATCGTGTCCTCATCGAGGACCATGCGCACCAGCACGTAGCCGGGAAACACCTTCTCCTCGATGGACTGGCGGCTGCCGTCCTTCTTCAGCTTGACACCAGGGGTCTGGGGGATCTCGATCTCGAGGATCCGGTTGCTGACCCCCAGGGTGACGGCCCGTTGTTCGAGGGTGGCCTTCACCTTCTTCTCGCAACTGGAGGCCACCTGCACCGCGAACCAGCGGGCCACCTGGGGCTTGGCCGATTCAGTTGGCTCGGCGGCACCGTCTGCAGCGGCAAGCTCGCCCCCCTCGGCGACAAGGCCGTGGCCTTCGCCAGGAAGCTCAAGCACCTCGGGGGCGTCCGGATCGATCTCGGGCACGGTCTCGGGCACGGCAGACAGGGGAAGGGTCATCAACGGAAGATCTGGGCCGATCCCCAGTGATAGAAGCGATCGATCGCGGCAATGGCTGCGGCCGAAAGGCTCACCATCAGGATCACCGCCACCGATTCGCTGAACAGCTGCTGGCGGCTCGGCCAGACCACCTTGCGCAGTTCCGCGAGGGTGACCGCGAGGAAACCGGTGGGGGTTTCCTCGTCGCTGGAGGCACCATCCGGCCCCTCGTCGGGATCGGACAGGCCATTCCGCAGGGCCATGGGCCCATCGGGACTGCTCGTGGTGGTGGTGACGGGGGGGATGGGTTCCACGGTGTGGAGGCGATGGCTGCCGTTATGTCGGCAAGCATCGACAAACGATCACCCTACCGGACGCCCTTCCCCTTCGGCCTTCAGGGGAATGAAGCGAAAGCCCACGTCCCCGGGGCCGGCGAGCTCCAGCCGCACGCCCCTGGCGCCGCTGAAGTGATCCTCCAGCAATTCGGTGGCCAGGGGATTCTCGATGCGACGGCGCAGCACCCGCCGCAGCGGGCGGGCGCCGTACTCCGGCTCGTAGCCCTGCTGGGCCAGGGCCACGACGACGGCCTCGTCCAGCTCCAGCTCCAGGTGCTGCTCCCGCAGCAGGGCGGCCAGCTCCGCCAGCTGCAGGCGCACGATGCGCTCGAGATCGGTGCGGGCGAGGGGCCGGAAACGGATCACCTCATCGATGCGGTTGAGAAATTCCGGGCGGAACTGGCGCGAAAGGGCCTCCTCCACCGCCAGCTCCAGGGCACGCTCCCGGGCCAGCTCGCCCTCCTCGGGTTGAAGGGAATGGTCACCTCCGTCAGGGCTGGAGCCGGAGCGGGCCCTCTCCAGGATCGCCCGGCTGGCCAGGTTGCTGGTCATGATCACCACCGTGTGGCGAAAGTCCACCGTGCGGCCCTGGGAATCGGTGAGCCGGCCGTCGTCGAGCACCTGCAGCAGCAGGTTGAACACATCGGGATGGGCCTTCTCCACCTCATCCAGCAGCAGCACCGCATAGGGGCGGCGGCGCACGGCCTCGGTGAGCTGTCCCCCCTCCTCGTACCCCACGTAGCCGGGGGGTGCCCCCACCAGGCGGGCGACGGCATTGCGCTCCATGAATTCGCTCATGTCGAGCCGCACCAGGGCCTCCTCCTCATCGAAGAGGGCCGCCGCCAGGGCCTTGGCCAGCTCCGTCTTGCCCACCCCCGTGGGCCCCAGGAACAGGAACGACCCCACCGGCCGGGTGGGGGCCTGCATGCCGGCCCGGGAACGGCGGATCGAGGCCGCCACCGCCGCCACCGCCTCCGGCTGGCCGATCACCCGCTCACCGAGCCGCTGCTCCAGCTCCAGCAGCTTCTGGCGTTCGCCGGCCAGCAACTGCTGCACGGGGATACCAGTGGAACGGGCCACCACATCGGCGATGTCCCCCTCCTCCACCTGCTCCCGCAGCATCGGGTCGCTCTGCAGTTCCGCCTCCAGGGCCGCCCGGCGCTGCTGCACCCCATGCAGCTGGTCGTACTGGAGCCGGGCCGCCTCCTCCAGGTCCCCGTCCCGCTCGGCCTCGGCGATGGCATGGCGCAGGTCCTCGTCCTGCTGCAGCAGCTCGCGCAGCTCGGCCAGGCGCTCCCGTTCCCCCGCCCAGCGCCGCTGCAGGCGGTCGAGCTGCTCGTGGGCGAGGCGCCGCTGCTCCTGCAGCTGCACCCGCTCCTCCAGGGGCGCCGCCTCCGCGGCCAGCAGCGCCAGTTCCACCCGCCGCAGCTCCGCCTCGGCCGCCTCCACCACCTGGGGCTTGGAGGTGGCCTCCATGCGCAGGTTGGCGGCGGCCTCATCGATCAGGTCGATGGCCGAATCCGGCAGGCAGCGGTCGCTGATGTAGCGGGCCGCGAGCCTGGAGGCCGCCACCAGGGCCCCATCGGTGATGGTGACGCCGTGGTGGAGCTCGTAGCGCTCCTTCAGCCCCCGCAGGATCTCAAGGCAGGTGGGGCCGTCGGGCTCGCGGATCACCACCTGCTGGAAACGGCGCTCCAGGGCCGGGTCCTTTTCGATGCTGCGGCGGTAATCCTCGGGGGTGGTGGCTCCGATGCAACGCAGGTCGCCCCGGGCCAGCACCGGTTTGAGGATGCTGGCCGCATCGGTGCCGGAGCGATCACCGCCCACCACCGTGTGCAGTTCGTCGATGAACAGCACCACCCCGCCGGCGCTTCTGGCACCCCCCTCCTCGCCTCTGGCACCATCGCAGTCGCGGACCTCCGCCAGCACGCTGCGCAGGCGTTCCTCAAACTGACCGCGGAACTTGGCCCCGGCGATCAGGGCCCCCAGATCCAGGGCCACCAGCCGCAGACCCCGCAGGGCATCGGGCACCTCTCCGGCCACGATCCGTTGGGCCAGGGATTCGGCCACCGCGGTCTTGCCGACACCGGGCTCACCGATCAGCACCGGGTTGTTCTTGCTGCGGCGCGAAAGCACCTGGATCAGCCGGCGGATCTCGGTGTCGCGCCCCACCACCGGATCGAGTTCGCCGGCCCGGGCGGCGGCGGTGAGGTCGCGGCCGTAGCGGGCCAGGGCTCCGGGTTCCGGATCGCCCTCCCGCTGCAGGGTCAGGTCGGCGTCCGGCGGTGTCGGTGACCGCAGGGGGGCCGCGGGCGGCGGGGCCGGGACCGGCGCCGCAGACGGGGCGGGGGCGGCCCAAACCGGTGGGGCCGACGCCACGGCGACCTCGGACGCGGCCGGCAACGGCCGCCACTGGCGCAGCAGCAGGTCCTCGCTCAGGCCCTCCTCCACCAGCAGGGACGCCCCGATGCGGGGATCCACCAGCAGGGCCAGCAACACATGGGGCACATCCAGCAGCCGGGATCCCCAGCCCGCCCGGCGGCGGTCGGCCTCCTCCAGCAGATCTTCGAGGGCATCACCGATGTAGAGCGTGCCGCCGTCGCCACCAGGCTGCTCGGCGCAGAAGGTTTCCAGTCGATCGAGCAGCCGGTCCTCGTCGAGGGGCAGCGGTTCCACCCAGGTGGCGAAGCGCCGGTTCAGCAGCAGGGTGAGCAAGAGGTGCTCCACGTCCATGGCGCCATGGCGCCAGCGCCGCGCCTGCTCCTGGGAGGCGATCAACAGATCCCAGGCGGCGTCGCTGAAGCGGTCGGGATCGCTCGTGAGGCTGGCGGGAGTGCCCGCCGGCTCCCGGTCGTCGCGCAGGCGGGACTCAGGGCGCATCGGACCTCGACGACGTCTGGATCAGTTCCACCTTGTAGCCGTCGGGATCCTCCACAAAGGCGATCACGCTGGTGCCGTGCTGCTTCGGGCCGGGTTCGCGCACCACCCGACCACCCTTGGCGGCGATGGCCGCGCAGGTGGCGTAGATGTCATCGACGCCGATGGCCAGATGGCCGAAGCCGGTGCCGAGGTCGTAGGCCTCGGTGCCCCAGTTGTGGGTGAGTTCCAGCACGGTGGTGTCCTTCTCATCGCCGTAGCCGACGAAGGCCAGGGTGTAGGCGCCGCCGGGATAGTCCTTGCGGCGCAGCAGCTTCATGCCGAGCACCTCGATGTAGAACCGCAGGGACCGCTCCAGGTCGCCCACCCTGAGCATGGTGTGAAGCAATCGCATCGGCGCTGGACCAGCTGGGGCCATTCTGACCAGGGGGCCGTGGGCCCGGGTCATCGCCAAACGGTGGTGCAGGGAACACAGGCAAGGGTGGAGGGCCACCCATAGGATTCGCCCACCAGCACACTCCCTGTGTACGACTCCCTCGACCTCGTCATCGACTCCATCGTGGCCCGTGAGGTGCTCGACTCCCGGGGCACCCCCACGGTGGAGGCGGAGGTGTATCTGGAGGGGGGCGCCAGCGGCCGCGCCATCGTGCCCAGCGGCGCCAGCACCGGCGCCCATGAGGCCCACGAGCTGCGCGATGGCGAGAAGGCCTACTTCGGCAAGGGCGTCAGCAAGGCGGTGGAGAACATCGAGGAGCGCATCGCCCCGGCCCTCTGCGGCCTGAGTGCCCTCGACCAGGGCGCCGTCGACGAGGCCATGAACGAGCTCGACGGCAGCGACAACAAGTCGGCCCTCGGCGCCAACGCCATCCTGGCCGTGAGCCTGGCCACGGCCCACGCCGCCGCCAAGGCCCTGGGCCTGCCCCTCTACCGCTACCTGGGCGGTCCGATGGCCACCCTGCTGCCGGTGCCGCTGATGAACGTCATCAACGGCGGCGCCCACGCCTCCAACAACCTGGATTTCCAGGAGTTCATGCTCGTGCCCCACGGGGCCGGCAGCTTCCGCGAGGCCCTGCGCATGGGCGCCGAGGTGTTCCACACCCTCAAGGGGCTGCTCAAGGATCAGGGCCTCTCCACCGCCGTGGGCGACGAGGGTGGCTTCGCCCCCGACCTCGATGGCAACGAAGCAGCCGGCGAGCTGCTGATCCAGGCGATCGAGAAAGCCGGCTACCGGCCCGGCGACCAGATCTCCCTGGCCCTCGACGTCGCCAGCACCGAGTTCTATGCCGATGGCCGCTATGCCTTCGGCGGCGGCAGCTACACCAGCGCCGAGATGGTCGACCAGCTGGCGGCCCTGGCGAGCCGCTTCCCGATCGTCTCAATCGAGGACGGCCTGGCCGAGGACGACTGGGAGGGCTGGCGCTTGCTGACCGAGCGCCTGGGGGGAACGGTGCAGCTGGTGGGCGACGACCTGTTCGTGACCAACACCACCCGGCTGCAGCAGGGGATCGAGCAGGGCATCGCCAACTCGATCCTGATCAAGGTGAATCAGATCGGCTCACTCACCGAGACGCTTCAGGCCATCGATCTGGCCGGTCGGGCCGGCTACACCAGCGTGATCAGCCACCGCAGCGGCGAGACGGAGGATGTGACCATCGCCGACCTGGCCGTGGCCACCCGGGCCGGCCAGATCAAGACCGGCTCCCTCAGCCGCAGCGACCGGGTCGCCAAGTACAACCAACTGCTGCGCATCGAGGACGAACTGGGCAGCCAGGCGATCTACGCCGGGGTGGAAGACCGGGGTCCACGGGGCAAGGCCTGAGGGCCCCCGTTCGCTAGGCCCTCCGTCACTCCCGCTGCTGTGCGGCGGCGCCGGACAGCTGGTCGAGGCGGCCATCACGCTTGAGCCTTGACTGCAGCTTCAGCCAGGAGAGGCCCACCGGCAGCCCCAGCACCAGGGGCACCGCCACCAGGACGGGGCGGCTGCTCACCGCCAGGAGTGAGGCCGCCACCGCCAGGGCCCCGAGCAGGAAGGACTGGCCGGCACTCTGCTGCGCCAGGGCCAGGCGCCGCAGCAGCCGGTCGGTCTCGCCGGCCCTGATCAGCACCTGTAGATCACCCTGTTCGATGCGGGCCAGGCTCTCGTCCAGCCGCCGCGGAATCCCGAAGGCACGGCTACCCACTTCGGCCGCCTGACGGGAGAGCTCGCTGAACAGTTCGTTGGGGCCGTTGCCGCTGGCGGTCATGAGGGGCAACAGGTAGGGACGGGCGATGGCGATCAGGCTAAAGCCCGGATCCAGGCTGCGGCCCACCCCCTCGAAGGTGGAGAGGGCCCGCATCACGAAGATGAGCTCGGGCGGCAGCCGGAACGGCTGGCCATAGACGAGTTCGTAGAGGTCCCCGGAGAGCTTGTCGATGACGTTGGTGCTGAAGGGTGGCGTGAGGGCTTCGGTGAGCATCACCCGCACCAGACGTCGCACCGGCCCCTGATCGATGCCGGCGGCGATCAGCCCGGCCTGCTGCAGCTCGTCCACCAGGGTGGAGGCATCCCGGGCCGCCGCGGCCCGCACCATCCGCCCGAGTCGGCTGCGCAGCCGCTCGGAAATCTGGCCCATCATGCCGAAGTCGTAGTAGATCAACGCCCCGTCGCTGGCGACGGCGAGGTTGCCGGGATGGGGATCGGCATGGAAGAAGCCGAAGCGGACCAGCTGCTGCAGGTAGCTGGCCGCCCCCTTCTCGGCGACGGCCGCCGGATCGATGCCGGCGCGGACGAGGGCCTCCCGGTCGTTGATCTTGATGCCGGGGACGTAGTCGAGGCACAGCACCCGGCGAGAGCTGAGTTCCCAGATCACCGCCGGAATGCGGATGCCGGGGTCATCGAGAAACTGCTGCCGGAAACGGGCGGCGTGTTCCGCCTCCAAGCGGAAATCGAGCTCCCGCAGCAGCACCCTCCGGCACTCCTTGGCGATACCCAGCCAGTCGCGGCCGGCACCCCAGCGGGGGTGCCGCTGGACCACCGCGGCCACCTGCTGCAGAACCTCCAGATCCAGCCGGAACAGCCGCTCAAGCCCGGGCCGCTGCACCTTGAACACCACCTGACGGCCGCTGCGCAGGCTGGCCCGGTGCACCTGGGCCAGGCTCGCCGAACCGAGCGGCTCCACCGCCAGATCGATGATCTCGGCCCGACGCTCACCCAGCTCCTGTTCCAGCAGGGACTCCACCACGGGGAAGGGGAACGCCGGCACCCGGTCCTGCAGATGGGCCAGTTCCTCCACCACATCGGCGGGGAGCACATCGGGACGGGCCGAGAGCAGCTGCCCCAGTTTGATGAAGGCGGAGCCGAGCTCGAGGAACTGGGACGTGAGCCAGCGGGCCCGGCGGCGCTGGCGGGCGGCCTGGCGCTCGGGGGTACGTCCCCCCGGGTAGCTCCAGGGACGGCCATCCCACCAAAGGCCAGCCAGCAACTGGACGACCAGACGCCAGATTCGCAGGGGCCGCCAGAAGCGGGACAGCAGGACCCCGGGGCTGGAGGGGGCCGCCATCAGGCCTGCCCCGGAGACCGCGGCGGACCGTCGGGGGCGGCCGCCGGGACCTGATCGAGGCGTCTGGAGAGTTCGGCCACCTTGGCCCGCAGGGCATCGATCCGCTCCTGGGGGTCGTCGGCGGAGCCGCCCCGTCCTGGGGCCGCGGCTGTGTTGCGGTCGTTCTCGATCCGTTCGGCTTCCATGGACACCTCCTCCCAGAACAGGCTGAGTTCCTGCTGGACGCGGGTTGGAGCCTCCTGGGCGAGCACCGCGAGGGTGGCCGCCGCATCGGCCAGGCCGCTGCCCATACGGGCGGCCAGGCGGTTCATGGCCGCCTTGGCGAGGGACTGCGGCGCGCTCATGACAAGGCCGGAGGAGTCACCGAACTGTGGCAGATCAGGGCTGGTTTCCGGGAGCCGGTGAGGCGCTCAGCGGAGGCGGGGCGATCGGCGCGGGGCCGGCGGCCTCCCGCTCGCGGGCCGGCGGCGTTCGTGGCTGGGGCAGGGCGGGGACCGACGGGGCTCCCGCGTCGGCGGCCCCAGGCGCCGCGGGAGGGGTGGTCTGGAGGGGGTCCTCGCTCGGCTCGAGCAACCGCTGCCCTTCCTGCACTTCCCGCTCCTCCATCGCCCGACGCCGTTCCTCAATCTCGGCCTGCTCCTGCTTCTGCTGCTGCTCCAGGTCGATCAGGTCGAGGTCACCGCGAATCTCCCGGGCCTCGCCACCGAAGCGCTGCCGCAGGGATTCCAGGGTCGTGCCGGGAGCGGCCTGGACATCGAAACGCTGGCTGGTGCCCCGTTCCTCTTCCCCGCCCAGACTCAGCAGCCGGAGACTGGCGGCATAGCCCAGCCCGAAGCAGAGCCCGACGATCCACCAGAGCCGCCAGTCCCAGGCGGGGCTGGATCCGGCGCGGGCCCGGGGCCCGCTGGGGGTGGCCCCGCTGGGCGGGGAGGAGGGCCTGGCCGTGACCATCGACGTCAGCGCAGTCGCTGCCATCTTGCCCAGGCGCGCCACCGCCATCCATGGCGGCCGGCCGGCGGGATCAGGTGGTGTAGTCGGCGTTGATGCGCACGTACTGGTCGGAGAGGTCGCAGCCCCAGGCCAGGCCGCTGCCCGGGCCGCCCCCGACCCGCAGGCGGATCGCCACCGTGTCGTCGACCAGATAGGCGCCGGCGGCGCGGGCCTTGAGGTAGGCGGAGGCCGCCGGACGGTCGAAGGCCAGGGGCTGGCCCGCCGCCATCAGCTGGTGCTCCCCCAGCCACAGGGCCACGGCCAGCGGGTCGAAAGCCACCCCGGCCCGGCCGGCGGCGGCGACGATGCGGCCCCAGTTGGGGTCACGGCCGTGGACGGCGCACTTCACCAGCGACGAGCCGGCCACGGTGCGGGCGATGGCGCGGGCGCCGGCGTCGTCGGCGCTGCCCTCCACCCGCACCTCGATCAGGCAGGTGGCGCCCTCGCCATCGCGGGCGATCGCCCGGGCCAGGTGCTGCGACACCGCCGTCAGACCGACCTCCAGCGCGTCGAAGTGCTCGGGGCCCAGGGGCTCACCGGCGGCAAAGGCCAGGTACGTGTCGTTCGTGCTGGTGTCGCCATCCACCGTGATCGCGTTGAAAGAACGATCCACCGCCCGCTTCACCATCGCCTGCCAGACATCGGCCGGCACGCCGGCATCGCAGGTGAGGTAGCCCAGCATCGTGGCCATGGCGGGATGGATCATCCCCGAGCCCTTGGCCATGCCGCCGATACGCACGGTGCGTCCGCCCAGGTGGGCCTCCAGGGCGATCTCCTTGGCCACCAGGTCGGTGGTGAGGATCGCCTCGGCGGCGGAGCCGCCGCCCGTGGGGCCGAGGGCGGCCACCAGGGGATCGAGACCCGCCACGAGCGTCTCCATCGGGATCGGCACGCCGATCACACCCGTGGAGCAGATCAGCACCTGCTCCGGCGCCAGGCCCAGCCGCCCGGCCAGCTCGGCGGTGGCCCGCAGGCTGTCGGCCAGGCCGCGCTCACCGGTGCAGGCGTTGGCCTGGCCGGAGTTGGTGAGCACGGCATTGGCCCTGCCGCCCGTGGCGGCAAGCCGTTCGGCGCAGAGGTCGACGCAGGCCGCCCGCACCCGGTTGGTGGTGAAGCTGCCGGCGCAGACCGCCCCCTCCGGTGCCAGCAACAGGCACAGATCTGGCTTGCCGGAGGGTTTCAGGCCGGCTGTCAGGCCCGCGGCCAGGAAGCCTCTGGGCGCGGTGATGCCACCGTAGATGGGCTGCCAGGAAGGGGGCAAGGCGTGGGTCAAGGCGGAGCGGCCACTGGTGGGCATCCTGAAACGGCGGGGAGCCGTTGCTGGCAGCGCCGGCCCAGACTGACCCGATGGCCCCACCCCCCCAGCGCCGCATCGGCCTCACCGGCGGTATCGCCAGCGGCAAAAGCAGGGTGGGGCGGCTGCTGGCGGCGAGGGGACTGCCAGTGCTCGATGCCGATGTCTACGCCCGCGAGGCGCTGGCGCCGGGAAGCGCAGGCACCTTGGCGGTGCTGGACCACTACGGACAGCGGGTGGCGGCGGCGGACGCGACGGGCGAGACCGTTGCCCTGGATCGTGCCGCTCTCGGCCGCCTCGTGTTCGGCGACGCCGCAGAGCTCCGCTGGCTGGAGGCGTTGGTCCATCCATTGGTGCGGCAGCGCTTCGCCGTTGAACTGGAGCGGCTACGGGAAGCGCCGGCGGTGGTGCTGGTGATCCCGCTGCTGTTCGAGGCGGGCCTGGAGCACCTCTGCAGCGAGGTGTGGCTCGTGGACTGTGATGAAGCCCAGCAGCTGCGGCGGCTGATCAGACGGGACCAGCTCGGGGAGGCGGAGGCCCGGGCCCGCATCGCCGCCCAGTGGCCCCTGGCCCGCAAGCGACTGTTGGCCGATGTGGTGATCGACAATCGGAGCGGGCGGGAAGTTCTGGCCCAGAAGGTGGAACAGGCTCTCGAAGGCCGCCCAGCGCCGCTCAGGTGTTGCGGCCCGGCCGCGCCCGAAACCACTTCGTGACAACCCACTTGGAGCCGTCTTCCACGGGCATCGCCTCGTGCAAGGTGAAGGGGTTGGGAGTGCCGTCGGCCATCAGGTTGTTCCAAGCGAGCGCCAGGCCCTGGATCGGCGTGAAACAACGCCCGAGTCGCCGGAAGCAAGTCTGCCCACCACGATCGACGGTGTTGAGGTAGATCATCACGGTCCAGGTGCGTTGCCCCCCGGGATTGGTATGGGTGGCGAACTCATCGGTGCCAGGCTCAAACCAATCGGTGTGCTCCTTGAAGTACTGTCCGGGGTCATAACGCTGCCCCTGCAAAGGCTCGGAGAATGAGGCCTCGACGCCAAACAAAGCGACAAGGCGTTGATCCAGCCGAGCCACCAGATTGGCATCCACACCGCGGAGATGGCAGGTGCGACTGGTGCGATAGGCGCTGTCGCCGCGGGTAACCGTGGAGGGCACAAGAGACCGGTCAATCGCAGACATCAACTCTCCACAATCCTGGCGAGACAGAAAATCAGGTAGTTCGTAGACCTGGGCCAATGGGGTGTCCAGCCGCCAGGCCCTTGGCTGGAACTCCTGGCGCGTGAGCGGGGCGGCGAACCAATCCAGCCATGCAGAAGAATCGCTGGCACCGATCGACACGACTGGAGTGACAATAGCCTTCGCATCATGGGGCTGATCAAGCACAGCCTTGATGGCGACAGGGCTAAGACCGCCTTCGTTTTCAGCTTTCTCGATCATCCCTTCGCGGGCACAGCCGCGAGCCTTGTTGAGGCGTAACCAATCCTGCCAGTCCGCAGGGACAGAAGCCACCAACTGCTCACGATAAAGACGCTGACAATCCTGCCGAGCCTGGTCCAGGCTGGCATACTTACAGCGCAGGGGCTTGTATGAGGCAGGGTTCCAATCGCGGGGACGCCAGTGCAAATACATGTTGCGGTAAAAGTCACCCCGGAAAGGCTGCATGCGCCCATGGGGGCAAAGACTCTCGTAAAACAACAGACTTCCCGGCTCAAACAAAACAGCATGGTGCTCCCCTTCATGGGTGATGAAATCAAGCGGCCATGGCTGGAACGATCGATCCGCTACATGCACGATACAACTGAGAACATGGGTATCGACCCGGTCGCGGTGGACATGCAGGATCGAACCCGGCCCATAACTACGAATACCGTAACCCCAACTGCGCTCCAGTCGACAACCCGACCAAGTTTCGATCAGCGGCGTGAGCTGAGCGAAGGCAAGATCCATCAGTTCATCACTGATTGGAGCACAGCTGATAAGCGGAGCAGTTTCATCGACTGAGGAAATTCCATGCACCACAGCAGCGCCATAGTCAGCATCCGGATTCGCCGCTTCTGCCACGGGCGTGAAAGTGAGGCGACCGTACTCATCATTGATGGCAGCCTGCAGGGAATCAGGTGTTGCCATCCGTTGGAAAGGCTGGGCTCCAAACCTGGGAAGGGCAATCGACATCTCAACTCAGAAACGAAACTCCGGCTTTACCCAGTCAGAGGACTTTCAGCCTTTCAACTGCTCGCTGAGGATCCGGTTGGCCAGCTTGGGGTCGGCGCGGCCACCGGTGCGCTTCATCAGCTGCCCCACGAAGAAGCCCTGAAGTTTGTTCTTGCCGCCCCGGAAGGCCTCCACCTCCTCCGGGTGGGCCGCCAGCAGCTCCGCCACGATGGCGGCGATCGCCGCCGGGTCGCTGATCATGCCCAGGCCGCGGGAGTCCACGATCGCCGCCACCGAGCCGCCCTTCTCAAGCAGTTCGGGCAGCAGGTCCTTGGCGATCTTGCCGCTGATGGTGCCCGCCTCGATCAGCTGCACCATCTCGGCCAGTTGCGCCGGCCCCAGGGGCAGCTCGGCGATCGACAGCCGGTTGGCGTTCACATGGGCGGCGATGTCACCCGTGACCCAGTTGGCCACGGCCTTGGGGTCGCCGCCGGCGGCCACCGCCGCCTCGAAGTACTCCGCCATGGGGCGCTCATCGGTGAGGACGCGGGCGTCGTAGATGGAGAGCCCCAGGCTTTCGGCATAGCGGTGGCGCTTGGCGGCCGGCAGTTCGGGCAGCTCCGCCAGCCAGCTTCGGCGCTGCTCGGGGCTCACCTCGATCGGCCCCAGATCCGGGTCCGGGAAGTAGCGGTAGTCGCTGGCCCCCTCCTTGCTGCGCATGCTCCTGGTGAGCTGCTTGCCCTCATCCCAGAGGCGCGTTTCCTGCACCACCGGCTCACCGCCTTCATAGGCCTTGATCTGGCGGGCGATCTCGAAATCGATCGCCTTCTGGATCGCCGAGAAGGAGTTCATGTTCTTGATCTCCACCTTCACGCCGAAGGGGGCGTCCGGGCCGCGGCGCACGGAGATGTTGACGTCGCAGCGGAGGGAGCCCTCCTGCATGTTGCCGTCGCTGACCCCCAGATACCGCATGATGCGACGGATCTCGGAGGCGTACTCGGCCGCCTCCCGGCCCGTGCGCAGGTCCGGCTTGGAGACGATCTCGGCCAGGGCGACGCCGGCCCGGTTGTAATCCACCAGCGTGTGGGTGGAGCCGGCCAGGCGGTCGCTGCCGGCGTGGACGAGCTTGCCGGCGTCCTCCTCCATGTGCAGCCGCTCGATGCCCACCTTCTTCAAGTAGGTCTCCTTGCCCTTCTCGGCGACCTCCACCTCGATCCAGCCGTCCTCGGCGATCGGCTGGTCGTACTGGGAGATCTGGTAGTTCTTGGGCAGGTCGGGGTAGAAGTACTGCTTGCGGTCGAACTTGCTGTGCTCGGCCACCTGCAGGTTGAGGGCCAGGGACGCCTTGACCGCGTACTCCAGCACCTTCTGGTTGAGGACCGGCAGGGTGCCGGGCAGGCCGCACACCACCGGATCGATGTGGGTGTTGGGATCGTCGCCGAAGCTCGTGGAGGCGGCGGTGAAGATCTTGCTGGCGGTGCCCAGCTGCACGTGGGTCTCCAGGCCGATGACGGCCTCCCACGCAGCATTTTCCTGGCCATCGGCCATGCCGGGGCCCTTGCCTTCCGCCCTGTTTCCTTCAGCCATGGTCGCGAATCCTGCCGGCGCTGTCGGCCTCCTGCGGTGGGCCGGAGGCGCATGGGCGGATCCTAGGCAGCGGCGGGCAGCCGCTTGAATTGAACCGCGCAAGCCCCGGAGGCCATGACACTGGTTGGCACCCCTTCCGATCACGCCCCCGTACTGCTGCTGGGCGGCGGCCTGATGGGCCTGGCCATCGCCCACCAGCTGGCCCGCCTCGGCCGCTCCGCCACCGTGCTCAGCCGTCGGCGCAGCGAGGCGGCGGGTTTCGTGGCCGCCGGCATGCTGGCCCCCCACGCCGAAGGGCTCAGCGGCCCGATGCTGGCGTTGGGCCAGGCCAGCCTGGAGCGCATTCCGGCCTGGGTGGCCCGCATCGAGGCCGACAGCGGCCTCCCCTGCGGCCTGCGTCCCTGCGGGATCGTCGTCCCCTTCAGCGGTGCCGCCGAGCGGGATTCTTACCCCACGGCCCCCTTCGGCGAGCCCCTCGATCGGGCGGGCCTGGAGCGGCAGGTGCCGGGGATCGGACCCGCCTGGCGGGCGGGCCTGCTGTTCGCCCAGGACGGCCAGATCGACAACCGCCGCCGCCTGATGCGAGCCCTGGAGCGGGCCTGCGTGGCCCTGGGGGTGCGCTTCGAGGAGGGCACCGAGGTGCTGGAGCTGCTCACCGGCGACGGCGGGCGCCTGCGGGGGGTGCGGCTGCGCCGGGCCGAGGGGGGCGAGCACACGATGGCCGCCACCACGGCCGTGCTCGCCTGCGGCGCCTGGAGCGGCCGGCTGCTGCCCTCGCTGCCGGTGCATCCGGTGAAGGGCCAGATGCTGTCGCTGCAGGGCCCCAGGGCCAGCCTGGAGCGGGTGGTGTTCGGACCCGGCACCTACCTGGTGCCGCGGCAGGACGGCCTGCTGGTGGTGGGCGCCACCAGCGAACCCCAGGCCGGCTTCGACGACGGCCTCACCCCCGAGGGCCAGAAGCAGCTCCAGGCCGGCATCGCCGCCCTGCTGCCGGAGGCGGCCCTGTGGCCACCGATGGAGCGCTGGTGGGGCTTCCGGCCCGGCACCCCCGACGACAGGCCGCTGCTGGGCCCCGGCCCCATCGAGGGGCTCTGGCTGGCCACGGGCCACCACCGCAACGGCGTACTGCTGGCGGCCATCACGGCGGAGCTGATCGCTGACGCGATCAGCTCC
>CALSAP010000010.1:0-114567 GCA_943372935.1 Synechococcus sp. UW140
CCGATCAGCAGAGCCTTGTCGTGTTCAAGGCTGGCGTGGGGGGGGGTGGGCCAGTTTTCATGTCACCGGCGACAACCTGGCGGCGAGCAAGGTGCCCCAGCGGCCAACTTGGTTGTCGCGAAACGGCCAAGGGGGTTGACGCTGGACACGGGACGACGCATCAACCGTAAGCTGCTGGTCTATAGCGGAAAAGGGATAGTCCAACCACCGGATAAGATCGTGGCTGCGCACGATCTATCCTTGTGCGTTAGACAAGTGCAGCATGATGCATTCACGCTCAGCCTCATTTCTTCTTGCCTGTCCAAGTAAGAGATGCTCCTTTTTCGGGCTGCGCTTCTGACATTGAGTAGTTACCACGAAAACCAATTGCATCTTCTATGTTAAGTAGTTCAAAGTAAAACCTTCCATTTTGCTTGGTATTCCTCCATGTTCCAACTAGAATTTTTCCATCATCAGAAAGACTGCCTTTAAGTGAGCCAATGACAGTCTTATCATTCGCATTGAATTCGCCACTCGCCAAGCCTGAATCATCGACTGATATCTTCATTAGGCCTTCAAATCTTCCAAGGTCGCTTGTAAAAGCATGAGTCCAGTTACCATTCCAGGCTATAATTCTAGCTTCACTAACTAGTTTTGCCTTTTGAATGTCAGTCCTAGCCGATGCAGCTACATTCTGGATACTTGCCGAACCATACTGTTGGATGAAAGAGAATAGCTTGTCGGCTTCATTGTTCCCAAGCGTCCAGATCAACGCAGAAATTGCAAGTTTCTTAGCATCAGCATCAGGGCTGTTAAGTCTCTCAATATTAGCAAATATCAGCTGGCCTCGTCCAAGCTTTGCGTCGGCTTCGTTCTTAAGATGTTGGATTTCTAACTCTTTCTGTTTTTGCAAAGACTGGATTTTTAGCTCTTGATCATTCTGCAGCCAGGTCGTATAGATCTGCGTAAAGCTGATGATCCCGCTTATCAGCACACCTACTCCTGAAAGAGTTAAGGCAAGACGATCTAGGTGAAATTTATTATCCGGCTTTCCATCGTTTTGCTGCTCGCTCATTGGAAAACCACAAGAACGTAATTAGTTTGACTATGTTGTAGCCTAATGACACAGCTCAGCATGCGTAGGTGCTGCTGAAGCTGTCCCATCAGAGAAAGCCGACACTCTCCCGCCGTCTTCAGCAGCGAATTGATCGGCATGCGTGTCATACGTAATTAGCCATCCACTGGCCCGCCCGTTTGCGTGAGTCGGTGTCGGCCGTACCGCCCGGCGCAAAGGCGTGGTTGAGGCCCGGCTCCCATTGATCGTTGTACCAGGCATAGGGAGCGCCAGCAGGTTCGTGAATGATCGTTGTCTTAGAGAGCGCCTCGATCAGCGGCTCCGAGTTCTCAGAGGGCTTGACGATGTGGTCGATCGAATTGTGGAAGAGGATCGTTGGCGGAAACTTCTCTACGCCGCCAACGAGTAGTGGAGCGACGTAGCCGTAGAAGTCGGCAAACGCGCGAACTGTGCCGGCGGGTACCGAATTGATGAACGCCATTGAAATGCCCGCACCTAGCGAGAAGCCGACGAGGCCGAGCCGCGATGCATCGACATCTGCTCGCTTCGAGAGATGGCGGATGGCGGCGGTCAGTGCCGGCAGCTTTCCCGCAATGTCGCTGTCCAGAGGATCACCGCGCCCCCCCGAGTAGTACGTCGGCAACGCGGTGACGAAGCCCAAGGCGGCGAGTTCTTCGGTAAAACTGCGGAGTTGTACCCCGAATGGGGCACCAAGACCGAAGTTGCCGTGGACGACTACGACGAGCGGCAGCCTCTTGCCCGGTGGTGCGACTGCAATCTCAACGTCGAACGAAGTCGTTGGATCGAGGATGTAGGTTTCTTTCGTCAACATGATGAATCTCCTTACACCACATAACACTACAACGCAGAAGTGCCGGTGCACCGCAGAGCTTGAAATCCTAGAAACGGATCATGTGATTTGGGTGACTGGTCGGGTCTCAAACGGCCGTCCTATCCTGTGCTCACCCGTGGGCAGCCGTTCAAGCGGTATCAATAGCTACGGCTTGCTTTGCCAGATTAAGAGTTCAGGAAGCCCGATGCTTGCGTGCCGTCTCTCCCAGCCCCTCACGCCACCTCTTCTGTTGGTAGTCCTCAAACCGTAGAAACCCGAAGCTGCCTGCCCGACCGAACTGCTCGTCATTGTCTGCTTGACCCGCATGTTTGGCGTTGTCCGCGACAGTCCCGCGTCCTGCGACCGAACCCGATCTTGCCGCCAAACGCATTCTCTTCAGCCACTGCCGTCGCCACCCACCGCTGAGTTTAATGTGCAGCATTCCGACACCGACGAGGAAATGCCGAACTATCTAGGTTGCCTCATCGGATGACAATCCGAACCCAACCATGATTGATAATGTTTTGACCGCTGCGCCGGTTGATTCGGTGTGTTGGACGGCACTAGAAGCAGCAACGAAGAAACCCCGGAGCTTGGTCCGCCAAACTTCAGATGTTCAATAATAATGACTATCACATAAGTATATTGAGTTACAATGAATGAGAATGAACCACGACGGAAATCGCGATCACGCCGAGGATGGCCTGAACTATAGCTGCCTTTGACAAAGTCACGGCGCCGAAGATACCTGCAACAATTCCACCTGCCAACAGCACAACTTGAACCGGATACGCATTTCGACCGACCCAAGCCGTAGCAAACAATCCCCCAGCAACAATTCCGTTGTAAACACCGGCATTGTGAACAACTACCGCAACAAGGTGTTGGTCATTAGGTGAAAGGTCAAGCTGTCTGGGCCATTTTTTCAGGACAAGTCCCATAATCTTTGGTCCATGCCAGGGAAAGAGCTCCCCGATCATGAAAAGGACATGAAGAACAGCTATTATGCAAACTGCAAGCTGCGAAAGAGTTAAAGACATAGTTGGATCTCAATTTGTCGGAATCGTGTGAAGCAGATGTACAATGCCTGGAGATGAGTGAAGACACCGGCCTAACTATTTATTTGAAGGTTCCGTGAACCACGAACCATCGTCCGCTCCTTTCCATGAACCACAGCTGACGCCAATGGGGCATGGGGCAAGAATCCAGACTATAATTGCT
Source organism: Synechococcus sp. UW140 (assembly GCA_943372935.1). Classification (GTDB taxonomy): domain Bacteria; phylum Cyanobacteriota; class Cyanobacteriia; order PCC-6307; family Cyanobiaceae; genus Cyanobium. The sequence continues at coordinate 3,108 of CALSAP010000010.1, forward strand.
AGTTTAGTTGGAAGATCAAAGAATTCGCCTTTGTTCACGGGAGCAAGAACGACCTGTGTCCATGACTACACAACGTCTGTTGAGCTGCAGATTCCAAGTGGCCCGCAGTTAACACCATGAGTGTCGTTCATGACGGTCTTCACCGCTAGATGGCCCAAGAGCTCCTGGTTCATGCGATTGCCCTGCCCCCAATCTACAAGGCGGCTTGCCTATATATGGCAACGGACCGGCGTCGGCAGGGCCCGGTGGCGAGTTGGCAACCACTCCCACGCGATCCACACCCTCTCCTCCCCTGGCTTGGCAAAGCCCCTGGGACGCTCAACCCATGGCCCACCTGCCTACACAGCTACTGCCTCAGTCCACCACCACCCACAACCCCACGTCCTGCAAAAACCGTTTGAGCACCGGCACCGCTGATTCCAGCTGCTGCTGCTCCGCAAACCCTGCCAGGGCTTCTTGGGGCCCAGCTACCAAGCGCTGCTCTGCCAGCGCGTTCAACAGCCAGCCCCAGTCCAGAGCCGGGTAGCGGTGGCGGTAGTGCTGCACCACCACCCGCACCTGGCTCGGATCCAAAGCACCCAAGTGCCAGACCACCCCGCTGCTAACGGGTGACAGCACAGACAACACCGCCTGAGGCTGGGTGTCCGAGGTGTCCGACCCCGCCGGCGCCGCCAGCAAACCCTGCTTTTGCGTAGGGGTCGGACAGGTCGGACTGTTCACCGGACGATCACGCGTCGTGTCGGCAGCCGACCCACGCCGATCAGGAACCAGCGTGAGGTGCCGCACCGCGCGCATCAGCCTGTGCAGGGGCTGCTTGCTGGCCTGCACCACCACCCGTTCCTTGCTGCTTGTCGGCTCTGCTTTGTTCTCAGGCAACCCCTGTGCTGCCGGCTTGCTCACCCCTGCTGCCCGGTGGGGCCTGAGCACCATGTGCGAGTCCACCAGCACGCACCGGGGGTAGCTCGCGACGTACCGCTCCAGGTCTTCAAACAGCGGCGTACCCCAGGCTCCTGTGTGGCAGGACCCCTGGGCGCGTGTCACCGCGACGTAGCGCAGGTTCAGTTCCGCCTCGGGCAGCAGCACCGCTCCCCGGTAACCCTGCGTGTCCCACAGCACTGGCGTCTGCTCGGGTTCATATGCCACCCCCAAGGCATCCCGAGGTGGGTCCTGCAGCAGTTCATGGGGACAGAAATCATCCGTCAGCTCCACCACCCCGAACTCCAGCCCCTTGGACTTATGCGCCGTCGCCAGTGACACCACCCCTTCCCCAGCGCGCTCCACCGCACCACGCTGCAGGGCCGCGATCTGCTCGGGGATGCTGCTGCTTCCCACCGACCGGCGTTCCAGGAGGTAACACCAGGCCTTCAGGTCACGCACGTCCTGCTCCTCCGCGTAACCACTCAGGGCGTCATAGCTCTCGAACGAGGCCACGAACCGGTCCTGCACCAGCTTCCGTTCACCCCGCTGTAGGTGCCACAGGTCCAGCAGCAGCCCATGGCGGTACCCGGCGATCCCACAGCACCAGTGCAGGCGTTGGCCCTGCTCCACCAAAGCCACCGCCCGCAGGAACAGGGCCGCGTTGCCGCGTGAGATCACCGCCTGGGTTTGTGCCACCGGGCCTTGGCGCAGGCCCCGCAGCTCGCGGGTTTCACCTTTGACCCGCAGCAGACGGTTCGCCACTGCTGCGATCTCGTCACCAAAGCGAAAACTGCCCGTTAACGCCAGCTCCTGCCAGACCCCACCACCTGCCATCGCATTGGTGGCATGGCGGAACTGGTAGATCTGCTGGTGGGGGTCCCCCACCACCACCTTCGCGCAGGCCTGCCGGGCCAGGATCGCCAGCGTGACCGGGTTGGTGTCCTGCGCTTCGTCCAGCAGGATCACGTCGAACCGCAGCTGGGGCTCCGAGAGCTGGTACAGCTTGAGATACCCGTCATGCAGCATTGGCACCCGTCGGTCAACAGGGTCCTGCATCAACGCCCACAGCCGTTCGGTGGGCAGCAGCACCTGGGGGGCATAACGCTCACCTAGAAGCCTTGCAAACGCACCGAGATCCCCGCAGCCACTGCACAGAAAGTGCTGCAGCGCCAGCAGGGCACGGTCCGCCAGCACCAGGTCCTCACGGTCACCACCCAGCCCCAGGGCCAAGGCCGCCTCATGGGGCCGCAGCGTCCCCCGAAGCTTGTGGCGGTAACGGTGCCCAACTGCCCGGTACGCCAGCCCATGGATCGTCGAGCAGCACACATGCGCCCCGAACGTGCCCTGGGCCTCCTGTGCCACCGAGCGATTGAAAGCCAGATACAGCATCCGCAGTCCTGGTCGTGCTTGCGCGTAGGCCCGCAGGGTCGTCGTCTTGCCGGTTCCAGCAAACGCCACCACCCGTAGCGCATCGGCCTGGCATTGCACGATTGCCTGTTGCTCGTCACTCAAACACCGCCCACCTACAGGTGGACTTTTGGATCCGGTCATCGTCTTGCTCCATCAATGGGTTGTTGGTTGTTGTTCAAGGTCTCCTGAGCACCACCAGCCAATGATTAAGTCAGTTGGCAGTAGCAGGAAGGGTCCCCTGAACGAAAATCGGGTGATTTTCCAGCGCGGTGGATTTTGCAAAACTGGATAAATTCCAGCCGGGATTGCAGCAAACGATGACGACTGCCTGCACTGCAGATGAAATCAACAAAAAGTTGCTTTTGCGTGAGACCTAGAGTGCTCCCTGCAGCGTCGTTCATGACGCTCGTGCAGACGCGGTTGTGGCGGGCAGAGGCTCAGCAGACCCAAGGGGATGCCAGAACCGGTCGAGTACCACTGGCTGGCATGGTGGATACAGAACTTTTTTATACAAAAAAGATAAGAACTACCCTCAGCCTGCCCCCAGCGGGCAGCCATCAGAATTATTATATTATTTTTATACTTTATTAGCCGACGGGTTGCCGAGGCTGCATAAAACTACTTTTTTATACAAGTTTATAACAAACGCCTTCAAAAGCCATGCTAAAGGGAGGCAAGCCCCGCGCCTTTAACAAAGAAAACCGCCAAACTCCTAGCTACAACAACCTGTCCCGTGAAGACCAAACCGGTCCAGCACCTCTGGCTGGTGAGGTGGTTACAAGTTTTGTATAAAAAAAGCTAAAAAATTACCAGCCAGACCCACCAGCGGGCAGCAATCTAAAAATAGTATAGATTTTTGTAACTTTTTAGTCGGGCTAACTCGATGTTATAAAAAATACTATCTTTTTTTATAAGTTTACGACAAACGCCTTCACAAGCCACGTAAAGGGGAGGCAAACCGCAATTTCAACGAGGAAAAACACCAAACTCCCAGCCACAAAATCCTGTTCCATGAACACGAACTTAAGCCTCACGAAAGAAAACCCCTTCCAGGGGTAAAATGAAAAACAAATTGAATTTAGAATGAAGTATAAAAGCAAAAACTTTACCCATTCGTTCGATATCAGTGAAGACTTGAGTCAGCGGGCTTGCGCAGCAAGGCCGCGCCATTCAGGACATCTATCACAACAGAGGATCAATTCATATAAGCATTTAAGCTTGAGTTGATTAAATAAAGTATAAATCTTACTGTAATACCTAAAAGAAATAAGATTTAACGTTGCTTTGATATTCGTGGCTTGCTGGCGCAAGCCACTTGATGCGAATAGAGATCATATCAGTAAGACTGGATTCTCTTAATCCATAACCTCTTGCTTCTACTCTTTAGAGCCTTTTTGACCAAACTCCCTTTATACAGAGTAGAGGGGGATCTTAGTGTCCTCGGGAGTCCAAACTCCCACAGTGGGAGTTTGGCAGAACAAAGAAGAACAGCTCAGGAGTCCAAACTCCCATTGTGGGAGTTTGGCGGAGCAAAGGGGAACAGCATGAAAAGTAGCGTGATACATGATAAATCTCATTGGAAGAGAAAGCAGTCTTGGTTTTACAAATAGGTTTTGATCAGGGCTTGCCTTTCGACTTAATTTACAGTTTTATTTACAGTTTAGTCGCTATAATCTAGTTTACCAATTTGATTGATATTATTTTGATAATATTATGACATAAACTACATTACGTCTACACGAACGATTCGGCCGCTGATGATCTTCGTGGTCGTCGCGACCCAAGCTTGTCAGCGCAACACTGTAGGAAGCCCTGGCAGAAGAAGAGACGGATAAATGCTAGCCAAACATGACTGACGCTGGCACAAGAGAATGCCTACATCAACTCTCCCTGCGGCTCAAGATCAGCAGCATATCCTTAGATCCATTCCAAACAGAGTCACCATCGCAAGTTCATTGAAGTGCACTTAGAGACTCCCGATAGACCTGCAAGGGGCATCCAAAGAACCTGCAGCGACTATATAGCGACAACTTGCACACGAGCTGCTGGATTCTCGTTGGCGCTCAGAACACCTGTCGAAACCTCAACCGGCAAACATCTGAGAGACCACGTCGTGAATCTGTTCACAAAAGTCATCAGATTTGATGTAAGATAATCTTGAGGCCAACACCATAGCGGTGATACTCTTACGGTCTTATCTAACAACTATCGACGGTCCAGCTATGAGCTTTTTTATTGACGATCAACAGCTTCAACAACAGGCCTCCCTGGTGGAAAACAGTGGACAGGCTTTGAACTCCGAAAGGAAAGAGACCAATGAGGTGATCCATGTCTTATCGCTGCTGTCAGTGGTCAGAGCAGGAAAAGAAGAGCACAAACGAATCTACAAGGTCGAACTCAAGGCCGCCTACCACCTGGGGCTTTACCTGAGCAAAAAGAAGGCTGATCTCAAGCACGGAGAGTACACTCCGTTCCTACAAAAGTACGGAATCACCACGCAAGATGCCAGCCGCTACTGCACCGTTGCCGAGAAGTGGGAGGAAATCAAGATCAAGAGATATACCGACTACAGCATCAGCACTGTCTTGTACAAGCTTAAAGAAGATGCCCAGAACGCCACTGATGGGGGGTACTTAAACGCTGAAGTGAAGCAACGAGAGGACTACGCCTCGGAAGCGTCAGGCCGAGAAGCCCTTCTCTACCGCAAATTGAGTGATGCGGAGGCGAGAATCGCTAAGGAGCAACAAGCAAACCAACAGCTTCAGGCACGCCTGGATGAGTTCCAACTGAACGGCAGCTCGTCCAGGGCGCATCAACTGGCATGGGTACCTTTCGTACACCAACGTCATAATCGTGAGCTCCTGCCTTATCTGCTTTGAGGTGCTGCTCAACAGCACCTGAGCACCGCTGGCCGCTGTACCTCAGCTTACCGCCGAGGCGCAGCGGTTTCGCGATGCCCCAGCGCACGACCCCAGGGATCAGGGCGCCAGCGGTGGGCCATCGAGGAGCTGGCTCCGCTTAGAGGCACCACGACGCGTGAGGGGCAGGGCAGGGGCAGGGTCTGTGATCGGATTTGGTGGTGCATAGACGGGACAACAGATCCGCCCACCCGTGCCCCCAACTTATGCCTGTTGGAACTGAGCCGTATGCCCTGGCTATACCGGTGCTGCTCTTCCAGTGCCACACCACTTGGTGGAGTGCTTCTCTTTGGTTCGGGGTTGAGCGCTATCTGCACCCTATGAGTCAATCCCTGATCGAGTGCAATCGTCTCTACAGATACAGATTAATGCCACGTCTCCCTAGTCCAGTAACTTCACTATAGGGTAATCACCATAAAGGAGCAGCGCGGCCCGTCCCCAGAGGGCCGGAGCCGGCTATAAACCGGCTATAAAGGGTTCCAGGAGAGTACCTTACTGCCTCACTTACTGATGACATTCATCGATTGGCGCAATCCAGTGCACGCATGGAATGCTGCCATGTTGCTTGAGGAAGGATTGTATTATGCAGAGTATCAGCGGGTTTTGGAGCAAGAAGAAAACTATATTAATGAGCTATTTTCGGACTTCGTTGCTTACCGCAGCCCTAGCAATAGAGACAGCCTGCTTCGGAACAGAGATGGCTATTTACAGACTATAAGCTGCTTGAAGCAATTGATTCTCGACAAAACAGAGGAGGCTTCAGGGCAATCAGCAGAGACTTACGCGCATTACAATCGGATTCAGAACTTGCTTCATGAAGTTACCAGGCAAGAGGAAGTCGTCAGCAGGATCACGAAGTTTCTCGATGCTCAAGAAACACAGAATGAGATATTCGCAAAGAACGTAATTCACCAAGTAGAGCGTCTAAAGTCTCAGCCACAGGACCTTAATGCCGATAGCATCGTTGAGCCATCTCACTCCATGGAGGTTGGTCAGCAGCCTGAGGCTCAAGCCCACACCGTAGACCATTTAAGAATTACAATAGATGATCTAGACCGGAGTAACGGGCCTATTGGCGTTGGAAAGTTGCTGGAGGTTACAAAATATCAAGCCAGAAGCAGCATCACCCGTGCTGCCGAAAAAGCTCTAGAGAAAGCTAAAGAGACTGGTCCAGCCAACTTCCCCATCCTCCTAGATGAACTAATAACAACGGATGGCAAGCAGTACGCCATCGTTGACCGCCAAGGAGCGTATCCGGGTGGCGGATGGAGGTTCCAAGCAGTTTGCTCCCCCCAACCACCAACACAGCAGTTGCCTTGATCGGATTCGTCCTTTAAGTTCGCCTGACCACGCAGCCCACGGGCTTCTGAGCGGGTCTTCGGTACCCGCAACCCTTGACCTGGTGGCGATGCTTTCGGCCGATCACAAAAACGCTGGCCCTGACGGGGCTGCACCAAGCGGGTGGGCCAGATTTCGTGTCGTCGGCGCCGTGCTTGTCGCCATGGGGAACCCCAAGGCCAACCCCAACAGCCCTGGACGGGAAGGAGTTCAGGGGGAAGATCTGGCCAGCCAAAGCGGCCAACTTGTTTGTCGCTACCGGACAAGGGGCTAGACGCGGCAGACGGCTTTTTGCCCAAAGCTCCCAGCCTGTCCCAACGGAAAGAGATCAGCAGGTGCTTTCTACGCTCCGTCGATGCACGCTCAACCCGCTCCAACCCTCCACCCCTTTACCGCAGATCCCTTGTCCCAACACCGTTCTGGACCCTGCACAGGGGTGGAGAAAGGGGTGGAGCAGAGGTGGAAACAGGGTGGAGGCAAAGGTGATGTCCAACGACCTGCGGGATCCTGCCCTGGCGGAGCAGCACCGCCTCGATGGCGTCGCTTGGGGGGGACAGGACAAACAAAGCTCAACCCGCTCCAACCCTCCACCCCTTGGCTACAGATCGCTTGTCCCAACACAGTTCTGGGCCCTCCACAGGGGTGGATCAGCGGTGGAGCAGAGGTGGAAACAGGGTGAAGGCAGGGGATGTCCAACGACCTGCGGGATCCTGGCCAGGGCTGGCGGCTGTCCCATCCGCCCCTGGAGACGCTCAACCCGCTCCAACCCTCCACCCCTTTGCCGCTGATCGCTTGTCCCAACAGCGTTCCGGGCCCTGCACAGGGGTGGAGAAAGGGGTGGAGCAGCGGTGGAAACAGGGTGGAGGCAGGGGCAGCCCGTTCGCCCCTGACTGCCGCCACCTGGCCTTGATTCACTGAGGTCCGTGGGTTCATGGATTCTGGCCATTCCCAAGTTCAGCCTCAGCGCTCCCCGGGCAGAGGACGCAGCGCCGTGTAGACCCACCCAGGCTGGCCGTTACCGCTCTTGTGCAGACGGCCGTAGCCCTTCGTGGTCAGGGGCTTGAGGGCGGCGATCACGTGATCGGCGTTCGGACGTCCTTTGCCGGCCAGCGTTCTGCGCAGCTCACTCAGGCTGGCCGAATGGCCCGCACGCGTCCAGGTCTTGCCATGCAGGCGCAGACCCAGTGCCGGCAGGGTCCCCTGCTCATGGGCCTTCTGGCGTACCTGCATCGTCTTGCCAAGCAGCAGGTCGTGAAAGCGGATGGCCCGCTCCATCGCCTCGAGGCCTACCTCCTGCTCCTCCTCCAGCTCCACACCCTCAGCGGACTCCACGAACTGCCAGAGCAGGTGGAAGAGGCCCGCCAGCCGGCCGATGAGGCCCGCTGACTTGCTGAGCAGCGAACGATCCACGTCCAGGAGGCTGACGTTTTTGCGCGCGTCGATGGTTGTGCGTACCCGCTGGAAGCAGCTGAAGGCTTCCGGACTCTGCGTCAGGTGCAGGCGCTCGCAGGCCGCCGCCGCGCCATAGATCTTCTCCAGCAGCTGGATGAACGCCTGGCTGGCCTGGAGGTCCTCCAGCGTGTAGCTCTCCTTGTGGAGCTGGCGGACCTGGTGCTGCTCGGCCACCAGCAGGCGAGCGTTCACCCCAGACACGTCCCCGTCGCCGGTGATCGCGTAGTAGCGGTCCGGCTGACAGCAGATCACCGCCGCCAAGCGACAGCGCTTATAGCGTCTCTGACGACCGGCCTCGACCAACGCGTTCACGGAGCCTGTGCCGTCGTAGCGGCTGAGCATCCAGTTGGCCATGGCCCCACCCTTCATCAGGTCCTTCAGGAGCGTTGCCCCTTCGTCCACCTCCTTCAGCACCGAGCGATTGGCCCAGCGGTCATGGGCCGCGAAGTTCTCATCCATGCCCGCGCTGGTCATGTCGCCGATCACCCTGGTCAGCGGCAAGACCGGCTCCTTGTCAGTGAAGACCTCCTGGTTGCTCTTGGCATCCGCCTGCCGACCCTGCCACTCCGCCAGCTCCCTTCTGTAGGCCTCCTCCACCATCAGCTGCACCGTCCGCTCCCAGGGAGCACCGATCAGGCGCTTGATCAGGGGGCTCTTGAGCTCCCCGCTGGGCATCAGCAGCGCGAGCCAGAGGGTGAGGGGTTGTCGAAACTGCTCCATGGCATTGAGCTCGATCTCAGAGTCCAGCGGCAGGGCCCCGCTCAGACCGGCGAGCAGCACGGCCAGCAGGATCTCCGGGTCGTACTCCATGGTCGAGCGCATCGTCTGGAACCCTGCGGCAAGCGCCGGGGGCACCAGCTCCAGCACATCCACCGCGGTGGCGCTGGCACGGGCCTCCAGGGTCTCCACGAGGCTGACCTCGTCCCCTGCCTCCAGCACCTGTTGACGCAGGGGGGCATAGAGCTTTTCGATCTGGGCCGGCGAACGCTGGAAGTCCTGAGCGATGGCGTCAAGCGCAAAGTCCAGCTTGCTGCCGCTGATGGGCGCCGTGGCCAATTCCTGCAGCTTGTCCTGCAGTGGCTGGCAGACCGGCAGCAGATCAGGTTCGAACACCTCCATCGGCAGATCGTCCTGCGACACGCCCACAGGTGCGTTGGGGTTGATAGCGACGGGCGCTGCCAGTTGGATCGGCTGCGCTTGCTGGTTCTTATCCGCTGCCGGCTTGGGCCTGAGCTTGTTGTGCCCATTGGAGCTGATGTGGTCGTTCATGGTTGTTCTCTAGCGAGTGAATTGGCGCCGTGAAAGGTGGCGTCCCCTCTACCAATACATGAATCAGACCCCCTAAAAATCCGTGCACTCGTGCCTACTTTTAGCCCTGCACGAGCTATCCCGTGCAGGACAGATCTGCACTAGAGCAGATCTGATCCAGAGGGCCTATAAACCGATCTTCCGTGTGTTTATTGCTGCTAGAGATGACCCACGGATTCACACCCCCATGACCCCCTTCCCCCCGCACCCTGCGGACGACCCCTCCCAGTACCTGGATGCCATCTACCAGGAGTTGCGGCGCCTCAACGCCCGTCTGGACCTACAGCCCAGCAACCAGATCAGCCCCTTCATCCCCGTCGTCGAGGCAGCCAAGCGCTTGCACTACGCCAACCCCGATCGACTGAAGGACGAGATCAGGCGGGGGGAGATACCGACGCACTTCGTCCGCTGGAAGACAGGGCCAAAGGGCGAGCGACGGCGCTACTTCCTCGACATCGAGGGCTATATCGCCTATCTGCGCGGCAAGGGCCGCCGCTGAGGGAACGGTCAGCACCAGCGAGTTTGATGTCGCTCAAGGTCGAATCGATCAGAGGCTCGCCAGCACCCCGACCATGGACTGCTGATCAAACCACCGCTGATAGGTGGTCGAGTGGATCGTGAGGCTATGACCCATGGATTTAGCCGCCAGACTTGGACTGATAGAAGGGTTGAGGATGGCCCGCACAGCCCATGCATGGCGCAAGTCGTAACCGGTGAAGCCAGCTCCCCGTTTCCTGAGGGTGATTCCAAGCGTGGCTCCGACTGCATAGGCACTACGGCTGAGATCCACCCGCGGTAGACGCTTACGGCCCAGATCCCATCGCTGCACCCAAGCGCGAGGCAAGGGCAGCGCCTGCCGAGACCCCGTCTTCCCAGCGGACACAGCCAGCAGTTCGGATGACTGAACCTCGCTATGCATCAGGGCCTCGTGGGGCCGGGTGCCGTAAGTGGCGCACACACCTGCAACCCATTGCCAGCCATCGGGCAGACCATCGATGACGGTTTCGATCACGGCGTCGCTAGGCAAACTGCGGGGCGCCGCATCCTTTGTGGAATACCCACGGCCCAGCTCCCTCAGTTCAGCCACCAACTCCGGTCCCATCGCCAAGGCCTGAGCAACGGCCGCTGCGGCATTGGCAGCTCGTTGGCGGGTGCGGGTGCCTTGCTGCGTGATCTGCACCAAGGATCTGAGTGTGTCCTCGGTGACCACATCCACCGTCTGCAGGTGCCTGAGAGGGATGGCGTAATCCACTCGCCAGCCGTCGTCACCCCCTGGTCGCTTGCGTCTGCTGCGCCACCACTGCTCGGTTTTGGCAAAGGCCTCGCGGCCAGTGATGCACTCTCCAGCGAGCAGAGCGCGATCAGGATCGGTCCAGCGATCGAACGGGAACAGCAGTCCCGCCTTGGCGGCGATCAGATCGTTACCAAGCTGTTCGGCCAGCTCACGGGCCGCATCGATGTCTTGTGGGTAGGCAAGACGGGTGCTGATCCGTCGCTGACGCCAAGGCCCTCCTGTGGTGGGCACCGTGGCACGAAGCCGGAGCCGCTGACCGTTGGGGGTGAGCTCAAGAGCCACCCGCATGCCCAGCTGGCGCAGGGCGTTGTTGATCCGGGTCAGGTAGGGGTCGGAGGCCATGCGGCGATCGTGGCCCCAAAACCCCAGTCAAAAGTTGTGACTAGGTTTGTGCCTAAACCGTCCGCTAACAGGCCCTTTCGGGCCTTTTTTGTGCCTAGTGGAGCGCACTGGAGGAAGACCTTGAAACTGGGAAACCCCTTCCAGGGAAAGGGCTTTGAGGAAGAGGCGGCACCCAGATTCGAACTGGGGATAAAGGATTTGCAATCCTCTGCCTTACCACTTGGCCATGCCGCCTGCCGGGGAGCAAACTCCCCGCAACGGATCGTATCAGCCATGGCATGTCCACCCCCCGTCTGCTGGTTCTGAGCAACGGCCATGGGGAGGATCTGATCGCCCTGCGGCTGATCGAGGCCCTGCGGCACCAGGCCCCCGACGTGGAGGTGAAAGTGCTGCCCCTAGTGGGGGTCGGCCAGGCCTATGCCGGCGCCGAAGCAGCCGGGGAGCTGCAGCGGGTCGGGCCGCGGCAGCCGCTGCCAAGCGGCGGCTTCAGCAACCAGAGCCTGCGGGGACTGCTGAACGATCTGGCCGCCGGGCTGCCACTGCTGAGCTGGCGTCAGTGGCGGATCGTGCGGCGTTGGGGAAGGCAGGGTCTGCCGATCCTGGCCGTAGGCGATCTGCTGCCCCTGCTGCTGGCCTGGGCGGGTGGCGGTCCGTACGGCTTTCTGGGCACCCCGAAGAGCGACCACACCTGGGCCACGCCGCCTCCGCCGGGATGGGGCCGCTCCCCCCTGGCCGATGGGTACCACCGGGCCAAGGGCAGCGAATGGGATCCCTGGGAGTGGGCCCTGATGGGCCACCGCCGCTGCCGACTGGTGGCGGTGCGCGATCGCCTCACCGCCTGGGGACTGCGCCGCCATGGGGTCCAGGCCCTCGCCCTGGGGAACCCGATGATGGATGGCTTCAGCGTCCCTGGGCCCCTGCCGGCCTGGCTGCAGGCGCGGCGCCGTCTGCTGCTGCTGCCGGGCAGCCGCCTGCCCGAGGCCCTGGGCAACCTGCGCGGCCTGCTCGCCGCCCTGCCGTCCGCCAGCGCGACCCAGCCGATCAGCGTGCTGCTGGCCTGCGGCTCCCGCCCCAGTGACACCGAGCTGGCCGCCCCGTTGGCTGCGGCTGGATTCAGCCACGGGGTGGCGCCGCCGGACTCCGGTGCCTCGGCCCTCTGGCGGCGGGGCCCGCTGGAGCTGCTGGTGGGCCCGGGCCGGTTCGCGGCCTGGGCGCCGCTCGCGGAGCTGGGGCTGGCCACCGCCGGCACCGCCACCGAGCAGCTGGTGGGGCTGGGGGTGCCGGCCCTGTCGCTGCCGGGGCCCGGGCCCCAGTTCAAGGCCGGCTTCGCCCGCCGCCAGAGCCGGCTCCTGGGGGGCGCCGTGCAGCCCTGCCATGGCAGCGCGGAGCTCCGGCATCGTCTGCTCTCCCTGCTCGACGACGACGGCGAACGGGCCCGGCTGGGCCGCATCGGCCGGCGCCGCATGGGCCCGGCCGGCGGCAGCGCCCGGCTGGCGGCCCTGATCCGGGAGCGGCTGCTGCCGGGGTAGGGGGATGATGGGGCCGACCGCCCCCACCTCCCCCGCCCCGATGCCCGGCATCCCCGACCGCAGCTTCAACGCCGCCTGCGGTCATCTGGCCACGCATCTGGGCATCAGCCTGGCGGCGGCCCGCCGGCGGGTGGAGATCCTGGCGGCCAAGGAAGGGCTCCGGGACACGGCCGCCAAGCTGGCCCTGGCGGAACGCCTGCTGGAGGAAACCAGGGCCAGCGGCCTCGACCGGGGCCAGTTGTTCGACGGCCAGCTGCGCTCAGTGGGCGAGGACGACCTGTTCATGATCGAGGACTGAGCGCCACGGCAGGCGGTCCCAGCCGGCTCGCCCGGGCTCAGTGCTCGAACACCTGGTTGAACCGTTGCCGGTCGAGGGCGGAGAAGACGGGCACACAGGCGAAGCAGCGGCGCGCCAGCTCCCAGCGCTCCTCCCGGTGCAGCATCACCTCCAGCCGGTCGCGGGCGGCCAGCAGCCAGCGGACGTCACCGGCGGCATAGGCCAGCTGGGTGTCGCTGAGCTCCTCCACCCGGCCCCAGTCGGAACTCTGGGCCTGCTTGTCGAGCTCCACCCCCACCAGCTCGTTGACCACGTCCTTGAGGCCGTGGCGCGGGGCGTAGGTGCGGGCCAGGCGGCTGGCGACCTTGGTGCAGAAGACGGGGTCCACGGCGATGCCGAGGTTCTCCGCCAGCGCCGCCACATCGAAGCGGGCGAAGTGAAACACCTTCTCGATCGCCGGGTTCTCGCAGAGGGCCTTCAGCCGCGGTGCCTGCGTCTGCCCCCGTGCCAGGCGGATGCAGCAGACGTTGTCATCGTCATCGCAGATCTGCACCAGACAGAGGCGGTCGCGCCCATGGATCAGCCCCATGGCCTCGGTGTCGATCGCCAGGGCCCGGGCCGATCCGTAAAGCTCAGCCCAGGCGGCGTCGAGGTCGTGGTCGAAGACGGCAAACCGGGCCGGGGGGCCGGGGCTGGCGCTGACGCTGGAAGGGGTCTGGGCCATCGTGGGCAGGGGTTTTGGGGCCATCGTGGACCAGCACGGACGCCGGCCAGGTCAGTCGGGCCAGAATGGGGTCGCCAAGGCTCCGCCGCCATGCCCACCCTGGGTTCCACCCTCCTGCTCACCCTGCTGATGGCCGTCGGCCTGGTCTTCTTCCTGAGGGCCGCCAGCAAGGACCGCACCACGGTCGTGGACGTGCACTCCCCCCAGCCACCGGTCCAGGTGCTTGAAGGCCTTTCCACCTGGCTCACGGCCCGGGGCTGGCAGACCGAAACCGGCGACCCCGAGCGCCAGCTGCTGCGCTTCCGCGGCGAGGTGCGCTCCAGCCTGCCCCTCGCCCTGCTGCTCTCGCTGCTGGGCAGCGTCGGGGCCGCCTGCCTGGGCCTGGTGCTGCGCCAGGTGCTGCCCTCCCTGGGCTGGTGGCCCCTGCTGCTGGCCCTGGCCGGTCCGATGGCGGGTGTCGTCTACAGCCGGCGGGCAGCCAGGCCCGAGAGCCTGGAGCTGCGCCTGATGGACGGGGAAAGCGGCGGCGGCAGCACCCTGCGCCTGCGCGCCCACCGTGACGAACTGATCGCCATCGAGCGGGAGCTCGGCGCCGACCTGCAGCTGGCCAGCGACGGCTCCCTTCTCTCCTCCCCGATCTGAGCCGATGCGTTGCCGCTCTGCCGCCTGGTTGGTGGGTCCAGCCCTTCTGGTCCTCGGCCTTGCCCCCCTGGCGACACCCGCCCGCGGCGCCGAAACCTCAGCCTTGGGCGGCCAGCTCGGGACATCAGCCCCGGCACTGACCGGCAGCGATCCGATCACCGGCCCCCGCAGCCACCTGAACCGGGACTGGATCGGCCTCCGCCCCGTGGAAGCGGACACCCCCATCCTGGTGCTCGCCGGCCATGCCGATTCCCAGGGGATCGCGGGGTCCGGCACCAGCGGCGCCGCGGTGGCCGCCGGGGCACCAGCGATGCTCCCGGGCATCAGCGACGAGCTCTACTGGAACATGGTCGTCGCCGAGGCGGTGGTGGCCCTGGGGCAGCAGCGGGGGCTGCGCATCAGCTACTACCGCCCCCCCTTCCGCACGATCAGCGACGGCGATCACCCCAGCACCAACTGGAGCGTGGGACGTCAGCACGCCGCCAGCGGCGGCTACGCCCTGGAGATCCACTTCGATGCCTGGGGACCCGACGGCGTCGGATCAGGGCTGATCCCGCCGTTGCATCGGCCTTTCGGCCGTCTTGACGAAAGCCTGGCCGAGGCCTTCGGTGGCTACCCCATGGCCTTCCGCGGCGGCCTCGGCGGACCCAGGCGCGGCATCGCCCTGCTGGAGGTGGGCAAGCTGGAAGGCCGGCTGGAGCGCTCCCTGCGCAACCCCGCCACCCGCCCCGAGACGGTGATGGCCATCGCCAGCCGGATCGTCACGGCCCTCGAAGTCGGCCTGGGCCGCAGCCCCACCACCACCGCCCAGCCGCTCAGCCCACAGCCTGGTGGGGTCGGCAGCGCTCCTCCAGGGAAGGGTCTTCAAGCCAGTTCTGGGGGCGAGTGAACAGGTCGGTCAGCAGGGCCTCCCGGCTGCCTTCAGCGGCCGTGTAGCCGTACTCCCAGCGCACCAGGGGCGGCAGCGACATCAGGATCGATTCGGTGCGGCCGTTGGTCTGCAGGCCGAAGATCGTGCCGCGGTCGAACACCAGGTTGAACTCCACGTAGCGGCCGCGGCGGTAGAGCTGGAACTGGCGCTCCACCTCTCCCCAGGGCAGCCCATGACGGCGCTCCACGATCGGCACGTAGCTCGGCAGGAAGGCGTTGCCGCAGGCCGAGGCCAGGGCAAACAACTGCTCCCAGTCCTGGTGCAGCGGGCCGACGGCCGTGCTGGCCGCCGCCGCCGGCCCCTCGGGGTCGCCACCTTTGTAGAGCACCCCGCCGGGGTCCTGGTAGTCATAGAAGATGCCGCCCACACCACGGGTCTCACCGCGGTGCTTCAGGAAGAAGTACTCGTCGCACCAGGGCTTGAACACCTGGTAGTAGGCCGGATCCACCCCGTCACAGGCTCCCTTGAGGGTGCGGTGGAAGTGGCGCGCGTCCTCCAGGAAGGGGTAGTAGGGCGTGAGGTCGGCGCCGCCGCCGAACCACCACACCGGCCCCGCCTCGAAGTAGCGGTAGTTGAGGTGCACCGTGGGCACGTAGGGATTGCGGGGGTGCAGCACCATCGACGTGCCGGTGGCGAACCAGCGGTGGCCCTCCGCCTCGGGGCGCTGGGACAGGATCGAGGGGGGCAGGCGCTCCCCCTCCACTTCGGAGAAGTTGACGCCGCCCTGCTCGAACACCCGGCCGTCCTTCATCACCCTGGAGCGGCCACCGCCGCCCTCCGGCCGCTCCCAGCTCTGTTCCTCAAAGCCACCGTCACCGTCGAGGCTCGCCAGACCCGCGCAGATCGAGTCCTGCAGGCCCATCAGCAGGGCCTTGGCGCGGCTGCGGGAATCGGCAGGTGGCATCTCCATGGAACGGCAGCGCGGCGGGCGCGGAACATCCGCACACCTTTTCAGCCCGCCGGGGGGTCCCACAAGGGGTCGAGAGTCTCTGTCACGGCCTGAGGAAGTTACGGGCGGCCGCCACCGGGGGGCCTCCGAGGGACCTCCACCGGCCCGACCGCCCCGGGGCACGGCCCCTAGGATCCCGACTCAGAACGCCCGAGACGTCGACGAATGGCCAGCGCCGACACCCTATGGAAGGCCCTGCAGCCGCTCCGCGATGCCGGCAGTGGCCGCAGCCTTGTGGAGCTCGGCTGGATCACCGACCTGCGTCACCAGGGCAGCCGGGCGGTGTTTCGCCTCGCCCTGCCCGGCTTCGCCTCCAGCCAGCGCGAGCGCATCGCCGCTGAGGCCCGCAGCGCCCTGCTGGCCGTGGAGGGCATCAACGACGTCCAGATCGAACTGGCCCAGCCCGCTGCCGCCCCCTCGTCGGGGCCGATCGGCGCCGCCGGCCACGGCCCCGGAGGGGGCCAGTTGCCGGAACGGCAGGGCATCCCCGGCGTGCGCCAGGTGATCGCCGTCAGCAGCGGCAAAGGTGGCGTCGGTAAGAGCACCGTGGCGGTGAACCTGGCCTGTGCCCTGGCGGCCTCGGGCCTGCGGGTGGGCCTGCTCGATGCGGACATCTACGGCCCCAATGCCCCCACCATGCTCGGCGTGGCCGACCGCAGCCCCCAGGTGACGGGCAGCGGCAACGACCAGGTGCTGGAGCCGATCGAGAGCTGCGGTATCGTCATGGTGTCCATGGGCCTGCTCATCCAGGAGAACCAGCCGGTGGTCTGGCGCGGCCCGATGCTCAACGGAATCATCCGCCAGTTCCTTTATCAGGTGAACTGGGGCGAGCGCGACGTGCTGATCGTGGATCTGCCGCCCGGCACCGGCGACGCCCAGCTCACCCTGGCCCAGGCCGTGCCCATGGCCGGCGTGGTGATTGTCACCACGCCCCAGCAGGTGTCGCTGCAGGATGCCCGCCGCGGCCTGGCGATGTTCCTGCAGATGGGGGTGCCGGTGCTGGGGGTGGTGGAGAACATGACCGCCTTCATCCCCCCCGATCTGCCCGATCGCCGCTATGCCCTGTTCGGCAGTGGTGGCGGCCGGCTGCTGGCCGACGAGGCGGAGGTCCCCCTGCTGGCCCAGCTGCCGATGGAAATGCCCGTGCTCGAGGGCGGAGAGCGGGGCCTGCCGGTGGTGCTGTCGGCGCCCACCTCCGCCAGCGGCCGCGCCTTCACCGAGCTGGCCGAGCGGATAAGCGCCAGCTGCGCCCTCAGCCCGGCCCTCGCCTGAAGCGATGGCGGTTCTCAGCCCCCGGCGCGGTGGGTTCGCCGCCAAGGGGGCGAAGCGGCGTGGCCTCGGCTTCGATCCGATTCTGTGGGGCATCCCCACCGCCCTGATCCTGCTGGCGGGGATTCTGATCGCCAGCACCCAGCGCCAGCAAGCCACCACCGACTGGTACCAGCACTGGGTCATCGCCGCGGTCGGGATGGTCGTGGCCGTGGTGCTGTCCGGGGTGCCGCTGGAGCGCATCGCCCGCTTCCAGTGGCCGATCTACCTCCTGATGGTGGCGAGTCTGATCGCGGTGCGGATCATCGGGGTCAGTGCCCTTGGGGCCCAGAGCTGGATCAACATCGGCGGCTTTTACGTGCAGCCGTCGGAATTCGCCAAGGTGGCGGCCATCCTGCTGCTGGCGGGTGTGCTGTCGAAGTACCCGGTGGAGCGGCCGATCGATCTGCTGCGGCCGGTGGGGATGATCAGCGTGCCGTGGCTGCTGGTGTTCGTGCAGCCCGACCTGGGCTCCTCGCTGGTCTTCGGCGCGGTGCTGCTGGTGATGCTGTTCTGGTCGGGCATGCCCGCCACCTGGCTGCTGCTGCTGCTCTCCCCGCTGTTCACGGCGATCATGGCCGGCACCGTGCCCTGGCTGCTGGTGGGCTGGATCCCCCTGATGGGCTGGGTGGCCTGGCGCTCCCTGCCTTGGAAGGGGATCGGCCTGGCCCTGGTGCTGGCCGTCCAGGGACTGTTCGCCGTGGGGACGCCCTGGCTGTGGGAACACGGGCTGCGGCCCCACCAGCGGGCGCGGCTCACCCTGTTCCTCGATCCGGCCCAGGATCCCCTCGGCGGTGGTTACCACCTGCTGCAGAGCACCGTGGGAATCGGCTCCGGCCAGCTCTGGGGCACCGGCCTGATGAACGGGTCGCTCACCAAGCTGCGCTTCATCCCTGAGCAGCACACCGATTTCATCTTCAGTGCCCTGGGGGAGGAAACCGGGTTCATCGGCTCGATGCTGGTGGTGGTGGGCTTTGTGGTGCTGATCTGGCGCCTGCTGCAGATCGCCGGCCGGGCCGGCAGCGACTACGAATCGCTCGTGGTGGTAGGGATCGGCGCCATGCTGATGTTCCAGGTGGTGGTGAACGTCAACATGACCATCGGTCTCGGACCCATCACCGGCATTCCCCTGCCCTTCCTGAGCTACGGCCGTTCGGCCATGCTCGTCAACTGCATCAGCCTCGGGCTCTGCGCCTCCGTGGCCAGGCGCAGCCGCAGCCTGCGGCGATGGTGGTGAGCCTGGGGGAACTGCGTTCACTGCTGGCGGACGGCGTGCCGGCGGGGCGGGGGGACGAGGACAGCGTCAGGCGCCAGTGGTGGGCCGCCCTGGCCACCGTGCAGGACGATCTGCTCGGAACCGCCCCTCCCCAGCCCGGCGTCTGGCTGGCGGCCCCCCTGCCGGCCCTCTATGAGCCCGCCCTGCTGGAATGGCTTGATGGCTGGGTCTGGACACCGGTGGAGGTGGGCAACCTGATGCCGTCGGGGCTGCCGTTGCTGCCCGGCCTGCCGCCCCCCCCGGGAACCGCCCCCAGGGGCACGGCCGGCCGGCCCGGGGGCTTTCAGCGCCTCAGCTTGCGCGAAGAGGACGGCACCGATCCGCTGCTGGTGCTGATCACACCGGTGCTGCAGGTGGCCCTGGCCCTCGATGGCCCGCCGCAGGCACGCCGGCTGGTGGTGCGCTTCGAAGCCGCGATCCTGTCGGCCGCCCTGGAGCTGTTCGATCGCCGCCTGGCCCAGGACGATCCGGCCGCCGGCCTGGGGCTGCGCCGCCGTCTGCAGCTGCTGGGTCCGCTCCGCAACGCCCCCGACCTGGGCACCCGCTTCTGGCCACTGCTGGCCCAGCGGCTGGCGGCGATGGCGCCCAGCGTCACCCTGCAGCCGCTGGTGCACGGGGAGAAACGGAGCGAGGGCAACGACGCCGTGAGCAGTGAACTGGCCCTGCTCGAAGCCCTCACCCATGAGGTGCGCACCCCCCTGGCCACGATCCGCACCCTGATCCGCTCCCTGCTGCGCCGCACCGACCTGCCGGGGGTGGTGCGCCAGCGGCTGGAGCAGATCGATGGCGAGTGCAGCGAACAGATCGACCGTTTCGGGCTGATCTTCCTGGCGGCAGAACTGCAGCGCCAGCCCGGCAGCGGCCAGCCCCTGAGCGACAGCGAACTGGCCCGGACGGACCTGAGCCGGCTGCTGCTTCAGCTGGAGCCACTGTGGCAACGCCAACTGGGCCGACGCGATCTCAAGCTGGTGCTCGGGATCGCCGCCGACCTGCCGCCGGTGATGAGCGATCCCAGCCGGCTGGAAACCATGCTCGGCGGGCTGATGGACCGGTTCAGCCGCAGCCTGCCCAGCGGCAGTGAGGTGCGGCTGCGGCTGCTGCCGGCGGGGTCGCGGTTGAAACTGCAACTCAGCAGCGACGACCCCGAGAGCCGGGAAGCCGATGGGCTGGCGGCCGCCGTGCCGATGCCGGTGGGGCCGGTGCTGAGCTGGAACCCCGAAACCGGCAGCCTGCAGCTCAGCCGCCAGGCCACCCAGCGACTCTTCCATCGCCTGGGGGGCCGGCTCACCGAGCGGGGCGGCAGCAACCTGACCGTGTTCTTCCCGGCCGCTGAGCGCAGCAGCTGAGGGGATGGGCCCCGGGTGGGCCGGGTTTGTTGACGGGTGTGAAGAGTCCGGCGGGAGCGCCGGAAAGGCGAAAAACACGGTGCTAGTTTCCGCCTGAAACGGTCTTCAAGCCATGCCTGAAACGGCCCTCAACGGTCAACTCCCGAAGTACATCGGCAGCACTGGTGGCTTGCTGAACTCCGCCGAAACCGAGGAGAAGTACGCCATCACCTGGAGCAGCAGCAAGGCCCAGGTGTTCGAGCTGCCCACCGGTGGCGCCGCTGAAATGAACGCAGGCGACAACCTCATGTACTTCGCCCGCAAGGAGCAGTGCCTGGCCCTCGGCACCCAGCTGCGCACCAAGTTCAAGCCCCGGATCGAGGACTACAAGATCTACCGGATCTACCCGGGCGGCGACACCGAATTCCTGCACCCCAAGGACGGCGTCTTCCCCGAGAAGGTCAACGAAGGCCGCGCCATGGTGGGCCACACCCCCCGCAGCATCGGCGCCAACCCCAACCCCGCCAGCCTCAAGTTCAGCGGCAAGGCCACCCACGAAGCCTGAGCCTGGCCGGCCAGCACCTATAACGGCGGGGCCGAGAGCCCCGTTTTTTTTGCCTGCCTGTCGCCGTGATGCCCGGTTCTGATCGCAGCGCCTTCCTCGCCCGGATCGCCGGTGGGGAGGCAGGTGCTGACTTGGCCGTCAATCTTCTGCCCCTCAAGAAGTGCTGGCCCGCCGACCTGGAGACGCCCCTGACCACCTGGCTGAAGGTGGGGACGGGCAGCAGCCATGGTGTGCTGCTGGAATCCGTGGAGGGGGGCGAGCAGCTGGGCCGCTGGAGCTACGTCGTCAGCGACCCGCTCTGGACCCTCACCTGCCGCGGCGACCGGGGCGAGCGGTGCTGGCGGGATGGCCGCAGCGAACAGCTCCAGGGCAATCCCTTCAGCCTGCTGCGGGACGCCCTGGCGCCGTTGCGGCCCGGACCGGTGGAGGGCCTGCCCAAGGTGGCCCAACTGTTCGGCTTCTGGGGCTATGAGCTGATCCAGTGGATCGAGCCCAGCGTGCCGGTGTACAACGCCGCCGAGGGGGCCCCACCCGACGGCTGCTGGATGCTGGCCGACAGTCTGCTGGTGTTCGACCAGGTGAAGCGCCAGATCACGGCCGTTGCCTACGTGGATCTCTCCGCAGGCGCCGATCCCGGCGAGGCCTACGACCAGGCGATGGCGCGCATCGAGGCCCTCGAGGCCCGCATGCACGCCCCGCTGCCGGCGCACGTGCAGCCGCTGGCCTGGCACGAGGCGAGTGGCGCCGAGCTGGCCACCAGCAGCAACCGCAGCCAGGCCGATTTCGAAGCCGCTGTTGCCACGGCGGCCGAGCACATCGCCGCCGGCGACGTGTTCCAGCTGGTGCTGAGCCAGCGGCTGGAAACCCGGGTGAGCCACGATCCCTTCGAGCTTTACCGCAGCCTGCGGATGGTGAATCCTTCGCCCTACATGGCGTTCTTCAACTTCGGCGACTGGCATCTGATCGGCTCCAGCCCCGAGGTGATGGTGAAGGCGGAACCCTGCGCCGAAGGGGTGAAAGCCTCCTTACGGCCCATCGCAGGCACCCGCCCCCGCGGGGAGGATGCCCGAAGGGATGCCGCCCTGGCCGAGGAGCTGCTGGCCGATCCCAAGGAGCGGGCGGAGCACGTGATGCTGGTCGACCTGGGCCGCAACGACCTGGGCCGGGTCTGCCGTGCCGGCACGGTGCAGGTCACCGAGCTGATGGTGATCGAGAAGTACTCCCACGTGATGCACATCGTCAGCGAGGTGGAAGGGCTGCTGACCGAGGATCACGACATCTGGGATCTGCTGATGGCGTCGTTCCCTGCCGGCACCGTGAGCGGGGCCCCCAAGATCCGGGCCATGCAGTTGATCCATGCCCTCGAACCGGATGCCCGCGGGCCCTATTCAGGGGTCTACGGGGCCGTGGATCTGGCCGGGGCGCTGAACACGGCGATCACGATCCGCACCATGGTGGTGCGGCCCCATCCCGACGGCGGCTGGCGGGTGCAGGTCCAGGCCGGGGCCGGCATCGTGGCCGATTCCCGGCCGGAGGCGGAGTACCAGGAAACCCGCAACAAGGCGCGCGGCATGCTCAAGGCCCTGGCCTGCCTGGAGCCGGCCGTGGCCGCTGCGGCGGACGCCACGCCATGAGCGCGCGCCTGCTGCTCAAGGGCTTCGAAGTGGAGATGTACACCGGCCGGGCCGATGGCTCGGTGGTGGGCTGCTCGGCGGAAGCGGCCGCCGCGCTGGCGGGCTTCATGACCGAACCGGACCAGCGCAACCTGGAGTACGTCACCCCACCCGAGGCCTCCTACACCGCCCAGCTGGAGCTGCTGCTGGAGCCGCGCCGTCGCCTGCGCCGCTGGCTCCAGCCTCGCCAGCTGACCCTGCTGCCGGGCAGCACCCTGAGCCTGGGCGACAGCCACCGCTTCGAGCGCTCTGACCCCGAGAACCCTTACCACGCCTACATCGAAGCCACCTACGGCACCCGGGTCGTGACCGCCAGCGTCCACATCAACCTGGGGCTGACGGACATGCACGCCCTGTTCGCCGGCCTGCGGCTGCTGCGTTGCGAAGCCTCCCTGCTGCTGGCCCTCAGCGCCAGCTCCCCCTTCCTCGACGGGGTGGCCACCGGGGCCCACTCCCAGCGCTGGCTGCAGTTTCCGATCACCCCGCCCCAGGTGCCCCTGTTCCGCGACCATGGCCACTACATCCTCTGGATGGAGCAGCAGCTGGCCGCAGGGGAAATGCGCAACGTGCGTCACCTGTGGACCTCGGTGCGCCCCAATGGCAACGACCGCCCCCATGGCCTCAACCGCCTGGAGATCCGCATCTGCGACCTGATCGACGACCCTCTGCTGCTGCTGGCCGTCACCGCCTTCACCGAACTGCGCCTGCAGCAACTGCTGCGGGATCCCCAGGGCCAGGATCCCCTGGCCGCCAGCCCCTTGGCCGCCGGTGAGCTCGAGGCCTTGGCCGATGCCAACGACCGGGCGGCGGCACGCTCCAGCCTCCAGGCCCAGCTGGTGCACTGGCGCAGCGGACAGACGCTGGAGGCCCGCACCTGGATTGCCGCCGAGCTGGAGGCCATGGTCCCCCTGGCGGCGGAGCTGGGGCTGGAGCGCTGGCTGGCCCCGCTGCACGAGCTGCTCGCCACCGGCAACCAGGCCATGCGTTGGCTCGCCCGTCAGGGGCGAGGCGAAAGCATCGGTGCCATCATCGGCAGCGAGGCCGTGGCGCTCGCGTCACGGGAGAAGGCGCTGGACGCATGGCTGGAGACAGAAGCAGCCCAGGTTCCTGGAGGATCATGAACAGCAACCCCGCGCCCACCGCCCCCATGCGGCTCCAGCTGACCGAACCCTCGGTCGTTCCCGCCGAGGCCTCCCCCGGGGTGATCCGCCTGCTCACCGAGCGGCTGGAGCTCGTGGAAGATCTCTGGCAGACGGTGCTGCGCAGCGAGTGCCCGCCCGAACAGGTGGACCGCCTGCTGCAGCTCAAGGAACTGAGCGGTCCGGTGGCCCCGGGTCTGGATCCGGAGGCCTCCTCCGCCGTCGACACCGACGGCATCGTGGCGCTGATCAAGGCCATGGATCTGGCCGAGGGCATCGCCGCCGCCCGGGCCTTCTCCCTGTATTTCCAGTTGGTCAACATCCTTGAGCAGCACATCGAGGAAGACAGCTATCTCGAAAGCATCAAACGGGCCCCCGCCCCCGCCAGCAACGACCCCTTCCTTCCTGCCCTGGCCAGCCAGAGCGATCCGGCCACCTTCCGCCAGCTGTTCGAGCGCCTGCGGGCCCTGAATGTGCCGCCAGGCCAACTCGAGAACCTGCTGCGGGAGCTCGACATCCGGCTGGTGTTCACCGCCCACCCCACCGAGATCGTGCGCCACACCGTGCGGCACAAGCAGCGCCGGGTGGCGGCCCTGATCCAGAAGCTGCAGGTGAACGGCCAGGGCAATCCGGACGACAACGACCGGCTGCGCCAGCAGCTGGAGGAGGAGATCCGGCTGTGGTGGCGCACCGATGAGCTGCACCAGTTCAAGCCATCGGTCATCGACGAGGTCGATTACGCCCTGCACTACTTCCAGCAGGTGCTCTTCGATGCGCTGCCCCAGCTCCGCCAGCGCATCCGCGCTGCCCTGGCGGCCAGCTACCCCGACGTGCAACCGCCCCGGGACGCCTTCTGCACCTTCGGCTCCTGGGTGGGCTCCGACCGGGACGGCAACCCCTCGGTGACGCCGGATGTGACCTGGCGCACGGCCTGTTTCCAGCGACAGATGATGCTGGCCCGCTACATCCAGGCGGTGTCCATCCTGCGCGACCAGCTCAGCATCTCGATGCAGTGGAGCCAGGTGAGCGCGGCCCTGCTGGAATCCCTGGAAATGGACCGGCTGCGCTTCCCGGAGATCTACGAGGAACGGGCCGCCCGCTATCGGCTCGAGCCCTACCGTCTCAAGCTGAGCTACACCCTGGAGCGCCTGCGCCTCACCCAGCAGCGCAACCAGCAGCTGGCAGAGGCGGGCTGGGAATCCCCCTGCGACGGTTCCTCCGGCCACGAGGCGGGCCTCAGCAGCCTGATGGAGCCGGCCCCGCCCCAGGAACTGCATTACGCCTCGGTGGAGGAGTTCCGCACCGACCTGGAGCTGATCAAGGAGAGCCTCGATGCCACCGGCCTGAGCTGTGAGGCCCTGCAGGACCTGATCAGCCAGGTGCACATCTTCGCCTTCGCCCTGGCCAGCCTCGACATTCGCCAGGAGAGCACCCGCCACAGCGATGCCATCGATGAGCTCAGCCGCTACCTGCTGCTGCCGGTGCCCTACGGGGAGATGGACGAGGAACAGCGGGTCGAGTGGCTGCTGACCGAGCTCAAGACCCGCCGGCCCCTGCTGCCGCCGGCGGCCCGCTGGAGCGCCCCCACCGCCGAGACCTTCGCCGTGTTCCGGATGCTGCAGCGGCTGCAGCAGGAGTTCGGCCGGCGCATCTGCCGCACCTACGTGATCTCCATGAGTCACACGGTCTCGGACCTGCTGGAGGTGGTGCTGCTGGCCAAGGAGGCGGGGCTGGTGGATCCGATGGCCCAGAAATCGGCCCTGCTGGTGATTCCCCTGTTCGAGACGGTCGAAGACCTGCAGGGGGCCCCGGCCGTGATGGGCCGGCTGTTCGCCGATCCCTTCTACCGCCAGCTGCTGATCAGCAACAGCGACGGCGAGCAGCCCCTGCAGGAGGTGATGCTGGGCTACTCCGACAGCAACAAGGATTCCGGCTTCCTCTCCAGCAACTGGGAGATCCACCGGGCCCAGATCGCCCTGCAATCGCTGGCCGATGCCCACGACGTCGCCCTGCGCATCTTCCACGGTCGTGGCGGCTCGGTGGGACGGGGAGGCGGCCCCGCCTACCAGGCGATCCTGGCCCAGCCCAGCGGCACCCTCAAGGGACGCATCAAGATCACCGAGCAGGGGGAGGTGCTGGCCTCCAAGTACTCCCTGCCCGAGCTGGCCCTCTACAACCTGGAAACGGTCACCACCGCCGTGCTGCAGAACAGCATGGTGAGCACCCCGGTGGACGACACCCCCACCTGGAACGTGCTGATGGAGCGGCTCGCCGCCCGCTCCCGCGACCACTACCGGGCCCTGGTGCATGACAACCCCGACCTGGTGGCCTTCTTCCAGCAGGTGACACCGATCGAGGAGATCAGCAAGCTGCAGATCTCCAGCCGTCCGGCGCGGCGCAAGAGCGGCGCCAAGGATCTCTCCAGCCTGCGGGCCATTCCGTGGGTGTTCGGCTGGACCCAGAGCCGCTTCCTGCTGCCCAGCTGGTACGGGGTGGGCACGGCTCTGCAGGCCGAGCTCGATGCCGATGGTGAGCAGATGGAGCTGCTGCAGCTGCTTTACCAGCGCTGGCCGTTCTTCCGCATGTTGATCTCCAAGGTGGAGATGACCCTCTCCAAAGTCGACCTGGAGCTGGCCGGCCATTACGTCACCTCCCTGGGACGTCCCCAGAACAAGCAGGTGTTCGAGCAGATCTTCGCGTCGATCGCCAGCGAGTTCGCCCTCACCCATTCCCTGGTGCTACGCATCAGCAACCACAGCCGGCTCCTCGGCGGGGACCCGGCCCTGCAGCTGTCGGTCGACCTGCGCAACCGCACGATCATTCCCCTGGGCTATCTGCAGGTGGCGCTGCTGCGGCGGCTGCGGGAGCAGAAACGGCAACCGCCGATGAGTGAGGGGCCGGGCGACGGGCCCGGAGGAGGCGACGGCCGCACCTACAGCCGCAGCGAACTGCTGCGCGGTGCCCTGCTTACCATCAACGGCATCGCCGCAGGCATGCGCAACACGGGCTGATTCCCTGAACTCTCTGTTGATCCCCTTCCGCAGCCAGCCTTCGACCCCACGCCTGCGGGAGGGTTACGCCCTGCTCCATCAGCACGACCCCGAACCGGCCGGCCTCAATCGTCTGCTGGAGGCCTGCGGCGATTCCCCCCGCAGCACGGATCGCTGGGAGCGGGTGCTGGCCCGCAGCGCCTGGCATCTGGTGGTGCTCGACCCGGGCGGCCGGCTGGTGGGTTTCGTGCGGGCCACCAGCGATCAGGCCCTCAACGCCAACCTCTGGGACCTGGTGGCCGATCCCGCCGACCCCTGCCGGGATCAGGTGATCGGGGCGCTGGTGCAGGCCGCCCTGGCCCGCCTGCGGCGGGAACTGAGCGGCTGCAGCATTTCCCTGTCGGCCCCACCCGAGGCCCTCAACGCCCTCACCCGGGCGGGGTTCGTGGTGGATCCCGGCGGCATCAGGGCCATGGGCCTGGACCTGCGGTCCCAGGCAGAGGGGTGACCGAGAAAGGGACGGGGCTGACGAGCATGGAGGGACTCGAACCCCCGACATTCAGAACCGGAATCTGACGCTCTATCCAACTGAGCTACATGCCCTGCCACGGCGGTAGGGATCCACAGGACCCTTCCCTCCGATGGCGGTACCTTAGCGGCTGACCGCCCCAGAACCATCCGGCTGCACCGCCTGGACCTCCGGCATTTCCGCAACATCGACGGCCTGCGGCTGACGCTGGAGGCGCCCCGCCTTCTCGTGATCGGCAGCAATGGCCAGGGAAAGTCGAACCTGCTGGAGGGGGTGGAACTGCTCACCAGCCTGCGATCGCACCGTTGCAGCGTCGACCGGGACCTGATCGGCCACGGCCACCCCTGGAGCCGCCTGGGCGCCCTCACCGACGAGGCCGACAGCCTGCAGCTGGAGCTGCGCCGCAGTGGCGGCCGCCAGGCGTTCCGCAACGGCAAACGGCTGGAGCGGCAACTCGACCTGATCGGCCCCCTGCGCTGCGTCGGCTTCAGCGCCCTCGACCTCGACCTGGTACGGGGGGAGCCCGCCCTGCGGCGCCAGTGGCTCGACCGGGTGGTGCTGCAGCTCGAACCCGTCTACGGCGCCCTGCTGAGCCGCTATGGACGGCTGCTGCGGCAACGCAGCCAGCTGCTGCGCCGGGGACTGGCGGCCGGCCAGCGGCAGGAGCTGCTGGACGCCTTCGATCAGCAGATGGCCCTCGTGGGGGCCCGCCTGCACCGCCGGCGCCAGCGGGCCCTGCGGCGCCTGGAGCCGCTGGCGGTGGCCTGGCAGCAGCGCATCGGCGGGGCCGCCGAACCGCTCCAGCTCGACTACATCAGCGGCACCCTGCTGGCGGAGGCCAGCGACGAGGAGGGTCCGTGGCGCCAGGCCCTGGCGGAACAACTGCGCCAGCAGCGGCCCGAGGAGGAACGGCTGGGCCAGTGCCAGGTGGGGCCGCACCGGGACGAGGTGGCGCTGCTGATCGGCGGCCAGGCCGCACGGCGCTACGGCTCCGCCGGCCAGCAGCGCACCCTGGTGCTGGCCCTGAAGCTGGGGGAGCTGGACCTGGTGGGCCAGGTGGTGGGTCAGCCGCCGCTGTTGCTGCTCGACGACGTGCTGGCCGAACTCGATCCCGGTCGCCAGCAGCTGCTGCTGGAGGCGGTGGGGGATGGCCACCAGTGCCTCGTGAGTGCCACCCATCTGGAGGCCTTCAGCAGCGGCTGGCGGGCCCACAGCCAGGTGGTGGAACTGCGGAATGGCGCCCTGGTGGCCTGAGGCCCGATCCCCCTGTCGCCGCAAGCGACCTGGCGAACCGCTGATCCGAGCTCCTGGCGCGTATGGTGAGACCTGTTTGATCGGATTCGATGAACCAAACCCTCTCCAGCCTGCATCCCAACCCGGGATGGAAGCCCGCCGCCTCCCCCATCCACGCCATTGCACGCCCCGTCTCCCCCCCAGGCGACACCACCGACGCGGTAGGGAAACACTGCATCCTCGAGCTCTACGACTGCGATTGCGCAAGGCTCGACGACGAAGCTTTCCTCAGGGACACCATCACGACAGCAGCCAAACGCGCTGGTGCCACCCTGCTCAACCTGATCACCCACCGCTTCGAACCCCAGGGCGTCACGGGCCTGGCATTACTGGCGGAGTCCCACATCTCCATTCACACGTGGCCCGAATCGGGCTATGCGGCCGTGGATGTGTTCACCTGCGGTGACCACACCATGCCCGAGAAGGCCTGTCAGGTGCTGTGGGAGGAGCTGGGCTCCGGCCGGCACAAGCTCACCAGCTTCCGCCGCGAGACGCCCGAGGCCCTGATCGACAGCCAGAGGGAGCCCCACCTGGCCAGCGCCTGAGCGCGGGGGGAGCATCACCTGGGGGAGCGATCAGTCCCGACGCCCCTCCAGGGAGCGGTTCAGCTTGCCGCTCACCAGCCCCTCCAGATCCAGGGCCACGGCGGCGAAGCCGAGGCGCCTGAAGGCCTCCACCAACTGGGGGCGCAGCTCACCATGGGCGAGAGAATCCAGCGCCGCCGGCAAACCGGCGGCGGGTATTTCAATGCGCGCCGTCTCCCCCTGGCTGCGGACCCGCAGTTCAGGGAAGCCGCGCTGGCGCAACCAGTCCTCGGCGGCAGCCACCCTGGCCAGCCGGGGGGCATCGATCGGCTCGCCGTAGGGGAAACGGGAGGCCAGGCAGGGCTGGGCCGGCTTGTCCCACCAGGGCAGGCCCAGGGCCCGGGAGAGCTGGCGCACCCCCGCCTTGTCGATGCCGGCCTCGGCCAGGGGGGAGCGCACGCCGTATTCGCGGGCGGCACGGATCCCTGGGCGGTGATCGCCCAGGTCGTCGAGGTTGACCCCGTCCAGAACCTGGGCCCCCTGGGCGGCGGCGGCGATCGGGGCCAACAGGCGATGCAACTCCCGCTTGCAGGCATAGCAGCGGTCCTCCGGGTTGCTGGTGTAGGTGGGGTCTGCCAGCTCGGCGGTGGGCAGCTCCCGGTGGCGCAGGCCCAGCCAGCGGGCCTGGGCGCTGGCCTCCCGGCGCAGGTGGGGCGCCAGGGCCGGCGAAACGCCGGTGATCGCCAGGGCCCGCTCCCCCAGCCGGTCGCCGGCCAGGGCGGCCACCAGGGCGCTGTCGACACCGCCGGAGTAGGCCACCACCACCTGCGGGAAGCCGTCAAGCTGCCTGCAGAGCGCCTCCAGGCCCCGGTCCAGGGGGGCGGGCAGGGCTTCGAGCAGGTGGAGGCGGCCGGGTGTGGACATGGCGTAGATCCTGGCAAGGCTGGGTAGCATCCGGATCGGAACCCCCCGCCCATGCCCCCCGCCGCCCGCAGCACCCAGACCCCCCAGCGCGGCACCGGGCGGGGCATCGGCATCCGCACGGCCGCCGGCAGCGACGAGCGTGCCCATGGGCAGCTGCACGTCTATGACGGGGAAGGCAAGGGCAAGAGCCAGGCGGCCCTGGGGGTGGTGCTGCGCACCATCGGGCTGGGCATCTGCGAGCAGAAGCGCACCCGGGTGCTGCTGCTGCGGTTCCTCAAGGGGCCCGGCCGCGCCTACGACGAGGACAGCGCCATCGAGGCCCTGCAGCAGGGCTTCCCCCACCTGATCGACCAGGTGCGCACCGGCCGGGGGGATTACTTCAGCGCCGCGGAGGCCACCCGCTTCGACCACCAGGAGGCCCAGCGGGGCTGGGACATCGCCAAGGGGGCGATCGCCAGCAACCTCTATTCGGTGGTGGTGCTCGACGAACTCAACCCCGTGCTCGACCTGGGCCTGCTCGACACCGAGGAGGTGGTGCGCACCCTGGCCACCAAGCCGCCGGGGATGGAGATGATCTGCACCGGCCGGGGCGCACCGCGCCAGCTGGTGCAGCTGGCCGACCTGCACTCGGAGATGCGGGCCCACAGGGGCCCCCAGCAAGGGTTGGAGGGCCTGGAGATCTACACCGGGGAAGGCAAGGGCAAGTCCACCAGTGCCCTGGGCAAGGGCCTGCAGGCCATCGGCCGGGGCATCAGCCAGGACAAGAGCCACCGGGTGCTGATCCTGCAGTGGCTCAAGGGCGGGGCGGGCTACACCGAGGACGCGGCGATCGCCGCCCTGCGGGAGAGCTACCCCCATCTGGTGGATCATCTGCGCTCGGGGCGGGACGCGATCGTCTGGCGCGGGCAGCAGCAGCCGATCGACTACGTGGAGGCGGAGCGGGCCTGGGAGATCGCCCGGGCCGCGATCGCCAGCGGCCTCTACAAGACCGTGATCCTCGACGAACTCAACCCGACGGTGGATCTGGAACTGCTGCCGGTGGAGCCGATCGTCCAGACCCTGCTGCGCAAGCCCACCGAAACCGAGGTGATCATCACGGGGCGCTGCAAGAGCCGGCCGGCCTACTTCGATCTGGCCAGCGTCCACTCCGAGATGGTGTGCCACAAGCACTACGCCGAGCGGGGCGTCGACCTCAAGCGCGGCGTCGACTACTGAGCCTGAAGATCAGGGAACTGCTGATGTGGAGGGCCGCTTTCAGGGGTTCCCCGACCCATCGACCCGGTCGAGGCCCAGTTCGTCCTCCTCCAGCATCTCCACCTCCTCCGAGGCGATGAAGCGCCCCAGCAGCAGGCCCACCAGCAGGGCCACATAGAGGGTGCTGGCGACGCTGAGGAGGATGACGAAGCGCTCCCCCACCGCATTGGCCGGCAGCACATCGCCGTAGCCGACGCCGGCGATGGTGACAAAGCTGAAGTAGGTGAGGCGATCGAGCAGCACCTGGTGGCTGGCGGCCGCGCCGAGGCTGAAGCTGCCGGGGACGAGCACCTGGGTGGCGGTGGCCAGCACACCGCCGGTGAGACCCAGATGCAGATAACCCGCCGCAGCGCCGGCCATCACCTGCACGTTCACCCGCGGCACCCGGGCCAGCAGGCGCACCAGCCGCATGGAGGTGGCCAGGAAGAACAGGCTCAGCAGCACCATTTCCACGGCCCGGAACAGACCGCCGTGCCAGGTCCCGGTGAGCACCGGCAACCAGAGTCCGGCGCCCCCGACCACCCCGATCCCCCGGAAGATCTCCTGGCGCAGCCTGGCGTAGCTCACCCCGGCGATCACCGGCAGGGTGAGGATCGACTGCAGGATCAGCAGATTGAAGACCAGGGCCAGAAGGACCTGGCCCGGCCACCCACGCGTGGCCGTGAGCGGCATCACAAGGATCGGCAGCAGGGCCGAGAGCAGGAGCGGCAGGAAGCGCTTCTCGAGGGCGATCAGGCGCCGGGCTTCCTGACGCCGCCGCTCCAGCCAGCGCCTCCTGGCCGGGGTGAGGGTCTCAGTAGCGCGGGACGTCAGGATCCACCTCCTGGCTCCAGGCGTCGATGCCGCCCTGCACGTTCACCCCGTCGATGCCGTGGCGGGCCAGGGCGATCAGGGCCTTGGCGGATCGACCGCCCAGCTTGCAGTGCACGTAGAGCCGTTTGCCGTTGGCCAGGCGCCGCACCTCCTCGATCGCCTCGCCACTCTCGATGCGATCGAGGGGCACCAGCACCGCGCCGGGAATCACCGCGATCTCGGCTTCCGGTGGATTGCGCACATCGAGCAGAAGCAGATCGTCCTGCGGGCCGTCGAGCAACGCCTTGAGGTCGCTCACGCTGATCGTGGGCACGCTGCCCGCCTCCTCCTGGCCGGGGGCCGAGCCCCCCACGCCGCAGAACTCCTGGTAATCGATCAGCTTGTCGATCACGGGGCGCTCCGGATTGGGGCGCAGCTTCAGCTCCCGGAAGCTCATCTTGAGGGCATCGAAGAGCAGGAGGCGGCCGCTGAGGCTGGTGCCGATGCTGGTGATCAGCTTGACCGTCTCGGTGGCCTGGATGACGCCGATGATCCCCGGGAGCACCCCCACCACACCCCCTTCGGCACAGGAGGGCACCATCCCCGGCGGCGGCGGTTCGGGGAACAGATCCCGGTAGTTGGGCCCCCCCTCGAAGTTGAAGACCGTGGCCTGGCCCTCGAAGCGGAAGATCGAGCCATACACGTTCGGCTTGCCGAGCAGCACGCAGGCGTCGTTGACCAGGTAGCGGGTGGGGAAGTTGTCGGTGCCGTCGCAGACGATGTCGTAGCCGGCGATGATCTCGAGGGCGTTGTCGCTGCTGAGGGCCGTTTCGTAGAGATCCACCTGGCAGTGGGGGTTGATCTCGTGGATCCGGGCTTTGGCCGATTCGATCTTGGGCTTGCCCACCCAGCTGGTGCCGTGGATCACCTGGCGCTGCAGGTTGCTGTGGTCCACCACGTCGAAGTCGACGATGCCCAGCCGGCCCACGCCGGCGGCGGCCAGATAGAGCAGCAGGGGCGAACCGAGGCCGCCGGTGCCAACGCACAGCACCGAGGCCGCCTTGAGCCGCTTCTGCCCCTCCATGCCGATCTCCGGCAGGATCAGGTGGCGGGAGAAGCGCACCACCTCATCGGGGCTGAGCTGGACGGTGCTGGTGTCGGGAGGAAGCATGGCGGTGGAGATCCACAACGCACTAACCGTCCATTCTCCACGTCAACCGCCGGGGGCTGCCCTGCTCCGGCAACCACCAGCAGGCCAGGGAACGGGGCTCCCCTGCTGCGGGGCCTTGCCCCAGGATCAGCATCAGGGTGGGGGCGAAGGCCAGGGACCGATCCAGAGCCGAAGGCACGGGCTCCGAGAGAGGATGGCTGTGGGCCGATCCCAACACGCTCAGCCCCCGGGAGCGGGCCCACTTCTGCGCCAGCAGCTGCTCCCGCGGATCGAGGGCGAAGCGGCGGCGGCGCTCGGCCGCCGGCTCCCAGACATTGAGGCAGGGCCAGACACGCCGGACGCACCAGGGATCACGGCTTCCGAGCAGCAGGGCACAGCCCTCCTCAGGGGCGGCCGCCTCCAGAACGGCCTCCAGCACCGTCAGCGCCTGCCGACCGAGGCAAAGTTCCTCTGGCGTCTCAGGGTTCATCCCGGTACGTTATGCGTCATTCCGTCAGGAGACCTCTCCTTCCATGATCGACAGCACGACCGAGGTGAAGGAGACCATGCAGGACGACACCACCAGCAGCGCCGCAGAGGTGGATTTCACCGAGCGCTACAGCGAAGTGATCGGCAAGGTCAATGAAACCCTCGACAAGGTGGACTGGAGCCAGGTGGGCCGCATCGGCAAGGCCTCGGGCGTGCTGCTGGCGGTGATCGTGGCCCAGATCCTGATCAAGGGCGTGCTCGACACCATCAACCTGCTGCCGATCGTGCCGGGGCTGCTGGAACTGCTCGGACTGGTGGTGGTGGGCAGCTGGAGCTGGAACAACCTCACCACGGGTGAAAAGCGCTCGGCCGTGATGGCCAAGCTCCAGACCCTGCGCAAGGAATACCTGAGCTGACTCCCCAGCAGCATCACCCCCTCTCCCGGTCCGCACCTGGGGCCAGGAGAGCATCGATGCGAGCCTGGCACTGGCCCAGGTAGCTGCCGCCGAAGAGGTTGGCGTGGTTGAGCAGGTGATAGAGGTTGTACAGATCGCGGCGGAAACGGTGGCCTGCCGGCAGGGGCCAGGCTGCGTCGTAGCCCTCGAAGAACGCCTCGGGAAAGCCCCCGAACAGACGCGCCATGGCCAGGTCCACCTCCCGGTCGCCCCGGTGGACCGCCGGATCGAAGATCGCCCCCTGGCCGCAGGCGCTGATGGCGGCGTTGCCGCTCCAGAGATCGCCGTGCACCAGGCAGGGATCGGGCCGGTGGTCCACCAGCCAGTGGCCGGCACGCTCCAATAGCGACTGGGCCTGCCGCAGGGGTGTGCCGCTGCTGGCCAGGTGCTCCAGCTGGGGTGCCAGGCGCCGCTCCACGAAGAATCGGCCCCAGTCGTCGTCCCAGCCGTTGCGCTGGGGGAAGGCACCAATGACGTTGTCGCGGGGCCAGCCGAAGAAGGCTCCGCCCCGATCCCCCACCGCGCAAGTGAGGGCGAGGCTGCGCCGATGCAGACCCGCCAGTGCAGCCCCGAAGCGAAGCCATTGCGGCACCTTCGCCGCGGAGCGGCCACCCTCTAGCTCAAGCCAGGAAAGCACCAGGACGGCCGAGGGTCCCGCCAAGCCACAGGCCATGGGCACGGGCACAAGCGGCCCTGCCTCGCCTGCCCCCATCGCCAGAGCTTGGAGCCCTTCAGCCTCGGCCTCAAGGAGCGGCAAGGAGGAGGCCCCGTTGGTTTTGGCGAACAGCCGGCTGCCGTCGGCCAGATCCAGTCGCCAGGCGCTGTGGATGCAGCCGCCGCCCACTGGATTGCAGCGCATCAGCTCCACCCCGAGGCGCTCGGCCAGCCAGGGGACGAAGGGATCAGGGGGAGGCATGGGGCGACGCGGTGAAGCGCTCCAGCCTGACCCGGCGGACCCATCCAGCACGAGGAGAGGAGTGCGCAAAGAAATCCCTGCCTGACGGCGACGAAGGATC
Source organism: Synechococcus sp. UW140 (assembly GCA_943372935.1). GTDB lineage: Bacteria > Cyanobacteriota > Cyanobacteriia > PCC-6307 > Cyanobiaceae > Cyanobium. The sequence goes on from CALSAP010000010.1 coordinate 37,842, forward strand.
GGCGATCGGGGGAAAGAGGTCAGTCAGACCGCTACGGCTGGCTTCCTGATCCGTACCCTGGGCTTGCGGCTGAAGCCGAAGGCGGCAGCGGCGCCCAGGATGGGGAGAGGTCCGGGGACGGACTCCGGCGGTGCCTGCGCTGCCCTCAGGACGAAGGAGTTGTTGACAACGGAAACGACTGTTTGTCCCCCGGCAAAGAACACGTCCTCAATGTTGAGCGTCGAAACGCCAGGAGCAAACACGCACGAGGCCGGTGGGATTCCGTTGACGGCCACCAGCGATGTGGAACCGCCGCTCCAGTTGACGTTCTTGGTCACCGTGCACCCACCCAGCTCGGGAAAGGCGCAACCGGCGCCAAGGCCGACAACCTGGAACTCAAAGGCCAGGGGATTGGTGATGGCAATGGTGTAGGCGATGGACCCGGACTGGGTCAGCCCACTGATGGTGGTACAGAAATCGTACACAATCCCTGCCCCGGCAAAACGGATCTGGGTCTTCGCACCAACGCCACTGCAGATGATGTTGGAGATGATCCTATCGCCGACCGACAGATCAGCGGCGATCCCTCAGGTGGTGATCGCGTCGGCCTTGGCAGGACCGGCCGACAGGGTGGTGGCGAAAGCGGTGGCAACAGCACCTGCGAACAGCACTTTGGCGAGAGCCCAACGGGACAGATCACCTTTCAAGGCGCCGAATACAGAAAGATTTCAAGTCATCGCGAAGCTTCCGGGGTGCAGGACGTCGCAAACAAACTATAACCAGATTCCAAGATATCGCGCCTTTCTTTCAGCGGAAGCGTCTAATAGAACAAGGAAAGAGATTATTTTTATGCTGCAATAGCGCAGCAGTCGTGCAACATTGCAATTACAGGTTTAGAGATGCCGAGATGTCAGAGACCAATTGATAATTATTTCAGAGGCCTACAGGAATTCATGCCACTGTCATGGAGCCTGGCCCGATCCCGGTTCAGCCGCTGCACATCATCAGCTCCCGAAATGCATCCAGGTCTCCCGTGGTTCGACGGCCAGCCTGGGCATCTGCCCCTCTGCGGACCGTCCGAAGGAAGCAGCCACGTCCATGAGTCCCTGCCTGCCAGCATCGGCACCGAGGCCTCCAAGCAGCGTTGATCTCCAGCGACGAATCCAGGACAGAGGTGGTGGTGGTGGGCGCTGGCATCGCCGGCCTCACAGCGGCGGCGCTGCTGGCGAAGCATGGGCTTCAGGTGGAACTGCTCGAGGCCCATCGCCAGAGCGGTGGCTGTGCCGGCACCTTCCGGCGTGGGCTATACGTGTTCGACGTGGGGGCCACCCAGGTGGCGGGGCTGGAGGACGGTGGTGCTGGCCACCCCGCCGGCATCCACGCGCGGCTGTTCCGCCATCTGGGGGTGGCGCCGCCAGCCGCGGTGCCGCTGGACCCCGGCTGCGTGGTGGATCTGGCCGATGGCCGCCCACCGGTGTCGATCTGGCGCGACCCGGAGCGCTGGCACCAGGAGCGGCTCAGCCAGTTCCCCGGCAGTGGCCGCTTCTGGGCCCTCTGCGATGCCGTGCACCGGGCCAACTGGACCTTCGCCTCGCAGGATCCGGTGCTGCCGCCCCGCACCTGGTGGGATCTGGGCCAACTGCTGGGGGCGGTTGGTCCAGGCACGCTGGCCAGCGGCCTGCTCAGCTTCGCCACGGTGGCCGACCTGCTGCGGATCACAGGCTGCGCCGCCGATGGCCGATTACGGCGCTTCCTCGACCTGCAGCTGAAGCTCTACTCCCAGGAGCCAGCCGATCGCACGGCCGCGCTTTACGGGGCCACGGTGCTGGCGATGGTGCAGGAACCCCTGGGCCTCTGGCATCTGAAGGTTTCGATGCAGGCCCTCAGCGACAGCCTCGAGCAGGCCCTGGTGCAGCAGGGCGGTCGATTGTGGCTGCGGCACCGCGTCGATCGGCTGGAGCCGCCCGCACGGCCGGGCGAGCATTGGCGGATCACGGGCCGGCGCCTGATGGCTCGCTCCGGCAACTCCGGCGCCCCGGAGGCGGATTTCACCCTGGCGGCCGACGAGGTGGTCATCACGCTGCCCCCCCAGACCCTGCCTGCCCTGCTGGGGGACGCCCTGCCTGCCGGCTACCGCCGTCGGCTTGAGAACCTGCATGAACCCAGCGGGGCCCTGGTGTTCTACGGAGCCATCGAGCGGGACAAGCTGCCGCCGGGGTGCCCCAGCCATCTGCAGCTGGCGGACCCTGACCCCGGCTCCCTGTTCGTCTCGGTGAGCCAGGAGGGCGACGGCCGAGCGCCCGACGGCCGGGCCACGGTGATCGCCAGTGTGTTCACCCCGGCCCGCCCCTGGTTCGGGGGGGACGAGCCCGCCTATCAGGCCCGCAAGCGGCAGGCGATGGCCGCGATCCAGGCCGGCCTGGAGCAATTGCTGGGGGTGGGGCCTGCCGACTGGCTGCACGGGGAGCTGGCCACCCCCCGGGGGTTTGCCGGCTGGACCGGCCGGCCCATGGGCTATGTGGGTGGCCTGGGCCAGCACCCCAGCCGTTTCGGACCCTTCGGCCTGGCCAGCCGCACCCCCTTGGCGGGCCTGTGGCTCTGCGGCGATGCCATCCACCCCGGCGAGGGCACGGCGGGGGTGAGCCTCTCGGCCCTGATGGCCTGCCGCCAGCTGCTGGCCCGGAGGGGGGTGGACCTGCGGCCCTGACCCCCCGGGCGCTGACTCAGTTGACGCTGACGCGCACCACCCGGCCACCAAGGCGCTGCACCCTCTGCAGGGCCTCATTCATGCGGCTGTAGGGCACCCGCATCACGTAGGCGCCGCTGCGCACCACGGCGTTGTTCACCAGCCCGGTGGCGGTGATGGTGGCCACCCGGCCACTGGAGCCGCTGGTGCCACGCACGCCGGCCGACACCACCAGGGCCTCCGCCCGGTGGCCGCGGGAGGCATCGCTGGGCTGGCCGTTCCGGGGGACCGGGCCATCCACGCTGGCACCCCCCTGGGCCAGGTTGGCCTGGAAGAAGGATTCTCCGCTGAAGCGGGGACGCCTGACCGACACCGTCACCGCCCGGTCCTGGTGCAGGGCCCGACCGAGCTTGAAGCGGGTGCCGGCGCTGTCACCCTTCACCGAAGCAGCGGCGCCACCGGCCAACTGCATCAGCCAGGAGAACTGCTGACCCTGGTGGCCGGCGGAATAGTCCCAGCCGTGGAGATAGGGCACCACATCGGAACCGAAGCGCTCCTGATACTCGGGGCTGTCGATGTAGGAATCGATCTCGGCGTCGTAGCCGTGCTCCTGCAGGATCGTGAAGTGGTGCAGCATCTCGGCCTTGTTGTGGGGAGCCCGGCCGAGGAGGTGCTTGTGGTTGAGCTCGATGAAGCGGTAAGGATTGCAGGATTCAAAGAAACGGGCGCGATAGAGCCCGCTTCTGGCCAGGGTGCGCACGAATTCCTGCACGGTGAGGTAGCCGTTTCGGAAGAGGGACTCAGCACCGACAAGGCGCTCGTTCTGCATCACATACTGCTGACCCAGCACCTGCTGATAGACCAGCCGGATGATGCCATCTCGATCCTGCGGCGATGCCTTCGACCAGTTCTCCTTGTTGCGATCATCCGCGAAACGCTCGATGCCAAGGGAAGGGGCTTGGACCAGGGCCATGGGAAAACAACACAAAGGGCAGGGAGAAGAGCATCGCAACGGGCAGGAGCTCGAGGAAAAGAGCTCCTCAGGTGGACTTGCCCGCCGACGATGTCAAGCCGCGATTCTTACTGGATTCAGAGCGAAGCAACGGGGATCGTTACAGCGCTCAGCGTGCGGCGGAAGATCCATACAATCCTTCACCACGAACGATTGAGAAAGGAGAAGAAAAGCTCAGGAGGCCAAGCGTCTGGAGACCTCAGCCAGACGATTCCGCTGGCGCAGGGGACGCTGTCCGCCGACAGGCGGTTGGGGGGCACTGGAGAGCCCGGGTGACAGGAGCGACGTTCCGGCACTGGCGGCATCCTGGCAGAGGCTCTCCCAGACGACCTCAAGGGCAGCGAGCTCGTCAGCCTGCGTCCACCCCACCAAGGCAAGGCGTGCTTCGGCGCCAAGGCGCGACATCCCCTGGGGCCGGGACTGGAAATGACACCTGGACTGGGGAAGCTCAATCATGTTTCAGGCCCCAGACAGCATTCGAACCCCTTTTACGACATCTCCGTGCCCAGTCCAGGGGAGAAGCAACACAATCAGACGAAAGAAATTATAAAGACAGTGCCACTCTGTACATACAGAAGCCTGGGGAAAGGGCGCGAACATCCTCGGTGAGGAGAAAGAAGCGCTTCATGCAAAAACAAAGATGCTGCCAGGTGCGCATGTTGGGCATCAGCGATCGCCTGGCGAGTTCGGCCTGTTCAATGTGAGAGAGTCTTGCCATTCTTCAGCTCCTCCGGAATCAACAGTGCCCAACGGAGCACCCCGAGGTCCTACTCGTCGCTGGGCAGCAGCACCAAGGTGTGCAGCCGGTCGGTGCCGAGATCATGGGTGAGGATCCACACCTGCAGGCCCTGGCCGAGGTCAAAGACGCTGCGCAGGGACCCCTGCTGGCGGTAGGCGGCGATGGTGTTGTCCCGGGCATCGCGGGCATCCACCACGCCCCAGTCGCCACGGCGATGGCGGGCCACCAGGCGCTGCAGCGTTTCACGATCCACCCACTCGCGCACCTCAGGACTCACGTCCACCGGTCCGATGGCGAGGCGGGCTGCCATGGAGGTTCCTTCTCTGTGATCGACCTTACGGGGAAATCCAACGGCCGGCCTGGCCGGTCGTTCCACCATCCCCCGCGTTTCCGCCGATGGGACTGTCGCCGCACCTCACCCCAGCTGCCCCCCTCTCGGCCTTGGCTGTCAGCCTGCTGGCGTTGCCGCTGATCACGGCGGTCCTGGCAGGGGGTTGCTTCTGGGGCATGGAGGCGGTGTTCGAGCACGTCAAAGGTGTCACCGAGGTGGTGACCGGATACACCGGCGGCAGCCCGGCCACCGCCGCCTATGAGCGGGTGAGTGGCGGCGACACCGGCCACGCCGAGGGCATCCACATCACCTACAACCCGGCCCGGGTGAGCTACGGCCAGCTGCTGAGAGTGTTCTTCGCCGTCGCCCGCGATCCCACCGAGCGGAACCGCCAGGGTCCGGGTGTGGGTTCCCAGTAGCGCTCTGCGATCTTCCCCACCGACCCGGAGCAGCGCCGGGTGGCTGCGGCCACCATCGCCCTGGTGAACCGCTCCGGCGCTGCCGCGGCCGACCGCCACCACGGTGGAGGACTGGCGGGGCTTCACCCCCGCCAAGGTCGACCACCAGGACTTCGTCGCCCGCAACCCGGCCCACCCGTCCGTCGTGATCCACGATCAGTCGAAGGTGGCCCGGTTCAAGAGGCAGTTTCCTGACCTGTCCCGTGAGCGGGGATTGTCCCCTCAGCGCAGATGGTCGAGGGCGCCGCGGCCGTGCAGATCGGCCAAGGCGTCGTAGCCGCCGATGGGCTCGCCATCAATGAACACCTGGGGCATGGAGCTGCGGCCGCTGCGTTCGGCGACCTCCTGACGGAGACCCTCGTCGTCGGCCAGCTGCACCACGTGGGGGATGCCGAGGGTGCGCAGCATGCGCAGGGCCCGAACCGAAAAAGGGCAGCCGCTCCGCACGGCGATCTCCACCCGCGGCTGGCTGGGGGCGACCGGGTCCGAGGGCCGGGCCGTTGCCGCCATTGACTCCTGGGGTGCGGGCGTGGGCAGGAAGCCCACCAGCAGGTCGGCACCTCTGAGCACCAGGCTGCCGTGCTCGAGGTGGCCGCCCCACACCTGGCACTCGCCATCGGACAGGCTCAGGTGCAGATGCACCCCCTGGGGCGCCACGGTGCCCTGCAGGGTGATGATCTCCAGGTGACCCTGCAGCACGGTGGGTTCGGCCTGGCCCGGGCACTGGAAGGCCGCCTGGGAGAGGTCACCCACGACCCCGAGCACGAACCCGGAGGCGCCGGCCTGGGTTCCCAGCTGCTCGAGGCTGGCGCGCAGATCGCTGCCCGCTCCGAGATGCAACGGCAGGGGATGCATGGCGGGATCGGGCGTCGAGGGGGTCAAGGTAAGTCCCGACCGTCCGGCGGCAGCGGCCCAAACCGGCAACGCAGCAGCGCCAGGGCCTCATCGGGCAGACCCAGGAACCGGTCGAGAAACGGATCGCCACTGGGGGCGATGGTGGCCACCCCCACCAGCTGCGCCAGGCCTGCCCCATCGAGGGGCTGGCCCGTGGCCTGGTGGCGGCGACCCTGCACCGGCCCGGTGCGGAGCGTTGTTTCGACGATCAGATCCGGTGCCCGATAGAGCGAGCCGATGGTGAAGCGGAAGCGGGCGCAGAACCGCAGCGCCATGGCTCCGGAGGCGCCATCGAGGCTGCCATCGAGCTGCTGGGGGTGGATCGTGATCGCCAGCCCCGGGGGCAAGGGCAGGCCCAGGAACCGGGTGGTGCGCGAGTCCAGCGGCGGGATGCACAAGGCGTCGGGGTCGAAACGGAGCCGCTGCGAACCGGTACTGTCCCCCTCGCTGAGCCGTCCCACCCCCCCGCCGCCTCGGGCGTCGTACCGAAAGCGGGGATAGGCGCCGATCGCCAGGCCGCAGCCCCCCAGGGTCTGGAGGGTCAGCTCAGCCATTCAGCTGGACCTCCGCCTGGGTGGGGTAGGGGATCTCGATGCCCTCGGCGGCGAACAGGGCCAGCAGGGCCCGGTTGAGCCGGGCCACCTCATCCTTGAACGCCGCATAGGTGGGCTGGGCGGAGCGGTAGTCGTAGGTGAAGTCGTAGCTGAAGTCGCTGATGGCCATCAGGCGACAGGCCCGGAAGGCGGCCAGGGGCTCGGCATCAAACAGAGAGGCGATCAGATCGGGGAGGCGCTGCAGCTGCTCCGGGCTGGTGTCGTAGGCCACGCCGATCACCATGCGGGAGCGGATCACCTGATCCAGGATCTGACGCAGCCGCAGCAGGACCGCTTCCCGCAGGGTGAGGTAGTCAGTCCAGTTGGGGGCGTGGATCTGGCCGCAGCAGCGCAGCAGCAGCTCCCCATCGGCCATCGCCTGGTCGAGGAACACCTGGGCAGCGGACAATCCCGGCAGATCGGTGAGGTACAGGCGGCCGTAATGCAGCAGATCATCCAGCTGGTCGGGCGTGAGTTCGGCCGGCAGGGGCAGGTGCAATTCGAAGACATGCAACACCGCATCCGGTGCCTGACCCGATCGCAGGGAATAGTTGACGATCGTCTCCTCATCAACGACCGAATTGGGGATGGTGATGCGGCTCTCGTGGGTCTGCAACTCCAGGGAGCGCAGACCGATCTTGGTGACGTAGCCCAGATTGCTGCCGATGCGGCAGAACTCCCCCACCCGCAGGGGACGGTCGGTCTGGATCGACAGGCCGGCGAACAGGTTGCCCAGCAGCTTCGAGGCCCCGAGGCCGATGGCCAGGCCAGGCACGGCGGAGAAGGCCAGAACGGTGGAGCCCGGCAGGCCCAGCAGGATCAGCAGCCGGTACATCAGGGAGATGCCGATGATGGCGCCCAGCACCCGGCAGACGGGCATCACCAGATTGCTGACGCGGCTCAGCTGCAGGGCGTTGCGCCGGCCGCGCAGAATCGTGACCCATTCGGCCAGGCTGCGGCCGAGGGCCTCCATCAGGAAGAAGCTGAACAGCCCGGCCCAGCAGAAGTACAGCGTGTAGAGCAGATACATCAGCAGCTGCAGGGGCAGGCCGGTGATGTTGACGTAATGATTGATCAGCAGTTCCACCAGTCGGGTGATGGGCAGGGAAACCCCGGCCAGCAACACCCGCTGCCAGGCGATGTTGTCCAGTCCCCAGATCGCCATGGGTGTGAGGTCCTTCCGGGCGGACCGTTCGGTCATCCGATAGGTGCCCAGGAGGGCCAGCACCAACCGGAACTGGACGAAGGCGAAAACAGAAAGCGCCAGCAGGGCCACCAGGATCTGGAACAGGGTCTGGTCCCACAGATGGGACTCCAGCACGTTGCGGCGGAAGCCGTCGGGAATGCTCAGGTACCACTTGGGCGGCAGGATGTGGCCGGGCCTGAGGCTGAAGGAGTCATAGATCGCTGGCGTCAGCAGGCTGGAGTCGCCGGCGGAGGGCGCTCGCTGATTCCTGATCTCCTCGTAGAGGCTGGGGATCTGGGCCACGGTGAAGGCGGAGAACCGGTAGCCGCGATCACGGCCCCCTTCAGGCCCCAGATCCGTGAGGGTGATGGAGGTGCCCGGGATGGTCCAGCTGGCGCTGGGGTTCACCCGTTTCTCGTTCAGGGCCTTCATTCCGGCCGCATCAGGAATCTCGAAAGACTTGCGGCTGTGGGTGAAGACATAATCGAGAATCACTTTGAGCTTGAGGGCATATTCATCGGCGAAATCCGCCCGGATGCTCTGGGGGATCTCCGACACATCCAGGGCCTTCACCGCCTCCACGAAGTAGCTGTTGATCAGCGCCAGTTCTTGACGCACCGCGCTGGACCAGAACAGCCCGGGTGTGGCCGCAGCCTTGGCCTCGATCCGCGCGATGTCCCGGCTCACCTGGGCCATCACCACGTAGAAGTTCAGCAGGGTGGCCCGCGGGCTGTCCCCGACAACCTGGTCGAGGGGGGCGTCGGTCCATTGCTGCTTCAGCTCCAGCAGCCGGCCATGGAAGGGCTGGCTCTCCAGGGACACGTAGGTGTTCCGGGCCGGGGCAGGGGGGGCTGCCCCCTGCCCGACGGAGAACGCCGCCGAGGACAGGCCCATCAGCGGCAGAAGGCAGGCGATCAGGAACGCCAGCAGCGGCCGGAGGCGACGGGGCAGACGGATCGGACGGGGCACCCGGAAGCCACGGCACGTGTCCCGCATGATGGCGGCTCAGCCCGCCGGCAACACCTGCCGGTAACCGTTCGCCTCACACACCCGCAGGGGGGTGTCAAACAGGGCGCTGAGGGGGGCATCCCGCAGCAGGGCCTCCGTGGGGCCGTCGCCCACCACCTTTCCCTCGCGCAGCAGCACGCAACGGCGGATCTCCGGCAGGATCGCCTCGATCTGGTGGGTCACCAGCAGCAGGGTGGTGCCGGCACGGGCCAGCTCGCGGAGGATCGCCAGCAGCTGGTGTTTCGCCTTCAGATCGAGCCCGTTGGTGGGTTCATCCAGCACCAGCACCTCGGGGCCATGCACCAGGGCCCGAGCCAGCAGCAGCCGCCGCCGCTGGCCCTCGGAGAGTTGGCCGTAGGGGTGAGCGGCCAGGTCGGCAAGCCCCAGCTGCTGCATCAGCTCCATCACGCGCCGCCGCTGGGCGCCGGTGGCCACCTGGCTGCGGCCGATGCCCACCGAACCGAAGAAGCCGGAGAGCACCACATCGTCGGCGGGAACCCGGCCGACGTAGGCGGCGTGCAGATCCTGGGACACCAGGCCGATGCGGCCGCGCAGTTCCCAGAGGTTCACCGTCTCGCTGCTGAAGATCCGCAGGGAGGAGCCGGGCTTCACCACGGGGTAGAGCTCGCGGCTGAGCAGCTTCACCAGCGAGCTCTTGCCGGAGCCGTTGGGCCCCAGCACCACGGTGTGCTCGCCGCGGTGCAGGCGCAGGGAGAGATCCTCGAACACCCGGCGGGGGCCGAGCCAGGCCTCGACGGATTGCAGCTCCAGGTAAGGGGTGGCGTCAGCGGCCATGGCGGCACCGTAGGCCGACGGCATGGCTCAGGGCTGCGGAGCGGCGGCGGCGGTCTCCTGGCCGGCGGGACGACCCCAGCCGAGTTTGCGCTCCAGCTTCTGGATCATCTTGCCGGCCAGATCCAGGCCGGTGGCCGCTTCGATCCCCTCGAGCCCGGGGCTGGAGTTCACCTCCAGCAGCAGGGGCCCGCGGTGGGAGCGGAGGATGTCGACGCCGGCCACGTCGAGCCCGAGGGCCTTGCAGGCCTTGATGGCCATCTGTTTCTCGGGGGCATCGAGCTGCACGGTCCGGGCCGATCCCCCCTGGTGCAGGTTGGCCCGGAACTCCCCCTCGGCTGCCGTTCGCTCGATGGCGGCCACAACCTTGCCGCCGACCACAAAGCAGCGCAGATCCGTACCGCCGGCCTCCTTGATGAATTCCTGCACCAGCAGGTTGGCGTCGAGGCTCTGCAGGGCATTGATGACGCTTTCGGCCGCCTTCTGGGTTTCGGCCAGGACGACGCCCTTGCCCTGGGCCCCCTCCAGCAGCTTCACAATCAGGGGGGCGCCGCCCACCATGCGGATCAGGTCGACGGTGTCGAGCGGCGAATCGGCGAAGCCCGTGACCGGGGTGTTGAGCCCGGCGCGGACGAACTCCTGGGAGGCGAACAGCTTGTCGCGGGAGACGGTGATCGCCTGGGCGCTGTTGAGGGACGGCACCCCCATCGATTCGAACTGCCGCGTCACGGCGCAGCCGTAGAAGGTGACACTGGGGCGGATGCGCGGGATCACGGCATCCACCGCGCCGAGCACATCACCGCCGCGGTAGTGGACCTCGGGGTTGCGGGGATCCAGGCGGATGTAGCACTGGCGGATGTTGAGGAACTGCATGTGGTGGCCCCGTTCCTCGCCGGCCTCGATCAGGCGGCGGTTGCTGTAGAGGTCGGGATTGCTGGCCAGCAGCACGATCCGCAGACCGTCGTCGCGCTTGCGGACATGGGAATAGAGGGCCCGGCTCTCCTCGGCGCTGAGGCTGCGCAGGTGGTGGCTGCCCTCCGGGTCCACCAGGATCCGGCCCACCATGGCCTGGCGGCCGAGCAGCATCCGGTAGCCCATGGCATCGCGGTTGGCCAGCGTGAGTTCCACCTCCCAGCTCTGCTCACCGAGCACCAGGCGCTCCCGGATCACGTAGCGGCTCTCCGGGACGCCGCTGGTGTTGCGCACGTCCCGCTTGGCCACCACGGGGGCCTCATGGCGCACCACCAGCGCCCGGTCCCCCTGGAGCGGATGCACCTCGAAGCTCACCCAGGCCTGCCCACCGCGGTCGAAGGCAACGATGTTGGTGGCATGGAGGGCGGAGGTGGCGGCGCCGGAATCGACGCGGGCCTTGATCGCCGGCAACCCGGCGTCCGGGAAGCTGCACCACTCCTCACTGCCCACGATGATCTTGCCGTCGAAGCTGTCCATGGATCCGGCTCGGGTGGCGTGGGACGAGCCCACGGACCTCCATGCTCGCCGGGCTCCCTGACGTTGTCGACGTCGATCCAGCAGGCTGGGGTCTGTGTGCGAGCGATGGTCATGGCGGAGGCTCCCTATCTGGTGGCGCTGGCCCTGCTGGAGCAGGAGGGGAAGCGGGCCCTGCCCCTGAACGGCAAGTCATTGGCCGTGGCGGCGGCTGAAGCGGCGGAACCCGGCGACGACGGCCGCACCCTGGTGCTGGAGCTGCTGCTGCGCCTCTGGCAGCGCAGTGAGGAGGGCGCCCTGCGGCGGGCCGCCGGGGACGGCAGCCTGCTGCTGGTGGAGCTGCCGCTGGAGACGCTGCAGGAGCAGTTGCCCCAGCTGAAGGCACGCTGGGTCGGCGGCGGCGCCACGGACGATTTCCTTTCCGAGCTTGCCGCCCTGGCGATCCGGGGCTGGCGTGTGGCGATCGCCCGCTACGAGCCGGTGCGCTTCACCGCCTGGCCCTGAGGCGCGCTCTGCGGCGGCGCCGGAGCCGGTGGGGGGACGGGTGCAGCGCAGAGCTCGTCCACGAGGCGCAGGTAAGAGACGGGATCACGGCGGGCCATGACCCTGGCCTCCGCTTCCCGCTGCCAGCGGCCCTCGCCGTAGAGCCGGGCCAGGTCGCGCTGGTCGCGCCGGCTCAGGCCCCGACGCAGGTCCTCCTCACCCAGATGGGGCCGCCCCCGCAGACAGCGGGATTGCACCGCATGCCAGCCCTCGTGCAGCAGGGTGTCGTTGAGGTTGCCGCGGGGGCAGACCACGATCCGCCGGCTCTCGCGCAGGTAGAGCCCGTACAGACCGCGCTCGGCGCAGCGGGGGTGGCTGCCGAGCACGGTGAAGCCGCGCTGCTCGAAGGCCTCCACCAGCCGCTGATAGGACCAGCTTTCTGCCTTGGCGGCCAGGGGCACAAGGACGGCCAGCACCAGGCCCGCTGCTGCAGGATTCAGCCATGCCATCGGGCGGTGAAAGGCTGGACAGGGCCTTGAAGGTATCCCGACGACGCTGCAGGCTGGGGAGCCGTCCAAGCGCGCCGCGGCCATGACGTCCTCCCCCACCGCCCCATCCGATGACGGTCGGCTGGCTGCGCTGCAGCAGGAGTTCGAGCACGAAGCCAGCTTCAGCCAGGTGTTCGTGGTGCTCACTGTCGGCGCCACCCTGATCGCCACCCTCGGCCTGCTGGCCAACAGCCCCGGGGTGGTGATCGGCGCCATGGTGGTCGCCCCCTGGATCCTGCCGCTGCAGGCGATGGCCTTCGAGATCCTGCGGGGGCGGCTGCCGATGTTCCTGCGGGCCCTGCGCACCCTGTTGCTGGGGGTGGTGATCTGCGTGCTGCTGGCGATGGCCGTGAGCCACCTGGTGGCCTTCCCCAGCTTCGGCAGCGAGGTGATGAACCGCACCAGCCCCAACCTGCTGGATCTGGGGGTGGCCCTGGTGGCCGGAGCGGTGGCGATGTACGCCAAACTCCGCAAGGACGCGATCTCGGCCCTGGCGGGCCTGGCCATCGCCGTAGCCCTGGTGCCGCCGATGTGCGTGGTGGGGATTCTGCTGGCCTCCTCCGACTGGATGCAGGCCTACGGGGCGCTGCTGCTGTTCGCCACCAACCTGCTGGGAATCATGGTGGGGGCGATGGCGTCCCTCGGGACCCTTGAGAAGGTGTACCGGCGCCGGCTGTTCCACAGCCGTCTCGGCCTCACGAGCGTGGCGCTCACCGCCCTGCTGGTGATCCCCCTGGGCAGCAGCTTCTTCCGCCTGGTGAACCAGACCCGCCAGGAGAACAAGGCCCAGCAGCTGGAGGCGGCCATCGAGCAGCGGCTGCGCAGCAGCACGATCACCCTCGGCGGCGATCCCGCCATCGACATGGTGGGCCTCAGCATCGACTGGCAGCAGAACCCTCCGCTGATCCGGGCCCGGGTGCGGGTGACCGATCCGGACCTGCCCACGGCCAAGCAGGTGGCCGCCGTCCAGGAGTTCATCAACACCACCCAGGCACCCCTGCGCTTCCGGCTGGTGATGCAACGCACGGCCGTGGATCTGATCGGCCCGGAAACCGCACCGAATCCTGCCGATCTGGAGGTGCTGCCGCCGCCGGCCGTGCCGCCGCTGCCAGCCCAGCCCCGCGAGCAGGAGACGGAGGAGGGGCTGGAGGCGACGCCCTGAACGAAGTCCCGCCCGCCGGCGTCGCAGCAACGTCGTCGCAGTAGATGTAAGGGAGAGCGTGACGCCACTCCCCCGCCATGACCCCACCCGAGCCGCGGACCATCGCCCATCTCCGCCGGGCCTGCCTGCCCGGCGGTTTGGCCGCCCTGACGCTCAGCATCAGCGCCTGCGGCACGGGCGGAAAGGGGCTGCCGTCGCTGAACGGGGCCGGGGCCTCCTTCCCGGCGCCGGCCTACCAGCGCTGGGCGGCCGACTACAAGACCAGCGAAGGCCACCTGGTCAACTACCAGTCGGTGGGTTCCGGACAGGGGGTGCGCTCCTTCCTGGCCGGCTCCGTCGATTTCGGCGCCACCGACGAGGCGCTCAGTGACGAGGACTTCAAGGCCGGCACGGCGGGCCAACGTGGCGCCGTGCAGATTCCCATGCTGGGCGGCACGATCAGCCCGGCGTACAACAATCCCGACTGCCCTGGCCTCAAGCTGACCCAGGCCCAGCTGGCCGACATCTTCCTGGGCAAGATCACCAACTGGAACGCCCTGGGCTGTCCCGACAGGCCCCTGACGGTGGTGCACCGCTCCGATGGATCCGGCACCACCTTCAACTTCACCAATGCGCTGGCCTGCTTCTCGGTGGAATGGAAGCAGAAGGTGGGCGTCGGCAAGGCGGTGCAGTGGCCCGTGGGGCTGGCGGGCCGGGGGAACGAGGGCGTGGCCGGCGTCATCCAGAACACGGCCGGAACGATCGGCTATGTGAACCAGGCCTTCCTGCGGGGCGCCGTGAAGCCGGCGGCGCTGCAGAACAAGGCCGGCAAGTTCGTCCTCCCGGATGCTAGCTCCGGAGCGGCGGCCCTCAACAACATCAAGCTGGATGAGCGCCTCGGTGGGGAGGACTGCAACCCCGAGGGGGACGCCAGCTACCCGATCGTGGCCTTCACCTGGATCCTGGCCTTCGAGAGCGGGCAGGGAAAAGAGAAGGCCGAAGCCCTACGCACCTTCCTGGTCTGGGCGCTGGAGGAGGAGCGCCAGAAGCAGGCGGCCGAACTGGGCTTCGTCCCCCTCAGCGGCGATGTCCTGAAGCGGGCACGGGAGGCGGTGGCCAAGATCAAGGACTGATCCCGCCGGGGTGACCGCCGAGACTGGCCCCGGTTCGGTTCGCCGTGATGACTGCGAGTTCCAGCGATCCTGCGGTCGAGCCGAAGCACAGATCCGTGCTGCGGCGCCTCTGGTTCTTCGGCCGGGTGAGCCTGCTGCTGCTGGGCATCGAAGCCTGCAGGGTGCTGGTGCACCAGGAGCACTGGGAGGTGCTGACCCCCAATCCGCTGTTCTCCGCCTTGGTGGCCTCGGAAGTGTTCCTGCTGGGCTTCCTGCTCAATGGGGTGCTGACGGATTACAAGGAAGGCGAGAAGCTCCCCGGTGAACTGGCCGCCGCCCTGGAGTGCCTCGCCCTGGAGGTGCAGGGGATCCGGCTGCTGCGGCCAGAGGCCGAAGTGCAGGGATCCCTGGCCCTGCTGGCGGGCTTCAGCGAAGCGCTGCTGGCCTGGATGCGGGAGGCCGGGCCGACCCCGGAGTTGCTGGAGAGGCTGGACGCGCTGCAACTGTCGATCGAGCAGCTGGGCAGCTGGAATCCAGCCCCACTGCAGGCGCGCCTGCTGCTGGAGCTGGCCCACATCCGCCGCGGCGTGCAGCGCATCGATGTGATCCGCTCCACCACGTTCGTCCCTTCCGTCTATGGGATCGCCTACATCGGCACCGGGGTGCTCATCGTCGGGCTGGTGCTCTCCCGGATCGAGCCCTTCGCCGAATCCCTGTTCTTCATCGGGGTGATCTCGCTGCTGCTGATCAAGCTGCTGCTGCTGATCACCGATCTCGACAACCCCTTCGGGGCTGGCCAGGCCCGATCGGTGGAGAACGTCTCGCTGCAGCCCGTCGCCCATGCGGTGCAGCGGCTCCGGCGGGTGGCGGAGGCCCCTCAGCCGGCCTGATCGACACAGGGCGGCGCCAGGCGCCCTTTATTCATTAACTAGTGTTGATGGAATCAGCCGGGCCGATGGCATGGACGACGAAAAGGCCGTGCTGGCCCGGTTGTCGCTGCTTGATCGCTACCTGCCGCTCTGGATCCTGCTGGCGATGGTGGGCGGCCTGCTTCTGGGCCGGTGGTTCCCGGCCATCCAGGGCTGGCTCGATGCCGTGCGCATCGGCAACACCTCCCTGCCGATCGCCCTGGGGCTGCTGCTGATGATGTACCCGGTGCTGGCCAAGGTGCACTACGAGGAACTCGGCCAGGCGGCGCGGGATCGGCGCCTGCTGCGGCTCTCGTTGCTGCTGGTCTGGGGGCTGGGGCCGGCGCTGATGTTTTCCCTCGCCTGGCTGTTCCTGCCCAGCCAGCCGGAGTTCCGCACCGGCCTGATCCTGATCGGGCTGGCCCCCTGCATCGCCATGGTGCTGATCTGGATCGATCTGGCCCAGGGCGACCGGGAGGCGGCCGCCCTGCTGGTGGCGATCAACTCGATCATCCAGGTGCTGGCCTATGCCCTGCTGGGTGGCTTCTACCTCAAGATCCTGCCCGGCTGGCTGGGGCTGGCCACCCAGGATGTGGCCTTCTCGGTGGTGGAGATCGCCGCGGCGGTGCTGGTGTTCCTGGGGCTGCCGCTGGCCGCGGGCTACCTCAGCCGCCGCATCGGCCTGCGCCTCAAAGGCCCCCGCTGGTTCGAGCAGCGCTTCATCCCGTTCATCAGCCCGTTCGCGCTCTACGGCCTGCTGTTCACGATCGTGGTGATGTTCGCTCTCCAGGGCCAGGCGATCACCGCCGATCCGCTGCGGCTGGCCGGCGTGGCCGTGCCGTTGCTGCTCTACTTCGCGATCATGTGGAGCGTGGCGTTCGCGGTGGGGCGCCGCAACGGGCTCAGCTATCCGAAAACCGCCACCCTGGCCTTCACCGCCGCCGGCAACAACTTCGAGCTGGCCATCGCCGTCAGCATCAGCGTCTGGGGGGTCAGCTCCCGCCAGGCCCTGGCCGGATCGGTGGGCCCGCTGATCGAGGTGCCGGTGCTGGTGGCCCTGGTGTACGTGTCGCTGTGGCTGCGGCGCCAGTTCCAGCCCCGCCTGGCCGGTTGAACGGCCGCCTCAGGTTCAGCCGGCCAGCAGTTTCCAGGCGGCGATCACCAGCACCACCGCCAGCAGCCGGCGGATCCACGGCGACGGAAAGCGGCGGCTGCCGCCGTAGGCCCCGATCGTGCCGCCGACCAGCACCACCGCCGCCAGCGGCGCGAGAGCCACCGGATCCGGCAGGGCATCCACCCCCTGGCGCAGCACCAGGCCGGCCAGGCCGGCGAGCGAGTTCACCAGGATGAAGGCCACCGATACCGCCGCCGCCTGCTTCGGCAGCAGCCAGGAGCGCAGGATCATCCAGGGCGTCAGGAAGATGCCGCCGCCGGTGCCGGTGAGGCCTGCCAGCAAACCCAGGGTGCCGCCGGTGAGGGCCACGACCGGGCGGCGGGGCACCCGCATCGCCGCCGGATCACCGGGCGGCTGGCCGACCAGTCGCCAGGCGGAGAACAGCAAAACAGACCCGATAAGTTGGCGCAGCAGGACAGCCGGCAGGGCGATGGCCCCGCCGACCAGGGCCGCGGGCACCGACGCCAGGGCCAGCGGCACAAAGACATCCCGGCGGAAGTGGCCGGCAGCGACGAACTGCAGCGTGCCGACGCTGGCCACCAGCACGTTGAGCACCAGGGCGATGGCGCGGATCTCCGGGGCCGGCAGGCCCGCCAGGGCCAGGACGGCGATGTAGCCGGAGGCCCCGGCGTGGCCCACCGAGGCATAGAGAAAGGCCACCGCCGCCAGGGCGATCAGCACGGGAGCTGGAACCGTCCTTCGCCGGCGTCGTACTCGAACAGCTCGCCGTAGCGGCCCCAGTCCACCGCGGTGGCGAGCTGGCGCTCCGCCTCTTCGATCGGAAAGTAGTCGTCCCAGATGCCCAGGAAGAAGTCGGAGCGCATGGCGCCGTTGGCCTTCTCCCGGAGGGTGAGCACGATGGCGTTCAGCACGGGGATGCGGGCGATGGCCTGCTGGCGGAACAGGTCCTTGCTGCGCAGGATGGTGGTGGTGGCGAAGTCCCGCCCGACCGGGGTGAGACGGACATCGCCATTGGCCACCTGGGCGAAGCCGAGCATCACGGCCGCATCCAGCAGGGGCAGGAGGTCATCCACGGCCAGCTGGAGTCGCTCGGCGAGCACGGGGATGTCATCGATCTCCTCCCCTTTCTCGACGATCAGCTCGAGCAGGCCGCTGATGCCCCCGACCCGCACATGGGGCAGGGGCCGGGCGAAGGGGGAAACGGTGGACTGCCCCGCCGAGGCTGCGCTCCGGCCGGCACCGATCTCGGCGCTGACCTCGATGTCCGGGTTGGTCATGGCCGCGTAGATGTAATCCACCAGCACCTTGAAGCGGGGGTGGCTGCGGTCATGGGGGCGGGGCAGGTTGATCGGCAGTTCGCCGCGGATCCGGCCCGGCTTGGAGCCGAGAATGACCACCCGATCGGCGAGGTAGACCGCCTCCTCGATGTTGTGGGTGACGATCAGGATGCTCTTCGAGGGAAACGTGCCCGCGTTCCAGAGGTCGTCGATCTCGCCGCGCAGGTTCTCGGCGGTGAGCACATCGAGGGCGCTGAAGGGTTCGTCCATGAACAGCACTTCGGGCTCCAGGACGAAGGCGCGGGCAAACCCCACCCGCTGCTTCATGCCGCCGGAGAGCTCCTTGGGGTAGGCACTCTCGAAGCCATCGAGGCCGACGATGTCGATGGCCTTGAGGGCCCGTTCGCGACGTTCGCTGCGGGCGACATGGCGGGCGGCCAGCCCCAGTTCCACGTTGTCCTGCACGGTGAGCCAAGGCAGCAGCGCGAAGCTCTGGAACACCATGGCCAGGTTGGGGTTCGCGCCCCGCAGCGGCACGCCATTGCTGCACACGGCGCCCTGGCTGGGCCGGATCAGGCCCGACATGATCCGCAGCAGGGTGCTCTTGCCGCTGCCGCTGCGCCCCAGCAGCGCCACCACCTCACCGGCGCGCACCGTGAGGCTGACCCCGTCGAGCACCGTGAATTCCCCCTTGCCATCGGGCAGGGGAAAGCGCTTCGAGACGTTGTCGACGCTGATCAGGGGGATGGGGGGCCGGCTCAAAGCTGGTACCTCCGCTCCGCCAGGTCGTACAGGGGTCGCCACAGCAGGCGGTTGAGACCGACGACGAACACACTCATCATCCCGATGCCCAGGGCGATGCGGGGCCAGTCACCCGCGCTGGTGGCCTGGGCGATGTAGGCCCCCAGGCCGTTGGCGGTGAGGGTGGTGCCGCCCCAGCTCACCACCTCGGAGACGATGCTGGCGTTCCAGGCCCCGCCGCTGGCGGTCACCCCACCGGTGACCCAGGCCGAGAAGATGCCGGGGATGATCAGTTTCTGCCAGCGCTGCAGGCCGCTCAGGCCCACGTCGTCGGCCATCTCGCGCAGGTCGGAGGGGATGGTCTGGGCGCCGGCGATCGAGTTGAACAGGATGTACCACTGGGCCCCGAGGGCCATCAGCAGGATCGAGCCCCAGTCGATGCTCACGTGGGAGCGGATGAAGAGGACGGTGGCGAAGGGGAAGATGAAGTTGGCTGGGAACGACGCCAGCAGCTGAACCAGTGGCTGGAGCAGGCGGGCCAGACGGGGATGGAAGCCGATCGCCACCCCGATCGGGGTCCAGATCAAGGTCGCCAGCAGCAGCAGGACCGTGACGCGCGCGAGGGTGTGCAGCCCCAGATGGAAGGCCGTGGCCACCTCCGTGATCCCGACGGTGACAAGAACGAAGTGCACCAGCCAGGTGAGCAACGCCCCGATTCCCAGCATCAGGACCAGGTTGTAGAGCCGATCGCCCCCTGGCGTCTCCGGCTCGGCCGCGTCGTCGCCCACGGTGCCCAGCAGACGGGACATCAGCCGATCGAGGGCTTCGAAGGCCGGCGTGAGGGCCTGGGCCAGCAGGCTGGGGATCCGGGCCGTGGTGAGCAGATCGAACACCCACGACTGGGGCGCGTCGCCGGAGCTGCTCTGCTCGAGGCGGAACCGGTCGGACCAGGCCACCAAAGGGCGCCAGAACAGCTGGTCGACGAGCAGGATCACCGCCACCATCGTGGCGATGGCCCAGCCCAGGGCGGCGAGATCCTGGGCCGCCACGGCCGCCGCCACGTAGGAGCCGATGCCGGGCAGGGTGTAGTCCTGGTTAAGGACGCTGATCGCTTCGCTGGCGGCCACGAAGAACCAGCCCCCACCGAAGCTCATCATGGCGTTCCAGAGCAACGGAATCGCCGCCGAGGGCACCTCCAGCCGGGTGAAGCGCTGCCAGCGCGACAGCTTGTAGAGGGTGGTGGCTTCGATCAGCTCCTTCGGCACCGTTCGCAGGGATTGGTAGAAGGAGAAGGTCATGTTCCAGACCTGGCTGGTGAAGATCGCGAAGATCGACGCCGCCTCCAGGCCCAGGAGGCTGCCGGGGAACAGGGCGATGAAGCCGGTCACCGTGATCGAGAGAAAGCCCAGCACCGGCACCGACTGGAGGACGTCCAGCAGGGGCACCAACAGGCGTTCAGCACGGCGGTTGTGGGCCGCGATCGAGCCGTAGATCAGGGAGAACAGGGTGGAGCAGCCCAGCGCAATGAACATGCGCAGGGTGGAGCGACCGGCGTACTCGGGCAGGTTGCGGGGGTCGAGGGAGATGGTCGGGCTGACATCCGGTGGCTGGAAGCTCACCATGGCCCCGGCCCCCAGGTGGGCCACCAGGCCCAGCAGGGTGAGAACCCCGAGCATCACGGCCAGATCGGGCACACCGAAAGAGGCACGCCGCAACGCTTCCGGCAGCGGCAGTGGCTTCATCCGTGCGCTTCCGCGGCAGGGAAACTGTACGGGGCCTGGCCTGTTGCGCCGGGCACGTCGGCCAGGGGCGGATGGCTTTGCCCCCCTAGGTTTCCCAAGGGGTAGCCAGGGGGACGATGAAGTTCAAGGACTACTACGCCAGCCTGGGGGTGGAGCGCAGCGCCAGCGCCGACGAGATCAAGAAGGCCTACCGAAAACTGGCGCGCCAATACCACCCCGATGTGGCCAAGGAGGAGGGCGCTGAAGAGCGGTTCAAGGAGATCAGCGAGGCCTACCAGACGCTTTCGGATCCGGAGAAACGCCAGGCCTATAACGACCTCGGCCGCCACCGTCCCGGCGATGAGTTCCATCCGTCGCCGGAGTGGGAAACCCGCTTCTCGCGCGGCGGCGGCCGTCAGCAGGAGGTGGACCTGGCCGACCTGTTCGAGCGGATGGGCTTCGGTGGCGGCTTCAGTGGCGGCGGCTTCGGGGGCGCACGGGGGCAGGGGGCGGACTTCCCGATCCGCGGCCAGGACGTGGAGGTGGCCACCGAGCTGACCCTGGAGCAGGCCGCCCGCGGCACCGAGGTGTCGTTCTCGCTCAGCGTTCCCGTGCTCGGGGCCGATGGCCGGGTGGAGAAGCAGAGCCGCAGCGGCCGGATCCGGGTGCCCCGCGGCGTGGTGGAGGGGGAGCGGCTGCGGGTGCCGGGCAAGGGCGGCGACGGCATCGCCGGGGGCGCCCCCGGCGATCTTTACCTGGAGGTGCGGCTGGCACCCCATCCCCGCTTCAAGGCCGTGGGCCACGACCTCTACCTGGAGCTGCCGATCGCCCCCTGGGAGGCGGCCCTGGGGGCCGAGATCAACGTGCCCAGCCTCGAGGGGCCGGTGGCGGTGAGCCTCAAGCCGGGGATGCGCAGCGGCCAGAAGCTGCGCCTGGCCGGAAAGGGCCTGCCCCACCGGCGCGACGGGGCGGGCGATCTCTACGGTGTGATTCAGATCGTGCTGCCCGAAACGATCGGCGAACGGGAGCAGGCGCTGTACCGCGAGCTCGCCGAAGCTTCCTCCTTCAGCCCCCGCCACCACCTCGAAGGACCCCCCACCGATGGCTGACGACCTGCTGATCCCCGACGACGACGAGGGGTGCACCGTGGCCCTCGAAGAGTTGCTGGCCGCCTCGGGGCTGGTCCACGAGGAGGTGATCGAACTGGTGCAGTTCGGGGTGTTCCACTGCGCCCAGCACGCGCCGGTCTGGACCTTCCATGTGCGCACGGTGCGCCTGGCCAGCCGCGCCGCCCGCCTGCGCGACGACTTCGGCCTCAACGTCTCCGGGATGGCCCTGGCCCTCACCTACCTGGAGCGGATCGAGGCCCTGGAGGGGCGGCTGCGGGAGCTGGAATCGCAGTTGCCGCGGTGAGGTTTCAGCTGGCGGAATCGTCGTCGATTTCCCCGCAGCGCTTCAGAACCGTGGTGATCACGGCCGGAGCCATGCGGAAGTCACTGCTGTGCAGGGCATCAAACACCGCCCGGGCCGATGGAATCAGGCCCCGCAGACGGGCCAGGCCGATCACCGCGGCGGTGCCAGCAACCTTCAGCCCGAGCTCCTGGGCAACGGCCCGGCCGGCCCGTTCGTCGATCAACAGCAGCACCGGTCCGGTCTGTGTCAGGGCCAGGCGGATACTGGCCGCCTCGCCTTCATCGAGGTCTGGCAACTCCAGACCCTGCTGGGGGTCCGGCGTGATCGTCAGCCAGCCGGCCTCAACAGCGGCGGTGATCCTGGCCTCCTGATCGGTGAACCTGCCGGTGAGCACCTCATCGGCCACGGTGGCCGGGAGAAGCACGGTTCCAAACAGCTCCCGCAACCAGCCGATCCCGTTGACCTGGGCCAGGCCGATCAGGGGGCTGGCGTCGCTGATGACGATTGCAGCCACTGCTCCAGGGTGTCGAGATCGGCGCGGGTTTCGGCTTCCGACAGGCGGATCGCCGCGATTCCGAGTCGCGAAAGGTGGGCGATGAAGGTGGCGGTGTCCATCGCGGCCACGCGGGCGGCGCGGGCCAGCGAGAGCTCGCCTTCGCGGAACAGGGCCGTGGCCAGGGCTGGCCTGACTCCCGGCGCCTGCAGCAGCCCCTGCTGGTCGAGGCCCATCAGCAGCGCGTCGGGATGGTCGCGGTTGAGCACCACGACCATGTCGGTCTTCGCCTGGCGCAGGGCCTCGGACGGATTGTTCTTGAGGCCGCTGACGCTCACGGCACGCATGGCCATCGCTGCAGGGAAGAACGGATAGGACGATCCTATGGCCATTGGCTGGGGGCTTCAGTCAGGGGCCGCTTGTTGCGCCCCGCTACAGCCCCACCTTGCGGCGACCCAAGACCATGCCGGCGGCATAGCCGATCGCCGGCAGCAGCAGGCCTGGGTTGAGGGGGATCTGCACTAGCAGAACGATGCCCACCAGCCAGGGCACCAGCAGCAGGCAGCCGAAGGCCAGCTGGCTGAAACGAGAGCGGCGCGCCAGGCGGCCCGAGCCCTGCACCAGGCGGGGAACGCCCTTGCCCAGGCCGTAGCCCAGCAGCACGGTGACGACGGTGAGCAGGATCGCGCCCATGGCGGGAAGGCAGTCCCCTGGATTCTGCTGCTCCAGCCAGCCACTGGGGCCAAAGCCGGCCAGGCCTGCCATGCTGGCCAAGAGTCTGACGAGGGGGCGTTAAAACCATGAAAGTCACCGTCGAGCTTTCAGACAGTGAGATGGGCGAAATCCTGGCTCTCACGGGAGAGCGCAAGAAAGGCCCCGCCATCCGCCGCCTGATGGAGGAGGCCCTGCAGCAGCGGCGCCGGGCGCAGGTGGCCCAGCGCTTCCTCAGCGGCGAATGGGGTGTGGAGCTGGACAGCTTCGAGTCCGACCAGGAGCGCGATCGCCAACAGGCCCAGGCGATCGATCCATGACGCTGCTGCTCGACACCAGCCTGTGGATCGACTTCACCCGCGCCCGCAGTCCGAGCCATCTGAAACGGTTCATCGCCCCCTTCGTCCTGGACCCCCAGGCCCATCTGGCCGAGCCGGTGCGTTTTGAGATGTTGCGCTCCGCCCGGCCCGAAGAGGCCCGGCTGCTGGAGGCGCAGTTCGCCACCCTGCCCTCACTCCCCACCCCCGCGGATCTGTGGCCGCAGGCGATCGCTCTGGGCCAGGCCTGCCGCCAGATCGGCCGCACCGTGCTCAGCCTTGATCTGCTGGTGGCCGCGGTAGCCCTGCACCATGACGCCGTACTGGTCAGCTTCGATGCCGACTTCGACGCCATCGCCTCGGTGAGCGAACTGCGTCTGAACCGTCTGATTCGCCCCTATTCGCAGACAGGCACGTAGGGCACCGCGATCGTGTCGATCGCGCTCTTGGTGGCAAACGCACCGAGCACCTGCTTGCCGCCCCGGTTCACCGTGACGAACCGCCCGGCGAAGGTCTGGTCGTAGACCGAGGTGGCGGCCAGGCCGGCGGCGCGGGCGCGCTTGACCAGATCATTAACGGTGCCGCCGGGAAGGGCAACGCCGAACGTCGTCCGCACACCGGCGGAGAACGCCATCACCCGCAACGTGCCCCGGTCGAATTCGACCGTGCCGGCGATGCCGGGCGGGGCCTTGGGCCCCTTGAGCTTGTAGACGACCGGCAGCGGCGGGCCGGCAAGCTCACAACCGGGGCCCGGATCGGAGAGCCAGCCGGTGGCAACGGCCTGGGCTCGGGACATGCCGAGACGCAACGGGCCAATGCCGTCGAGGCGGAGCACCGGGCTTGATGGGCGACTTTCAGCCGACACCGATCCGGCCGCCAGCAGCAGGAAGGCCCCCATGGCCCCAAGCCGTGCAACGCGACGCAGCGAGTGGCCGATCGGGCGTGTCATGGTCTGACTGTATGGGCACCAATGCCGACCCCCGCCTGATCGACGGCCCCGACGACGCGCCGGCCACCGTGCTCCTGGCCCATGGGGCCGGGGCGCCGATGGACAGTCCGTTCATGGCGGCGATCGCCGGCGGACTGGCCGCGGCGGGCTGGCGGGTGGTGCGCTTCGAGTTCGGCTACATGGCCCGGATGCGGGACACGGGCCGCCGCCAGGGGCCCGAGCGGATGCCGGTGCTGCAGGAGGCGTTCCGCCAGCAGGTGCGGCTGGAGACGGGCGAGCGCCCCGAGCGGCCGCTGTTCATCGGCGGCAAGTCGATGGGCGGGCGGGTGGCCAGCCTGCTGGTGGATGAGCTGGCCGCCAGCGATGGGGTGAGCGGCTGCCTGTGCCTGGGCTATCCCTTCCACCCG
Organism: Synechococcus sp. UW140; assembly: GCA_943372935.1. Classification (GTDB taxonomy): domain Bacteria; phylum Cyanobacteriota; class Cyanobacteriia; order PCC-6307; family Cyanobiaceae; genus Cyanobium. The sequence continues at coordinate 62,322 of CALSAP010000010.1, forward strand.
CCCGGCAAGCCGCTGCAGCTGCGTACCGAGCACCTGGCCGGCCTGCTGACGCCCACCCTGATCCTGCAGGGGGAACGGGACACGTTCGGCCGGCGGGAGGAGGTGGAGACCTACAGCCTCTCGCCGGCGGTGCAGGTGGCGTGGCTGCCCAGCGGCGACCACAGCTTCAAGCCGACGCGCAGCTCGGGCCTGAGCGAGGCGGAGAACTGGGCGACGGCGGTGGCTTGGGGTGATCGGTTTGTGCGGGGGGTGCTGGGGGGTTGAGTCCTGGTCTGTTGAACGGAAATTGGCATCAGCGAGGCCGACCGGCCTTTCAAGCTTGGGGCCGCCTCGATGGGGTCAATCCATGCAAAACCATCGTTCGAAGCATTGAATACAGAGCCATGGCAGAAAGGGTGTTTTTGCTCCAGCCATAGGATCAACTCGCCATCAAAGGCGGGCGCAATGATCATCTACCTGGAAACCCGCGAGGTTTTCCTGGAGCATGTGCGCCGTAATCGCATTGAGGAGGAGGTTGGAGAACGGCTCAAGGCCCTTGCCGGCCGGCGGGTCAGCGCAGCAGAGGTGCGGGCCTGGCGTAACTCCTTTCAGTACGTCAGCCAATTCCTGCTGGACCCCAAGATCCCTGCGGCGCTGGGGGTGGCGATCGAATACCAGATCCACAACACCTCGCGCCGGATCGATCTACTGCTCTCCGGCCGATCACCGGACGACCGACATGCGGCGGTGATCGTGGAGCTCAAGCAGTGGGAAACCGTGGATGCCACAGCCATGGATGGTGTGGTGCGCTCCGTGGTGGGTGGCGGCCCACGGGATCTCACCCACCCCTCGTACCAGGCCTGGAGCTACTCCTGCCTGCTGGAGGACTTCAACACCGCCGTGCAGGAGCACGCCATTGCGATCAGCCCTTGCGCCTACCTCCACAACTGCAGCGACGGCAGCGGGGTTCTCGCTGACTGCTACCAGGACTACCTGGAGCGGGCTCCGGTTTTCCTTAGGCATCACACCGATGAGCTGGTTGGTTTCCTGACCCGCTGCCTGACGCAGGGCGATGGCGGCGAGACGATCAAACGGATCCGCGATGGCCGGGCCCGGCCGTCCCGCCAGCTGGCGGAGGTGTTTGAGCAGTTGGTGCTCGGAAACAGCGAATTCACCCTGATCGAGGAGCAGAAGGTCGTCTATGAGCGAGCCCTCCAGTTCGCGAGAAAGCTGCGGCCCGGCAAGCGCACCGTGCTGCTGGTGCGGGGCGGCCCTGGGACCGGCAAGTCAGTGGTGGCGATCCACTTGATGGCGGCCATGCTGCAGAAGGGGCTGAACATCCGCTACGTGAGCAAGAACGCCGCCCCGCGCACGGTGTTCAAGGCCAAGCTCACCGGTCAGCTTCGGAGAACACGTTTCGACAACCTCTTCTGCGGCTCCGGTGCCTTCATGGACTGCCCTCCCGGCCTTTACGACGCGCTGGTGGTGGACGAGGCCCACCGGCTGAACCGCTTCAGTGGGCTGTACGGCAACCAGGGGGAGAACCAGGTCAAGGAGATCATCAATGCCAGCCACCTGAGCGTGTTCTTCCTCGATGAAGACCAGCAGGTGGCCTGGAAAGACATCGGCACGGAAGCCGAGATCCGCGAGCACGCTGCCCAGCTGGGAGCCCAGGTGGTGTGCGATGAGCTGCCCTCGCAGTTCCGCTGTGCCGGCTCCGATGGCTATCTGGCCTGGCTGGATGATCTACTCGGCATCCGCTCCACCGCCAACCCAGAACTCGACAGGGAGGTGTTCGACTTCCGCCTGTTCGATGCCCCGCAGAGCCTGCATGCGGCGATCCGCCAGGCCAACAGCAACAACCGCGCCAGGCTGGTGGCCGGCTACTGCTGGAACTGGGCCTCGAAAAACAACCCGGATCTCAGCGACATCGTAATCCCCGTGCAAGGCTACGCCGCCCGCTGGAACCTGGCCTCGGAGGGCAACACCTGGATCATCAGTCCCACTGGCGTAGAGGAGGTGGGCTGCGTGCACACCTGCCAGGGGCTGGAGGTCGACACGATCGGCGTGATCATTGGGCCGGATCTTCTGTTCTGGGATGGTCAGCTGATGGCGAATCCCACCGCCCGAGCCCGCAGCGACAAGAGCCTCAGCGGCTGGCGGGCCGCAATGGCCACCGACCCGGAGGGCACCGAGGAGCGGCTCAGCCGCCTGATCCGCAACACCTACCGCACCCTGATGACCCGCGGCATGAAGAGCTGCTGGGTGTTTGCCTGCGATCCGCAGCTGCAGGCCTATCTCCGCGAGAGGCTGGATCCGTCTGGCGGTCCTGGCTGAGGCTCTAGCGAGGGCCTGGCCCTCAGGCTGCCGCCTGCGGCAACTCCCCCTCCACCAGGAACAGCTCCCGGGGGAAGCGATGCACCGTCCCGTCGTCATGGCTCAGGAAGGACGCGTGATCGCCGTTGACCTCGCCGGTGATCTCCACCGGATCAAACGGCGTGGAGACCAGGGCCACCGGCGTGAACACCCCCACCTGAACCAGCGACTCCCTGGTGCGGGCGCTCAGGTATTCGAACGCCTCGATTCCCTCCTCCCGCATCCAGCTCCCCAGCCTTTGGGTGGGTCCGTACTGCCGTGGGTCCCGCAGGACGGCCTGTGCGCCGGCGTCGGCCAGATCCTGTAATTGCAGTCCTCGGTTGGTTTGAAGCAACACCGAGAACAGGCTCTGCCGGCGCCGAATGGGTGCCTTGGGAGGTTCGCTGAATCCTTCCCAGAACAGCAGCGCGTAGAACGCCCCCTCCACCAACGAACCGATTCGCGTGCGGGAGCCATAGAACATCCCCCGAGGCTCCCGCCCCCCGAAGCGGGAGCCATGCCGCAGGGGCGGGTAGCGGAACGGGGTGGTGAGCAGCGGATGGCTCGCCGGCAGGGAGGGCATCGGCGGCTTGTTGCTTTCCACCAGGGCCTCCAGCCGCGCCAGCTGGTCCAGGTCATCCACCAAGGGGCCAGCGCATCGATGCCCTGCTGCTGCACCAGTCGCAGCACCGTTCCCGCCAAGGGGACCTCCGCTGAGGCCTGCACGATGGCGAGCAGGTCCATCGTCGGTGTGGCGGTTGGCGGTGTGAAACCAGTGGCGCATCAGCTCGCGGTCATTGCCCACCAGCACCGCCAGGCTCCGGTCCAGACGCACCACCAACAGGGCCAGCTCACCGGTCTTGGAGGCCGGGTCGATCCCCTTGCCCCGGGCAAACAGAGAGCGATCGCGACCCAGCACCCGCGCCAGGGCCGAGCGGCTCAGCTCCAGTTCATCAGAGGCCCGCAGCACCGCCAGAAGCGGTACGCTTTGACGTACGCGATGGCAGCAACGCTTCGATGGCCAGCATTTCCGCCACGGAAGCCCGCAGGCGGCTGTATTCCCTGATCGATGAGGTCGGCGAGTCACACGAGCCGGTTCAGATCAACGGCAAGCGAGGCAATGCCGTGCTGCTATCGGAGTCCGACTGGAACGCCATCCAGGAAACGCTGCACCTGGTTTCGATCCCGGGGATGCGTGAGTCGATCCTGGAAGGTTTGGCGGCGCCGCTAGAGGATCTCAGTGATCAGCCGGGCTGGTGAACTGGTGCGTTCGCTTCACCAAGCAGGCCCAGAAGGACGCCCGCAAGCTCGCCGCCGCCTCGCCAGCCCTCAAGGCCAAGGCCGAGCAGCTCCTGCAACTGCTGACGGAGGATCCGTTTCGGCAGCCACCGCCCTATGAAGCGTTGGTGGGTGATCTGCGCGGAGCCTTCTCCCGTCGGCTCAACATCCAGCACCGGCTCGTCTACCAGGTGCTGCCCGACGAGAGGGTCGTAAAGGTGCTGCGGCTGTGGACCCACTACGAATGAGGCTCTCATAGGGCAGCAGCGCCAACGGCGATCTGATCGTTCAGCCCTGCCAGGCCTCTGCCTAGGCCGTCGGCACCCAGTTTTCAACCTGCAGGCCGCTCACCTGGGCAAACTCCCGGGTGTTGTTGGTGATCAGCGTGGCCTGCAGGCTCAAGGCATGGGCCGCGATCATCGTGTCGAGTGAGCCAATCGGTTTACCCCTGCGTTCTAACTCCGCACGCAGCTCGCCATAGGCCCAGGCAGCGCGCTCGTCGAAAGGGAGAATCGTGAGTGGGGCCAGAAACATCTCCAGGGCCTGGCGGTTGCGCACCGAACCACTCTTTGCCACCCCGAATGCCAGCTCGGCGGCCACCACACTGCAGAGGCCAATCTCTCCGATCCGGTAGCGCTTGAACCGCTCCAATACCGCTGCTGGTCTGGCATTGATGATGGTAATGCAGATATTGGTATCGAGCAGAATCATGGGCTGATCGCTTCCCGGATCTGCTCCTCCGGCTGCTCGCGCGTGATCACAAACTCCGGCTCGAAGGCGGCCAACCCCGCCTCCAGGGTTTGCCAGGGATCATCGATGGGCAGCAACAGCACCCCATTACCGAAATGCTTCACCACCACCTCGCTACCGCTGAAGCGGTACTCCTTCGGCAGCCGCACCGCCTGGCTGCGGCCCGATTGGAACAGACGTGCGGTGTCCATGGCAGGCTCTGATCCGGTAGTGACCCATGGTAGCTACCACGGCTGGAGCTGGTCTCACGGCGACAAGGGCATGGCCTGGCATCGATCGAACGTCCGGTGCCCCCCAGATCCGCGACCCCTCTTAGGCTGTAGAACGAAACGTTCAACACCAGAGGATCATGGCGATCGGGGTGCGGGTGGAGCCGGAACTCGAGCGGCGGCTCGATCAGCTGGCCCGCCAGCTCGGCAAGAGCCGCAGTGCCTGCGTGCGCGACGCCATCACCCAGTACCTCCTGCGCCATGGCGATGGCGAGGAAGCCCGCCGGCAGTCGCAACGGCTGGCCGAACGGGAGCCGCAACAGCACTGGAGCGAACAACTCCCTGACTGGAGTGACTGGACCGCATGAGCCTGCCTGCGCTCCACCGCGGCACTGTGGTGACCGTGGCCAGCCCGGGGGCGTACTCCGGCAAACCACGCCCCGCCGTGGTGGTGCAGGCGGATCGCTGGTTGCAGGCCCATCCGAGCGTCACCCTCTGTCCGCTCACCAGCACTCTTGTGGACGCTCCCCTGGTCCGGCTTCCCGTCCAGCCAACGGCACGCAATGGCCTGCAGAAGCCTTCCCAGCTGATGGTCGACAAGCTGTTCACGGTGCCGCTCAGCTCCCTGGGCCCGGTGGTGGGGCAACTGGAGCCCCAGCTGCTGATCGAGCTGGATCTGGCCCTGCGGGGTTGGCTGGAACTGCCCTGAGTTGACGCCCGCCGCTGCCAGGATTCCGAGCAACGCCAGCACGCCGTCATGCCCCTGCCCCAGCTGATGCCGCTGTTGGCGGCCGTGGCGCTCACCCCCTGCCCGGCTCCGGTGAAGGCCCAGCTGGATGGCCTCTACCGCTGGCATGTGGCTGGGCAGGACCTGCGCGGTCCGATCGAGCTCAGGAGCCAGCAAAGCCGCTTCACCGATGGGCTGTACCAGAAGTTGCGGCGTGCCTATGCGCTCGATCCAAACAGCGGCCGCTTTGTCGACTTCGATCTGTTCAGCGCCACCCAGGTGTCGACCTTCGGCGCCAAGGTGCTGGGCTGCACCGCCCTACCCGGCGGAGGGCTGGAGGCCCGGGTGGCGGTGCAGGCCGGCCTGCGCAACCGCCCCCTGGAGGCGCCGCAGCAGCTGCGTTACCAGCTGGTGCGCGGCCCTGCCGGCAGCTGGAAGATTGCCGACATCGTCTATTCCGATCCGCCCGGGTTCCGCCTTTCCGGCTACCTGACCGAGCTGCTGGCTCCCCAGCCTTGATCCCCGCAGGAACCCTGCGGATCACGTCGGTGGACGGCAAAGCAGGACGGCCCAGGGTTTCGGCTAGCCTGTACCTACATTTCCGTACACACAAGGCAGCAGGCCATGGACGTGCTTCCCAGCCGGGTGTTCATGAACGGCAACAGCCAGGCCGTGCGCATCCCCGCCGAGTTCCGCCTCGCCACCGACCGGGTGCAGATCACCCGCAGCCCCAACGGCGATCTGATCATTCATCCCTGCCCGGCCCAGCGGGGCCAGGCCCTGCTCGACACCCTCGCCGGCTTCGAGCCCGGCTTCCTGGCCAGCCTGGAGGCGCAGCAGGCCAGTCCGATCCCGGTGCCGGAGCGGGAGAGCCTTTGATCTACCTGCTCGACACCAACATCCTCATCGTCCTGATCAAAAACCGGCAGCCCCAGGTGGCTGAGCGCATCGATCAACTCGCCGATGTCGACAGCCTGGCGATGTCGTTCATCACCTGGGCCGACCTTCTGCGCGGGGCCGCGGGCAGCCAGCGCCGCGAGGCCACCCTCCAGCAGCTCGATGCCCTGACCCGGCAGGTACCGGTGCTCTACCCCGATGGCCCCGCCATCTGCCGCCACTACGCCGCGCAGGCCGCCGCCCTCAAACGCTTGGCCACCCCCATCGGCGGCAATGATCTCTGGATTGCCGCCCATGCCCTGGCCCTCGGCGCCACCCTGGTGAGCCACAACGTGCGCGAATTCGCCCGCATCGAGGGCCTGGCCCTGGTGGATTGGGCGGCCGCTGCCTGATCGAGGCTCAGACTTCTCCTGGCCCATGCTCCGGAACGATGGCGCACCTGTCTGCCGCGCAGATCGCCCGCCTGGGGCGTCAAGGGGTGGCCCTGTTCTTCGTGTTCATGCTCAGCGCCGAGCTGCCCGGCCAGATCTTCCACCTCGCCCAGCACCTGGTCGGGCCGGGGCCGGGCGCCATCGCGGAAACCCTCGAACACCTCGGAGTGCTGCTGGTCTACCTCCTGTCCCTGGTCTGTGCCCTGTTCCTGGCCCAGCAGGAGCTCTGCCGCACGCGCCTGCTGGCGTCCTACCCGCCAAACGAGCCCGTCCCCCTCGCCATGCATGTGCTCGGCCTGGTCTGGGGCCTGCTGGCGCTGTTCCTGCTGCGCTGAACGGGAGTGGCTTGAGGCGTTGGCGGCGCCCAAGGCTGGAGCAGAGGCAGGAGCCGTGACACCCCCTAATGTGGTCGCAGCAGCGCAGAGAGCCATGGAAGATGTGGTCGCAAGTCAGGTGTCGGTGCGTGAGCTCAAGACCCACCTCTCCGAATGGCTGGCCCGGGCCCAGGCCGGTGAGGTGGTGGAAGTGACCTCCCACCGCAGGCCTATTGCCCGCATCACGGCGGTGCAACAACCCAATGGATCGTCCCCTCCACATCCGCTCCAGAAGGCCATCGATGCCGGCGTCATCTCCTGGAGCGGCAAGAAACCTGTGCTTCCCCCGCCGGTGAATTTGAACGACGACGGCCCGCTGATCAGCGACATCGTGATCGAGGGGCGTGGCTGACTCGTGATCCTGTACTGCGATACCTCAGCTCTGCTCAAGCTCTTCGTCGAGGAGGACGGCAGCGACAGGATGGTCATGGCCCGCAATCACTTTGAAGCTCTCTCCGTTTGCCGCATCACCTGGGCTGAATCCATGGCGGCGTTAGCCCAGCGCAGTCGCATCAAAGGTGCGAATCGGCCCATGCTTGCCCAAGCGAAAAGCGCCTTAGTGAAAGCCTGGTCAGATTTTGCCATCGCCGATGTGACCCAGCCCCTTGTCGAGAAGGCCGGAGTGTATGCCGAGGCCTTCGCATTGAGGGGTTACGACAGTGTCCAGTTGGCTGCGGCCCACAGCCTGCAGGAGCAGCTCGCCTTGCCGCTCACCTTCGCCTGTTTTGACCATCGCCTCAATCAAGCGGCCCAACTGCTGCAGCTGAAGGTGTTGGCTTGAGAGGCGCGCCGATCGCCGACCTTCTGCAGTTCCCCAAGGGGGGGGGGGGGGCGCCTGGCCCTGGCCATGGACCCGTGGGACAGCCTCGATGAGGAGGCTCGCAGAGAAGCGCTGCCTGTGGAGGAGCCGTTCGAGATCCAGCAGGCGGGAGTAGCCATGGCGCTGCAACTGCCGCTCCCGGTTGGTGGCGGAGTAGATGCGCTGGTCGAGCCGGGCCAGCTCTTCGGCCAGCACCGGCTCGAGAGCTTCATGGTGGCTGGGCACCAGCGCCACCACGGCGGCGAAGCCCTCGGCCCGGCAGGGGCCGACGTGCGGATCGGCCAGGGCCGCCGCCAGCTCCTTGATCACCGGCTCGGGCACCAGGCGCTGGCGGTGCTGGTTCCACTCCAGGCAGGTGGCCAGGGGGGTGCATAGCCACCAGCCGACCCACTCCACCGGTGCCGGCAACACCAGCGCCTGGGTGAGGGCCAGCCGCCAGGGCCGCCGGGCGTGGGTGGCATCGACGATCACCGGGCGGCCGGCGGCCACGGCCTCCCGGATCCGCTGGTGCAGCAGCTGCTCGATGGCGCTCCAAGGTCCCTGCACCGCCGCATCCCCGAACACCTCGGCGCGGATCGCATCGGTGGAGAGCACCACAGCCTGGGGCTCACCGGGCCCGCTGAGCAGGGGCGCCAGTGCCCGGGCCAGGGTGGTCTTGCCGCTGGCCGGCGGGCCGATCAGGAGGTGGCAGCGCAATCCGGTCACCGGCATGGGGTCTCACCAGAACGTCCGGCACGGAAAGGCCCACAGCTGGGGATCGGCGGTGAGCAGTACCAGCCGCTCCAGCTCGGCCTGGGCCGCCAGCATCCGATCAAAGGGGTCGCGGTGGGGCTGGCTGTAGCCGCCGGCCCTCAGGCCATGGGCCAGGGAGATCGGCAGGGGCTGAAAGCCATCGGCCTGGAGAAGGCCAGGGAGATCCTCCATGGCCTGCTCCAGCTCGGGGAGTTTGCCCTGATGGTGCTTGAGGCTGAGTTCCCAGACCGACGCGGCACTGACCAGGATCCGGCTGGTGGGATCGACCAGAAGCGCCTGCACAGCACCTGACAGCCGCTCCGGATCGAACCACCACCACAGCAGGGCGTGGCTGTCGAGCAGGTAGGCGGATGGGCTGCTCACGGCAGGGCAGACGCCGGAATCAAGGAACTTGCCTCCCAGTCCGCGAGCTGATCGGGTGGTAACGGCTCCAGAAGGACGTCGGGCTTGCTGAGGGGACCCAGGTGGCGCAGACGACCGGGGAGACGCTGGGGAGCCGGCGCCTCCAGGGGCATCAACCTGGCCCAGGGCTTGCCGGCCTTCGCCAGCACGATGGTCTCACCGGCGTGGGCCTCATCGATCAACCGCGAGAGCTGGGTTTTGGCCTGGTGCACATTCACCAGGCGGCGGGCCGGCGCAGAACCTTCCACAAGACCGACTCGGGCGTCTTGCCTAGCTTAGTCATGGACTAAGCCAGATACAGCTCCAGGAAGCTCAGCGGCCGGGCCATGGTGGCCGAGAAGCCGAGGATGCCGGGGTCGCGGTGGCTGTAGAGCAGGGTGTCGTCGGCCTCCAGCAGGTAGGTGCCGCCGCGCTGGGTGAGGAAGTCGTCGCGGGGGACATAGGTGCGCCAGTGGCCCAGCACCTCGGCCATGTTGCGCAGCCGCACCGTGGCCAGCTCGAAGGGGCGCTGGAAGCCGCGGCCGCCGGCCCGGGCGAAGAACGACCCTTTGATCGGCGGCAGGGGGCCCGCCTGGATCGTCTCGTCGTCGCCGATGCGCTGGGGGGCGCTGCGATCGCCGGTGTAGCCGCGCAGCACCTCGGCCAGGGTGCCGGGGGACCCGAGGCCGGCACACATCAACAGCAGGTTGGGCCACGGCCCGCCCGCCTGCTTCAGCCCCTCGTAGAGCCCCATGTCGCGGTGCAGATGGGGTTCGGCGTCCACCTGCAGCCGCTCGCTCGGGAAGCCGGTGAAGCCGCAGAAGCGCTCGCGACCCGCTTCGTCGCCGATGCCAATCGCCAGGACGGCGATGCCAGCGGCCTCCAGCTGCGGCAGCACCGGCACCAGGGCCTGGGCGTACTCGAGGCTGTCGAAATCCCCCAGCTGGCTGAGCAGCAGCACCAGCCGCCGCCGGCCAGGCCCCATGCCGCTTACCCCTGCCAGACGCTCCAGCAGCAGGGCGGGGGCGGGCGGCCGGGCGGCAGCGGCGGCGGAGGCGGTCACGGGCAGGGGGTGGGTCAGGTGCCGACCATGCTCATCCATCGGCTCTGATCGATTTATCCTTACCAGGTAAGACCCCCCCATTCAGGAGGCGGTGACGATGCCAGCCGAAGAGGCCGCCACCAGCTCGATCACCAGCAAGGGACAGGTCACCATCCCCAAGGCGTTGCGCCAGCAGCTCGGTCTGGCCAGGGGCGGTCGCGTCAGCTTCCAGCTGGTGGGCGATCACATCGAGGTGCGCTCCTGCAAGCCAGGGCAGCCGCTGCCGGCCAGCGGCTTCGGCCTGCTCAGGAGCCCACGTCCTCCCGTGCCGGCGGACTTCGACCCGGCCAGCCTGCTCTCGCCGTGATCGGTCTCGACACCAACGTGCTGGCCCGCTACTTCGTTGAAGAGGATCGGGCCGATGCCGCAACCGAGCGCCAGCGCCAAGCGGCCCGGATCCTGATCGAGTCGGGGCAGCCCCTGTTCCTGCCGAAGACCGTGGCCCTGGAACTGGAGTGGGTGCTGCGCGGCTACTACGGCTTCGGGGCCGAGCAGGTGCTGCTGGTGTTCGACCACCTGCTGGCCCACCCTGGCCTCAGCGCCGAAGATCGCCCGGCCCTGGAGCAGGCCGTCGCCGGGCTGCGCGCCGGTCTCGACTTCGCCGATGCCCTGCACCACGCCAGCTGCCGTGGCTGCGACACACTCGCCTCCTTCGACGACCGCGGCTTCGCCCAGCGCATCCGCCACCTCAACCTGGCGCCCCGCGTCGTCGTTCCCAAGGCCCCTTAGCGGGTGGCCCGCGCCAGGAACCCCTCGGCGGCCACCTCCAGCGACGCGCGCCGCGCCGGGTCCATGCGCTCCAGCAGCCGCACCATCATCGAGAGGCGGGGGTTGGCACGAAAGAAGCCCTGGTTCCGCTCGATGAAGCGCCAGTAGAGGCCATCCCAGATGTCGCACCAGGGGCCCTTTTTGTAGTCGCCCATCTTGAGGATGTAGTTGGAGCCGCCGATGTAGGGCTTGGAGGCGAACAGGCCGCCGTCGCTCATCTGGCCCATGCCGTAAACGTTCGGACCCATCACCCACTCATAGGAATCCAGGTAGCGCTCCATGAACCAGCGGTGCACCTCGTGCGGGTGGATCTCGCACAGCAGCATCAGGTTGCTGATCACCATCAGCCGCTCGATGTGGTGGTTGTAGCCCAGCCGGTTGACCCGTTCGATGGCAGCATCCAGGGGCGGCAGGCCGCTGCTGCCGTAATCCCAGCAGGGGGCGAGGCGGCGCTGGTGCTTCCAGAAGTTGGCCGCCGCCTGGCGTTCGCCGTGCACCCGGTCGATGCCGCGCACGAACTCGCGCCAGCCGATCACCTGGCGCAGGAAGCCCTCCAGCGAGGCGATCGGCACCGGCTGGCCGCCCTGCTCCCGGCGCCGGGCGTGCTCCAGGGTGGAGGCGATCACCGCCGCGGGGGTGAGCAGGCCGATGTTGAGCAGGGGCGAGAGCAGGGAGTGGTGCAGGGTGGCGTGCTTCTGGCTGAGGGCGTCCTCGTAGGGCCCGAAGCCGTCGAGGCGCTCCGCCAGGAAGCGCTGCAGCCAGTCCTCGGCGCCGGCCTGATCGAAGGGGATCCACAGGGGCCCCAGCACGCCAGGGTGGTCGGGAAAATGGCGCTCGATCAGAGCCCGCACCGCCGGCTCGTGGGGGCTGGCCGCCAGCGCCGGCAGGGTGGGCTCCACATACCCCTTGGGGAGCTTGCAGCGGTTCTCCACATCGAAGCTCCAGCGGCCGCCGGTGGGGGAGCCGTCGGCCTCCAGCAGCAGGCCGAGACGGCGGCGCTGGCGCTCGTAGAAGGTCTTCATGAAGGGCCGGCGGCGGCCATCGAACCAGGCTCGGCTTTCGGCCACCGATTCCAGGAACGCCTGTGAGGGCAGCACGCTGAGCCGCACCCCCTGCTCGGCGCAGAAGCGCTGCAGCCGGGCCTCGAAGCTGCGGTCGGCGACCTCGGCCACCCGGAGCTCTTGGCCCTCCAGTTCGCCGTCCTGCGGCTCGCCGCCGCCGTTCAGCTCAAGCGCCAGCCGCTGCCAGAACGGCATCTCCTGGGAGGCAGGCAGCTCGAAATAGCCCACCTCCACCCCGCGGGCGACCAGCGCATCGCGGAAGCTGCGCATCGCCACGAAGGTGTGCAGCAGCCGCAGGCGGTGGTACCGCCAGATGGAGGCCACGGCCAGGTCCTCGATCATCAGCACCCGCTGGCCGGGGGCGAGCTGCAGGGGGGAGGGGCTGAGCCAGTCGGGGTGGAGCTGGTCGCCAAGGATCAGGGTCAGGGCCATCGGGTGAGGGTCAAGCGAGTTGGGGCACCGGGGCGGCCCATAGCCGGCGGTGGGTCTGCTCGGGGTCATAGAGGCCCACCTGGCGCTCCAGGTCGAAGCGACGAGGGCTGCCGCCGAAGCTGCGGGGGTCGGAGCCGACGCCCACCAGGTAGGCCCAGTTGCCCGTGTTCAGGGCCGGGTGGGCATCGATCAGGGCCCATTCGAAGAAGCGGGCGCCCCAGATCCAGGGCAGCCGCAGCTCGTTGACGAAGTGGGAGGCCACCCACTGGCGGCCCCGGTTGGAGAGGTAGCCGGTGGCCAGCAGTTCACTGAGCTGGGCATCGATCAGGGGATGGCCGGCGTCGCCGCGGGTCCAGCGGGCGAAGCGCTCCCGGTCTTCCACCCAGTCGGGCGGGCGCTGCTGAAGGCCGCCGGGGGCATGGAAGGCGTCGCCGTGCTTCTGCTCCGACCAGAGGAAGAACTCACGCCAGAGCAGCTCCTGCTTCATCCATTCCGAGCCTTCATCGGCGCCGTGGAGCTCCTGGTAGCGGAGAACTTCCTGCCAGATCCGCCGCACCGACAGGGAGCCCACCCCCAGAAAAGGGGAGAACTTGGCGGAGAACTCCGTGCCCACCAACCCGTTGCGGGTGGCCTTGTAGTCGCGCAGCCCGCCGGAGCCGAACAGGTAGTGCTGCAGCCGGGCCAGGGCCGTGGGTTCATCACCGGGAAAGGGGAAGGCGCTTCGGGGATCGATCCCAGCGGCAGCCGGCGAGGCGGCGGGCGGCGCCAGCCAGGCGCGAGGCAGGTCGTCCCAGGCGTCCCCCAGGCCGGCGAGATCCGGTGGGGGCAGGGGCGGCTCCGGGGGGCGCTCCAGGGCACGGCGGAACTGGCTGAACACCCGCGGAAAGCGCTCGGCCGCCACCGGCCAGGTGCCAAAGAGGCGGCTTTCGCTGGCGTGCAGCACCGCCTCGGGCTGCACCAGGGGGCGGAGCTCGGCGAGGGCGGCCGCCGTGGTGCGCTGGGGGAAGGCCAGCAGGGGGATCCCCGCCGCCGCCAGGCGGGCGTGCAATGAGGCGAGGGCCTGGGCCTCCAGGCGCCGCTGGTGGGGGCCACGCAGCCGCTGGCCCTGGGGCCGGCAGGCCAGCACCAGCAGGCGCGCGCCGCGCTGGCGCGCCAGTGCCACGGCCTGGTGCAGGGCGGGCTGGTCATCGAGGCGCAGCTGGCCCTCCAGGGCCAGGGCGATGGTGACGGCAGCCGCCATCGGTGATGCAAGGGGAGGGTCCAGGGTGGCAAAGGCAGACCCACCGCCGCGAGGCCCATCCCTTTGATCCAGGCCACCACCCCCGCCCTGTTCATCGGCCATGGCAGCCCGATGAACGCGATCGAAGCCAACCACTTCACCCGCGCCTGGGCCGAGCGATTCGCGGCGCTGCCGCGCCCGCAGGCGATCCTCTGCATCTCGGCCCACTGGGAAACCGACGGCGCCAAGGTCACGGCCATGGAGCGGCCGCGCACGATCCACGACTTCCGCGGCTTCCCTGCCGAACTGTTCGCCGTCGACTACCCCGCGCCCGGATCCCCGGCGCTGGCGGAGCGCCTGCAGCGTCTGGTCCCGGAGATCAGCCTCGACCACGCCTGGGGCCTCGACCACGGCACCTGGTCGGTGCTGCGGCCCATGCGGCCGGCGGCCGACCTGCCCGTGCTGCAGCTCAGCCTCGACCGTCGCCGCAGCCCCCGCGAGCACCTGGAGCTGGCCCGGCGCCTGCGGCCCCTGCGCCAGGAGGGGGTGCTGGTGCTCGGCAGCGGCAACCTCGTCCACAACCTGGGGCGCATCATCTGGGGGGAGGGGGCCCACGGCTGGGCTGAGGCCTTCGATCAGCTGCTGGCTGAGCGCATCGCTTCCGGATCCCTGGAGGACCTGCTCGATCCCCTCGCCCTGGGGCCCGAGGCGGCCCTGGCCCTGCCGTCGCTGGAGCACTACCTGCCACTGCTGTACGTGCTCGGGGTGCGGGATCCCGTCGAGTCACTGGGTTTCTTCAACGCCGCGGTGACCCTGGGCGCCATCTCGATGCGCTCGTTTCAGGTCGGCGGTGGTGGTGGTGGATAGGCCCGTTCCATGACGGATTGCTGCGGCTCAGCGCGGAGCGATTGCGCTTCTTAAGGATTGCTCTAGGTTTTGGGGCAACAGGAGTTGACCATGCACCGATCGATCGGACTGCTCACCGCCACCGGCCTCACAGGCCTGGCCCTGGTGAGCCTGACCATGACATTTCTGGGCTGAGTCGGGGCGCCGCCGGCAGGTAACCCGTGCGGGGCAGGAAGGCACGGAGCGCCGCGGGGAAATCGGCGTAGCGCTTCTCCGGTTGCCGGCAGTCCCCCTTGGCGTTGTAGCCCGCCTCGCAGGAGGTCAGCCCCCAGTCGGAGCCGCGGTCGTAGAGGCCCAGCATCCGCTGCCAGCCCGTGTCGAACTCCCCCACCAGCGCCTTGGTGGCCACCCAGGCGGCCAGGAAACCGTTGGCCTCCGGGCGCTGATCGGCCGGCTGCTTGAACCAGCTCTCCATCTCCTGCAGCCGGCGGCGATGCAGCGGCAGCACCTCGCGGCGATGGCTGATGTCGAGGAAGCGGGGGCCGTTCAGCTGCCAGATCTGGCTGGGGGCGCTGCTGCCGGCGTAGCTGGCGAACTGGTAAAGGAAGCGGTTGTCCACGTCCACCAGCAGGAAGCGGCCGTTGCCGAGCGGGTCGCTGGCGCCGCTGGGCCCCCCGTTCACCGGATCGCGGCGCACCTCGAACCAGCGGCGGCCGTCGGGGCTGCTGGTGAGCACGCGGGTGTCGTTGCAGCAATGGGCGCCGCCCGTGTACGTGGAGAGCAGCACCTCCGGGTAGGGATTGGCCTGATCCATCTCCACCACCTGCAGCACCGAATCGATGCTGCCGGGGCCGATCCGCAGCGCCCCCATCAGCTGACCCACCACCTTCCCCTCCAGCCGGACGGTGGCAACGGGTTGCACCTCATCCATGCCATCGGGCTTCGGCTGGCGACGGTTCTCCAGCACGGCCACCACGGGCCCGTTGGTGATCACCGGACCGGGCGCCGGGAGAGGGCCAGCAGCAGGGGGAGCAGCACCGGAGTGGGGCCTACTGGCAGCCCTGCACCGAGATCCGGTAGCTGAAGCCCAGGGCACCGGGGTCGCTGCTGGCTCCCACCTTGAAGTTCATCTGGCTGGCCTGCTTGCCCGGAATGGCGGGGAAGGGGCCGAACATGCGTCCGGTGCCCATCGGCGGGTTCATGACTTCGTTGATCACCTGCAGATTGCTGCCGTCGCTGAACTTCATGAAGCCACTCACCGGATATTTGGCGTTGGCGTCGGAGGAATTGGCCGTGAAGAAGAACTTGAAGCTGCTGTAGGGCTGGTTGACGATGAAGTCGGTGTTCCAGTTCTCCTTGCCGATCAGCTTCGCCGCCCCGACGCGCTTGGAGATGATCGGGGTGGTGCCATCGCCCCCGATCGGTTGCAGGAAGGTGCAGCGTTGCTGGGCCTGGGCGGCGGAGCCGGCAGCAAGGACGAGCGAGGCGCTGAGCAGGGAAACAGCCAGGGCTTTCATGGCGGCGGATCGACTGGCTTCGACCCTAGACCGCAGTGGGGATCTGGGCCATCAACGTTCGCCTGTCAACGCTCGAACGCAAAGATCCGGTTCCAATCGTTCTTCATGCTGATCACGATCCAGCCCTGCTTCCGGGCTTCGTCATACAGGCCCTGGGTGAAGGGGCCCACCTTGGAGTCCGGCAGCCCCAGGGCCGGGCCGTAGGCGTACTCACGACGGGCGTCATCGTGCAGCACCAGCATCGACAGGCGCGGGCCATTTCCGGCCTTGGTGTACTCCAGCATCTGCCGATCGCCGGTGGAGTTGCCGAAGGCGGCGATGGGCCGCCGGCCGATCATCAACTGGATGCCCTCCGGCTTGCCGGCGTCGTTGTTGTTGAGCAACAGCCGGGGCTCCTTGGTCAGCACGGGCCGGCCCGCACTGTCGTAGCCGTAGCGGGTGGCGCCGGCGGTGCCGATCACCTGCTCCGGCGGGATGCCGTAGGTGCGCTCGGCATAGGCGCGCACGAACTCCTGGCCGCCGCCGGTGACGATGTACGTCCTGTAGCCGTTGGCCCGCAGGTAGCGGAGCAGCTCCTGCATCGGCTGGTAGGTGAGTTCGGTGTAAGGGCGCCGCCAGCGGGGATGGCGGGCCGTGGCCAGCCACTGGCGCACATCGGCATGGAAGGTGTCCATGGTCATGCCGCTGAGTGCCGTGGCGGCGAGCTTCTCCAGTTCGGCCCGGTTGGGCACCACCCCGGGCACCTTCTCCAGGATGAAGCGCACCTGCGGGTACATCGGCTGCTCCACCCAGAGGGTGCCGTCCTGGTCGAAGGTGGCGATGCGCTCCCCGGTCGGCACGAAGCGGGGGCTGGTGGGGTCCGTGGTCTGGCGGACGAAGCTGAGGATGCCGTCCCGCGCAGGGCCCTGGTTCCACGAGGGCAGCGGATCAGCGGGCTGGGCGAAGGCGCCGGCCCAGCCGAGCACGACCGCCAGCAGGGTCGCCGCGAGCAGACCCCCCAGGGCGCGAGTAGCGGTGCGGCGATGCAGGCGTCGGACCACGGCCGGATTCGTCATGGCGATCGTGCTCAGGTCTGCGGGGAGTCAGGCGAAGTGCCGGGTTCGGGGACCAGGCGTGGGCGTCGCGATCATCCTGGGATCAGCGCCCGCGGCGTAGCCAGGCCGTGAGCGCAAAGCTGCCGGCCAGCACCGCCAGGAAGGTGATCCAGGTGGCGGGGGATCCGGTGCGGATCGTGTCGAGCAGCAGGGCCACGAACAGGGCGGCATTGATGGCCACCGCCAGCAGCAGCGGCCAGGCCCGGGCTCCGGTCTTGCCGCGCACCCGCAGGTGGGCGGCGCTCACGGCCCCATACACGATCAGGAACGCCAGGCTGGTCATCTGACCCACCGCATCCAGCGGGAAGAACAGCACCAGCAGGATCACCACCCCGGCCGACACCGGCAGCGACACATTGGCGCTGCTGAGCCAGGGACGGGCCAGGGGGGCCGGCAGCTGGCGGGAGTCAGCCAGATCGGCGCCGATGTTGGCCGAGGCGAACAGGGTGGCGTTCACCGCCGAGGCAGTGGCCAGGATGGCGGCGGCAGCGATCACCAGAAAGCCGGCGCGGCCGAGCACGGCGCCGCCGGCGTTGGCGAGCACGTGGCCCGCATCCCGCTCGATCGTCGCCAGGGGCAGCAGGCTCACCACCAGGGTGCTCACCAGCAGGTACACCACCAGCACGATGGCCAGCGCCAGGAACATCGCCTTCGGCAGCTGCGTCTTGGGGGAGCGCATGTCCTGGGCGGCATTGCTCACCACCCCGAACCCCTGGAAGGTCACATAGAGCAGCCCGGCAGCGGTGAGCACACCCCCTCCGCTGGGCCAGGGGGTGGCGAGGATCCGGCCGGGATCAGCATGGCTGGTGCCCAGGATCAACAGCAGCGCCAGGATCACCACCTCGGCGGCGATGATCAGCTTCTGGGAGCGGTCCACCAGCTGGGGGCCCACCAGGTTGACGCCGGTGAACACCAGCACCGCCGCGGCCCCGATCAGCCGCAGGGCCACGGCGGGCAGGTGGCCGCCGGCCAAAGCGCCCACGTACTCCGCGAAGCCGGCCCCATAGAGCGAGGTGGCGATCAGGTACGCCACGTACTGGAACACGTTCAGGGAGGCGCAGAGGTCGGTGTCCCCCAGGGCGGCCAGCAGGAAGTGGGCGCCGCCGCCGCGGCTGGGGAATGCCGTGCCCAGCCGGGCGTAGGAATAGACCGAGAAACTGGCGGCGGTGCCGGCCAGCAGGAAGGCCAGTGGCAGCAGCACGCCCGCACTGCGGGCCGCCAGACCCAGCAGCGTGTAGAGCCCGGCGCCCATCATTCCGCCCACCCCCAGGGCGGTGGCGCCGATCAGATCGATGCTGGGGGCTTCCCGGGCGGTCGTCATGCGCTTGCGGCGGTGGGGACGCTGTTGGGCAACTGCTGGGCCGGCAGCAGGACCGTGTCCACCCGTCCGGTGTCGGCGATCGCGCGGAACTCACTGGCGATCAGGTGAAACCCACCCCATACGTAGCGATGTCCATCAGAAACCGGCTGCCCGCGATGAGGGAATTAGCGGAAGCGTGATCAATCGTTGAGAAGGTCAAAAATCGCTTTCTGCAGATCCTTCGACTGCTCGAGTTGATCGAAGACCCAGGCCATGGCCGTGGCAGGTTGCTGAAATCCCAGTTCCTTGCAGAGGCGTTGGATGATGGCAGAATGCTCCTCATACAGCGACAGATCGTCCACCGATCGCACGCTCAGATGCCTGGCAGCCAGCTGAACCATGGCATCGGTCTGTGTTGACGCGCCCGACAGGGAAACATCCTGGGAAGACAGCACTTCCCCGGCAGACTCCTGACCTGGGAATCCTGAAGATTGCATCGCCTGTGGCTGACACCAGAAGTGGATCCTATCCCCTGGATGAGGCAGATCCACCCCCACAGACTGTCCGGCCGCCGGACCCAAGGAGAGGGGCAGGTTTCCAGAAAGGGGCGATAGCCGGAGCGCAAAAAGAGAATGGATCCGAGCAGCACCAGACCATGGCGTCAAAGGAATCCGTGGTGAACGGCCAAGACCCCCCGAGGTCAGGTGAGGATGTTCAGGCCGCGGCCACCCAGCTTCGATCGACATGCCCCAGCCAAGCCTCCGCCGCGTCCTGAGCACCTCGTTCAAGGCGTCGATCGGCGACATCGTCTTCGGGATGGAGGACGGCACCGTTTCGATCTTCGGCCTGGTGGCCGGGGTCTCCCTCACCGCCAGCTCCGGCAAGAGTGTGCTGGTGGCGGGCGCCGCCGGAGCCGTCGCCGCCGCGGTCTCGATGATGGCGGGGGTGTTCCTGGATCTGCAGTCGGAGCAGGACCGGGACCGGGTGGAATCCCGCCAGCGACTGGCTGCCGTGGCGGCGGATCCCGCCGGTGAAATCGCGGCCCTCATGGGTCGCCTGCGTCGCACGGGGTTGCAATCGGCCACCCTTGAGGCGATTGACGCTGATCTGCGTCAACGCCCTGCCGGGCTTCCGGAACTGGAGCGCAACGCCGCATTTGCCGCCTCCGCCCCTGGCCAGCCGCCCGTGGCCCAGGCGCTCTGGATGTTCGTCTCCGATCTGTTCGCCGGTCTGACGCCGGTGCTGGCC
Source organism: Synechococcus sp. UW140 (assembly GCA_943372935.1). Lineage (GTDB taxonomy): Bacteria > Cyanobacteriota > Cyanobacteriia > PCC-6307 > Cyanobiaceae > Cyanobium. The sequence goes on from CALSAP010000010.1 coordinate 81,863, forward strand.
TTTGCCGTCCTGCCGCTGGAGCAGGCCCGCGTCGTGTCGCTGCTGATGACCCTGGTGCTGCTGATGCTGCTGGGCTATGGCCGCGCCAGGATCGGCGAACGGCAGGTGCTGCCCACGGTGCTGACCACGGTCTCGATTGCCGGTTGTGCCGCCCTTGCCGGCGTGGCGGTGGGCGTCTGGTTGAACCGGATCAGCTGACACCGCAGCGGGTCGGAAGGGGGAAGCGGCCAGGCCCTGGTGAGGGCGGGGTGGCTTCAGAACTTGCGCAGTTCGCGGCGGATCTTGAGCGGGTCGCCGGAGTGCTGCTGGTTGAAGAGCAGCATCGGCACCCCGGCCAGCAGCAGACCCACCGCCACGACCACACCCCAGGAGATCGCCGGCCGTCCCTCCGGTGGGACGTCCTCGGGCCGGTGCCGACCTCGGAGCCGTTGCCGCGTTGCGCGCCTGAACCTGGCCATCGCTGCAGGCTCCGGGCCCGGCTGGCCCCCCAGTCTGTCGGGACCGGAGCCCGACCCCCGCCCGGGCCATGGGATTGTGATCCGCTGATCCCGGGCCCGATCCCCGCCCGGGGGTGAAAGGATTTCGCCATCGCCCCGGCCGGCCCGCCATGGACATGTCCTCCCTGCTGCTCGCGACCGGAGGCCACCAGATCGAGGCGGCCGAAACCCTGATCGAGGTGGGCCGCTTCATCGTCATCCTGTTCGCCGCCCGGGCCCTGGCGGAGCTGATGGTGCGCTTCCGCCTGCCGGCCATCCTCGGCGAGCTGGTGGCAGGGGTGCTGATCGGCGTGTCGGGGCTGCACCTGATCCTGGCGCCGGAGCTGGGCGGCCAGCTCAACGCCTTCGCCGAGCACACGATCGCGGCCCTGGCCCACGTGAGCCCCGACCAGGTGCAGGAGATCTACGACCACGGCTTCAGCAATCTGCAGGCGGTGGCGAAGATCGGCCTGCTAGCCCTGCTGTTCCTCACCGGTCTGGAGAGCGAACTGGATGAACTGATGGCGGTGGGGGGCCAGGCGATCACGGTGGCGCTCACAGGGGTGGTGCTGCCCTTCGCCCTGGGCACCGCCGGCCTCCAGTTCCTGTTCGGCGTACCGCTGCTGCCGGCGATCTTCGCCGGCGCCGCCATGACCGCCACCAGCATCGGCATCACCGCCAGCGTGCTGGGGGAGCTGAAGTTCCTGCGCACCCGCGAGGGGCAGACGGTGATCGGGGCGGCCGTGCTCGACGACATCCTCGGCATCGTCATCCTGGCGGTGGTGGTGGCCCTGGCCGGCGGCGAGGGTTTCAGCCTCGGCCCGATCCTGAAGCTGATCGCCGCGGCCGCCGTGTTCGTGGTGGTGGCCCTGTTCCTCAGCCGCACCGCCGCCCCCCCCTTCGACTGGCTGCTTGATCGCCTCAAGGCACCGGGCGAGGTGGTGGTGGCGGCCTTCCTGGTGCTGTCGCTGTCCTGCTTCGCCGCCCAGGCCTTCGGGCTGGAGGCGGCCCTGGGGGCCTTCGCCGGTGGTCTGATCCTCAGCGGCTCCCGCCACCGGCACGCGATCGAGGAGGCGGTGAAGCCCCTGGTGGCCCTGTTCGCCACGTTCTTCTTCGTGCTGATCGGCAGCGGCATGGATCTCTCGGTGCTCAACCCCTTCGATGCGGCCAACCACGAGGGGCTGGTGATGGCGGGCTTCCTGCTGGCGGCCGCCGTGGTCAGCAAGGTGGCGGCCGGCTGGAGCTACCTCAGCAGCGGCCCCACCAACCGGCTGGCGGTGGGGCTTGGGATGATGCCCCGCGGCGAGGTGGGCCTGATCTTTCTGGGCCTCGGCACCCAGACCGGGGTGCTGGGGCCGTCGCTGGAGGCGGCGATCCTGCTGATGGTGATTGGCACCACCTTCCTGGCTCCGGTGCTGCTGCGGCTGGTGCTGGCCGATGCCGGTGAGGGCGCCGAGGCGGTCGGCTGAGGGCACCGTGCCGCCCTGGCCCGGCCATGGGAAAGTGGCAGCAGCTTGCTCCCAGCCCGTGCCGAACGACAGCGGTTCCTCCAGGTCGGTGATCGTGGGCCTGGTGGCCGTGATCGGCTCGCTGGGCGGCCTGGCCCTGCTGGTCTGGGTCACGGTGGTGATGCTCGACCTCAAGCACCTGAACACCTCCGGTTTCACCCTGCCCTGAGGCAGGCCTAGGGGGAGGGCTGGCGGGAGCTGGCGTGGGCGGCCACGAGGCTGGCCTTCAGGGCCTCTTCCTTGAGCGGCTTGGCGAGGAACGCATTCATGCCCGCCTGCAGGGCCGCGTCACGATCTTCGGCGGAGCTGAAGGCGGTGGTCGCCACGATCCAGGGCCGCTGGCTCCGGCCGGTGACGGCGCGGATGCGGCGGGTGGCTTCCAGCCCATCGAGCCGGGGCATCTGCACATCCATCAGGATCAGCTCCGGGTCGAGGTGGCGCTGGCGATCCAGGGCCTCCAGCCCATCGACGGCGGCTTCCGGCTCGTACCCCAGACGCCGCAGCAGCAGCTCGCAGAGCCGCCGGTTCACGGCACTGTCGTCCACCACCAGGATGCGCAGGGGATGGTCGGCCGCGAAATCGTCGGCCTGCGTCCGGGCCACTGACGAGCTGGGCGGGGCCGGGGAGGGTGAGGAAGCCACCGCCTCCACGGGCAGTGTGAAGCTCACGACACTGCCGCGGCCGGGGGTGCTGTCCATCGCGATCGTGCCGCCGAGGGCCTCGACCAGCTGCCGGCTGATCGCCAGGCCGAGGCCGGTGCCGGCATGGGGGGCGTTGCCGGAAGCAACCAGCTGGGAAAAGGGTTGGAACAGCTGCTCGATCTGGTCGGCGGCAATGCCGACCCCGGTGTCCGTGACGGCGACGCGGAGCCGCACCGGCCCGACCGAGGGGAGGGCGGTGGCGGTGGCCTGGACGGAGACGACGACGCTGCCGGCGTCGGTGAACTTGATCCCATTGCCGATCAGGTTGATCAGGATCTGGCGCAGGCGGATGGCATCGGTGAGGACGACCGGCGGAACCTCCGGGGCCACCTCCAGGGAGAGGTCGATCGCCTTGGCCTGGGCGAGGCTCAAGCAAGTGGCGATCGTGGCTTCGAGCAGGGGTTTCAGCTGGCAGGGCGCCCGTTCGATCACCAGCTGGCCCGACTCGATCTTGGCGAAGTCGAGGACTTCATTGAGCAGGGTGAGCAGCGATTCCCCCGAATCGCGCACGATGTCGAGGCATTCGCGTTGCTGGCTGGACAGCTCCGTGTCGAGCAACAGGCCCGTCATGCCGATGACGCCGTTGAGGGGGGTGCGGATCTCGTGGCTGAGGGTGGCCAGGAACGTGCTCTTGGCCCGGTCGGCGGAGCTGATGGCCGCAAAGGCCTGGGCCCGGGCCTTGAGGGAACGGCGATAGAAGCTGGCCGCCAGCACCGCGAATCCGGCACTGGCCAGCAGGCTCAGCAGGTAGGTGAGCTGCAACGGAAACTGCTTGCGTTGCAGTTGAGCCAGCGAGAAATCGATGCCAACAGTGCCCACCAGCTTCCCCTTGCTGTCCCGGATCGGGGCATAGCCGGTCATGAAGGTTCCGAAGCTGTCCGTGTAGGGCCTGGCGCTGATGGTGATCAGGCCGGTGCGGACGGCTTGGAGGGCGTCGGCCGGCGGCTTGTCATAGAGCTCACCAACGCTGGTCGTGGGGTAGGCGTCACCCGGATTCTGGATGTAGTAGGTGCTGTCGATCATGAAGCGAAGACCTTCCGGGCTGGCCGCCAGCACATAGGCGTAGAAGATTTCCGGCACGAGCCGGCGCAGCTCCAGCAGGGGTTCGGTGGCACGGCGGTAGTCCGGCGTTCCCGTCTGCTCGGGCCGGGTGATCGCGGCCACGAGGCTGGGATCCATCTCGCTGGCGGCGATGCTCACCAGCTGGCGCAGGTTCTCGCGGACATCGTTGCGCAGCAGCCGGGTGGCGCCCCAGTAGTTGAAGCTGAGTGCCACCGCAGCGACACTGAAGATTGTGGCGGCCAGAAGAACGCTTTCCCGGCGAATGCGCTGGCGGCTCAGTTCGGGAGTGGCCCCATGGGGACGGCTTGCGGGCAACACCACCACGCGGCAGCTCTCCTGTCTAACTGGCGGGGCGCTGCGGCCGTGGGGCAAGCCGGCCCACTCAGGCAGCAGCGACCTGTGGGCTCAGTCCTGATCGGGAGCTGGCGCGGCTGGCGTCGGCCCGTTCGAATCGTTGGACGGATGGAGCACCCGCTGGGGGAAGGGTATCTCGATCCCGTTGGCGGCGAAGGCGTGCCAGATCGCCTGACTGACGGCGCTCTGAATGGAGAGGTTTCCGAGCGGGTCATCAATCCAGTAGCGAAGGGAATAGTTGATCGAGGACTCGCCGTACCCCACCAGAAACGCCCGCGGGGCGGGCTCGACCCGCACCCCGACCGTGGCGCGGGCCACCTCCTCCAGAAGCGCGATCACGACCACCGGGTCGTGGCGGTAGGCGGCGCCGATCTCCACCGCGCTGCGCCGCAGGCTGTCGCTGCCGGTGTAGGTGGTGGTGGTGGCAGTGAAGAAGGTCTGGTTGGGGATCACCAGTTCGGCGTTGTCGCGGTTGCGCCACAGCACCGCCGCCCGCAGGCCCAGGCTGCGCACCTCGCAGGGATCGCCATCGATGAACAGCACCGATCCCGGCCGCACCGACCCCTCGAACAACAGCCACAGGCCGCTGATGAAATTCGAGAACACCTCCTTGATGCCGAAGCCGATGCCCACGGAAAGCCCCCCGGCGATCGCCGCGATGGCACTGGTGTTGAGGCCCACCCGGTGCATCAGCCACAGCACCCCGACGGCGATCAGCAGGTAGCGCAGCACCAGGGTGCCGGCGGCGCGGGTGCCATGGGAGAAGTGAAACAGCCGCTGCAGCAGGTGCCCCAGCCACACCAGGGGAATGGCGGAAAACGCCACCAGGAAGTAGGGAATGGTGAGCAGCAGGAACAGGTTGCTGGTGGTGAGCGGCGAACCGAACAGGGGGAACAGGGGAATCTCGGCCACATCGCGCAGGGAGGCCAGTTGGTTCACCAGCGAGCCCGCCACGAACAGCACGAACAGGGGCTGGACGATCCGGCCGTAGAGCAGCTGGATCTGCCTGGCGGGACAGCGCGTCAGCAGCAGCAGCCGGATCACGGCCAGCAGCACCCAGGCTCCCCACACCTGGGCGAAATAGGTCGCCAGGTCGCCCGGATAGCCCAGGCGCTCGATCACCTGCCCGTTGAGGTGCAGCACGCCCCACAGACCCAGCGCACCGAGCACCGAGACGCGATACCGGCGGGCCTTCAGCCGGGGTCGCACCCACAGGGCATAGGCCAGGGCGAAGCCGGCGGTGGTGAGGCACTGCAGCAACACCACCGGACGGCTGAGGAACCCCAGCCAGCCGACGATCTCGTAGAGCAGTTGGTTCATGGGGTCGGGGCCAGCAGCTGGGCGATGGCCGGCTCAGGCGGCAACTCCCCCTGCACCACCTTCTTCAGCACCGATTCGAGCCGTATGCCCCGGGCGATGGAGGCGTCGGGATCGCGAAACTCAAACATGCGGGAATGGTCGAGGCTGAAGGCAAGCGCGGCCATCAGGGCCGAGCTGCGGGTGGGGATCATCACATTGGGATTCACCGGCAGGTTGCCCGGCACCGTCCCCATCAGCTGCTTCTGCGTCACCTCGTTGAGCGAGAAGGCCACGAACCGTTCGGCCAGAAGCCTCTGCCGCGCACTCGAATGGCGCCCGAAGCTCCAGACCAGCAGCCGGGTGACCGGCATGGCCGGGGTCTCGGCCCCACCCGGCAACACCGACACCCCCAGGTTCGGACCCATCCGTTGCCGCAGGCTGTCGATCCAGAGGCTGCTGCAGCTGATCCAGTCGCGCTCGCCCCGCTCCAGTTGCTGCACCAGTTCAAAGGGGTCGTCTGAGAAGGACACGTTCTGCTGCAGGCTGGCGTCGTAGATCCAGCCGATCCAGCGCTCCAGCGCCCGGTGGTCGGCGGCCGACAGGGTGGCGGCCCCCCCCGCCGGTGGTCCATCGAGCAGCTGGGCCACGGCAGGGCCGGCCCCCTGGGCCGTGGTGGTCCAGAACAGTTCGCCCACGGTGATGGGCAGGCCCACCCGCAGACCCTTGGCACTCAGGGCCAGCAGCGCGTCGACGCTGCCGGGCGGTTGAGTGAGGCGGCGGCGGTCGAAACAGGCCACCTGCGGTTGGGCCAGGAACGGCACCGCGAACGCCTTGGAGCCCTGGCGAAAACTGTTCTGAAAGCGTGGTTCGAGCCGATTGCGGGCGTCTGGATCCAGGCTCACGTCACTGCTCAGCCCCTGCTGATGCAGCTGCAGGGCGGTGATCACGCGACTCACGATCAGGTCCGGGCCCAGGCCACGGCCGTCACGAAAACGGGTGGCCGCGACGAGCTCCCCCGCTGGGAAGTGCCTGATGTGCACAGCCACGCCGGGATTGAGGGATCGGAACCTCTCGATCAGGGCGCTGCTGATGTTGCGGTTGTCCCCCAGTTCGGAGGTGCTGCCGTATCTGGTGCTGGTTTCGACGGAGATGTAGAGGTTGTCGGGGCCGACGGCGATGCCGCCACAGCCGCCGCAGGCCAGCAGCAGCGCCAGGGCAGCCAGCGCCCTCAGGCCCTTGACTGGGGCAAGGGGGAAGGGGGCAAGGCCGAAGCCCATGGATCGCGTTGGAGTGGTCCTGTGGTGGGTGAAGGCTCGCACGCGCGGCGCTGGCCAGGGGCGGCGGCCCATCAGTCGAGCACCCGCCACTGCCCTTGGGGCCCCTTCACCAGCAGCAGCTGCGGGGGGAACAGAACGCTGGTCGCCACGGCGAAGCAGACGCCCACGTCCTGGGGCAGGGCGGCCAGGGAGGCATAGGCGGCGGCGAAATCGGGGGCGAACAGGGCGGCCCGCCGGGCCAGCAGCGCCAGGATCGCGGTGCGATCGGCCGGCTCCAGGGCCTGCATCGGCGGAGCGTCGTGCCAGGGTTCGGCCGGCGCGAAGGGGGCCTCGAAGCGGTGCTCGAAGGTCACCGGCCCCTGGCTCTGGCGCCGCTCGACCCGCTCGGCGGCCTGGTTCGTGGAGAGGGTGGTCCCTTCGGCCATGGTGGTGGTGGTCGTCCTGTCGGACACCACCACCCAGCGGAACTGGCTCTGGTAGCGAATCCGGCTGTCCTGGGCCGTGAAGCGCAGCTGCAGGAGGTTGAAACCCCGCCGCAGCACCGGCTGCAGCCCCCGCACCGGCAACCAGAACACCGGCGACAGCTCGGGACCGGAGGGGCCTGTGCCCATCACCAGGGCACGGGTGGCCGCCAGGGGGTTGTCCGGCATCGGCACGCCGTTGAGCACCAGCCCCTCCCGGCCAGCCACGGTGCGGACCTCCGTGGCCTGCCCCAGATCCCCCGGGTAGGGCGTGAAGCTGACCTCCACGTTCACGGTGTCAGCCAGGGCCGCCGGCGGCAGCACGCCCGGAACCTGGAGCGCCAGAACCAGGGGCCGGTGGAGGAGAGCGTTCGGATGGGCAGGGTCGGCGTCTCGGCAGGGTCCTGCTCCAGCTGGGGCCGAAGCGCTGGCGGCTCTGTTCGGCCGTGGGAGCGCCCCCGGACGGGATGAGGAGATATGAACCACCGTCCGGTCCCCCGCGGAAGCCTGCGAACGTTTGAACAGGTGATACGGCTACCCATGCCCGCGAAGGTGGCTCCCCGCGAAGCGGCACGCTTGGAGGCTCTCAATGACTACCGCATCCTGGATACCGACAGCGAGCAGTCGTACGACGAGATCACGTTTCTGGCGGCCCAGCTGTGCGAGGTGCCCATCGCCCTGATCAGCCTGGTGGATGCCGATCGGCAGTGGTTCAAATCCAAGGTGGGCCTGGATGTGCGAGAAACGAGCAGGGATGTGTCCTTCTGTGCCCACGCCATCCTCGGCGACCGGACCCTGGTGGTGAAGGATGCCCGTGAGGATGCGCGCTTCCGCGACAACGCCCTGGTCTGCAGCGAACCCAACATCGTCTTCTACGCGGGGGTGCCGCTGTGCACCCCGTCCGGCGCCCGGATCGGCTCGCTGTGCGTCATCGATCGCCGCCCCCGCGAACTCAGCGCCCTGCAGATCCGCTCCCTGGAGACCCTGGCCCACCAGGTGGTGCTGCAGCTGGAACTGAAGCGGGTCTCCGACCAGCTCGCCGGTGCCCTGCAACGCCTCGATGTGATGGAGCGGCTGATCCCGATCTGCTCCTACTGCAAGGGCATCCGCAACGACCAGGGCTACTGGGGGACGGTGGAGGCGTTCATCAAGAGCCACGACAACGTGGAGTTCTCCCACGGCGTCTGCGATGCCTGCATGGCCAAGTACTTCCCGGAGGTGGCTGCGCTCGGCAGGGAACCATCCGGGCCCAACGATCCGCGCTGATCGGGGCTGTGGCGCCGGTCAGGATTCAGCCAACGCCGCCTCGCCTCGCCGGTGGATCTCGCTGGCGTAATCGGTCCAGGTGCCCTGGCCCCAGTAGCGGAAGCAGCTGGTCTCCAGCAGCAGCAGATGGAGCAGGGCCCGCTGGTAGCGGGGGGTCCGGGTCACGGCGGGATCCTGGGCCACCAGGGGGTCGAACAGCTGGTGGAAGCGGGCGCTGAGCTGGTTCATCGGCTCCAGCACGTTGGCGTAGCCCTCCACCCAGCTCATGTCGTTGGTCCAGGAGGCGCCGGCCATCGAGAAGGCGTGGTCGCTGGCCTGGAGCCGGGCGATGGCCGCCGCGGTGGCCTCTGGGGTGGCCGAGGAGCTGGGTGGGCCACCCAACTCCTGCCAGAGCCTGTGCTGCTGCATCGCCTGAATCCTGGGGAAGTCGCCGGCAGTCACACCGGCGGCCTCCAGCAGCTCGAAGTATTCCGTGCCGTTGATCGCCACCGTGGCCTGATCACTCCCCTTGGCGGCGATGGCGTGATGGGCCTGGAGGAAAGCGGACGGGAACTCATTCATCATCACCCCGCCGTTCTCACCATCGGCAATCTGCGACACCAGCGATGGCACCGTGGTGGCTCCCAGCTGCTGCCGGCCAAGGCCGAGGGCTTCGTAACAGGGCTGCATCTGGCCCACCAGTTTGGTGTCGGAGCCCTGGGTCTTGATCAACACCGTGATCGACATCTCGGCGCCGTTGGAGTTGCGCGCCACCAGCTGATTGGGAAGGTATTTCTGCTCCTGAGCCAGGCTGCTGCCATCGAGGTTTTCAACGCTGTGCTCCTGCACCAGCAGCCAGCGATACCCACATTCCTTGAGGGCCTTGACGAACTCAAACAGGGTGTCGGGATGGTTGGGCAGGTGCATCTCCGGGGGCGAAAAGCCCTTCACCCGCGCGAGGGCGTCCCGGCCAAACAGAGCGGCAAACTGGTGCTGCCAGGCCAGGATCTGCAGCTTCAGATCGGGGATGGGGGTGGAGGGGGCCACGGCGTGGCTCCAGAAGGTGCCGAGCCACTCCACATTGGGCTGAAGGGCGGGATCGCAGGCGAGCCGCTTCAGTGCATCAAGCACATCGCGCCGGCCCATCTGCTCCAGGCCCCAGAGCAGGTTGCCCGAATAATCCAGCATGATCCGGGGGTTGCAGCCCTCCCCAATCAGCTGGGGAAGGAGGTCGACCAGGCGCCGGTAGCACTGGGCAAAGGCTTCGGCGTTGTGGTTATCACCTTCACCCGGGTGCTCGAACATGTACTGCAGATGGGAGATCAGCTCGCCATGGGCCCCGGCCGGAATCGTGGGCTGGTGCATGTGGAGCGCGCAGGCGAACCCGGAACGGATCGGCGCCAGATCCAGGTTGGTGTGGGGCAGAGCCACCGGGCCGGGCTGCCGCACCAGGGCAAGGATCTCCGCCTCTGAGCCAGCGATCGGCGGCAGGGCTGGGTCGGTCATGGCTGGGGTGGGGGTGCCCGCGCGCTGGGCAGGTCGTGCAGGGTCAGTCTGGGGGCAGGCTGGAGTCCTGCCTGGCTGGTGGCACCGATGACGCGCGAGGAGGCCCTGGGTCCGGGCTGGCGGAGGCAGGTGATGGGCCTTTACGGCTGGATGCGGCGGCTGCTGTTTCCCGGCCAACCGGAGATCTCGGTGGCCGAATGGCTGGAGCGGCCCAAAGCGGGGCCGGCGGTGCTGGTGGATGTGCGCGAGCCGCACGAACAGCGCGTCTCGATGCTGCCGGGGGCGATCTCCAGGGAGGCGTTCGAGCGTGAGAGCGACCGCTACCGCTCCTGGCTGGTGGTCCCCTACTGCACGATCGGCCTGCGCAGCGGCTTCTACACCAGGACGCTGCGGGGCCAGGGTTTCGAGGTCCGCAACCTGGCGGGCGGTGCCCTGAGGTGGGCCCAGGCCGGGCTGCCGTTCGAGTCTGAAGGCCATCCCACTCGCCGGGTGCACGTGTTTGCCGCCGCCTGGAACCTGCTGCCCCAGGGCTACGAAGCCGTCGTCTCGGATGTGCAGCAATGGTGACGCCACCGGCGACACGCTCCTAGGGTCGGATCACCCGTAGGCGCCCCCCGTGCAGACGCTCCCCCCGGCTCTGGCCGCCGGTCTTCTGGCCCTGCCGCTGATGAGCGCTGGGCCTGCCCTGGCCCAGAAGCGGATTCCCAAACTTCCGGGCAACGACCAATGCCCGCTTGGTTATGTGAATGATCTGAAGCAGCACTGCAATTCACCCATCTACTACGAGGTGCGGCCCACCTACGGCAAGCCCTGTCTCTCGGGCTGGATGAACATCGGGGCGGGCTACTGCAAGAAGAAGACCCTGGGGATTTTCTGATCGGGAGGCTCCTGTTGCCCTGTCATGGGTCCGGGTGGCCGGGCGAGGGATGGCGGCGGAACTGCGGCCGGTCTTCCTCGCAGATCACCAGCAGCTGGGTGTCCATGAGCGCGGATTCGCTGTGGGTGTCGCCGGGCTCCACGAAGTAGAAGCCGCCGGCCTCGATGGTGTGCGGATCTTCGCCATCGGCCTGCACCAGCATGGCGCCACTCACGACGAACACCTGGCACCAGTAGGGGTGGTGATGGCGGGGAATCGTCAGGCCCTGCGGCATCCGGTAGAGGCCCGATTCGACGTTGTGGTCGCCTTCCCAGAGGCGGCAGGCCTGCATCGGCACCCCCCGCACATCGATCGTGTGCCACTGCTGGGCATCGGTGGGGACGTAGCGGGTCATGGGCGGTGGGGCGTCGGTGGGTGGCTCAGAACGAATCCTCCGTCTGGCCGGCGAAGCGGCCGGCGTAGCTCTCGATGCCCTGCAGCTTCTGGAACACGAACTGGCAGATCGCCGTGCCGGGATGCACCGCCAGGGGAGCGGGGCCGAAGTTGCTCATCTCCAGCACCTGCTGGCTGTCGATCCCCGGCCCCATGAAGGGGGCACTGATGTGCACCATCAGGCCCAGCCGCGCGAAGCGGCTGCGGCCCTCCAGCCAGCCGCACAGACCGGGGCCCAGGCGCAGCCGCTCCTGGGTGATGCCGAGCACCGTTTCGCCCGGCATGATCAGGATGTGCTGGCCCTCGGGGACTTCGATCTTCTCGGTGAGCTGGCGGTAGTCGGTGTTCTCGCCCACCTCGATCACCTCGTGCACCTTGCGGAAGACGCGGAAGGTGCGGGCCAGGGTGAGGTCGAGGGAGGCGGGGCCCAGCCGCTCGGGGGCGAAGGGCGTGACCCCGATCGTGCCCGCTTCGATCGCCTGCAGGATCGCCTCTCTGCCGAGAACGCTCATATCATTCGCTGGGCACAGGCGAGCGTGGATTGTCTCAGGCGGGCGGCCGGGATGGCAGCGATCCCCATAGGCTGAAGCCAGCTGCCGGCACCCGCCCATGGCCCTGCTCGCCTCGATCTGTCTGGGGTTGCTGCTGCTGGTCGGTGCCACGCTGATCGCCCCGTCCATCGCGCAGGCCGCCGACGCCCCCCCGGCCCCTTTGGGCCGCCCCACCACGGGGCCGGGGAAGGCAGCGCCGGCCGCCGCCGCGCAGCAGCGGTCGGATGACTGGGTGCCCGGGGCGGGTCAGGCCAGCAGCCCCTATGACCGCCAGGCCCTGCGCAACTTCGACGCCGGCTCCCATCGCTGAGGGTTCCGGGGGAACCTCCGCAGCGACACCCCGAGCGCCCTCAGACGCAGGCAACGCCATCGTCGTCGGTGGAGCATTCGTGATCGGGCTTGCCCACCGAGGGGTCGAAGTCCGGAGGTTCAGGCAGCGGTTTGGCGGGAGCGCCGCAGGGATTGCAGCCTCCGGTGCCCACGGCGAACTGGGTCATCATGTCGTGGTCCTCGTGAACGAGGTTGTGGCAGTGCATCATGTACAGCCCTTCATGGGGACCGAAGCGGCCAATGATGTCGAGGGTCTCGAAGTCGCCGACGGTGAAGGTGTCCTTCATGCCGCGTTCGTAGGCCGGTGGCGGTAGCCCGTTGCGGCTGAGCAGGCGGAAGTGGCCCAGATGCACATGCAGCGGATGCACCCAGCCGCCGCCGGGGTTCACGAAGCGCCAGATCTCGGTGGCACAGGGGGCCACCCGGGCCTCGACGCGAGCGGGATCCCAGCCGTGGTTGTTGATCACCCACTGGTTGCCCAGGCGATCAAGGCGGAAGGTGCGCACCGGCGTACGCACCTCCGAGCGGAGCCGATCGAGGGGGGTGAGCTTGCCCAGTGTCTCGGGCAGGGGGGTGGTGTCGGCGGGTCCGCGCACCACGTCGAAGCGCATGACGCTGGTGGTGCGCAGGTCGCCGTCCTGGTTGATCGCCTGGATCGGATTGATCAGATCCACCTGGCGTCCGGCCAGACCGGAGAAGTCGACGATCACTTCATACCGCTCCGCCACCCCCATCCGCAGGGAGCGGGTGGGCACCGGGGAGGGGAGCAGGCCTGAATCGCTGGCCACCACCACCATCGTCAGCGACATCGGCCGACCTTCAATGTCGGCCTGAACGCCCAGGTTGAGCACGCGGGAGGTGCCGCCGTTGAGCAGGCGGAAGCGGTACTTCCGGTCGGTGACCTGCAGCCGGGGCCAGGGCACGCCATTGACCAGCATCACGTCGCCGTAGAGGCTGCGCTGCAGGTTGTCGTTGAAGATCAGCTCGCCATCGGGCCCGAAGCGCTTGTCCTGGATCACCAGGGGAATGTCGAACTCGCCGGAGGGCAGGCGTTCCGCCTGGTTGGGATCGGTGAAATCGCAGCGGTTGTAGTCGACGAGATACACACCGGCCAGGCCCATGTAGACGTTGCGGGATGTATGGCCGATGGCGTGGTCGTGATACCAGAAGGGACCTGCCTTGTTGTTTGGGTAGTAGTAATCCTTGTAGCTGCCGGAAGGGATGAGATCCTCGGCGTAGCCGTCGTACTGCGGCAGCGAGGCCATGCCGTGCAGGTGGATGGAGGTGGCCACGCCCAGGCCGGCGCCGTCGTGCAAGTTGTTCACGAAACGCACCACCGAGTCCCGGTCCTTGTCCTGGCGGATGCAGGGTCCGGGCAGGAGACCGTCGTACGTCCAGACGGTGGTGGGCTTGCCCGGCACGATCTCCACCGTGGCTTGCTGCATGGTGAGGCGGTAGCCGTCGAGATCGGGGCGGAGCCGCTTGGCGGTGCGCACCACCAGGGGCTCGAACGGCCGCTCGAAGCGAGGAATCTGCGGGCTGAACTGGGTGGGCTTGTACGGACCGGTCGCCTCCCGCATCCGGTGGGGGCTGCAGGCGGCGTCCTGCGGGCAGGGCTCGTCGGCCAGGGCCCGTTGCACCAGACCCCAGGGCAGGAGCAGGCCCCCGGCTCCGGTCAGGCCCAGCCGCAAGGCCTCTCGTCGGTTCAGGTCCATCCGCCCTCCTGGATTGGGACTGCTGGATCGTGCAGGTGCTGGCAGGCCCCGGATACCGTCTGACGCTATTCACGGGCTCCCATGCTCCCCCGGGCCCCGCCAGGGAGGAACGGCGCTTCATTGAACGTGAAGGGCTGGGCCGCTCTGCCTAGGCTCGGCACCGCCGCCCGGCAGATTCCATGACCGCACCGATCCAGGCCCTCGCCGCCCCCGGCGCCGGGCAACCGCTTGAGCCCTTCACCTACACCCCCGGCCCCTTGGGCAGCGAGGAGGTGGAGATCGCCGTCGAGAGCTGCGGCCTCTGCCACAGCGATCTCTCCATGCTCGACAACGACTGGGGCATGACCGCCTATCCGTTTGTTCCCGGCCACGAAGTGATCGGGCGGGTGGTCGCCCTCGGGGAGCACACCAAGCGCCTGAGCATCGGTGACCGGGTGGGTCTGGGCTGGTTCTCCGGCAGTTGCGGTGCCTGCGATCAGTGCCTCTCCGGCAACCAGAACCTCTGCCTGAAGGCCGAAGCCACCATCGTCGGGCGGCACGGAGGCTTCGCCACGCGGGTACGGGCCCAGTGGACCTGGGTGGCCCCCCTGCCGGAAGGACTGGACACCGAGAAGGCCGGCCCCCTGCTCTGCGGCGGCATCACCGTCTTCAACCCGATCGTGGAACTGGGCATCCGACCCACCGACAGCGTGGCGGTGATCGGGATCGGCGGTCTGGGTCACATGGCCCTGAAGTTTCTGCGGGCCTGGGGATGCGACGTCACCGCCTTCACCACCAGCGACTCGAAACGGGAGGAAGCGCTCCAGCTGGGCGCCCATCGCACCTTGAACTCCCGCAACGCCGAGGAACTGGCCCAGGCGGCGAGCAGCTTCGACTTCATTCTCAACACCACCAACGCCAACCTCGACTGGAATACCTATATCGGCGCCCTCAAACCCAAGGGCCGGCTGCACACCGTGGGGGTCATTCCCGAACCGATCGCCCTGGCCGCCTTCCCCCTGATTGGCGGGCAGAAAAGTCTCTCCGGCTCACCTCTGGGCAGCCCCTCCGCCACCGACAAGATGCTGCATTTCAGCTGTCGCCACGGCATCGCACCGACCACGGAGTTCTTCCCCCTGTCGAAGGCGAATGAAGCCCTCGATCACCTGCGCGCCGGCAAAGCCCGCTACCGCATCGTGCTGATCAACGACCTGGGCTGAGGCGCGCCTCTCTGCCGGGAACGGCCCTGGATGTCCCAGGGGGTGGGCGGTTGTGGATGGCCTCAGGCGGTCGGCCGGGGCCCTCGGTCCAGCCCGTCGATGGTCTGCGCCAGCAGATCGCGGCCGCTGTCGTACACGACGCGCGGCGCCGGCCGGCCGGCCTCCGTGGCGCCCAGACGGCGGGCGGCGGCCCGGCGCCGCTTCAGCTGGGGATCGGCGTTGCGGGCCGCGCGGGCCCAGGCCTGACGGCGGGCATTGCGGGCCGCGATGGCAAGGTTGCGCCAGTGCTGCAGCGGCAGGCGGGCCAGGGGCAGGAGCAGCAGCAACAGGGCGTAGCCGATGGCGAAGCGCGCCAGCCAGGCCACCGGGGGCAGCCAGGCGGGGGTGATCGCCAGCAGCCACGGCGAGAGCACCAGCAGCGCCCCGACGGCGACGCCATAGGCGACCCGTTGCCCGGCTCCGGCCCGGCTGAAGCGAAAGGCCCGTTCGCGCAGGGGCGGCACCGGCCCCTCCACGCCGGCGGCGCTGGCGGGCAGGGAGGGGAAGCCATAGATCAGGTCCCCGTCCTCACTCACCTCGGGCCGGCCGTCGAAGCGCAGCAGCACCGGCAGCATGGCGGCATCGGCCAGGTCACGGCGGCGCTCGGGATCGGAGGGGCAGTCGGGCAGATCAAGCAGGGGGGCGAGGTCCTCGGCGATCACCACGCCACCGCGCTTGCGCAGGAAGGCGCCGATGCGGCGCCAGCGCAGCGGCTCGAAGCGGGCATTGGGATCGCCATCGCCGAACAGGATCGAGAACACGGCGCTGAGGAAGCCCAGGGAGGCCGGATCGGCGCCTTCGCCGGGCAGGTCCCAGAGCAGGCTCCACAGTTGCTGCGGCGCGACGGAGGCGGAGCCCTGGCGCGCCGGGGCCCGGAGGCCGGAGGCGAGCAGATCCAGGATGGAGAGGGGCACCTGGGCGAGCCCCTGCAGCAACGCCAGGCCGGCATCGTCACCGTCGTCGCTGGAGAACAGCCGCACGATCAGCAGCACCGACAGGATCAGCACCACCAGGGTGGTGACCAACAGCAGCACCACCCCGAAGCTGAGCCGGATCAGGCGGGCGGCCAGGCGCAGGGCCGCCTGCAGCCGGGCCTGCAGCCGGCGGCGGCCGCTGAGGGCCAACAGCCGCATCCGAAGCGCCGGAGGGAAGACGAACAGCAAGGTGCCGTCCTCGGCCACCTGCAGGCGACCGGACACGTCGGCCACCAGGGCCAGCAGCCCCGGCTCGACCTCCTGCAGGGACAGGCCGGTGCCGGCGGCCACCTCGCCGACGCTGCAGCGACGCCCGCGGTTGCCGATCCAGTCGAGCAGGGCGGCCTCAACCGGCATGCAGCCCATCCGCCGCCAGCCGCCGCAGGGCCAGCCGGTCGGTCTTGCCCACGGGGGTGAGCGGCAGCCGCTTGAGCAGGCGGATCTCCTCCGGCGCCTTGTAGCCCACCCGGGCCCGGGCAAAGGCGATCAGTTCGGCTTCGCTGGGGGCGGGCTGATCGGGGCGGAGGGTGACGTAGGCCCGCACGTTCTCGCCGTGCACCGGGTCCTGGATGCCGATCACCCCCACCAGATCCACGGCCGGATGCTCTGAGAGCGCCTCCTCCACCTCCTGGGGGCAGATGTTGGAGCTGTCGTGGACGATGATCTGCTTGCGGCGGCCGCAGAACCAGAAGTAGCCGTCGGCGTCAATGCGCATCTCATCGCCGCTGTCCAGCCAGCCCTGCTGGATGGTGTCAGCTGTGGCTTCGGGGTTGTCCCAGTAGCCCAGCATCCGGGAGGGTGCCTGGATCCAGAGACGTCCCTGCTCGCCCGCGGCCACCTCGTTGCCGTCCTCGTCGCGCAGGCTGGCGCTGAACCCGGGGCAGAGCCGGCCGACGGAGCCGATCCGGTTCGGGCCCGACGGGGGCGCCAGGGTGGCGTAGCCGATCTCACTCATGCCGAAGCATTCGTCAATGCCGAAGCCGGCGGCCCGGCGGAACTCGTCCTGCAGCTGATGGGGCACCTTGTCGCCGCCGCTGATGCAGAGACGCACCGAGCCCAGATCCGTCGGCAGCAGCCGTGCATCCCGCACCAGCTCGAACAGGGCGGCGGGCAGCATCAGCAGCACCGAGGGCCGGTGGCGCCGCAGCAGGGTTTCCACGGTGGCTGCATCGATGCGGCTGGCGATCGCGGCGGAGGCGCCGACGGCCACGGCCGCCAGCACGAGGGCCGATGAGGCGATGTGGGCCAGGGAGCTGCCGGCCAGCACCTCCTCGCCGGCCCGCAGTTCGCTGGCCTGCATCAGGGAGGTGAGCACCGCGGCAAAGCTGGCCCGGCTGTGGGTGACACCCTTCGGCCGGCCGGTGCTGCCGGAGGTGAAAAAGAGGAAGCAGGGATCGTGGTCGGCCAGATCGGGCCAGGGATGGGGGGCCTCGCCGCCGGCGGACGCCGCGGCCAGCAGGGGCTCGAACCCGGAGGGATCGTCGATCCGCTGGCAGCCGAGGGGCAGCTGGCCCGCCACGGCGCTGGCCTGCACATCGGCGAGCCGTTCGCCGTGGAACACCAGGGCCGCGGCGCCGCTCACCGTCAGCGCATGGTCGATCTCCGGCGGCACATAGCGGTAGTTGAGGGGGGTGAGCACCAGGCCGCTGCGTAGGCCGGCCAGGTAGTGGACGACCAGTTCCACCCTGTTGGGGATCAGGGAGGCGAGCCGGTCGCCCCGCCGCAGCCCCAGCCGCTGGTAGGCCCGGGCCAGCCGCTCCACCTGGCGATCGAGCTCGGCCCAGCTGAGGCTGTGATCCAGATCCTGCAGTGCCGGTGCCGCCGGGTCGCGGTGCAGGCCGGCCTCCAGGAGGCGGGTCAGGTCGATCAGTGGGGCCAGGGGCGGACCGTTGTAGGGCATGGAATGCCGTAAGCCCGCTCACTCTGGCAGCGGTTTGGTGTCCGGTCGCCGCCATGGCGGCAGCGCGTCCTGATCGGGGGGGGCTCCTTGGGGGCAGACCATCGGCGAAGGCAGGAGCTTGAGGTTCGTGGTTCAGCGGTGTCTGAGAAATTCCTCCAGGGTCAGGCCGGCACCGCGATCTGCTGCAGACCCACGAAGTCGCTCTCGAGGGCCGGGTCGCCGTCCTCCAAGAGCATGGCGATCACCTCCTGGAGGTTGGCCTGCAGTTCATCGAGGGGCTCCCCTTGGCTGTGGGCGCCGGGGAAGCCAGGGACGTAGCCCACAAGCAGTCCTGTGTCCGCGCAGCGCTCGATGACGGCGCAGAACGTGCGCACAGCCTCTGCTTCTTTGAGTGGATTCATCGTAGGCAACTCGCCAGGTCTGGCCGAGGGGGTGATGGAGGGCAAGCCATCGCCGCAGGGCTTC
This sequence comes from Synechococcus sp. UW140, assembly GCA_943372935.1. Taxonomy (GTDB): domain Bacteria; phylum Cyanobacteriota; class Cyanobacteriia; order PCC-6307; family Cyanobiaceae; genus Cyanobium. The sequence continues at coordinate 100,234 of CALSAP010000010.1, forward strand.
TCCTCCACAAGTGCCACCCCCTGTCACACCCGCCAGCGCCTGAGCGCGTACACCGCCGAGCGGATGCGCATGAGCTCCATCGACCAACCGCTGATGCTCGTGGAGTCGCTGGGCCGGCGCAGCCACGCCCTCAACAATCAAAGCTGCCGACCAGGTCTTCGATCGAGCGTCAACGGGCGTCCCATGCCTCAGACGACAAATCCAAGGATCTGTCCCACAATCGCCATCACCTCCTCCAGGTGGGAGTCGTTCAGTCGCCCGATCGGATGGGGGCGTGCACCCCTGGCGCGCCAGTTGAAGGATTTGAGTTGCTGGCAGAGCACATAGCTGTGGGCACCCGGCCGGTCGGGGATGGGGCCCAGGTCCACAGCAAGGGTGGAGCCACTGTTGTCGGGAGCTGAGGTCATGGCGCAGCCCACCACCAGGCCCACGGTGGAATGGAAGGAAGCGGTGGAGAGCACCGCAAAGGGATGGTGATCCTTCATCTCTAGGCCGGCCTGGGGGTTGTGGGCGATCCAGATCACATCGCCGCGATCGGGCACCCAGCCTTGGACGGCACGGCGGGGACTCACTCGATGACCTCTGCACCAACCGGACGGAAGGCCATGGCCTCGGTGGGTTCGCCAGCCATGGGCTCGTAGGCCTCAAGCCGTTCGGCCAGGGAAAGGCGCTGCTGCACCGGCCGGATCATCACGCCCCCCTCCACAACAGAGAGTTCCACGGCCTGATCCACCTGAAGCTGAGCCTCACGGGCGATGGAAGCGGGCAACCGGATGCCGAGGCTGTTGCCCCAGCGGCGCAGGGCCTGGCGGGAAGGGGCGGCAGCCATGACAATCAGGCGTATAAACGAAAGGATAGACGCTCCAGGCCGATAGGGCGGCACAGCCATACCCGCAGCCCCCACAACCACAGAAGGGATCCCAGCAGGGGCGCCTGCCTGACGGGCCGCCCAAAACCAAACCTGGCCCGGTCACCCGGCAGCCGCCAGCATCGTTCCTTGGCCTCCAGCCCCTCCGCCATCTTCCTTCGCCTGCGCGCCTCCATCACCAAACGCAGGCGCATGAGCCCCATCGACCAACTGCTGATGCTCATGGAGTTGCTGGGCCGCCACAGCCCAGCGCCCGCGCAGGACATCGCCCGCTATGGCACCGGTGCCTACGCCCTGATCGGCGGCGACGAGCTGAGCGACAGGGGGAACGTGAGCGGCCGAGAGTGGGGCTCAGGGGTGATCGAGGGGAAGCCGCGCTACTGAGGTTGATCGAGCTTGCGCGGCCCCTTGATCACAGCACGTGCCAGATCGTCATCAGTGATCTCCGGAATCTCGGCATACTCTTCAGGCTGGATCACATGCGCATCCACACGCTGTAGATCCGAGCGAATCGGATCCTCAGGAGAAGTGGTGGCGAAAACGAAGTTGCTCTCTTGCATTGGCCTTACGCATCGAAATGATCTGACGGAAAAAGGAACGCTGGGTGTAGATGATCACGACCATGCGACCCTCAAGCAGACCCAAGCAGACAGTCCGAACCTCACCATAGTCACGCCGGTGGTCTTCAAACTCCAGCGTCGGCCCGGCAAAGACGCGTTCAGCATCGAGAAAATCCAGGCCTCGCTGCTCCAGAGTCCGCAGCCGCTTGAGGGGATCAAAGCGGATCACCGCCCTGCGTGGCTGGGGTGGAGCCGCTGACTGAAACCGCGCGCAGGGTGTGGATGGTGAAAGAGGGGAGGGAACCTCGAAGGGCAAGTGCCACCCCCCGCCTCACCCCAGCCAGGATGGCCCCCATGCCCCTGCCCCTTCCGCGCACAGCAGCGCGCATTCAGGTGCGCTGCTGCCAGCGGCGGGGATCCTGGCGGCCGTGAAGGGCTATCACCAGGATTTCAGCGCTCTGGTCTCGGAAGTAGACGGCGTAGGGAAACCTCCGCAGCACGAGCCTGCGGATCTGCCCGTGAATCATGGGGAAGGATCGGGGATCGCGGCGGATGCGCTCCACCGCAGCAACGACGGCTTCAGCGAAGTCCTGAGCCAACGCCGGATCAAGCCGGCCGTACCAGCGCTGGGTCGCCAGTAGATCCTCCACCGCCTCCGGCAGGAAGCGAACCGGGCGCATGGTCAGCCGAGGCCGAGCTGGCTCCGCACCTCATCCCAGGGCACAGCCGCTTCGGGGTTGTCGCGATGGGTCGCCCAGCGCCGGTCGAGCTCGGCGAGGAGGGCAGGGTCCACCGGCAGCGCCCCATCGCGGGACTGGTCATCGAGGCTGTCCCAAAGGGCGATCGCCAGGGCCAGCCGCTCGTTCTGGGGCAGTTGCAGCAGGTCAGACATGGGCGTCATCGCCACTCCTACGGCAAGACGTCCATCGTAAGCGTGGTCGAAGCCGGGCAAAGGAACTGAAGAGATGGATGCCATGACACGTGAGCTACGTGGTGCCGATGCGTCAGTTCTCCAACAGGTCTTGAACCGAATGGATCAGGCCGGGCAGCGAATGTTCACAGATGACAAGCACTTGTTCAACATCAAGATCAAAATACTGGTGAGCGATGACATCGCGAAACCCCATGGCCCCTTTCCAGTCGATATGGGGATAACGATTCTGTAGGAGGCCAGGATACAGGCGCTCCAAACGCTTCAGAGATTCACCGGCTGCCAGGAACTGCATGCAGATCACATCCAGAGCATCTTCTCCTTCCTCCTGATCCAATAACTCAGGATTGGCAATCAGAGACTGGGATTTGCGCTGGGCACGCTTGAGCGCGCTCAGGAGGCTCAGCAGGACATCCGTCTGGTCCTCCTTCACGCCCTGAGCCCCTCCTGCTCAATCCTCTTTCGGAGGGTTGGGGCCATGCGCTCCCGCAGGCGAACCAGGTCGACGGGACACTGCATCAGCTCTTCCAGCTCCTGCTTCAAGTGCACCAGGGCGTAGGGCGTGAGCGGGTCAAGCTGGACCCAGACATCAAGATCGCTGTCTGGGCGGGCATCGCCGCGGGCAACGGAGCCGAACAAGCCAAGCTCAACCACATGAAAACGGCGGTGCCAGTCCGGCTGGCGCTGACGGAGGCGGTTGAGCACCTCTTCGGCCGTGAGAGGAGTTGGCGGTGCTGTTCGGATCATGGGTCCATTCTGCTGGCCCTCTGGGCAACGTACCAATGCCACCCCTCGTCACACCCCAGCCGGATGCCCCCATTGCTCACCGGAGGATCTTCCTCGCGTCCTTGAGGAGCAGAAGCAGTTGCTGCTGGCGCAGCGGCGATGCACTGAATCCGAACCGGGTGCAAAAGCGTGCCGCGTCTTCGTCGATGGGATGGGTCAGGATCGCCCGAATTCAGGCCTGCTCAGCGATCACCAGCGTTCGACGGATCGCGTCCTGCAGCAACCCGACACCGAGGCCACGTCCATGGTTCTCCCGTGACACGGCGAGCCTGGCCAGGATGACCACGGGCAGCGGGAATCGCCCCATGCCCTGACGGATGCGCTCTGGTGCCTCCACCGTGTCGACCTGGCCCACGGTGAGGCTGAAGTAGCCGGCGACGCGATTCTCCTCGTCGGCGACGACGAACGTTCTGGCCGAGCCACTGGTCTGCGCCTGGCGGGCGTGGTGCAGAAGCCAGTGATTCAGTGTGGGCCTGCCGCAATCCAAGCCTTCCAGCTGGTGCTGGACGGCCAGCGGCTGCGGCGGCCGCCAGGTCACTGGGCGTCCCAGGGTGCCTGTCGAGTGAAAAGATCACGGAGACCCTCGTTGGCCTGTTCGGGGCGGTCCAGCAGATCCATCAGGGCCTGGGCCTGGGAGCCCGAGACCATGAACAGGCGCTGATCAAGGAGCGCCTGCTCGGCAGCGAGGCAGGCACTGTCGAGGATGAAGTCGGTGAGCGACTTGTGGGTGACCTCGGCGGCACGGCGCAGCACGGCTTCCTGTTCCGGCGTGGCGCGCAGGCCGAGCCGGGCTGACCGCGCAGGAGGCGAAGCTCCGGTGGCAGCCATGGCGAACACTCTCCTACCTGAGCAGCCGAACAACGTTAGTACAAACGACGCACGCAAGCGGTGAGGAGGGGTCCTGCAAGGCTTCCCCTCCTCAAGTACCACCCCCCGTCTAAGGCGGCCAGGATCCCCCATGCCCGCGCAACCCTCCCCCCTGAGCGACGCCGAGCGAGTGGAATCAGAATGCAGGGCATGACCACCCCGGTTGCGCTACCGATCGACAGCCGCCTGCGGGAGATGGCGGTCGTCATCCATGGCGTGATCCCTGGCTCGGAGGTGCGCCTGTTCGGGTCCAGAGCCCGTGGCACCGCCGGACCTGACTCGGACATCGATCTGCTGATCACCGCCCCGGATGCCTGGCTGGAGGGACGCAACCGCTTCGAGGTGCTCAATCACCTGTGGGGGCTGCTGGCGCGAGCGGATGTGTCGCTGGATCTGCTGCTGTACTCCGAGCGGGAGTGCGAGGAACGCCGCCAGTGGCGCACTCACGTGATCGGCAGGGCGTTCCGGGAGGGGCGGTTGCTGGATGGTGCTCACTGAGCCGCAAGGACTGCTGAGAATCGCCGTCGCCGATCTGGAGACCGCTGAGGCCTCCAGCGATCCAGCTGTGTTCCGCGAAGGGCGCCTGGGGCTTCTGGTTGCAGCAGGCGGTGGAGAAGGCGCTCAAAGCCTGGTGCTTACAGCTCGGCGGAGACCCGCCGCTCACCCATGACCTGCGCCGGCTGCTGTTGCTGCTCAAGGCAGAGGGGGTAGCCACGGTCGACCTGACGCCACTGGCTCAACTCACCGTCTATGCCGTGCAGTTCCGCTATGACGCTGATCCCACACCCTGGGGCTGGATCGGGAAGACTTCAACCGACAGGTGAGGGAACTGATCGCCCGGGTGCAGGCACTGGTCATGCCGGGTTTCGAAACTGAGGCGTGACGGTGTCTGGAATGCCCCCGCCCCCCTCCACCACCTACCAGCGCCTACAGCACGACGTCGACGAGCGGAAGCTCATGAGCTCCATCGAGAAACCGCTGATGTTGATGGAGCTGCTGGGGAGGAGCTGCCAGGCCCCTGCGCACGACGGACGTGGCCCGGCGGATCCTGGCAAGCGAGAAGCTGAACGATGTCGAATCTCAGGGATTGGCCGTAGCCAATGAACGCACAGCGATCAAATCCTGATCACCAATCGCTCGGAGGCTGCTGCTTGAAAGCGTCAACAGCGATTGGGTGCGTCCCGATGCGGCGACAAACTCAACCTCGATAGTTGCAGGGTCGTGAATAGCCACGACAGCACCGAGATCGCCCAACTGCAGACCAGCCTCAGGTATGTCGTTGGTGAGAGCAACTGTCTGGTGCAAGACGAACATGACTTACTCCGGAAATGCGGTGACGAGCCTTGGCTGTCTGGAATGATCTGGGATCAGCCAGACCGTTCTGAATGGTCTGGATGCACCGTTGGAGCCTTTCAACGTAGCACTGATGACTACTTTCCTCCCATAGACGCTCATCTCGATCCGCTGAACCGTCCCAGTCTGGCCATGGTGGAGCAGATCATCACGAAGTCGTGTCCAGGATTCAACGGTGTAGCCGAGTGAACGAAAGACCCTGGCCTTGAAGCGACCAACTGGATGCGTGTCTGAGAGCAGATAGTCGCAGATCTTGGCTTCGTCAACGATCGCGTGGTCTGCATGGGGGAGCATTCGTGGGCCAGGGTGATCGCCGGGCCTTCTCCTTTGTCAGTGCCACCCCCATCTCACCCCGCCAGGATTCCCCCATGCCCCCGCCCCCCTCTGCCGCCTTCCTTCGCCTGCGCGCGACCATCTCCGAGCGGGTGAAGCGGATGGAGGGCCAGGGGCTCAGCGGCAACGGCAACCAGGCCGCTGACCCGTCAGCTCGTTATCCCAGCTAGCCATGGCCGTCAGAATGGCGCCATGACGCCCACGACAGCCTCCAAACCGATCGAGCCGAGGCTGGCGGGCATGGTTGCCGGCATTCGCCAACTGATCCCTGCTGCCGACGTGCGTCTGTTCGGATCGAGGGCCCGCGGTGATGGCCGGGCCGACTCCGATGTGGACCTGCTGATCACCGTGCCTGATGCCTGGCTGGAGCAACGCGACCGCTTTGCGCTGCTCGCTGACCTCTGGGGTGCCGTGGCCCAGCCGGATCTGTCGGTCGACCTGGTGCTCCACTCGAACAGCGAAGTGGCCCGCCGAGCCAAGGAGCCAGGCTCCCTGGTGTACGAGGCCCTACGAGAGGGTGTTCTGCTCGATGGCCAGGCCTGAAGCGCTGCGGCTGCTGCGCATCGCACGCCGCGACCTCAGGATGGCCCGCCGTCTGCTGGATCCAGAGGTGGAGGAAGCCAGCTGGGGCTGGGCCGCGCAGCAGTGCCTGGAGAAGACCCTCTAGCCGAAGGCTTCTGCGAAGCAGTGAGCCTGGTTGCACCACCTCGGCAGCACGCCACCGTCGACGCACGACATCTCCCGCTTGCTGTTGCTCTTGCAGGAGGCCGGCATCGAGATCAAGCCTCTCCTGCCCTTCCGTGCCTTCACCTCCTTCGCTGTGCAGTAGCGCTACGACGACGAACCCGAAGATCTCAACCTGGATCGGGCAGCCTGGTGCGACAGGGCCGAAGCGTTGATGGAACAGGTTGAAGGCCTTCTGGACTGATGGCCGTAGGCATGCGTTGGAGATGCCCGTCGAACCTGTGGATGAAGGGGACTGGGGCGGCACAGCCACACCCGGAGCCGGGTTGGCTGCAGCCACTACACGCCCAAGCCAGAAGGATTCCCAACAGGGGCTACTGCCTGACGGGCCGCCCAAAACCACGAAGCTCCACACGCTCAGGGTCGATCGAGAAGCCTGCCGCTCACGTACTTGTGAAGGACACTGCTGATCAGGGTCTGGTAGGGAATGCCCTCCTGCAGGGCACGGGCACGCAAGGCGCCCAGATCCTCACTGGTGAGGCGAATGTTGATGCGCTGATCCTTGGTGGCCGTTGACCTTGCGGAGGCTTCCAGGCGGGAGCGCTCTGCAGCCGTTGCCACCGAACGGAGCGTGCCCGCTTCGAAGGCTTCCAGGATCTCCTGCTCTTCGTGATCAAGGGGGTTCATGGTCGGTCTCCTGGGCGGTAGGCGATGGTGGCTTTGCGGCTGGGAATGATGGTTTTGAGAAAGAGGTGATCGTCGGCCTCGATAGAAGGCACCAGATGGGCATCGCCGGAGATCAGAACGACAAGAATGCGCTGGCCTGGGTATCGAGCCTGGTTTGGATGCTCGACGATGTCGAGCAGATCACCGGATTCAATAGCGACCACCACGGCCTCAAAGGAAACGCCTCGTTGAGCCTGAAGGACCTCGTTCTTGCCTGCGCTCCAGCGAAAGGGCTTCATGGAGACACCCTAGGACCTTGTGTGCCTTTTGTCATCAGCCATGGATTTGGGACTGGGTCGGCTGCAGCCGCCAGGATTCCCCCATGCCGCCAGCCGCTCTGCTGCCTTCCAGCGCCTGCGCGCGTTCATCGCTGAGCGGATGGGCATCAGCAACCTCCAGCAACGGGCCAGAGCCTTCCGTCATGGCCGCAGGTCTTCCTCAAGGATGCCGGGACGACCAACGCTTCTCAGGCTGGCCGTGCTTAACAGAGGCTCTCGCTAAGATGAGCCCCTGAGCAGGAGGTGGACGACGTGGCTGAACATATCGTCAATCTGCATGTGGAACGCTTGCCGGAAGGGTGCTACCTCGCCACCTCAGACGAAGTACCCGGGCTCGTGGCCCAAGGTCGAACCCTGGCTGAGACCCTGGAAATTGCCAGGGATGTCGCCAAGCGCTTGATGGAGGCCCAGGTGGAGCGCGGTGATGTCTGCGGCGTTTCACCTCTGGAGGAGCGCTTTGACCATCCCCTGGTGGTCAGTGCCTGAGTGGGTCGGCTGGCTGGATACCGGTACCGGGAGATCGTGAAACGGCTGAAGCGGCTTGGCTTCACATTCGATCGCCAGGCCGCAGGATCCCATGAGATCTGGTTTCGTGAATCAGACAACCGTTACACCACCATCCCCAATCATCCGGGTGACATGCCAGAGGGCACCTTGCGGGCGATTCTGCGTCAGGCCGGTATCAGCGTTGAGGCGTTTCTAAGCCAGTAGTCCGTGTCTCCCGTGATGGAGGCGGATCAGGGGCGGCGCCTCGCCGGGGTCGAAGTGACAGACGACCGCGCCTGTGATCTCCTGGTGGAGATCCTCAAGGGTTTCGGCCTCGGTGTGGATCGCGGAAGCAGCTGCGCTGGCCCTGTAGGAGCCATCCTCCGCTTCCTCGACCACGAAAAGGATTTCCTGCATGGCGCCCTCCTGTGGCACCAGTCTTGCAGCGGTGAGCGGGATGCTGCCCCTGACTGGGCAAAGGGACTAGGACGGCACAACCACGCCCGGAGCCGGGTTGGCTGCAGCCGCCACGCGATCACGCCAGAAGGGATCCCAGCAGGGGCTCCTTCCTGACGGGCCGCCCAAAACCAAACCTGGCCCGGTCGCCCGGCAGCCGCCACCATCACTCCATGGCCTCCAGCCCCTCTGCTGCCTTCCTTCGCCTGCGGCACTACATCGTCGAGCGGATGCGCATGAGCCACATCTACCAGCCATTGATGCTGATGGAACTGCTCGGCCGCCGCAGCCCGGCCCCAGCGTGGCGGAGCCACTACGCGACGAACTGCTTGAGCTCTGCGGGGAGAATCTCGACACATTCCGAAGCCATCGGCATGCAGCAGGCCCTGTTCTTCGGCCTCATGGAGAAGGCCGAGTCGTCCCAAGACGAGCGCGAATCCAGATCGGATCGCGACGACAATCCAGGATGGCGTAAATGTCGATGCTCGTGGCCTCCATCACGTAGTAAAGCGCAAAAGGGAAACGTCTGATCAACATCCGATGGAACCCATCGATCTGAAGATGAATGCCGCCATAGACAGTCAATGACTGAACATCAGCTTCGATCGCATCCAGAAAGCGATCGCCCAGACCATGAGCCTGACGTTCGTAGAACAACCAACCGTTCCGGAGATCCTCCCTGGCGGCATCAAGGAGCCTGAGTTCCACGAAGCTCGGCCTTGAGGTCAGTCATGGCGTCGTTCCAAGGTTGAAAACTGGCGGAACCCTGCTCCAGCTGGTTGCGACGCTGCCGTAATTCATCGCGATGCCAACCAGGCGATACGACCTGATCAGGCGTGGCGGAGAGATCGGCCCAGAGGAGTTCCATCGCCTCGAGCTTGTCTTCCAGGCTCATCTGGCCGAGGGGAAGATTCGCCACCATCAGCCCAGGCCTCCATAAGGGGATGACATGGATGTTAGAGCCGATGCAGTCGGCAAAACGAGGCAGGCCACACGTTCAGAGGGCAGATGTCTACCTGACAAGTGCCACCCCCCGTCTCACCCCAGCCAGGCTTCCCCCATGCCTCCGCGACTTACCAGCGCCTGCGCGCGTACATCGCCGAGCGGATGAGCACGAGCCCCATCGACCAACCGCTGATGCTCAAGGAACTACTGGGGAGGAGCAGCCCGGCCCCAGCGCAGGACGTGGCCCGGCGGATCCTGGCCAGCGGAGGGCTGGCAAGGTTCACCTTCAACGGCATCACTGCCTACGGCAACGGCGCCTACAGCCTGATCGGCGGCGACGAACTGAGCGACGCCGAGCGCGACGCGCTGCAGCAGCTGTGCCGCCAGCGCCTCGACTCCTTCCGCGAGCAGCGCGGCGAGGAGGTGGCTTGTTTGTTGAGAAGCATGCGGCTTCGGCCACCGCAGCCGCCACCGCACCCCGATCAGCGGCTCGGTGAAATACAGGGTTCTCACCCGTGCCCGGAGCCGCTGCGAGTGCTGCGGGGCGAGGCTGTTGCTTAGCAAATTCCGCACCAGCGCGCCCTGGAGGTGGCACCCATCAGCCCCAAAAACCAGGGAGGCTCCGACGACCTCAGCAACCTGCAGGCCCTCTGCTTCCGCGGCGTGCAGGCCAGCTACGGCCACCGCGAAGCGGACTGTGTGTTCTGCGCGCTGGAGGGCAGCGACCGGGGGCTGCTGGAGAACGAGCTGGCGCTCTGCATCGCCGATGCCTATCCCGTGAGCGAGGGGCACAACCTGGTGATCCCGCGGCGTCATGGGGCCGACGGGCTGGAGCTGCACCAGCCGGAGTGGAACGCTGTGGTGAAGCTGGTTCATGCGATACAGAGGTGATGAGATCAGCTGGCGGGAATCTCATGCCATCGGACAACAACGTCGGATTGAACTTCAAGCACCCGATTAACCATGTCAGGGTCACGGCTCTGGTTGATCAGCTGCAAGGCTGACTGGACCCTGAGCCATTGCTCTTCCGCATTCAAACCAGCTTCCCTGAGAGCGATCACGCCTGGGTGAACTTCTATGGCGGCAGCCAATCGCATGAAATCCCCCACGTTCACCGTGACCAGAATCTGATCCCAGGCCAGTGCGTGGGCGAAGACATCTTCATCCGCAGCGCCAGCAAGACCGACATGCACGGCCGCTTCTGCTGGAATTCCCATGTCACAGGCCCAACGGGCGAGACGAGGGCTGAGGTTTTCGTCGATCAACAGCCTCAAGGGATGTGCCTTCAGCCGCGCTGCAGGGTGAGAGGTTGGCGGGGACGGCCTGGAGGCTTCGGCAGGCGGGCCTGGATCTGGGCGTAGTCAAGGGACTGCCTGCTGAGCTGGGGAAAGTCGGCCTCCAGGTCGGTGCGGCTGACGCCGGAGCGCAGCTGCTCCACAACCACGGCGACTGGAATTCGGGTGCCCCGAAATACAGGTTGCCCCGAGCAGATGGCTGGATTGCTCTCCACCAGGGCATGGGGCCGCCTGAGGAGCCGATAGCGATACCGGAGCTCCCGGCTCACGCTGCTGAGATCGAAGCTGAAGGACACCGCACCGGTTTTGCGCAGTTCACCGTGGCCACGGGACCATTCACCCAGAGCGACCTGACCCGGGGGTGAGTCCACAGGCAACCGCTGAGTCTTCTCGGTGAGGACACGGAACACCTGACGCTTCTGAACAGGCGAAAGCTGCAGGCCCTCGGCACTCAGTGCGCTGACCACCTGGAAGTAGAGCAGCTCACGAAAGCCCAGGCGCAGCGGTGCTGCGGAGGAATGCGATTCGGGCGGGGCCAGCACACGGCGGTATTCCTGACTCAGCAGACGGGCATCGGCTCCGAGCAGGGCGGCCCCTGTGGCGGCGGTGAGGGCTGGGGGCATCGCAGGAACCATGTTTCAGGCTGAACCATAGTAAGTGAGCTGAGGTTGGTGTCCTGGTGGACGGGGTGGGAGGCCATTGCCAAAAGGAGATGGTTCCTCAATGAGCCAATGCCAGCCCTGTCACCCCCCAGTCCCCGCCTGGCCCCCCAGCGCCCGCGCAGGACGTGGCCCGCCGGATCCTGGGAAACGCATGGTGGGCCGGGTTCACCTTCAACGGCATCACCGCCGATGGCGATGGCTACGACAGCCTGATCGGCGGCTCGGTGAACATCCGAGTTGGGTTTGCCCGTGATCCGGAGCTGAACAGCTGGGACTGGCTCTATACAGCGCGATCGCGGCACCTGCCGCTATCAGAGCTCTGCCTCAACCACTTCGTCCAACTGTTCAGCCAGGGCTGGAATGCTCTCAGAAACAATCTGCCAGATGGTGTCTTCCTCCAGGCCGAAGTAGGCATGCGCTAGAACATCGCGGAGGCCAGCAATGCGTCGCCAGGGCAGCTTGGGATGCCGCTCACGGACCGCTGGCGGGATCTGTTTCGCCGCTTCACCCAGCACCTCCAGGTTGCGCAAGACGGCATCAACCAACATCTCGTCCTCAAGAAAGTGCTGCTTGGTAAGCCCCTGGCTGTATCTGAGGATCTTCGTGCAGCACCCCTGCATGTCCAGGAGGAACAGCGACCAATTGCGGGCACTCCCCCGTTCAGGCAAGAGGAATGGCCTCCTGCTCGATCCGCTGCCGCAGTTCAGGGCGAAGACCGCCGCGCGTCACAAGGTCCACCCGGGCGCTGAGCAGGTCTTCCAGGGCCAGCTTGAGGTCCATGTACTGCTCAAAACTGGGGCTGGAGGGGAAATCCACCAGCAGGTCCACGTCGCTCTGCAGCCCTGCCGCCCCGCGGATCACGGAGCCGAAGACGCGAAGATCCCGGCCACCGTGGGCGGCTGTGAGCGCGAGCAGCTCGGGGGCCATCTGCCTGAGCCGCTGAAGCGTGGGTGGCTCTCTGGGATCCATGGCTCCCATTCTGCTGTCCGCCACTGGCCTCCGCCGCGACCACGGGCCACTCTGGCTGCATGCCCCCGCCCCCCTCCGCCACCTACCAGCGCCTGCGCGAGACCATCGCCGAGCGCATGCGCATGAGCCCCATCGACCAACCGCTCATGCTCATGGAGCTGCTGGGGAGGAGCAGCCCCGCCCCAGCACAGGACGTGGCCCGGCGGATCCTGGGTAGCGGATGGTGGGCAAGGTTCACCTTCAACGGCATCACCGCCTACGGCAACGGCGCCTACAGCCTGATCGGCGGCGACGAGCTGAGCGATGCCGAGCGCGACGCGCTGCAGCAGCTGTGCCGCCAGCGCCTCGACGCCTTCCGCGAGCAGCGCGGCGAGGAGGTGTTTGCCCACCGCAGCCGTCATCGGAGCCCGATCAGCGGCTCGGTGACATACAGGGTTCTCACCCGCGCCCGGGGCCGCTGCGAGTGCTGCGGCGCGCACGAGCACCAGCGCGCCCTGGAGGTGGACCACATCGTCCCCAAAAACCAGGGCGGCTCCGACGCCATCACCAACCTGCAGGCGCGCTGGAGTGCAGCGGCCGGGTGCTGCTGGAGAACGGGCTGGCGCTCTGCATCGCCGAGGCCTACCGGGTGAGCGAGGGGCACAGCCTGGCGCTCCCGCGGCGACATGTGGTGGGCGCGATGGGCTTAGCTCTCCAGGTAACGCTCCACCGTGTTGGTGGTCCAGGTTGCGATGCCGATGCCGAAGAAGTCCTGATCCTCCGTCCAGATGGAGCATTCCAATTGCAACGCCAGCGCCAGGGCAGGCCAGTCATCCTTGTGGGGTTGCCCGATTCGGTGGACAGTGATCAGGGCCTCGCGGTGGTGAGTGTACGGGCAGCGATGTACTGCTGCTCGTAGTCGATAGGGCTGAGGTAGCCGATCGTTGAGTGACGGCGCTCACGGTTGTAGTAACCGTCGATCCAGAAGGCCAGACGGCTTTGCAGCTGCTGGGTTGAAAACAGGGCCTCGGCGTCGTCATCAAGGTCCAGCTCGTGTTTGAGGGTGGAGAAAAAGCTCTCCACCACGGCGTTGTCCCAGCAACAACCCTTGGCCGACATGCTGCAGCTGATCTTGTGGTCCTCCAGCAGCTGTCGGTAGCCCTTGGCGCGGTACTGGCTGCCCTGATCGGTGTGGATCAGGAGTTGATCGGGTTCGATCTGGCGGTGGCCCAGGGCCCTGTTGAGGGCTTCCAGCACCAAGGTGGCCTCCATGGTGGCGCCGATGGCCCAGCCGACCACCCGGCGGCTGTACAGATCGATCCAGACCGCCAGGTACCGCCAGCCGCTGCTCGTGCGGATGTAGGTGATGTCACCCGCCCAGCAGCGGTTGGGTGCTGCTGGGCTGAACTCCTGCTGCAGAAGGTTCTCAGCCACTCCGGCGGCCTTGCTGCCGCTGTTTCGGCATGGTCTGAACCCACGGCGGGTCTTGGCCCTGAGCGAGGCCTTGTGCATGAGTCGGGCGACGCGGTGCCGGCCCACCAAGCGACCAGTGGCCCTCAGTTCCTGGTGGATCCGTGGGGCGCCGTAGAAGCCGCGGTGCTGCTCGAACACCGCAGCCACATCAGTGGTGATGGCCGCGTTCTCCCGGGCCCGTCGGCCCGGGTTCTGCTGCCGCTGCCGCCAGGCATAGAAGCCGCTGCGGGCCACAGCCAGCTGCTTGCACAGCCAGGCCACAGAAAAGCGATCCGACAGGGTCTCGATCAAGCGAAACCTCTCGGCGGCAGTTGCTCTTTCGCAAAGTGAGCTGCCGCCAGCCTGAAAAAATCCTTCTCCCTCCTGAGCTCGCGGTTTTCCTTGCGCAGCCGGGCCAGTTCAGCCCTTTCCTCGCTGGTGAGCTGACCCTGATCAGGGGGGCCGAAATCACCCCGGTCAAGGCGGACCTGGCGCACCCACTTGGCCAGGCTGCTGACGGGGATGCCAAGCCGCTGGGCAACAGCCGTGCAGCTAAGGCCCTCACTGAGGCAGAGCGCAATGGCCTCCTGCTTCTGCTGGGCCGTGAACCGGCGCCTTGTCTTGGTTGGGTTGGTCATCGATGGACAGTCTGAGGGTCATGGCGTGACTCCTATCGACCTGTCCACGAAACCGGGGCAACCCCA
>CALSAP010000011.1:0-108129 GCA_943372935.1 Synechococcus sp. UW140
AAGCAGATGGTGGCAGCCAGCAGGGTGGGGATCATCAGCACACCGAACCAACCCACGTAGAGGCGGTTGTTGGTGGAGGTGACCCACTCACAGAACTGGTTCCACGCCGAAGCGCCGGAGCGCTGCTGGAGAGTGGCGGTCATGAGTGCAGAGAAAAGTGCTGGCAGGTGTCAGCGAGGTCGCTGGCCCTTGGGCGTAAGGAAGGGCGATGGATCGCCCATGGGCAATGTAACAGACCATTGCGGCATGTGAGGGGGCCTTCATGAAGAAAAGCCCAGGTTCCCGCCTGGCCTGCCCCCCCTGCCGCTGCTAGGAGATCCCTTGCACCGGTCATCTCGCCCCCCGCCGATGGTCTCGCGTTCGTCGCTCTCACCCCAGCCATCGCGCACCGCCGGCTTCCGCCTGCGCCGGCTGTCCCCCGCCCTGCTGCTTCTCCCCCTGCTGGTGGCGGGTTGCCAGGGCTCGCCCAATGCCGAGAGCCGCCGGATCGACCAGCTTGAGCTGAAGATCCAGCAGCTGGAGCAGCGGCTGAACAAGGCCGACACGCGGCCTGACACCGCCGACCCGGCCGGCAAGCCCCCGGCGGGCGTGGTCAAATCGCTGACCCTGCGCACCGACACCGAGGACGACCGGCTGCGCATCTACTGGGCCGACGGCAGCAAGACCGACCTCCCCTGCACCAAGGAACAGACCACCCTCGTTTGCGGATGACCATGCCTTCCCCCCGTCTCCGGCCCCTGCTGGGCGCCCTGGCCCTGCTGCTGGCCGCCCCCCTGGCCGGTCCCGCCCCCGCCCTGGCCCAGATGAGCCAGGAGCAGGCCTTCCAGCGCGGCCGCGCCGTCAACCTGGCCCGCATGCGGGGCGAGGTGATCAACGGCGGCCTGGGCGTCTATCGGCCCGCCCTCTGCATGTACGAGCGCAGTGGTGGCGACTGCCTGGTGCGCGCCGACGCCGAGGGCCTGCTGTTCCGCTTCTACGGCGGCGTCCCCGGCTGGGCCCAGCTCGGCCTGCCGCCAACGGTGGAAACCGAGATCCTCATCTCTCCCGACGGTCGCAACGTCGTGAACGTCCTCTACAACGGCCCGCCCCGATCGCAGCCGGCCCCCGCCGGGCAGCCCCAGGCGCCTCAGCCCGGAGTCTGAAGCTTCCGGGCCAGGCCCTGGAGCGCCTGGCCCCAGACGGGCTCCACGGGCCAGGCTTCCCGGCGGGTCAGGCTGAGGGCGATGCCCTTCTCGCCGTAGGCCGCTTCGTTGATGAACACGGCCCGGACGGCCGCCTCTCCCTGATCGGCCTGGGGGTGGAACGGGATCGTGACGCCTTCCGCGGTGAGAAAGAGGTGCTCGCCAGCGCCGATCGGCTGCCAGTCGCGTCCCTGACGTTGGGGATGCACCACCGCCGCCGGGGATCCGTCGTCGTGGCGTGGCAGGTCGAGGCTGCCCAGGTGCCGATGCACCACCAGCCGCGCCGGCTGGCGCAGGGCACCGGTGCGGGCCTCCGCCAGCACCTCCAGGGCCGCCTCCAGGGCCAGCTGGCTCTGCCGGCAGATGGTGGACTGGATCACGCCCTGGGGCACCGGACCCACCTCCACCACCAGCCCGCAGGGCCAGCGCTCCACCAGATAGCCGGTCTGGGAGCGGTCCTGCTCATGCAGGTAGATCGGCAGGCCCAGGCGCCCCTGCACGCCCGCCGCCAGGGCCAGATCGGCCGGCCGCCGGCCGTAGACCACCAGGCTGTTGCCCATGGCGGCGGTGGTGCTGTGCAGGTCGAGGGCCACCAGGCAGGGGGCGCTGCCTTCGGGCCCGTGGCGGGCCAGCAGCTCCCGGGCCCGCTGCAGTTCCCGGTCCCCCGGATCGGGGGCGTCCAGCAGGGCCGGCACGAAACTGCGGTTGAGGTCGCGATCCAGATAGCGGGCGCCGGCGGCATGGGCGGCGGGGTTGCCCAGCACCAGCTCCAGGGCGAGGCCGTTGCTGCGCAGCAGCGCCGGGTGCCGTCGCCAGGCCTCCAGCAGCCAGGGCGCGTTGCGCTCGTTGCCGTGGGTCCCCCCCACCACCATCACCCGGCCCGCCACCATCGCCTGCTCGCTCACAGGGATCCAGCCTGGCGCAGAGTCAGGGCTGCACCGCGCTGATTTCCATGGCCCCGCCCGCCACCCTGGTGCGCACCGCCCGGCAGCTCTGGCAGTGCCAGTGGCGCCTGCTGATGGGCGGGCTCGGCCCCGCCGATGGCCAGGGCCGCTACCGCCGCCCCGCCGGTGCCTTCACCGCCTTGCCGCCGCTGCCGGAGGACGCCGCCGACCCGGGCGGCCACGTGCTGATCGTGGGCCGCAGCTGCCCCTGGGCCCACCGGGCCTGGCTCACCTGGACCCTGCGGGGCCTGGCCCCCACGATCGCGACGGTGGTGGTGGTGCCCGATCCGGCCGCCGGCCGCTGGCGGTTCGAGACGCCCTTCGAGGGCTGCCAGACCCTGCTCGACCTCTACCGCCGCTGCGGCGCCGATCCTCGGGCCCGGGCCACCGTGCCGGCGCTCTACTCCCGGAGCCGGGGGCAGATCCTGGTGAGCGAGAGCGCCCGACTGATCGAGCTGCTCAATGCCTGGCCCGCGGCGACAGGAGCACCGGACCTGGAACCCGCGGACGATCGGGCGGCCATCGCCACCTGGCGGGAGCGGCTGCAGGGCGATGTGAACGATGGTGTGTACCGCTGCGGCTTCGCCCGCAACCAGGCGGCCTACGACGAAGCCGAAGCGGCCCTGTTCGCTGCCCTGGAAGCTGTCGAGGCCAGCCTCACCACCCAGGGAGAGGCATGCGGCGGCTGGCTCTGCGGCGGGGCCCGTCCCAGCCTGGCGGACGTGGTGCTGTTCCCCACCCTGATCCGGATGGAGCTGGTCTACGCGCCCCTGTTCGGCTGCAGCCGCCACCCCCTCTGGCAACTGCCCCGGCTGTGGGACTGGCGGCGCCGCTTTCATGGCCTTGAGGGGGTCGCCGCCACCTGCTTCCCGGACGCCTGGCGCAGCGACTACTTCGGGGCCCTGTTCCCCCTGCACCCCTCCGGCATCGTCCCGGCGGGACCGGACCTGGCCACACTGGTGGGGAGCCCGCCCCCTGCCGCCCCCGGCACCCCCACCCGATGAGCAGCACCCTGGCCAGCCCGGATGGCACCGACCCCGTCTTTGAAGGGGTGTATGGCACCTTCTCGATCACCGCCACCGACCGCCGCGAGGTGCTGGGCTACCGCCTGGCCCTCACGGCCGTGGCTCTGGGCCAGCTGGCCCTGCTGGCCCAGTGGCGCCAGTTCGGCCCCGACCTGCTCTGGCCCTGGTTGCTGGTGATGGCGGCCGGCCTGGGCCTGGCCCTGCGCTGGATCCACATCTACCTGCGTCCCCTGCACCGGGCCCTGCAGCTGTTCTGGCTGGCCGGTTGCCTGGGCGGGCTGCTGCTGGCCCTGCGGGCCGGACCGGGCCAGATGCTCCCCGCCCTGGCGCAGCAACCCCTGTGGATCCTGGCGGTCGGGCCCTTCTTCGCCGCCCTGGCCGGCATCGGCTTCAAGGAGTTCTTCTGCTTTCAGCGGCCGGAGGCGATCGGCGTCACCCTGCTGCTGCCCCTGGCCCTGCTTGGGCGCCTGGCCGGTCTGCTGAGCCCCGCCACGACCGCCAGCCTGCTGGCCGCCGAAGCGCTGCTGCTGCTGGTGCTCTGTCTGCGCAAGTTCCCCATGCCGGCGGCGGCGGACGTGGGCGACAAGAGCGTCTTCGCCCACCTGGAGCAGCAGCGCCTGGGCCAGAGCGGCGACACCCCATGAGCGCGATCAGTCTGGTGGGGGCCGCCAAGGACTTCGGCCTGCGCAGCCTGTTCGCCGACCTCGACCTGCACGTGGGCGAGCGGGACCGGCTGGGGCTGATCGGCCCCAACGGCGCCGGCAAGAGCACCCTGCTGCGGGTGCTGGCGGGCCTCGAACCGCTCGATCGCGGCGAGCGCCGCTGCCATGCCCGTACCCGGGTGGTGCTGCTCGACCAGGAGCCCCGGCTGGATCCCTCCCTGACGGTGCTGGAGCAGGTGTTCGCCGGGGACGGGGAAGCCATGGGCCTGCTGCGGGAGTACGCCGGCGTGAGCCACCAGCTGGCCCTCCATCCAGAGGACGGCCCGTTGCTGGCCCGCCTCAGCACCCTGCAGCACCGCATGGACAGCTGCCAGGCCTGGGACCTGGAGCGCCGCTGCCGGGAGGTGCTGGAGCGCCTGGGCATCGACGCGGCCCACCAGGAGCGGACGATCGGGGAACTCTCCGGCGGCAACCGGCGCCGCGTCGCCCTGGCGGCGGCCCTGGTGGCCGAACCGGAGGTGCTGCTGCTGGATGAACCCACCAACCACCTCGACGCCGAGGGGGTGGAGTGGCTGCAGAGCTACCTGGATCGCTTCTCCGGCGCCCTGGTGCTCGTCACCCACGACCGCTACCTGCTGGATCGGGTCACCCGCCGGATCGTGGCGGTGGAGCGGGGCGAGGCCCGGCCCTATGAGGGCAACTACGGCACCTACCTGGGCCTGAAGGCGGCCGAGGAGGAGGCCGAAGCCTCCACCGCCGCCAAGCTCAAGGGGACCCTGCGGCGGGAACTGGCCTGGTTGCGCCAGGGCCCCAAGGCCCGCAGCACCAAGCAGAAGGCCCGGCTGCAACGGATCGATGCCCTGCTGGAGGCCCCCGCCCGCCAGGGGCGCACCAGCCTGGCGATGGCCGCCACCGCCCGTCGCATCGGCAAGCGGGCGATCACCGCCGAGGGGCTGGCGGTCGCCGTGGGTGAGCGCACCCTGCTGCGCGACTTCAGCTACGACTTCAGTCCCGAGGACCGGGTGGGGATCATCGGGCCCAACGGGGTCGGCAAATCCAGCCTGCTGGAGGTGATCGCCGGGCGGCGCCCCCCCAGCGAGGGCCTGCTGGAGCTGGGGGGCACGGTGAAGCTGGCCTACTTCGACCAGCACAGCGACGTGCTGCTGGCCAGGGACGGCAAGCGCAAGGTGATCGAGGTGGTGCAGGAGGCCGCCAGCCGGGTCCAGGTGGACGGGGTGGAGCTGACGGCCTCCCAGCTGCTGGAGCGGTTCCTGTTTCCCCCCGCCCAGCAGCACCAACCGGTGGCGAAGCTCTCCGGTGGCGAGCGCCGCCGCCTGCACCTCTGCCGGCTGCTGATCGAGGCCCCCAACGTGCTGCTGCTGGATGAACCCACCAACGACCTTGATGTCCACACCCTGAGCGTGCTGGAGGAGTTCCTCGACGATTTCCGCGGCTGTGTGGTGGTGGTGTCCCACGACCGCTGGTTTCTGGATCGCACCGTCGACCGCCTGTTCCACTTCGAGGACGGCCGGCTGGAGCGCTTCGAGGGCAACTACAGCAGCTGGCTGGAGCGACGGGCAGAGTCGCCGGCCACCGCCCCAGGGCCTGCCGCCGCCGCCGTGGCCCAGGAGGCCGCCAAGCGTTCGGCCCCACCCGCCAAGGTCCCGGCGGACGGCCCCAGACGGCGCAGCTTCAAGGAGACCCGGGAGCTGGAGCGCCTCGAAACCGAGCTGCCCCAGCTCGAACAGCAACGCCGCGAGCTGGAACAGCACCTGGCGGCTCCCAGAGGCCCGGATTACGCCCGCCTGGAGGAGTTGACCCACGAGCTGGCGGCCCTGTTGGAGCGCATCCACGCGGCGGAGGAACGCTGGCTGGTGCTGAGCGAACTGGCCGCCTGAGCGCCGCTGCCGGGGCGATGGGTGTGCGGGACCCCACAGGAAAAGGCGGCAACCCTGCCCCGCCCGTATGGTGTCTGCGGTGAGTTCCGGCTCGTGAAGGCCGGTTTTTGCATGAAGACGATCGACGATCACATCGAGAAGGACAAGGTCGAGATCGAATCGGCCAAGGCCGACGGCAATCTCGGCAAGGTGCGCCATCTCGAGGAGGAGCTCAAGGCCCTCAACGAGTACAAGGAGCACCACCCCGAGGACAGCCACGACCCCAGCCCCCTCGAGGTGTACTGCGACCTCAACCCCGAAGCGCCCGAGTGCCGCGTCTACGACGACTGATCCCCTGACCAGGCCCTGACCACGTCCCCCCGGGGCGGTTCAGGCGATGCCCAGCTGCTGCCAGACGGCGGCCAGCAGGGCATCGAGCCCCTGGGAGGCGGCAGCGGAGATGGCCAGCGGGGGCTGGCCGGTGTGGCCGCCGATGGCCAGCACCCGTTCCTCCAGTTCCTCGGCATCACACAGTTCCATCTTGTTGAGCACCACCAGGCGGGGGCGCTCGCTGAGCCCGTTGCCGTAGGCGGCCAGCTCCTCCTCCACCACCAGAAGATCCCTGAGCACGTCCTCGCCGCCGGCATCCACCAGGTGCAGCAGGAGGCGTGTGCGCTCGATGTGGCGCAGAAACTCATGGCCCAGACCGGCCCCACGCGCCGCCCCAGCGATCAGGCCGGGGATGTCGGCGAAGACGGTGCCGTCTCCGCTCGGGCGCCGTACCACCCCAAGGTTGGGCACCAGGGTGGTGAAGGGGTAGTCGGCGATCTTGGGCCGAGCGGCGGAAAGGACGGCGATCAGGGTGCTCTTGCCGGCATTGGGCAGACCGATGATCCCCACCTCAGCCAGCAGCTTGAGCTCCAGTTGCAGCTTCCATTCCTCGCCCTCCTTGCCCTCGGTGAACTTTTCCGGGGCCCGGTTGCGGTTGCTGAGGTAATGGGCGTTGCCCAACCCACCCCGGCCGCCGGCCGCCACCAGGAGCTCCTCGCCAGGGTTGGTGAGATCCCCGAGCAGGATGCCGGTGCGGCAGTCGCGCACCTCGGTGCCGCAGGGGACCCGGATCGTCAGGGTGCTGGCGCTGGCCCCGGTGGAGCGGTTCGGGCCGCCGCGCCGGCCGTCATCGGCGGCGAACAGGCGCCGGTACTTGAAATCCAGCAGGGTCTGGAGATTGGCGTCGGCCACGAGCAGCACGTCACCGCCGCGGCCCCCGTCGCCACCGGACGGCCCGCCGGCTGGCACGTATTTCTCACGACGGAAGGCCACGATGCCGTCGCCGCCGCGGCCGGCGCGCACGGCGATGCGGGCCTGATCGATGAACTGCAAGGAAGGGGTTCGGCCGGGGCTCGGATGAGGAACAACCCTAGGATCCCCCGGTTGCAGCGCTTGTTTGGCCGAGGTTCGCTTCCAGAAGGTCGGCAAGACCTACCCGCCCCGTCGCGGCGGCAGCCCGGTGGAGGTGCTGCGCCAGCTCGACCTGCAGATCGCGGACGGTGAATTCCTGGTGCTGGTAGGCCCCTCGGGTTGCGGCAAGAGCACCCTGCTGCGGCTGCTGGCGGGCCTGGAGGCCACCACCTCGGGCGAGATCTACGTGGGCGAGCGGCCCGTGAGCCGGCTGCGGCCCGCCCAGCGCGACGTGGCAATGGTGTTCCAGAGCTATGCGCTCTACCCCCATCTGAGCGTGGCCGACAACATCGGCTTCGGTCTGCGGCGCAGCCGCCACCGCAGCCTGCCCCAGCAGTTGCAGGACAGCCTGCACCGGGCCAGCCGCGGCCTGCCGGCGCCCCTGCGGATCGACTCCGAGCGGGAGCGCCGCATTGCAGCGCGCATCGACGAGGTGGCCTCCACCCTGGAGCTGGAGCCCCTGCTGGAGCGCCGGCCCAAGGAGCTCTCCGGCGGCCAGAAGCAGCGGGTGGCGCTGGGCCGGGCCATCGCCCGCCAACCAGCGGTGTTCCTGATGGATGAACCGCTCAGCAACCTGGACGCCAAGCTGCGCACCGGCACCCGCACCCAGATCGTGGAGCTGCAGCGGCGCCTGGGCACCACCACCCTCTACGTGACCCACGACCAGGTGGAGGCGATGACCATGGGCCACCGCATCGCCGTGCTCAACGAGGGCCGGCTCCAGCAGCTGGGCACGCCGATGCAGCTCTACCAGTGGCCAGCCAACCTGTTCGTGGCCCAGTTCATCGGCAGCCCGGCCATGAACCTGCTGCCGGTCGAGGTGGCCGGCTCCGCCCAGCTGCTGCTGGGGGGGCGACGCTTCCCGGTGGAGGGGCCGATGGCCGATGTGCTGGGCGACTGGATCGGCCACCGGATCACCGGCGGTCTGCGGCCCGAGCACCTGCGGCTGGCCCCGGCCACCAACCGCAACCTGGCGGCGGAGGTGAGCCACTGCGAGGCCCTGGGCAACGAACAACTGGTCACCTGCCGGCTGCTGGAGGGCAGCCACCTGGTGCTGGTGCGGGCCAACCCCGACCAGAGCGTGACCGTGGGCCAGACCGTGCATCTCGATCTCGACCCCACCGGCTGGCGCCTTTTCGACGGGCTCGGGGCCGCCCTGTTGCCGGCCAAGGCCACCCCGCCGCCCCGGCAGGAACCCCAGCTGCCCGCCATCCACCACTGAGCCCTACTTCACCCAGATGACGCTGCAGCCGGGTCCGCCATCCCCCTGCTCGGCATCGCTGACCCGCTCCACCCAGGCCAGGCCGGAGAGCCACTCGCGCAGGCCCCGTTTCAACTTGCCCGTGCCGATGCCGTGGATCACCCACACCGGACCATTGGCCCCCCGCAGGCGCTCCTCCACCGCCGCCTCGGCCTCATGCACCCGCAGACCGCGCACGTCCACCGTGTTGCCCTCGGTGCGCACCTCCGAGCCCCGGCTGCCCGGGGAGCGTCGGCTGCGGATGCGCACCTGGGGCGCCGGCTCAGGGGGCGCCGGTTTTTCACCGTGCAGCCCCTCGATGCCGGCGAGTTCCACCGTGAGCCGCAGCACGCCGCAGCGCACCGTCAGCTCGCTGCCGTCGTCGGAGATCGCCAGCACCTCGGCGGCCTTGCCCAGGGCCAGAAGCCGGATGCGGTCGCCGACCCGGGGCCGCCAGCCGCCGTGGTCGCGCCGCTCCGGCAGGGGCCGGTGCTGCTGCTCGAGGTGCCGCAGCCGCTGCCCGGCCTGGCGGGCGGTTTCCCCGGCTGCCCGCCCGCCGACGCGCACCTCCTGGCCCACCGAACGCAACCGCCGGATCAGCCGCCGCACCTCCCCCTGCCCCTCCCGGATCGACAGCTCCAGCCGCTGGCGGCGCTGTTCCTGCAGTTCCGCCGACTGCTCCTTCTGCTGCGACCAGCGCTGCAGCAGTTCCTCGTGCAGCAGCTCGGTGCGGGCCAGCAGCGCCGCCGCCGCCTCGGCCGCCTCCTGCTGGCGCTGGCGCTCCTGCTCCAGCCCCTCGATCACCCGGTTGACGTCCCCTTCGCCACCGGGCTCCAGCTGGGCGGCGGCCACCGCCAGCACGGCGGGGTCGAGCCCCAGGCGGGAGGCGATCGCCAGGGCGTTGCTGCGGCCGGGGATGCCCCACTGCAGCCGGTAGGTGGGCGAGAGGGTCTCCACGTCGAAGGCCACCGACGCATTCTCGAAGCGGGGATCGGCGTACTTGAGCGCCTTGAGTTCGCCGAAGTGGGTGGTGGCCACGGTGAGGCGGGCGCGATCGGCCAGGTGGCTCAGCAGGGCGGCGGCCAGGGCGCTGCCCTCGGTGGGATCGGTGCCGGCCCCCACCTCGTCGAGCAGCACCAGGGACGCCGACCCCCCTGGCAAGGCCGCCCCCTCCGGCAGGGCCCCCAGAATGCGGGCGATGCGGCGGATGTGGCCGCTGAAGGTGGAGAGGTTCTGCTGCAGCGACTGCTCGTCGCCGATGTCGGCCAGCACCTGGCCGCACCACGGCAGCCGGGGGGTGCCGGCGCAGGGCAGGAAGAGCCCGGCCCGGGCCATCAGGGCCGCCAGCCCGAGGCTCTTGAGGGTCACCGTCTTGCCGCCGGTGTTGGGGCCCGTGATCGCCACCACCCGCAGCTCCGGCCCCACCCGAATGGTCACAGGCACCACCGGCCGGCCGCCCTCGCGCCGTTCCTGCCAGAGCAGCAGGGGGTGGCGCAGGTCGCAGAGCTCGAAGGGGGCGTCGGCCGAATCGGCCAGCTCGGGCCGCACCGCCCCCAGCCACTGGCCGTAGCGGGCCCGGGCCAGGCCCGCATCGATCCGCACCAGCACCTGCTGGAGGTGGCCGAGGGGTTCGGCCTGCTCGCCCACCAGGGCACTGAGTTCGCTGCGCACCTGACGCTCCAGCTCCCGCTCCTGGCCCTCGGCATCGCGGATGCGGTTGCCCAGGGGGATCACCGCCTGGGGCTCCACGAACACCGTGCTGCCGGAGGCGGAGCTGTCGTGCACCAGGCCGCCCACCTGGGCGGCGGCCCCGGCCTTCACCGCCAGCACGGGCCGGCCGCCCCGCTCGCTCACCACCGTGTCCTGAAGCAGGGAGCCGTAGCGACGCACCAGCTCCTGCAGCCGGTCGCGCCGCTCGCCGCGCAGGGCCAGCAGCTGGCGCCGCAGGGCCTCCAGGGGGCCGCTGGCTCGATCCGCCACGCGGCCGCCCTCCTCCAGGCAGAAGTGCAGCCGCTGCTCCAGTTCCGGCAGGGTGCGCAGCTCGGCCACCAGGGCACTGGTGATCGGCCGCAGCTCGGGCTCCTCGATCTGGCGCCGCAGCCGCCGTGCCGTGGCCAGGGTGGCGGCCACGGCCAGCAGCTCCTCGCCGCCGGCGCAGCCGCCCTTGGCGCAGAGGGCCACCGTGGCGGCGATGTCTCCGGCCCCCTGCAGGCTCAGGCCCCCCTCGCAGAGGCCGTCGAGGGCCAGCAGCTCGGTGGTTTCCAGCAACAGGCGGCGGCTCTCGGCCGGATGGTCCGGCAGGCCGAGGACGGCGCAGTGGCGGCGGCCGGCGGCGGTGCTGGCGAAACCGGCCAGGTGGGCGGCCAGCCGGGGCCACTCCAGCAGCTCCAGCGTGTCCTGGTGGATCTCGCTCACAGGGGGTGCGCTCACCCCGCCTGCGCCGGGGAGGTGGGGGCGGGGATGGCGGCGGCTCCCACGTTGGAGGGGATGCCGGCGGCGGGCTCGTAGAGCACCTCCAGCCAGTTCCCCTCCGGATCCTGCAGGTAGAAGGAGGCGGTGCCGTCGCGGTGGTCGTGCACCGGGCCCACCCGGTGGCCCGCCGCCTCCAGCCGGTCGTGCACCGCGTCCACCTCGGTGCGGTCGCTGAAGTGGAAGGCGAAGTGGGGGCCGGCGGCGGTGTAGCTGGGACTGAGCAGGGCGATGCCGTCGCCGTTGCCGGGGGACTGCAGGTAGGCCCAGTCCTGGGCATCCCAGGTGAGACGCAGCCCCAGCCCCTCATAGAAGCGCTTGGCACGCTCCATGTCCTGGACCCGCACCGCCACGTGGCCGAGACGCGTCATGGGAAGGGGCAGCGACGGTTCATCGCACCATTCAAGCGGTGCGGCTCAGCCGTCGCGGAGCCACTGGGCGGCGTCGCAGGCGTGGTAGGTGAGGATCAGATCGGCGCCGGCGCGCTTGAAGCAGAGCAGGGTTTCCAGCACCACGGCCCGCTCGTCGATCCAGCCCCGCTCGGCGGCGGCCTTGACCATGGCGTACTCACCGCTGACGTTGTAGGCGGCGATGGGCAGCTCGCTCTCGCCCCGCAGGCGATGGATCACGTCGAGGTAGGCCAGGCCGGGCTTCACCATCAGGATGTCGGCCCCCTCCTGCTCATCCAGCAGGGCCTCGGTGAGGGCTTCGCGGCCGTTGGCCGGATCCATCTGGTAGGTGCTCTTGTCCTTGGGGATGGGCTTGCTGCTCACCGCCCGGGGGGCGGAATCGAGCGCCTCGCGGAAGGGGCCGTAGTAGGCGGAGGCGTACTTGGCGGTGTAGCTGATGATCCCGACGTGCTCGAAGCCCTCCTCGTCGAGGGCCTCGCGGATCGCCCCCACCCGGCCGTCCATCATGTCGCTGGGGCCGATCAGATCCGCCCCGGCCCGGGCCTGGGTCACCGCCTGGCGGCAGAGCAGGCTGATGGTCTCGTCATTGAGCACCACCCCCTCCGCACTGACGATGCCGTCATGGCCGTCGCAGGAATAGGGGTCGAGGGCCACATCCGTCATGATCGCCATGGCGGGATGCTCCTGCTTGAGGCGCCGGATCGCCCGGGGGATCAGGCCGCCCTCGTTGAAGCACTCGCTGCCGTCCTCGGTCTTGAGGCCATCGGCCACCTTGGGAAACAGCACCACGCAACGGATGCCCAGATCCCAGGCCCTGCCCACCTCCGCCACCAGCCCCTCCAGGCTCCAGCGCTGGGCGCCGGGCATGGCACCGATGGGTTCGTTGGAGGCGCCCTCGTGGACGAACAGCGGGTAGATGAAATCGGCGGCGCTGAGCTGGAATTCCCGCACCATGGCCCGCAGGGCCGGCGTGCGACGCAGCCGGCGGGGCCGATAGGTGAGCTCCATGGGGCAGATCTGACTGGGCGGATCCTAGGGAAAGCCCTTCCGGCGCTTGCCGGGCGGGCCTGCCGGGAGGGGTCAGATCAGGGCGGAGCTGATCCAGTCCCTGCGGGGGTCGACGCTACGGGCCTGGCGCAGTTGCTCCAGCAGATCCCTCTCCTGGGGGCTGAGGCTGTCGGGCAGCTTCAGGGTCGGGGTGAACAGCAGATCGCCCCGGCCGTCCTTCACCGGCCAGCCCTTGCCCTTGAGGCGCAGGCTGCGGCCGAGGGTCATGCCGGGGGGCACCTGGATGGTGGCCTCGCCATCGGGGGTGGCCACGCGCACCTCGCCCCCCAGGGCCAGTTCGTCGAGGCTGAGGGGGAGCTCAGCCCGCAGCTGGTCCCCGTCGAGGCGCCAGACGGGATGGGGCTGCAGCTTGAGGGTGAGGTAGAGGTCGCCGCGGCGGCCGGTGCCGGGCTGCAGATGGCCTTTGCCCTTCAGCCGCAGGCGGCTGCCGTCCTTGACGCCGGCGGGGATGCGCACCTGCACCCGCTCCTCATTGACGGCCAGGGTGCGCTCGCAGCCGCGGAAGGCATCGGCCACCGGCAGGCTGATGGTGGCTTCCGCATCCAGCTGCACCTGGGTGGAGCGCTCGCCGCCACCCCCACCGAAGCCGGAGGGGAATCCCCCGGGAAAGCCGCTGCCGAAGCCGAACCCCCCGGGGGCACCAGCGCTGGCACCACCGCCGAAACGGCCCAGCAGATCGTTGATGAAGTCGTCGAAGTTGCCGTAGCGGCCGAAGTCGACGTCGACCCCGGGAGCACCACCGCCGCCGCCCATCTGGTTCCAGTACTGGCCGAACTGCTCGTAGCGGCGGCGCTTTTCGGGATCGGACAGCACTTCATAGGCTTCGCTGATCTCCTTGAAACGGGCCTCGGCAGAGGCGTCGTCAGGATTCACATCGGGGTGGTACTGACGGGCCAGCTTGCGGAAGGCGCGCTTGATGCCATCGGCATCGGTGCCCCTCTCAACGCCAAGCACCTTGAAATAGTCGCGGTACCCGTTCACGCTCATCTCGTCACGCTCATCTCGCCAGGGCGCCCGTCACCGACCAACCCGACGATTCTCCCAGTCCTGCTGTGGAATTCACAGGTCCTGGCAGGGCGGAAGCCCGTACGGACCAGAGGGTGCGGCCTAGATTTTTGGTCCAGTCCCTCTGTCGATGCGCTTGTTGTCCCCCTCCTGGAAGGCCGCCCGGGCTGCGCGGCTATGGCCCCTGCTGCTCATGGGTGGGATGCCCACCCTGCTGGGGTGTGCGCTGGTGTTCCACGCCCCTGCCCATGGAGGCCAGGCCGGCGGCTCCACCACCCCGACGCTGGGTGAAGCCCTGGCGCCCTCCAACAGCGCCCAGATGGAACTGAGCGAGCACCTGCGGCGCATCGGGGCCGTCTTCTACGGCGCCTGGTGGTGCCCGGCCTGCTTCCGCCAGAAAAGCCTGTTCGGCCAGCAGGCGGGAGATCGGCTGCCCTACGTGGAATGCGACAAGACCAAGGAGGGTCGCCAGCGCTGCCAGGAGGCGGGCATCCAGGCTTACCCCACCTGGGTCCTGGGCAGCAAACGGGTGGAAGGGGTGCAGACGATCGAGGAGCTGAAGCGCTGGAGCGGGTACACCAAAACGCCGGCCGGGGGCACCACCCCCTGAGCAGCGCCCTGGCACGTGTTGGCGCCCACACAGTGGGCCATCCAACTGCAGCGCAAGTGCGGAAGTCCAGGTAGACGCTCTGGCTGATTTTGGTAGAGTTCCCAGACCCATTCCTGCAGAACACTGAAACCTGTCTGGAGCCAATCTCC
This sequence comes from Synechococcus sp. UW140, assembly GCA_943372935.1. Taxonomy (GTDB): domain Bacteria; phylum Cyanobacteriota; class Cyanobacteriia; order PCC-6307; family Cyanobiaceae; genus Cyanobium. The sequence goes on from CALSAP010000011.1 coordinate 14,102, forward strand.
GCCCCTCAGGGACATGAAGGAATCAACACTTCCGGCCCGGGAACCAAAGTTTTCAGCACCCTTTTTCCAGATCCTCATAAAAGTTGAGGTATTTTTTCAGGACGATTGTTATGCAGGACACCTTTGGGATGTGAGTCGTTCTGGGGCCTGCATCCGCAGCTTCCGGCAGGTTCCGATGGGATCGCCGGCCCAGATTCGCTTTCACGATCCATCCGACGCTGAGATCGTCGAAGCGAAGGGAGAGCTGATCTGGATGAACCAACTGCGGGGAGCCCACTACTCCGGACTTCGCTTCGAGGAAGGTTTCGACATTTCCCAGACGTTTCTCAGGTTGCTGGTCAAAACGGACCCATCCTGAGGCGGAGCTCCCACACTCCAGGCGAGCAGTCCAACATGTTTCCAGGCGTGACTGAGCGGCCTTCGTCTCGCATCTGGTCAGACCGCTTGAGAACCCCCCAAGGAAAACTTCCATAAGGTTCGCCAGTCCTCTCTGCGTCAACGACAGCTGCCACGAAGCTGCGCCACTCCACCCCCACAGCCACGCTTTGTCTGAGCCTGGTCGCCACACCAGCCATCGCCGACTCCTTGGAAGGCAAGATCGAATCGGTCAGCTCCAGCGACCGGTCCTTCGTCGTCAAGGGGCAGCGGATCGCAAGCCAGGCCAGAAGGTGAAGGTGGATTCCTCCCAGCGCGGCGGCAGACGTTTTGCCCAGGAGGTCGAGATCGAGGATTGCCCCCCCGAGCTCCGCCAGGCCCCTGGTGCACCCGGCAGGGTCAGCGGCGATCCATTCCCGCTCCGGGAGCCCCGTAGCCCAGGCCAGGGCGTACACCGGCTCCCGAGGCGGGCCCACCGACCCCGCCGGGGTTCGCCACCGGCCGCCGTTCCAAGCCGGGGCCCGCTTCTCCGAAACCGGCACCCGGCAACACCCCAGCTCCGGAGGCTGGGCCCCCGGGCCCGCCTGGGTTGGGCCGGGCTTCGCTGGTGCCGGGAATGGCCGCGGCAACAGCCAGCGCCGCGACCGCCATCAGCATGAACTCCTTGGAGCGTTTCATCGTCGGAGTCGCAGGCAAGAACCTCGTCCTCGCAAGGTCGGTTCTGCATGCCCCCCCGAGGCCGGGGCGGTTCCCTGCCCGTAGAGTCCATGGTCTGGGCACCGTGGATCGCTCGCCCACCCCTGAACACGTGGGGATCGCGGCGGTCACGTAACGAGCATGGACAACGCTCCCCAGTGCCTTTCCTTCCCTTCCCCCGAATCAGCCGCCCGGCCGCTGGTGCGACGTCCTTGCAACCCATGAGAGCGGCCGGGGTCTTCCTGCTGCTGACGCTGCCCCTCACCGTTCTGTCCGCCTGCGGCCTCGGCTCACGGGAGTTGAGCGGAACGGCCTACCTCGCCATCAGCGTCGAAGGGGACCAGCCCCTCACCAAAGCGATTCTGCAGGAGGAGGTGCTTCAAGCGCAGACGATCGTCGAAGCCTTTCGCAAACTGCACCCCCATGTGGCGATCGAGACGAACCTCTTCCGCGAAAGCGACTTCATCGCGGAGGTGCGCCGCCGCCAGGCCGCAGGACTGGGACCTGATCTGATGCTGTTGCCGGGCTCCACCGCCCGCACCCTGGTGGACGCCGATCTGGCCCGGGGACTCCGCATTCCCGAGGTCACGCGCAATCAAATGGACCCGGACTCCCTGGCGCGACTGGAGATCACGCCTGGGGAGCTGGCGGGCCTGCCCATCCTGAGGCGACCACAACTCGCCTGCTACAACCGCAGCCAGGTCACCATCAGCCCCATGACCACCGTCGCCCTGATCGACCAGGCCCGCCGGGGGTTGCGGGTGGGGCTGGCGGTGGAATCCCGCAGCCTCTTCTGGAGCGCCGGCCCGCTGGGGGCCGATCGGGCCCTCATCGCCGCCGCGGCCGGGCGCCGCCTGGGGGCCAGGGAACGCCAGGGGCTGCAGCGCTGGCTGGCGTGGCTGTCGGCCGCCAACTTCAACCAGCAGGTGTTCATCGAACCCGACCAGGAAGCACTGGTGCAGGGTCTGCGGGAGCGGCGTCTGGACTGGATCCCCTGCAACAGCGGCAACCTCGGCCGGCTGCGCGAGGCCCTCGGGCCAGCCCTTGGGGTGAGCGCCCTCCCCAGCGGCCCCTACGGACCGGCCACACCGATCACGCGGCTGCGGGTGCTGGCCTTCGGCACCGGCTCCACGGCCCGGCAGAGGCGCGTGGCAGAAGCCCTGGCCGTCTTTGCCCTGAATCCCTGGATCCAGAGCACCCTGGCCACGGACAACCAGGACATGCTGCCCACCAATCGCTTCGTGCCGCCCTCGGCCCTGCACACCCCGGTGCTCAAGGCGATGCAACAGTCCATCGAGCAGGCGGACTCCAGCGATGCCATCTCCCGGCTCCTGCCCGCCGGGGACCCGCGCGACCGGGCCCTGAACGGCCTCGTGACGGCCGTGGCCTTCGGTGAACTGACAGCGACGGAGGCCACCGAAGCGGTGATCAAGGCCCTGGCCCCAGCGCCATGAACGACCTGTCCGGCCAGATCCTGGGCTGGTTGCCGCTGCTGAGCCGACCCCAGATCCTGCTGCAGCTGGCCCTGGTGGCCCTGGTCGTGGTGGGCGGCCGGCTGGTGTCCCACCGCTTCGGACGCGGGGCCCCGCCCGGGCTGCGCCAACTGGCCGGCACGGTGGTGATGGCAGGCCTGGGCTGCGGCCTGCTGGCCATCGCCCATCTGCCGGTGACGCTGGCGGTGCTGCTGCTCGCCTTCGTCGCCAGCCTGCAGCTGTCCGAGCTGGTGCTGCACCGCAGCAAGGGCTGGTTGCCCGCCGATCAGCTGCAGCCGCTGCGCTATCTGCTGATCCGCCCGTTCCTGGTCGGCGCCTTGCTGTGGTCCCTGATCGAGCTGCTGGACACCCGGGCCGAACTGGCGCTGATCCCCCTGGGACGGTGGATGGGGGCGAATGTCAATGTCGGCGACCTGACGCGGCTGGTGGTGGTCCTCTATCTGCTGCTGGTCTCCTCGGGGCCGCCCTCGATGGGGGTGGCCTGGCTGCTCAAACGGATTTTCGCCCTCGACCGGGTGAGTGTGCGGGCCATGGGGTTGATGGTGCGCTACGCAGTGATCACCATCGGCACCGTGGCCGTGATGGAGACGGTCGGCTTCAACAGCACCGCCATGCTGGCCATCGCCGGGGGGCTGTCGGTGGGCCTCGGCTTCGGGGTCAAGGAGGTCTTCGGCAATTTCGTCAGCGGGCTGTGGTTGCTGTTCGAAGGCTCCCTGCGGCCCGGGGACATCGTCTCAATCGATGGCGACTTCTGCGAAGTGCGGCGTCTGGGCCTGCGGGCGGCCCGGCTGTGGCGCGACCGGGACAATGCCGAGCTGGTGATCCCCAACCAGACCTTCTTCAACAGCAGCACGGTGGAGTTCGGTGTCGGCCGCACCCGATTTCACACCCAGATCGCCCTCAGCGTCGATGCCAACCAGCCGATCGGCACCATCCTGGGCCTGCTGGAGGAGATCGCCGCCGCGGTGCCGGGGGTGGACACGCACCGGCCCCCGACGGCCTACCTGGATGGGATGGGGGACTGCGGGGCCGATTACGTGCTGAAGTTCTGGATTGCCAGTCCGTTCCAGAACCGCAGCATCTGCAGCGCCGTCGTCCAGGCGGTGGTGGCGCGGTTCCAGTCCCTCGGCATCGAGCTGCCCTACCCCCACATCGTGATCGAGCGCTCCCCGCTGCAGCCGAGCACTCCGGGCCCTGATCAGCCCGGCGACTGAGCCTGCAGCTCGCCGTCCGCGATCGCCGCCACCAGGCGCTGGTGATCGGCGCGGCTCTGGTCGGCGTAGGCCCCGGCGAAATCGGCCAGGGCGTCATCGGGGTCCCCCATGGCCTCCAGGTGGGCGGCGATGGCCTCGCCGTCGCCGGAACGGGCATGGGCCTTGGCCAGCACGGCCGCACAGAGGGCGCCGTAGTCAGCGAGCGCGTCCCGATCCAGGGTCTCCAGCTGGACCATGGCCTTCCAGTCGCGGAACTGCCGCCAGTAGCTGGCCACGCCACCGGGGGAAGGCTCCACCCAGCCCAGGAAACTGTCGCTCACCGTCTGGATCAGCCGCTGGCCGAGTACCACGCGCTCGCCCGGGGAGCCGGCCGTGCTCGGCCCCAGATGGGCCTCCAGCACCGACGCCCCCGCCTCCTTGCTCTGCAGGATCAGCAGGTCGTCGTCATCGCGGCCCTGCAGGAGGGCAATGGCACAGCGGGTGCCCACCGATCCCACGCCGACGGTCTTGAGGGCGAAGTCGAGCACCTGGTAGCGGCCGACAAGCCACTGCATCTCCGGCCGCAGGGAGGCCCGGTAGTGCTCGATCGACTGCTGCACGGAGTGACGCAGCGTCACCGGGTCGGCCCCCTGGCTGGCCAACGACTCCAGGCTCCAGAGCAGGGGCGGGTCATGGCGGAAGCGGAGCACGCCTTCGGCGTCCCGCTGGCAGAGCTTGCGCGCCGCACGGCGGTTGTCGTTGTGCTGGGCCTGCTCAGCGATGGCATCCAGCGACTCCCGCAGGGGCTTGTGCTTCACCCCCTCGCGGTAGGCCGCCACATCGACGCGGTGATACCAGAGGTCGAGGTAGCCGAGCTGGATCAGATCCCGGATCGTCTGCCGGTAGCGGCGGGCGCATTGACGCACGATCACGCGGGCCTCATCCGCAGCGATCCCGAGGCTCTCCGCCGCCAGCATCACACTGGCCAGGAGCCGTTTGAGGTCCCATTCGTAGGGGCCCGGCAGGGTCTCGTCGAAGTCGTTGACGCCGAAGACCAGCGTGCGCTCCGGGGAGGCATAGAAGCCGAAGTTCATCAGGTGGGCATCCCCGCAGAGCTGGACCACCACCCCCGAATGGGGCTGCCAGGCCAGGTCGATGGCCATCTGGGCCGCGGCGCCGCGGAAGAAGGCCAAAGGACTCTGGGCCATGCGCCCGTGGCGGATCGGCAGCAGCCACGCCAGGCGATGGGCTTCCTGCTCCCGCAGGACGGCGATGGGATCGGGACGCTGGCTGGTCATTCGGATCCCCCCCCGGCAGGTGGCCACAACCCAAGGCTGACAGGGGACTGGGCCGCACACTGAAAAGGCCCCTTCCAGGGCCCATGGGTCATTTGGGTGACAAGGCTGACCTCACCCCGTCTCCGTTAAGAGTGTCAGGCAGCCACGGGGGCGGCTTGACGGGAGAAACGAACGATGTTGTTCGCTGTTACGGGTTCGCTCTTGCCGAGCAGGCTTCAGTCACCCTCCTCATGCCCCGTCGAAACCATTGCAGCCCCGGGAGGACGGACCGGCCGCAGCCGGTGGGTCGGGGGAAGAAATGGAGCTGAGCGGAATCGAACCGCTGTCCGAGACACTGGTGTGGACCACCTAGTTCGTCCGAAGACGAGCCTGTTCATCTTGGCACCTTCGGGCCGCCAGCCAGCCAGCAGCATGGGGGGATGGCCACCCCCTCCCCGTTCGACGTCATCGCCGTGGTTCCCCCGGGGCTGGAGGAACCGGCGGCGGCGGAACTGGCCGCCCTCGGCGCCAGCGAGGTGCGTCCCCTGCGGCGCGCCGTGGGCCTGCGGGCCGATGCGGCCACCTTCTACCGCCTGCACCTGCAGGCCCGGCTGCCGTTCCGCTTCCTGCGCCAGCTGGCCCGCTTCCCCTGCCGCGGCCGCGAGGAGCTCTACGACGGCGTGCAGCACGCCGCCGACTGGGAGCGCTGGCTGCCTCCCCAGCTGAGCTTCCGGGTGGAGGCCAGCGGCAGCGTGCCGGGCCTCACCCACAGCCACTACAGCGCCCTGCAGGTCAAGAACGCCCTGGTCGACCGGCAGCGCCAGGTGTGGGGGTCGCGCTCCTCGGTGGATCTGGACGATCCCGACCTGGTGCTGCACCTGCACCTCAGCCCCGGGCGCCCCGGCGGCAGCGGCCCCGAGGCGGTGCTGAGCCTCGATGGCGGCGGCGCCAGCCTGCACCGGCGCGGCTACCGGGCCGCCATGGGCCTGGCGCCCCTCAAGGAGAACCTCGCCGCCGGTCTGATCGCCCACACCGGCTGGGACGGCACGGTGCCCCTGGCCGATCCCTTCTGCGGCTCCGGCACGCTGCTGATCGAGGCCGCCTGCCGCGCCCTCGGCCGCGCCCCGGGCCTGGAGCGCGCCTTCAGCCTGGAGCGGTGGCCCGATTTTGATGCCGCCCTCTGGCAGCGGGAGCGGCAGGCCGCCCTGGAGCAGGCCCGCACCGGCCTCCCCGACGGTGAGCCCCTGGCGGCCATCGTGGGTCTGGAGCAGGATCCGGCCGTGCTGGCCATGGCCCGCAGCAACGCGGCGGCGGCCGGTGTGGCCGACTGGGTCGATCTGCAGGAGGGGGACTGCCGCGATTTCCATCCCCCCCAGACACCCGGGGTGCTGGTGTGCAACCCGCCCTACGGCGAGCGGCTCGGCGGCGACGACGACCTGGAGGCGCTCTACGGCGATCTGGGGCGGATGCTGAAGGAACGCTGCGGCGGCTGGACCCTGTGGCTGCTGAGCGGTAACCCGGCGCTCACGGGGGCCCTGCGCATGAAGGCCAGCCGCCGGGTGCCGGTGAGCAACGGCGGCATCGACTGCCGCTGGCTCCGCTACGACATCCGCTGAGGGGCGCTGCGGCAGTTTTGCAGCAAAGCAGCGGGAATCGGGTCGCGCTGCTAGCGGTGGGTCCTGCCTCCGCCGCCGCCAGCCCCCATGGCCTCACTCTTTGAAGCGCTCAAGCAGGAGGTACTCGCCGTCGAGAGGGATCCGGCCCTCGACACCGGCACAGCGACGGTAGCCCTGCTGCAGGAGTGGCTGGCCAGCCATGAAGCCGAGATCAGCGCCCGCAAGCTGGCGGCACCGACCGAATTCAACGGCACGTTGATGCAGTGGTTCCACTGGTACAGCGATGGCGACGGCGGCCACTGGCGGCGGCTGCGCCAGGAGGCACCGGCCCTGGCCCGGGCTGGCATCACGGCCCTCTGGCTGCCGCCGGCCGGCAAGGGCAGCAGCGTGTGGGATGTGGGCTACGGCACCTACGACCTGTTCGACCTGGGCGAGTTCGACCAGCAGAAGACGGTGCGCACCAAGTACGGCACCAAACAGGAGTATCTGGAGGCCGTCCAGGCTTGCCGCGCGGTGGGGATCCAGGTGTACGCCGATGTGGTGTTCAACCACAAGATGAACGCCGACGAGCAGGAGCAGTACCGGGCCACCCCCTACGACCCCGGTGATCGCAACCGGCCCCTGGGGGAGGAACGCACGATCAGCGCCTGGACCCGCTTCCGCTTCGACGGCCGCGGCGGCCGTTACTCGACCATGCAGTGGCACTGGTACCACTTTGACGCCGTCGATCACAACAGCCTGGATCCCGGTTTCAAGGCCATCTGGCGCACCCAGGGGGCCGGCTTCGAGAGCAACGTCGACCTGGAGAAGGGCAACTTCGACTACCTGATGGGCAGCGACCTCAACGTGAACCATCCCGAGGTGCGCGGCGAGCTCAAGCACTGGGGCCGCTGGAGCCTCGACCACGTGGGGGCCGACGGCTTCCGCCTCGATGCGATCAAGCACATCGCCAGTGACTTCTTCCTGGACTGGATCAGCGAACTGGAGGCGCATGCCCAGCGCGATCTGTTCGTGGTCGGTGAGTACTGGACCTACAACATCGAAAGCCTGCACTGGTACGCGGCCAACACCGGCGGCCACATGAGCCTGTTCGATGCGCCGCTGCACCTGAACTTCCACCAGGCCAGCCGCAGCGGCGGCCATTACGACATGCGCCGGCTGCTCGACGGCACCCTGATGCAGCAGCTGCCGCTGCTGGCGGTGACCCTGGTGGAGAACCACGACACCCAGCCGCTGCAATCACTGGAATCGGTGGTGGAGGCCTGGTTCAAACCCCTGGCCTACGCCGTGATCCTGCTGCGCGACCAGGGTTATCCCTGCATCTTCCATGCCGATTACTACGGCGCCGAGTACGCCGACAAAAAAGACGGCCAGGAGTACCGGATCGTGCTGCCCAGCCACCGCTTCCTGATCGACCGTTTCCTGCTGGCCCGCAGCCACTGCGCCTACGGCCCCCAGTACGACTACCTCGACCACGTCAACACCATCGGCTGGACGCGCCTGGGCAGCCCGGGCCACCCCGCGGCCATGGCGGTGCTGATGAGCGACGGGCCCCCCGGCCACAAGTGGATGGAGGTGGGCAAACGCCACACCACCTTCCGCGACCTGACCGGACACATCCAGGCACCGATCACCACCAACGGCGACGGCTGGGCGGAATGGCACTGCCCGGGGGGCTCGGTGTCGGTGTGGATGGAGGAAGGAGCTTTGGCGGCGATGGGGGTGACGCTCTGAAGGCGCAGTCTTCAGCCCTCCGCCTCGGTGTCCGGCTCCACCGGCGGTGTGGTGATCGCGCCGTAAAGCCCCACCAGCCCCTGCGCCAGGGCCTGCGGCACCGGGATCGGCCCCAGGCGCTCCAGCACCCGGGCGGGTGGATCCGGCGGCAGGGGATCGGGGATCATCAGGCGCTCACCAGGCCTGGCCACCAGCCCCTGGGGCCACCACGGGGGCAGGCCCTCCTCAGGCCCATCGGCCGCCGTGGCCTTCGCGGTCGGCCGCAGCCGTCGCATGAGCTCATCCCGCTGGCGCCCTCGCCAGGCCAGCAGTTGCCAGGGGTCGTCATCGAGCCGCTGGGCGAACACATAGAGGCTGGCGGCGATGTGCTTGCAGGGCACCTCCCAGTCCGGACAACTGCACGCGTCCTTCAGGTCGTCCCAGCGTGCGGGGAACAGATCCACCCCGGCCTGCCGAAAGCCCGTTTCGAGATCCTCGGGCACCTCGCCGGCCAGCAGCTTCGCCGCCCAGCCCAACCGCTGGCGGAACACCGCCTCGATGGACTCCCACTCCTCTGCATCGGGCAACTCCGTTTCCACCGTGACCTTGTACGGAATGCGCCGCGAACCCTGCACCCGGGCCAGCAGCCGCCCCGGGCCCACCTCCAGGCTCAGCACCTGGCCACTTCTGGCGTAGCGCCGGCCCCTCTCCATCCGGCCGCCCAGCCCATAGCCCTCGAGCACGTCGATGAACCGCTGCGACCACCAGCGCCTGGCCGGGGGAGGCTGACGCGGGCTCATGGCGTGAGCGCCTCCCGACGCAGGCTGATCAGGTCCCGCAGTTCGGCGGTGGAGAGCTCGGTGAGCCACTGCTCCCCGGTTCCCACCACCCGCTCGGCAAGGTCGCGCTTGCTCTGGATCATGGCGTCGATGCGTTCCTCGATCGTGCCGCTGCACACCAGCTTGTGCACATGCACGGTGCGCCGCTGGCCGATGCGATGGGCCCGGTCGGTGGCCTGATCCTCCACGGCCGGATTCCACCAGCGATCGAAATGAATCACATGGGCTGCGGCGGTGAGGTTGAGGCCGGTGCCGCCCGCCTTGAGCGAGAGCAGGAAGATCGACGGACCAGCGACCTCGGCGAAGCGCTGCACCATCGCGTCCCGCAGCCGCCGCGTCAGCCCACCATGCAGTCACAGCGGTTCGCCGCCGTAGCGACCCTGCAGGTGGGCCCGCAGCCGCTCCCCCCAGGCCGCGAACTGGCTGAAAATCAGCACCTTCTCGCCGGCATCGAGGATCGCGTCGAGCAGCTCCTCGACGCGATCGAGCTTGCCGGAGCGCCGCGGCAGTGCCGAGCCGTCGGCCAGGTAGTGGGCCGGGTGGTTGCACACCTGCTTCAGCCGGGTGAGACCGGCCAGCACCAGGCCGCGCCGTTCGATGCCGTCGCTGCTCTCGGCCGCCGCCAGCAGTTCCTCCACCACAGCCTGATAGAGGCTGGCCTGCTCGTTGCTGAGCGTGCAGGGTTCGCTCTGTTCGATCTTCTCTGGCAGGTCGGGCAAGATGCCGCGGTCGCTCTTGAGGCGACGCAGCAGGAAGGGGGCCGTGAGCCGCTGCAGGCGAGCGGCCACCGCCGCATCGTGGTCCCTCTCGATCGGGAGGGCGAATTGGTCGCGGAACTGCCGCAGGCTGCCGAACAGTCCCGGATTGAGCAACTGCATCAGGGCCCACAGCTCGCTGAGCCGGTTCTCCACCGGCGTGCCGGTGAGGGCAATGCGGCGTTCCCCCCGCAGGGCCGCCGCCGCCTTGCTCTGGGCCGTATAGGGATTCTTGAGTTGCTGGGCCTCATCGAACACCAGCCGTCCGAAGTCCATCTCCGCCAGCAGGGGCAGATCCCGGCTCACCATGCCGTAGGTGGTGAGCAGCACCGGCCCCGGCTTGCCCTTGCCACCTTCGCTGGCCAGCTGGCGCGCGAAGGCGTCGGCGGTGCCGCGGAAGCGGCCGGGGCCGTGGTGGATCAGCACCGGCAGCTGCGGCGCAAAACGCTGCAGTTCCCGGCTCCAGTTACCCAACAGCGACACCGGCGCCATCACCAGCGTGGGGGCCTCGAGCGGATCGGCCAGAAGGGTGGCGATCAGCTGGGCCGTCTTGCCGAGGCCCATGTCATCGGCCAGGCAGGCGCCCAGGCCCAGCCGGCCCAGAAACACCAGCCAGCCCAGTCCCCGTTCCTGGTAAGGCCGTAACTCCCCCTCGAAGTCGGCCGGCGTGGGGATCGGCGTGGCACGGCTGTGGAGCTCGCCGCCGAGCAGCTCTCCGAGGGGGCCGCTGGCCTCCACCCCCACCAGGGGCAGGTCGTCCGGCAGACCGAGGCGGGAAAGGCCAAGGTTGGCGTGCAACAACTCCGTGCCGCTGGCGTCCCCCTCCAGGCCCGCATGGCGCAACAGGGAGGCGATGGCGTTGGGCTCGATCAGCGTCCATTCACCTCGCAATCGCACCAGGCTGCGCTTGGCCGCGGCGGCCTTTTGCAGGCTGGCCAGCTCGGCCTTGCCCAGGGGCCGATCGCCCAGCACCGCCTGCCACTGGAAGGACACCAGGGCGTTGAGGTTCAGACCACCCCCTTCACCGGCGGGGGTATTGGTGGACGAGCGCCGGGTGGTGGTGGCGCGCAGGCCCAGGCGCTGGCCATGGCGCCACCAGCTGGGCAGCAGCAGCCCAAAGCCCGCCTCATCCAGCACACCCACCCGCTGCCGCAACAGGCCCAGCAGGGCCCTTTCCTCCACATCCAAGCTGGCGGGCGCCTGCTGCTCGAGCAGTCCCCCCAGCTCCGGTGCCAGCCGCGTCAGCAGCCCAAGCTGGGCCAGCACCTCTTCGAAGCCGTCCACTGGGAAGGGACTCTCCCCTGCCCAGAACGCCGCCAGGGGCACCATCAGGCTGGGGTCGATCACAGAGCGCAGCAACAGCTCCACCGGCCAGCGACCCAGGCGGGGGCTGGTGGGTTCGTGCAACCGAAGGCACAGCTGCAGCGAGCCGCCACCACCGGCCCCCTCCCGCACCCACTGGTGCAGCCCTGTGACAAGGGCGGCCTCAGCGGCGAGATCGGGCTTCGCCGCCAGGTGGGGATTCGGACCCACCAGGGCCGCCAGCCAGGCCTGGGGCAGAGCCGGCGAGCCGCGGCCCCGAAGGCTGGCAGCTGGCAGGGCCTGGGCTGCAGAGCTTTCGAGGCGCTGGCGCACGAGCCGATCCACGGCATCGGCCAGGGATTCGGCCAGCTGTTGCTGCTCCTCCAGGCTGTCGCCTGTCAGATGGGCAGCCAGCAGCTCGCGATCGCCGGCGGCGGGCAACGGCCACCACTGGGCCCGCAGGCGTCCATCGGGATCCACCTTCAGACCCAGCACCACCCGACCGCTGTCGACGAAGTAGTTGGCCAGCTGCAGGCCGGCCGACGGGGTCGCGAGCGACATGGACCGGCTCGATGGGCGATCACCTTGACCCTGACCCTAAGGGCGATGGCGCTATACGCCAGAGCATCGAAAAGCCGGAATTCCTGCTGGATAACAGTTTTGCCAGGCCATCAGCAGATCGGCTCAACCGCCGTCAACACCGAACCACTTCCCGCCAGCCCTGCACCCCAGTCACAAGGGCAGCGGGGAAGGGGTGTTCGCTCGATGGCCATGCCACTAACGCCAGGCTCTCTGCATCAGCAGTTGCGGCTCCACGCTCTCCACCCCATCGATCGCCCTAAGCCTCGGGAGACCGCTCAGGGCGTCGGCGATGCTGCCCGAGCTGGCGCCGATCCAGGCGGCCTGGGGCGCGACATCGAGCACCCGGGTGATGGTGAAGCCCGCCTGCTGCAGGGCCCCACGGTGTGCTGCCACCGTTTCTCCTGCCCGGAAGCGCAGAAAGGCCTGACCCGTTGGCACCGCCAGGGAGCTTCCCCCCAGCGGTGCGTAGACCGGACTGAGCGCCTGGCCAGGGGCAAGGTGAGTGGCCGGAGGCCCCCGGACGATGGTGATCTGCTCCGGCTCGAACACCACTTCAGCCTCCTCCTCGATCAGAGGCTCCCCATGCCGAGCGAAATAGCCGGGCTTCTGCTCGTACACCACAGCATTCGCTGCTCCCGCCGCAATCCGTTGGGGGAATCCATCGAACAGCCCACCGGCCCGGCTCATGTCAGTGGTTGCCAGAAACAGGCAGACCAGGCACAACGCCAGCAAACCGCGCGGAGCATTTGGCGCGGCTGAAGGGGTCCGCATGACGGGGCCATCGATGCACGCACAGGCTCACGCACAGGCAGGCCAAGCGTTGAGAACTGAATCTACGACGTTCTAGGCCAGCCACTCTGACCTCGAAAGCAGGAATCTTCGCTGACCAGGAGCAGCCCAGCCTGCAGACATCACCTGAAGAAGCATGAAGTTTTGGTGGGCTCGTTACGTCAGATCAAGACCCTTCAAGCCAGCGTGAATCTCACCGCTGAATGGATTCAGAATGGCCGCCACCCCCCGTGATGACACTCCGGACCAGCCACGCTGATTGTCCTTGCATCCAACTTGACGTCCATCAAATCGCTGCCGGTCAGTAGGGCTGCGATCGACGGCCCTGCGATCGACCTCCAATCTGCATTCCCGCTGATAGTCCCCAGGAGATTTTCCCATGGTTCAGGTTCGATACGGTGGCAAGAATGGTGATTCCCATGAACTTGCCATCAGCGACAATCACCTCGTCGTCCGCACCCTGAGTCGCCAGGCGGTGATGCCGGAGCGACCATTTGAGGTGTCGTCCGTCAGTGCAGAGGCCCACGGGATTCTCGATCAGTTCGAAACCCTCACCCGCTTCCGCGAGGCGGGGGTGGAGCTGTTGAGCACCAGAACCCCCCAGGCCGATGGGGCCTTGCGCGACACCGCCCGCAGTCTGCTCAAGGCGGAACCCGCGATTGACTTTGCCGGCCGCGTGCTGGTGGATGCCCATGGACGGCCCGTGGTTTACACGGAGAATCTGTTCGTCAAGTTTGAGGACGACGAAGAGGCCGAAGCCTGCGAGGCTCTCCTCCAACGCCGCGGCCTCAGCCTCAAGCGTGCCCTCACCTATGCACGCAACGCCTATTTCGTGGCGGCTCCCGACAACAGCGGGCTCAGCGTGTTCGAGATCGCGGGCACCCTGCTGGCCGAAGAGACCGTCGCGCTCTGCCACCCGGAACTGGTGAGCCCCAGCCGCCAGCGCCGCCAGGCCTTCCCGCCGCAATGGCATCTGCGGTCCACCGCCGTCAACGGTCGGCTCGTCGATGCCCACGCCGAGGTGGAGGCGGCCTGGACCCTCAGCGACGGCACCGGGGCGATCATCGCGGTGGTGGATGACGGCTTCGACGTCGACCACGAGGAATTCCGCTCCTCCGGCAAGATCGTCGCCCCTCGGGATGTGACCCGCCAGAGCGGCGACCCCCGCCCCGGTCGCGGCAACGACCACGGCACGGCCTGTGCCGGGGTGGCCTGCGCCAACGGCCAGTTCGGCGCCGCGGGTGTGGCCCCCGGCGCCCGGCTGATCCCCATCCGGCTGGATTCCGGCCTGGGCTCCCAGGCGGAAGCGGACGCCTTCGTGTGGGCGGCCCGCAACGGCGCCGATGTGATCTCCTGCAGCTGGGGCCCGCCGGACGGGGCCTGGTGGGACCCGAACGACCCTGCCCACCGCCAGGTGGTGCCCCTGCCGGATTCCACCCGGCTGGCCATCGACTTCGCCACCACCCAGGGCCGCGGCGGCAAGGGCTGCGTGGTCCTGTTCGCGGCCGGCAACGGCAACGAGAGCGTCGACAACGACGGCTATGCCAGCTACGCCAAGGTGATCGCCGTGGCGGCCTGCAACGACCAGTCGAAGCGCAGCGCCTACAGCGACTTCGGCAAGGCCGTGTGGTGCAGCTTCCCCAGCAGCGACGGCCGCCCCTCCCTGACCCCCGGCATCTGGACCACCGACCGCTCCGGGGTGGCGGGCTACAACCAGGGCAGCCCCCAGAAAGGGGATCAGACAGGCCACTACACCAATTCCTTCGGCGGCACCTCCAGCGCCTGCCCCGGTGTCGCCGGGGTGGTGGCCCTGGTGCTGGCCCGAAACCCGGCCCTGCGCTGGGACCAGGTGCGGCAGATCCTGCGGCAATCCTGCGTGCGCATCGACACCGCCGGCGGCAACTACGACGCCAGCGGCCGCAGTCCGTTCTATGGCTACGGGCGGGTGAATGCCCGCAAAGCAGTGGAGCTGGCCTTGCCGGCCCAGCCGCTGCCGGCGCTCATCTTCAAGGTGGTGCAGGATGTGCCGATCAACGACTTTCAGACCTCCCGGCTGACGCTGCCGGTGGCCAGCCAGGGGGCGCTGAAATCGATCAAGGTGGCGGTGGATCTCGATCACACCTACGTCGGCGATCTGGTGCTCACGTTGATCCCACCCCCTGCCATGGGGGTCGCCCCGGTGGTCCTGCACGATCGCGCCGGCGGCAGCACCGACAACATCAAGACCACCTACGACGAGGTGAACAAACCGGCGCTGATCAGCCTGAAGGGCAAGGATCCCTCCGGCACCTGGACCCTGGAGGTGGCCGACAAGGCCGGCCAGGACACGGGCACTCTGCGCAGCCTGCGGCTGGAGCTGACGTTCTGAACCCTGGAGCAGGCGGAAAATCTCGGGGCGCCTGACGGCGCCCACCTCAAACAGCCAGCCGCCAACAGCCAAGGGAAGAGCCACGGCCAGGGAAAAGGGGCCAAGGGACTAAGGGTCAAGAAGCAGGTCCTGGGGGAGGCAACAGACGCGGAACCCGACGCCGTCGACGATGCCGCCGGGGTGGCCGCCGTTGCGACAGGCCGAGCGGCAGTACCTGGGGGAGAAGTTCCACGAACCGCCGCGCAGCAGCCTGCGTTCTTCGGCGGTCTGCTTCATCCAGGCAGAGCCATCCGTGGGAGCTTTTTCATCCCCCTCCACATAGCTTGCATGCCAATAATCCAGGCACCATTCCCACACGTTACCGTGCATATCGTGCAGCCCCCAGGCATTGGCTGGGTACTTGGCCACCAAGCTGGATTCGCCTCTTCTCGGTCCCGTGGGGCCCTCGGCATAGGCCATTGAGGCGTCGTAACTGGCAAGCTTCGGGCTGATCGTGGCCCCGAAATGGAAGGGAGTGGTGGTGCCAGCACGGCAGGCGTATTCCCACTGCGCTTCGCTGGGCAGGGTGTAGTTCCATCCCGTTCGCTTTTCCAGGCGGCGGCAAAACTCCATGGACTCGTGCCAGCTCACGTTCTCCACGGGCCCATCTTCCCCTTTGAATTTGAATAGGGAAGGATCCGGCTTCAGCTCCCGCTCCCAGACTGGTTCTCCCTCCAGGGGCTGCCAACCCGCCACCACCCGCCATTGGGCCTGGGTGATCGGCGTACGTCCCAGAAAGAAGCCCTTCAGCTGCACCAGATGCTCAGGGCCTTCCGATTCCTCCCGCTCGGGTTCTTCCGGGGGGGAACCCATCCAGAAACGCCCGGGCGGGATCCACACCATCTCCAGGGCAATCCCTTCCGTGAGCACCTCCCGGAACAGCTGGCACTGGCCGGGCCGGCGGATCAGGAACCTCTGGCGTGGCGGGCTGCTGCTGGCCATCGGAAGAAGCGAACTCGCTCCAGCATCGCGCCGGAACCCATCCACCGCTCCTACTCTCGTTTCACCCCCATCGGGGATGCCGATGACCGTCATCCTGCCCGCCGATCTGAGTCTCACCCCCGAGCAGTTCGCCGCCGTGTGCGCCGCCAATCCGGAGGCGGTGCTCGAGCTCGATGCCGATGGCCACCTGATCACGATGACCCCCACCGGCGGCGACACCAGCGCTCGCAATGGCAGCCTGACATCCCTGCTGTGGCTGGCCGTCCGCCGCAGCGGACTGCCCCTGAAGGTGTTCTACAGCTCCGGGGGCTTCCTGCTCCCCGACGGATCGGTGCGCAGCCCCGATGCCAGCCTGGTGCAGCTGGAGCGCTGGCAGGCGCTGAGCGAGGAGCAGCGGCGCGGCTTCCCGCCCCTGTGCCCCGATCTGGTGGTGGAACTGGCCAACCCCAGCGACCGCGCGGCCGACTTGCGCCGCCGGATGGCGGCCTACCAAGCCAACGGCGCCAGCCTCGGCTGGCTGCTCTTCCCCGAGGAGCAGGCCGTGGAGGAGTGGGGAGCGGCCGGGGAGGGCCGCCGGAACGAGGCGGCGGCGCGGCTCGAGGCCGGTGCTGTGTTCCCCGGGCTGGAACTCGAGCTGGCGGAGATCTGGGCGGGGTGAGGAACGGCGTGAGCCGGGGCGATCACCGCAGCGGCTCACGGAACAGCCGGCACTGGCCGGCACGCCGGATCAGGAACCGCTGGCGCGGCGGGCTGCTTCTACCCATCCACCGCTCCTACTCTCGTTTCTTCTCCCTCGGGGAGCCCATGACCCTGACCCTGCCCACCGATCTGCGGCTGACCCCCGAGCAGTTCGCCGCCGTCTGCGCCGCCAATCCGGAGGCGGTGCTGGAGCTCGATGCCGATGGCCACCTGATCACGATGACCCCCACCGGTGGCGACACCAGTACCCGCAACCAGACCCTGGGAGCCCTGCTCTGGCTGGCCGTGCGTCGCAGCGGACTGCCCCTGAAGGTGTTCGACAGCTCCGGCGGCTTCCTGCTCCCAGACGGATCGGTGCGGAGCCCCGATGCCAGCCTGGTGCGGCTGGAGCGCTGGCAGGCGTTGAGCGAGGAGCAGCGACGCGGCTTCCCGCCCCTGTGCCCTGATCTGGTGGTGGAACTCGCCAGCCCCAGCGACCGGGCGGCCGACCTCCGCCGCCGGATGGTGGCCTATCAGGCCAATGGCGCCAGTCTCGGCTGGCTGCTCTTCCCCGACGAGCGGGCCGTGGAGGAGTGGGGAGCGGCCGGGGAGGGCCGCAGGATCGAGGCGGCGGAGCAGCTCGACGCCGGCGCCGTGCTCCCTGGGCTGGAACTCGAGCTGGCGGAGATCTGGGCGGGATGAGGGAAGGGTGGAAAGGGTTCCGGGGCGGAAGCCCCAGAACCACCCACCGGGGGATGTAGGGATCACCGATGAGGGCGATCAGCGGAGCGGGTCTGGACCCTTCGGGCACTCCCGCCGGATTCCCATCCGGCGGCTCCGGCAATGAAGGGTGCTGGGGGAGGCAACAGACGCGGAACCCGATGTTGTCGTTGATGTTGTCGGGGTGGTTGTTGTTGCGATAGGCCGTGCGGCAGTTCCTGGGGTTGTTGTTCCACGAACCGCCGCGCAGCAGCTGGTCGACCCGCCCGGTTTCAGGGTAGGCCCGCTGCGAAGGGGAGATCCCGGAACAACCGCCGGCGCAGGCGCCAG
Source organism: Synechococcus sp. UW140 (assembly GCA_943372935.1). Classification (GTDB taxonomy): domain Bacteria; phylum Cyanobacteriota; class Cyanobacteriia; order PCC-6307; family Cyanobiaceae; genus Cyanobium. The sequence goes on from CALSAP010000011.1 coordinate 31,809, forward strand.
GTGCTGCCATGGGCCAGGTGGGCGTTCCAGCTCATCACCCGGATCCGGGCCGCTTGCGGGCTGCAGATTCCGCTTGCCACCGCCCGGCTGAGGGCCTGCAGCCGACGCCGGCCCTTGAGCAGGTTGTGGTTGCGCACGCGCACCCGCCCGGGCAGCACGTGAAAGCCCCGAAGCTGGCGCCAAGGCATGTGCAGCGGATCTGGCTCTTGATCTGATGCAGACGCAGGCGCAATCCCGCCAGCTCCGCTTCGATCACCACCCGGGCCTGGCGGAGCGGTTCGGGGGCATGAGCGAATAGGGCGAAATCATCGACGTAGCGCAGATAGGCAGCGATGCCGGGCAAAGCGGCGATGGTGTGATCGAAGCGATCGAGGTGGAGGTTGGCGAGGAACTGGCTGGTGAGGTTGCCGATCGGAAGGCCGCGGGGGCGCTCCAGGGGGGTGAGCAGGGTGTCGCCGGGGAAGCCATCGATGGCGGGGCCGCGGTTGGCGCCGTTGGCGAGGATGCGATCAAGCAGCCAGAGAGTGCCGGGGCAGGCGATGCGCTCCGCCAGCTGGGCGCGCAGGATCGTGAGATCGACGCTGGGGAAATAGAGCTGCAGATCGGCCTGAAACACCCACTTGTGGCGCCGGCATCCCTTCACGAATCGGCGCAGGGCTCGGTGGCTGCCGAAGCCCCTGCGGTTGGCGTAGCTGGTGGGCAGGAAGGCCTGCTCCAGCCGCGGCACGATCGCGGCGCAGAGGGCATGGTGCACCACCCGATCGCGATAGGGGGCAGCGGAGATCAGGCGCCGCTTGGGCTCGAAGATCTCGAACTGGCGATAGGGGCCGGGGGTGTAGGTGAAGCTCCGCAGTTCGTGCTGCAGCGTGAAGAGATTCTCCTCCAGACGGGCGTTGAAGCTGAGCACCGCCGAGCGGTAGCGCTTGCCCTTCTGGGCCCGCCGTGCAGCACCATGGAGGCTGGCGAAGCTGGTGATGGCGGAATAGAGACCGGTGAGAGGAGCTGGCCTCACAGCGCTTGGCGCTGCTGCGACAACCAGCCGCTGTGCTGACGGCCGATGGCGGCGATCAGCCGGCTGGCGTGCTCGTAGCGGGGCAGGTCGATCAGGTGAAAGTCATGCAGCAGCCGGGTCTGCAGCTGGAGCAGATTGATGCGGGCCCCCAGCGGTTCGAGGATCGGCAGCTTGGCGCGGGCATAGCGGGCCGCCACCAATGCTTCCATCAGATCGTAGAGGGCGGAAACAAGGCGATCACCAAGGCCAAACTTGTGCTGGCGCGGCAAGCGCTGCAACAGCGGCACGTACCAGCGGATCAGATCGAGAGCGGCCTCCAGGATGGGGAGTTCGGCTTTGCTGGGTGTGGAAGGGGGCAAGGAGGGAATCCAAAAAAATCGCAGGCGCCTACGGCGCCGCCCGCAATAGCCAACAGCCAGTGTAAAGAAACAGCCAGAGAAAAGGGGCCGAGGGACTAAGGGTCAAGAAGCAGGTCCTGGGGGAGGCAACAGACGCGGAACCCGACGCAGTCGTCGGTGAGGCCGGGGCGGTAGTCGAAGCGGAAGGCCGAGCGACAGTACCCGGGGCCGCTGCTCCACGAACCGCCGCGCAGCTGCCTTCTTTCCCCTTCTTCGGCGGTCTGCTTCTTCCAGGCGGAGCCATCCTTGGGAGCTTTTTCATCTCCCGCCACATAGCTCCCGTGCCAGTGATCCAGGCACCATTCCCACACGTTGCCGTGCATGTCATGCAGGCCCCAGGCATTGGCCGGGAAGCTGCCCATATCGGTCGTGTGTCGCCGGGACTTTCCCGTCGGGCCCCCCGCGTAGCTGCTGGTGGCGTCGTAATTGGCAAGCTCCGGACTGATCGTGGCCCCGTAATGGAACGGGGTGGTGCTGCCGGCCCGACAGGCGTATTCCCACTGGGCTTCGCTGGGAAGGGTGTAGCTCTTGCCTGTTCGCTTGCTCAGGCGGCGGCAGAACTCCATCGCGTCGTGCCAGTTCACGTTCACCACCGGCCGATCGTCGCCGCGAAAACGGGGATGGACATCCGTTCCAAGGGGATCCTGATTCAGCGCCCGCTCCCAGGCTGGTTCTCCCTGCAAGGGCTGCCAGCCCGCCACCTCCCGCCACTGGGCCTGGGTGATCGGGGTGCGGGCCAGCAGGAATTCCTGCAGCTGCACCTGATGTTGAGGGCCCTCATCACCGAAGCGATCGGTTTCGTTGTCAGGGGAGCCCATCAGGAAGCTGCCGGCGGGGATGCGCAGCAGCGTGAGGGCCAGCCCATCAACCTTCTGCACAAACGCCTGGGTCCGGCTGCGCCAGCGCAACAGCCGCAGGCGCTCGGCTGCCGGCGGAGTTGGGGAGCCGATCGTTGGAGCCGCCATGGGATGGGGTGCCTGGCTGGGCAACGTTGAAGCCGTTATAAGTGAATGGAGCGGCTCAGAAGCTGGCCAAGGCTAGGAGATCATCCTCCACGCCGGCCATCTCGGCGAGCATCTGGGTATAGCGCCGCAGATCCGCCTGGAGGGGCTCCAAGGCATGGCGAAAGACCTGCTGACCCTCGGGGTCATCCAGGTCGCCGGCCAGAAGCCGCCCATGCCATTCCGCCGTGAACGGCCGGATGATCTGGTTGAGCACCACGATCGAAAGCCTGGCGAAAGCGAGGCAATCGGGTCCGCTGTCCTTCAGGATCTGACGGGTTAGGGGGAAGAGGCTGCGGATGCTTTCGAGGGCCGTCTTCTCATCGCCATGGCGGGCATCGAGCGGCTGGGTGGCAATGCGGGTAAGCAGCTCCACATAGAGCTGCCAGGCGGCATGGCGATCCTGATTGGAGGGGGCGAACTCCATATCGGCGAAGCCAACGGAGATCTTCAGCTTCGTCATGCCCCAACGATCAAGCCAGTCGCGCCAGTTCATGGGTTCGCTAAAGTGCCCCTCGGCGTCAACATTAAAGGAATGGTGGCCCGCAAGATCGGGAAGTCGGCGCCTGACGGCGCCCACCTAAAACAGCCAGCAGCCAACAGCCAAGGGAAGAACAACGGCCAGGGAAAAGGGGCCAAGGGACTAAGGGTCAAGAAACAAGTCCTGGGGGAGGCAACAGACGCGGAACCCGATGAAGTAGCTGGAGTTGTCGGGGTGGTAGTAGCTGCGGTAGGCCGCGCGACAGTTCCTGGGGTTGAAGTCCCACGAACCGCCGCGCAGCAGCCTGCTTTCACCTTCTTCGGCGGTCTGCTTCTTCCAGGCAGAGCCATCCGTGGGAGCTTTTTCATCCCCCTCCACATAGCTGTCGTGCCAATGATCCAGGCACCACTCCAACACGTTGCCGTGCATGTCGTGCAGGCCCCAGGCATTGGCGGGAAAGCTGGCCACATCCGTGGTCTGTTCTCGATATTCCCCTGCAGGACCGCCCGCGTAGCTGCTGGTGGCGTCGTAGTTGACCAGCTCTGGGCTGATCGTGGCGCCGAAATGGAACGGTGTGGTGGTGCCGGCCCGGCAGGCGTATTCCCACTGGGCTTCGCTGGGAAGGGTGTAGCTCTTGCCTGTTCGCTTGCTCAGGCGGCGGCAGAACTCCATCGCGTCGTGCCAGCTCACGTTCACCACTGGGCGATCGTCACCGCGGAAGCGGGAATCGACCTCCGTGCCAAGGGGATCTTCCTTCAGCTCCCGATCCCAGGCCAGTTCTCCCTCCAGGGGCTGCCAACGGGCCACCACGCGCCACTGGGCCTGGGTGATGGGGTTGCGGGCTAGGAAGAACTCCTCCAGGTGCACCTCATGTTGGGGGCCCTCATCCGTATGGCGCTCGATTTCGTCATCCGGAGAGCCCATCAGGTAGCTGCCGGCGGGGATGCGCAGCATCGTGAGGGCCGGGGGATCCGCGGTGGTGGCGGCTGGCCCGGGGGTGAGGGGTTCGTGGTAGCCCCAGGTGGTGCCCGGAGAGCGGGTCTCAGCGGAGACTTCCAACACCGAGCGTGTTCCCATCCACACGGTCTCCCCTGCTTCTGTATCGGTGTCGCTCTCAGACGCAGCTGGGGAAGGGTCTTCGGAGGGGGAAGAAGCGCCCAGCTCGATCGTGGCTGTTGTGAAAGTGATCGATTGCAGTTTGATCTCCTCAAGCGTCGCCCAGTCGAACCGGCGCTGCTCTGGCTCGGGAATGGCCAGCAGCATGGCGGTGTCGAACTCCAGTGGCTCAAAGGGGAAGCTGGCCTTCGGCCAGATGTCGTCACTGGGCATGCGTGCGGTCTCCCGCAGCTTCTGGGCGTAGGCGCGGTAGCGACCACCCAGGCGCTCGATGATGTCTGCAGTAGCCGTGGCGAATGCCGCCATCGGCGCCATGGTGTGGTCGGGAGGCAATGCGGTGGGATCGGCCAGATAGGCACGGAAGGGGGGCACCCCATCGAGCTGATCCCAGCGCCGCTCCACCAGCTCACTCACCCGTTGCACCACATCGGCGGTGTCGGCCGGCGGCAGCCAGTCGAGCAGGGCTTCCCTCACTCCTTCGTCGAAGCCGAACTGGATCAGATCGGGGCGACGCTGCCGGTCGGTCACACGGCCTGTCTCCGAATCGTCGTCCAGACGCCGCACCAGCCCGCTCAGCAGCACCTCCGCCATGCCCAGTGGGCTGCGCTCGCCGGGCACCATCGCTGCCTGCAGCAGGCGGATCACCGGCAGGGTGAGCACCGGCGCGGCCGCCATCACCTGCAGCAGACGCCGCCCTCCCGCCGAAGAGCGTTGGAAAAACCTCACCAGCCGACTCCGCACCCGCTGCGCGGCTTCCTCTGGATTCGCGGTGGCAGGGGGATCGGAGATGAGAATCCGCGGCCATCGGGGCGGCAGCCGCACACCGGTCGTGCCAGAAAGGCCAGCTCCCCCCACCAGGTTGCTCCAGGCGGCCAGGGAGGCGGGATCCAGTGGAACCACCGGCACCAGTGGGCCGGCATCGCCCGTCTGCGCAGGGCGCTCTTCCCACCATCGCAGCGGTGCGGTGCTATAGCCACCGCTGCCCCCCAGCGGCACGCGGTTGCGCAGAGCCACCAGCTCCCCGATCCCCAGGGCCGTGCGCCGCCACATCCAGCTCGGCAGCACCTGCAGGATCGCCACCGATCTGCGTCGGCCCAGCCTCTGGAGCAAGGCATGCATGCCGCCGCCCTTCCACCAGTGCCTGCCGGAGCAGTCGCTCAGCAACAGCACCATCTCCTCCTCCCCGCCCGCCCCGATCGCCCCCATGGCCCGCTCCGGCAGTGCCGGATCGATGGAGATCCGGCGCGCGGCACGAAACACTCCCGCCAGGCTCACCAGAGCGAGCCATTCCTCGGCCAGCCGATGCCACACCTCCATGGAAAGGCCTCCATCCACCAGCAGCACCAGGCTCAGGTGAGGCTCCCGCCGCGGCCGGAATTCAGGCCAGAGGCGCTGGGTCCGGGCATAGGCCTCTACCGTGGCCTCCTCGTCGAGTTCGAGCCGGGTTGGGTCGGCAGGCTGGAAGGGTTCCAGATGGCGCAGCCTCTGCAGCGCCCCCTGATACGGCAACGGATCCGGCAGCACCGCCACATCGTTCACCCAGAGCGGCAGCAGTGCCGCCACATCGTCATCGTTGGGAAGGGCCGCCTCTGGGAGCAAACCCGCCCGCGGCACCTCCGCCGGAGTTGGCGACGGTGGTGAGGTGGGAAAGAACGAGGGCAGAAGCTCCCGTTCCCACTCCTGCCGACCAGGGAGGGGGTCCGATTTCAGTCCATCCTCCGATTTCTTGCTGTCCCCCTTTCCAGCCCCGCTGTCCAGTGGTCCGCCAGCCTTCTCATCGTCATGGCCTCCCGTATCACTGCCTGAGGTTGTCCCACCAGATCCTGCGGTCCTGGGCATCAGCCGCGCCAGCCAGATCACCTCGGCCAGCTCCAACGCGCCGAGGCCCGACTCAGGCGGTTCGAGCAGCCCCCGCAGCACGCGCTCCAGAGGATCTGCCCCTGAGCGGGGCTGGGTGGTCATCGGCTGGGATCGGATCCCCCGCCGGCATCGGGAGTGTCGCTGGGATCGCTGAGATTGCGATAGAGAATCGTGCGGAGCAGCTTGCTCTGAGCGGGTGTGGGGCCATCACCCACCTCCCGGTTGAGCAGGAAATAGGCATTGAGCAGTTGATCCACCGCACGGTCCCTTGCCGGCGATGCAGCCGTCTCTCCATCGGGGGCGCCTTCACGCAGAAAGGCCTCGATCTCCTGGAGTGCGCTGGGGTCATCGGGCCGCTTGCTGAAGTGCGCGGCCACGATGGGCTTCAGCGTATCGATATCCTGCGCGGGCATGCCGATGCGGATGCAGCGCCGATGGAAGGCGGGCGGAAATTCCCGCTCCCGATTGCTCGTCATCACCACGATCGGGAACTCGCGGCAGCGCACGAAGCCACTCACCAGCGTTGCCTCCAGCGGCCGCTCCTGGACACGCCCGTACCTGTCAGTCTCCGTGATCGCGTCAGCGGTGGCGAGACGAAATCCCTCCGGTGGGATCTCCGCCTGGGCACGGGTGAGTTCCTCGATCTCGTAGCGCCCCTCTTCGAAGAGGTGGAGCAGTTCGCTGGGAAGTTGGAGGTCCCCCTTGTCGATCTCATCGATGAGCAGCACCCGCGGCCAGCGCGTCGGCAGGAAGGCCGTTCCCACAGGCCCAAGCCTCAGATAGCGGGAGATCGGCGGGGCAGTGGGTGTGATCCTGGAGGCCTTCGCACCCCCCCGCAGCGGTGCGGCAAGCCTGGCGGAACGGTTCAGATCGGCCTGCTGCAGGCGCGCCAGTGCGTCGTAGCGGTAAAGACCGTCTTCCCGCAGGCGGGAGCGAGGCGTGATGGGCCACACCAGCACCGGCCCCAGCCCGAGTTCCGCGGCGATCGCGTAGGCGAGCGTGGTCTTGCCGCTGCCCGGCTGGCCCGTCACCAGCAGCGGGCGGCGCAGATGGATGGCAGCATTGACCGCCAAGCGGATCCGCTCACCCCACTCGGTCAGCTCGCCGTCCTTGCGAGGCAGCAGGAAAGTGGCGCCCCGGTGAGCATCCCGATCGAGGAGGGCGCCGGGGTCTGGCGTGGGTGTGAGGACATCGAGTTTCTCCCAATACGCTGCGTCCATCCCCGCAGAAGGGGCGGCAGTGGCTGGATCTGAGGGAGAAGAATCATCCGCATCGGTATGGAAAAGCCGCCAGGGAGGAGCTTCCGGCCATGCCAATTTCTCCTTGCCTTGCACACGCCCATGCCGCTCACGCCGCTGGCTGGGCGAGAGTTTCGCCAGGGTTGCCCTCTCCTCTGGGTCGTTGCGGAACAACCACCACAACTCCTCAGCGGATTCATCGGTGGTCTTGGAAGGGGAAGAGGGGGAAGAAGAGGACGAACGGCGGCGCGGCTGGGTCATGGGGAAAGAGAGGAGAGTTCAGCAGTGAAGGATCTCGTCGGCCTGAACCATGAATACCGCATCCGATCCATCGGGCCGCTGGGCAAGATCCGGATCTGGCGCTTTATCCAGGGGCGGTGGCCATCGGTCAGCGGCGTCCACCAGCAGCACCAGCTCCTTGCAGACCTTGTTGAGCTCAGCCAGATCAGGCTTAGTAAGGCCCACCAGCACCGTACGGGCGAGGGTGTGGAACAACTCAAGTGGACCAGACCGGTGGGAGAACCTCTCCTGATCAACGAGATCCGCAGGGGGAGTTGAAGCACCGAAAGGAGGCTCTCCACATTCCCCTTGAAACTTGAAGAACGACTCACGCTCTTTCTTCGTGCTGCTGGATCCTGGCCGCCACCAGAGAGCCACGGCTGGACAGGCATTGATAACCTGCGAATGCCAGCAAAGACGCAATTCCGGATCGGTGGGCATATTGGCAATTCTCTTGACACCAAAACAAGCGTCTTGAACCATAATAGCCCGAAACAGCTTCTCCAGGCCTTCTCTCGCTTTCCTTTTGGTGGTCTCAGAGCTCACTCGCCCAGCACAGGTTTTATCATGAATCCATATGGACTGGGATACCGAGGAAAGAAGTGACTTCCAGCGACGCGGCAATTTATGGGGAAGAGAGCAGTAGCTGCTTTCCTGAAACATCTGGAATCGCTCAGATGAACGCAGAACATAGGGATGGAGAAAACGCAGAAGTTGACTATCATTGGAATGCTCGCTTATAGGCAGGTTCAGGGAGCCCACATCTTCATGCAACAGCGACTTGGGCAGGAAGATCTCCAGAAGCAGCTCAGCGCCTCTGGGCAGCAAAGCGTGGGCACCCCCAATCACAACCGGCAAGCGCGCCTCAAGCTCAGGCCGCCAGTCGTCTGCCTTGATCTCCTCCTGTGGCAGCTCTGTCATCCTCTTCCAGTCTCTATCCTCAGGACGATCGCTGAGGCAGACGTAAGCCCGATAGCCATAGTTGCCGTTCCTTAAATCCAGCAGCATCACCACAAGGGAGCAAACCCTGGAAGCAGTGGATGGAGAGGATGGTGCAGGCGGCAGGTTCTTCAATTCTCGTTCCAACGCATCGATCAAGGGCGGGTCGAGGCAATCGATGCTGCTCTCGTTTCGGGCCACCAAATCCCTCCAACCCCTGATCCTGCCGGAGGAGAGAAACGAACATCTGCTGGGAGGATCGACTTGCCCTGACTGCTCCCTTAAGGCGTGTAGCAAGGCATCATGCAGCATTTCATCAGCCTCTGGATGCTGCTTGGCTAGGTCACGCAGACTCTGGCGCCAGGCTGGAAGAACTTTGTGTTGAAATTCATCCCGGCATTTTAGCGGTGAAGTTGATGCCTGACCACTTTCACTTTCCTTAGACTCAGCATCCAGGCAAACCTCGAAGGCCTGACGGAGCCGAGGCAGGCCTTTCTTCCCCTGCAAGGCATGTAGGGCCACATCCCGCAGACTTTCCAACCCGTTTTCATAACCCCAACAAACCTGGATCAGCTCGGTGGCATCCTCCTGCAGGACATTAGTAACACGTACAGAATTCACGATTTGCGGACTTATTGTGCTAAGATCCTGGCGAAGACTCACCATTGAATAGGTCGCCCCCATCGCAGCGATGAGGGCATCGCGAAGTTCATTCTGAAGTTTCAGGAGGTCAATCATTCCGGGGTGGTGAGCCAGTACTGGGACAGAGGGCCTGGATCTGAGCCAGCACTTCCTTGAATTCCTCCTGGGCCTGCCGCTCGAAGTCGCGGGGCTCGAACTTGTCGCAGAGCAGGTCGAGCATATCGGAGGTGTGGTCGGCGATCCCCTTGATCAACCGAGCCTGAGCCACCGTTATCTCTCCCACGGCCGCGAAGTTTCGGCTCATTCTTGCTTCGAGATCTTTGCTCACCTCCTGCCAGTGTTCGGCACGGGCGAAGCGATTCTTCGTATCACGCAGATTGGCATCGGGCAGGGTGAGAGGGATCAACCGGTCCAGGAATCGGTCGGGATCGTGGCGTGCATTGTCCCAGATCCAGTAGAGCTCTGCCATGCAGTCTTCCGAGCGGAGATAGCGATCGCTGAGCACCACCAGAATCACATCTCCCTTCGCCAGGCGCTGCATGTAGTCGCGTATGCGATCGCCAGGTTGGATCTGCGTCTTATCAAGCAGCACCTCCACCCCCTGCTTGCCGAGAGAAGCGCAGAGCATCTCCACCAGCTCCTGGCGTTGCTTGCCTTGGGGGGTCTCATCACCCCAGGCATAGGAGATGTACACCTTGCAGTTGGCTGGATGCCCTGCAGGCTTCGTCTGCTGGGAGACCTCATCGCCTTTCCGATAGACCTCTAAGGACTGCTGTAGCGGCGGCCAGGCGATCTTCCCCTGCAGATGCGGTTCCAGCACCTTTTCGAGAAGCTCCAGACCATCGCTGTATTCGCTACACACATCCACAAGCCTGGTGCATTCGGCCCTGAGAGATCCGCCCTGCTGATGGTTCGTGCTGATCCATCGGCCCACCGATCCCGCCTTCGCCAGATCCCCAACCACCATGCCGAGTTCAACGGTGGACCCCAGGGCCGTGATCAAGGCTTCCACCAAAGTGTGACGCTGGGCCAGACGATCCGTCATCCAGGTCCGGGACGTTGGGATGAACCCGCTGCAGGGCAAGGCACATCGGTGCCGGCAAGGTTAGGGCCGATCCAGACCAACTTGCAGATCAGGGACCGATCCTTCTTGCTCAGACCTACCTGCCCAGGGCCCTTCAAGGATCCGCGGCGCCGCATCAGGGATTCTTGAGGAGTTCGGGATCAATGACCAGGTGATGCTCCCTCTGCTCGAGCTATTGACTGATTGCGGAGCCAAGACCGCATCAACTGATGCAGCAAGAGCGCGGATGCACCGAAGACACGCTTCCCTCCTCCTCCATGCGCACCACCGTCACCCTCGATGACGACCTCCTGCGCCAGGCGCAGGAACTTTCCGGGCTCAGCGAGCGCAGCCAGTTGCTGCCGCAGGCCCCAGTGGAACGGAAGAGCGCCCGACGACTCGCGGCGCTCGGAGCCAGTGAGCCCCAGCTGCAGGCCATCCCCCGCCAGCGCCTTGACCCTTGTCGACACCTCCGTCTGAGTGGATCACCTCCGCCAGGGGGAGCCCCACCTGGCTGCCGCCCTGATCGGCCGGGCCCGGCTCTGGACGCGGGATCGGCGCCTGCGCCACGTCGCCTCCGAACTGGCCGTGGCCTGCGGCTGGGCCTGAGCTCAGGACTTCCCCGTCAACGCCCGCGTGGTGCGCATCAGTCCGGCGGTGGTCTGCGGCAGGTAGGGACCCTTGAGCATCTGGCCGCCGATGCGCAGGCTGATGCCGGCCAGCACCAGGTCGAATGCCGCCACGGCCGCCGCGGCCTGCAGCCAGCTGAAGCCGAAGGCCTCCCGGATCCAGAGCAGCAGCACCAGCTCGGCCGCCACCAGCGCCAGGGTCATCAGGGTGAGGCCCATGCCGAGCATCACCCCACCGCCTACCAGGCGCCGCTTTTCCTTGTCCGCCTCCTGCAGGGCGATGCGCACATGCAGATCCATCACCGAGCTGATCAGGGCCGTGACCCGGCTGAAGTTCGGACCCGTCATGCCGAACGCCGACCCGACGACAGCAGCAGCCCCACCACCAGCCCCACCCCGGCGGCGATGCCCAGGGCCATCAGGGGCCGCTCCCGCACCGGCTTCTCGATCTTCGGCCGCAGGGTGGTGTTGAGGTCGTCGAGCAGGTGTTCCAGCTGCTCCTCCAGGGGCCGCAGCGAATCCACCACATGGCCCGCCTGCTCTCCGGTGACGTTGACCAGCTCGAGCAGTTGCTGCTTGACGCCGGCGGTGGTGAGCCCGCTCTGGCGGCTGATCACCTCCACCACGTGATCAAAGCTGCCCCGGGTGGCCTCCAGGGTGTGGCGGGCCACCTCGGGCCATTCCTTCTGGATGCTGGGCAGCAGGCTCTCGAAGCGTTCCCGGAACTGGTTCTGCACCTGCTGGGCCTCGCCGCTGCCGGCGGGCGCCGGGCCCGGGGCGGGGGCCGCCGGGGACTCGACAGGGGTGGTGTCCGTTTCCATGGGGCGCTCCGTGCGACGGCTGCACCGCATCACCGTAGGAAGAAGGGCTTGTGATCGTCAGCACCTCGGTTAAATTAAGGCTGCTCGGCGCACGGGCCTGTTGGTTCACATCAATCAGGTCGAGCTCACCCACTTCAAATCCTTCGGCGGGTCGATGACCATCCCGCTGCAGGAAGGTTTCACGGTGGTGACGGGGCCGAACGGTTCCGGCAAGAGCAACATCCTCGATGCGGTGCTCTTCTGCCTGGGTCTGGCCACCAGCCGGGGCATGCGGGCCGAGCGGCTCCCCGACCTGATCAACAGCGCCATGCTGCGGGAGGGGAAGGCCGCCGAAACCAGCGTCACCGTGCGCTTCGACCTGGGCGACTGGCAGCCGGACAACGCCGAAGACGGCCTGGACGTCCCCGAGCAGGGCCCCTGGCTGCAGCGGGGCCAGCGGGAGTGGAGCGTCACCCGGCGGCTGCGGGTGGCCCCGGGCGGCACCTACAGCAGCAGCTTCAGCGCCGATGGGGTGCCGTGCAACCTGCAGCAGCTGCAGACCCAGCTGCGGCGCCTGCGGGTCGACCCGGAGGGCAGCAACGTCGTCATGCAGGGCGACGTCACCCGCATCGTCTCGATGAGTGCCCGCGACCGGCGCGGCATCATCGACGAGCTGGCCGGCGTGGCCCTGTTCGACTCCCGCATCGAGCAGAGCCGGGCCAAGCTCGACGAGGTGGTCGAACGGCAGGAGCGCTGCCGCATCGTCGAGCAGGAGCTTCTGGCGGCCCGCCAGAAGCTCGAACGCGATTGCGCCAAGGCGCGCACCTACCAGGACCTGCGCGAGCGGCTGCACCACGGACGCCTGCAGGAGCAGGTGCTGGCCTGGGAGGAGGCCCGCGCCCACGCCCTGGCCCTGGACGGCCGCCTGGAGCGCCTCGACCGCCAGCAGGAGCAGGAGCGCGACGCGATCGTCGCCGCTGAAGCCGAGGTGGTCGCCGCCGCCGCCGCCCTCGAGCGCCTGCAGGCGGAGGTCAAGACCCTGGGCGAAGACCAGCTGCTGGCGGTGCAGGCCGAGCTGGCCGGCCTCGAAACCAGCGGCCGCGAACTGGCCCGCCAGGCGGAACGGCATGGGCACCAGGCCGAGGAACTGCAGCGCCGGCGCCAGGAGCTGCAGCAGAACCAGGCCGCGTTGCGCCAGCAGCGCCAGGCCCTCGACGGCCAGGCCGACGACGGCGCCAGGGACCGGGCCGAAGCCCTCTGCCGCGAGGCCGAGGCGGCGGTGGAGCTGTCCCGCCGGCGGCTCGGCGAGGTGGCCGGGCGCTCCGGCAGCTGGCTGGAGGAGCAGCAGGGCCGCAGCCGCCGGCGCCAGGAACTGCAGGAGCAGCTGGCGCCCCTGCTGGCCGAACGGCAGCAGCTGGAGGAACGGCTGCGGCAGGCCGGTGAGCGGCTGCAGGAACTCGGCGGCGAGGAGCAGCAGGAGGACGCGGCTCAGGCGGAGGGCTCCGCCGCCGTGGCGGCCCTGGCGGAGCAGGAACGCGCCCTGCTGGCTGGCCTGGAGGATCGCCAGCGGCAGGTCCAGGAGCTGGCCGAGGCCCTGGCGCTGCAGCAGCGCACCCGAGCGCGGCTGGAGCAGGAACAGACCAGCCTGGAACGGGACATTGCCCGCCTCGACAGCCGCCGCGAGACCCTGCAGGAAAGCCGCGGCACCGGCGCCCTGCGCCTGCTGCTGGAGGCGGGCCTCGAGGGGATCCACGGCTCGGTGGCCCAGCTGGGCGAGGTGGAGGAGCGGCTGCGGGTGGCGCTGGAGGTGGCGGCAGGCGGGCGGCTGGCCCAGGTGGTGGTGGAGGACGACCGCATCGCCGCCCGGGCGATCGAGCTGCTCAAGAGCCGCCGCGCCGGCCGGCTCACCTTCCTGCCCCTCAACCGCATCCGGGGAGGAAGTGGTGGCGGAAGTGGTGGCGGCAGCGGTAGCGCGGGGGCTGCCGCCCTGCAGCGGGGCAACCCGGGTACTTCGGCCGGGGCCGATGGGCTGGTGGGGCGGGCGGTGGAGCTGATCCGCCACGAGCCCGTCTATGCCGATGTCTTCCGCTACGTCTTCGGCGACACCCTGGTGTTCGCCACCCTCTCTGACGCCCGCCGGGAGCTGGGCCGCTGCCGCGCCGTGACCCTGGAAGGCGAACTGCTGGAGAAGAGCGGCGCCATGACCGGCGGCAGTCTGCAGCAGCGCTCCGGCCAGCTGGGCTTCGGCCGCAGCAGCGAGGGCGACGAGGCCGAGCCGCTGCGCCAGCGGCTGCTGGAGCTGGGGGAGGGCCTGCTGGCCTGCCGCCGCCGCGAAGCGGAGCTGGGGCGGAGCCTGGAGGAGGCCAGGCCGGCCCTGATGGAGCTGCAGCAGCGCCAGGCCGCCCTGCAGGCCGAACGCAGCGCCGCCGAGCGCACCCTGGCGCCGCGGCAGCAGCGCCGGGATCAGGTGAGCAGCCGGCTGCAGCAACTGCAGGAGGCGTTTCAGGCCGATAGCCGCCGCATGCAGACCCTCGACCAGACCCTGCCCCCGCTGCGCCAGGCCCTGGCGGAGCTGGAGGAGGCCGAGCGCCTCGCCAGGGGCAACGACGACAGTGCCCGCTGGCAGGGCCTGCAGAGCGAGTTGGAGCGGGCCGACCAGGCCCTGGTGGAAGCTCGACGCCAGCGGGATGGCCTGGAGGCGGAGCGGCGGGAGCGGGCCCTGGGCGCCGAGCGACTGGGCAGCCAGCTGGAGGCCCTCGCCGGGGAGGAACGGCGGCTGGTGGAGGCGGTGCAGGCCCTGGTGGGGGAACGCCAGCTCTGGAAGGAACGGCAGCAGGTGGAGCAGGAGCGCCGCAGCGTGCTGGAACGGCAGCAGAGCGAGCTGCAGACGCGCTTCGGCGAACGGCGCCGCGCCCGCGATGGGGCCGAAGCCCACCTGGCCGGCCAGCGTCAGGCCCTGCAGCAGCGCCAGTGGGAGCTGCAGCGGCGCCAGGAGGAGCGGCTGGCCCTGGCCGAGGAGCAGCGCAGCCACGGCCTGCGGCTGGCCCAGATGGAACGGGAGCTGCCCGAGCCCCGGCCCGAGCTGCCCGAGGAACTACGCGAGGGTGGCCTGGAGGCGCTGCAGCAGGGCCTGCGCCAGCTGCAGCAGCGCATGGAGGCCCTTGAGCCGGTCAACATGCTCGCCCTGGACGAGCTGGAGCAGCTGGAGCAGCGGCTGGCCGACCTGGACGACCGGCTGGAGGTGCTCAGCAAGGAGCGGGAGGAACTGCTGCTGCGGATCGAAACGGTGGCCACCCTGCGTCAGGAGGCCTTCATGGAGGCCTTCCGGGCCGTGGACGGCCATTTCCAGACGATCTTCGCCGGCCTTTCCGATGGCGAGGGACACCTGCAGCTGGAGAACCCCGAGCAGCCCCTCGAGGGCGGCCTGACCCTGGTGGCCCACCCCAAGGGCAAGGCGGTGCGGCGGCTGGCCTCGATGTCGGGAGGTGAGAAATCCCTGACCGCCCTGAGCTTCCTGTTCGCCCTGCAGCGCTTCCGCCCCTCGCCCTTCTATGCCCTCGATGAGGTGGACAGCTTTCTCGATGGGGTGAACGTGGAGCGCCTGGCCGCCCTGATTGCCGCCCAGGCCTACCAGGCCCAGTTCATGGTGGTGAGCCACCGCCGGCCGATGATCGCCGCGGCCACCCGCACCATCGGCGTCACCCAGGCCCGCGGCTCCCATACCCAGGTGGTCGGTTTGCCGCCGGCGGCCTGAGCCGACCGCGTGGGCCACAATGGGCCGACCAGGCTGTTCCAGGCCGTGAAGTCGCTCCCGTTCCCCCTGCCGTCCAGCCCCGATCTCCGGATTTGACCTCCCCGATTCCCCCCTCCACCGAACCCGCCGCCAGCAGCGACCGCCTCTGGTTGCGCTCCGAACTGATGGGCACCCAGGTGATCACCCGAGACACCGGCCGGCGGCTGGGCGTCGTCGGTGAGGTGGTGGTCGACATCGACCGGCGCGAGGTGGTGGCCCTGGGCCTGCGCGACAACCCCCTCACCCGCTTCCTGCCGGGCCTGCCCCGATGGATGCCGCTGGATCGCATCCGCCAGGTGGGGGACGTGATCCTGGTGGATTCGGTCGATTCCCTGGCTGAGGGGTTCAATCCCGAGCGTTACAGCAAGGTCATCAACTGCCAGGTGATCACGGAATCGGGCGAGCAGCTCGGCCGGGTGCTCGGCTTCAGCTTCGACATCGAAACCGGTGAGCTCACCACCCTGGTGATCGGGGCCCTCGGCGTTCCCCTGCTCGGCGAAGGGGTGCTCAGCACCTGGGAGATGCCCGTGGGGGAGGTCGTCAGCAGCGGCCCGGACCGGATCATCGTCTACGAAGGAGCCGAGGAGAAGCTCAAGCAGCTGGGCACCGGCTTGCTGGAAAAACTGGGCATCGGCGGCGCCAGCTGGGAGCAGGAGGAGCGGGATCGCTTCCGCACCGGGGCCGTTCCCGCCGAGAACCAGCTGCCCGCCGGCCAACCGTCCGCCCAGGAGCAGCGCCGCATCCAGCCGGCCACCAGCCGCAGCTTCCAGCCCGCCGAGGAGCTGGAGTACGTGGAGCTGGAGGAACGGCGCGAACGGGAGCCCCTGCGCCAGCGCCGCTACCTCGATGACGACCTGCCCGAGCCGCGCCAGCGCCCCGAACCCCGTCCGGCACCGACCGACCCCTACGGCCAGGACCGAGAGCGCAACCCCGCCCGGTACGACAACCGCTACGAAGAAGAGCGCTACGACCGGGAGCGCTATCGGGACGAGCGCGCTTTCGAGCCGGAGCCCTACAGGGCCCCGATCGATGCCCCGGGGCGGGACTTTGCTGAGCGGGAACGGGAGCCGCTGCGGGCAGAGCGTCCCCAGGCCCCGGCCCCACGGCCGAAGGAGCCGGTGGATGTGGAGCCGGAGATCCTCGACGATCCCTGGTGAAGCAGCCGGAGGGCGGCGTCAGCCCTCCGCGAAGCGCAGCGACGCCGAATTGACGCAATAGCGCTGGCCGCTGGGGGCTGGGCCGTCGTTGAAGACATGGCCGAGGTGGGCGTCACAGCTGGCGCAGCGGATCTCGGTGCGCTCCATGCCGTGGGTGCGGTCGGTGTGGGTGGTGATCGCCCCAGCGTCGACGCCCGCCCAGAAGCTGGGCCAGCCGGTGCCGGAATCGAACTTGGTGGCGGAACTGAACAGCTCGCTGCCACAGCAGACGCAGTGGTACATCCCGGTGGCCTTGTTGTTCCAGTAGGCACCGGTGAAGGCCCGTTCCGTGCCCCCCTCGCGGGCCACCCGGTATTGCTCGGGCGTCAGTCGGGCCCGCAGGTCAGCCTCGTCGACGCTCTGGAGGGGGGTGGATTCGCTTGACGGCATGGCCTGGAACCCCGCGTGGGGGCAATCGTTGAACAAATCCTATCCAGATCGCAACGGCCGCCCCGGGCGCTCCTGTGGCGGCAGCAGACCCCGCACCATCGCCGCCACAGCGGCGACGGCCCCCGGCGCTCCCCGCAGGCTGCGCAGGTCATCGGCCATGGCCGCCAGGCGCTCGGGATGCTCCAGCCAGCCGGCGGCCTCGGCGGCGATCTGGGCCGGCTCGATCGGCCCGACCCGTTCCGGCACCACGGCACGGCCGGCGGAGATGTTGGGCCAGGCCAGGAAGCCGCGGTGGCGCATCCGCCAGGCGGTGAGGGCCACCCCCACCAGACGCCGCAGCAGGGGCAGCCGAGCCACCAGCCCCATCCAGCCGTCCCAGGCCTGCATCACTGCCAGGTGCTGGGTGGGCACCAGCACGATCATCGGCACCGCCAGGGCCCCCAGCTCGGCGGTGTTGGCCCCCACCGTGGTGAGCGCCAGGGCGCACTGGCTCAGGGCGGCATGGGCGGGATGGCGCTCCAGCACCAGGATGCGGGTGCCGGCCGCCGTGACGATCTCGTCGCCCTGGAGCTCGGGCTCGCCGGCCCCCCGTAGGCGGTTCAGCGGGTTGGAGGGCCCGCCGTAGGCCAGCAGTTCCCGCACCGAGGTGGTGGGGGCCACCGGCAGCAGGAACCGGCAGCCGGGCCGCAGGGCCGCCAGACGGTCGGCGGTCTCCAGCAGGAAGGGCACCCCCACCAGCAGCTTGGCCCGCTTCGAGCCGGGCAGCAGGGCCACCCAGTCGCCAGGCGGGAGGGGATCGTCCTGGCGGGCCAGGGTCGAGAGATCCGCCATCAGATCACCCACCACCGTGGCCCGCTGCCGCCAGCGGGGGGCCAGGCGGCCGGCGGCAGTGGGCCCCATCACGGCGATGCGGTCGTTCCAGCGGGGCCAGCGGGCCACCCATTCGGCGTAGGTGAGGTGGCGGTAGCCGAGACGGGCGGAGAGCAGCACGGTCCAGAACTGGTCGCCGCCGAGAAACACCACCACGCCCCGCTCGGGCCAGGGGCCGTGGCGGCGGGGCCGCAGCAGCAGCCACCAGAACCGGGAAGCCGGCAGCACCCGCTCGAACAGCCCCCAATCCAGGGCCACCCGATGCTCGGCGCCGGTGGCGTTGGGGCAGGGGACGAGCACCAGACGCAGGCTGCAGCTGGCGGTGGGATCGCGGGGCCGCAGGGGCTCCAGGCCATGGAGCTGCTCGGCCAGGGGCCGCACCCAGGTGCTCAGTTCCCCCGGGCCGTTGCTGACCAGCACGATCGCGCTGCCTGCGGCTGGAGCAGTGACCGGCGACGGCTGGGTCAAGAGAACCGCAGGTTCCGGGGGACGGGAGCGGGAATAGAAAAATGCGGATGGCGAGACTTGAACTCGCAAGGCCGAAGCCACACGCCCCTCAAACGTGCGTGTCTACCAATTCCACCACATCCGCGTGGCCGGCGCAGGCCGAAGCACCGCACCGGTTGAGCAATATACCCATGGGCTCCCCCCACCCCCGAACGCCCTCGTCGCCGGGGGGCACCGGTGAGCACTGATACAGTCCGCCCCGGCACGGCCGCACTCCCGCCAGCCCTCATCGCCCGGACCTGCACGGATGCCCATCGGCAAGCTGCTGATCGCCAACCGAGGCGAAATCGCCCTCCGCATCCTGCGCAGCTGCCGCGAGCTCGGCATCGCCACGGTGGCCGTCTACAGCACCGTGGACAAAAACGCCCTGCATGTGCAGCTGGCCGATGAGGCGGTCTGCGTCGGGGAAGCCCCCAGCAGCCGCAGCTACCTCAACGTTCCCAACATCCTGGCGGCCGCCACCTCCCGCGGCGCCGACGCCATCCATCCCGGCTACGGCTTCCTGGCGGAGAACGCCGACTTCGCCGAGAAGTGCCTCGACCACGGGCTGATCTTCGTGGGTCCCTCGCCGGCCGCGATCCTGGCCATGGGCGACAAATCGACGGCCAAGATCACCATGCAACAGGTGGGTGTGCCCACCATCCCTGGCAGTGAGGGGCTGCTGGACGATCCCAGCCAGGCGGCCGCCCTGGCCGAGACGATGGGCTACCCCGTGATGATCAAGGCCACCGCCGGTGGTGGTGGTCGGGGCATGCGGCTGGTGCCGGCCGCCGACCAACTGGACAGCCTGTTCCGGGCGGCCCAGGGGGAGGCGGAGGCCGCCTTCGGCAACCCGGGCCTCTACATGGAGAAATTCATCGACCGGCCCCGTCACGTGGAGGTGCAGGTGCTGGCCGACCGCCACGGCAACGTGGTGCACCTGGGCGAAAGGGACTGCTCGATCCAGCGCCGCCACCAGAAGCTGCTGGAGGAGGCCCCCAGCCCGGGCCTGGATCCGGAGCTGCGACGCCGCATGGGCGAGGCGGCGGTGGCCGCGGCCCGCAGCATCGCTTACGAGGGCGCCGGCACGGTGGAGTTCCTGGTGGACAAGAGCGGCTCCTTCTACTTCATGGAGATGAACACCCGCATCCAGGTGGAGCATCCCGTCACCGAGATGGTGACGGGCATCGACCTGATCGCCGAGCAGCTGCGCATCGCCGGCGGCGAACCGATCTCCGTGCGCCAGGACCAGATCCACGTCAACGGCCATGCCATTGAGTGCCGCATCAACGCCGAGGACCCCAGCCACAACTTCCGGCCGGCTCCGGGCAAGATCACCGGCTGGCTGCCCCCCGGCGGGCCTGGGGTGCGCATCGACAGCCACGTCTACACGGGCTATGAGATTCCCCCCTTCTACGACTCCCTGATCGGCAAACTGATCGTCTGGGGGGTCGACCGCGACCACGCCATCCGCCGCATGCGTCGGGCCCTGTCGGAATGTGCCGTCACGGGCATCCCCACCACGATCGAATTTCACCTCGCCCTGCTGGATCGCCAGGAGTTCCAGCGCGGCGAGGTGTGGACCAAATTCGTCGAGGAGGAGATGCTCAACCGCTGAGCTGGCTGCGCAGCAGGGCCAGGGTGAGCAGACCCTGCTGACCCACCAGCAGCTCGCGCAGCAGACTGATCAGCCCCACCCAGACCACAGGCGTCACATCCACCCCGCCGATGGGCTGGATCAGGCGACGGGTGAGGGCCAGCAGGGGTTCGGTGGGGGCCCCCACCAGGCGCATCACCCCCTTGGTGAGATCCACACCCGGATACCAGGTCAGGACGATCCGGAACAGGAACAACAGGGTCCAGCCCGCCAGAACCAACCCCAGGGCCAGGTGCAGCAGGGGCAGGGGCGCCAGTGCGGGAAGGGCCAGGGCCGTCACAAAGCTCTAAGCGTCTGAACGTCGATCGTAGGAAGCCGCCGTCACTGCCTAGGATCCCCCGAGCTGTCCAGAGCGAACGCCTGCCATGACCCCTTCCCTCGCCAACTTCCTCAGCAGCCTCGGCTGGGGCGCGGTCATCGTGGTGATCCCCATCGCCATCGCCCTGGTGCTGATCAGCCAGAACGACCAGCTCGACCGGCGGCTCTGAGCTGCCGCTGACCTCGCAGGTACGGTCCTTAGAGTGTTTGCCATCGCCCGGGTGAACCGCCGTGGTCAACGCCAGCCTCAACTGGGCCAGCATCGTCGGCATCGTCCTGGCGGTCGGCGGAGCTTTCCTCTACTTCATGAGGAGCTTCAAGCCGGCCCTGGCCCGGGACTACGACGTCTTCTTCGCCGCCATCGGGTTGCTCTGTGGCGGCATTCTTTTTTTTCAGGGCTGGCGCCTCGACCCGATCCTGCAGTTCGGCCAGTTCCTGCTCGCCGGCACCACGGTTTTCTTTGCCTATGAGAGTGTTCGCCTGCGTGGGGTGACCACCGAGCAGGCGCGGCGCTCGTCCTACTTCGACGACGAAGAACCTGCCGCCCCGTTCCGGCCGCGGGGCGGTCTGGGTGGCGGCCGCAGCTACGACGACGAGCCGGACCGCTTCGATGAGCCAGAGCCCCTGCGGCGCCGGATCCCCTCCAGAGAGGAACCCGAGGACGACTTCTACCGGCCGCGCCGGCCCAGTCGGGCCGCCATCCCGGAGCGGGCCGCCAGCCGCCGGGAGGAAGCCGATTCCTGGGACAACCCCCGCGCTGAGCGTTCCTCCAGCCGGCCGGTGCGCGATGCCATCGACGACCGGCCGGAACGTGCCGCTGGCCGCTATTCGGCCGGTGGCTCCGGTCGCTCCCAGGCCGCCGATTTCGGCGCCCGCCGCCGGGAGCGGGACAGCGCTCCAGAACCCCGCCGCGGCTCCCGTCCGGTGGCTGCCGCCGACAGCGCTCCACGCTCCGGCCGCCGGGGCTCCACGCCTCCGGGGCCTGCCGGCCCATCAGCCCGTGAGCCCGGCCCGGGTGCGCCCCAGGGAACACCGATGGGTACACCGATTCGCCCCAGCACCACCCGCAGCGGGGCCGACGACGACGTCCGTGATGCCGACTTTTCCCCGATGGCCGGCGGCCGGCCCCGGCCAGGAGCCCCAAGCGCCCGTCCACCGACTGTCGACCCCCCACCAGCCGGCCCACCCGCTGGCAGCCGGGACAACAGCTCCCGCTTCGACGACTGAGCCACTGGACACCCGGCCCCTTCAACGGCCTCGCCCTGGCCTCCCCCTCCTAATTCTGGCTCTGGTGGCCCTGCTGCTCTCCGGCTGCGGCAACTGGAGCTGGGGGCGACGCAGTGCCGGGCCGGTGGGCTGGGGCGGTGCCGACCGCCAGGATCCGGCCCTCAGCGGCAACGGGCGGGTTCTGGCCAGCGTGGTGCGCCGGGACGGGCGCGACACGGTGCTGCTGCAGGAGCAGCCCTCCGGCACGGTGCTGCCACTGCGCCATTTCGGCCGGCTGCAGCCCCACCGCTCCCCCTCCCTGAGCTGGAACGGCCGCTACCTGGCCCTGCTGGTGCAGCAGGGACCGGAGCGCAGGGTGTTGATTGAAGATCGGGCCACCGGACGCTTGCACCGCCTGCCCCTGCCGGGCGGGCTGGTGCCCGAACGCCTCAGCCTGGCCGCCGATGGCCGGCGCATCGCCATCGCCACCGAGGGGGACGGCCGCTCCCGGGTGCAGCTCTACGACCTCACCACCCTGCTGGAGCCGGACCTGCCCGCCGGGCTGCCGGTGCGGGGGGCGCCGGCCGCCACGCCATGACGCTTGGCGCCGCCGGCCTTGTTCAGGCGGTGGCCGTGGCGGGCGCCCTGCCGCTGCTGCTGGCGGGCTGCCTGGCGCCCCTGCCCCAGCCCCTGGTGGGCCTGAATCAACGCCTTGAGGCCGCCGGCCCCGCCCGGGGCCCCTCCCTCTCCGGCGACTGGCTGGCCCTGATCGTCAGCCGCGATGGCCGTGACCGGGTGCAACTGGTGGACCTGCAGCGCCAGCAGCCCGTGCCCCTGCCGGGCCTGGAGCGCCCCGACGCCCAGCCGCTCAGCGTGGCGGTGGATGGCCGCGGCGAGCGGCTGGCCCTGGTGCGCCAGCTGGAGGGGCGCACCGAGCTGGTGCTCTACCGCCGCAACCTGATGGCCCTGCAGCCGGTGCCGCTGCAGCCCCCCGGCGTTCCGCGCCGGGTGTCCCTGCGGGCCGACGGCCGCGAGCTGGCGGTGGAGGTGAGCCGCCAGGGCCAGTGGCAGGTGGACCTGATCGCGGTGCCCTGATCAGGGAACCAGGCCCGCCCAGTGCAGGAAAGTGTCGTGGCTGAGGGCCTCGACCAGCAGAACGGCGACAAAACCGAGCATGGCGAAGCGGCCATTGACCCGCTCGGCGTAGCCGCTCCAGCCGAAGGCTGGCACCTCAGAGGTGGTGGCGCTGGTGGCAGGCGGGACTTCGCTGTCCTGGGGCCCGTCGGCTGATGGGGTGGCGGAAGGGTCGCTCATCGAATCAGTCCTCGCGGCCAAAGGTATAGCCGGCCGCCGGAAGCAGGCGCCAGCCGGCGTTGCCATCGAGCTCCAGCACCGTGTCGTGGTACGCGGTGAGGGTGGGGCGGTGGCCGACGCTGACGAAGGCCATCTCCCGCTCCACCAGCAGTTCGTAGAGGGCCTTCTCCGTGGCCACGTCGAGGGCGCTGGTGGCCTCATCGAGCACCACGAACCTGGGCGAGTTGAGCAGGAGGCGGGCGAAGGCCAGGCGCTGCTGTTCGCCGAGGGAGAGCAGCCGGGGCCAGTCCTGCTTGATGTCGAGGTCGGGATAGCGGCGCACCAGCTCGGGCAGACGCACCTCCTCAAGCACGTGGCGCAGCTGTTCATCGCTGAAGCGATCGGTGGGCTGGGGGTAGCAGAGCTGCTCCCGCAGGCTGCCCAGCAGCATGTAGGGCTTCTGGGGGATGAACATCAGTTCTCCCACCGGCGGCCGCTGCACGTTGCCGGCGGCAGGCGGCCACAGGCCGCTCACCAGCCGCAGGAAGGAGGTCTTGCCGCAGCCCGAGGGTCCTACCACCAGAAGTCGTTGGTTGGCGGTCACCTCCACGCTGAGGTCGCTCACCAGCAGGCGATTGGTGCGGGGGGGCACCAGATCCACGTGGCTGACCAGGATCGATTCGGGGCGCACGGCGCCGGCCCCGGCGCCGATGGCGCCACCGGCGGAAGCCTGCTCGGCGGCCACGAACCCGGCCATTTCTGCACTGATCGACTCCACCTTGCCCTGGAAGCCCTCGAGGCGGCTGATGGAGGCGGAGAAGGCGGCCAGCCGGTCAATGTTATTCACGATGATGCTGACCGAGAAAAACACCTGGGAGAAGGCGATACCAGCCTGGCTGAATACACCGAAATCCACCTCCTTGGCAAAGTAAATCGATGCAATCACAAGCCATGGCAGGAACCTTGAGAAGTAATCGTAGGACCTTTGGATCACACTGATGATCGCCTCCCAGATGATCAGGCGATTGTAGTTAGTGATCGCGCCACCAAGCCGGCGCCCGGCCTCCCTCTCCTCCTGGACTTCACCCCGATAGAAGGCAATCGACTCGGCATTGTCGCGGATATGCACAAGGCCATAACGAAAATCTGCCTCGAGCTTGAGTTGCTGATAGTTCAGATCAACCAGCTTGCGGCTTGCAAACACCACCACGGTGGTGCCAAAAACGGAATACGCAATCAGCACCATGGTAAGAGTTTCACTGATGCTCCACAGCACCGCGATGAAACTGAAAAAGGTAAGCAGCGCCTCGAAGATCTGCACCAAGAACGTTAGGCTTGTACTGGTGAAACTCGCCGCATCCTGGGAGATCCGCTGGTCGGGATTGTCGATATCCCCATCGGATTCATCGTTTGGATTGACAACATAATAAGCTCTGTTTGTGAGATATCGGTTCAATAGGCGGCCGGTCAGCCATTCCCTCCACAGCAGGCCAAGCCTGGGGATCAGATAGACCTGAGTTGCTCGGATAGGCAGGGCGAGCGACAGGCAGAAGGCATAGATAGCCACCGTTTTCCAGAAGCCATCGATGTCATATGCCACCAGATAATTATCAATGTTTCTGGCGACAAAGCTGATGCCCACATTGATGCCATTGATTACCAGAATCAACAGAATGATCACCCCCATCAACAGCCAGGGCAGCCAGCGCCCCTGCCGTAGACGACCCCGGAAGAAGCCGAAGCAGGCCAGGCCGGCAACGAACAGCACCATCACCACGGCGCCGATCGGGCCGCTCCAGATCGCCGCCACCCGCTGGGGAATCCCTGGCAGGAACCGCTCCTGCAGTTCCGGAATCCAGGCCCCGCTCGCCGCAATGGCGCCAGTGAGCAGCAGCAGGGTGAGGCCCACTACCACCGCCAACAGGGCCAGCAGCAGCAAGAAAAACTGGCCGGCACTGCTCTCCTCCACCGGCAGGAAATAGGGCTGGGCCAGGCGCTGGAGCTTGCCCAGCTGCTGGGTGAAAGCCTTCAAGGGGTTCATGGAGCGAAGCAAGTCAAGGCATTGTCGCCGTTGCCGTTCCCCGCGTGGGACCAGCCATCAGCCCGGCGGCCAGGCCAGCGGTCGGCCGCCGATCACGTGCACGTGCAGATGGAACACGGTCTGGCCGGCCTCGGCGCCGCTGTTGATCACCGTGCGCCAGCTTTCGAGCCCCTCCAGGCGGGCCACCTTGGCGGCCACCAGCAGCAGGTGGCCCAGCAGGGCCTGGTGCGCGTCCGTGGCCTCCCCCAGCTGGGCGATCGGCTCGCGGGGAATCACCAGCACGTGCACCGGCGCCTGGGGGTTCACATCCCGGAAAGCCAGGCAGAGGTCGTCGGCATAGACCTCCTGGCAGGGAATCTCACCGCGCAGGATGCGGCCGAAGATGGTGTCGCTGCTGGCCATGGCACGCCGGGGAGTGGTCGGGAGGTGGCACTGAAGGGGCAGTGGGCTCCGAAGGGATGTTGGCACGGTGCAGCAGTGGGGCCCTGCGGGGTCTGGAGGCCCTGCCGGTGACGGTGGAGGTGGACATTGCGCCGGGGCTGCCGGGGCTGAGGGTGGTGGGTCTGGCGGATGCCGCAGCCCAGGAATCGCGGGAGCGGGTGCGGGGGGCCCTGCGCAACGGCGGCCTGCGGGTGCCCCTGACCCGGGTGGTGGTCAACCTGGCCCCCGCCGACCTGCCCAAGGCAGGCCCCGGCTTCGATCTGCCCATCGCCCTGGGGCTGCTGGTGGCCAGCCAGCAGCTGGCGGCCACCGAAGTGGAGGGGATCTGGAGCGCGGGGGAGCTGGGCCTCGACGGGCGGCTGCGGCCGATCCGGGGGGTGCTGGCCCTGGCCCTGGCGGCCCGCCGGCACGGGGCCCGCGCCCTGGTGGTGCCGGCGGCCAACACCACCGAGGCCGCCCTGGTGGAGGGGCTGCCCGTCTGGGGGGCCGAGCACCTGGTGGAGGTGGTGGCCCTGCTGCGGGATCCGGGGCGACTCCGAGCGGCGCCAGCCGACGCGGCGGCCCTGCCGGCGCCGCCGGCCGCCGGACCCGACCTGGCCGAGGTGCGCGGCCAGGCCCATGGCCGGCGGGCCCTGGAGATCGCCGCGGCGGGCAGTCATCACCTGCTGCTGGTGGGGGCGCCCGGGAGCGGCAAGACGATGCTGGCCCAGCGGTTGCCGGCGCTGCTCCCGCCCCTGGGGCAGCAGGAAGCCCTGGAGGTCACCCAGCTCCATTCCCTGGCCGGTCTGCTGCCGGAGGGGGCCGGCCTGCGGCGCCAGCGACCCTTCCGCAGCCCTCACCACGGCTGCTCCGCCGCTGCCCTGGTCGGTGGTGGCGCCCTGCCGCGTCCTGGGGAGCTGAGCCTGGCCCACCACGGCGTGCTGTTTCTCGATGAGCTGGCGGAGTTCCGCCGCGAGGTGCTCGACCAGCTCCGCCAGCCGCTGGAGAAGGGGGAGTTGTGGATCAGCCGGGCCCAGCAGCGCTGCCGCTTCCCCTGCAGGGTTCTCCTGGTGGCCGCCACCAACCCCTGCCCCTGCGGCTGGTACGGCGACCCCAGCCAGAGCTGCCGTTGTGGCGAAGCCCAGCGGCGCCGCCACTGGGGACGGCTCTCAGGCCCGCTACTGGATCGGATCGACCTGCAGGTGGTGATGCGGCGCCCGGAGGCTCACCACCTGGGCGGCGCCTACCGGGAGGGAGCGCAGCGGCCCCCTGCCGGAGAAGCCAGCGCGGTGGTGGCGCAGCGAGTGGCGGCGGCCCGGCAGCGCATGGGCAAGCGCAATCCGGCGGGAGCAGCCAACGGCCAGCTGGAAGGTCCGGCCCTGGCCGCGATCGTGACTCCCGAGCCGGACGCCCTGGCCCTTTGGGAGCGCGCCATCAGCCAGCGGCGCCTGTCCGCCAGGGGGGCGGAGCGAGTGCTGCGGGTGGCCCGCACCATCGCCGATCTGGCCAGTGCCGAGCGGGTGTCGGGGGCGGCGATCGCCGAGGCCCTCAGCTACCGCTCCTTCGACCAGGTCTGAGCCAACGCTGGGATCAGCGGCGGCGGCGGCCTGTGGTGTCGCCACTGAAGGGCTGCACACCAATCGCCGGCGGACGGTGCTGGGCTTCTTCTCCCGGGTTGCCCCAGGCGTGGTTGATGGTCTCGGCCATCCAATGGCTGAGCCGCTGAAGAAGGGAGGCAGACCTTGGCTGGCCTGCCGTTGAGGCAACCGGATGGACCATGGACCCTGGGGCGATGGCCCCTTCAGCCTGACCACGAACGGGGGGCCAGGCAACAGGTAGAAGCACCTGAAGATCCGAAGCCTGAACCGTGCTCAGCGGCGACGGCGGCGCTGCTGGGCCTTGCGCTTGTACTTCTCGGTGGGGGTTTCGTGGTGGCGCAGCCGCTTCAGATCGGCAAAGATGCCCGCCTTGGACACCTGGCGCTTGAAGCGGCGCAGGGCCGATTCAATGCCTTCGTTTTCGCCGACGGTGACCTGGGTCATGAAGTACTGCTGAGACGTGCGCAGCGTTGCACCTTAGCAAGTGGGGCTACACCCCACTGCCTCAGAGCTTGGTGGCGGGGGGCACGGCCGGTGGGGCCAGGGGCTGCTGGACCGCCGAAGGGGCCGCCTCCTTGACGGGCACCGCGGCGGTGGGGGGCTGGGCGGGCTCCACAGCGGTGGGCTGGGGCTGGGCGGCCGTCGCCGCCGTTCCCGGCCAGCTGTCCGCATAGACGTACAGGTGGCCAAGGTTGCGGCCGCCGAACTGGCGCCGCATCAGCCGCCAACCGGGCTCCAGTTGCAGCTTCAGGAAGCCGGGGGCACTGCCCCGGGTGCGGGCCACCACCATCTCCGGTCCGGCCCCGGCCTTGGTGGGGAAGGCCAGCAGCAGCATGTCGCCGCCGCTGCGGGTCACCATCAGCCGGTAGGAGGTGGCGAGGTCCTGCCCCCCCACCCGCACCGAATAGCCGTTGGCATCGATGTAGCGGTTGCAGATACCGGTGAAGTCGAAGGTGGCCAGCAGGGGGTTCACCGGGGCCGGGGTTCCCTCCCCCACCTCGAAGCAGGGACGCACGGGCTTGAGCTGTTCGTAGATGTTGAGCTGGGCCTTTTCGCCCCTGGTACCGATGGGGGCGGCCACCAGCAGGAAGTTCTGCTGTTCCACTTCGGCGGCGGCGAACAGGGCCGAGGCGTGAACCGGAGCGGGGGCTGCAGTGGCCAGGGCGGTCGCCAGCAGCGTCAGGGCCGCCAGGCCTGCACGGGGGAGCACGGGAAGGGTCACGGCGATGATCGAAGCGGTTCGAATCGTATGAACGGCAACCACCCGAAACCAGCCCATAGGCCCAATCGGACGGCCGGTTGTCGGGCCGGCCGAGGGGGTGCAGCGGGCTGGGGCGGGCTCAGGCGGGCTTGTTGATGCGGATCGCCAGCAGCAGGGCCAGCACGGTCCCCGGCAGGCTGCCGGCCAGGATCCAGCGGGTGGTCTGGACGCCGAGATCAGGGTCGCCGTAGGAAAGCTCGAAGATCGATCCGGTGGCAGCGATGCCAAGCAGGCAGGCCAGGCCCAGGAAGAGGCCGGCCAGGGGTTTCATCGGCATGGGGATCAGCGGATCGACTGGACGTCGGAACGTTGGAAGCCATGCTGCTGCAGGCCGTCGTTGAGGCTGAGCTCGTCGGTGACCCGATCGACGAACAGCACGCCGTTGAGATGGTCCATCTCGTGCTGGATGCAGCGGGCCAGCAGGCCATCGGCCTTCAGACGGCGGGGGCGGCCCGTCTCGTCGCGGTAGGTCACCTCCACCACCGAGGGACGCACCACATCCAGATAAACGCCGGGAATGCTGAGACAGCCCTCCTCGTAGGTGTTGAAGGAGGCGCCGGCGGTGGTGATCTCGGGGTTGATCAGCACCAGCGGCGGGGTGGCCGCCTCCTCCAGATCCAGATCAATCACCAGCAACTGGCGATGCACCCCCACCTGGGGGGCCGCCAGGCCGATGCCCTTGGCGGTGTACATGCTGCGCAGCATGTCGCGGGCCAGATCGCGGACGGAGGCATCCACCTTGCTGATGCGCCGGGCCGGGGCCCGGAGTTCCTTCGAGCCCAGCTTGTGGATCTCAAGGGGGGGACGTTCCACCGGCACCTTCGGCACCAGCACGGAGTTGCCACCCTGCTCGGCGGACCGTGCCATCTGGGCGAAGCTGCGGGCCAAGACGTCACCTGAAACGATGGGTCGATTCTAGAAGCAGCCTGCGGAGGACTCGGGTGGGGGAGCCGTCGTGGCAGGAATCGGGCCCCCTGCCCGCCGCGCTGGCGGTGGGTCGGGCCACCGGCGTTGCCGAACCGCGGCTGGAGGGGGGCCGCCTGTTCTGGCTGGAGCAGCGACCCGAGGAGCGGGCACGCACCACCCTGATGGGGCGAGGCGGGGCCGGCGAGGCAGCCGTGGAGCTGACCCCGGGGACCTGCAACCTGCGCACCCGGGTGCATGAGTACGGCGGCGGCGCCTATGCCGTGGCGGGCGATCAGGTCGTGTTCGTCGACGACGGTGACCGCTGCCTCTGGCGGCTCGACCTGGCCGGCCCCAAAGCCCCCACGGCCGCAGGCGCACCCCGGCGGCTCACCGCCCCGCCCGACCCGCAGCGGCCGCGGGCCTTCGCCGATGGCCTGATCGACCTGCCCCACCAGCGCTGGATCGGCGTGATGGAGCAGGACGGCCTCGACAGGCTGGTGGCCGTGCCCCTGGCGGGGGGCGAACCGGAACTGCTGCACCGGCCGGCCGATTTCTGCGGCTACGCGGTGCTGGCCCCGGACGGCGGCCACCTGGCCTGGGTGAGCTGGGAGCAGCCGTTCATGCCCTGGGAGCGCAGCCAGCTCTGGCTCGCCACCATCGACGCAGCCGGGCAGCTGGGGCAGGCCCGGCCCATCGCCGGCTCGGCGGCCGGGGATCCGCAGGGGATTTCGGTGTTCCAGCCGCTCTGGCTCGACGACGGATCGCTGGTGGTGGCCAACGACCGCAGCGGCTGGTGGAACCTGGAACGGCTGGCGGACGTGGCCGCCCTGGGGCCGGACACCCCGCCGCAATGGCAGCCGCTCTGCCCTCTGGAAGCGGAGTTCGCCAGTCCGCAGTGGGTGTACGGCCTGCGCACCCTGGCCTGGGACGGCACCCGGCTGCTGGCGGCGGTCTGCCGCCAGGGCTGCTGGGAGCTGGGCCGGCTGGGGGTCGGCGGCGGCCGTTTCAAGCCGATCCCCCTGCCCTTCACCGAGCTGGCGTCCCTGACGGCGGAGGCAGGCCGGCTGGTGGCGGTGGCCGGGGCGCCGGGGATCGGCCAGGGGCTGCTGGAGCTGGACACGACCAGCGGCACCTGGCAGATCACAGCCGCCGCGCCGCTGCCCCTGGAGGCCGAGTCGATCAGCCGGCCGGAACCCCTCTGGTTCGACGGTCATGGCGGAGCGCCCACCCATGCCTGGTACTACCCGCCCCGGGGCGGCAGCCGCGCCGAGGCCCCCCTGCTGGTGAAGGGCCACAGCGGCCCCACCGCCATGGCCGGCACGGGGCTGAACCTGGCCATTCAGTTCTGGACCAGCCGCGGCTGGGGCGTGGTGGATGTGAATTACGGCGGCTCCACCGGCTTCGGGCGCGCCTACCGGCAGCGGCTCGACGGCCAGTGGGGCGTGGTGGACGTGGCCGACTGCGCCGCCGCCGCCCTGGCCCTGGTGGCGGCGGGCAAGGCCGACCCGGACCGGGTGGCCTTCGAAGGTGGCAGTGCCGGCGGCTTCACCGTGCTGGCGGCCCTGTGCTTCAGCGACGTGTTCAGCGCCGGCGCCTGCCGCTATCCCGTGGCCGATCCGGAGGCCCTGCTCGGGGTGGATCACCGCTTCGAGGCCCGCTACACCGAAACCCTGATCGGCCCCTGGCCCGAGGCCCGGTCCGTCTACGAAGCCCGTTCGCCGCTGCGCCATGCGAAGCGGATCAGGGTGCCGGTGGTGTTCTTCCATGGCCTGGACGACCGGGTGGTGCCGGCGCGTCAGAGTGAGCAGATGGTGGAAGCCCTGCGCCGAGGCGGACTGGAAACGGAACTGCACCTGTTCGCCGGAGAGGGCCACGGCTTCCGCGACAGCGGCGTGCGCACCACGGTGCTGGAAGCCACCGAAGCCTTCTTCCGCCGCCAGTTCCGCCTGTGATCGCCGCGTTGGTGCCGGGGGTGGTGGAAGGCGTCGAATGGCTGGCCCTGGCCCTGGGCGCCCTGACCGCGTTGTTGCTGATCGGCAGCGGGATCGGCGGGCTGCTGGGCATGAAGCGCTGGGGACTGCCGGAGGCCCTGCTGGCGGGCGGTCTGGGGCTGGTGGTGGCCCCGGCCGGGCTGCTACCCCTGCTGCCCCAGCGGGTGATCGACCTCTGGGACCAGCTGCCCTTGCCCCTGCTGACGCTGGTGTTCGCCACCCTGCTGCTGGGCAAGCCGCTGCCGAAGCTGGGGGGCCTGTGGCGCCCCCTCTCGGCCCAGGTGTTGCTGGCCCTCACCCTGGCCTTCGGCCAGTTCCTGGTGGGGGGTCTGGCGGTGCTGCTGGTGCTGCAGCCCTGGCTGGGGGTGAGCCCGGTGATGGCCTGCCTGATCGAGGTGGCCTACGAGGGCGGCCACGGCTCGGCCGCCGCCATGGGGCCCACCTACGAGCGGCTGGGGCTGGAGGGGGCCCAGGCCCTGGGGCTGGCGATGGCCACTGTGGGGTTGCTGGTGTCGACGGTGGTGGGCGGGCTGCTGGTGGTGCTGGGGCGGGCCAGGCGCTGGCTGAAGTTCCCCGAAGCCCTGCTGATCGAGGAGGCGGTGGCGATCCTGGAGGAGCAGACCCCGCCCCTGCAGGAAGTGCCGCTGGATCTGCCCCTGGAAGCGGGCACCGTGGAGGTGCCGGCCCTGTGGCGACAGCTCGCCGACTGGGCCGTGAACCTGGGCCTGGCGGGAGTGGCGGTGCTGTTCGGCTGCGGAGCGCTGGCGGCGCTGCGCTTGGTTGCCGATGCCAGCGGCGGGGTGTTCGCCCTGGTGATCGACGCCCTGCCCGTGTTCCCCCTGGCCCTGGTGGGCTCCCTGCTGGTGCGCCTGATCCTGGAGAAGAGTGGCCAGACCCAGTGGGTCTCGACGGCCATCCAGGGCCAGACCGGCACCCTCTCGGCCGATCTGCTGATCACCGCAGCCACCGCCTGCCTGGACCTGAGCCTGCTGGCCCACGACTGGATCCCCCTGACGGTGCTGGCCCTGGCGGGCCTGTTGTGGAACCTGGGGGTGATCCTGCTGCTGGCGCCGCGGATCCTGCCATCCGACTGGTTCGAGCGGGCGATCATCGAATTCGGCCAGGCCACGGGGGTGGCCGCCAGCGGCCTGCTGCTGCTGCGCATGGCCGACCCGGGCGACCGCAGCCAGGCGGTGACGGCGTTCTCGATCAAACAGTTGCTGCTCCAGCCCCTGCTGGCGGGGGGCGTGATCACCGTGGTGGCGCCCCTGGTGGTGGACGGCTGGGGGCTGCCGGCCTGGACCGGCCTCTGCCTGGGCCTGGTAGTGCTCTGGAGCGGCCTGGGGCTGTGGCTGGCGGCGCGCGCCCGGGCAGCTGCTTAACCGACCGTCGCGCCGAAAGGCGCGCCTAGCGAACCATCGCCGCCACGTTGCCGCCATCGACGGTGAGCACGGCGCCGGTGGTGCGCTCCATCAGCGCCAGGGCCACGAAGGCGTCGGCCACATCGCTGGCGCGCACCTCTGCCCCCAGCAGGTTGCCGGCCATGTAGAGCTCCTCGGTCAGGCCGCGGGCCGCGGAGCGTTCGCGGATCATGGTGTCGTCGAGCAGGCCGGAGCGGATGCGGTCGGCGTTGATGGCGTTCACCCGCACGGCGGCCTCCCCTTCTTCCAGGGCGTACTGGCGCACCAGGGCCAGCAGGGCCGCCTTGCTGATGCCGTAGGCGCCGAAGTTGGGCCCGGGATTGAGGGCCTGCTTGCTGACGTTGAACAGCAGCTGCCCCCCCAGCACCGGGCGGCCGCCGTCGCTGGGTCGGTCCTGGGCGCGGAACACCGCCAGGGCCGCCTGGGCGACGTTCTGGTGGGCGAAGAAGTTGAGCTCGAAGCTGGCCCGCAGGTCGGCGTCGGCCAGGGTGGCCATCGGGCCGGTCCAGGCGGCGCCGGCATTGCTCACCACGATGTCGAGGCCGCCGAAGTGGGCCGCCACCGCCGCGACCGCGGCCCGCACCGCCGCCGGGTCGGTGACGTCACAGGCCGCGGCGAGGGCCCGCTTGCCGCAGGAGGCCGCCAC
Organism: Synechococcus sp. UW140; assembly: GCA_943372935.1. Taxonomy (GTDB): domain Bacteria; phylum Cyanobacteriota; class Cyanobacteriia; order PCC-6307; family Cyanobiaceae; genus Cyanobium. The sequence goes on from CALSAP010000011.1 coordinate 64,760, forward strand.
CGCTTCGGCCGCCTCCTGCTCCAGATCAAGCACGGCCACCTCGGCGCCGGCGGCGGCGAAGGCCCGGGAGGTGGCGGCACCGATGGCGCCGGCGCCCCCCGTCACCAGTACCACCTGGCGGGCCAGGGGCTTCTCGGCCGCCTTGCCGAGCTTGGCCTGCTCCAGGCTCCAGTACTCCATGGCGAAGGTGTCGGCCTCGCCCACGGGCGCGAAGCGGCCGATGGCCTCGGCCGCCAGCAGGGTCTGGGCCCAGGCCTCGGCGATGTCGGCCACCGTGGCCGCTTCGGCGGCCGACTTGCCGATGCCCACCAGCCCCAGGCCGGGGATCGCCGCCACCCGCGGCAGGGGATCTAGCGCCGTCTTGACGCCCCCGGCGGCGGCGTTCTGGCGCTGGAAGTAGGCGCGGTAGTCGGCCGCGTAGGCCTCCAGGGCCTGCTCAAGGCAGCGGCCCCAGGCGGCCAGGGCCGGGCCGTCACCGCCGGGCGGCAGGGGGGGCAGCACCAGGGGCCGGGCCTTGGTTCGGATGACGTGGTCGGGGGTGGCGACGCCCCGGCCGGCCCAGTCGACCAATCGGGCGTCATCGCTGATGGCGCGGGCCAGGGGGGTATCGCGCAGCGCCAGGATCCAGTGGGGACGGACGCCGGCGGCGACGGCGGCCCGGCCCAGGGCGCCCCGCAGCAGCGGCAGCACCGCCGCCGCAGGGGCCGGGCGCTCCGGCACGGCCACGGCGTGGAGCGAGCGCTCGCCCCGGGCCAGGCGCTCCTCGGCCCGCCGCACCAGGTCGATCATCCGGTCGTAGCTCTGCTCGGCCGTCGCCCCGAAGGAGAACAGGCCGTGCTGCAGCAGCACCATGCCCTCGGGTTCGCTGCCGCCGGCCGCCGCCGCCTCGTAGGCCAGAGCCGCCGCCTTGGCCAGGGCGAAACCGGGCATGACGTAGGGCACCAGGGCCACCCGATCGCCGTAGACCTCGCGGCACACCTCGGCCGCATCGGGCTGGTCGGCCAGGGCCAGCAGGGCGATCGAGTGGGTGTGGTCGACGAAGGTGTGGGGCAGGAAGGCGTGCAGCAGCGCCTCCACCGAGGGGTTGGGGGCGGCCGGATCGATCAGGTTCTGGCGCTGGGCCGCCACCATCGCCTCATCGCTGAGGGACTCCAGGACCCGCAGGGCCTGCAGGGGCTCGAGCCGCACCGCCGGATGGCCCGGCGGCTCGATCGTGCCCAGGTCCCAGCCCGATCCCTTGACGCACAGCACCCGGATCGGCTCCCCCAGCAGCCCGTGCACGGTGGTCTTCACCGAGGTGTTGCCGCCGCCGTGCAGCACCAGCTCGGGGTCGGCCCCCAGCAGCCGAGCCGAGTAGGTGCGCAGGGCCAGGTCTTCGTTCACCCCCTGGGCGCCGTAGCGGGCGATCGCCTCGCGGGCGGCGGCATCCGACCAGCGATGTTGGACGGCCATGGGGCGAAACGGGACTCTGGGGGGAGACTACGGGGAGCGATCCTCTTGGGGCTGCCCGTGTCCATCCGCTGCCGCTGCGAGGTCTTGAAGCCGTGGGCCTGCCTGGCGCTGTCGCCGCTGGTGCTGCCCCTGATGCTGGTGGTGGGGGTCGGGGTGGCGGCCCCCGCCCTGGCCGAGCAGCCGGTGCCGCCCCAGATCCCCCGCGACGGCTGGAAGGACTGCGAGTACAACGACAAGCCCCTGGCCTGCGTCGATGAGCCGCTCCCCGACGGCCTCAAGATCCGCTGGAAGGACGGCCTGTCGATGACCTACCGGCAGGTGTCCGGCAAGGGCAAGGACGCCAGCGGCAGCGACCTGCTGCGCGACCGGCTGGGAGGCCTCTGGCGCCGGGAGCTCTACGTGCAGGGCAACATCACCCTCACGAACGACGCCAACGGCAACCGGATCTTCGTGCCGCTGCGCTTCCCCTGCAAACCGCCCCTGAAGGGGGAGGTGGGCTACTGCCGTTACTGACCCCGCCGCCATGAGAGCGATCCTCGCCACCCCGGCCCTGGTGGACACGGAGCTGCCGGTGCCCACCCCCGGCCCCCACGACCTGCTGGTGCGGATCGAGGCGGTGGCGGTGAACCCGGTCGACACCAAGCTGCGGGCCGCCGTGGGCTCGGGGGATCCGCCCCGGCAGCTGGGCTGGGATGCCGCCGGGGTGGTGGCGGCGACCGGGGAGCGGGTGAGCCGCTTCCAGGCGGGGGATCCGGTGATGTTTGCCGGTGATGCGGGGCGGGCCGGCTGCAACGCCGAAGCCGTGCTCGTGGACGAGCGGCTGGTGGGCCGCAAACCGGCGTCTCTCTCCTGGGCCGAGGCAGCCAGCGTGCCGCTGACGGGGCTGACGGCCTGGGAGTCCCTGTTCGAGCGGCTCGGGTTGGATCCAGATGGCGGCGGCGGGCGGGGCCCCAGCCTGCTGATCCTCGGCGGCGCCGGCGGGGTGGGCTCGATCGCCATCCAGCTGGCTCGCCGGGCCGGGGCCGTGGTGATCGCCAGCGCCTCGCGCCCCGAAAGTGCCGCCTGGGTGCGGGAGCTGGGGGCCGACCACGTCGTCGACCACCACCGGCCCCTGGCTCCCCAGCTGGCCGCCCTGGGGTTCGAGGTGGTGGACCTGATCGCCAACTTCAGCGACACCGACGCCTACTGGGAGGTGATGGCCGAACTGATCGCCCCGCTGGGCTCGATCGTGGCGATCGTCGGCAACCGCCGCCCCCTCGACCTCAACCTGCTGAAGGCCAAGAGCGTGACGTTCGCCTGGGAGTTCATGTTCAGCCGCTCCCAGTTCCAGACCGCCGACATGGGACGGCAGGGGGAGATTCTTGTGCACCTCGCTCAGCTTTTCGAGGCCGGCGTGCTGCGCCCCACCCTGGGCCGCAGCCTCAGCCCCATCAACGCCGCCAACCTGGAGATCGCCCACGCCCAGCTGGCCTCGGGCAGCACGATCGGCAAGATCGCACTGGTGGGCTGGGGCTGAGCGCCATGGGCGCCCGCCGCCCTGGGGGGCCTCAGCGCACGGCCACCAGCACCCGGTGGCGGGGGTCACAGGCCTCCCGGCGCACATCGCAGAAGCCGGCCTGCTCCAGGGTCCTGGGCAGATCGAGGCTGAAGTAGTCCGCCAGGTAGGGCTCGGTGCTCTTGAGCAGGGTGGCGATCGGCGCCGGCAGGCGGCGGATCACAGCGGAATCGGGATCCTGGTCCACCAGGGCCACCACCCCGCCGGGCCGCAGCAGGCGGGCCGCCTCCTGCAGCACCGCCCGGGTAGCCTCGGCCGGGAGCTCGTGGCAGACGAACTGGAGGGTGATCAGATCGACGCTCTCCTCCGGCAGGCCGGTGGCCTCGGCGGCGGCGTGGTGCCAGCGGCGGATCCGCCCCGCGGGATCCCTGACCCGGGCCACCGCCAGCATCTGGGGGGAGAGATCGAGACCCTCGACGGCCACCTCGGTGTCCTCACGCCGATCCAGCCAGTCCTTGAGGGCAAGGGTGCCGACGCCCACCGAGCAGCCGATGTCGAGGGCGCTGCGCACCGGGCCGCTGAGGCTGGGCTCGATCGCCGCGAAGATCGCCTCCCGCAGCCGCCGCTGGGCGTCCTGGGGCTCCAGGGTTTCCGACGGCCACACCCGCAGGGCCATGGCATCGGTGGCCTGCTCCGCCTCGCCCGCCGCCGCCCAGCAGAGGTTGCCCTCCTGGTAGGCGTGGAACCGGGCCCGGTAGTAGGCCGGCGTAGTGGTGGCCGCATCGGTGCTGCTGGCCAGTAGCGGCTCGGCCTGGCGCACCAGCTCCTCGCGCCGGGCCCGCCAGGCGATGCCGCGGCGCTCAGCGGTGCGGATGATCAGCTGGCGGGCCTGGAGGAACAGCAGCCGGCGCAGGGGCTCGACAGCTAGCAGCCGGTCGATCAGCCAGCCGAGGGGATGGCGCGAGGCCACCCAGTTGGGGGGCGGGGCGGAGGCGGTCAGGGCCGGAGCGGCGGGCTGGGCCTGGGCCATGGCGGCGGAGCGGCGGCGGCGACGGCAGGCATTCTCGCCTCAGGACACAGGGCGCAGCCGCAGGGAGGCGGCGAAACCCGCCAGGGCCACCGCCAGCCAGATCCAGCCATGGAGGCTGAAGCTCATCACCCCGCCCAGGAAGGCGTTGACGTTGCACCCTGACGCCAGCACCCCGCCGTAGCCCATCAGCAGGCCGCCGAAGCCGCGACGGGCCAGGTCCGGCAGGGGTTCGGACCGCTCGCCGCGCCAGCGGAAGCGGCCTTCGCTGAAGGCGGTGGCGAGGGCGCCATAAAGCAGCCCGAGATCGACGAGCACGGCCTCGTTGAACAGCCAGGCCTCCGGCCCCGCCAGCAGGGCCTGGCCCCGGGGACTTGACCAGAACAGGCTGCCGCCGGGATCCCAGCCCAGGGCCTGGGCGGCGTGGGCGCCACTGAGGGCCAGGCCCCAGAGCACCTTCCAGGGCTCGGCCGTCACCACAAGCAGGCCCGTGGCCAGCAGGGCGACCGCGATGGCACCGCCATACAGCTTGCGGCTGGGGCCGCGCCAGGGGAGCTGACCGCTCCAGCGCATCAGGAGCACGCTGATCAGGGCGATGAAGGCGAGCTGCAGGGTCAGGGCTCCGGGGAGACCGAAGAGCTCCAGGCCGACCGGGGAGGGCAGGCGCGGCAGGGGCAGGGCCGCCAGTTGCGGGGCGTGCAGGGTGCCCAGGAAGGCGCCGATGATCAGGCCGATCAGGGCGACCAGCACGCCACCCCCGCCGCGGGAGGTAGCCGCCAGGGTGCCGCAGCCGCAGGCCCGGGCCCGCTCCATGCCGATACCGAACAGGAAGGCACCGGCCAGGAAGGGCAGGGAGAGGGGGGTGGCGAGCAGCTTCGGCCGCAGGCCGGTGAAGGGCTCGAGAGCAAGCACCAGACCCATGGCGATCACCAGCAGCGCCACCAACAGCAGCTGGGCGTAGACCAGACCCGGATCGCGCCGCTCGATCAGCCGGCGATAGCCGGAGGCAAAACCGAACCCGGTGCGGACCAGGGCATGGCCGAGGCCACACCCCAGACCCCAGACCAGGGCCGAGGCCGGCTGCCGTACCGCCAGGGCCGCGGCCACCGCCACGGCGGGGGCCACAGCCAGTGCGACAGACGGGAAACGCCTCAACGCTTCTTCGCTTTGGCGGGGGATGGGGCCTCGCTGCCGGTGTCACAGGCCAGGGCTGCGGCCGGTGGGAGCAGCAGCACCAGCAGCACACCGGCGAGGAAGAGGTGCCGGGTGGCCTGGCGAAGGGGGGGCATGACCATGGTCAAACGGGGTGGAGCGGGGCGAGGGATCAGCGGCTGCTCACCAGGGCAGGGCTGCCTTCCGGCCCAACGGCGATCGGCAGTTTGGAGGCACTGTATTCGGTCCAGGAGCCTTCATAGATCCGCACGTTGGGGTACTTGAGGACGTGCCTGAGGGTGAGGAACTGCAGGCTCGCCTCACGGCCGGTGCTGCAGGAGACGATGATCTCCTTGTCGGGGGTGATGCCGCGGCTGACGAGCAGGGCCCGGAGCTCTTCAGCGGACTTCAGCTTGTGGGCGTTCTTCTTGGTTTCGTCGGCGTTGTTCGCTTCGGTGAACGCCTGCCAGGGGATGTTCTTGGCCCCAGGGATGTGGCCGTTGCGGATGAAGGTCTGGTCGGTGCCCTCGAACTGGGCCTTGGGACGCGGGTCGATGATCACCACGTTGCTGCGGCCGATCAGGGGCTGCAGCTCATTGAGGGTGATGGCCAGGCCCTTGACCGTGGTGGGCCGGAAGCTACCGGCCTGGAAGGTGGGGAACGCCTTGGTGGTGCTCTGGCCGGCCGCCTTGAAGCCGCTGAGGCCGCCATCGACGATCGCGACCTGCCGCACGCCGCTCTTCTCGAGGATGTAGGAGACGAGTGCGGTGCCGAGCACGTCGTTGCCGTCGGAGTAGACGAGCACCGAATCCCGGTTGGAGATGCCCGCCTGGCTCAGGAGGCTGGCCAGCTTGGCGGGACTCCAGATCTGGAAGGGCAGGCGGCCGTTGGGACCACGGAAGGCCTGCTCGGAAAGGTGCACGGCGCCGGGGATGTGGCCGCCGACGTAGGAGAGAGGCGGCACCGGGCGCACGTCAAGCACCTTCCAGCGGCCCGAGCTGGCGGCGGCGGCGGCCTGCTCAGGGGAGAGCACCTGGAAGTTGGTGCCCCCCGCCGCCAGGGTGGTGACACCGGCGCTGGCCTGCGTGGGTGCTGCAGCCAGGGCCTGGGTGGTGGAGGAGCTGCCGATGCCCAGCGTGGTGGCGGTGGTGATGGCGGTGGCGGCTCCGAGCGCGACAGAAACCACCAGACGCCGGGAGAGACGGAGCCTGGAGTGGCGGAGCTTGGAGAACGACATTGAACACAAAGGTGATCGATGAACCGATCTTAGAAGAACGGCCGGCGCCGCTGGTTGTGGAGTTAGCAACAGTGGGGCGCTCCTGGTATTCCGGGTTACCTTTTCTTCCATTCCGCGACCCAACCGTGCCCTGGCCACCCCGGCCGGATCCCTGCTCAAGGGCCTGGCGCTGCCGCTGCCCAAGCCGGCCGCCAGCCTGTTCGCCGCCAACGCCATCGGCCAGACCAGCCTCAACACCCAGCTGCCCGGCAAGCCGGACGAGCTCCGCGCCAAGGTGAAGGTGTCCCTGGCCAAGCAGAGCTACAGCGAGCGCAAGATCAACACCGTGGTGGGACCCTGGGGCTTCAACCTGGTGCTGGATCCTCCGTCGGGCACCAAGGTGGACGGCACCGCCGAGGGCAAGGCCGCCGCCCTTGTGCTCCAGGCCACCGCCATCGGCCCCAACCAGCTCAACCTCAACGTCCGCTTCGAAGGGCACTGAGGGGTCACGGACCCGCGTCACCCCACGGACAGCACGCCGGCCCAGAGCTGGTGGGCCTGCCACTGGACATGGCTGGTGCCGGCCGGCTGCCTCACAGGGCTGGCCAGCGTTGCCGGCTTCATCGCCGTGATCGTCAGCCTCGTGTTCGGGCTGCTCAAATCCACCACGCCCTACAAGGAGGCCCTGGCCAAGGCCCAGCGGGATCCGGTGGTGATCGGCCGGCTGGGCACACCGATCCAGGACGACTTCCTCGTCTCCGGCAACGTCAGCCTCTCCGGCGGCACGGGCGAGGCCCAACTGGCCATTCCCCTGCAGGGGTCCAGGGGCAGCGGCACCCTTTACGTGGAGGCCCGGCAGAAGGCCGGCACCTGGACCTACTCAACCCTGACGGTCCGGCCGAATGGCCCCGGCGAACCCATCAGCCTGCTGCGGCCCTCGCTCTGAAGTCGGCTCAGCCCGCGGCCACCGGGTCGGCATAGAGGGCCTGGAGGCCCGCCTCGCTGGCCGGTGCCACGCCCCGCTCGGTGATCAGGGCCGTCACCAGTCGGGCGGGGGTGACATCGAAGGCGGGGTTGAAGCCATCGCTGCCGTCGGGCACCAGCTGCACGCTGGTGGGCTCCCCCGCCGCGGGCTTGCCGGCGATGCGGGTCACCTCCAGGGGGGAGCGGGCCTCGATCGGGATCTCCTTCACCCCGTCGCCGATCGACCAATCAATGGTGGAAGCGGGCAGGGCCACGTAGAAGGGCACGCCGTTGTCGTGGGCGGCCAGGGCCTTGAGGTAGGTGCCGATCTTGTTGCAGACATCGCCCGTGCGGGTGGTGCGGTCGGTGCCGACGATCACCGCATCCACCTGGCCGTGCTGCATCAGGTGCCCGCCGGCGTTGTCGACGATCACGGTGTGGGGCACCCCTTCGCGGCCCAGTTCGAAGGCCGTCAGGCTGGCCCCCTGGTTGCGGGGGCGGGTCTCATCGACCCACACGTGGATCGGCAGACCGGAGCGGTGCGCCTTGTAGATCGGCGCCAGGGCCGTGCCCCAGTCGACCGTGGCGAGCCAGCCGGCGTTGCAGTGGGTGAGCACGTTCAGGGGCTGGCCGCGGCGCTCCTCGGGGCGGCGGGCGGCGATCTCCTGGAACAGGCGCAGGCCGTGGTCGCCGATCGCCTCGCACATGGCCACGTCCTCCTCGGCGATGGCGGCCGCCTCGGCCTTCGCCGCCTCAGCGCGCTGTTCCGCCGGCAGGGGCAGCACCCTGGCCCGCACCCGCTCCAGGGCCCAGCGGAGGTTGATGGCGGTGGGGCGGGTGGCATCGAGGCGCTCGAAGGCCGCGGCCAGGGAGGCGTCGGAGGGATCGGCCTGCAGGGCCAGCATCAGCCCGTAGGCCCCGGTGACGCCGATCAGGGGGGCCCCCCGCACCACCATGGTGACGATCGCTTCGGCCGCCTCGTCGACGCTGGTGAGCGAGCGGGTGACGAAGTGGTGCGGCAGCAGAGTCTGGTCGATCACGCCGACCGAGCGGCCGCCCTCCTCCAGCCAGATGGTGCGCCAGGGCCTGCCTTCGATGTTCATCGGAAAGGGGGAGTCATGGGGACGCAGGGGCCATGGGCGCCGGCTCCGATTTTCCGCCATCACCGGGCCGGCCCAGCAGCTCACGGGTCAAGGCCCGGAAGCGGGCGGGCTCAAGATCCCCAAGGGCCTCGCCGCGGCGGCTGCGCCAGGCGTTCCAGCCCAGCAGCGGCACCAGCCGGTTGTGGGCGGCCAGATCCGGGGAGGACGCCAGGGGCGCCACGGGTCGGGGGGCCGGCAGCGGCCCGCGCCGGGCCTCCAGCAGAGCGGCGATGGCGACCAGGGTTTCATCCTGTCCGGCCGCAGCGAGGATCTCCAGGCCCACGGGCAGGCCGCGGCCATCAATGGCCACCGGCAGGGCCACCGCCGGCAGGCCGCTGGTGCTGCTCACCATGCAGGTGATGGCGGGGGAAGGCTGCCGCTGGGCGCCGCCGCGCCGGTCGCTCAGCAGCAGCAGACCATCGAGGCGCTGGGCAACCAGGGCCTGCTCCAGCCGCCGGTGGTTCGCGGCCATCCGGCGGCGCGCCCGCGCCTCCGCCGCCGGATCGCTGGCCATCAGGTCGCGGCATTCGGCCGGGGTCCACTCCGGCGGCAGGCGGCCGGAGCCGCAGATGTCGTCCCAGCTGCGTCGGCTGCCGGGGTAGCGGGCCAGCTGGGCATCGATGCGGCGCCCCGAGCCCTTGACGAAGTCCGGGCCCAGCCGGGTGTCGAGGCCCGGCACCACCAGCGCCTCGGCCACCTCGGCACCGGCCGCCCGCAGCAGCTCCACGGCCTGCCGCAGCGCCAACGCCGCCGCCGCGGTGGTGGGCGTCAGGTCCTGGTCACCGGCACGGGCCAGCACCGCCAGGCGCCGGCCGCGCAGATCTGGCCCGGCCACCGCCTGCTCGGAGCGCCAGGTGGGATCGAGCACCGCCAGGCCCCTGGCGAGCAGGCCCGTGTCGCGGGCAATCAGACCCGGTGTGCCGTTGACGAAGCCGAGCGGCAGCAGGCCGGCGCTGGAGAAACGCCCTTGGGTGGGCCGCAGGGTCACGACGCCGTTATAGACGGCCGGCAGGCGCAGGGAGCCGCAGTTATCGCTGCCCAGGGCCAGGGGCACGAATCCCGCCGCCACAGCCACGGCGGAACCGGAGGAGGAGCCCCCCGGACTGAGCCAGGGGTCGTAGGCGTTGGCCACCCGGCCCGCCGCCCCCGACAGCCCGCGGATGCCGAAGGCGAACTCGTCCATGGTGGTGGTGCCGACCACGATCGCCCCGGCGGCCCGCAGCCGGGCCACCGCCTCGGCATCGGCGGCGGGCTGGTTGCCCAGCAGGGCCAGGGAACCGGCGGTCATCGGCTGGTCGGCGGTGGCGAAGTTGTCCTTCACCGCCAGCGGCAGGCAGTCGAGGGGGCCGGCGGGGGCGCCCGCCGCCCGGGCGCGGTCGTGGGCGACGGCCTGCTCCAGGGCGTAGGGATTGAGTTGCTGAAAGGCGTTGAGGGGCGGCCCGGAGCCGGTGGCCAGGTTGCGGCGCAGGATCTCCATCTGCACCGCCCGGATCCGGGCCTCGCAGGTGGACACAGGATCTGCCGCAGCAACCGGAACCAGGGACGCGGCAGCGACAGGAGTCCCGAGGGCCAGGGCCAGCCCGGCGCCGAGCGTTGCAGTGGCCATGCCGGACCGGGGGCGTTGCAGCAGGTCCATGGCGCCGGCTCAGCCCCTGCGGGCATCGCGCAACATCATCGCCATGCGCTGCAGCAGCTTCCAGCCGATGACGCCGTTGGCCTCCACCAGGGGGCGGAACTCCCAGTAGGTGAGGCCGTAGCAGTCGAGCCGGGTGGCAGCGGTGATCGTGGCCATGCGGGTGCCGTCATCGATCAGGGCGATCTCACCGAAGAAGTCGCCGGCGCCGAGCCTGGAGTGCACCGTTCCCTGGATCGTCACCGTCGCCTCCCCGGCCTCGATCACATAGAAGGCAGAGCCGCCGGAGCCCTCCTGGATGATCGTTTCACCGGCCTCGAAGTCCCGTTCCTTGAACAGCAGGGCGACCTGCTGGAGCTCCTGAAGGCTCAGATCAGCGAACAGCGGCACGCGCTGCAGCACTTCGACGGGGGCGCCGCGCATTCAGGGTCCGGCCTTGGTGATTGAACGGCACTGAAGCAGAACCAGCCCGCCATCGGCAAACGCCCACTCCAGATCACGGCCGGGGCCATAGATCTGCTCGCAGCGCAGGGCGAGGCTGTTCAGGGCCAGCAGCTGGACGTCATCGAGGCAAAGCCGCTCCACCAGCTCGCTCGGCAGCGTCTCCTCCCGGGTGCCGCCACCGGCCAGCGGCCGGATCGCCACCGTCTTGTAACCCGGCCGGCACTCCCGCACCTGCCCGGCCCGATCGAGGCAGATGTGGTCGGGAATCACCAGGCCGGCCACCACCGCCTCCCCCAGGCCCCAGCTCGCCTCGATCACCCGCTCATCGACACCGGTGACGGGGTTGCGGGTGAACAGCACCCCGGCGCTGACAGGGGAGAGCAGCGTCTGGACGACGACACCGACGCTGGGGCGGCTGAACAGGCCCACCCGCTTGCGATAGCTGATGGCGGCATCGGAGTTGGCCGACCACCAAACATCCCGCAGCGCCGCGGCCAGCGCCTCCAGCCCAGGCACGTTGAGCAGGGTCAGGTGCTGGCCGGCGAAGCTGGCGGCGGCGCCGTCCTCATCGATGGCGGAGGAACGCACCGCCAGAGGACCGGCCAGATCGCCCACCGCCGCCAGCACTTCGGCGATGGCGTCATCGTCACCACTGGCCACCGCCTCCACCAGATCGGCGGCAAGGGCGAAACCGCTCGGCACCGGCAGGCCGTCACGCAGGGCATGACCCAGGCCCACGGCCTTGGCCCCAAAGCGCACGAGATCTTCAGCCGCTTCGAGGGGAACGACCCGGCTCATGCCAGCACCGTCACCTCACCGGCGCTGCCGTCCACCCGCAGGCACTGGCCGTCGGCGATGCGCTGGGTGGCCTCACGGGTGCCCACCACGCCGGGGATGCCGTACTCCCGGGCCACGATCGCCGCATGGGAGAGCAGGCCGCCGCTGTCGGTGACGATCCCGCCCAGCAGGGGCAGCAGGATGTTGAAGGCTTCGGTGGTCGAGACGGTCACCAGGATGTCGCCGCGCTGGATCCGGTCGAACTCCGAGGGGTGGGACACCAGACGGGCGGGCCCCTCGACGACCCCCTGGCTAGCAGCCAGACCCCGCAGCCGGTCGGCCTCATGGGGGGCGGCCGAACTGCCGAACAGGGCCTCGAGGGCGAGGCCGGTGGCCCGCATCATGCGGGCGGCGGCGGCGGGCAGCCCGGCTAGGTCCGGCATGGGTGGCGGCGTGCCGATGGTGGCCGGGGCCTCCTTGGCGCTGTGGGCGGCGCGGAAGGCGGCGCGGGCGGCCAGGACATCGGCGTCCGGGTCGGCGCTGTCGCCGAGGAGGGCGGCCAGCTCGTCGAGGTCGGCATCGAGGCCATGGAGCGGATCGTGGAGACGGCCGCGGTCCGCCAGGCGCCGGCCGGCGGCCAGGGCCGCCCGCCGCATCAGCCCTGACGCCCAGATGTCGCTGAACACCCCCCGTTCATCGCGGATCGGGTAGGTGAGCCTGGCCTCCTCGAGCAGCTCATCAAACTGGCTGCGGTGCGCCTCCGGCACCGCGGCCCGCACGGTGGCGATGCGGTCCTGCAGATCGGAGGGAGCGGCCTGCTCGGCCGCCGCGGCCCGGATGGCGCGGAGCAGGGCATCGGGCAGCTCCAGGGCAAAGGGATTGGAGATGTCGAAGCCATCCAGCAGCCGGTAGCCCACCAGATCGAGGTAGTCGCTAGCTGCCTGCCCGGTGCCCCCCTCCAGGCCCCGCAGCCGGGCGAGCACCGCGCCGGCCTCCCCGGGGACCTCCAGCAGCTCCCGGGCCTTGGAATCCCCGCGGATGGCGGCGATCAGGGCGCCGAGCTCGCTGGAGGCCCCCGCCGACACCGGCGAGCTGCCCCGCATCAGGCCGAGCAGCTGGGCCACCGGCAGGCCCGTCCAGTCGCCCACATGGGCGAGGAAATCGCCGGTCGGCACGATCGCGGCCGCCGTGAACCGCATGTGCTGATACAGCATCTGGGCGTGGTGATCACGGCAACGGCCCAGATGGGCCACCAGGGCGTCATCGTCGAGCGCCTCCGGGTCGATGGCCTGCAGGGCGCGGTGGGCCTGGATCGCCGCCGGCTTGAAGGTCTTGTTCCAGTCGCGCAGCTGCTCCCGCCAGAGCTTCTGGGCGAACACCGCCTCGGCCCGGGCGAACCGCTCGGGGGCGCCGGCAGGGTCGAGGGGCGTCACCCGCTTGTAGGCGAAGCCGTTGACGTACGCCATCTCGAGCGAGTCGATCAGCATCCCGTAGAAGCGGGCGAACTCGCTGGTGCCGCGCCGGAAGGCCGGCGGGTGGATGGCGCTCCAGTAGCGGGTGGCCGGCCGGGGGAAGTGAACGGGATCGAGTTCCCAGAAGCCAGGGCCGGGGGAATCGAAGCGAAGCTCGGACGCGGGGCCGGTGAACGCCAAGGGCACCTCCGGGGGGATCGGGCTGGGGTGGAGGGAACTTAGGCGCCGCCGGCCCGCATCAGCCGCTGCAGCTGGCCGCTCTCCAGTTCCAGCACCCGGCGGGCGAAGTCCGGATCGCGCTCCAGCACCGCATCGAAGGAATCCACCGGCACGGCCAGCAGGCGGGTGCCGTCGGCCTCGGCGACGATCGTGCTCTCGGAGGCGCTGTGGGTGAGCACCTGGAGCTCGTCGAGCACCCGTCCGGGCTGGAGGTCCTCCACCCAGGTGCGTTCGCCGTCCCGGTGCTGGACCCGGGCCCGGCCCTCGATCAGCAGCAGCAGTTCGCGGCAGGTGTCGCCCGCCTCGGTGATCAGCTCGCCCTTGGCGAACGTGCGCACATCGGCCTGGAAGGCCAGGGCATTGAGGGTGTCGGCGTCACTGCGGCGGAAGAAATCACTGGTGGCCAGGAACACCCGCTTCTCCAGCTCCGGAAAACCACGCAACTCCGGAGGACCTTGAAGGGCCTCGACGGCCCGGGCGGTCTGGCGCAGCAGGGGTGGGGCCCCTGGCACAGCCAGCTTGGCCGCCAGGGCCCGGGCCCGGCCGCCATCGAGGCAGGCTGTCAGGAACAGGGCGGCCGACGAGAGCGTGGGGCTGGGGTCGGCGGCCAGGCTGGCCAGGAAGCTGAGGGTCTCGTCGACGGGCACCTCCAGGGAACAGAAGGGGGCCGCACCGCCGGGGTGGGACAGCGCCTCGGCGACGGCCGCCGGCAGGCGGCGCTCCCAGCCCTCCCGGAGCAGCAGATCCGGCAGCGCCAGCGGCGCGATGGCCTGAAGGCGCTGCACCAGGCCCGGCACCGCCGGATCCTCCTGGAGGGTGGACAGGCCATCGAGGATCGCCCGCAGGGTCAGTTCCTTGCGCAGCTGCAGGCGGTCGTCGAGCAGGGCCAGCACGGCGGACTGGTGACGCAGGGCGCTCTGGTGCAGGGCCCGGTAGCCGTCGGTGAGGGCCGGCAGCCGCCCCAGCAGCAGCTCCACCTTGTGGATCGCCGCGGCCGTGGGGGAGAGGTCGTCCAGCACCTTCTCCTCCTCGCGCGACGAGATGCCGTACTCCCGCCGCAGCGCCTGCAGGGCCTCGCCATCCGCCCCGGACTGGCCGGTGCCGGGGCCTTCACCGAGGCGCTGCACGAGCATCAGACGCTCCAGCGACTTGCGGTAGCCGCTGAGGCGGATCTGGTCCTCCAGGCTGCGGCGGCTGTCGGGGTCGAGCAGGCCGGGATCCTCGACGCCGAGTTCTTCGAGCAGGGTGCGGTGCTCGCTGTCGCTGATGCCAAGCGAGAGGCGCATCTGCTTGAGCACCTCCAGGCTGCTGGCGGCATTGACGAAGCCCTCCTCCAGGGCCTCCCGCACCACCCCCTTATAGGCCTCATGCCGCTTCTGGCCGGTGAAGCCCGGCAGCACCTTGGCCAGCACGTACACCTCCTCGGTGCCCAGGTCCGCGAGGGAGCGGCCGTCGAGGTAGCGGCCGACGTCGAGGTCGAGGCGGGTGAGCTGCTTGCGGAAGCGCTCGGCCAGGTTCTCGCGGCCGTAGAGATCGGGGGAGCGGTTCCAGGCCCGGTAGAGCCAGAGGGTGCTGACGGCCACCAGGGTGACGTCGAACAGGTACTGCACCCAGTCGGGAGCCAGCAGCAGCAGCGGGCGGCCGGCGAACAGAAAGAAGAAGTTGAAAACGAGGAAGGTGGCCACCACGAACACCCGGTGGCGGATCCGTTCACGGTCGGGCTCGGCGCCGCGGCGCCGCACCCGGGTGCGCAGGGCCGACTCGATCGCCCGGCCGGCGACCGTCCCCAACCAGGTACACAGACCCAGGAACAGCGGCACCGCCACCAGCTTGGGCACATCGATCGGCTGGCCGAACAGGAAGAAGCCCGGGCGCAGCAGCTGGGCCAGCTGGTCCTCCTGGCGCAGCCAGACGCCGGAGAAGTAGTACTCCCAGTTACCGGCGTAGAGGTAGTAGTAGACGAAGTAACCGAACACCAGGCCCACGTAGCCGTAACGCTCGAAGGCGAAGGCGGGGCTGGGCAGCTTGGCCCAGTAGGTGCGCTCGGCGTCGATGTCGATGCAGGGCTGCTGGCAGGCCACGCAGGCGCTCTGCTCACTGCCGTCGGGCTGCACGCTGCGGCACATCGACTGGGTGATCGGCGTGCTGGCCATGTGGGCCTTGCTGCCCAGCAGGCCGGTGGGGGTGGAGAAGATGCTCTGCACCGGCGCCATCGGGCAGAAGTACTGGCACCAGCTCTTGCCGCCGTACAGCCAGCCCACGGCGATGGCACAGACGATGGTGAAGGTGAGCCAGGCGAACAGCACCAGGCGGTCGGCATTGAAGAAGAGGATGCGCCCGCAGAGGCCCACGAACAGCCAGCCGAACTGCAGCCGGGAGTAGTGCTTGCCCAGCCAGGAATCGGCCGGCACCTTGGCCAGCTGCAGGCGCTTCTCGCCGGTTTTGGGGTTCACCTTGGCGATCTGGCGCTGCAGCCCCAGGGCGCGGGGGATCTGGGAGAGGAAGGAGAGCGGGCAGATGCGCCGCCACAGCTCATGGCCGAACACCAGCAGGATGAAGATCCCCGAGGGCACCACCAGGCCCCAGAACAGGGTGGTGCCCAGGGCATAGGGGGTCTCCGGCAGACAGGTTCCCTGCACCGTCACGCACCCCTGGGGCAGCCGCAGGGGGCTCCAGGGGTGGTCGGGCGCGGTGAAGCGGGGGGTGAACGGGTCGTAGAGCAGGGAGAGGATGATCAGCAGCCAGCCGGTGGTGAGCGCCCAGCGCACCAGATGCATCCGCCGTTCTGTCACTGAATAACCCGCGCCACGCGCCTAAGTGGCGCTGACCATAGCGATGGCCTCCGAAAGCTGTAGCCCCCTCAAGGGGAACTCCGCCGCGGCAGCGAGGCCAGCACCAGGATCAGGGCACTGACCAGCAGCACCAGGGTCGAGAGCACCTGGATCTGGGGGGAGATCTCCCGCTGGAAGGCGCCGGCCAGATAGAGGGGCAGGGTGAGCGTTTCGCCGGCGGTGAAGCTGCTCACCACGTAATCATCGAAGGACAGGGAGAAGGAGAGCAGGGTGGCCGCCAGCAGCCCCGGCGCCAGCAGCGGCAGGGTGACCCGGCGGAAGGCCGCCAGCGGCGGCGCCCCCAGATCCTGGGCCGCCAACTCGAGCGTGGGGTCGAACCCCGCCAGGCGGGCCTTGAGGGTGAGGGCCGCATAGCTCAGGCAGAACAGGCTGTGGGAGAGCAGCAGGGTGAGCGGGCCCCGCGGCAGATCCAGGCGCACGAACAGGGTCAGCAGCGCCGTGGCCAGGACGATCTCGGGATTGGTGAGCGGCAGGGCCAGCAGCAGCTCAATCCAGCGTCCGCCGCTCACCCTGGCGCGGCTGAGGGCCAGGGCCATCAGGCCCCCCAGCAGCACCGCCAGCAGCGCCGCCGCCACCGCCAGTCCGAGGCTGGTGAGGAAGGCTGCGGTGAGCCCACCGTCCTGAAACGGGTGGCGCCAGTTCTCAAGGGTGAAGCCCTGCCAGATCAGATTGAAGCGTCCCCGGGGGGCGTTGAAGCTGAACAGCACCGTGACAACCACCGGCGCATAGAGCAGCCCGTAGGCCAGCCCGTTCCACAGCCCCAACAGCAGCGAACCGGCCCTGTTCATGGCAGCGGCAGCTCCTCCAGCCCCCGGCCCCGCAGCTGCAGCACCACCGCCACGGTGATCAGGGCCATCAGCACCAGGGTCAGCGCCGCCGCCCGCGGCGCCTGCAGCTGCACCAGCAGCAGATTGTCGATGGCGTTGGCGATCATCCGATCATTGGGCCCGCCAAGGAAGCGGGGGTTCACCACATCCCCGGCGGCGGGGATCAGGCTCAGCAGCAGGCCGGCGCCGAGCCCCGGCACCGACAGGGGCCACACCACCCGGGTGAAGCTGCGCAGCGGGCCGGCATGGAGATCGGCGGCGGCCTCAAGCAACCGGGGGTCGATCCGCTGCATCGCCACCACCAGGGGCAGGACCAGGAACGGCAACAGGGTGTTGGTGAGCCCGATGATCACGGCGGTGGGGGTGTTGAGCAGCCGGCCATCCCGCAGCACCCCCAGCCCATTGAGTCCCTCGGTGAGCCCCAGGCTCTCCACCAGGCCCAGCACCGGGCCGTTGTCCCCCAGCAGGCTGGTCCAGGCGATCGCCCGCACCAGGAAGGAACTCAGCGAGGGCAGCACCACCAGGCCGATCAGCAGGGGTTGCCAGCGGCCACCGCGGAAACGGATCGCGAAGGCGAGCGGGTAGGCCAGCACCAGGCCCACCGCCGTGGCGATCGCCGCGAAGCGGAAGGAACGCACCAGGATCGGGCCATAGGCCTGCAGCACCTCGCTGTAGTTGGCCACCCTGCCGGTGAACGCCGTGTCGAGGCCGAAGCGGCTGAGCGGCTCCGACAGCGACAGTGGCACCAGACCCAGCAGGGGCAGAACGTACAGCCCCAGGAGCCAGAGCAGGCCGGGCGTCAGCAGCAGCCACGGCCACCGCGGCCGGCGGGCCTCAGCCCTCGGTGATCTGGGCAAAGCGCTCCTCCCAGCGGGCCTCCTCCTGGTCGTTGAGCGGCCCGAAGACGTGCAGCTTCTTCTGCATGGCCGCATCCGGAAACATCAGCGGGTTGTTCGCCAACGGGGCGGTGGCGGGATCCTTCGCCAGCACCTCGCGCACCCCTTCCACCGGAGAGATGTACTGCACGGCGGCGGCGATGCGGGCCGCTTCCACCGGCTCGTAGACCCAGTTGAGCCAGCGGGCCACCTCCTGCGGGTGGCGCGCTCCCTTGGGCATCAGCATCACGTCGGCCCAGAGCACGCCGCCGCTGTCCGGCACCAGGAAGCGCAGGTCGGGCTGCTCCATGGCCAGCTGCGCCACATCCCCCGACCAACCGATGCAGGCGGCCAGGTTGCCGGCCAGCAGATCGTTCTGGTAATCGTTGCCGGTGAAGCGGCGGATCTGGCCGCTCTTGCGGGCCTTCTCCAGCCGATCGAAGGAGGGCTGGGCCGCGTCCCAGGTGGGGCGGGTGATGTCCTGGCCGTCGGCGAGCATCAGCAGGCCCATTGTGTCGCGCATCTCCAGCAGCGCCGACACGCGGCCCTTGAGCGCCGGATCGAACAGATCGTCGATGCCGCGCAGTTCTTTGCCGGTGGCCTTGATGTTGTAGGCAATGCCGGCGATGCCCGACTGCCAGGGCAGGCTGTAGCGCTGCTGGGGATCCCAGGAGGGCTTGCGCAGGGAGGGCACGAGGTTGCGGGCGTTGGGCACGTCCGCCAGCGGCAGCGGCTCCATCCAGCCCAGCCGGATCAGCCGCTCGGCCATCCAGCCGGTGAGCACGATCAGATCCTGGGAGAGGGGCTGCCCGGCGGCCAGCTGGGGCTGGATGCGTGCGAAGAACTGGCGCACATCGTTGACGTCCTCGACATAGCGCACCTTGATGCCGGTGTCCTTCTGAAAGCGCGCCACGCTGCCAGGAGCGCCGGGGGCGTCGACATCGATGTAGAGGGGGAAGTTGGAGATCACCAGCTCACCGCCAGCGTCGCCAGCGCTGGGCCCAGACCCCCGGCCACAGGCCTGCAGCAGCGCCGGCCCCAGGGTGGCCGCACCGGCACCCAGGGCCAGTTGCCTGAGGAACGTCCGGCGGCCGCGGGGATGGGGACGGATCTGTCTCATGGTGATGGGCTCTCCAGCAAGTGACTGTCGGCCGGATCCCAGCGACACCAGAGCTCCTGGCCGACACGGAGATGATCCGGCAGGCCGGCGGTGGTGTCGATGGCGATCAGGGACAGGTCGTTGTCGCCGCACAGCCGCACCTCCACCGTCGCCCCCTGGAACGCCATCTCCCGCACCCGGGCCCGCAGCCCCCGTTCGCCCGTTTCGGGCGGAGTGGCACTCAGACGCAGGCGCTCGGGCCGCAGCAGCAGAACGCCCCCACCGTGCCCGTCCGGCAGCAGATTGGCGGCCCCCAGGAAGGTGGCCACGACGGCACTGCGGGGGCGGTCGTACAGCTGACGGGGGGATCCCACCTGCTCCAGCCGGCCCTGATGCAGCACCGCCAGGCGATCGCTGAGGCTGAGGGCTTCTTCGCGGTCGTGGGTCACGAGCACGAAGGTGATGCCCACCTCCCGCTGGATGCGCTTGAGCTCGCTGCGCATCGTGCGGCGCAGGTCGGGGTCGAGGGCCGCCAGGGGCTCGTCCAGCAGCAGGGCGGCCGGGGCGTTGACCAGTGCCCGCGCCAAAGCCACCCGCTGCTGCTGGCCGCCGGAGAGCTGGTGCGGCCGCCGCCGTGCCAGTTCCGATAGCCGCACCACGTCCAGGGTCTGACCCACCCGCTGGCGGATCTCCGCCTCCGCGAGCCGCTGGGAACGGGGACCGAAGGCCACGTTGTCCCAGACGCTGAGATGGGGGAAGAGGGCGTAGTTCTGGAACACCAGGTTCACCGGCCGCCGGTGGGGCGGCGCGTCGGTGAGGTCGCGGCCCTGCAGCAGGATGCGACCCGCCTGGGGGCGCTCAAACCCGGCGATCAGACGCAGGGTGGTGGTCTTGCCGCACCCCGAAGGCCCCAGCAGGGAGAAGAACTCACCGGCCGCGATCGAGAGGCTCAACGCCTCGACGCCGGCCAGCTCCCCGAAGCGGCGGCTCACCTGGCGCAGAGCGATCACCTCGGCGCCGCCGGGACGATCGGCCATACCGGAGCCGTTCAGGGTTGCAGGCTCCGTCAGCACGCCGGGCAGCAGGTAGGGCCATTGTTCAGCAATGGCTTGCCCTCGAAATGTCCACCAATGACGGATCGGGCGATGGATCCGCAGCCGGGATGCCGCGACGAGCCACGGGCTGCCATCCTCACGGTGAAGGCTGACGCCCGCAGACACCACCGGATGGACTTCTTCGATCGCCAGTGGTCCACCTACCGGGCGGTGGTGGACCACGACCTGATGCAGCACCGGGCCCTGACGGCGGCCCTGGGCCAGGCGCTGGAGGCCTGGCTGGAGGCACGGCCGGCCGGCTCAGCCTCGCCCCGGATGGTGGATCTCGGTTGCGGCGACCTGGCCGTGATGGCGCCGCTGCTGCGGCGCCTGCCGCTGGGCTCCTACCTGGGCGTGGACCTCTCGGGTCCGGTGCTGCCCCGGTCGGCGGCCGCCCTGGGCCCGGTGCCCTACCCCTGCCAGTGGCGGGAGCAGGATCTGCTGGCCTGGGCCGAAGCCAAACCGGGGCCCGAACCGGTGGACCTGCTCCATTCCGCCTTCGCCATTCACCACCTCAGCGACGACGACAAGGCCCGCTTCCTGCGGCTCTGCCGCCGCCATCTGGCCCCGAACGGCCTGTTCCTCTGGGCCGACGTGTTCCGCCCGCACGGGGAAGACCGCCCGGCCTATGTGGCGCGCTACGTGGACCGGATCCGCAGCGGCTGGGGCGTGCTGACACCGGAACAGCAGCAGCCGGTGATCGACCACCTCAGCCAGTTCGACTTCCCAGCCGATCGCGACGCGATCCGCCGCACCGCCGAAGCCTGCGGCTGGCGGTGGCAATGGCTCTGGCAGGGCGACCACCAGGCCGAAGCCCTGGCGGTGCTCAGCTAGGAATCCGTGGCGTCAGGCCGACAAGAGATCCGGCCCTTTCCTCATTCCTCGCCTTCGCGTACCACCCAGCGCCCTCCGCGCACGATGGCATCGGGGATGCCATCACCATCGAAATCCATCACGTCCCCCTCGGCGGGAGGCGTCTCCCCTGCCCCCTCCGGCGCTGCCCGCTCCGGCGTGGCGATCAGATCAGTGGCGCCAACGCTCCACCCCGCCGCCCTGGCGATTCTCACGGCGCACTCCAGCGACCCGGGTGGGCCAGCTCCTGCTGCAACAGCAGATCGGCATGAGCCGCAGCCAGGAAGTCCGTTCGTGATCCAGGTTGCATCGGGTGCACTCCCTCCGTTGGGGCCGATCGATCTTGCCTCTTGCGGCCGGGCGATCTGGCTGGCCTGGATCGACGCATGGGGGCCGCCTCTCGCCAGCCTCGGCAGAAGCTGGCTGGTCCGGGCTACCGGCGTCACCGTCACCTGAATCAGCGGCGTGGATCGATGGCCCCCGCTCAAGGCCCGTTGGACTGCATCGTCTCCAGGGCCGCCTGACACTTCGCCGGAGACGGATAGATGAAGACCTCACCACGGGGCAAGGCGTCGCATTGGTGGTATTGGGAAGGAAGCCCGAAGGCATAGCCGGCCGCAGAAAACTCACAGCGGGTCAACGTCGCCGCTTCCTGCGGCGTGATGCGATGGCATGTGGCGGTTGTCGGTTTGAGGGCGTCGAAGCCGTAGCCCCCTTGCACGGGAAACTCGCCGGCCCGGGCGGTGGTGGACGCCGACAGCAACAGGGCCGCCAGCAGGGGTCGCAGGGTGGTGTCCATCGCGCCGGAGCCCCTGGGGCAGACCCTTGACGCTAGGCGAGGTGCCGCGTCCGCTCAATCGGCGGCCTCAGCGTTGCCCAGCCGCGCCCGGATGTCGCGGAGCCGGGCGACGTTGTTCACCAGCGCCGGAGCGCTGTCGAGGCCCTCGAGATAATCGAACACGTAGGCGAGCACGGCATAGATGGCACCGGCGCTGAACACCGGCGATCGGGTGAAGTCGATCAGGAGCACCACCAGCGCCACGATCGTGGCGAGCTCCGTCACGGTCCAGGTCCACGATTCGCTGTCGGAGAGCTGCACATGCCAGCGCCGCACCCGGCCGAAGTGGCGCCGCAGGCGCAGCGGGCGCGCCGCCTCGATGTCGGCGATCTCGCGCTCGATCTGGTCGTTGAGGCCGCGGTGCAGGCGCAGGGCGCGCCGCCAGTACCAGGCGTTGACGAGCCCCATCGGCAGCAGCACCGCCATGGCGATGAAGCCCGCCTGGAGGTCGTAGGTGAACAGCATCACCAGCGAGCCCACCACGGTCATCACCTGGGAGAACATCGCCGGCACGTCGGCCTCGAAGAAGCCGACCATGTCGCGCATCATCTCGACCCGCGCCGACACGATGCTCGTGCCGTGGCCCAGGCCCTTCTGCTTGGCCACGGTGAGCACGGCGAGGCGGGCATAAAGGCCCATGAAGACCCGGGTGTCGAAGCGCTGCCGCACGAAGGCCGTGACCAGGTGCACCAGCCACACGGCGATCAGCGCCGAAAGACCCCGGTAGCTGTTCTTCAGCAGGCCGTCGACGGCCCATCCAGTGAGCGCCGGATAGGCGAGCATGCAGAGGTTCTCCAGCAGCGTCAGGGTGTAGGTGCCAGCGATCGACAGCCGTTCACCACGGGAGAGGGTGGAAAGGAGCGTCTGCGGCATCACCTGTCCTTGATGTCCCCAGCCTGGCTGGTTCGAAGGTTCAGAGCCGCGACGAGCGCAGCAGGCTGACACCCCCCAGGGCGATCGGCAGCAGCCCCATCACCACGACGAACCAGGTGCCCTCATCAGCTGCGCCCAGCAGAGCCACCTTGCCCTGGAACAGCAGCAGGGCGCCGCCCAAAACAGCCAACAGGCCCACCACCATGACCCATCGCTGGCGCCTGCGGCCGGGGCGCGTCCGTGCCAAGGCCAGCAGCCCCAAACCGAGTGGCAGCGCGACCAACACGTAGTGCACCACCAAAGGAACGAGGAAGGAGAAGAACGTCATCGCTCGGAGGGCAGGGCTGGCAATGGAGAGCGGTCACTCAACGACAAATTCCGGCTTGACCTGGGCAAGGCAACGGCGGTCAGGCGCCTGCTGGGGGTTGGCCAGAAAGTCGGCGGCGATCTGTGTCACGCAGGCGGCTGCGGGCATCCCCTGGGGCGCAAACAAGGCCCCATGGCCGACACCGGGGAAGGTGACCACGTAGGCGGTGGTCTGGTTCCTGGCCACAGCTTCGCCGTAGGGAGCTGGCGTGACCGGGTCATAGCTGCCGTTCAGAACCAGGGTGGGGATCTGCGGATTGGCGGTGACAAAGGGAGGTTTCTGCTCCACCTGGATCACATCACAGGCGTTGTTCACCGCTTCGGCTTCGCGCAGGCCCAGGGGGATGAGCTGCGGATAGGGCGCCGGCAGCACCTGGGCGGGCTGGACCCGCACCGATCGCCCCCTTGCACAGAGGACCGAGTGATACATCTCCCTGGCCCCCCTCGGTTCGAGATCCGACAGGGATGCGGCGATCCAGCCGAAGCTGCCCTGGCTGGCGGCGTGGATGAACCGGGGCAGGGAGCTGCCGCGCGCGGATTCACCGGAATAGGGCCGGGCGAGATAGGGCACGACGCCCATGACGAAGGCCTTGCCGTCGAGCTGGGTGGTGAAGGTCGCCTTCGCCGAGGGGATGGTGAGAGTCAGCGGGACGGGCTTCTGGTTGAGTCGATCGACGATGGCCAGAAACGTCTGCTCCAGATTGGGATAGGCCGCGTTGCACCGTTGGTCCTGCGCGCAGGACCGGAACACGTTTCTCAGGGCATAGCTGATGGTGTGACTCGAGGCCAGATTGAAATCAAGATCCGGCCGCACGACGCCATCGAGGATCACGCTGCGGAGTTTCGGCCTGTGCTGGTCGGCCTGGGCGATGACGTACTGCCCCAGCAACGTGCCATAGGACACGCCGTAGTAGTTGAACA
The DNA here is from genome assembly GCA_943372935.1 of Synechococcus sp. UW140. Lineage (GTDB taxonomy): Bacteria > Cyanobacteriota > Cyanobacteriia > PCC-6307 > Cyanobiaceae > Cyanobium. The sequence goes on from CALSAP010000011.1 coordinate 88,349, forward strand.
ACGGATAACCCAGCGTCTCGGCGACGGCGTAGATATCGGTGGCATTCTCGCGGGTGTTGAAGGCGCTGGGATTGATCCCCTGGGCCCTCAGGCGGGTGTTACACGCCCTGATCCAGCCTGGATCGGTGTAGTTCTGCTTGCCCTGCGCCACGGCGATATTGTGAGCATTGAGCTCAGGGCAATAGAGGAAGGGTTTGGCAAACCGGGTTCCCCGCTCCTCCACGAAGATCAGATCACGGCCCTGCAGCAATGCCTGGAGTTCGGGGAACTTCGGCAGTGCTCCATTGGCAATGTCGCCGATGGTGGAATCCCCAGGGCCGCCTTGCTCCACGAACAGGGGATCAGCCGCAGGGGTTTGGCCCGTGCTCCGGGTGCGGATCACACCGAGCTGGATGGTGCGTCCCTGGGGTTTGGCATGCTGCTCGGGGACGGTGACGTAGCCGCAATCCGACTGGGCGGCTATAGCGGCAGGCACGTCGAAGGTCTTGCAGTCGACAGATGTCCATGCCGGGCCAAACTTGGCAGGAACTGGTGTGGCATGGCCAGGAGCGGAACCGCCTGTAGCAACGACAGCAATCGCAAGGAAAGCGAATCGAAAGATCTGAGTTGACGCCAGCCGCCCATGAAGGGCTTGGGTAGGAAGGAAATCAGAACAGTCTTTCTTCATTCGACGCCAAGGACTCACGGGATGCTAGCAAGCTGCTGCACGGATTTTCCGTGCGCGTGCATCACCCTGCTTGGCTGGATAGCGAACCGCATGGCGAATCAACCACATCAGATCCTTGGAGGCGCCGTCCTGCAGCCAACGCTCACAGGTCGCATAGACGAGATCCGGATGGTCTTTGGCGATGTCCCCCAGGTGGTTGGCGACACTGCGGCGAACATACAGGGATGGATCATCCTTCAGAGAGTCAAGGATGGGGAGTGTTGGCCTCGGATCGGCAACAAACGAGGCAATCCGTTTCCCCCAGGGAAGCCTTGGACGCGTCCCCTCACTGCAGAGGCGCCTCACATGCGGATTTGGGTCTGTGATCCACTGATCAACCATCTCCAAGGTGCGCTTTTGCTGCTTGATCAGAAAGGTGCGGATGGCAAACTCCGAGGTGAACCGTTTGGTCAGGGCATGCAAAGCAAGCATCGAGGTCTCGAAAGGGTCGTTGCCGCTGTTGTTTCGCTCGTCCTGCCCAAACTCAGAAATAAAGAAACTGTGTGGAAGATAGAAAAAGCCAGCTACCCCCAAGTCTTCTGCATCTGGTTTCTCCGGAGTCAAAGACGCCATGAGAATCTGAACGGCCTCCTCGTAGTGCCCAGGTAGCAATGAATGAAGCGCCTTGGCAATGTGCAGGCCTCGCTGCATGATTGATAGGGGCTCAATCCCTGTCCATGCCGATTCATAGAATCGGCTGGCAGGAAAGTCTGGATCTACGTACCGGATGTTTTGCGCCAGACACTCAATGGCCTCCTGGCCCAGCAGGTGCTTCAGAGGCGTGCCCTTCTGAATGGAACTCGGTGCTGAAGGGATGGTGGGTACGCGAGGCGTCATGGAGGCCCGATCAATGCCCATGGCCATTGAGATCTCCGGCAACCTGAGCAAGGATCTCGTTCGCATGGCTGATGGCAATGAAATGACCTCCGCCGCTGATCGAATGCCAGATGGCGCCGGGGGTCTTGTCGGCCACAGTCTTGTTGATGGGTTCAGGCACCAGTTTGTCATCACTTCCCTGCCAGACGTGGACCGGTCGCGTCAGTCTGGTCATATCGAAGGGCCAGGCTTGGTAGAGCATCGTGGCATCAGCGACAAGCCCCTGAGCACCCTGTCGAAAGCATTCGCGTGATGCCTCCAGAAAGAATTGACAGACCTCCTCCTCTGACAAGACCTCTTGATCAGAGGCGCCAATCGACTTCTTCAGAGCCTGCAGATAGCTGGCCTCAAAGCGCGTCGCGCTCAATCCGAGCAATTCATACATGAGCCTGAAGCCAGGATGGAAATGCAACGCCAGGCGCCCCCCAAGTGCATCAACGCTGCTTTGGTACTTCACGGCCCAGTTGGCTCCAAACGTTCCGTAGCTGGCACCAGCGATGCAGGTGACATTGGCAAGACGGGCAGGGTCGAGATAGGCGGCGCCGGCAAGGGCCCACGGCCCCCCTTCAGACCAGCCCGTCACCGCAAAATGCTGTGCACCCAAGGAATCGGCCAAGGCCAGGAGGTCGCTGGCCCATGACTCAAAGGTGCGGCCAGGCTGAGGATCAGACCCGCCGATGCCAGGCCGATCAACGCAGACAAACCTCAGCCCATGGGCCCTTGAAGACGCATCAAAGAGCAACGCCTCCAGGCGGCTGGATGGGCCACCGTGGTTATGGATGACCAGTGGTCCGGCTTCGTCGCCGGTTTCAAGATAAGCGAGAGTTCGGTTGCCGTCTTGGATGGTTCCTTCACGTGCCAACGACGCTTCCTCCAATGAGACTATCCACTTTAGTCGGATGTCAACACGTCAACGCTTGAATTTAGTCGCGCCCCCAAGCTGCGTCGCGCTGAAGGGATGGGCAGACAGCTTTCTCCGAATACCTCAGCGTCAGGCGCAGCATGTCAAAGAGCTGAATACCGTTCTCAAAGATGGGCTCAGGGTAGTTCTTTACAAAGAAGTTACGGTCAATGCTTGTAACCCGAAATCCATGCCGCTGGTAGAAAGCGAGTTGATAGCCGAACGTGCCAGTGCCCACCTCTAGTTGCCGTGCACCAGAGTTGCGAGAATAATCGATGACCCATTTCAATAGCGCAGTGCCGTATCCGGACTTCTGGTGGGCTGGAGGAACAGCGATGCACATGAGTACATGTGTGCCCGTGCCACGTGGCTGCACGACGCATGCAGCAACCACAACCGCACCGCTTGAAGCAACGAAGCACTTGGATCCTGAAAGATAGGAGCGAATCTTCTCTTCCGAAGGGTCGGCAAGTAGCAGTAGCTCGATTGGAGCTTTTGCTTCAGGAACTTCCTGGATCAGTAGTGACATGCTTATCTGTTGAGGATCGCGATCAGCAGCGGGAGGTGGCACTCTTCACTTACCATCCATCTTTTGCCTCGTCCGCCCAATCTTGCTGCCAGCCATCAGCGCATTGAATCCGCAGCATTTCGCATGCGCCTCTCTGGAACTCGTAGTTCACCCGCTGAATCGATGCCTTGTGTCCAGCTGTACGTAGCAGCTCGACACTCGTTTCAAGATGGGGCGAGATGGCACCACCAAATGCAAGAAGCGGAACCACCCTGACTTCCTTGGCGACTCGGCATAGCTCAAGCAGAGAAGAATGATGGAACGCTTCGTCCAGCTGTTCGCAATACAAGAAATGGAGATGGGAGCAGAGGGCCAAGTCGAAGTGACCATCAGAGAACGACAGAGATGGTAGCTCCGAGTTCACGTACCATCCCTCAACAAGGCCGGCTGGACCGTCATCCAAGAAAGTTCGCATTGCGCCCATGCGGACCTTACCGAGCTCTTCAATCGGTGCGATGGCTTGCCAAACGAGTTCATTCTGATTCTGCCTGGCCTGATCGATCGCTAGCTCATAGATCACGGCAATACGAGATTCAATGTCAGCGTTGCTGAATGCATCGATTGGATCGCACGAAACAACCTGAGCCACTCTTGTAGTGGCTTCTGCATTGAAGCCTGCTGGCCCATCCTCACAGCCAAGGATTCGGCCTGCCATATCAGCCCCGGCCAGCGAAGACATGGAAGAGCACTGCTCGAAAGAACGACCCAAGGGAACAACCTGATCTAGCGCGAACATGATCTCTTTGGCGAATGGCTAAAACTCAAGGTCAACGGCGGGATGTAGCACCATTTGGTGGGGTCATTCGCATCGATGCTGACCTTACCCAATGGCCCAGAACCCACTTTTCCAAGATCGCCGACATGAAGGGCCCACATAATTCGACCCTGCTCATGAAAGCCCCATGAAGCCAACCCAGATCAACACGTGTCAAGACAGCAAGAAATAGATGGGCGAGTGCGGCATTGGCAGAAGGTAAAGACTAGGAGCCCTAGTGTAGATCCATCTGCGGATGACTTCTGAGACGTCCTAGACGAGTGCCGACGAGGCAGCATGGTCAAAACGGACGACTTCCATTCAGTCCGGCATCTCCCGCAACTTACAGAAGTCGTTCGCGTCAGTCGCGAACGTCGTAATGAAAGACCTTGGAGATCACCTGCCAGCGTCCGTCCACGTGGATGAGCGTCAGCAGGTCGATGAAGTCCCTGGGCGGGATTGAGCACTGCAGCCGGGCATGGGCGGTGACCGGGCCGATGAGCTCGATCGACAGCACGCGGTCGGTGCGCGGCAGCCTGCTGGCCGCCGGCGCAGGGCGCGCGTCGACTACAGGGAAGTACTCGTCCATGCGCCAAACGATGGGCTTGTCACCGACCGCTGTGGCATACAGCGCATCCGGATGGAAGACCTGCGCCAGGCGAGTCGTGTCGCTGTGGTACAAACCATCGAAGTACAACTGCAACACCGAATGGATGGCGTCGAACTCGGTGGGGCTGCTCATGGGCCGGTCCCCCGCTTGGCGCGCTCGCGCAGCACAGCGACGGTCTCGCCGGCGATGCCCCAGTGATCGGTCTCGACCTCCTCGATGACCACGAATGTGGTGGCAGGGTCCTTGTCGAGCACATGCACCAGGAGATCGGTGGCGCCGCGAATGAGCCGGGCCTTCTGATCACGTGTCGCGCCTTCGCGCGTGATCTGGATCTTGACGTAGGGCATGGAGAGCTCCTCAGGCGATCAGGCCTTCGGCCTTCATCGCGGCCTGCACCGCGGGTCGGGCCGACACGCGCGCCAAGAAAGCGCCGATGTGCTTGAGATCCGAAAGATCGATCTGCACAAACTTGGCCCAGCCGAGCACGGTGAAGAGGTAGGCGTCAGCCGCAGTGAAGGTCTCGCCGGTGAGATGGCTCTTCCCCTCAAGCTGGCCGTCGAGCCAGGCCAGCTTCTTGCGCAGCACAGCGGCCAGCGCCTTCTTCGCCGTGGCGTCCACGTCGTTCTGGAAGAGCGGGGTGAATGACTTGTGGATCTCGGAGGTGATGTAGTTCTGCCACTCCATCACGCGGTAGCGTGCCAGGCTGCCGGCCTCCGGCATCAGCGTGCGCGCGTCGGCTCGGTCGGCAATGTACTGCGCGATCACGGGGCCTTCACACAGGTGGGTGCCGTCGCCGAGTTGGATCAGCGGGACCTGGCCCCTGGGGTTGATGGTGTAGTAGTCGACGCCGCCGGCGGTGAGGTGCCTGACGGTGTCGACCTTCTCAAGGGTGAAGGCCGTGCCGGTTTCGCGCAGCAGGATGTGCGGGGCGAGCGAGCAGGCGCCCGGTGTGAAGTAGAGCTTGAGAGGGGTTGGCATCGAAAGAACTCCTTGGCGGAAGTGGAGATGCGCTGACTGTATTGGCGACGCGATCGAAAATAAACATGTCATCATTCAATTCACTTTTTACATGGAGATCGCCAATGAGCCGCCAGTTCCAGGACCTGCGCCTGGGCAGCATCGAGTTGTTCTGTCTCACCGCACAGCACTTGAGCTTCACAGCAGCAGCGAAGTCCGCGGGTCTCACGGCAGCAGCCGTTAGCCGTTCGGTGACGCGGTTGGAGGAGCGCCTAGGGGTACGCCTCTTGATGAGGACCACACGCCAGGTGCGCTTGACCGACGTCGGCCAGCGCTACTACGACCAATGCCGCCCGGCACTCGGACAGTTGAGTGAAGCCGAGCACGAGGCCACGGGCCAGCAGTTGAAGCCCTCAGGGCTGGTGCGTATGAGTCTGCCCACGTCCTATGGCCACTACCGCGTGCTGCCTTTGCTGCCGGACTTCGTGCGGCGTTATCCAGATATCGAGATCGAGACTCAATTGACCAATCGAAACGTGGACTTCACCGATGAAGGCTTCGATCTCGCAGTGCGTGGCCGTGTGCTGCCCGACTCCGGCCTGGTGGCGCGCAAACTCGAGGACGCGCCGTTGCTGATCGTTGGAGCGCCCAGCTACCTCAATCACCAACGTCCACCGCGCACCGCAGATGACTTGGCACGGCACGAGTGCATCCAATTCGTGCTGCCCAGTAGCGGCCAGGTGGTGCCTTGGCTGGTGCAGAGCGAGGGGCACACGATCGAGCTGTCGACGCCGGGTCGGCTGCGCTGCGCCGAAGACATCCTCGCGCCGATCACGCTGGCGCGCGCCGGGGCGGGTTTGGTGCAGACCTACCGCTTCCTGGTCGAAGACGACCTGCGCGACGGGCGCCTGATTGAGGTGCTGGCCGATCACGCCGGAGCGTCACGGCCGTTCTCGCTCCTGTATCCCGGCAACCGTCACATGCCACTGCGCGTGCGCACCATGATCGATTTTCTGGTTGACTCCCTCGGCCCTGGGCCGCAACGCTCGCGTTGACCTGCCCTTTGGCTAAGTCACAGCAGAGGTCTCGCACGAAGTGGTCGAGAAGGCTGCTGAAGAACCAACCGAGCAGCGGGATTATGGCCCAACGGCACTGAGGACCGAACCCCCAAGGGCCATCCCCTGCGACTGATTCGGCGGCTTGCCAATGTCTTCCAGATAAGGGTCATCGATCCTGGCCATGATCCGCAGCCGCCCGAGCTGCTGGCGCAGCTCCGTCTCCTTGGTCTGGCTCTCGTCCTTGTCCGTGGAATTCTTGCCTCTGGTGAACAGCTCGCTGGCGCCACCGAGCAGCTGCCGCTCCCACTAGCTAACCTGGATCGGGTGGATGGCGTGGTCGGCAACGATCTCCTGGATGGCCAGCGGTTACTGATCGCTTCATGGCGAGCCTGGCCATGAAATCGGGACTGTGGGTACGGCACATGCTCATCGATGGGCTCTGTCCAGAAGAACCAGTCCACCTCAGACCACGTCACGAAGCAAGATCCAGTTTCTGGTGTCTAGATATATCTTGTAGCGCCCAGTAATTGAAGGTTCTAGCTCGATGTGCCGCCAACGCTCGTATGAGAACGGTGCAACCTCAGGCTGACCAGGTGCTGCTGAAGTTTGTTTACAGGCTTTGTGCAGCCCATGCTGGGCGTAGTAGTGGTGGGCTTTTTCAGAAAAGTCTTGAACGTATAACGCTTGCCATCACCTGGCCGCCAAGATCGAGGAAGCTCAACAAAGATCATCAGGGGGCGGCTAAGGTGTATGGCATTGTTAGCCGATTTCCCGCCTGCATCACAGATCACCTGGTTCAAGGCAGGTGTGCTTACCGATTCGCGACAACATCCTGGGGCCAATCTCCTCGCCATCATGGAACGCAAATACACAGTCCGGATAGCCTGGATGTTCAAGCGTCTTGTGAGATCCTGACTGACGCTTAACTCTCCATCCAATGGACTGCAAGGCTGCTAAGACTTTCTTGGCTTTGGCTGAAGGCCAGTTACTCATGCAGAGGGTGGAAGCGAAAACCGGATGCTGACTGGCTCGGATTCGCCATTTTCAAGCCGATCAGCGATAACACGAAGGGCCAGTATTTCAGCCTTTGACATTGCATCAGCAGAGGAACTCCCGTATGCAAGGACTCCAGGTAGCTCCGGCACCACTGCAATCCAACGACCGTCTACTTCTTGTTCGCACTGCAAAGTGAAATTCATGTTTAACTCTGACCTGAAGCCACTGTAGCAATATCCCACATGCTAGAGCGCATCCTGTTCCTCCGCTCAGCCCGCCGCCCTTCACAGAGATTCGGCTAACGTTGCCCCTGAGTTCCAGGCAAAGTGCATGAGGTTTCGAGAAGTGCGATTTGGTGATCTGTCCACACTATGGGCATGTTCGGAGTGCCTCTGCGCAGCGGCTAGAACTCACATGCCCATGTCGCTGCTAGCTTTCACCTACCGAAGGGAATCGTTCAACCATGATTGATCCTTTGCTATCATCATGCGAATAGCAAGCACTCAGTCAATCATCAACAAAATGAGAGTCTACGTCTACGCCAATTGCTGGAATGAGTTGCGAATGCTTCCCTACTTTATGCGACACTATGATCCCTTTGTTGAAGGATTCGTCATCATTGACGATGGCTCTACGGATGGTTCTGTAGAATTCCTGCAAGACCAGTCAAAAGTCAGGCTTATCAAGGCGAATCGCAAAGAAGCCTCTTATATTGAGCAGTCACGCATTTTTTTCAATGAAGCATGGAAAGAGAATCGGTCAAAGACTGATTGGATAATCACATGCAATATTGACGAGCACGTTTATCATAGGAGCATTGAGGCGTATTTGCAATGCTGCCGACAACATGGTGTCACTGTTCTTCCCGCGCAGGGCTATGAAATGGTGGCTTTTGAATTTCCATCAAGCCAAGGGAGATTGTGTGATGAAGTGAGACTTGGAGCAAAGACACAAAGCCTTACAGGCCCCTCAAGTTTGCTAAATAAGATCATGGTTTTTAATCCCCAGGCAATTGAAGAAATTCATTTTGATATTGGCCGTCATACGGCCCATCCCACAGGCAATGTGGTTTACCCCAATTCAGTCGAACTCAAAATGCTCCACTATAAGTTCTTAGGCTTAGCTTATGCTAAGCAAAGATATGCCGAACTCAAAACAGGCCTGTCGTCAGCTGAAATGAGGCACGGATTGGGGGGTCAATACATGTGGGATATTGACAAAGTTAAACGTAATTACGAATCGATTCTTTCCGTCGCTTATGTGGTCGTTCCGGCTGGGTTGATCCCCGATACAGAACTCAATCTATCTTTCCTGCCTCAAAAAATCAAGCTTCGTCTGCTTGAGCGTATCGCACAGCACTATCACCATCCAATCGTTAGGATTTTGCTATCTATCTTCAATGCTGTCAGGAGGGGGCTTTCTTCTATCTGGTTCAAAAGATGAAACGCCCTGGTTTAATGACCAGAAATATGGCACAGAAGCTTCATTCTCATTCGCTCATACTCCCCGGTATCAGCGCAACTCCATACGGCGATTACCCGGCGTAGGGCGTTGACATCTTCTTTCCAGAAGGAGGACTCAATTTCACGAAACGACCTGCTAAGCCACCCGCGGGTGGCCCCTTGGCAAACCTGATAAGCCAAAATCAACTCGGGCGGTATCGGTAGGTTACGTCGGCGCAGGCTGCCGATTCCGCCGAAACCGAATGGGAGACCAGAGCTTCTCAACGTCTCGCATAGCCCATCAATTGTGCCATCCGCAATGAGATCGTAAAGGAACGCCTTGCCAAAAGAAAGACTCAAGTCGTTAAGCCCAATATGAATTTCAGACAAGCCAGGGAGCCTGGTCAGTTCACCCAAGATTTCTGCCGCTTCACGCGTCTCCACTAGCAGCACAGCAGCCGCCCTGTTGCCCACTAAATCGAGAAACTCCATGGCCTCATCGAGCTGATGAAAGTAAGGCAACATTACCAAGTCAGCCCCCAAGTTAATGACGTTGTTGATCTGGACTTCGCTGCCGCGATGGAGCGGATCTACACGTACCATCAGTTTGGCCCGATCCAGCACATGTCGGACTTGTGCAATGTCATTAATACAATGATCGGACAGAAACAGTCCTCGGTCAAACTGCCGTTCAGCCTTGCCGAGACGTTCTAGATCAATGAAAATGCGATCAATTCCCGCATCTTCCGCCAAGTTTGCAAGCGCAGGATTGTTCGTGATCAGCGACAATTCCATCAGCAATTATTGCCCCAGCGATAGGGGATGCTGCAGTCGTCAGGTGCGAGGCGATCTTCATCCGGATTCAAGAAATCGAAAGGGACAGTGTTTAGGTGGAGAAGCAAGGTCGGTTCTGCGGCCATCGCCTTGAATCCGTGCCAAATACCTGGAGGTATCTGCACGAGCAGAGGGTTATCCTCATCAAGGTAGATGTGCTGAAGTAGGTGACACGTCTTGGAGTTTTCCCGTGTGTCAAAGAGAACCAGATGCAGAGCACCTTTTAGTAGCGCGATCTGATCATGCTGCGTTGAGTGACGATACCAAGCTTTAACCACTCCTGGTGTTGTCGACGTAATATATGCTTGTCCGAATCCAAGGTAGTGGTTATCGTCAGAGCGCTGCACCTCTATTAGGTGTCCTCGCTCGTTGACTATCTTTCTGAGTGGAACGACAATGACTTCTTCAAGCATTCCCTCTTTGAGGTTTTCAAGCATCTGATCGCTCCCCAAGGGGCTTAGTAACTTGGACTATGTCATGGAATCATAGTGTTGAGATCCTTCGAACGCTGCCCCTGAGTGGCAGGCAGGGAGATTTGGCGATCAGTGCCGACTCGAAGGTGGCCTGTCCACTCGAGGGGCTTGTTCGAAGGTGCCGCTTCTTCACAGGCAAACATGGCAGACCTTTACCTCGCCAGCAGCGTTCAAGTCACCTCCGCTTCACTTCTCACACTTGCGCTCAACTTCAGTCCAAGGGCCGAGACGACCTTCAAGATGGTGTCAAAGCTGGGGCTGCGCTCTCCAGAGAGGGCCTTGTAGAGGCTCTCCCTGGAGAGACCTGAGTCTCTGGCCACCTGGGTCATTCCCTGGGCTCGCGCGATATCGCCTAGAGCCTTGGCAATGAAAGCCGCATCTCCATCCGCCTCCTCGATGCAGGCTTCTAAGTAAGCCGCCATCTCCTCTGGAGTGCGCAGATGCTCGGCAACGTCCCACGGGCTTGTCTTGGTTTTCATCAGGTCTCCTGACTCAGGTTGACAGCCAACAGCAGGGCCTCATCAATGTCCTTGGATTGTGAGTGCTTGTCTCCACCAGCCAACAGGATGATCAAGGCGGTTCCCCTCTGCAGGTAATAGACCCTGTATCCAGGGCCGTAGTTGATCCGCAACTCCGACACGCCGGCCCCAACGGGCTTGACGTCACCAGGATTGCCGCCGATGAGGCGTTCGATCCTGGCCAGAACCTTCGCCCTGCCTCTCAGATCACGCAGACCCTCAAGCCATCGGACGAACCGCTCTGCCTGGCGGACTTCAACCATCCTCCAACTGTAGCCTCCTGGCTACAATCACGCAACGATGCCTTGCAGGTTCCCATCAAGCACGACACATCCTTCGAACGCTGCCCATGATTGGCAGGCAAGACGCTACTTCTATCGAAGCAGGCCCGACGGCGGCCTGTCCACTCCAGGGAGGTGTTCGAAGTGTCGCATTTCAGCATGAAGAGTTAGCAGACCTTAAGCCTGAGCATGGTATTTCAACTACGTACAGCATAGTGCAGCCTGCCGCTTGGAAAGCCGTGGGCCTGTTGGGATTAGCGCTTTCATTTCAATGGTGCGACCCTTAAATATGATGTCAGTTCCAATCTAGCTTTTGACGCGCCAATAATAACAGCCTGGAGTTCCTGCTGTGCAGAGGGATTAGAAGGCACGGCTGGGTCTATAACTGGAATGCGCTCGGATGACTCCTGAGGGCTGGAGAATGAGGGCGCGACGTGGCGGAACAGATAAATGATTAGCGGCAGCAAGTGCCGCTGTGATTAAAAGCGACTAAGCAAGCGACTTTGGTGGAAATCACCATGCCGCTACAGATGGTCTTCATTCGCCCAGACTTGGCAGGAGCTCAGAGATGAATACCCAGCGCGGTCATGCGCTCGCGAACTAGGGTGATGGAGGTCCCCTGGTTTCGGTAAACGAGTTGCTTTGTTCCTGGCAGGGCAAGGTCGCCACCAGCATGGTGCAGGGCAACTACGTTCCACTTACTATCGAACACCGGCGCACCGGATGAGCCCGGAAGGGTGTCGGTCAGATACTGCACGCGTGAATCGTTGGCGAAGGTAACAAGGTTGTTGTGCATTGCCACCTGTTTTGCCATTCCGTTCGGATGCTGGATGATCGCGACGCGATCTTCAGCGATGGCACGGGTATCGGACAACCGGACTGGGGGACAATCTTGCTTCGGCGTGGAAAGATCGATCACCGCCCAGTCATCAGCAGCCTCGCCGATGATACTTTCCACCATGCATGGGGCCGTCGACCCTTCAGCTTCCGGACCGTTGATAGCGCGTTCGTAGTCGAATTGCGCAGTGACCTCGAGCGCCTTCTCGCCGGAGGACTGCATCAAATTGTGATGCGCGGTCAGCAGCCGGCCCGGTGCGATCAGGAAGGCGGTGCCGGAATACCAGCCAGTGGAAAAGCGCATCCGCAGCTTGACCACTGCGCGCGCAGTCTCGTAACCGCGTTTGAGATAAGCCACGTCTAGGAAGGTTGGCCGCTCGCCCATGATCTTTTCATGGGTGGCGACGTCGACGGCGGAGACTGCGGTGGCATCGGCTTCTGGGGCTAGGGAAATTTCGCCCTCGTCGGTGGCACCGCTTCCGGTCCACGCCCGGGAAACCGATTCGATGAGCTCTACCCGTGCGGGAAACCTAGGGGTAAGTAAGTCGAAGAGCGGGGCGCCGATCTGGCCGTGGACGTCAAGCTGTTGGACCGCGGGCAGAGTGAAGGCGATTCGGCTGGAATTGAGCCCCGGTAGGCCTGCAAGCAGAAACGGCATCTGCACGTAGTCGAGCGAGGCAATGGCCTCGTAGAGGTCCTCATTGCTGCGGAACAAGGTCAGGAACAGGTCGAAAAGAAGCTTCCGGCGGTTGGCCATACGGTCAATACCTCAGTAGGAAAGCAGTTGAGGTGCGCCAGATTCCGGCTGGCCGGACGGAGTGCGCCCGACGGCTGCGGCAAAAGCCGCGTCCACTTCGCTGCGCAGGGCGGCCAGCGCCCGAGCATGCAGGTCGGGGTCAGCGCCGTCGAAGAACTTGTACATCAGGCTGTCAAGATCACTCGGCCGGTTTACGTTAGCCGGATTGATGTCCAGCTTCATGGTCAGCTCGTCAATCCGGGCGCGGCTATTCATCGCGCTTGGGAACATCGGTTGCAGACGGCGAAATAGCCTTGGAAGAAGGCGCTTTGCAGATAAGTCGGCGCGTTCCTGCCAGCTGCGGCGAGGCCAGAGTATCTCGGAGAGTTCGGCGACCGCCTCCAGCAGGGTTACGCGGTGATGGAACACTGCCTTCTCTTCGCCCACCAGCAGGTCGCAGGCGGCGAGCACATGGATATGGCGGCCTTGCGTTCCGTGGCCGATCTTGCGGGGCACGCGGGCCAGCCCGATGCGCACTGTGAGCTGCTCCAGCGGGTAGAGGTGTTGGGATTGGCGATGGGCTAGCCGCCAGAACATGAGGGCGCGGTCAAGATCACCCTGGCCCTCGGCGACGCCGGCGGCAGAGATCGCGATACGCGCCTTGATCGGGCCAGGGACGTTGTGGGCGGCAGGGATCCTCTCCGCCTCTTCCACCAGTTCATCGAACCGGCCTTGGCGGGTTAGCGACTGCGCGTACACGTCGCCGAGCGGAGACTGCAGGCGTTCCGGCACGCCGGCCATCTCGAATAGGTCGGAAAGCTCAGTCACCCCGTCCGAGAGGCGATTCTGGGCGACCGCGCGCAGCTCTTCCAGCCCTCCAGCGGTGTCGCTACGGCCACCGCCTAGCAGCAAGCGGACCATTGCGGCGGAAGGGGCGGGCAATTCGCCCAGCGAACCGACTAGGCGCTGCCCAGCGGAAGCTCGCCATCGCGCTTCGACAGTGTCCTGAGAATCTCCTCGGCAAAGGCGGTGATACAGCTCTTCGGCGAGGGAGATGTCGTCTGTCTCCTTGCTGTAATAGGCGACAGCGGCGTCGTGGATCGCCCGGGCGACCTCCTCGGGCACATCGAGACGCAGCAGCGGCAGCATGATCTCGCGCAGGTCTTGTCGGTGCCAGAGCGCCCCTGGGTCGGCGCTATCACGCCAGAAGAGCTGCCCCTCGCGCTCGGCCGTGGTCATCAGTTCGGTAAAGTCTGCATACGGGGGCAGGCCGCAGGGTTCGGCCAGAACGTGCGCGATCACTTCCTCGGTGATGCGTCGTACTAGAAGGCCGGGCTTAGCGAGACGCCGCAGGTTGTCGTTGAGGATGCGGTCCAGCAGACGTTCGTATATCGTCGCCTGGACCGATCTGCCACCGCCCTCTATCTGCGCTAGCCAGTCGTTGGGGTCGAAAGGATCAGGCATGTTTCCCAGCATGGAAACAGCGATGCGAAGGCCCAGTGGCCAACCCTTGATGATCTGATTAGCGCTACCGGCACTCTTTCGGGTCAGGACGATTCCACGCTGACGGGCCTTGCCGATCATGTAGTCAACCGCCTCCCCTTGGTTGAAGCGCTTGACGCTCTGGCGGGAGGGGTGGACGCCATCGGTCAGTCGGTAGGGATTTACATAGGCACGAGCGGCGTAGATCACCATCAGATCGGCCCCAGCTGAACGAAGGGCATCAACGATGCGCGAGACATTGGTTGCCGCTACTTCGTCAAGCACCTCGGCGCGCTCGAAGCTGTCCGCGAAAAGGATCAGCCGCAGAGGGGTCTCGCCGCCCCCGCAGAATAGTCTGATCCCCTCTGTGATTATCTGATCCGGAGTCGAATGGCCGCGGTAGTCACGTGAGTCAACTCCTTGCGCTTTGGATGTGCGAGTGCTGTACGACCATCCTCCGCCAAGCGCGCGCAGATATCCGGTCAGCCCACTGCTCGGATCGGGCGACCAACGCAGTGCCAGCTGGCGGACTATCTCGATGGCCATGTCGAGAGCGGTGGCTCGCTGCATGTTGGGCAGGTCGAAGTCAAGATGAAGGATCGCGTCGGGACGCATCTCTGTGTCGCCATCGCCCAGCAGAATCTGAAAGAAGCGTGCCACGGCAATCGACTTGCCGATCCCGCCTGGGCCCTCGATCAGCACGATCGGGCGGTCCTTCAGACTCCAGAGCCGTTTCAGCGCGTTGATCAATGTCTTGCGCCCGACGAAGAGGCTGAGATCGGTCCCCCCGACACGCTCAACGAATTCCTGGTTGGCAATTCGCCTGGTGATCTCGCCGGGGTCAATCTGAAGGGCGCCCGTCAGCCCCTCGGCCCACGCGGCGGCGGTGGCCAAAGCCAAGAGGTCGCCGCGCCCCATCGCATCGGCGTCGGGCATATTGCCGACGACCAGATCAGCGAAGCAGCGCTCGACTTGGGTGCGCGGACCT
The DNA here is from genome assembly GCA_943372935.1 of Synechococcus sp. UW140. GTDB lineage: Bacteria > Cyanobacteriota > Cyanobacteriia > PCC-6307 > Cyanobiaceae > Cyanobium. Next base: position 103,366 of record CALSAP010000011.1, read on the forward strand.
TCGCGGGCTAGTGCTGCACGCGCCTCGGAGAGTCCGACGGTCGACAGCACCTGACGGCGCACCGCCAAAGGCAGTTCAGCACCCTCTGGTCGTTCCGCGCCTTCTCCGGTCAGCGCCCCCAGCGAGAGGGTGACGTCGAACGCCTCCTGCAGCTGGGCTGCGTTCGGCTCCCCTGGACCCTGCCGCTCCAACCAGTCGTCCATCAGCTGGCTCGGCCGAAACCGCTCTTGCACCGCCGACGACAGCACCAGTTCTCGACCCGGATAGGACAGGGCCGCAAGGTCGATGTCGCTTTCGGCCAATATGGTCATGGCGCGCGCACCTCCTGCCGCAATTCAAGCAACGCCCGGCGCAGGGCGGGAAATTGTTCATTCTCAGGTAGATGCGTCACATCACCATAAATTGATTTTGCTCGCAAATCCAGCGCGACTTCATCTAGCTGCTGTTTGCCGCGCTTGTTCAGTAAATCGGCTGCTTCGAAGATCTCAGTTTGCGATACCAAGCCTAGTTCCTCAACTTGCATATTGTGCAGTTCGCCACGCATCGAATCGAGATGCGCTGTCGGGCCCAGTATAAAGAGAACGCAATTGTCGAACAGGTTGGCGTCGCGGTCGGCGCAGAACATCCGGATAAATTCGGGTACCGCCGGGTCGGGCACCTCGTCAGAAAAGTCGATCACAATCCAGGGTTTTGGATCGACTGGAGGTGCAGTTGCAAGGCGGGCGCGTAGGTGGGAAGCGAATTTGGTTGCCACATCACCGGGGGTGGCACCCTCATGTGTCGGCTCGCCATCGGCATTGATGGCATAGACCTCCCTCAGAGCGCCATAGAGATGACGCAACGTGCGTGCCTCCGATGCCAGCGCAAAATCGACCCTGTGATGGCAGATGTTCATGCTGCGGGCGACATGGCGGATCAGCTGGAAGCTGTGGCTACGCCCGGACATTGGGCCGCCAGCGATATAGATCACGCCGTGATTGTAGCCGCCGTTGGCGATCTCATCCAACAGAGCCCGCAGGCCAGAGCGGTTCACCATCGGCTCAGCGCCGATCCAGAGTTCCTGCAGCGGATTGCCTACCGCTTGCGCCGCCTGAGCGCGCAGACGATTGGCAATCTCAGTAAGCGCAAGATTATCCGGATGGGTGGGGGAGAAGTTCACCAGCTCATCGCAAAGAATGATGGCCAGGGACGCACTGTCGCTCATACGGCCGTACACATTTAGCGCCGCGGCTTGGGTCTTCTGGCTCGTAATCGAGTCAGGACTCTCGCCCGTAATCATAACAAAGATCCATGATAGGTTATCTAAACCAATAGAAATCAACCTATTTACGATTGCCCTGCGTTCGTCAAAAGTAAAGAGTCCCATTTGCGCCCCGTTAGCCGAGTATTGGTGGCGTCAGGATCACACTACCCGGTCCTTCTATCGATCTGGCCACCAAAGCAAAGGGAGCCTCAGTCGGCAGTTCGGCGCCCATCGGATCGAACTGGGTTAGCGCTCCAAAATCTAGTCCAGTCTGCTTCGCGATAAGGGAGACGCGCACCTGATAGGTCTTGTAAGTGCCATAGACAAAAGCGCTTTCGACAAGGTCGCGGATCATTGGTCCATGCGACAGGACATAGCCGGTAACTGAGAGTCGTCCGGTATTGGCATCGATCATCGCCACGACCTTCCAGAATTCCTCAGGGATTTTCACGTCCTTTGCGCCGACGCCTTGCTTCAGCCGCTTGTCGGTCGGACGGAACACCGGCCCAGTCAGTACGCTCACGCGGAAATCTCGAGTCTCGGCGGCTTCGAGCACGTAATCCTCGAGCCCGACCCAGTCCTTCTGGTTCAGATCCTCGTGCTGGGGCACGCAGTTGGTGTAGTGGAACGTGTCGATCTCAGCCGCCTGTGCGTTAGGTCCCCAGCCGGGATCACGTCGGCGCACCATGTGGCCGCGGTCGAAGGGAGTATTAGCGTAAATCGCGTTGCCGATCTGGTGGTCCTTGTCGAGTCGACCGTCCAGACGCCATTCGCCTACGCGCTTGAGCTTGAGCGCTTGCGCGCCGTCGATGTTCACCGCCGTAAAAAGGGGCAGCCTCCGCGAGACCGACTGAATCACAGAAAAATTGTGATAACGCAGCACGATCTCTGGGCCGCCCTCGACCGGAGCGGCGTCTTGCTCCCATTCCCCCAGGCCGAGCAGCGGAACGCTGAGAGCACCGCCGCCCAAGAAGTCTGGGTCGTAGCCATTCCGATGTTGCAACGCCTCCAGCTCAGTTACCGGAGTCTCAACTGGCATTGCGGACACTGCAATCTGGCTCACCACTTGCCGGCGAGCGGCCTCGATTACGTCGGCAGCCACGGCATAGTTGTTCTCCATGAACCGCCCGGCGAAATGCAATCCTTGACATGTGCCGTCGAAAAGCGAGATCAGCGGAGAGCCTGAGTTGCCACCGAGCGATGAGTAGTCCGCCATCAGGGTGATGCCGTCGTCGGTGCGGTCGGTCACAAAACCAGGGGCGAAGCGCTTGACCTGGTACTGGCCGCGGAAAACCTCGTCCATAAGCGCCTGATCGTTGCGGTCACCATCCATAGCCGGATAGCCGATCACTGCCACTGGGTCGCCGAGGCCGATCTTCGGCCGCTGGCCCAACAGGGCGAGCTTTGGCGCATCGGGTTGTGAGGTGACGCGGAGGAGGGCAAAATCGGGCTCGTCGTCGCGGGCGATATAGAGGACTTCAGAAACATCTGCGCGCAGGTGTGTGTCGTCTCCTAGAAATCGGCGGTAGTCCATTCGCGCCTCAATGTCCGCGCCGAAGCGCCCTTTGCGGAAGCGGTAGCCCGAGCGAAGACGCTCTGCGAAGATCAGTGCCACATGACGGTTTGTCACGACTAACGTGTCATCAATCAGAAAGCCACTGCCGGCGTAAGGCAGTGAAAAATGGTTATTGAGATCGACTCGTCCAACCCCCTTGCAGGCCTTCTCCAGCGCAGACTTATTGTCTTCGATGGCCTTTAAGAGCTTCGGGTCGGCCTCCACCGCATCGGCGAAGTCGATGCCGCCTTCCATCACGAAGAATGCCGGGCGGAGTTCGGCCAGCACGATGGCCTCGGCAAGGCCCTGCTGGCCGAGCGCTTCAGGAACCAGTTCGGAGTTAAGATGAGTTGAGCCCGACTCGGCCATGGCTTCGAGTGTGCCTAGCGGTACCGGTGGCGCGTCGCCGAGAGCCGCCTCTCGGCGCTTTTCAAGGATGCGGGCGGCCCGTTCGGCGATGTCGCCTGTGTTCCTGCGGACTTGGTCGAGCTGATTGTAATACATTAGTTTTAGTTTGTAGAGTTAGCTGCCACGGGAGATGGCGAAAACCACCCTGTCTTCTTGTGCGCGGTCGCCTTCATAGCGCAGTTCATAGAATCCGGTTGCCAGGCTCGTTTCGATGCTTAGTGCAAGAGTAGAAATAGTTGGTCCATTGTAGCTGATATTGACACGTGTAGCGACCGGACCGGCGGCGTCTTCCTCGGTACGCTCCTCAAAAACAAGTTCGCCCTGCAGCGTAGTGAAGGGCACCTCAGCAGAGAGAACCGCCTCGACCGGCTCCCCCTGTTGGAAGATCGGCCGCTGCAGTGAAACCGCCAACTTGAAGGCGGCATCCATCGGGGCTTCCAGCGGTGCTCCGGCGTCAGCACCGAAAAGACGGAAGAAGACCCGTTTGAAGGGATCCCCGCGGAAAATGTTAGAATGTTCGTTGACAACGACCTGCTTCTGCACCGTTCGGGGCAGGGAGCTCCACATCGGCACCGTGCCATCACCGGCATCAGGTGTAGTCACCATTTGGGCTTTCCTGCCATCGAAATTGATGCGCGTCACCGTTTTGTGGCCAGCGCCGCTGAAATAGAAATACCGAACATGATCGGGCACTATGCCGGAGTTCAGCGCGTCATGCACCGCGCGCACCCTCGCAACCAGCGCGGGGGACATACCCAGCGAGGTCGCTACTGCGTCGTCATAAAAGTCGAGAGGCGCGAGGTCCGCGCCCGCCGACACGTTCCAACATGCATCTTCACCAGGCGCCGGCAGCAGCTGGTAGCCCGAGGGATAGGCCGGGTTAGCCGCCAGCTTCTTGAAGTCCTCGCCGCTGATGCCAAGAGCGCTTTCGAGCCCGAGCACCCGCGCCAGCGCTAACGGGGCACCATTGTGCGGCGTGGCGAGCGCGAGGAAGTTGGTGATCTTCGGGAACCATGGGCGACCACGAAAGGTCTGCGTTTCCAGCATCAGGCGGGAGATCAGCCCGCCCATAGAATGAGCAACTATTACTATGCGGTCGGCCGTAATGCTGTCGAGTCTGGACGCTAGCCCCTCGGTTAGTTCGAAGAGGTCCTTTCGCCAGTCGTAGGGATGCTCGAGCAGCACCTTGTCGCCACTGGTCGTGAAGCCCAGCTGGGCGAGCAGCGATTGCAGCGGGCGGTAAAAATCTACGCAGCTTACATTTGGTATGATCTTCCGGGGGAGCACAGAGGCATCCTGAAGCTTGGCGATGCGGTTGTACCCGAAAAGAGTCTCACTTACTTTCGGCGGCCAAACCAACTCCCCATCGGGCAGCACGAGCTCAGTTCCCATGATGCCTGGGATTAGGACTGACGTGACCCCCATCCGTGGTCCAGTTCCTATGAGAGCTGGTGGGGTGGTCAGGCCGCTCTCCATTGCTGGAGGACTTCCAAGGGCGTACGCCCCTGGAGCGCCGAATGCGGTCTGTATGTGTTGTACTCGATTCGGTGCTGCTCTG
>CALSAP010000012.1:0-105073 GCA_943372935.1 Synechococcus sp. UW140
AGCTCCTGGCTCAGCTCCCGCTGGCCCTTCTTGAGCTTGTTGAGCGTTTCGGTGATGTGGATCGGCAGGCGGATCGTGCGGCTCTTCTCGGCGATCGCCCGGGTGATGCCCTGGCGGATCCACCAGTAGGCATAGGTGGAGAACTTGTAGCCGCGGGTGGGGTCGAACTTCTCGACGCCCCGCACCAGGCCGATCGTGCCCTCCTGGATCAGGTCGAGCAGCTCCATGTTCCGCTTGGTGTACTTCTTGGCGACGCTCACCACCAGACGCAGGTTGGCCGCCACCATCCGCTCCTTGGCGCGGCGGCCGGCGTGCAGGCGCTTGCGCAGCATGGCCGGGGTGAGGCCCGCCTCGGCGGCGAGCAGCTCGGGGCTGGGCTCCTCGCCGCCCGAGCGCAGGGTGAGTTCCTCGCGGATCTCCTCCAGGGTCATCAGCTCCTGCACCTGGCGGCCCAGGGTGATCTCCTGCTCGTGGCTGAGCAGAGGGACGCGGCCAATGTCGCGCAGGTAGGAACGCAGCGAATCGCCGGTGGGGACCAGCAAGGACGCGGAAGCAGCCGTGACGGTGATCGAAGGCATCGTCCCTTGTTACGAAACCATTTGGTTTCGTAAATCTACCATCACTTTGCGGACTCGCTCCGACCTGGAGCGGTCCGCAGAATGGGTGGATGGTTGCCGACCGCCTGCAGAAACTCGTGGCTGCCGCAGGGCTCTGCTCCCGCCGGGAGGCGGAGACGTGGCTGCGCGACGGCCGGGTGCGGGTCAACGGGGAGCTGGCCCAGCTGGGCGACCGCGCTGATCCCAGCTGCGACCGCATCAGCGTTGACGGCCAGCCCCTGGAACTGCCGCGCACCACCCTGACGCTGCTGCTCAACAAGCCGCCCGGGGTGCTGAGCACCTGCCACGATCCCCACGGCCGCCCCACCGTTCTCGACCTGCTGCCGCCGGAGCTGCGCCGCGGCCTGCATCCGGTGGGCCGGCTCGATGCCGACAGCCGGGGGGCCCTGCTGCTCAGCAACGACGGCGAGCTCACCCTGCGCCTCACCCACCCCCGTTACGGCCATCACAAGACGTACCAGGTGTGGGTCGAGGGATGGCCGCCGCCAGCCATCCTGGAGCGCTGGCGAGCCGGTGTACCCCTCGATGGCCTGCCCAGCCAGCCGGTGGACCTGCATCGGCTGCGCCACCACCGCGGCGCCACCCTGCTGGAGTTGGTGCTGCGGGAGGGCCGCAACCGTCAGATCCGGCGCACGGCGGAGATCCTCGGCCACCCAGTGCTGGATCTGAGGCGGGTTGCCGTCGGCCCGGTGCAGCTGGACGATCTGCCCGAAGGATCCTGGCGTGAGGTCGAACCGGGAGAATGGGGCCCCCTGGCTGTCGCTCCCTGAGCCCCCCTCCCTTGCCCAAGCCGGTCCCGTCCCTGTTCCAGCGTCTGCGCGCGCTCCTGCCGGGCCAGCGCCGGAACGTGGGGACGGTGGTGGAGGAGCGACGCCAGGATCCCCTGCTGCTCGCCGGCCAGCAGCTGCGCGAGGCCCGGGAGAGCCGTGGCATCGGCCTGCGCCAGCTGGCGCTCGACACCCGCATCAGCACCGCCGTGCTGGAGGCCCTGGAGCGGGGCTGGCGGGACCGGCTGCCGGAAGCGGCCTACCTGCGCACCATGCTTCCCCTGCTGGAACACCATCTGGAGCTGCCCGTGGGCGCTCTGGACGGGGTGCTGCCGCCGGAGCAGGAGCGGCGCAACGGGCGGCGGCGGGACACGGTGCTGCTGCGCTTCACCCCCGGCTCGATCGATGTCTTCACCACCTGGCAGGGCACGGTGCTTTATGCGCTGCTGTGCGCCGGCCTTGTCTATGGCCTCAACCTGCAGCAGCGCCAGCTGGCCGCCCAGGGCCTCAACGCCCTGCGGCCGATCCCGCCCCTGAGTGCCGCCCAGACCGACCAGGCGAACCTGGAGGATGCGGACCGGGCCATCCTGGGCGCCTACCCCGACCTGCGACCCCTGGGCAAGGCCGCCGCCGGCCAGGGTCTGCAGCGGCTGCGGCGCGAAACCAGCCAGAACCGCCCCGATCTGGCCCTTGGCCTGCTGCGCCTGGAGCTGGCCAAGCCCACCCGGGTGTCCCTGCGCAGCGACCGGGGCGTGGAAACCCAGCTGCCGGCGGTGCAGGGCAGCCTGAGCCTGCCGGTGCTGCCGCCCTTCAGCCTGCGACTCGAGCCGGCCCCGGCCGCCGGTGCGGTGCGCTGGAACGGGCAGCCCCTGGCGCCCGCCACCGCCGCCGGCCAGAGCCTCGACCCCACCAGCGGCCAGGCCCAGTTCCTCTACCCGCCGCTGCCGCCCCCGGCCGCCGCGCCCCGCCCCCGTCCGTAGCGGGCCGCCATGGCCCCGAAGCCCTGCAGGGACCCCGTCAGCGCGGCCACAGGCTGAGCCAGTCGCCAGCTCCAGTTGCCTTCGATCGTGCCGGGGGTGTTGAAGCGGGCCTCGTCGCCGAGTTCCAGCAGGTCCTGCAGCGGCACCACGGCCAGCTCGGCCGGCGAGGCCAGGGCCAGCTCCAGCAGCTGCCAGCTCGGCGCTGGCACCTCACCCCCCACTACCGCCGCGACCCGTCCCCTGGCGTCGTCGTCGAGATCCCGCCACCATCCGAGGCTGGTGGCGTTGTCGTGGGTGCCGGTATACACCACCCAGCGGCTGCCCTTGTAGTTCGCCGGCAGGTAGGCGTTGTCGTCGTTGCCGTCGAAGGCGAACTGGAGGATCTTCATCCCGGGCAGCTCGAAACGATCGCGCAGGGCCTCCACCGCCGGGGTGATGACGCCCAGGTCTTCGGCGATCAGCGGCAGCCGATCGCCGGCCAGTAGCAGGCCCTGGCGGCGGCAGCGCCCCCAGAGGCGGCGCAGCAGGGCCCGGCCGGGGGAGGGCCGCCAGGTGCCGTGCTCGGCGGTGGTGTCGCCGCCCGGGACGCTCCAGTAGGCCTCCAGGGCCCGGAAGTGGTCGAGGCGCAGCAGATCCATCAGCTCCAGCTGGCGCTGCAGCCGTTGCAGCCACCAGCCGAAGCCACTGAGGCGGTGGGCCCACCAGCGGTACACGGGCGTGCCCCACAGCTGGCCGGTGGCGGCGAAGTAATCGGGCGGCACGCCGCTCTGCTCCACCAGCCCGCTATCGGAGTGCAGCGAGAACAGGCGCCGGTGGCTCCAGACATCGGCGCTGTCGTGGGCCACGTAGAAGGGAAGATCCCCCACCAGCCGCACCCCCTGGTCATGGGCGCGCTGCTGCAGGCGGCTCCACTGGCACTGGAGCTGCCACTGCAGCAGGGCCTCCTCCTGCAGGGCCAGGCTCTGGGCCTCGACCAGGGCCCGCAGAGCCGCGGGCTGGCGCCGGGCCAGGGGTTCCGGCCACTCCCACCAGGGCCGTCCCCCCTGCAGGCGGCGGATCACCATGAAGCGGCAATGGTCGACCAGCCAGTAGCGCTGACGCTGCTCCCAGCGAGCGAAGGCCTCCTGGCTCTGCTGGGGCTGGTCGGACCATCGCTGCCCCAGGGCCACGGCGATGGCGGCCGCCCGCTCCGCGGCGGCGGCCGGATCGAGGCGATCGCTGGGCCCGGCGGGCAGGGCATCCCGGTCGGCGGGGGTGATCAGCCCTCCGACCACCAGATCGTCGGCATCGATCAGCCAGGGGTTGAGGGCTGAGCCACTGGGGGAGCTGTAGGGGGAGCCGGTGGCATCGGTGGGGGACAGGGGCAACAGTTGCCACACCCCCACCCCCTCGCTGGCCAGCAGGTCGATCCAAAGGCGGGCGGCCTCTCCGAAGCTGCCGCAGGCCGGCGTGCCCGGCAAGGCGGTGGGGTGCAGCAGTACCCCGCAGGCCCGAGGATCGCTGCTCACGGCTGGGGCAGGCGGTAGCGGGCCACGATCCGGCGGGCGAAGGCGGGGATGTGGGCCTCCACCTTCTCCGGGTGGTGGCGCTGCAGCCAGAGGGCGTTGCGCGTGAAGTGGGAATCGATCGAGAAACGGCCGTATTCGAGGCCCTTCGGCCCGAAGCGCTGCACGAACACCCCCACCAGCTCCGCCAGCCACATCGGCAGCTTCAGGGCCTTCTCGTAGGCGTCGATGCCCTGCTGCACCGCCTGGCGGCGGTCGCCGGAGCTGGTCACCGGCGCCAGGTCGAGCTCCGGCTCCACCAGATCCAGCAGCTCCTGGCCGAGGGCATTGCGCACGGTGACCCACTGGCGGCCGAAGGTGGCGCCCATGTAGCCCACCACCAGATCGGCGCCGGCATTGGTGTAGTCGAAACAGCTCAGGCAGCTCGGCGCGAACACGTCCTTGAGGGCGGGGGTGTCGAGCCCGAAGAAGGGCACCGTCTCCTCCTCGCCGTCGCTGTGGCGGAAGTGGATGCGGAAGTCCTGCATGAACTCGTAGTGCACCACCGTGTCGGGGGAGCGGCTGGCGCTCTCCAGGAAGGTCTGCAGCCCGTCCCGGCTCACGTTGTCGACGCAGGGCAGGCCGAGCACGTAGAGCTTCTGCAGGGGCAGGGTGGCCTGGACCGCACGCAGGGCCTGGATCTGGCAGCCCACGCCGATGGCCAGAAGCCGTTCGATGCCGCTGCCCGGCAGTTGCTCGAGCACCTCCAGGTTGGGGGAGAGGGTGGGCTTGTTCACCCGGGCCGCGAGAACCTCTTCAGGGGTGCGGGCCAGCACCGGCACCGGCCTGAAGCGGTCGTCCGGGCTCTGCTGCACGCACAGCACCGCATCCACCAGTCCCGTTTCCAGGGCCCGCACGCCGATGCGGCTGACGATGCCCGTCCACTGGGCCCCTTCGATCGGCTGGTGCAGGCGGGCGGTGACCATGCGCTGGTGCACGCCGAAATAGAGCTCGTCCTCGTCGTCGAGGCGGCGGCTGCGGCCGTGGGCCTGCTCCTCCATCGCCTCGAATCGCTGCTCCAGGAAGGCGCAGGCCCGGCGCACGTAGGCCACCCAGCGGCTGTCGCAGAGGCCGCAGTCGCTGCAGAGATCCTTGGCGGGTTTGGGGCTGCCCTTGGCCAGGGGTCGGGCTCGATCGTGCGGCGCCAGGGACGACGGCGCCGGTGAAGGAACGGTGGACAAGCGGTGGAGGGGCGCGGTGGCTCGACGCTCAAGCTATCCGTCGTCGCGCTTCCATGCCGCCGGCCCCCCAAAGGCGCCTGGGGCCGAGGGGGGCGTCGCCTGCGTCAGAGTGCCCCCAAGCACCCCTCCGTTTCGGCCCCGATGCCCGCCCGCCGGAAGCCCCGCCGCCCCGCCGACACCCCGACCAGCGGGACCCCCGGCTCTGCGACCACCACGGCGACGGCACCGGCCTCGAAGCGCCCCCTGCTGAACGGGTGGCTGCTGAAAAACCTCGGCATCACCGCCGCCGGCGCCGTGGTCGGGATGGCCACCCTGGGGCTGCTCTGGCCGATGCCCGATCGGGCCCTGGCCCCCACGGCCGACGTGGGCCCCGCCAGCCTGGCCGCCCCGCCGGCTCGGCCCATCACCCTGCTGGTGATCGGCAGCGACGCCGAGCGGATCGGCGCGCCGATCAACAAGGCCGCCCCCGCCGGCCCCGCCAACGCCGATGCCCTGCTGCTGGTGCGTATCAATCCCGCGGGGCCCCTGCAGGTGCTCAACTTGCCCACCGAAGTGGCGGTGAACCTGCCCGGCCAGAAGGGAGTGAAACGGCTCGGTGAGGCGTTCCGCGTCGGGGGCGTGGCGCTCACCGCCGATGCGGTGCGGGAGCTGGTGGGGCTGCAGCCCCCCGCCCCCGACCGCTACATGGTGCTCTCCCGGGGGGCGCTGAGGGATCTGGTCAACGGCCTGGGGGGGCTGGAACTCAGCCCGCCGCGGCGGATGAGCTACACCGATAACACCCAGAAGCTGGCCATCGACCTGGAGGCCGGGCTCCAGCAGCTGGGGGGCGCGAAGGTGGAGCAGCTGGTGCGCTTCCGTGACCCGTGGCTGGGCGACACCGGCCGTCGCAGCAACCAGCAGCTGGTGGCGAGCAGCCTCAGGGAACGGATGCTGCAGCCCGAACGGCTGGCGAAGCTGCCGTTCCTGGTGAGCCAGCTGCAGCCGAAGGTGGAGACCAACCTCTCGCCGAGCGAGACCCTCAGCCTGCTGGCGGCCGGACTGGATGGCAGCAAGCCGGTGCAGTTCGCCAGCCTGCCGCTCAAACCCGCCGAGGAGAAACACAAGGGTCTGCGACAGCTGGACCCCGGCGCGACAACGCCGCTGTGGAAGGAACCCGCAGCCCCGTAGTGATACTGGGCACCATGGCCATCCCCCCTCAGTTGATGCCACCCAGCACCTTCCAGCACTATCTGCTGGGGTTGTTCGCCGTGGCCAACAACTTCCCCGCCTTCGGGCCGTTCCTTACTTTGAGCCAGGGCGTGCCGGAGCGGCAGGTGCGGCGGGTGATCCGCATCACCACCCTTTCCAGTCTGCTGATCATGCTGGCCGCCTATTTCCTGGGCACGGCGGTGCTGCAGTTCTTCGGTATCAGCGTCAGCGCCTTCCAGATCGCCGGCGGTCTGCTGCTGGGTTTCAGCGGCCTGAGCATGCTCAATGCCACCGATCCGGGGGATTCGCACGAGAAGAACTTCGATGCGTCCCACATGGATGTGGGGCAGATGACCTCCTCGGCGATCGTGCCGATCTCCCTGCCCCTCACCACCGGGGCCGGCACGATGTCAACGATCACGGTGTTCGCCGAGGGGGCCCGCACCCTCGACCGCCGCCTCGAGCTGTTCGCGGCGATCTGGGCGATGGCGATCCTGATCGGCCTGATGTTCACCTTCGCCTCCCGCCTCACCCGGCTGCTGGGCCATGTGGGCATGACCGTGCTGATCAAGGTGATGGGCCTGTTCACCCTGGCGATCGGGGTCCAGTTCATCGCCACCGGCACCACCACCCTCCTCAGCCTGGTGACGCTGAAGATCTGAGGGCGGTTGTGTCGCTTCCGTCCGGCGTTCCGCCCGGCTCGCCCACCCTTGCCAGCCTGGGGCCTGCCGCCGGCTCGCCGTGATCCCTCTCCAGAAGCAGATGACCGGCATGCTCGGCCATCCGGTGGCCGAGAACCCGATCGATCGGATGTTCGATGCGGTCTACGCCCACCACGGACTGTGCTGGCAGTTCTGGAAGAACGACATCGCCAGCGCCCAGGACCTGGCCCTGGCGGTGAAGGCCCTGGTGCCCCTGGGGTACCGCGGCATGGCGATCACCGTGCCCTACAAGGTGGCGGTGCTGCCCCTGCTCGATGACGTCGATGACGACGTGCGGGCCATCGGTGCCGCCAACTACCTCACGATCGAAGCGGGCCGCCTGATCGGCCACAACAACGACGGCAAGGGGGTCGTGAAGGCGATCGAAAAGCTGGCGCCCCTGGCGGGGCAGCGGGTGGTGATGCTCGGTGCCGGCGGAGCCGGCCGGGCGATGGCGGTGGAGATGGCCTGGGCCGGCGCGGCCCACCTCACCCTGGTCACCCGGCGGCAGGAGCAGGGCCAGGAGGTGGCGGACACCGTCACCCGCGCCTCCGGCGTGCCGGCGGTGTGGCAGCCCTGGCAGGGGGAGGTGGTGGTGCCGGGGGGCACCACCCTGCTGATGAACGCCACCCACCTGGGCTGCGCGCCGGAGCTGGAGCCGGTGCCCGTCCGCTGGGACACGGTGGATCCGGCCTGCGTGGTGGTGGATGTGATCACCAACCCCCGCATCACCCCGTTCCTGGCCACGGCCCGCAGCTGCGGCTGCCCGGTGGTGGATGGCGTCGAGATGCTGGTGCAGCTGGCCATGCAGATCTTCGAGCAGTGGACCGGCGTGACCCCCGAGGAGGCGGTGTTCCAGCGCGCCGTGTCCGAGGCCCTCGGGGAGTGAGTCGGGCGCCATTAAGTTGGCGGGCATTCTCTCCGGCATCCCCATGAATCGGGTTGTCTCTCTTGCCGCGCTTGCTGCCCTCGGCCTCCTGGCCGGGTGCGGTCGCCCCGATGGCCGGGCCCTGCAGACGATCGCCTGCCAGCAGGTCGCCAACACGATCGACCTCCAGTCGGTGGGCCAGATCGATGCGCTGCGCAAGGCCCTCGGCCTGGCACCGGGCGTCGATCCGATCGGCACCTGCCGCGAGCTCGGCGTCACGATGGACCCCGGCGCCCCTGGGGCTGGCGCTGGTGGCGAGGAGCAAAGCAACGAGTGAGGGCCCTGGGCCCCTAGGCCGCCTGCAGCACCCGCCAGCGGCCCCGCAGCACGTGCTGCAGCGCCGCCATCGCCGCCTCGGCCTCTTCGTTCGCCTCGCCGCTCCCCTCGCCGATCTCAGGCAGCCAGCCCAGCCAGGGCAGGCCGTCGCGGCGGCGGATGGCTGGCTGCCAGTCGCCGCCCACCTGCACCAGCCCGGCCAGGGGCACTCGCCAGCGCTCCAGCAGGGCGGCGCCGGCCGCCGGCAGCCCCGTGTCCAGCTGCTCCCCCCGCAGCACCAGCAGGCAGGGCTGGCGCCAGGCCCCGAGGGCCTCGGCCCAGCTGCCGCCCCGCTCCAGCGGCAGGCCGGGATCGAGGGGCAGGGCGGCCAGCCAGGGGCCCGCAGCCCCGGCCTTCAGGGCCGCCAGGCCGGCATTGGGATCCTCGGCGCCGGTCAGCTGACGCAGGGGCACGCCTTCGGCGGCGGCCAGCCGCGCCGCCACCGCCGCCAGGCCCTCCAGCTCCTGGCGCCGCCCCAGGCCCAGCAGCAGCAGGCCGCCGCCGAGCTGCGTTTCGGTCCCTGAAACCGACATGGTTGTTTGCACTGTCTGGGCCGGCTCGCTTCTACCATCGTGCTGCGAAGCAACGCCGCCTGCGCCCTTGTCCACTTTCTCGACCGCTGAACGGGTGGAGCAGAGCGGGCAGCCGCCCCTCACCAGCCACGACCCTCGCCGGTTGCGGTTGTTCTGCGGCAATTCCAACCCCGGCCTGGCGCACGAGATCGCCGCCTACCTCGGTGTTCCCGACGGCCCCAGGGTGATCAAGCGCTTCGCCGATGGCGAGCTCTACATCCAGATCCAGGAGTCGATCCGCGGCTGCGACGTCTTTCTGATCCAGCCCACCTGTGCTCCGGTGAACGATCACCTGATGGAGCTGCTGATCATGGTGGATGCCTGTCGGCGGGCCTCGGCGCGCCAGATCACGGCCGTCATCCCCTACTACGGCTACGCCCGCGCTGACCGAAAGACGGCCGGGCGGGAATCGATCACGGCCAAGCTGGTGGCCAACCTGTTGGTCAAGTCCGGCGTCGAGCGGGTGCTGGCCATGGACCTGCACTCCTCCCAGATCCAGGGCTACTTCGACATCCCCTGCGACCACATCTACGGCTCACCGGTCCTGGTCGACTATCTCTCCACCCGGGACCTGGGTGAGGTGGTGGTGGTCTCCCCCGACGTGGGCGGTGTGGCACGGGCCCGGGCCTTCGCCAAGCAGATGCAGGATGCGCCCCTGGCGATCATCGACAAGCGCCGCTCCGGCCACAATGTGGCCGAAAGTCTGACCGTGATTGGCGATGTGGTCGGCAAGACGGCGATCCTGATCGACGACATGATCGACACCGGCGGCACCATCTTCCAGGGCGCCCAGTTGCTGCGCTCCCGGGGGGCGGCCCGGGTGCTGGCCTGCGCCACCCACGCCGTGTTCTCCCCGCCCGCCGTCGAGCGCCTCTCCACCCCGGGCCTGTTTGAGGAGGTGGTGGTGACCAACAGCATTCCCCTGCCCCTCGATCTGCACTTCCCCCAGCTGCGGGTGCTCTCGATCGCCAACATGCTCGGTGAAACGATCTGGCGGATCCACCAGGAGAGCTCCGTCAGCTCGATGTTCCGCTGAGCGGCACCGCCATGCCCTCCCCCCCATCGCCCGTCCAGCGGGTGCCCCTGAAGCGTTTCGCCCATCTCAAGCGCCATCTGCCGGTGCCCCTCACCGTGCTGGTGACGGCCCTGCTGGCCCTCACCGTGGGGGCGCCCCAGCCAGCCGATGCCCAAAGCCAAAGCCGCCTGCCCAAGGGGTTCGAGCGCCGGGTGGGGGTGTGGCTCACCAACAGCCCCAGCCCCCTCTACTACGACGCCGCCCGCATCGAGACCGCCGTGGCGCAGCTCGACGCGGCCGGCTTCAACACCCTCTATCCCAACGTCTGGAGCCGGGGCGCCACCTTCCACCGCAGCCGCTGGGCGCCCATGGAGCCGGCCCTGGCCCGCTCCAACCCTGGCCTCGACCCCATCTGCCGCTTCACAAAGGCGGCCCATCGCCGTGGCATGCAGGTGATCCCCTGGTTCGAGTACGGCCTGATGGAGCCCGGCGATGCCGAGGTCGTCCAGAAGAACCCGGAGTGGGTGTTGCGTCGCTCCGACGGCAGTGCCCTCTACGCCATGCATGGCGCCAACCTGAAAACTTCCCCGCTCAAGGACCTGCGGGTGTGGCTGAATCCGGCCCACCCCGGGGTGCGCGCCCGCTTCATCGGCCTGATCAAGGAGATCGTCCAGCGCTGCGGCGTCGACGGCATCCAGCTCGACGACCACTTCGCCTGGCCGGTGGAGCTGGGCTACGACCCCTACACCCGGGCCCTCTATCTCGCAGACACCGGCCGGGAGCCGCCTGCCAACTTCAACGACCGCTACTGGATGAAGTGGCGTCGCCAGCAGCTCACCGCCCTGCTGCGGGAACTGCGGGGCACCCTGCAGGAGGTGGGCGGCCCGCGCCGCACCGTCATCAGCCTGTCGCCGGGCCCGTTCCGCTTCGCCTACAACCACTGGCTGCAGGACTGGGAGCTGTGGGCCCTGGGCGAGCTGGTCGACGACCTCATCGTCCAGAACTATGCCTATTCGGTGAAGGGCTTCGCCCGCGACCTCGACCAGCCGGCGCTGGTCAAGGCCCGCCGCTGGGGCATGCCCGTGGAGATCGGCATCCTCTCCGGCTTCGGTGGCCGCACCCCCGACATGGCCACCCTCGAGCAGAAGGTGCGCCTCTCCGCCGCCCGGGGCCACGGCGTGATCTTCTTCTACTGGGAGGGGCTCTGGGGTCAGTACGCCGGTCCGGAGGGGGCCGCCGTCCGGCAGGCCGCCTTCCGGCGCCTCAACAAAGAGGTGTTTGGCAGCCGCTAGGCGTTCTCGGGAGCTGCGCCGAGGCACTGCCCCACCACCTCGCGGGTGTTGGCGGAGAGTTCGACAGCCGCCAGTTGGTCGAGGGCCTCCCGCATCCGTTCCCGCCGTCTGGGGCCGTAGCTCTGCCAGCGGCTGAACACCTTGGCCAGGCGCGAGGCCGTGATCGGATTGCGCTGGTCCAGGGCGGCGATCTGGTCGGCCATGAAGCGGTAGCCGCTGCCGTCGGCGGCATGGAACACCGGCGGGTTGCCGGCCAGTCCCCCCAGCACCGCCCGCACCGAATTGGGGGCCGCCGGATCGAAGCGGGGATGGTCGAGCAGCCGCTGCACCCGCTCCAGGCCATCGGCGAAGGGGGCTGAGGCTTCCAGGGCGAACCAGGAATCAAGGATCACCGGCTTGTGCTCCCAGCGGGCGTAGAAGGCGTCCACCGCCTCCTGGCGGGCGGCGATCGGGTGATCCTGCAGCGCCCGCAGGCCCGCCCGGGCCAGGGTCATCGACGGGCCGTCCACCGCCGCCCGCGCCGCGGCGATCACCGCCGCGTCGCCGGCGGCCACCCGCCAGCTCCAGATTGAGCCCGTCAGCATCCGGTCGCCCACTCCCTCCGGCCAGGCCAAAGACCACTGATCGCTGCAACGTTGCAGGGCCCGCTGCAGCGGTTCGGCCAGGGCCTCCCCGAAGCGGCCGCGCAGGGCCTGCAGGGAGGCGAACAGGGCCGGCGGATCGGGCTGCGGCGTGGCATCCTCCAGTTCGGCCAGGCCTGGTAGGGCCAGCAGCACGCTGCGGCTGGCCTCCGACAGGGAGGGATCGGCCAGGATCCGCTCGAAGGCGGCGATCAGCGCCTCCTCCAGACCCCCATCCACCCGGCCGGCGGCCCGGCGCAGCACGGCCCGGCGCAGCAACAGCTGGCCCGCGTCCCAGCGGGCGAAGGGGTCGCTGTCGGCGGCCAGCAGGTGCACCAGCTCGCTGCTGGGCCGCCCCAGCTCCACCCGCACCGGCGCCGAGAACTGGCGCAGCAGGGAGAGGGCCGGAGGCGGGGACTGGGCTGGCAGCCCCTCAAAGCGGAAGCACTGCTCCTCCTGGTCGATCAGCAGCAGGCGGGTGCCTGCCCCCCAGCGGCGGCCCAGCAGGGGCGCCGCGCCGTGGTCGGGGTCTTCGGCCACCAGCCGCATCGGCAGGGGCTGGCCCGCCTGGCCCACCAGCCCGACGGCCAGCGGAATCACCAGGGGCTGCTTGTGGGGCTGGCCGGGGGTGGCGGGGGTCGACTGGCGCACGAACAGCTCCAGGGTCCCGGCCGCGTTGTTCCAGCGGCGCCGCAGCTGCAGCACGGGCGTACCTGCCTGGTGGTACCAGCGGCGGAACTGAACGAAATCAAAGGGCGGCAGACGGCAGTTGTCGTCCACCTCCCCGGCCGCGTCCTGCATCGCCTGGACGAAGTCTTCGCAGGTGGCGGCGGTGCCGTCGTGGCGCTGCACATACAGCGCCATGCCCCGCTGGAAGGTCTCTTCCCCCAGCAGGGTGTGCAGCACCCGGATCACCTCCGAACCCTTCTCATAGATCGTGGTGGTATAGAAATTATCGATCGCCTGGTACTGATCCGGCTGCACCGGATGGGCCGTCGGACCCGCATCCTCCCGGAACTGGGTGTTGCGCAGCATCGCCACGTTCTCGATCCGGTTGAGGGCATGGCCGTGCAGATCGGCCGAGAAGCTCTGATCCCGGAAGACGGTGAGCCCCTCCTTCAACGACAGCTGGAACCAGTCGCGACAGGTGATGCGATTTCCCGTCCAGTTGTGGAAATACTCATGGGCGATCACACTTTCAATGCGCTCCAGTTCGCCATCGGTGGCCGTGGCGGCATCGGCCAGCACCAGCTTGGAGTTGAAGATGTTGAGGCTCTTGTTCTCCATCGCGCCCATGTTGAAGTGGCGCACGGCGACGATGTTGTACTCGTCGAGGTCGTAGGCCAGGCCATAGACGCGCTCGTCCCACTGCATCGCCCGCTTCAGGGACGCCATGGCGTGGGCGGTGAAGGGGGCATCGCCCGGCTCCACATGCAGGCGCAGCTGCACCGTGCGGCCATCGGCGGTCACGAACGTGTCGCGGATCTCCTCCAGCCGGCCCGCCACCAGGGCGAACAGGTAGGAGGGCTTGGGGAAGGGGTCGTCCCAGACGGCGTAGTGGCGGGCTTCCCCGCTGGGCCCGGGCGGCAGGTCGCCACTTTCGAGGCTGTTGCCGTTGGAGAGCAGCACCGGGGCGGTGTGGCGGTCGGCCTCAATCCGCACCCGGAAGCGGCTGAGCAGGTCGGGGCGATCCGGGTGGTAGGTGATGCGACGGAACCCCTCCGCCTCGCACTGGGTGGTGACCATCCCCCCGCTCACGTAGAGCCCTTCCAGGCTGGTGTTGGCCCGCGGATCGAGCCACACCGTGCTGGTGATCACGAAGGGTCGCTGGGGCGGCTGCAGCAGCAGCAGGCGGTCGCCTTCCAGCTGGATGGCGTCGGCGGGCAGGGCAACGCCGTCGAGCTCAAGGGAACGGAGTTGGAGATCCACGCCCTTCAGCTCCAGCGGCGCAAGGCTCCCCTCCGGCTCGGCTCCAGGTCCGGGGAGGAACGCCAGGCGCGCCTCCACCAGGGCATGGTCGGCGAAGAGGCGCACCGTGAGATCGGTGCGCTCCAGCAGATAGGGCGCCGGCCGGTAGTCGGCGAGGTGCACGACGGCCATCAGCGGTTTACTTGGGGGCTGGCTTGGCGGCGCCCTGCTGCTTGATGGCGTCCTGAACCTTCTTCATGACGTCGGCCGGCACCTCCTTGGGGCAGATCTCAGCGGCGCCGAGCACGGCCGAGTTGATGGCGCCGCGGCGCAGTTCCTCGATGGTGAGGGCCTTGGTGCCCACCTGCTGGATTTCACCCTTGTGCTGGCCCAGGATCAGTTGGGCGATGGTTTCCCCGGCGATGCCCACCGATTTCTCGAAGTCAATGCCGGCGGCCCGGGAGATGCAGACGTTGACGGCGCCGATGCGGGTGTAAAGGCCCATCTCAGCGGGGGTGGCAGGGGCCGCGTGGGCCGCCACCGGTGCCAGCAGCAACGGCATAGCTACCAGGGGTGCCACCAGCAGCGGCCGGGTGCGGCGGAGCAGGAGAGACAAAGGGGTAGGAATCTGTGAACTCCCATCGTGATGCATCGCAGCAGCCGCCACACACGCCAGGGAGTCCGCTCCGCGAGGCGGCCCAGCGGACGGGGTCCCGGCGCCGACAGCGCTTAACCGATCGGTGCTCCGGCGGCCTCCAGCCGGATCTCGTGATGCAGCTCCACCAGTTCGAGGCTGCCGTGGCGCCAGGTGTGGATCGAGCGGGAGCGGTAGTTGTCCCCATCCACCAGGCGGATCTGCTCCAGCACCTCCCAGTCGTCGTAGTGGGACTGGAAGGCCATGGTGTGCTCATCGATCTGGCGGATCTGGCTGACGGTGGGCGCCCCCGCCAGGTAACCGCAGCTGCGCCGCAACTGGTGGCCACACAGCCAGGCTTCCATCGTGCCATCCGGCCTGTAGTCGGGCTTGGTCTCGAAGAAGGGCTGATGCCCCTCCGCCCACCAGGTGAAGCGGTAACCCTCATCGCCGTCCACCAGTTCGCCGTGGACCTCGATGCGCAGGTTCATGTCGACCTGCAGGACCTCGTCGCCCTCGGTGAAGAAGTAGGTGCGGCGCGATCGCCACAGCCCCAGGTTGCGGGCAAACCAGCGCCGCAGGCTGGTGTCGAGGCGGATGCGGCTCTGGAGGGGAATCCCCCTGGCAAGGCCCGGCTGACTTGGTGTGGTCATGGCTGGCCCACCCCGGCACAGACTGTCGATCCCCGAAGTCCTAGCGAGGTTCACGGGGTTGTGCCCAGAACCCCATAAGGTTGGGTGCATTGCCGCATGCCTGCCGTTGCCGGTCTTGGGGGAGTCCGAGTTCCCGTCGTCGGCGGTGACAGCCGCCACCACTGACGCCAGCGTTGCCGGCGTTGAGGCCCAGAAACCTCTGAAGCTGCTGCTGGTGGCAGCCCGCCATCACATGGCGTCCGCTGACCTGCGGGCCCTGCTGGCCTTCCTGAACTCCGAGGAGTGCACCTGCAAGGTGTCGCTGCAGGTGGCCGATCCGGCCGACCACCCCGAGCTGCTCGAACTGCACCGGCTGGTGGCCACACCGGCCCTGATCAAACTCGATCTGCCGAAGCAGGTCTTCGCCGGCAACACCCTGGCGGAGCAGCTACGCACCTGGTTGCCCCGCTGGCAGCAGATGGAGGTGGTCACCAGCCTGGGTCTCAGCCTGCGGCCGGCGGAGATTGATGGCAGCCGCAGCCAGCGGGAGGTGCAGCTCGAGGACCAGTTGCTGGTGCTGCGGCAGGAGAACGAAACCCTGATCGAACGGCTCGGGGTCCAGGAGCGGCTGCTGCGCATGGTGGCCCATGAGCTGCGCACCCCCCTCACCGCCGCCAAGCTGGCCCTGCAGAGCCACGCCCTGGGCCAGATCGACGAGAGCCGCTTCCGCGACGTGATTAACCGCAGGCTCGATGACATCGAGGCCCTCTCGAGGGACCTGCTGGAGGTGGGCACCACCCGCTGGGAGGCCCTGTTCAATCCCCAGCGCCTCGACCTGAGCCAGGTGGCGGCCGAAGCCATCCTGGAGCTGGAGAAGCTCTGGGTGGGTCGGGGGTTGCGGCTGGTCACCGACATCCCCGCCGATCTGCCCGATGTCCATGCCGACCAGCGGCGCATGCGGCAGGTGATGCTCAACCTGCTGGAGAACGCCCTGAAGTTCACCCCCGACGGCGGCAAGGTGAGCCTCAGCCTCATGCACCGCACCAGCCAGTGGGTGCAGGTGAGCATCTGCGACAGCGGCCCGGGCATTCCCCGCCAGGAGCAGCACCGCATCTTCCAGGACCGGGTGCGACTGCCCCAGACCTCCGGCACCACCTCCGGCTTCGGCGTGGGGCTGTCCGTGTGCCGTCGCATCGCCGAGGTGCACGGGGGCCGCATCTGGGTGGTGTCCGAACCCGGGGAGGGCGCCTGTTTCAACTTCACGGTGCCGGTCTGGACCGGCCAGAGCTCTCCCGATCCCGATCGCACTGCCACCAGCCCTTCCAGCGCCAGCACACCCGCCGCCGCCAGCGACCTTTCTTGACGAAGGGTCCCTCCGGCCCGTAGCGTCCAGCACATCAGCCCGGCGGCAAGCCGGCTGTGGCCTCGCCCCCATCGTCTAGAGGCCTAGGACACCTCCCTTTCACGGAGGCGACAGGGGTTCGAATCCCCTTGGGGGTATCCATCGGTTCCGGGCCCGAGGCGACAACGCTTTGGCCCGAGTTCCTCTTCAGGCTGTGCCAAGGCTGCGCTGCCCAGGTGGTCTGACTCTGAAACGATGGCGAGCCGCCGAGGGCGTCAGCCTGCTTCGAAGCGTCGCTGCGCTTCCCGCTGCACGCCCCGCAGGTTGCTGGCCAGGTCCTCCTTGAGGCGCTGCTCGATCAGACCGATCGGCATGCCCGGTTTGCCCTGGACGGTCAGGTCGTAGAGGAGCCAGGTGCTGGTGTCGTCGATGCCCACTTGCCAGAGGCCCTGGAAGCAGCGGAAATCGCCCTCCAGCATGCGGAAGGCGAGGCGGCCCTGGTCCGGCTCTTCATTGAGCTCCAGCTGCACGCGGGCACTGAAGCGCAGGCCACAGAACTGCTGGGTGCCCACCTGCTCAAGGGCCACCTGGTTGCCGCGGCGCCAGAGCTGGCGGGAACTGGCCAGGTTGGGGATGAAGCTGTCGAGGTGGTCGTAGTCGGTGAGCACCGACCAGATCCACTCGGGGGCGAGGCTGAGCCGCAACTGAACTGCCAGACGGCGGGTGCCGTGGGGCAGCCGCTCCATCTCCTGCTGGATCGTGTCGAGGGCACAACAGGCCTCTCTGGCGACCATGGCCTCGGGGGACGGGAGGGTCACGGGGCTGGGAAACAACGCCAGGGGCTGGGCCAAGACGGATCGGAGCTCGCTCGGGGCTTGGTGGAGGGTGGCAGCGGACGGCACCGGCATAGGTGCGTCGGAACACAAACTAGCCCGTGTTTCCGCTTTCCGGTCAAAGACGTCAGGCCGAGGGGACGTGAGGCGAGTTCTCTATGATCGGGCCGATTTTCGGCACCGTCGCCCGCATGCGCGTTTCCACCGGCAAGGCCACCCAGTCCGACGGCCGCATGTTCACGGTTGTCGTCGAAGGCTTCGGCGTCGGTCTGCAGCGGCGGGCGGAACGCCGTCTCACCGTGCACTTCAGCCAATTGCAACGGCTGATGCAGACCATCGCCCTTCAGGGTGGTCGGATTCGGGCCATCAACGCTGAGGAGGTCCCGGCCGGGTCCGAACCCCAGGCCACCGCCACTGAAGCTGCCACCGAAGCCGCTGCTGCCGCCCCGGCCGCCCCCCCCACCCCCGCCAAGAAAGCCCCCGTGAGCCACGCCGACGTTCCGGTCAATCTCTACAAGCCGAAGGATCCCTTCATCGGCACCGTCACCGGCAACTACAGCCTCCTGGCCGATGGGGCGATCGGCCGGGTGAACCACATCACCTTCGACCTTTCCGAAGGCAACCTGCACTACGTCGAAGGCCAGAGCATCGGCATCATTCCCGATGGTGAGGATGCCAATGGCAAACCCCACAAGCTGCGCCTCTATTCGATCGCCAGCACCCGCCACGGCGACAACTGCGAGGGCGGCACGGTCTCCCTCTGCGTCCGCCAGCTCCAGTACGAGAAGGACGGCAGCACCATCAACGGGGTCTGCTCCACCTTCCTCTGCGACATCGAGCCGGGCGCCAAGGTGACGATCACCGGCCCGGTGGGCAAGGAAATGCTCCTGCCCCCCGATGAGGACGCCAACATCATCATGCTGGCCACCGGCACGGGCATCGCCCCGATGCGGGCCTACCTGCGCCGCATGTTCGAGCCGTCCGAGCGCGCCAAGAACCCCGAGTACCAGTTCCGCGGCAAGGCCTGGCTGATCATGGGCGTTCCCAAGACCCCCAACCTGCTGTACGAAGACGACTTCCAGCGCTATCTGGCCGAGTACCCGGAGAGCTTCCGCTACACCAAGGCGATCAGCCGCGAGCAGCAGAACCCCAGCGGCGGCCGGATGTACATCCAGGACCGGGTCACCGAGCACGCCGATGAGATCTTCTCCCTGATCGAGGATCCCAAGACCCACGTGTACATGTGTGGTCTGCGCGGGATGGAGCCCGGCATCGACGAGGCCATGACCGCCGCCGCCGCCGCCAAGGACCTGAACTGGAGTGAGCTGCGGCCCCAGCTCAAGAAGGCCGACCGCTGGCACGTCGAGACCTACTGATCCTGGCGGCGACCCAGCCGCTTGCCCCCCCCAAGCCCGCCTCCGGCGGGCTTTTTCATGGGCGACGATCCGAGAATGCACACACCGGCAGGCTCCCTGCGGCGGCGATGCAGCGGGATGGCGGGGCAGCCGTTAAACCAGGGTGACCGGACGCCCTGCCCATGACCGCCATCCTCACCAATCCCCTGCGGGTGGGTCTGCGCCAGGAGCGGGTGATCTCGCCCCAGTGCATCGTCATCTTCGGAGCCAGTGGCGACCTCACCCACCGCAAGCTGATCCCGGCGCTGTTC
Organism: Synechococcus sp. UW140; assembly: GCA_943372935.1. Lineage (GTDB taxonomy): Bacteria > Cyanobacteriota > Cyanobacteriia > PCC-6307 > Cyanobiaceae > Cyanobium. The sequence goes on from CALSAP010000012.1 coordinate 18,736, forward strand.
GAGCTGTTCCGCCAGCGGCGATTGCCCAGCGAGTTCGCCGTGCTCGGCTGCGCCCGGCGGCCCTGGAGCGATGAGGAGTTCCGCGACAAGATGGGCGCCGCCCTGGCCGAGGAGATCGCCTCGCACCGCAGCGCCTGGGACCAGTTTGCCCAGGGGCTCTTCTATGAGCCGGTGGATCTGCAGCAGCCCGACCACCTGGTGCGTCTCGGCCAGCGCCTCGAGGGCATCGACCGGTTGCGGGCCACCCGGGGCAACCGCACCTTCTATCTGTCGGTGTCGCCGGAGTTCTATGGCAGCGGCTGCCGTGCCCTGGCCGGGGCCGGCCTGCTGGCCGATCCGGAACGCAGCCGGGTGGTGATCGAGAAGCCCTTCGGCCGGGATTACGCCAGCGCCCAGGCCCTCAACAAGGTGGTCCAGGCCTGCGCCAAGGAAAGCCAGGTGTTCCGCATCGACCATTACCTGGGCAAGGAAACGGTCCAGAACATCCTGGTGTTGCGCTTCGCCAACACGATCTTCGAGCCGATCTGGAACCGCAACTACATCTCCAGCGTCCAGATCACCGCCGCCGAAACCGTGGGGGTGGAGGAACGGGCCGGCTACTACGAGTCGTCCGGCGCCCTGCGGGACATGGTGCAGAACCACCTCACCCAGATCCTGGCCCTGACGGCCATGGAGGCCCCCGGCCGCTTTGATCCGGAGGCGATCCGCAACGAGAAGGCCAAGGTGCTGCAATCGGCGCGCCTGGCCAACGAGGAGGAAGCCTGGAAGTGCTGCGTGCGGGGCCAGTACGCCGCCGGCGGCAGCATGACCAAGCCCCTGCCCGGCTATCGGCAGGAGCCGGGGGTGAACGCCAACAGCACCACTGAGACCTACGTGGCCATGAAGGTGGCCATCAACAACTGGCGCTGGCAGGGCGTGCCCTTCTACCTGCGCACCGGTAAGCGGTTGCCGAAGCGCCTCAGCGAGGTGGTGCTCACCTTCCGCGAGGCCCCGGTGCACCTCTTCGACGCCGCCGGTGGCGCCCCCACTCCCAACCAGCTGATCCTGCGCATCCAGCCCGATGAGGGCGCCGAATTCAAGTTCGAAGTCAAGGCCCCCGGGTCCGGGATGCGCAGCCGCCCTGTCGACATGGCCTTCAGCTACGACGAATCCTTCGGTGAACCTTCCGATGAGGGTTACGTCCGGCTGCTGGCCGACGCCATGCTGGGAGATCCCACCCTGTTCACCCGCAGCGATGAGGTGGAGGCCGCCTGGCGCTTGTACACCCCGCTGCTGGCCTTGATCGAGGAGTCCCCCTGGCAGCTGCCGGTCCACCCCTACGAAGCCCGCACCTGGGGGCCGGCCGCCGCCGACAGCCTCCTGGCCGATGACGGCCTGAGCTGGCGTCGCCCCTGACGAACGGCCCCGGGCCCCCCTCACATCCGATCCATCTCCGCCGACCAGCGAACTCCGACCCTTCCGCGCCCCAATGGCTCCCCAGCTCACCCTCCAGGCCCCCCTCGATCTGCCGCCCGAGGAGGTCCATCCCTACCTCCAGCGTCTCTGGACCCATGATCTGGAGGGGTCCATCGGAGCGGCCACCTTCACCCTGGTGGTGTGGGAACCCTCCTGGCTGGAGCAGCAGATGGTGCGCATCGGCCGGGTGGATGGGCCGGTCACCGGCCTGCTGCGCCAGGAGCTTCTGGAGGCGGCCCGCCTGGCCCTGCCGGACACCGACCTGCCCCTCAGCACGGCGCCCATGGATCCACGGCTGGCCTGGGCCATTGGTCAGAAGGATGGCCACCACAAGAGCCAGGACCTGCGCGGTCAGTTCGTCGAAAGCGCCATCAGTGCCCACATGCCGCGGCGGCTGATCACCCTGGCTCCCACCCTCGATCCCGGCCATCCCCTCGAGACCCTGGTGGCCGCCTACTGCCCGCTGCCGGAGGAGGGCGGCGCTGGTGCCGCCTGCGGGGATGTGGTGGTGCTGCGTGGCGGCATGGGCGCGCTGCAGCAGAGCCTCGACCTGTTCCAGACCCTGGTGGACGAGAGCCTGCCCTGCTGGGTGTGGTGGAACAGCAGTCTGGATGAACCCTCCGAGATGCTGGAGGCGCTGGCACCGCTGCCCCGACGCCTGGTGATCGACAGTTCCCTCGGGGAACCGCGCCGCTGCCTCGATCTGATGTTGGCCCGGATCAGCTCCGGCCAGGCCGTCAACGATCTCAACTGGCTGCGGCTGCGCACCTGGCGCGAGTCCCTGGCCATGGTCTTCGACCCCCCGTCCCGTCGGGACGCCCTTGGCCATGTGGTGCAGCTCGACATCGACGTGGAGGGGGACCACCCGGTCAAGGGCCTGCTGCTGGCCGCCTGGATCGCCGACCGTCTGGGTTGGCACCTGGTGAGCAGCTACACCGTGGAGGTGGATGGACCGGGCCCGGGAATCACGGCCGAGTTCGAGCGCACCGACGGGGTGGCCGTTCAGTTCACGCTCATGCCCGTGCCCATGGGTGTGCCCAAGACCCACCCCGGCGCCATCGTCGGCATGCGGCTGATCTGCGAACCGGTGCTCCGGCCGCCCCTGTGCGTGATCCTCTGCTCGGAATCAGGGGGCTGCATGCGGCTGGAGTCGGGGGGTATGGCGAGCATGGAACTGGCCGAGGGGGTGGTCCCCCTGCCCGAGGAGAGCGAGGAGATGGAAATGGCCCGCCTGCTGTCCGGCGGCCACGATTCCACCTCTCCGCTGCTGGCGGCGGCCGTGCCCCTGGCGGCCACCCTGCTGCCAGGCTGAAGCGCTCTCCTCTTTCGGCGTTTCAACGCCGTCCCGACCCGATCGCATGAGTTGTCTGATCGCCGCCCCCTGCAGCGGCAGCGGCAAGACCCTGCTGAGCCTCACCTTGGCGGCCGTGGCGCGGGCGCGGGGGGAGAGCCTCCAGCCCTTCAAGGTGGGGCCCGACTACCTCGACCCCCAGTTGCTGGGGGCGGTGGCGGGGCGCCCCTGCCGCAACCTCGACCCCCTGCTCTGCGGCCAGGAGTGGGTGCGGCGCAGTTATCACTGGCATGGCGGCCGGGCCGCCCGGGTGCTGGTCGAGGGGGTCATGGGCCTGTTCGATGGCCGTGGCTCCGGCAGCGAGGGCAGTTCCGCCGCCGTAGCCGATCTGCTGGGGCTGCCGGTGGTGCTGGTGGTGGAAGCGTCGCGCCAGGCCGGCAGCCTGGCGGCCCTGGTGCGCGGCTTCCGCGACCACGGCCCGCCCCGGGTGTCCCTGGCCGGCGTGGTGCTCAACCGGGTCGGCAGTGACCGGCACCACCGCCTGCTCGCCGAAGCCCTCGAGGCCATCGAGGTTCCCCTGCTGGGCGTGCTGCCCAGCCACCCCAGCCTGGAACTGCCCTCCCGCCACCTGGGCCTGCTCACCCCGGGCGAGCTGGGCGACCTGGGCGAGCGCCAGCGGATCTGGGCCCGCCTGGCCGAAGAGCACCTCGATCTGGGCCGGCTCTGGCCCCTGCTGGCACCACCGGCCGGCCCGCCGGAAGGGCTGGATCCGGTTCGCTGGTGCCTGGGGCAGGTCCCGCCGGAGCCACCCACCACCGTCAACACCGTCACCACCCCCACCCCGGCCCCTGACCCCCTGCCCGTGGCGATCGCCAGCGACGCCGCCTTCCACTTTCGCTACCCCGAAGCCGAGGAGCTGCTCTCGGCCTGCGGCCTGCGGCCGCTGGCCTGGAGTCCCCTGGCCGACGAGCCCCTGCCGGCGGACTGCCGGGCGGTGCTGCTGCCGGGCGGCTATCCCGAGCTGCATGCCTCCCAATTGGCGGCCTCCCACCGCAGCCTGGGATCCCTCGGCGTAGCCGCCCGCGCCGGTCTGCCGATCGTGGCCGAATGCGGCGGCCTGCTGCTGCTGGGCAGGGAGCTGGAGGATGGCGACGGCAACCGGCACCCCATGGCCGGCCTGCTCCCCTTCAGCGCCCGCCGGGGTGCCCTCAGCCTGGGCTACCGCCAGGCCCTGCCGGGGGCGGATGGGCTGCTGGTGCGCCGAGGTGAAGTCCTCAGCGGCCATGAGTTCCACCGCTGGCAGCTGGTGCCCCAACCACCCCTGGCCGAGGAGTTGGCAGCGGGGGAGGGCCTGTGGCAACTTGATGGCTGGGGAACACCCGCGAGGATTGAAGGATGGACCGCCCGGACCGTTCACGCCAGCTGGCTGCACCTCCACTGGGCTGGATGCCCGGCGATTCCCTCGAGACTGGCGAGAGCCGCCGCCAGCGCCGTGCCGCTGCCGAGGAACGCCGCTTCGTTCAGCCCAGTCTGCGGATGAGTGCCACACCTCATGAGCGCTGGCGCATGAACGTGCGGGGGCTGGTGCAGGGGGTGGGCTACCGGGTGGGTTGCCGCCAGAAGGCCATCGACCTCGGCCTCAGCGGCTGGGTGCGCAACCGCTCCGATGGCTCGGTGGATCTGGAGGCCGAGGGGCTTCCGGACCGACTGGAGGAGCTGCGGCTCTGGTGCGAAAAGGGGCACCAAGGGGCCCATGTCAGTGGTGTCAGCAGCGGCCAGGTGGCGGTGGCGGGCACCGACTGGTTCGAGATCCGCACCTGAACCATCACGGCACCGGAGAATGGGGCGTCAACGGTCCCCACCATGCCGACCACCAGCCTCTGGCGTGAACTGTTCGGATTCGGCCTGGCGATCAGCTTCAGCCCGCTGCACATCGGCCTGCTGCTGCTGATCCTGGTGGGTCCCAGTCCTCTGCGCCGGGGAAGCTGGTTCGTGCTGGGGTGGCTGCTCACCTCCGCGGCGGCGATGGCCCTGCTGCTGAGCGTGGGCCATGGCCTGCTGCTCACCATGGAGCAGGGCACCGATCAGCGCACCGGCCTCGACCTGCTGGGGGCCGGCGGCCTGCTGGCCCTGGGCCTCAACGGCCTGCAGGGCAGCCGTGAGGAGAGTGGACCCCCCGGCTGGACCCGCCGACTGGACGGCTTCTGCGCCCTGCCGCTGCCGCTGCTGCTCGGCCTCAGTGCCGCTGTGCAGGTGTCCAGCCCGGATGATCTGTTTCTTTACGCCAAGTCCGCCGCCAGTCTGCTGGAGGCCGGGTTGAGTCGGCCCCGGGAGGTGCTCACCACGGGGGTGTTCAGCCTGTTCAGCGCCATCCTGCTGCTGCTGCCCCTGGCAGGGCTGGCACTGGTGGGTCAGGAGCGTCTGCGGCCCGTCCTGCAGGCGGGCAAGGATTGGCTGTTTGCCAACGCCGAGCTGATCGTGGCGACCATCTGCTTCGGCCTGGCCGCTTACCTCGGTTGGCAGGGCATCGTGGGGTTGCGGGCCGGCTGAGATCAGGGATCGCCCGGGGGGTCCTCAGCCTCGAGGATGCGGCCGAGGTACTTGGGATCGTGGATGGTGCCGTGGCGTGAGAAGGTCAGCACCTGCTCCGGAGGTAATCCCGGCATCACCGGCCGTGAGCGCAGCTTCAGCCAGCGCCGCACCAGCACGACAGCTCCAGCCAGGACACCAGCGACCAGCAGGGCCGCCGCTTCGGTGAACAGCTCCTGACCAGCACGGGATTCGCTGGTTCCGGCCTGGCTGGCGGAAGTCTTGCCCTCCGGTTGGGCGGTGCCCAGCACAGGAGAAGGTCCCGCAGTTGGAAGCGTCATGCCGAGGAGAGACTCCAGGAGGCCACCTTTGGCGAAACCTACGCCCTGAGGCTAAGCGGTCGGTCCATGCCAGGCCACTTCAAGCGGGTTCTGTGCCGGGGTCGACCTCCCGTAGCCAGCGTCCCCAGAGCTCCCGCTCGCCATCATCCCCTGGCCTCGCCATCAGAGTCACCGCCTGGCTGGCCCGACTCACCGCCACGTACACCAGCCGTTGCCGCAGCTGCTGGTCCCGGGGCCAGAAGACGTCCTCATCGATGAAGACCTCGCCGAAGGTGCTGCCCTGGCTGCGGTGGACGGTGAGCACGGCCGCCGGTCCCAGGGAGGCGAAGGCGTCACGCACCAGGAAGTAGCGGCGCCAGAAGGGTTTGCCCTCCTTTCTCCCCGCGTCCCGGGCCTGCTGCCGCAGCCCCTCCATCACCCCGTCCAGGCTGGCGCGGGGGCCGCTGCCCAGGGGCGGCAGCAAGCGCAGGTTCAGCTGGGCCTCCCCCGCCTCGACGGTGGCGGTGAGCGTGTCGATCACGGTGGCGCCGAGGGAGCTCTCCACGCCGAACTCGGCCAGATCGCAGCGTTCGGGGCGAACGTCGCGGACCACCAGCTCCCGGTTGCTGCCCAGCAGCAGGTCGGGCTCCTCGGCGGCGGCGTCCCCTTCGCGGCAGGCGGGTGCCATCACGGCGGTGCGGGTGATCAGCACCTCGCCGGGGAGCACGGGCAGCTGATCGGCCATGGCGCCGTGCAGGGCGCGGCGGGCGATCGGCACCAGACGCTCCAGGGACCGGTTGGTGTAGCAGAGGATCCGGGCCAGGTCGGGATCGTCGGCGGCGGCGCTGCGGCGCAGGCCTTCCTGGGCGGCCGCCAGCCAGTCGCTCCGCCCCAGCAGCGACACCCGCCCTGTGGCGGTGCGCACCGGTGCCAGCACAGGCGGCCTGCGGCAAGGGAGGTTCCCCTGCCGCAGGCCGCCGGCCAGGCGCAGCACCGGTCCCTGATGGCGGACCACATGGGTCAGGGCCACCCGCTGGGCCCGCCCCAGGGCAAACACCGGACTCTGCTCCTCCCCCACCGGCGGCAACTGGGCCGGATCCCCCACGAACACCAGGCGGGCGCGGTACGCCTGGGCGCAGCGAAGGGTGATCTCCAGCAGGCTGCCATCCACCATCGAGGCCTCATCGACCAGCACCAGAGCGAGGTTCTCCAGCGCCAGGGCGGTCTGCGCCGTTTCCTCGCAGCGTTCCCGATCCCCCTCCCGCTTCAGCTTCAATCGCAGCAGTCGGTGGATGGTGGAGGGGTACCAGGTGGGTTGCAGTCCCGCCAGTGCGAGGTGATGGCGCAGGACGCCCACCGCCTTGTGGGTGGGGGCGACCACGGTCCAGCAGAGGCCGGCCCGCTCCGCCTGGGCCAGGAATCGCATCGACAGGAACGTCTTGCCGGTGCCGGCATAGCCCTCCAGCACGAACGGCACGCCGTCGGATGGGGCCGACAGCCAGGCGGCGAAGGCGGTGGCGGCGTTCTGCTGATCGTCGCTCAGGCCGGAGAGATCGCTCACCCCAGGGGCAACCAGCCGGCGACCTGGGCGATCTGCAGCGGCGAGCCCAGCAGGGCCAGGCCCGGCAGCGCCACCAGGGGACCCATCAGGCTGCCGACCAGCACCTCTGGTCGGGTGTGGCCGAGGTTTTCCTTGAGGGGGCGCAGCACGGGATCGGTGCTGGCCTGCCCGGGGTTGGAGCGGGTGTCCCAGAGGCCATCGGGGAGGTCGTTGACCCGCTGGGCCGTCAGCCCGGCGGCGCGCCGGACGCCGCTGGCGTCGTAGAGGACGACGAAGCAGAGCACGGCCGCCAGGGCGAACAGGGGATCGGCGAAGCCCAGTTCCCAGCCCAGGCCAGCCGCCGTGCCGGTCATCAGGGCGGAATGGCTCGACGGCATGCCGCCGGTCTCGATCAGCACGGCGGGTCGCCAGCGCCGGTGCAGCACCAGCTCGATCACCAGCTTGGAGAGCTGGGCCACGCCGCAGGCGGCCAGGCCCCAGGCGAGCACACCGTTGGCCAGGAGTTCCCCCAGGGCATCGAGCGCGCCGACGGCTTCGCTCATCGGTCGCGACTGGTGATGTAGTCGGCCAGGGCCAGCAGGGGCGCGGCCTTGGCGTTCCAGGGGGCCAGTACCGCCTTGGCCTCGCTCACCAGGGCCTCGGCGCGCCGGCGGGATTCCTCCAGGCCCAGCAGTTTGGGGTAGGTCGTCTTGTCGGCGGCCAGGTCCTTGCCGGCCGTCTTGCCCAGCACGTCGCTGCTGGCGGTGACATCCAGGATGTCGTCGATGATCTGGAAGGCCAGGCCGATGCCGCGGGCGTAGGTGCGCAGGGAGGCCAGCAGCTCCTCGGAGGCTCCGGCGATCAGGGCGCCGGAGATCACGCAGGCCCGCAGCAGGGCACCGGTCTTGTGGAGATGGATGTATTCCAGGGTGTCGAGATCCACCTGGCGGGCCTCGCACTCCAAATCCACCACCTGGCCGCCCACCAGGCCCGGGGCGCCGGAGGCCAGGGCCAGCTCCCCCACCACCTGCAGCAGCCGTTCGGCCGGCACCCCCGGGCTGCGCAGCGCCACCATCTCGAAGGCGCGCGTCAGCAGGGCATCGCCGGCCAGGATCGCCTTGGCCTCGCCATACACCTTGTGATTGGTCGGCCGGCCGCGGCGCAGGTCGTCGTTGTCCATGGCGGGCAGATCGTCATGGATGAGCGACATGGTGTGGATCATCTCCATCGCCACCGCCGTGGGCATGGCCAGATCGGCGTCACCGCCGGCCAGCTCACAGGCCGCCAGGGTGAGGATCGGCCGCAGACGCTTGCCACCGGCCAGCAGGGAGTAGCGCATTGCCTCCCGCAGCGACTCCGGGCGCTCCGGGCCCAGGGAGCCGTCCAGGGCCGCCTCCACCCGCCAGCGGGCCGCCTCCAGGTAGGCGGTGAAGTCGAACGCCGTGCTCACCGCCGGGGTCATGGGGTCCTGAGGATTGGGGCGGATTCTCTCAGGCCGATGGTGACAGGTGCTGGGTGTGCGCAACAGTTTGGGATCGGTGGCGATGCAGTGGGATGCATTGGAGAGGCTTTGGGGCGCAAACCCCAGAAACCTCTCTAGGGTTGTCTATCACCCTCAGTGAGTTCTCAAGGTGAGACATTCCAGGGTGCTGCCGCCGATCCCCCAGGCGCCCGGGCGCCGCTTCGACGCTTCGGCGGCATGAGAGGTTTCGGCTGGGCCTGGCCGCAGGTCGCCCTCGTTCTTGGACTGATCCTGGCCGGCGGGGGTGTGGTCGCGCTCTGGACAGCCAGTCTGCGCCGGCAGGTGAGGCGCCGGACGGAGGCGTTGCACCGGGACCGTGAGGACCTCAGCGCCATCATCCACTCCATCCCCGATCCCCTGATCGAGATCTCGGCGGCCGGGGAGATCCTGGCGATTCACAGTGCCCACCGGGGGCTGTTCCATCTGCCGGAGAACCCGGATGTACGCCCCCATCTGGAGGATGTTCTCTCCCCTGCGGCCGCTACCACGATGCAGGAAGCGCTGGTGTTGGCGGACGCGTCCGTGGACGGCCGCTCCCCCAGGCGGCAGATCGAGATGGGCAAGCCCGGGGGCGTCGCCTGGTTCGAGCTCTCGATCGCCCGAAAGGAACAGGACAACCTGGACGGCCACCACTACCTGATGCTCTGCCGGGACATCACCGAGCGCAAAGGCTACGAAGCGGGGATTCTGCGCCTCAACCAGCTCTACGCCACCTTGAGCGCCTGCAACAAGGTGGTGGCCAGAGTTCGGGACGCTTCGGAGATGCTGGGGCAGATCTGCCGCCTGGCGGTCACCTCGGGGGAGATGCGACTGGCCTGGGTTGGGATGATCGATCCGCCCAGCCACCGGATCAGGCCGGTGGCCTGGTTCGGCGACGACAGCGCCTATCTGGATGGATTGGAGATCAGCCTCGATCCGGAAGACCCGAAGGGGCAGGGCCCCTTCGCGAGCGCCCTGCGGGGAAACCACCCCTTCTGGATCAGCGATTTCATGACGGATTCCTCGTGCGTGCCCTGGCACGAGCAGGCCCGCCCCTATGGATGGGGGGCCGCCGCTTTCCTGCCCCTGCATCGCGACGGGGTCGTGATCGGCGGTCTGGGGATCTACGCCAATGAAACCGATCGATTCGATGTCAAGAGCCAGCAGCTGCTGCTCGACTTGGTTGGTGGCATCGATGTCGCCCTCGATCGGCTCAGCTTGGAGTCCACCCGCGAGGCGCTCGCGGACGCGGTCAAGGTCAGCGAGGAGAAGTTGCGGGAGATCACCGAGTCCACCCATGAAGTGATCTGGTCATTGGATCCTGAGACCCTTCGCTACCTGTATGTGAGTCCCTCCGTAAGGCGGCTGCAGGGATTCACGGTCGAGGAGGTGATGGCCAGGCCGTTCGGTGAGGCCATCGGTGGGGATACCGCCGAGCGGGTGAAAGGGCAAATCAGCCAAGAGCTGGCCCAGTTCAGCGCCGGATTGCGCAGCAGCGACATTGTCTCGATCGACGAGACCGAACTCCTGCGCAAGGACGGCTCAACCGTCTGGACCGAATCGGTCACCAAGATGGTGCGCAACAAACGCACCGGCCGGGTGGAGCTCCACGGGGTGACCCGTGACATCACGGAGCGCAAGTTCGCCAAGGAGCAGATCGAGCGACTGGCCTATTTCGACCCCCTCACGGGCCTGGCCAACCGCACCCTGCTGCAGGATCGGATCCGCAACGGCCTTGATCTGGCCAGGCGTTCCAACCGGCCTCTGGCCCTGCTGGTCCTCGATCTCGACAACTTCAAGCAGGTCAACGACAACCTGGGCCATGCCATCGGCGACCGGGTGCTGCTGGAGATGGCCAAGCGCCTGAAGGCCCACCTGGCGGACGGCGACACCCTGGCCCACACCAGTGGCGACGAATTCGTGGTGGTGCTGCCCGATTCGGACACCACGGCCACCCTGGCGATGACCGAACGGTTGCGTCACTCTGTCGCCAAGGCCTTCAGCCTCGGCGCCGAGCCCCTCTACCTCACCGCTTCGGTGGGCATTGCCAACTTTCCAGACGATGGCACCACACCGGAGCTGCTGATGAGAAACGCCAACATGGCACTCCATCAGGCCAAGCTTGCCGGCCGCAACGGTCTCCAATTCTTCACGCCCAGCGTCCAGGAACGAAGCATTCGCGCCCTGCGGCTCACCAACGCTCTGCACCAGGCCATCCAACGTGGAGAACTCAGCGTCGACTACCAACCCCAGCTCGAGCTCAGCAGCAACCTCATCTTCGGGGCCGAGGCCCTGAACCGCTGGACCCATCCCGATCTGGGTTCGGTAGCGCCGTCCGAATTCATTCCCCTGGCCGAACTATGTGGCCTGATCGTGCCGATCAGCCAATGGGTGATGGGCGTAGCCCTCCAGGATGCCAGCGCCTGGACGGAGCTTGGATCGACCCCTTTGACCGTTTCGGTCAACATCTCCGCGGTGCAGTTCGACCATGGGAATCTTGTCAGCATGGTCATCGATGAGCTTGACGCTGCAGGGTTCCCGCCCGATCGATTGGAGTTGGAGCTCACCGAGTCAGTAACGCTCGCGGATCCGGAGAAGGCTCTGGCCCAGATGGAGCAGCTCTACGCCCAGGGGATCCGCCTGGCCATCGATGACTTCGGCACCGGCTATTCCTCCCTGGGCTACCTGAAGAAGATCCATGCCCATCGGCTCAAGATCGACCAATCCTTCATCCGCGATCTGGTGGCCAGCGAAGACGATCGCTCCATCGTGGCGACGATCATCAACCTGGCCCGCTCGATGGGCATGCGAACGATCGCCGAAGGGGTCGAAACCCCCGCGCAGTTGTCCCTGCTCCGCGCCCTCGGTTGCGATGAGGTGCAGGGCTACCTGCTGAGCCGGCCCCTGCCCCAGGAGGCCTTCCTGGAGTTCCTCAAGACCCCCGTTCCCTTCACCCTCCTTGAAGCGGCCTCAGCTGAGCAGATCTCCTAGGTCATGCTCCAGCCCGTGGCGATCGCACCAGGCCACCACGGTGTTGACCAGCAGCATGGCCACCGTCATCGGCCCCACCCCACCCGGCACCGGCGTGATGGCGGCCGCCAGCGGCTCCACCGTTTCGTAATCCACGTCGCCGCAGAGCTTTCCTTCCAGTCGGTGGATGCCCACATCCACCACCACCGCGCCCGGCTTGACATGCACCGCGCCGATGAGACGGGGGCGGCCGGCCGCCACCACCAGCAGATCGGCCTGGCGGGTCACCTCGGACAGGTGGTGGGTGCGGGAATGGGCCACGGTGACGGTGGCATCGGCCGCCTGCAGCATCAGGGCCATCGGCTTGCCCACCAGGATGCTGCGGCCGACCACCACCGCCTGGGCCCCGGAGATCGGCACATCAGCGCTGCGCAGCAGCGCCATCACCCCAGCTGGCGTGCAGCTGCGTGGGCCCCGCTCCCCCTTCAGCAGCCGGCCCAGGTTGAGGGTGTGCAGACCATCGGCATCCTTGTCCGGGTCGATCGCCGCCAGCAGCGGTTCTTCCGCCAGACCCTGCGGCAGGGGCAGCTGCAGCAGGATGCCGTCGACCGTCGGGTCGGCGTTGAGGCGCCGGATCAGGGCGAGCACCTCCTCGGCCGGGGTGTCCGCCGCCAGATGGCCCCCGTGGCTGCTGATGCCGATGCGTCCACAGGCCTTCTCCTTGTTGGCGACGTACACGCCACTGGCGGGATCATCCCCGACCCGCAGCACCGCCAGGCCGGGTGCTCGACCCGCCACCTCCAGGCCTTCGCTGATCACGGCGCTCAGGCGCCGTTCGATCTCCGCCGCCAGTCGCCGGCCGTCGAGAAGGGTGGCCATGGGGAGAACGCGCTGCCGACCACCAGCATGCACTGACAGCCCCTGAATGGAGCGACGTTGTGTATTGGCTAGCGTGGGCACCATGAGATTGGGGCTGCGGCCGATCAGGGGACTCTGGCGTCAGTTGCTGCGGCTTGAGCGTCCCCGCCAGGCCCTGGTGGCCTGGCGCCCAGGGGGCGGTCTGCTCGTGCTGCTGCTCTGCCTCCTGGTGGCCCTGCTGTCCAGTTGGCCCTGGTTGGTCGAGCCGAGTCTGCGTCCGGGCATGGCGGCCCCCTTCACCGTGCGAGCGCCCGCCGACGCCACAGTCATTGACAGCACCGACCTGGAGCAGCGCCGCAGCCAGATGCTGCCCCGCAGCCAGGTCCAGGTGGTCGACCCCCAGGCCAGCGAGGCCTTGATGCAACGGCTGGAGCATCGCCTCCAGAACGTGCGCGAGAAGGTGGCCGACGACCAGCCCCGCCCCGATTCTCTCAACCTCACCGAAGAGGAGCGTCGCTGGCTGACGGGCCTGACGCCCCCCCGGCTGGTGGCCTGGAAAGTCTCCCTGCGCCAGGCCCAGCTGCGCATGCTCAGCCAGGGGGTGGTGGCGAGCCTTTCGGAGGGCCAGCTGCTCCAGGCGGCGGTGCTGCAGCTCAACGATCTGCCAGCTCCGGCCCGCAGCCTGGGCAGCCGCCTGCTGGCCAGCAGCCTGCAGGGACGCACCAACCTGCGCGGTGACAGCTTCCTCAGCCAGCGCCGCATTGAAGACCTGCTCACCCGCCAGGGGCTGCCCACGATCCGGGTGCGGAAGAACGACCTGATCACACGACAGGGCGAACCGATCAGCCCCCAGGCCTTCGATGTGCTGGAGCACTTCGACCTGGTCAACCATCGCCCCCGCCCCCTGGCCTGGCTGGCCCGCTTCAGTGAGGCCCTGGCCGCCTGCGCTGTGATGCTGCTGGTGATGCGCCGCTGGCGGGCCAGCCTCGAACCCCGCCAGGCCCTGCTGGCGCTGGCGATGCTGGTGCTGGTCCAGGGGTGCAAGCTCTGGCTCGGCAACCAGGTCAGTCCCCTGGCCCTGCTGGTTCCCCCCACATTGCTCCTGTCCCAGGGACTGGGCACAGCCGCCGGTCTGGCCTGGCTGGCCGTGGCCGCCATGCTCTGGCCGGTGCCGGTGCAGGGTCTGCTGGCGACCCAGCTGGGGGTGGCGGCCCTGGTGGCGGCGATCGCGGCTGTGCTCGCCGGGCGCCAGCGCAACCGGGCCCAACTGCTGCAACTGGCCCTGTTGCTGCCGGTCGGCGCCGTGCTGCTCCAGTGGCTGTTGATCCAGATGTTCAACCTGCGCGGCCTGGACACCACCCCGGGACCCTTCAGCGGCAGCGACCTGCTCCAGGAGGCCCTGCTGGTGACGGGTCTGCTGATGGCGGGTCTGCTGCTGGCCCCGTTGGTGGAGAGCTTCTTCGGCCTGCTCACCCGCGCCCGGCTGATGGAACTGGCCGACCTGGAACGCCCCCTGCTGCGGCGGCTGTCGATGGAGGCGCCGGGCACGTTCGAGCACACCCTGATGATCTGCGGACTGGCGGAGGAGGGGGCCCGCGCCATCCAGGCCGATGTGGATCTGATCCGCACCGGTGCCCTTTATCACGATGTCGGCAAGCTGCACGGCCCCCATTGGTTCATCGAGAACCAGGAGAACGGCGCCAACCCCCACGACGAACTCGACGATCCCTTCGCCAGCGCCGCCATCCTCCAGGCCCATGTCGATGAGGGGCTGAAGCTGGCCCGTCGCTACCGGTTGCCTCGCCCCTTGGCGGATTTCATCCCCGAGCACCAGGGCCGGCTGAAGATGGGCTACTTCCTGCACCAGGCCAAGGAGCGGGACCCTTCGGTGCGGGAGGAGCAGTTCCGCTACCGGGGCCCTGCCCCCCGCAGCCGCGAGACGGCCATCCTGATGCTGGCCGATGGCTGCGAGGCCGCCCTGCGCTCCCTGCCACCGGGCACCACCGAGGCCGAGGCCCAGGCGATGGTGCGGCGCCTTGTCGAAGCCCGCCAGAACGATGGCCAGCTCGACGGCAGCGGCATCTCCCGGGCGGAGCTGGAACTGGTGATCCGGGCCTTCGTGCGGGTCTGGCGGCGCATGCGTCACCGCCGCATTCCCTACCCCATCTCCCCCCGCAAGGCCTTCAGCGCCTGAGGCGCCTGCGGCCGAGCCAGCGGCCCACCGCCAGACCCACACGCACCGCCACCAGCCCCCCCAGCAGGCTGATCAGCACCACGGCCAGGGCTTCGTCGGGGCGGCCGCGGCGCAGGGCCAGGCTGATCTCCAGCATCCAGCTGCTGAAGGTGGTGAGCGAGCCGCAGAAGCCGATGCCCGCCAGCAGCATCAGCCGGGGCCGGGGGGCTGGCAGCCCCGCGACGACGCCGATCAGGAACGTGCCGAGCATGTTGGCCACCAGATCAGACTCGATCAGACCCGTTGGGGCCCCCATCAGGCCCTTGCCCAGGTCCTCCAGCTGCCAGCGCAGCAGGGCACCGGGTACCGCCCCGGCGGCCACCAGGGCCAGGTCGCGCACCTCGCGGCGCAGGCTGGGGGGGCTTTCGGTGGGGGGCGCTGCCATGGGCGGCTCCTAGGAACCGCCCAGGGCCAGGCCGGCAGCCACGGCCAGCAGCCCCCCCAGCACCGAGCCGCCGCAGAGCAGGACCGCCTCGCGGCGCTGGCGGTGCTGCAGGGTCGCGTGCAGTTCGGCGATCCAGGTGGAGAAGGTGCTGAAGCTGCCCAGAAACCCCGTGCCCAGAAGCAGCAGGGTGCGGCCGGCCCCCAGGCCGCAGCTGGCCTGCAGACTTACCAGCAGGCCGATGGCGAAGCAGGCGATCAGATTGACACCGAAGGTGCCCCAGTGCTTGCGGGGCAGCATCGGCTCGAAATGGTTGACGACCCGGAAGCGCAACCAGGCGCCCGGCACTGCACCGAGCGCCACGAACAGGGCGTCGTTGCCCACCGGTGCCGCCATCTCAGTCCTTCCCCCGGGGAGCACGGCCCCAGCGTTCCCGCCCCTCCAGCAGGGCCCGCAGCTTGCGTTCCAGCACCACCGTTGCCGGCACCAGGGTGATCAGGTTGGCGGCGATCACCGGCCCATCGGCCTTGAGCAGTCCGTAGGCGGCCCAGGCCAGGATTCCCAGGGTGAACAGGCCGTACATCCGCAGCGAGATGGCGCTGGTGTCGCCGCTGCGCACGGTTTTCACGGCCTGGGGAAACAGGCTGAGGGTGGTCAACGTGGCGGCCCCATAGCCAAGGGCACTCACCGCAATGGACTCCATTGGCGCTGGCCGTTGTTGGGAGCAGCATGACGACATTCCGCCCATTCCGCCGTGGTCTTGAGCTTCCGCGAACTGCAGGGGCAGTTGCAGGCGCCCTGGGGCCGGGAGCATGGCGAGGCGGGGGCCAGGGGGCCCGGGGCGGACTTCGATCTGCTGATGGTGCCGTCGCTGACCATGGACCCCTCCCAGCTGGCCCTGGTGACCGGAGCCCACCACTACGAGGAACGGCAGCTGTTCTCGTTGATGCGGCTCCGCAACCCCGGGGTGGAGGTGGTCTACGTGACCAGCAAGCTGCTGCCGGAGCTGGTGGTGGACGCCGTGCTGGAGCTGATGCCGGGGGTCCCCACCTCCCATGCCCGCCGGCGCCTGCACCTGTTCGACACCGACGACGGCTCGGCCCGACCGCTCACCCAGAAGCTCCTGGAGCGTCCGGCGTTGCTGGGGCGGATCCGGGAACGGCTGCGGCCCGGCCGCAGCTTCATCAACTGCTACGTGGTGACAGAGCTTGAGAAGGCGCTCTCCGAACGCCTGCAGGTGCCCCTGCTGGGCACGGATCCGGCCCTCGGCTACTGGGGCACCAAGGCGGGCAGCCGGGAGCTGTTCGCCCGCTGCGGCGTGCCCCATCCCCCCGGCACCGGGCTGGCCCACAGCTCCGCAGATCTGGCGGAGGCGGTGGCCGATCTCTGGGACGCCCAACCCGAGCTGGGCGGGTGCGTGATCAAGCTGAACGAGGGCTTCAGCGGCGAAGGCAATGCCCGGCTCGACTTCACCCCCCTGCTGCTGGCGGGACTCTCCAGACGGGAGCGGGTCGCCCGGATCGCTGGGGCCCTCGAGGCGCTGCCGATGCCGTCGGCCGCTTGGAAGGAGCTGCTGGCCCGGCAGGGGGCCCTGGCCGAGGCCTGGCTGGAGGGTGGTGCCGAGCTCCGTTCCCCCAGTGTGCAGGGCACGATCCATCCGGGAGGGCTGGTGGAGGTGCTCTCCACCCACGAGCAGATCCTCGGTGGCCATGGCGGCCAGACGTACCTCGGCTGCTGCTTCCCCGCCGCCGAGCCCTACCGGGTGGCGCTGATGGAGCACGGTCGGGCCGTCGGCCAGGCCCTCGCCACCGAAGGGGCCCTGGAGCGCTACGGCGTCGACTTCATTGCCCGCCGCTTCGGCGAGACATGGGATCTCCAGGCCATCGAGGTCAACCTGCGCCAGGGAGGTACCACCCATCCGTTCATGGCCCTGCGGGCGATCACCGCCGGCAGCCTCGAGCCCGCCACGGGCCGCTTCCTCTCCCCCACTGGCCAACCGTTGCACTACCGCGCCACCGACAACTTCAGCGACCCCCGGCTGCGGGGCCTGATGCCCCTCGACCTGATCGACATCGTCGCCGAGGCGGGCCTGCACTACGACCCTGCCCGCCTGCAGGGCAGCGTCTTCCATCTGCTGGGTTGCCTTTCGGAGTTCGGCAAGCTGGGCATGACCTGCATCGGCCGCGATCCGGAGCAGGCCTCGGCCGTCTACCGCTCCACCGTGGCGGAGCTGCTGGCCGGAGCCAGCGCCCGCAGTGGGACCTTGCTTCCGTTCGCCGTCGGATGACGGCCCGGGCGACGCAGGGCAGGATGGGGCAGCACAGGGGGCGCATGGTCTCGATCACCGACCGCGACGACGACGGCGCAGGGCGCCCCCCGCACGCGCCCCTGGGCCCTCCGATCTGGACCAGCTGGCTGCAGATCGGCCTGAGCACCATGTTGGCGGTCCTGTTCCTGGTGATCCTGAGCAAGACGCAGGAGCAGAACCAGCAGTTGATGCGGTTGGAGCAGCGCCTGCAGGGCCTGGAGAACAGCCGGGCCCTCGATCGCACCTCCGTGCTGGAAGAGCAGCAGCGGGCCATGGTGGGACGCCTGCAGACGCTCGAGAGCGGCGCCCAGCGGCTGGAAGCGCTGGAGCGGCAGCAGGAGCAGTGGCGTTCCGCCCTGTCCGACATGCAAAGCCGCGCCATGCGGCGCCCCCAGGCGGATCAGGACGTCTTCCCCGCCGGGCCGATGCCGTCGACAGGCTCCGTGGGCCGCCCCAGCGCCCCGGCGTCCGACCGCAGCGATGGCGGCGTTATCCGCCCGCCAGCTCCTGGAAGCCCCTGAGGTCGCTCCTGAAGTGGCTCCGTCTCAGCCCTTCACGGCATCGCCGCTGGCACTGGGAAGGATGTAGCGCTGCAACAGCACGAACAGCAGCAGCACCGGCAGGATCGAGACCACCGATCCGGCCGCCACCAGGCGCCAGTCGAGGGAGAAACTGCTGGCCAGCTGCTGCAGGCCCAGGGGCAGGGTGTAGAGCTTGGGGTCGTCGAGAATGATCAGCGGCCAGAGGAAATCACTCCAGGTGCCGATGAACACGAACATCGCCAGGGTGATCAGGTCGGCCCGCGCCGCCGGCAGCATCACATTCCACCATTCCCCGACGGGGGTGCAGCCATCGATCCGGGCTGCCTCCTCCAGTTCCACCGGCACCGCCAGGAAACTCTGGCGCAGCAGAAAGATGCCGAAGGCCGTGGCCGCCTGGGGCACGATCAGGGCCCAGAGGGTGTTGCGCAGCCCGATCTGCACCATCAGCAGATAGAGGGGAATCATCACCACCTGGAAGGGGATCAGGATCGTGGCCACCACCAGGGCCAGCACCAGCCCGCGGCCCCGGAAGCGCATCCGCGCCAGGGGGTAGGCCGCCAGGGAGCAGAACAGCAGGTTGGCCAGCACCGCCAGGGCGCTGACGATGGTGCTGTTGAGCAGGTAGGTGCCCATCGGGTTGGCGGCGAACAGGCGCCCATAGGCCTCCAGGCTGGGCTGGCTCGGCAGCAGGGCCGGAGGGCTGGTGAAGATGTCCTCCGCCGGTCCCTTGAGGGACGTGCTCACCAGCCACAGCAGGGGCAGCAGCAGCAGCACGGCCACGAGCAGCAGCAGGGCGAGCTGCAGCCCGGTGGCCAGCGGAGAGCGGTTGGGGGCGTTCACAGACGCGGCAGTTCCGCCACCGGAAGGGGGGTCTTCTGGGGATGGAGCGGGGCGCGCTGGCTGCCGGAGACGAGCCGGTTGAGGGCGTTGACGAAGGCCTGGGCCGCCGCCACGACGATGTCGGTGTCGGCCGCATGGCCCGAATAGAGCACGCCCTGGTGGCGCAGGCGGATGGTCACCTCACCCATGGCGTCGATGCCCTCGGTGACGGACTTGATGCTGAACTCCACCAGTTCGTTCGGCACCTGGGCCAGGTGGTTGAGCGCCTGGCAGACCGCATCCACCGGACCCGTGCCGATCGCCGCCTCGGTCAGGTCGATGCCGTCCCCGTCCCGCAGGGTGACGGTGGCGGTGGGCTGCAGGTTGGTGCCGCAGCTCACCTGCACCGACTGGAGGACGTAACGGGGCCCGTCCTGTTGCTGCACCTGCTCACTGACGATCGCTTCGAGATCCCGGTCGGTGATCTCCCGCTTGCGGTCGGCCAGCTCCTTGAAGCGGGTGAAGGCGTCGTCGAGGTCGTGGCGCTCCAGGCTATAGCCGAGCTCCTCCAGCCGGGCCCGGAAGGCGCTGCGTCCCGAGAGCTTGCCGAGCGAGAGGCGGTTATCGGCCAGGCCGACGGTGCGGGCGTCGATGATCTCGTAGGTGAGCCGGTTCTTGAGCACGCCGTCCTGGTGGATGCCGGATTCATGGGCGAAGGCGTTGGCGCCAACGATCGCCTTGTTGGGCTGCACGGCCATGCCGGTGAGGTTGGAGACCAGCCGGGAGGTCTTGGTGATCTCCTCAGTGCGCACGTTGGTGAGCGGATCGCGCTGCTCGGCCGGACGGCCCAGGAACGGATTGAAGTAGCTGCGGCGGACGTGCAGCGCCATCACCAGCTCCTCGAGGGAAGCGTTGCCGGCCCGTTCGCCGATGCCGTTGATGGTGCACTCCAGCTGGCGGGCGCCGTTCTTGACGGCTTCGAGGAAGTTGGCGACGGCCAGACCGAGATCGTTGTGCCCATGCACGGAGATCACCGCCTGGTCGATGTTGGGCACCGAGCGGTTGATGCCGGCGATGATCTCGCCGAATTCCGCCGGGGTGGTGTAGCCCACCGTGTCGGGGATGTTGATGGTGGTGGCCCCCGCCTTGATGGCCGCCTCGATCACTTCATGCATGAACGCAGGGTCGCTGCGGCCGGCGTCCTCGCAGGAGAACTCCACGTCCTCCACCAGGGAGCGGGCGTAGGCCACCATCTCCGCGGTGATGGCGATCACCTCGGCGCGGCTCTTGCGCAGCTTGTGCTCCAGGTGGATGTCGCTGGTGGCGATGAAGGTGTGGATGCGCCGGCGGGCGGCGGGGGCCACGGCCTCGGCGCAGGCCTTGATGTCGCCGCTGGCGGCCCGGGCCAGGCCGCAGATCACGGGCCCATCCGGGGTGCCCACGGTGGCGGCGATCTTTTGAACGGCGTGAAAATCGCCGCTGCTGGCGAAGGGGAACCCGGCCTCGATGATGTCGACCCCCAGGCGGGCCAGCTGCTGGGCGATCGCGAGCTTCTCCTCGAGGTTGAGGCTGGCGCCAGGGGACTGCTCCCCGTCGCGGAGGGTGGTATCGAAGATCAATACCCGGCCGGGATCGCGGGCCATGGGGTTAGGCGGAACAGCTATGAGTTAGACCCACTCTAGGCGCCCGACGTCCTCGCTCCGGGAGTGGAACGTACAGTGGCGCCACAGAGGTTTCCCCATGGCCGCAGGCGATCTGGCCCTGGTGTTGCATGCCCACCTCCCCTACGTGCGATCGGGAGAACCGGGTTCGCTCGAGGAGGATTGGTACTTCCAGGCCCTGCAGGAATGCTATCTGCCGCTGCTGGCCGTGCTGGAGCGGGCCGCCGCCGACCCTGAGCAACGGCCGAAACTCACCCTCGGCCTCTCCCCCACCCTGCTGTCGCTCCTGAGCGACAGGGCCCTGAACAGCCGTTTCCCGGCCTGGCTGGCCCTGCGCCGCACCCTGCTCGACCAGGCGGAACTGGAGCTGGCGCTGCCGGCGCGCCAGCTCCAGACCACGCTCGCGGCCATCGAGGCCCAGTGGCGCCAGCTGG
Source organism: Synechococcus sp. UW140 (assembly GCA_943372935.1). Classification (GTDB taxonomy): domain Bacteria; phylum Cyanobacteriota; class Cyanobacteriia; order PCC-6307; family Cyanobiaceae; genus Cyanobium. The sequence continues at coordinate 39,579 of CALSAP010000012.1, forward strand.
GGGGGAGCCTGCTGCCAGGGTTCCGTCGGCTCCAGGAGCAGGGGGTCCTCGACCTGATCACCTGCGGCGCCACCCACGGCTATCTGCCCCTGCTGCGGGATTCGCCGGAGGCGGTACGGGCCCAGCTGCTCACCGCCGTGCGCGAGCACCAGCGTCTCCTCGGTGTGCGGCCCCTGGGCATCTGGCTGCCGGAGTGTGCTTACTACGAGGACCTCGACCGGCTCCTGGCGGAGTGCGGTCTTCGCTATTCCCTGCTCGATGGCCACGGCCTGCTCCATGGCCTGCCCCGTCCCCGCTACGGGGTCTATGCGCCGATCTGCTCCACCGCCGGGGTGGCCTTCTTCGCCCGTGACAGCGAATCCACCCTGCCGGTGTGGAGTGCCAGCCAGGGGTATCCCGGTGACGGCGCCTACCGGGAATTCCACCGTGACCTGGGCTGGGACCTGCCGGAAGAGGCGCTGGGCCTCTACGGCATCAGCGACCGGCGCCCCCTCGGTCTCAAGCTGCACCGGGTCAGCGCCCAGGGCTGTCCGCTGGAGCTGAAGCAGCCCTACGACCCGGAGCGGGCGGCGGACAAGGTCAAACAGCACGCGGCGGCGTTTCTTCGCGGTCGCTCCGAGCAGATGGCCCACCTGGCCGCCACGATCGAGCCGCCACCGCTGCTGGTGGCGCCCTTCGATGCCGAACTGTTCGGTCATTGGTGGTTTGAAGGGCCCCAGTTCCTGGCCGAGCTGTTCCGCCAGGGCCCGGCGATGGACGTGGGCTTCACCCACCTGCGCGACGTGCTCAGCCAGAACCGGGCCCTGCAGGTCTGCCGGCCAGCCCCCTCCAGCTGGGGCCAGGGGGGGTACCACGACTACTGGCTGAACGACACCAACGCCTGGGTCGTGGCTGAGTGGCAGCGTGCTTCCCGCGCCATGGTGCAACGGGTCAACCGGGGTGTGGGCAGCACGGAGCAGCGCTCCCTGCTCACCCAGGCAGGACGGGAACTGCTGCTGGCCCAGAGCTCCGACTGGAGCTTCATCCTGCGGGCCGGCACCACCACCGGCCTGGCCCGCGAGCGGATCCGCCGCCACCTCGACCGTTTCTGGCGCCTCATCGATGCCCTCGAGCATGGCACCGACCTGCCCGAGGAATGGCTGGTGGGGGTGCAGCGCGAGGACGGGCTGTTTCCGGAGCTCAACGCCGCCGACTGGGCGACGCGCTCTTAGGAGCCTTCAGAGGATCTGATTCAGGAATCGCCGGGTGCGTTCGTGGGCCGGGTTGGTGAAGAACACCTCCGGTTCGGCCTCCTCCACCACTTCGCCATCGGCCATCAGCACCACCCGGTGGGCCACATGGCGGGCGAATTTCACCTCGTGGGTCACCACCACCATGGTGATGTCGTCGGCGGCGAGGTTCTGCATCACCTCCAGCACCTCCCGCACCATCTCCGGGTCGAGGGCGCTGGTGGGTTCATCGAACAGCAGGATGCGGGGCTCCATGCAGAGGGCGCGGGCGATCGCCACCCGCTGCTGCTGGCCCCCAGAGAGTTGGCCGGGATACTTGCCCGCCTGTTCGGCGATGCCCACCCGCTCCAGCAGGGCCCAGGCCTGCTTCTCCACCTCGGCCTTCGGCCGCTTGCGCACGAGCACCGGAGCCAGGGTGAGGTTGTCGAGCACCGACAGGTGGGGAAACAGATTGAACTGCTGGAACACCATCCCCACCTCCCGGCGCACGGCATCGATGTTGCGCAGGTCGTCGGAGAGCACGATGCCGTCGACGGTGATGCTGCCCTTCTGAAAATCCTCCAGGGCATTGAAGGTGCGGATGAAGGTGCTCTTGCCCGAGCCCGAGGGGCCCATGATCACCACCACCTCGCCCCGCCGCACGGTCAGGCTGGCGCCGCGCAAGGCCTGGAAGCCGTTGGGATACCACTTCTCGACGGCCCGCGCCTCGATCATCAGTTCGCTGCTGGGTTGGCTCATGGGGCGGGAGGCGGGAACGGAGCGGGGTGGTGGGAAAGGGGAGCGCAGCTCAGGTGGCGGAGGGCACCGCATGGGGATCGAGGCGCCGCTCCAGGGCCCGGCTGCCCAGTCCGAGGGCGGCACAGCAGCCCCAGAACAGGACCGCCAGGGTGAGATACACCTCACCGTTGCGGCCCAGGAAAGCCGGATTGGCCATCACGGTGCGGGCCGTGCCGAGCAGTTCCAGCAATCCGATCAGCGACAGCAGGGTGGTGTCCTGCAGCAGTGAGATGAACTGCCCCACCATCGCCGGCAGGGCCACCCGCAGGGCCTGGGGCAGCACCACGTGCTGGAGGGCCTTCGGATAGGACAGCCCGAGGGAGCGGGCGGCTTCGAGCTGGCCCCGGGGCACGGCCGCCAGGCCGGAGCGCACCGCCTCCGCCAGGTACGCGGCGGCGAAGAAGGTGAGCACCCAGGCCGCCCGCCAGACGCGGTCGGGGGCCAGGCCGCCGGGCAGCAGGAAACCGAGGATGTTCTGCCCCAGGAACAACAGGGTGATCAGGGGGGCTCCGCGGATGAACTCGATGTAGAGCACCGAACCCCAGCGCAGCAGGGGCAGGTCGCTGCGGCGACCGAGGGCCAGCAGCACCCCGATCGGGAAACACAGCAGGATCGCGAAGCTGGAGGCCAGCAGGGTGAGCATCAGCCCGCCCCACTCCGAAGGGGAGACGGTCACCAGTCCCAGCCCGCCGCTGATCAGCACCATGCCCACCAGATAGAGCACCGGCCACACCAGGGCGGCCAGCCGCCGGCCGGTGGCAGAGAGGTTCGCTCCGAACCGGCCGGCCAGCCAGCGGCAGAGGACCAGCAGCAGCAGCAGCCCCCACCAGCGGGACTGGATCGCCAGGGTCAGTCCGAGGGCCCAGGGCACGGCCATGGCGATCAGGGCCAGCAGCCCCACGGCCAGCCGGTCGTTGCGCGGCCAGAGCACGCCGGTGCGGTCGGGGCGGGGGTGGGCCCGCAGCAGGCCCCAGGTGGCGCCGCTGGCCGCCACCAGCAGGGAGGTCAGCAGCCAGAGGCGCCACTGCTGCTCCACAGGGTAGCGGCCCACGGCGAACAGGGTGCTGTTCACCTTCACCACCGCCCACTGGGCCTGGGTGAGGGCCCAGCGCAGGAACCCGAAGGCCCCCAGGCTGAGCAGCGTGATCAGGGCCAGGCTCAGGGCCGCGTCGGCGGGGGTGGCGAACAGTTCGGCGCGCAGCCGCCGTAGCTGGGAGTTCATCTCAGCGCTCCCGGATCTGGACCAGGTGGTTGAGACCGTTCATCAGGGCCGAGATCAGCAGGTCGAGGGTGAGGTAGGCCGCCAGCAGCACCAGGATCACCTCCACCGCCCGGCCGGTCTGGTTGAGGGTGGTTTCGGCCACGGAATAGAGGTCGGTGTAGCCCACCGCCACGGCCAGGGAGGAGTTCTTGGCCAGGGAGATGTACTGGGTGTTCAGCCCCGGCACGATCACCCGCAGCGACTGGGGCAGGACGATGCGGCGCAGGGTGGCGAACCAGCTCAGACCCAGGGAGGAGGCCGCCTCCCACTGTCCCTTGGGAACGGCGGCGATGCCGCCCCGTACCACTTCGGCGATGAAGGCCCCCGAATACACGATCAGTCCCGTGAGCAGGGCGCCGAATTCGACGCTCAGGCGCACCGGGGCCTGCCAGACCCCGTTCGCCAGGGTGGGGCCCATCCAGCGCAGTCCTTCGCCCAGCCCGGCGATGTAGAGCCCCGACTTGGCCAGCACCACCCCGGGCAGCTGGATCGCCGCCACGCCGTTCGGCAGGGTGAGGAACACCACGAAGTACCAGAACACCAGTTGCAGCAGCAGGGGGATGTTGCGCACCACCTCCACGTAGACCCGGGCCAGACGCCGCAGCAGGCCGTTGTGGCTGAAGGAGGCCATTCCCACCAGGGTGCCCAGCAGGGTGGCTCCCACCAGACCCACCAGCACCGCCCGGATCGTGTTGACCAAGCCGGCTGCCAGGGCGCGCCAGTAGGGCAGCTGGGCATTGAAGGGAATCACCGATTCCGAGATGTCGAAGCCGGCCGGCTGCTGCAGCCAGCGCCAGCTCAACAGCAGGCCGGCGGCGGTGAGGTTGCGGATCAGATTGCCCAGCAGGAAAGCGATCAGCAGCAGCACCAGCAGGCCCACCACGGCCTGCACCAGCCAGGGAACGACGCGGCGGTCGCGCCACCAGGGCGGTTTGGGGGCAGGCAGTTTCGCGGCAGACAGTGGCGATGGGGTCGGGTCGGCGGAGGGGACCGGCGCCATCAACGGAAGGGCGGCGAGTAGATCAGGCCGCCGTCCTTCCACTGGCGGTTGAGGCCGCGGTCGAGCTTGAGGGCGGAAGCGGGGCCCACGTTGCGATCAAAGATCTCGCCGTAGTTGCCCACGGCCTTCACCGCCTTGACCACGAAGTCGGGGGGCAGGCCGAGCTGCTTGCCGAAGTCACCCTCCACCCCCAGGAAGCGGCGCAGGTCGGCCTGGTTGGTGTTGGCCTTGGCCTCGGCCAGCTTGGCGTCCACGTTCGCCTGAGTGATGCCGCTCTCCTCCGCCTGCATCAGGCCGAACACGATCCAGCGCACGGCATCGGACCAGGCGGGATCGCCGTTGGTGGTGGCGGGGGTGAGGGGCTCCTTGCTCATCACCACCGGCAGCAGGGTGTGGGCGTCCGGTTTGGGGAAGCTGGTGCGCTTGCCCGCCAGCTGGGAGCGGTCGCTGGTGACGGCCACGCAGCGGTCGCCGAGGTAGGCGGCGAAGGTCTGGTCGCTGGTCTGGAACTTCAGCGGCGTGTAGGGAATGTTCTGCTCCCGCATCCGGTCGGCCAGGTTGAGCTCGGTGGTGGTGCCGCTCTCCACACAGATCGGCTTGCCGGCCAGGCCCTTGAGGTCCTTGATGCCGCTGGCAACGGGCACCAGCACGCCCTGACCGTCATAGAAGGTGGTGGGGGCGAAGCTGAGGCCGTTGCCGCCGGCCGCATCGCGGCTCAGGGTCATGGTGGTGTTGCGCGACAGCAGGTCCACCTCGCCGCTGGCCAGGGCGGCGAAGCGCTCACTGGAGTTCAGGTCGCGGTACTCGACCTTGGCCGGATCCCCCAGGACCGCGGCGGCCACGGCCTTGCAGACGTCCACATCGAGGCCCAGGTACTTGCCGTCGGGCCCCACGAAGCTGAAGCCGGGCAGCTTGCCTTCCACGCCGCAGATCAGCTTGCCCCGCCCCGTGATGGTGGAGAGTTTCTGGCTCTGCACACCGCCATCCTCCCCAGCACAACCGGCGAGCAGGCCGGCTGCCAACAGGGAGGCCCCGAGGGAGCGGGTCCGGTTCCAGAGCATGCTTTCTTCCTTGAGTGGCCGCATTGTTGCAGGTGCGGGCCGGCGCAGGTAGGCCGTCCGGAACCTCCTCAGCGGAAGGGGGGCGCGATGTGCAGACCGCCGCGCGTCCAGAGGCGGTTGAGGCCCCGCTCCAGACCCAGGGGGGTGGCGCGGCCGAGGTGCCGCTCGAACAGCTCGCCGTAGTTGCCCACCGCCTTCACCACCTGCACCGTGAAATCGGCCGGCAGGCCCAGCTGGCGGCCGAAATCCCCCTCCACCCCCAGGAAGCGGCGCTCCTCGGCCTGGCTGGCGTCACGACGGGCAGCGGCGAGGCGGGACTCGATGTTGGCCTGGGTGAGGCCGCTCTCCTCCGCCTGGAGCAGGGTGTGGCTGATCCAGCGCACCGCATCGGCCCAGGCCGGATCCGCCTGCACCGTCACCTTGGCGCTGGGCTCCTTGCTGAGGAGATCGGGGAGCAGCCCATGGGCGGCAGGTTCCTGGAAGCCGCTGCGCTTGGCCGCCAGCAGGGAGCTGTCGCTGGTGATGGCGGCGCAGCGGCCCTGCTCGTAGGCGGGGTAGGCCTGCTCACCGGACTGGAAGCGCAACGGCTGGTAGGCGACCCCCAGTTCCCGCATGCGATCGGCCAGGTTGAGCTCGGTGTTGGTGCCGCTCTCGACGCAGATCGGCTTGCCGGCCAGGTCCTGCAGGCGGCGGATGCCACTGGCCTTGGGCACCATCACCCCCTGGCCGTCATAGAAGAAGACAGGCCCGAAGCTGAGGGCGTTGCCGCCGGGGGCGTCCCGGCTGAGGGTGTGGGTGGAGCTGATCGAGAGCAGGTCCACTTCGCCGCTGCTGAGGGCCACGAAGCGTTCCCCTGCCGTCACCGGGCGGAACTCCACCTTGCGGGGATCACCCAGAACCGCGGCCGCCACGGCCCGGCAGAAGTCGGCGTCGATGCCCACGAAGGCGCCGCCGGGGCCCACGGTGCTGAACCCCGGCACCGCCCCATCCACGGCGCAGACCAGCCGTCCCCGCTCGCGGATCTTGGCCATGGTGGGGCTGCCGGGTGCCTCGCTGCCGGTGGCACAGCCCACCAGGCCGGCGACCAGGCCTCCGCCGGCCGCCATCAGGATCGCCAGCGTGCCGATGGCCCGCCCTGACGCACCTCGCGTCGCCCCGCTCATCCCGGCAGGATCACCCGGTCGATCACGTGCACGATGCCGTTGTCGCAGACAATGTCGGCGGAAACCACGGTGGCGTTCTTGACCTCGAAGGGCTCAGCCCGCCGGATCGCCACCGGTGCCCCCTCCAGGCTCTCCCATTCCGGCTGCTCAATCAGTTGCTCCCGGAGGTAGGCCCCGGAGAGCACATGGAATTTGAGGATCCGGGCCAGCTGGGGCACGTTGTCCACCAGGGTCTGGACCGTGCCGGGGGGCAGGGCGGCGAAGGCGTCGTCCACCGGGGCGAAGACGGTGAAGGGTCCGGGGCTCTCGAGGGCCCCGGTGAGTCCGGCCACCTCGACGGCGGTGAGCAGGGTGGCGAAGCAGCCGGCACCCTTGGCGGTTTCGATGATGTTGGCCATGGGGGTTTCCTAGCGGTAGTCCGGGGTCTGGATCTGGGGCAGGCGGGCCTCGGGCCGCAGGAATCGGTCCATCTGGGCCTCGAAGAAGTGCCGGTTGGCCATCAGGTGTTCCGGATCGGTGTCATCCAGCGGATAGAGCAGGGCGCAGCGCAGCGCCTGGATCACCGCCGATGTGACGTTGTACATGGAGCGCTGGAAGGTGATCCCTAGCTGGATGAGCTTGTCCTCATCGCCTCGCTTGTGCTGCTTGTAGAGCTCCTCCAGATAGGGCGGCAGGAAATGCAGCATGTCCTGCATCAGCAGGGTGGGAGGGATGCCGGCCGAGCCCACGGGGAACACGTCGGCGTAGAGGATGCCGTAGTGGAAATCGGCCTGATCGGCCGGTACCTGATAGGCCTGGGCGTTGTAGCTCTTGGTGCCGCGAAATGGCGCCGTGCGATAGAAGACCGCCTCCACGTAGGGGAGAGCCGCTTCATAGAGCCAGGTGAAGCCTTCGCTCTTGGGGATGATGTCGAAACACTCGCCCTTGATGTGCACGTGGTGATAGATGGGCCGGCCCGCTACGGCGAAGATGCCGTTGACCAGGAAGTCCATGGCGTCGGGAACACCCTTGAAACCTCCCTCGTCATAGATGTCGCTCATCTCGAAGAACACCGGCGCCATCACCTCCCAGAACAGGCCGAGGTTCGCGTAGTAGCTCATCTTCTTCACCTGCTCCATGAACATCTCAGGGAACAGGCGATAGAGGCCGAGCATCAGCGGATTGCCGCGGAAGTAGGCCTTGATGGCGCGATCGGCGTTGACCCGGTAAGCGTCACTGGCGAGATAGTCGTAGAAGCGGCCGCCCATGCCCTGGTGCCAGAGCATGGCCTCCATGCACGCCTCGGCGAATTCCATGTTGATCCGGTCGTGCCAGAGGTGATGGAGCAGCTTCGACATCTTGCCGGTTTCGCCCTTCTCCATGAACTCCAGCAGTTCAGGATGGGCCTTTTCACCGCCGCGCCAGATCCGTAGCTTCGACTGATCGCCGGCGTAGGAATTGGGGAGATCGAGGTACTCCTGGCTGGGAAAGTACTTGAAGGCCGGCAGGGGATCGAGGAACACCTGCTCGGCGATGTAGAGCAGGTCGCGCCAGTAGAAGTCCATCGGCACGGCATAGGCCTTGTAGATGCCGATGATCTGCATCAGGTTCTCCGGCGTGTCCGGCAGCATGGAGCCGCCGGCCTCCAGCCGGTGGATCACATCGGCATAGCGATGGGTGGAGGGCGGGATCAGGGGAGCGGTGACGGGCTCGGGGGCCGTGGCGGTGGGGGGCGTCATGACGTGCGCAGCTCCGAGGCGGAAGGGAGGGTGACGGCGACCAGGGGGGAGGAGGCGGCGGCGAGGGTGAGGGGTTGGGCGGCATCCCGGCTGAGGAACGGCTGGGTGCGCAGGGCCAGGCCAGTGGATTCGGCCTCACTCCAGCCCGTGAGGGCCGTAGGCCAGAGGCCCGCCGCGATCACCAGAACGGTGAGGGCCATGGCCGGCGCCCGCTCGCTCCAGCAGGTGGAGGTCCAGTCGGCGCGCTCGTTGTCGAGGCGGCCGAAGCCCACCCTGTTGAACAGGCGGATGGCGTAGACGGCGGTGAAGCCCGAGGCGATCAGGCTGACCAGGGTGGCGCGGGGGAAGGTGGTCCAGCTGCCCTCGAACACCATCAGCTCGGCGGGGAAGCCCGCCAGGCCGGGGATGCCGGCGGCGGCCATCATGGCCAGCAGCAGCATGCCCATGGTGAACGGCAGTCCCCGAAGGGGGTTCATCAGGCCCGAGAGCTCGGGGATGGCGGTGGTGCCGGTCTTGCGCTCGATCAGGCCGACGCAGGCGAACAGCAGGGCCACGATCATGCCGTGGGCGAGCATCTGGGCCACCGCCCCCTGCAGGCTGAGGGGGGTGGCGGCCGAGAGCCCCAGAACCAGCAGGCCCATGTGGCCGAGGGAGCTGTAGGCCATCAGGCGGCGGATGTCGCTCTGGGCGATGGCGTTGAGCGCCCCGTACACCGCGCTGATGGCGCCGGCGGCGGCGATCCAGGGCGACCAGGCGGCCCAGGTGTCCGGCAGGAAGCCCACGCCGAATCGCAGCAGGCCGTAGGCGCCCAGCTTGGAGACGGAGCCCGCCAGCAGCATCACCACCGGGGTGGGGGCCTGGCCGTAGGTGAAGGGCTGCCAGCCGTGCAGGGGAAAGACGGGAAGCTTCAGGCCGAAGGAGAGCAGCAGCAGGGTCAGGATCCAGCGTTGGGCCGCGGGAGGGAGCTGAGCCTGGCGAAGATCCTCGAAGGAGAAGAGCGGACCGGCCGGATTGAACCAGGCGAAGGCCAGCACCGCCGCCAGCAGGGCCAGTCCCGAGACGGCGCTGTAGAGGAGGAAGCGCACGGCGGCACCGGCCCGCTTCTCACCACCCCAGATCGCCACCAGCAGGGTGATCGGGATCAGCACCAGTTCGAACGCCAGCAGGAACAGCAGGGCATTGCGGGCCAGCAGACCGCCTACAACGCCGAGGTTTGTGGCGAGCATCAGGGAGAAGAACAGCCTTGGCCGGCTCTGATCCGCCGCGGCCGAGAGGATCGCCATGGAGGTGATCAGGGCGGTGAGCAGCACCAGCGGCAGCGAGAGGCCGTCGAGGCCGAGATCGAGCCGCAGCCCCAGTTTCGGCAGCCAGGAAAGCTGCAGGTCGGCGGGGCGGTGCTGCCAACTGAGCAGGCCCACCAGCAGCTGGAGGGCGCCGAACAGGGCCGCGATGCCGCGGACCCGAACGGAAGGAACGGTTGCCGGCAGCAGGGGCAGCAGCAGGGTGCCGGCCAGGGGTGCGGCCAGGAGAAGCAGGAGCGAGGACGATCCCATCAGCGGAACGGGCGAACGAGTTCGGACGGAACGGAAGGGGCGGAGGCCAGCAGCCAGGCGGCCATCAGCAGCACCCCGAGAAGGAGGGTGAGGGCATAGGCCTGGGTGCGGCCGGAGGTGGTGAAGCTGAGGCGGCGTGCACCCTCGAGGGCGGCACTGCCGGAGGCACCACTGAAGCCCTCGATCAACCGGTCATCCGACCAGGCGCTGAGCCGGGCCAGGGCCACCACCAGCCACACCACGGTGCGGTGGTAGAAGCGCTCGGTCTGCATGTCATGGGCCAGCCAGTCCTGCAGGCCGCCGAGGGCGGCGGGCAGATTGGCCAGGGGGTGGGGCCGGAGGTAGAACGCCGCCGAGAGGCCGCCGCCCACGAGGGTGGAAATCAGCAGGGGCAACGCCAGCGGACCCCAGCCCGGAAGGGGGGACAGGGCGAAGACGCCGTTGATCACCATCAGCTGCGGCAGGTGCAGCACCAGACCCATGAGCACGAAGGTGGGCAGGGCCATCAGCCACAGCACCTCCGCGGAGCGTGTGGTGAACACCGACGGACGCCCGCCCCAGATCAGCCCGAACACCCGGATCAGGCCGGCGCTGATCAGGGCATTGGTGAACAGCACCAGGCAACCGAGCAGCACCGGATGGGAGCTCTCGGCCGTGAGCTCCATGAGCTCGCGCAGGGCGGCGAAGCCACCGAACGGCGGCACGGCCATCAGGCCGGCGGCGCCGGTGAGGAAGGCCAGGCCCATCAGCGGACGCTTGCTCCACAGACCCCCGAGCTGCGTGAGGTCCTGGGTGACGTTGGTGATCACGATGGCGCCGATCACCATCAACATCAGCGCCATCGGCAGGGGATACACCAGCATCAGGTGATCGGCCACGCTGATGCCGCCCAGACCCACCGCCACGAACAGCAGGCCGAGCCAGCTGCTCACCAGGAAGGAGAGGGCGCGCTTGATGTCGATCTGGGCGAGGGCGATCAGGGAGGCCACCAGGGCAGTGGTTCCGCCCACGATCACGAGCACGGTCTGCACCAGGGGGCTCACTTCGATCAGGGGCTCGAGCCGCAGCAGCACCCAGGCGCCGCCCACAACCACCACCGAGTTACGGAGCACGGTGGAGGGCAAGGGGCTCTCCATGGCCTCATCGAGCCACAGGTGCAGGGGGATCTGGGCGCACTTGCCCATCGGCCCGGCGATCAAGGCCAACAGGATCAACGGCAGAAACTGGGGAAGGGGGTTGCCGTTGTTGACCTGATCGGCGGCCCAGGCCTGCAGCCCGTGGAAGTTCCAGGTGCCGGTGATCGGCAGCAGGGCGATCAGGCCCGCTAGCAGGATCAGGTCGCCGATCCGCTTGGTGAGGAACGCATCGCGTGCTCCCTTGACCACCAGGGGCTGGTTGTACCAGGTGCCCACGATCAGGTAGGTGCCGAGGGTGAGCAGCTCGAGGATCACATAGCTGAAGAACAGCGAATCCGTGAGCACCAGGGCGCAAAGACCAGCCTCGAAGAAGCTCAGGGACCCGAAGAAGCGGGGCCAGCCCCAGTCCATCTCCAGATAGCCGATGGAATAGATCTGCACCAGCACATGCAGGCCGGTGATCACCGTCATCGCGATCAGGGCTGGCTCGGTGATCAGGCCGTCGAAGCCCACCTTCAGCCCGGCGGTCTCCAGCCAGGTCCAGCCGAAGGTGAGGGGCTTGTAGAGGGCAGCGGCACCGGCGGCGGAATTGGAATGGAGGGCCATCAGGGCGGCGGCGCTATGGACGAAGGCCACGCTCACCAGGCTGAGGTTGAGATAGCCGCAGGGGCGTGGACCCGTGCGCGAGATCAGCCCCGGAGACCACAGAAGCGACAGCAGGGACGCCAACAGCGGATACAGCGGAACCAGCCAGGCCGTCTGGGCGAAGAACAGGGTCATGGCGGGAGAACAATCGGGACCGGGTATGGCCCGCGTGGTGGCGAACACTAAGATCCCGGGCGACGAGCGGAGGCCTTTCCACGAAGGAAAGACCTATGGGTTCACCAAGCACTCGTTATCAGTCGGCCGGGGGCGGTGCGGGACTCAGGCGTTGGCACTGCGACGCCGCCGCCAGAGGCGCCACACCTTCTCCAGTTCCAGGTACAGGAAGAACACCAGGCTGAAGCCCACGCAGATGCCCAGGTCGCGCCCGGAGAGGGGCACGGTGCCGAAGAATGTGGCCAGCACCGGCACGTAGAGCAGCGACAACTGCAGCAGGGTGGTGAACACCACCGCTCCCAGCAGCCAGGGGTTGGTGAAGGGATTCAACCGCACCAGCGGAAGGTCGCTGCGGGCCGCCAGGGCATGGCCCATCTGGGACAGGCACAGCATCGTGAAGACCATCGTCTTCCAGGGGGCACCGGCCCTGAAGGCCAGCACCATCATCGTGATCGTGATGATGGCGAACACCACGCCGATGCGCAGGATGTAGCTGCCGACACCCCGGGCGAAGATCGATTCACCGGGCTCGGCGGGGGGACGCTGCATCAGGCCGGCCTCCCCGGGCTCCAGGGCCAGGGCCAGGGCGGGCACCCCGTCGGTGACCAGGTTCATCCAGAGGATCTGGATCGGGGTCATCGGCACGCCCACCAGCCCCAGGAGCGGGGCGGAAGCGATCGTGATCAGCTCACCCACGTTGCTGCCCAGGATGTACTTGATGAAGCGGCGGATGTTGGCGTACACCAGCCGGCCCTGCTCCACGGCATTGACGATCGTGGCGAAGTTGTCGTCGAGCAGCACCATGTCGGAGGCCTCCTTGCTCACTTCGGTGCCGGTGATGCCCATGGCCACACCGATGTGGGCCTGTTTTAGGGCCGGGGCGTCGTTGACGCCGTCGCCGGTCATGGCCACCACCTGACCCAGGCCCTGGAAGGCCTTGACGATGCGCAGCTTCTGCTCGGGCGGCACCCGGGCAAAGACGTTGCAGCGGGCGACGATCGCGGCCAGGGCCTCGGCATCGGCCTCTTCCAGCTGCCGGCCCAGAACCACCTCGGCGCCGCTGTCCACAAGCCCGATGTTGACGCCGATGGCGCGGGCGGTGAGGGGGTGGTCGCCGGTGATCATCACCGGGCGGATGCCGGCCTCCCGGCAGCGGGCCACCGCCATGGCCACCTCGGGACGGGCGGGATCCAGCTGGGCCATCAGTCCCAGCAGCACCTGGTGCTCCAGTTCGTGTTCCGGGCTGGGGTGGTGGGGGGCGCAGGCGAAGGCGAGAACCCGCAGACCGGAGGCAGCCAGATCCCTGGCCTGCTCCAGCCACCACTGGCGCTGGTCGTCGCTCAGGGTCGCCACACCGGAGGCTTCGAGCCAGCGGTCACAGGTGCCGAGGATCACCTCGGGGGCCCCCTTGCTGATCATCAAGATGGTGGAGCCGGCGGCCGTGTCCCCGAGGGGGGCCTGCAGGCTGCCGTCGTGGTCCTCCACCCAGACGGCCATTAGTTGGCGCTCGGAACTGAAGGGGATCTCGGCGTCCCGCTTGTAATGGCTGCGGAGGGCGAAACCATCCAGGTCGGCCTTCGCCGCCGCCACCACCAGGGCGCCCTCGGTGGGATCGCCGAGGATTTCCCAGCGACCGTCGGGTTCCTGTTTGAGTTCGGCGTCGCTGCAGAGGACACCGGCCTGGAGCAGCAGATTCCGGCCGCCTGGGGCCAGACCGGCCGCACCACCACCGGCGGGGGGAGTGAGCTCGGTGGCTTGAAACTCGCCATGGGGGTCGTAGCCGTTGCCGCTGACCGCCAGGGCTGTGGTGCCGCTGCGCAGCTCCTGCACCACCTGGCGGTTGAGGGTCAGGGTGCCGGTCTTGTCGGTGCAGATCACGGTGACCGAGCCCAGGGCCTCCACCGCCGGCAGGCGGCGGATCAAGGCGGCGCGCTGCACCATCCGCTGGGTGCCGATGGCCAGGGTCACGGTGATCACGGCCGGCAGGCCCTCCGGCACGATAGCCACCGCCATCGACAGGGCCACCTCCAGCAGATCCAGCAGGCGCTGACCCAGCAACCAGCCCAGCAGCACCACCACCGCCACCAGGGCCAGGGCGGAGCCGACCAGCACGTTGGCCAGGCCATCGAGCCGTTCCTGCAGCGGTGTGGTTTCACCCCCCGCCGTGTTGATCATCTCGGCGATCTTGCCCAGTTCGGTCTGCATGCCTGTGGCGGTGACCACCGCCAGACCACGGCCGCGCACCACCTCCGTGCCCTGGAACAGACAGTTCTGACGCTCCAGGACCGGCGTGCTGGGTTCGAGCACCAGGACGGCCAGCTTGTTCACCGCTTCGGCCTCGCCGGTGAGGGCCGCCTCCCGCAGGCCCAGTTCGGCCACCTCCAGCAGGCGGGCATCGGCCGGCACCCGGTCGCCGGCCTCCACCCGGATCAGATCCCCCGGTACCAGCTGCTCACTGGGCAGCCGTTCCCAGATGCTGTCCCGACGGACGGTGACCAGGGGCTGGGCCATGTCGCGCAGGGCCTGCAGCGCCTGCTGGGCCCGGCTTTCCTGCAGATAGCCGAGCAGGGCGTTGAGTCCCACGATCAGGACGATGGCGATCGCATCCTTGGGGAAGCGCTGGGCGGCGTAGGCCACACCCGCGGACACCGCCGCCACCGCCAGCAGCATGATCAGCATCACGTTGCTGAACTGATCCCAGAGGATGCGCAGATTGCTGCGGCCGGCCTTGAGCTCCAACCGGTTCAGGCCAACCCTGGCCAGGCGTTCGGCACACTGGGCTGTGCTCAGGCCGTCGGAGCTGGCCTCCAGGCCCTTGAGGCACTCTTCAGGTGCCAGGGCGTGCCAGGGGCTCACGGTGGTGGCGGAGTTCAACGCGGCGGTTCACGAATCGCTCAAACATTAGTCACAGGATGCGGCGCTTCCGGTCAGCCGTGCACACCTTGCGGAACAGCCTCGAGGCGCTGCAGCCGCCGCTCCAGCAGCAGCAGGCCCACCACCGTGGTGAACGTCACCATCAGCACGAGCGAGGAGAACTGCACCGCATCGATCAGGCCCTGGTTCAGTGCGGTTGTCGCGAAGACCAGCCCCGGCAGGCCCCGCGGGATCAGGCCGAACACCACCAGCCAGCGGTCGACCCCCGCCTGCCTGTCTCGGCGGTCGACGCCCAGACCACAGGCCAGCTTGCTGAGCACGGCCATGACGATCAGGGCCGCCGCCAGGCTCCAGGCCGCCGGCTGCAGCAGGGTGCCGGCGCTGATGCGCATCCCCACGCTGATGAAATAAAGGGGCAGGAACACCTCCGAGAGCACGGTCAGCACCCGCTGCACCTCCCCCTCCACCGGCCCCAGCCGGGCCATCAGCACCCCGCCCCAGAGGGCCCCCAGCAGGCTGGTCAGGCCGCAGGCCTCCCCCACCCAGGCTGAACCGATCAGCAGCATCAGGATCGACAGTGCACTGGCGGGCCTCCGGCTGTGATGCCGGCTCCAGTGAGCCACCGCCAACCAGCTCAGCACCGCCACCAGCACCCCCAGCAGCGGACCGGCCCAGCCGATCCCCTGGGTTCCCAGCCGCAGGCCCGCGCTGGCGGTGGCGATCGCCAGCAGGGCGATGGCCGGCAGATCATCGAGAACCGACACCCCCACCAGCATCCGGCCTGAGGGGGTCTGGATAGCACCCCGCTGGGCGAGGAGCCGCAGGGTCACACCCGTGCCTGTGGCGCTCAGCACCGCCAGGCAGAGGAGGGTGGTGGGGATGGAGAGGTCGAACAGACTCCTGAGGGGCCAGAACGCCAGCAGCGGCGTGCAGAAGCTCAGCGCCACCGTGCGCAGAATCGCGGCACGGCGGGAGCTGAGCAGGTCGCCCCGCACTTCCAGTCCCACCTGAAAGAACAGGGTGAGCACCCCAAGCTCCGTGAGGCCGCTCAGGGGCGCCATCGCTTCGAACGGCACCACGGTGTTGCCGAGGATGAAGCCCACGACGAGCTCCAGAATGATCGCCGGCACGGCCAGGCGTGCCATCCAGCCTTCCGAGAGGCGTGCCAGCAGCACGCCGATCAGCAGGATCAGGAGAGTGGTGAGCAGCGAAGGGTGTGCCATGGCCCGGATCAACCCAGTCGAACCATCTGAACATCCGGTGGCGCTGGAAGGATGGCGATACAGACCTAGCGTCTTAATGCATTCATCGGGAGAGCCCGAGCCGCATGCTCATCCTTGACAACCTGCGACGCAGGCTGATCGGCACTCCCCTGCCCACCAGTGCCCATCACGAGGAGCGCTACAGCAACGCCGAGGCCCTGGCGATTCTCAGTTCCGACGCACTCTCCTCGGTGGCCTACGCCACCCAGGAGATCGTTCTGGTGCTGGGGATGGGCGGTGCGGCGGCCCTGTCGTTCACCCTGCCGATCACGGTGTTGATCGTGGGGCTGATGCTGATCGTGGCCAGCAGCTACCGGCAGACGATCAAGGCCTACCCGCACGGGGGTGGCTCCTACCGGGTCTCGCAGCAGAACCTCGGACAGACGGCGGGGCTGGTGGCCGGGGCCTCTCTCTCTATTGATTACGTGCTGACGGTGGCCGTGAGCGTGGCCGCCGGGATCTCGGCTCTCACCTCCTATTTCCCCGTGCTGGAGCCGGAGCGGGTGCCCCTCTGCCTGCTGGCGGTGCTGCTGGTGATGCTCGCCAACCTGCGCGGTGTGAGCTCCAGCGCCCGGTTCCTGAGCGTGCCCACCTATCTGTTCATGGTCGCCGTCATCACCCTGCTGGTGGCGGGCTTCTTCAAGACGGGAATGGGCCTGCTGCCACCGCTGCCACTGGCAGAGCAGGAACGGCTGCTGCAGGCCGCCCACCAGGGCAGCCAGGGCCTGCAGGCGATCGGGCCGGTGCTGTTGATGCGGGCCTTCAGCTCCGGTTGCGCCGCCCTCACCGGCATCGAGGCGATCAGCGACAGCGTCGCCGCCTTCCGGCCGGTGGAGTGGCGCAACGCCCGGCGCGTGCTGGTGGTGATGGTGCTGATGCTGGCGGGCATGTTCAGCGGCATCAGCGCCCTGGCCCACCAGAGCGGCCTGGTGGTGGAGGAGAACGGCCCCACGCTTCTCTACCAGCTGGGGGAGCGGATCTTCGGGGATGGGCTGCTGCTGTTCGTGCTGCAACTGGCGACGCTGCTGATCCTGCTGCTGGCCGCCAACACGGCCTACGCCGATTTCCCCCGGCTGGCGGCCTTCCTGGCCCAGGACGGCTTTCTGCCCCGCCAGCTGTCCTCCCTGGGGGACCGGTTGGTGTTCAGCAACGGCATCTTTGCCCTCAGCGGACTGGCCGGCCTGCTGCTGGTGATCGTCAACGGCAGCGTCAGCCGCCTGATCCCGCTCTACGCCGTGGGGGTGTTCATCAGCTTCACCCTCTCCCAGGCGGGGATGGTGATGCACTGGTGGAACCTGCGGGAACTGGGCTGGCGCACCAAGGCCCTGATCAACGGCGTGGGCGCGGCGATCACCGGCGTGGTCGCGCTGGTCCTGCTGTTCAGCAAGTTCACCCATGGGGCCTGGGTGGTGGTGGTGGCGATTCCATTGCTGGTGGCGATGTACCTGCGCATCCGCACCCACTACAACCATGTATCGAAGCGCCTGCGGATGGGCTCCGACGTGCGACTGAAACTGCCGCCTTCGCCTCCGAACGGCGGTGGCACCCCCACGGTGGTGCTGGTGGGTCAGCTGCACCGCGGCACCTTCGAGGCCCTCTGCTTTGCCCGCAGCGTCGCCAGCGACCTGGTGGCGGTGCATGTGGATCTCGGTGACGGCCGTGCCGAGGCCTTTCGCCAGCAGTGGAGTCGCCAGGTGCCGGAGGTCCATCTGGAGGTGCTGGAGTCGCCCTATCGCTCCCTGGTGGATCCGGTGGTCGATTTCGTCGGGCGCTTCGAGCGGCAGCACCACAAGGGTCGCCTCTCCTTCTGCCTGGTGGTGCTGCCGGTGTTCGTCACCCGGCACCGCTGGGAGAACCTGTTGCACAACCAGTCGACGATCCGCCTGCGTCGGGCCCTGCGAGAGCGCGGCACCCGGGTCGTCACTACGGTCGGCTTCTATCTCTGAAAGGCCCGATGCCAGCGTTCCTCACGGTCGCCGCCACACCGGAAGGCCTCATCACCCTGGCGGTGTTCGTCGGGGCGATGGTCCTGTTCGTCACCGGTTGGCTCGCGCCCGAGGTGACTGGCCTGCTGGCGGCGGCCCTGCTGGTCAGCTTCCAGGTGCTCAAGCCGGATGAGGCGGTGCAGGGTTTCGGCAGCCCCGCCCTGATCACCCTGATGGGCCTGTTCGCCGTTTCCTCCGGCCTGTTCCGCAGTGGCGGTCTGGATCGGTTACGGGCCCTGATCGGTTCCGACGCCGTTCGCAGCCCCAAGCGGATGATCGCCCTGATGGTGGGGGTGGTGGCCCCCATCTCCGGCTTCATCCCCAACACCCCGATCGTGGCCACCCTGTTGCCGGTGATCGAGGGCTGGTGCCACCGCCGTGGCGTCTCCCCGTCGAAGGTGCTGCTGCCCCTGTCGTTCGCCACCGTGCTGGGCGGCACCATCTCCCTGCTCGGCACCTCCACCAACCTGCTGGCCAGTGACGTGAGCCGCCAGCTGGGCTTCGGCTCCCTGGAGCTGTTCAGCTTCACGGCCATCGGCATCCCGGTGTGGCTGCTGGGGGGGCTGTACATGGTGCTGGTCTCCGATCGGCTGCTGCCCGACCGCGGCCAGGGCGATGAGGACCTGCTGGGCGGCCTCGCCCGGGACGGCTACCTCACCGACGTGCTGATCCCGGAGCAGTCCGAGCTGATCGGCCAGTCGCTGCACAACAGCCGCCTGCAGCGGCGCTTCGACGTGGATGTGTTGGAGCTGCACCGCGGCCAGGACAGCTTCACCGCCCCCCTGGCCGACCTGCCCCTGCAGGCGGGCGACCGGCTGCTGCTGCGCTGCAACCGGGACAACCTGCTGCGTCTCCAGCAGGAGCACACCGTCAGCCTCGCGCCGATCGGCGAGCAGGAGGAGGATCTGCGCGAGCTGGCCGGGGAGACGACCTCCCCCCAGCGCGTGGTGGAGGTGCTGCTGCCCAACGGTTCCACCCTGGCCGGGGCGAGCGTGCGGGACATGCGCTTTCGCCAGCGCTACAACGCCACCTTGCTGGCGGTGCGGCGGGGCAACCAGGTGTTGCGCGAACTGCTCGGCCGGGTGGTGCTGCAGGCCGGCGACGTGCTGCTGCTGCAGGCGCCGGTGGATGCCATTCGCGGCATGCAGGCCACCAACGACCTGGTGCTGCTCGATGAGCTCGAGAAGGACCTGCCCACCACCGATCGCAAGCTCGTCGCCATGGCGATCGCGGCGCTGATGATCCTGCTGCCGATGCTCAAGCTGCTGCCGCTGATGGCCTCGGTGCTGCTGGCGACGGTGGCGATGGTGGCCACGGGCTGCCTGCGTTCGGGCGAGCTGCTGCGTTCGATCCGCTGGGACGTGATCCTGTTGCTGGGCTCCCTCTCCTGTTTCAGCGTGGCGATGCAGAAGACCGGCCTGGCGGAGGCCCTGGCCACCGATCTGCTGCACTCCCTCAAGGGCTGGCCCGCCTATGGGGTGCTGCTGGTGGTGTTCGTGCTGGGGCAGCTCTTCACTGAGGCCCTCAGCAACGGCACCACGGTGGTGCTGCTGATCCCGATCGCCACCGAACTGGCCAAGGGGCTGGCGCTGCCGCCGATGGCGTTCATCTTCGCGATCACCTTCGCCGCCAGCCAGAGCTTCCTGACGCCGATCGGGTACCAGACCAACCTGATGGTGTTCGGTCCCGGCCGCTATCGCTTCCTCGACATGGCCCGCTATGGCGCACCACTCACGATCACGCTGGCCCTGGTGGTGCCCTGGTTGATCTGCCGCCACTTCGGCCTCTAGGGGGCCGGAGGCTTCAGAGCGAGCGGCCCGGGGCTTTCCGTTGCCGAAGCGAATCGGTCAGGGAAAGGATCAGCATCCCGATGCCGATCAGGCCCGTGACCCATTCAGGCAGATGGAGGTCGTGCTGGGCCAGCACGATGCTGGACAGCATCAGAACCCCAAGGGCGCCGATGGCGTAGTGGGCGCCATGCTCCAGGAACACCAGCTGATCGAGTGCCTTCTCCCGGCTCAGCATCAGGGTGAGGGAACGGATGAACAGGGCTCCGAGCCCCAGGCCGGTGAGGATCAGGCCCAGGTTCTGGGTGATGGCGAAGGCCCCGATGGTGCCATCCAGGCTGAAGGAGGCATCGAGGAGCTCGAGATAAAGCAGGCTGGCCAGTCCACCACCGGCCGCCAGCCGGAGCCCCGCCTGCTCCTCATCGCCAAAGGCCTGGCCCAGGGAGCTGCTGAGCAGCTGCAGGACCAGGCCGATCACCCCGCTGATCATCACCTCGGCCCGCAGGCCCGCAGGCAGAACGGCGATGAGCAGCAGCAGCACGATCAGGGCGAGGGCCACTTCCAGTGCCTCCACCCGTCCGGCGGCGCTGAGTCGCCGTTCGAGGGGTCGGAACCAATGAAGGGTTTTGGCTTCGTCGAAGAAATAGCGCAGAAACACCATCAGCAGGAACAGTCCGCCGAAGGCGAGGATTCTGGGTTCCGCCAGCTCCAGCAGCTCGCGGTAGCGCTCCGGGTGATGCAGGGCCGCGTCGAGGGCGGTGCCCATGCCGACACCACCGGCCAGGGACACCATCACCAGGGGGCCCGCAAAGCGAACGCCGAAGACGGGAATCACCAAACCCCAGGTGAGAAAGAAGCGCTGCTGACCGGGGGTGAGTCGATCGAGCACCCTGGCGTTCACCACCGCGTTGTCGAAGGAGAGCGAGATCTCCAGCAGCAACAGCACCAGGGTGATCCATGCCGCTTCCAGACCCTGCAGTCCGAGCACGATCGCCAGTCCCCCGGCGCAGCAGGCCAAGGGGACCAGGAGGTAGCGCAGATAACGCCTCAAGGGGCGATCTCCTCGCCGTCGTGTTTGAGCTGCCGCTCCTCGAAACGGCCGATCAGCCTGGGAATGGCCAGCAGCAGAACGACCAGCACCAGGGCCCCGAGGCCGAACTCCACCACCCCCTCCACCATGCGCTCGAAGGGGATCCAGCGGCCACCGAGCCAGGCCAGGCTCACCATCGTTCCCGCCCAGAGCACCGCCCCCAGGCAGTTGAACAGCACGAAACGGCCGTAGGGCATGTGCACGGCTCCGGCCAGGGGGCCGGCCAGCACCCGCAGCACCGCCACGAAACGTCCGACCAGCACCGACTTGCCGGCGTGGCGCAGGAAGCTGCTCCGCAGCGACTCCATCTGCTCGGGGGAACGGCGCAGCAGACGTCCCACCCGCAGCAGCAGTCCCCAGCCGGCCCTGCGGCCCACCCAGTAGCCGAGATTGTCCCCCAGGATCGCGCCGCCGGCCGCCGCCCCCATCACACCGAAGACATCGAGATGGCCGCTGCCGGCGGCATAGCCACCGAGCAGGGTGACGGTCTCACCGGGAAGGGGCAAGCCCGCGTTCTCCAGCAGCATGGCGCCGAAGACCATCCAGTAGCCCCAGTGGTGGAGGAGGGACTCCAGGTTGGTGGTGCTGATGATCCCGTCGAAGAAGGCCAGGGGCCAGGCCATCGCAACGTGGAAAGTCTTCAGACCCTATCTCCCTGGCCAGGCCAGTGTTCCGGTCCAGAGCCAGCGGCGGCGGCGCAGAGGGTTGGCATGGGGCCCCGGCCAGGTGAAGCGGGGCAGGGCCAGGGCCGGGGTGGCGGGGGTGAGCAGGGCCCCATCGACGGTGGCCACCTGGAGGAAGTGGCGGCCGCAGATCTGGGCGTCGCCAGGCAGATGGCTGTTGAAGGGATAGGAGAACGACCGTGGCGCCTGCCCCAGCACCCGGCCGAGGAGGGCGCTGGATCGGACCAGTTCCTGCTCGAACACCGCCGGGCTGATGTTGCAGCGGGGGACATGGTGGTGGCCGTGGCTGCCGATCTCGTGGCCGGCGTCCCGGGCGCGGAGCAGGTGGGCCTCGCTGGGGTAGAGGCGATCGGCCGCCGCCGCCAGCTCGCCGGCCGTGCCCCAGCGCTCCGCCAGCTCCGCCAGCAAGTCCTGCACCAGGGCCACGGGGGTGGCATCCCGCAGCCGGGCGATCAGGGCCGCCCCTTGCAGATCGGCCGGCAGCTCCAGCCGCTGGTGGGCCAGCGCTGCCAGTCGGGGCGCCAGGGTGGGGTGGGCCCCGTACCAGTAAAGAGCGTGCTCCCAGACCAGCTCCCCACCGGCGAGCATCCCTGAGGACTGGAAGAACACGGCGGGGATGCCCAGGCTCTGGAGCACGTCCATCCCCTCCGCGTAGTTGCAGCGCAGGCCGTCATCGAAGCTGATGATCACCGCGAACTCGTCGTCGGCCGGAAAGAGGCCCGCTCGCAGATCGGCGTAGGTGAGGAAGCGGGCGCCGTGGCGCTGCAGGAAGCCCAGTTCCGCGGCCAGCGCGGCGGCGGGGATCGGCGGCACCCCGAAGCGGTCGAGGAAGGGCACCCGGCCCGGCTCGTCCACCCGGTGGTACAGCAGGCAGAGCACCTTGCCCCGCAGGCGCCGGCGCCAGAGGCGATCCAGGGGCGGCAGGAACAGCAGGTCCGCTGCCCGGTTGGCCGCCCGTCCCAGGCGGCTCATGGCTGCTCCCTCCACACGACCCGCACGGCCCCGTCGCGCCGCGGCTGGTCGGCCAGGTAGTCGCGCACCAGGCCCCGGGCGATGCGGCGGTTGGCCATCAGCCGCTGCCAGGGCTCGTAGACGTAGCCGGTGCGCCGCAGGAACAGCTTGCCCTTCTCCCATTGGGGCACCCGCGGGGCAGTGCCGGCCTCGAGCCGGCGGGCCGCCTCGATCAGCAGCTCGATGCCCACGTGGAAGCTGCGCACCTCGATGGTCTCGACGTCGTCGTCGGGCTGCATCGGCACGTGGGCCGACAGGATGATGTCACCGCTGTCGATGCCGGGGTCGATGTGGTGCACCGTCACGCCCACCAGCTCCGGATGCCCCTCCATGAGCATGTAAAGGTTGCAGTTGGCGCCGCGGGAATAGGGCGACAGCCCGGTGTGCAGGTTGATGAGGCCGTGGCGGATGGTGGGGATCAGCTCCAGCACCGGCGCCCGCAGCAGCTGGGTGCCGTTCACCAGCACGATATCGGGGGCGACCTGGCGCAGGAAGTCGACGGTGCGCTGCTCGTTGATGGCCGACGTGACCAGCACCGGCACCCCGGGCGGCAGCTCGGGCGGGGCGCCGTCCCGGTGGAACAGCTGCCGCTGCAGGGCGGCGCCGCGGCGATCGTGGGGCCGCAGCAGCACCCGGGCGATCAGCTGGCGCAGCAGCCGCAGGGGCCGGCGGTACTTCGCCAGCCGGGAGAGGGTGCTGCGGCTGGCCGGCGGCGACACCTGCAGCACCACGCCCACCAGGGTGAACGCCTCGGCCGCCCGCCGCACCAGGTGGCGCTGGTAGAGGCCGTCGCAGCAGAGAACGGCCACCCGCAGGGAGCTCACGGCCATGGATCCGCCGATCGCAGCATCATCTGCGGATGGTACGGACGGGGCGGCCCGAAAGCGGCACAGTGGGACCGATCCTGAGGCGCCCATGGCCGTCCGTGACGTGCTGACCATCGGAGATCCCCGCCTGCGGCAGGTGAGTGCGCTGGTGCAGCGGTTCGATGACCCCGCCCTGCCGGCCCTGCTCGACGACCTGCGCGACACCATGGCCGCCACCGATGGCGCCGGCCTGGCGGCCCCCCAGATCGGCGTGCCCCTGCGGGTGGTGATCTTCGGCATCACCCACAACCCCCGCTACCCGGAGGCTCCCCCCATCCCGGAGACGGTGTTGATCAATCCCGTGCTCACGCCCCTCGGCGACGGGCAAGACGACGACGCCTGGGAGGGCTGCCTGAGCGTGCCCGGCTGGCGTGCCCGGGTGCCCCGCTGGCGCCGCCTGCGCTACCGGGCCTTCGATCCCACGGGTCGGGCGTTCGAGCGGGAGGTGGAGGGCTTCCACGCCCGGGTGGTGCAGCACGAGTGCGACCACCTCGATGGGGTGCTGTTTCCGGACCGGGTGCCGGCGGGGCTGCCCCGTGGCTGAGCTCACCGCAGCCTCACCCCGCTGGTGGGTGCGCGGCGATCTCGATGGCTTCCTGGGCCTCGGCCTCGACAACCTGATCCAGATCCTGCTGATCGTGGCTCTCTGCCGCGGCGTCCTGGGGTACCCCGATGGCCTGATCTTCGGCACGATCCTGCCGGCCACGGGCATCAGCCTGGTGGTGGGCAACGTGGCCTACGCCGTCCAGGCCCACCGGCTGGGGCGGCGCGAAGGCCGGCACGACCGCACCGCCCTGCCCTACGGCATCAACACGGTCAGCCTGTTTGCCTATGTGTTTCTGGTGATGCTGCCGGTGAAGCTGGCAGCCACCGGCCAGGGCCTGGATCCCCAGGCCGCCTCGCTGCTCTCCTGGCGCGCCGGCCTGCTGGCCTGCCTCGGCTCGGGGCTGATCGAGGCGGGCGGTGCCTTCCTGGTGGCCCCCCTGCGCCATTGGTTGCCCCGGGCGGCCCTGCTCTCCACCCTGGCCGGCATCGCGCTGGGGTACATCGGTCTGGGTTTCCTGCTGCGCACCTACGCCGTTCCGGTGGTGGGCCTGGCGGTGCTGGCGGTGATCCTGCTGGCCTACTTCGGCCAGGCCCGGCTGCCCCTGCCGGGTGGCGTGCTGGCGGTGCTGGTGGGCATCGCCCTGGCCGCGGCCACCGGTCTGCTGCGGCTGGATGGCCCCACCTGGCAGGCCAACATCGCCCAGGTGGGTCTGCACCTGCCCGTGCCCCGCCTCGGCGCCCTCTGGGAGGGCCGCGATGACCTGATCCCCTGGCTGGGGGTGACGGTGCCGATGGGTCTGTTCAACCTGCTGGGTTCCCTGCAGAACCTGGAGAGCGCCGAAGCGGCCGGCGACGCCTACCCGGTGAAGAGTTCGCTGCTGATCAATGGCATCGGCACGATCGCCGCCGCCCTGCTGGGGTCCTGCTTCCCCACCACCATCTACATCGGCCACCCCGGCTGGAAGGGCATGGGGGCCCGCATCGGCTACTCCTGGCTCAACGGCCTGGTGATGGGCCTGGGCTGCCTGCTGGGGCTGTTCGGGGTGGTGGGCCAGCTGGTGCCGATCGAGGCCGGCATGGCGATCGTGCTCTACATCGCCCTGGTGATGGCGGCCCAGGCCTTCCAGGCCACGCCGCCGGCCCATGCCCCCGCCGTGGCCCTGGGCCTGCTGCCCGGCCTGGCCGGCTGGGGTTCCCTGATGCTGAAGGCGGGGCTGCGGGCGGGCGGCAGCGGCACCCCGGCCAACCCTTTCGGCCCCCAGCTGCTGGCGCCGCTGCAGCAGGCGGATGTGTGGGCCGCCGGTGCCTTCGCCCTCGAGCAGGGCCAGATCCTGGCGGCGATGCTGCTGGCGGCGATGCTGGTGTACGTGATCGAGCAGCGCTTCCGCGCCGCCGCCCTCTGCGCCCTGGTGGCGGCCGTCGCCTCCTGGCTGGGGCTGATCCATGCCTGGAGCTTCACCCTGGCCGATACGGTGCTGGATCCGGGCTGGGGCAGCGGCACCCCCTGGGCCCTGGGTTATCTGGCGATGGCGGTGGTGTTCCTGCTCGGGCGCCCGCAGCGCTGAACCGTTGCCGGCTTGGCCGATCGGTGGATGTCTGGGGACAAGGCGCTGCCTAGGGTTGGCGGATTGCATCCCCGCCGCATGGCTTCTTCGCTCAAGGGCCGCTTCAAGCGGATGGAGCATCGCTTCGAAAGGTTGCTGTGGCGCCTGCGGCTGATTGCGATCCTGCCGGTGATCATGAGCCTGGTGAGCACGGTCGTGTCCTTCGTGCTGGGCACGCTCGAGATCAGCAAGGCCCTCGCCGCGTTCGGCAAGGTCGATCAGCTCAATAAGGAGTTTGCGGCCGAGCTGCTGGGGGCGATCGTCTCGGGGATCGATCTCTATCTAATCGGCATCGCCCTGCTGATCTTCGGTTACGGCGTCTATGAGCTGCTGATTTCCCCGATCGAGGCGGCCCGGGAGCACGACCAGGGGGGTGGTGGCCTGCTGGACATCCGCAACCTCGACCAGCTGAAGGAGAAGCTGGTCAAGGTGCTGGTGGTGGCGTTGATCGTGTCCGCCTTCAAGGCCATGCTCACCATGCCGATCAACGACGGACCCTCCCTGGCCTTCTTCTGCCTGAGCGTGCTGCTCCTGGCCCTGAGCGGTTACCTGGTCACCGGCGCTGCTGACAGGCTGGTTTCCAGGTGAGTTCCCCGTCCCCTTCCCCGTTGCCTGCGCCTCTCCCTACCGGGCAGCTGCGGCTGCGCCGTCCCGACGACTGGCACGTGCATCTGCGCGATGGCGCCCTGCTGCAGATGGTGGCCCCGGCCACGGCCCGCAGCTTCGCCCGGGCGATCGTCATGCCCAACCTCAGTCCGCCGATCACCACGGTGGCGGCGGCCGCGGCCTACGGCGCCCGCATTCGGGCCGCCCTGCCCGAGGGCAGCCGCTTTACCCCCCTGCTCACCGCCTACCTCACCGACACGATCGATCCGCTCGAGATCGAGCGCGGCCACCGCGAGGGGGTCTTGACCGCCTGCAAGCTCTACCCGGCCCATGCCACCACCAACGCCGCCGCCGGCGTCACCGATCTGGCCCGGATCGGGGCGGTGCTGGCCGTCATGGAGCGGATCGGCATGCCCCTGCTCATCCACGGCGAGGTGACCGACGCCGAGATCGACATCTTCGATCGCGAAGCCGTGTTCATCGAGCGCCACCTGGCACCGCTGCTGGCTCGGCATCCGGGCCTCAAGGTGGTGCTGGAGCACATCACCACCGGCGAGTCCGTCGCCTTCGTGCGCCAGGGGGGGGCCAACCTGGCCGCCACCATCACCCCCCACCACCTGCACATCAACCGCAACGCCATGTTCCAGGGCGGCTTGCGGCCGGACTTCTACTGCCTGCCGGTGGCCAAGCGCGAACGGCACCGGCTGGCTCTGCGCCAGGCCGCCACCTCGGGGGAGCCCTGCTTCTTCCTGGGCACCGATTCGGCCCCCCATCCCCGCTCAGCCAAGGAAAGCGCCTGCGGCTGCGCGGGGATCTACAACGCCCCCTTCGCCTTGGAAAGCTATGCGGCGGTGTTTGAGCAGGAGGGGGCGCTGGACCGCCTGGAGGCCTTTGCCAGTGTGCACGGGCCCACCTTCTACGGACTTCCCCTGAACGAAGGGACCATCACCCTGGTGCGTGAGGCCCACACGGTGCCGCCACGCCTGCACGGCAGCGCCCTCGTACCGTTTCACGCGGGTCAGGTGCTGCAGTGGCGGTTGGCGGGAGAGGGGTGAAGGTTGCTCAAGCGGAGTTCTGCTTCCGGAAACGCCAATCGTTCGGGCTGGTTGCGGCGATCTGTGCGAGACAGTCTGTTTCTCTAACCGTCCGGTAGCTTCGCCCCGATCATGGTCGTTTCCTGGTTGACTGTTCTCGGGATCTGGAGCCGTGGCGATGGCCCTGAGCAAACGTTCTGAGCAGACGAAGACGATCGAATCTCCATTTCAGCGCATCAAGTTGACTAAAACGGCTTCCCTTCGCTTGCGCGAGCGCCGCGAACCCAAAGGCAAACGCAAGCGAGGAAACCACTCCCTGAAGGCTCAACTGAATGAAATCCCAGATGGTGCTTCGACCAGATCGTTTTAGCTGCGACTGAAGGTTGGTTCTGGAGCTTTCCAGGGATGTCAGCAGTTGTTCCCGCACACCCGAAAGGGAGATGTCGGATGGGTTGCCACGAATCGTGAGGGAGCCCATCCGCAGCCTTGCCAACTCCCGCTGGAGCTCTGGCACCGTTTTGGAAGAGGTGATGGCACGCCTAACCTCTGAAATGCGCCGTTCGGCGACGGTCATCTGGCGGTCGTGTACCGACTGTTGGGTTAGGAGAGTCTGCCTGACAGCCATCAACTGAAGGGGCACAAGGCAAAGGAAACCCACCGCAGCGAACTGCGCAAGATGGGAACACTTGGCTAGAAGGCGAATTTGTTGGGGTGCCCCAGGATTCAAACGAACCGACAAGTGCATGAGCACCAGACTTACCAAGGCCATGGGTGCATTGTTGAGTAGTGCACCTGCGACACCCAACTGCCAGATCGCGTCGAAGGGGCGAAATGGAAACGAAAACCCAATGACCGTGGAACAATAAACAACAACAAGAGCAAGAGCAGCCTCAAAAAGACGACGTCCCAGAGATGAGGAAGACATCCCACGGTTGGTGGATGATTTCACGCTTTCTTTGAGGTGAATCCGGAAGGTGTGCCTGCTTCAACATCAAGCAGAATGCTGATGAATGAAGTACAAGAAAAACCCAACCGCTGGATCTTCCCGACCGGAAGAATCAACCCTCTTCCAGTTGAAGTCTGCGGACACGGCGGCGAAGTCGGCGGGACCAACCAAATGCGGCACCGGCCCCAAGGACCGGCAGCGGCGCGGGGACAGGCGCTGTCTCTGGTGGCCCAGGGGATTGAAGGGAAGCACCGGCAATATAAACGCCCGAATCAAACGTTGCGTCAGTAGCATCGGCGATGGAGAAGCTCAACTCGTACTCAACTCCTGCTTTAAGTCCTTGCTTTGAAGCTTTCAGTACTGTCGTCAATCCATTGTATTGCGAGTGAATGGGCGAAGGAGAGCCTGGGGTGTCTTCCGGATTGTATCGGAAAAGATTACAGTTTACGCATGACGTGCCCAGTGGGTTGCCATTGTTAATGGTGTTAATGGTGATGGGAGTAGTGCTCCCAGGGATCAAGGCAATATTGCTCCCGTTGAGGGATAGCGCAAAAATATCACTGAAAAGAGCTCCGATATCACCCACGCCATCATTGTACTCTTCAGATCCAAAGACGTAGTTCCATTCGATTCCAGTAGTGCCTGGATCAAGGGTGATCTTGAACGTAAGTGTTGCTGCGTCAAAGGTATCTAGGCCATCAATGAGGCTGCTTAGATAATCGCTTCGGAGGGGATTTGAGTTGGTGGAGTTTTCTTTGGAGGCGTCGGGTCTGTTGTTCGGACCAAGGGAGTTGCTGACATGGCCCGTTGTCAACAAAACTCCATTGACACCGGCTGGATTTCCGAAGATCGTCGTGTCACCCGTGAAGAAGCCTGATGCACCGGAGGCGCCGGTGTAAGTCGCGCTGCCGTCAACGAGATTCATCCCCTTCACCAAGAGGGCTTTGGCCATGGCAGCCGCATCAATGGACGGCGTGACACTCAGAGCGGCTTTGGCGGGCGCGCTCATAACGAGCACCAGCCCTGCTGGAAGCCAGGTCCTGGCAAGAATATTAAGAACTTGCTGGCAAGCCTTAGCCACCATGACATTAGTCACATTCTCATGAACTATAGGCTCTCCTCAGTCAAGTGGGTATCCGTTGCCCCCATTGAGAATGGACAACCTGTATCAATAGCTACATATTCATCCTTGGCGGTGCTCGACGCCTGCTGCTGCGGTTGAGGTCCATCTCGGGATTCCTCCAGGTGGGTCTTTCCAAGACGTCTCGCCACGTCGCAGCTCGTTCGCGCCAAGGGAGTGACGGGCGGGGGGGATTCACCGACTGACACCTGGTGTCCAACCGAGGCCGGCCACCAGCAGCGGAATCGCCCGCTCCAGCGCCACACCGCGGCTGGCCTTGAGCAGGACCCGGTCCCCCGGCTGCAGCCAGTCGAGCAGCACCGTGGCCGCCGCTTCGGGTGAGGCCACCCGCTGCAGGCGCGACAGCCCGGCGGCGGCCGCTTCCATCGCCTGCGCTTCATCCCCAGTGCAAACCACCAGAAGACCGTCCAGGCCCAGCTCCATGGCCCGGGCTGCCACCTGCCGATGCAGCTCCAGGCTGCGTTCGCCCAGCTCGAGCATCGTGCCCAGCACCGCATACCGACGGCCCCCTGCTGCGGTGCCGGTGGCGGCGAGCAGCTCCAGGGCCGCCAGCACCGCCTCCGGCGAGGCGTTGTAGGTCTCATCGAGCAACTCCACCCCGCCGAGGTTCCAGCGTCGGGAGCGCCCCCCCGGCAACTCCACCGCCAGATCGACCAGGGCGGTAGCCGGCACGCCCAGCTCCTGGGCCACCGCCACCGCCAGCAGCAGGTTGCGGGCGTTGTGGCGCCCCTCCAGGGGTAGCCGCAGGCTCGGCCCGCCTGCCAGGGTGAGGAGGTCATCGTCCAGCCGTCCCACCAGGTCCGGTGCCGGCGTTCCGGCTGGGAACCCCGCCCGCTCGTCCTCCAGGGCGACCCGCACCACCCGGCCCCCCCAGACCTTTGCCATTGAGAGTTCCAGCAGCGGATCCCCGGCCGGAATCACCAGCACCCCCTCCGGCCCCAGGCCGGCGGTGATCTCGCACTTGGCCTGGCCGATCGCCTCGCGGCTGCCCAGGCGGCCGATGTGGGCGGTGCCGATGTTGGTGATCACGGCCACATCAGGCTCGGCGCAGCGGGTGAGGCGATCGATCTCCCCCAGGCCGCGCATGCCCATCTCCACCACCAGGGCCGCCGTGGCCTCGCTGGCCTTCAGCAGGGTGAGGGGCGCCCCGACGTCGTTGTTCTCGTTACCGCTGCTGGCCACCACCGGCCCCAGGGGGGCCAGGGCCGCCTTGATCAGTTCCCGGGTCGTGGTCTTGCCGGCCGAGCCGGTCACCGCCACCACCGGCAGCCCGAGCCGTCGCCGCCACAGCAGGGCCAGCTGCTGGTAGGCCGCCAGGGTGTCGTCCACCAGCCAGATAGGGCCGCCGCCGCTGGCCACCAGCTCACCCACGCTGCCTTCGGCCAGGCGGTCTTTCTGCACCAGGGCCGCCACCGCACCGGCGGCGAGGGCCTCAGCCAGGAAGCGGTGCCCGTCGAAGCGTTCCCCCACCAGGGGCACGAACAGGGCGCCGGCCAGGTCGCCGCGGCTGTCGGTGCTCACGCCGGTGAAGCCTTCCGGTGCGGTGGTTCCGGGGGCCATCAGGGGCTCGCCCCACACCTGGCGCAAGGACTCAAATGGCAGCGGCATCAGCCTGGGGCACCGGGATCGAGCAGGATCATGCCGGAGCCCACCAAGGCCCTGCGGGCCAGCAGTCGCTGACGGCCGTCGACCAGCTCCAGCCGTTCGTAGCCCAGGGCCAGGGCGCGCTGCTGCCAGCGCTCCGCCCAGCGCCGCCGGCTCGCTTCGCCGAGGCCGGTGTAGGTCGGCGCCATGGTGAGCACCAGCCGGCCTTCAGCGGGCGCCGGATGGGCCGAGGCGATCAGATGGTCGGGATCCTCCTGGGCCAGGAGCGCCAGGAGGGGGTCCAGTTCCAGGGGCGGTGGTGGCTCCGGCTCCGGCATGGGTTTCTGCGCGGCCACGGGGGGCGGTGCCTCCAGTGCTGGCGCTGCGCTGGGTGGGGACTGCTTAGGCGCCACCGGCACCGCCGCAGAGGGTTCCGCTGCCGGCGCCCGCAACGAACGGTGGGACAGCCCTCGCCCCACCTGTCCCGCCAGGGCCAGGGCCAACGCCAGCAGCGCCGCCAGCAGCAGGGGCCAGAACAGGGGCGCCAGGCCCTGGGGCCAGAAGCCCGGCACCGACAGGTCCCCCTCCCGGTTGCGTCGCCAGAGTTCGCGCAGCTTCAGCCGCAGGGTTGCCAGCACGGCCCGCGCCGCGTCGCCGAGCTGGCCCCAGGGACTGGCGTAGGGAGCCGGCAGACCGGAGGGTGGCGGAACCGGATCAGCCATGGGCGCCGGACTCAGGAGTCGTTACGGCGACGCAACAGGGCCAGCGGGTTGCGGGGCCGCGGCGCCGGTGGGGGTTCCTTGGTGACCACGTCCGGCCTGGGCTCGTCGTGCAACAGGCTCGGGTCGGCTCCCTGGCCCTGGGAGAAGCGTTCCACCTGGGCGGCGTCGGGGGTGGGCTCCTTGACGCCGCAGACCTCGCGGTACATGGCGTCGTACTCCAGGGCCGAGCGGTTCCAGCTGAAGTCGGTGGACATGGCCCGGCGTTGCAGGTCCTGCCAGCTGGGCTCGTTGCGGTAGGCCTCCCAGGAGCGCACGATCGTGGTGTAGAAGTCGATGGCTTCGTAGCGATCGAAGCCGTAGCCCGTGCCGGTGCCCGCGGTGGGATCGTTGGGGGGCACGGTGTCCACCAGCCCGCCGACACGGCGCACCACCGGAATCGAGCCGTAGCGCATGGCCAGCATCTGACTGATGCCGCAGGGCTCGAAGCGGCTCGGCATCAGGAAGGCGTCGCTGCCCGCATAGATCAGCCGCGACAGGGCGTCGTCGTACGTGAGGAACACGGCGAAGCGGCCGGGGTGGCGGGCCGCCATCTGCCACAGACCCGACTCATAGCCGCGCTCACCCGTTCCCAGCACCACGAACTGGCTGTCGCTGTAGGCCAGCACCCGGTCGGCCACCTGCAGCAGCAGGTCGACGCCCTTCTGGTCCACCAACCGGCTCACCATGCCCATCAGGTAGCTGCGGGGACTCACGGCCAGCCCCATGCGTTCCTGCAGCAATCGCTTGCTGGCGCTGCGGCCGGAGAGGTCGTCGGCCGAAAACGGTTCCGGCAGGGTGGGGTCGGTGGCCGGATCCCAGTCTGTGGTGTCGATGCCGTTGAGGATGCCGCGCAACTTGCCGCTGATGAAGTTGAGCAGGCCGTCGATGCGCTCGCCGTATTCGGGCGTGCGGATCTCCATCGCATAGGTGGGCGAGACGGCGTTGACCCGGTCGGCATAGAGCAGGGCCGCCGCCATGGTGTGGTCGCCCTGCATGTACCAGGGACACCAGGTCATCCGATCCAGCTTCCAGCGCCAGGGACCCTGATAACGCAGGTTGTGGATGGTGAACACCGTGCTGATTTCCGGGTCCTGGTGCATCCACACCGGGATCATGCCGGTGTGCCAGTCGTGGCAATGCAGAACCTGGGGTTTCCAGCCGCCGTTCCAGGCGAATTCAGCCGTGGCGTTGGCGAAGAAGGTGAAGCGCCAGTCTTCGTCTTCACCGCCGTAGATGCGCTCGGGATCGAAGACCGGATGGCCCACCAGATAGATGGGCAGGCCGCTGCTGGGATGGCGTGTTTCGTAGATGGCGAAATCGGTGCCCATGGCATGGCCACGCCACATCGGCTCGGCCGGAATCTTCAGCCGACTCCACAACTTGCCGTAGCCCGGCAGGATGATGCGCACGTCGTGGCCCAGGGCCGCCAGGGCCGGTGGCAGGGAGCCCACCACATCTCCCATGCCTCCCACCTTGATCATCGGAGCGCACTCCGCGGCGGCAAACAGAACCCTCATCCGCTCTCGATCCCTGGTGCGCCAGGAACTCTACGGGCTGCACCGCTGAGCCCTGGCTGCCGGCGTCAGCGGGCTCAGGGCAGCACCGTCACCGGGGTGCCCACCTGAACCAGTTCGAACAGCTCCTTCACGTCCTCGTCAAACAACCGCACGCAGCCATGGGACACGGCGCCGCCGACGCTGTTGCGATTCGGTGTGCCATGGAAGCCGGAGGTGACACAGCCCTTCACCTCCAGATGCTCCTGGCCGTTGAAACCGCGCCGTCCCTTGCAGTCACGGTGGAAACCGATCCAGCGCGAACCGAGGGGATTGCTGGGGCCCGGGGGAATGCGCATGCCCTTGGCCGGATGCTCCCAGATCGGATAGGCGGTTTTTTCGATCACGCTGAACGAGCCCACGGGTGTCTCCCACCCGGGCATGCCCACGCCGACGCGGAAACGGCGCACCTCCCGTTCCCCTTCCATCACCATCAGCAGGCGTTGGCGCCGGTTCAGCACCAGCTGGCGTGCGGACGGGCTGGCGGTGGCCGTCTCGGATGGGGGAGAGGCGGCGAGCGATGGCGCCGGCACCACCATCCCGCCGATCGAGCCGATCAGGGCAACGGCCAGGGGCAGGATGGCTCGGCGATACACGGTAAGGAGGCTGCCGGCATGGGGCTGACACTTGATCGTAGCCAGTGAGATGGGGCCACGGGACCTCGGCCAAGGATGGCCAAGCCAACCGTCCGGCTACGTTGACAGAGATGGTCGGGCGGTGAGGACGGTTGCATCCCATCGCTGCCAGGACGTCTGCTGCTCTGCTCATGGGTCTGGAGATCACGGCTTCGTCGCTTGGGTCCCTGGAACACCATCCCGGCATTCTTTACAGCTACAAAAACGACGCCGTACCGCCAACCTGCTCAAGGAGCTTCTGGTTGCTCCAGAAGAGCAAGAAAGTCTGGTTCAGACTCGACGAGAAGGTCCGGGGCCTGGCCATGGAGCCAGGCTTCTATTACAGGGGCCGCAGAATTCTTTACAGCGGCGATCTGAGCAAGCTCCCCAAGGAGAAGAGGGCATCGCTGCAAGCCACCAGCATCCTCTGGGGCCAGAAGCTGGACAATGGTTGGGGACGGGGACCGCAGGGTACCAATTATTATCTGCACCTCTGGACCCGTTGGTCGGTCTTCCAGCCTGCCCGCTGCCATCCGGAGTTTTTCAGTATGACCAGGCAACCGATGGATCGGCCCTGAGGGGGTGGCTCAGGGATAGGCCATTGGTCCCGTCATTGCGCCTGCAATGGTTGATGGTCCAGCCAAACTCGTTCTGAAGCTTCAGAAACATCACCAGTCCCCAATGGGCCTCCCGGGCCAGGGGATCATGACCACTGGCTGCGATTTCCGCTTCCACTCTGGCCAGTGCCGCTACGAAGTCGAAGGGTTCCCCATGATCAATGATCTGAATGCAGAAGGCCTCCCTTGATCGTTGCAGTGAAAGCTGCACCTGGGGTGGCGCAGCCAGGTGGGCATGGGCATGACGAACGGCATTGGTGAAACCTTCCACCAGCGCCAGTTGAGCCTGCATCCATAGATCTGAAGGAACGTCAGGGTGCTGTTGTCGTTCAAACCAAAACAGTACGGTATCCAGTTCGCCGAGATCGCTTCTGACGGCCAGTTCGCTGTTGGGTTGCTTTGCATCGGCTGACAAGTTCGTGGTCATGCCGCCCCCGAATCCTTGCTCAGAAGCACAAGGAATGTCTTGACAATTAACTTCAGATCATAGGCCAGACTCCAATTCTGCTGGTATCTGAGGTCGAGCCTGATCACATCTTCGAAATCACGGATCGATGACCTGCCACTCACCTGCCACTCGCCACTCAGCCCAGGGCGCACATCAAAGCGCTGCCAGCTTGGAATGGCATAACGAAGCACCTCATCGGGTGTGGCTGGCCGGGTTCCGATCAGGCTCATGTCACCGATCAGCACATTCCAGAACTGGGGCAGCTCATCGAGGCTGGTCTTGCGCAGGATGCGGCCCACTTTGGTGATCCTGGGGTCGTTGTCGTTTTTGAAGAACGCCCCCTGGGCCTGGTTCGCCACCGTGCCTTTGAGCACCTCGGCATTGCTGACCATCGAGCGGAACTTCCAGATGCGGAAATGGCGGCCCATCCAGCCGCAGCGCACCTGGCTGAACAGGATCGGCCCCGGGCTGTCCAGACGGATGGCCAATGCCATGGGCAGGAACAGCACCGCCGTGACGCCAAGTCCGATCAGCGCCCCACAGATGTCCAGGCACCGCTTGAGTCCCGAACGCACCGAAGGGTGCGTCAGGGGGGGGCGTTGGTCTTCGACGTGCGAGAGCTGGGGGAGCAGGCCCTCGGAATGGGCCGCCACCGGCAACACCTTCTCCAGCCCGGTCATCTGCAGCGCCAGGAACACCTGCCGGTGCAGGCTCCAGGCGCAGAGGGGAACGCCTTGCTCCTTGGCGGTCTTGATGGCGCCCACCAGGGCACCGATGCCGCTGCTGTCGATGACGGCGGTGCGGCCGAAATCCAGAACCACCTGCCGCAGACCATCCACCTCAGCCAGCCAGTCGGCGAAGCCGGCACGGAAAGCGACCGCTTCACTGACGGTGAGCCGCGGAGGCAGCTGCAGAAACAGGATGCCGTTCTGGATGGTCCTGACGAAAGCAGGGTGGGAGGGGGACGGGCCAGCCATCATGATGGAGAAAAATGGCTCTGGAGACTGCGACACAGGGACTGGGCGGAACTGTCCGTCACATCACTGATCGACGTCTGGAACGGGGCCTGGAGGAAGCGAACCAGATCACCTGGACTCCAGGCAATCGGCACACCCATTTCCGTCAGCGCCAGGGCGAGTTCCACCTGGTGGTCGTCAACATGCTCCTGGTAGCGCACACTGCGTGGCACAAGAATGAAGGGCTGCTGCATCTCATCAAGCAACAACACGGTGCCCTCCCCGCAATGGGCAATCACCACCCGTGCCTTGCGAATCAGCGACCGGAAGGTGTCTTCCTTCACCAACCGATAG
Source organism: Synechococcus sp. UW140 (assembly GCA_943372935.1). GTDB lineage: Bacteria > Cyanobacteriota > Cyanobacteriia > PCC-6307 > Cyanobiaceae > Cyanobium. Next base: position 75,618 of record CALSAP010000012.1, read on the forward strand.
ACCGTGGTGCCACTGGGGAGAAAGGTACATGTACCGTACTGAACAACGATGTCCTCGTTGATCAGTTCCTGTTGGATCAGCAGCTCCACCCACTGCATCAGCCTGTTGAAGGGGAACTGCTCCGTACCAACGCTGATGAGAATCATGATCCGATCTTGCTTTGGACAAGCTCGGCGCGGGGATAACGAAGCTGCAGCTGGGGCCAGTGAACGTAAAGAATATCAAGAAATGGATGGACGATTCGTGCCGAAAGACTGAGCGTTTGAATGCGGGTCACGGACTCGATGAACACGGTCTTGCACCCAAACAGTTTACCGATCAGAAGAAAGGGAACGGCAACTCCCGCGCCGGTGGAGAGGATCACGTCCGGCCGCTCGGTGCGGATCACCTGCAAGGCGAGCCAGAGGTTGCGCAGCAGATTCGGCAGGTTGCGGTTCGTGGGGCTATGGGCCCAGAGCACCTGCTCCTGGGCCAGGGCCGTTTCCGTGGTGGCGGTTCGAAACGTGACCCAGAGATGGGGATGGCGCTGCCAGAAATCGGCCAGCTGCTGCAGCGCCTTGAAATGCCCCCCTGATGAGCAGACCAGCAAGACCTTCATCGGCTCAGCTCCCCACGCATGCGCCGCTGCTGACTGGCTCCTGTGGAGCGCAGCATCCGGCCTTCCAGCCAGCGATAGGGAGCCTCAGGCAACACCAACAGCAGATAGGCTGCCAGAAGGGTGATCAGGGTGCGCCGTGGTTCCTCCACCAGCACCCTCCAGTCGGTGGCCAGGGATTGGTGCATGAGGCGCACGGCCAGGGCGCCGTCCCGCTGGCGGGTGGCGCGGCGGGCCAGGTAGCGCAGCTGATAGGCGCGGGCCCTGGAGCCCCACTCGGCGACGAACTCCGGATGGGTGGCTTCGGTCTTGAGCAGAACCCGCTCCCAGGAGGCGTACTGCTTCATCAGGTTGGCCGAGAGTCCGCCGTCGCTGATGCGGTAAAGCGTCAGCGCCTCGGGGAGGCCTTCGATGCGCCAGTGGGTCTGGAGCGCAATCCGCAGCCAGCATTCAATGTCTTCGGATTGACGAAAGGTGTCGTCAAAGTAGAAGTCTTCCACGTCGCCGTAGAGATTCGCCTCAAAGCGAATGGCGGTGAAGACGTCCCTGCGGATCACCACCGCCGAGCCATTGCCGATCGGATTGCGGCAGAAGACGATCTGCGGGGTGATGTCCTGCAGCCTCGGCATCTGGTAGATCCCGATCGGCCTGGAGCGCTCATCGATGAATCCGGAGCGGGAAAAGCTGACCCCCACCTCCGGCCGCGCTTGCAGATGGGCCACATGGCGCTCCATCTTGGTGGGCAGCCACAGATCATCGCTGTCCAGAAATCCCAGGAACTCCCCCTGGGCCTGCCGGATGCCTGTGTTCCGCGCCCCGGCCAGGCCCCGGTTCTGCTGATGCACCACCCGAATGCGCGCGTCCGCGTACCCCTGGCAGATCGCCACCCCGTCATCGGTGGAGCCGTCGTTCACCACCAGGATCTCCAGGTTGGGGTAGGTCTGGCTGAGAACGGATTCCAGGCTTTCCCTCACCGTGGCGGCGGAGTTGTACAGCGGCATCACCACCGAGACCAGGGGAGATTGGCTCATGGGAATGCACTCACAGGCGGAAGGGGGCCAGCAGCTGGCGTGCGAAGACGGCCAAGGCTGTTAACACGGTACGGCGGGGCTGCCGAAGCAGGATCCGCCAATCGGAGCGCAAGGCCCTCAGCATGAAGTCGGTGCCGATGGCGGGAGTTCCCCCCAGACGCAGGGAGCGCCGGGCCAGGTAGCGCAGGTGGATGGCCTGGGCGGTGGCGAAGTGTCGCGCCACCAGCTCCGGCGCATAGCCACGGGCTTCGCTGATCAACCGCAGCCAGCCCTGCTCCATGCGCTGCAGGCTCGAGGACAGCCCCCCGGCCGAGGTGCGGTAGTAGGTGAGCACCTGTGGTAGCCCGGCGATCGGCCAGCGGCCATCGCAGGCCACCCGCAGCAGCCATTCCAGATCCTCCGAATAGCTCATGTCAGCGACGAATCCGCCCACCGCATCAAACACCTGCCGGCGCAGCACCCAATTGGATGTGGTGTTGGTGGGGTTCTCACAGAGAAAATCCACCGGCCGATGCGATTCCCGGGGCAGGGCCGCCAGGAGGCCCGTGGGCGTCCCCTCAGGGGACAGGAACTCGATGCGGGCGAAACTCACGCCGACATCAGGATGGTTGGCGTGGTACTCCAGATGCAGGCGCAGTTTGTCGGGATGCCAGAGGTCATCGGCATCGAGAAAGGCGATCAGGGGCGCACGGCTGAGGGCCACCCCGCGATTGCGGGCCTTCGAGACCCCGCCGTTGGGCTGGCTCACCAGGTGCACCCGGGGATCGTCCCCGAACAGGCACGACACGATGGCGAGGCTGTCGTCGCTGGATCCGTCATCAACGGCGATCAGTTCCCAGTTGCTCAGGCTCTGGTTCTGTACGGAGCGCAGGGTTTGCGCGATGTGTGGCGCCGCGTTGTAGATCGGAACCACCACGGAAATGGCCGGTACGTCCAGTTCGGCTGACTCCGGAACAAGTGCAGCCGTCTCGTGGTCCTCCAAGGGCGCCATCGTGGCGGCTACGACGTATGGCTGGAGCGGTGGCCACCCAGAAGTCGACGCAGGAAGGCCTTGAAACGCCCCATCAAGGTGATGCGGATCATCCGCAGGCGTTTGGCGTAGTAATCGAACTGGTTGATCGTTGGCGGCTGACCCTCCTGGAAGTGGTTCAGCTGGCGCGCAGGCAGCAGCTTGGATGTCCAGTCCACCGAGTTGATATGGCGAAACTGTTCATGGCCGAAACGGGCCTGAAGCTTCTCCTTGATCTGGTCAGGCGTGCGGTAGGGGTAGTGGCGGTTGTACAGGCGCTGCGAGCAGGCTTTGGTGAGTCCGTTGGGCCACTGTGGGGCCACGGCCTCGTTCCAGGGTTGATCGGGTTGGTTGCGGAAGAAGCGGTACTCCCGCCAATTGGCTGAGTAGTAGAGGCGTCGCTCGGTGATGGGTCGGTTGGTTTCAAGCTTCTCGGCCGCCCAGTTCTTGTAATCGGCATCCGTGTAGTAGAACTGAAGATTCCAGGCCGTCACGAAGTCGGCTTTCTCACGGTTGGCCTTGGCCAGCACCTCCCTGGGGTCCCCTTCCAGGAATTCATCCCCATCGAGCCGCAGCCACCAATCCCGTTCACCCAGTTCGTGGTTGTACTTGTTGTAGACGACCGATCGCATCCCATCGCGGAACGGCACCAGTAGCTGCTCTTCAATCACAATCGCTGGATACTGCCGCGCCAGGGCATTCACGGTTTCCCAGGTGCCATCCGTACTGCCGTTGTCGAGAACAAAGATGCGATCACAGAACGTCAGCGCATGAATCAGACAATCCGCAATGACGTCGCCCTCATTCTTGATCAGACAGATGGCGTAGATCTTCACGCGTGAATCGGGCGGGCGGACGGTACGGCTTGCTCCGATGGCACCCATGGCACCACCGATGTGACCCAGACCTGGGGCGGGGCCGGCGAGGCTTGAACAGATTCCATCACCCTACCCGCACGCTCGCAGCGGCCTCCAAGGGGGGCAAGGGTTGGGGCCTCAGGCACGCGATGGTGCGTCAAAGGCTGGCCGGCTGGGCCACCTGGATCCTTCGCAACAGCCGCTGCCCCAGCATCAGGTAGATCGGCTGCAGCAAGAGATGGGCCGCTGCCACGGCCACGGCCACGCCCAGGGATCCCCAGGTCGTGCCGATCAGGATGGCCACCGTGAGGGCCACGGTGAAGGCCAGATTCCAGAGCAGATCCACCTGGGGCAAGCCCACGGCACGGAACAGCATCGACGAGGCGTTGGCAAAGGGACGTGACAGGGCCGACAGACAGATCAGCATCAAAATCGGCACGGCACCCTCCGAGACCCACTTCTGACCAAAAACGATCGGTACATAGAGGGGTGCCAGACTGCATTGCAACACCACAACGGGCACGATCACCTTGGTGATGGTGAGCAGATTCTTGCTGAAGCGCTGCTTGAGCTCGGCGGGTTGGCCTCTGACATCACAGAAGTCGGAGTAGATGGAAACGGACAGGGCATTGATCACACTCAGGCTCAGACCCAATCCCGCGTTGAAGGCGAAGAAGTAAACCCCAAGCTCTTTGACACCGATGAACCGACCGATCAGCAGGTAGTCCACATTCTCGCGAAAGGTGTTGAGCATCTCCACACCCAGGATGCGACTGCCGAACCCCAGCACGGCTTTCCAGCGCTTGAGCGTGAACGTCAGGACGGGCCGCCAGGGCTCGAAGCGCAGCATCATGGCCACCCAGACGGGTGCCACCAACAGCTTGGGCAGCACAATGGCCCACATGCCCATGCCCATCAGTGCAAAGATCCCCGTCAGCAGGTTGTCGGTCACAACGGCTGTGAGGTTGGTCAAGCTGTAGAACTTCAGACGATTCTGCCTTCGCACCAGGGCCGTCTGGACCATGGCGAGTGGGTAGATCAGATAGCTGAAACTCACCACAATGATTGGCAGGATCAGCGCGTTGTCTTTGTAAACGCGGGCAAAGATAAACGAACCAATGATCTGCACAATAAAGAGGCTGAAGCCGATCATCCAGTTCAGGCTCCATGCCGTCTGGCAGATCTCCGCGACATCCTCCGCATCGGCCTGTACGATCTTGTCGCCAATGCCGTTGCGTGTGAAGACCTTGACAAGCTCACCGGACGTCAACACGATGGCGGCCAATCCATAGTCCCTGGGGCTCAGCAGCCTGGCCAGCAGAACCGTCGCCAGCAGCCGCGAGACGCGAATCCCCACCTCCCCGACGCCCATCCAGCCGATGTTGCGGATGAATCGATCCTTTGGGATGAACCGTTTCAGGCTGCTGAGCAGGCGCATCAAGGGCTGCCCCCACGCGTCCGAGCTGTCATTGGACAGCCTCCTGCCTCTGGATAAACCATCATGGCATCAAAGCTGATAACGGCTGGCAGAGCGGGTGACTCACGCTGTGGGCTGAACTTCAGGCTGGAGGGGGCCTTTCTTCTCCTGCAGAGCCATTCCCATGATCAACATTCCAGGCCAGAAGAGATAGACCAGAATTTCGAGATTCTCACCAAATGTATACATGAACAAAAGAATGATGATTCCCAGTCCTGCTGAGCCCAGTTGATAGCGGGAACTGGCCGCACGGCGCAATAGATCAAGCCCCGTCACCAACATGGGAACAGCCAGTGCGACGAAGCCAACAATCCCTTTGACAAAAAGCACTCCGGCCCAGGTGTGATGGGAGCCAATGGCCATGTACTCAACCAGATGGGGGCCGCCCTCGACAACACCATGCCCCCAGATCGGAGCCTCTGTCTCCCAGCGATGGAAGGCGATGCGCTTTAACGCAAAGCGAACACGCGTCGAGCCAGCCCGAGCACCTTTAAATCCTTCCCAGTAATCGTTGATGGCAGTCAGAATAGAAGTGGCAAAGATGCCGCCAAGATACGATAGAAAGCCAAGGGAAATCAGCATCGACGGTTTGCGGAGCCTGGAAACCACTGCCGTTACGGTTGGGATCAAGATGATGGCAAGCTGGGCAAGACGCGACTTGCAGACGAAGCACATGACGATCGAGCCAATGATGCCCAGAATCTTCCACTTCCGATCCTTTTCCAACAGGCATATCATGAAGTTGATATTACCAACAAAACCAAGAGCTGGCCCCCACGGAGAGAAGAGCCGCCAGCGAAGGTCACCGGTGCTACCGTCAATCTCATAGAGTGGAACATCAAAGAACTCATTGCCTGGACCACCCACGGCTCTCAATGGCGAGACATAGAGAACTTCTGGCAGGCCCAGATGCGGGGTTAGCAGAAGGAGCGGCATGATGAGGAGCGTATGAAAGCCCACAATGCAAATGGCACGTGTAGGGATGCTGCTCCGAATCGGCAGAGCTCCAGCTAACGGATAGAGCGCTAGGGCGGCCCACCCTTTGGCCCAACCAATCGTGGACTTGATGATCGCTCCAGTCCCGAGGTTGAAGTTCACATGTCCTGCAATCAAGGCAACTTCCATGATGATCATGCCGATGATCCAAAGCCAGATCACGGGTGATATGGAAATTTCTTCATTGTCCTCTGGGTGATCCATTCGGGCCAGGATCTTGATCAGCAGGCAACCCAGGAGTAGCCAGCACAGAACAGACCCCACAACATAAAGCCCACCGACTAGCCAGATAGGATAGGTACAAACAATGGACCACCAGACCAATCGTTCGGGCCAATTTCTTGGCTGAAGATCATCCTCAGACTGGAAGGCCCTTGAAAGAAGCGTTTTAAGTCCCAATGAAGACCCCTTGTTATGTAGAAATCCAATTGGCGACCCGTTTGATCCAAGGCTTGCGAATCCATAGGACCCAAAGCCCAACAGTCGTCAGGATGGAACCAAAGGCTGAGCCAGCAAGCACCAACGACCGCTTTGGTGACGTAGCTTTTTCTGGCAAGGATGGCTCCACAGCTATTTGAATCAGTGGGAACGCTGCAAAGATGTTCGCCTGACCAAGATCCAGTTTGGCCAATGTGGATGCAAAGACTGCTTCTGCTATCTGTTCATTTCGCTTAAGGTTCTCCAAAGAAGACTGTCTCTGGGACATCAACCTGAGGCGCCCCTCCAAGGAGCTGATCTGTTGATCAAGCTTGCGAACCTGTGAGGCTGCACCTGAAGCATCTGACTGGTAGTTCACCAGGTTCTGAAAGAGTGAATCGCGGCCCGAACTAGCACCAGTCAACGCCAGTTTCGTAAGTGTCTGGGTCGATGGTGGGCGACCGAGCAATTGCTTGGCCCGCTGATTCATCGCCTGTCTGGCAGCCTCTTGCCGCTTGATCTCTTTGAGAATGCGAGGGTTGTTGCGACCAAACTTGGATAGTTGAACTTCAAGTATTGAAGTGGCCTCGCTGTAGTCTTTCAGATTCTGTTGGAAGATCTGATCAACCTGCAGCTTGAACGCATCTGTGGCCTCTGAAGGAGACAGCCCCAGGCTTCGACTCAACTTCTGCAATCGACTCTCAGCCTGCGATTGCTGAGCAGCAAGTTCGGCTCTCTGTTTGCGTAGCTGTTCAATGTTAGCCGACAGGATTTCAACCTGTTCGATAGAAGTGAGGCCAGACTGGCGCTTGTAGGCAGAAACTTGCTTTTGAGCAGTCTCCAGCTTCTGCTGGGTTTCCAGCAGAATCTCCTGTGCTGGACCCTGCCGCTGCTGAATCTCGCTGACACGGAGCTCATTGAGACGCTCCACCATGGCGTCATGCAACGCATAGGCACGCTTGCGTGCATCGACAGGAGATGGACCGGTGGTGTCAATCTGCATCAGCGTTGTATTGTCAATGTTCTTAATACGAGGTTTAGCGAAGTCCGCCTTAGGGATATTGGCAATCTTGGCAGCTCTTGCTAATACCTGTTCGCTAACGAAGATGTATTCATAGTTGGCACGAGGATCAAATGTGGCCAAGCCGAGGGATTCGTTTGATGCCGTAGCTTGACCAATCTCCGGCAGGCTTAAATTCACAGCATTAGCACTTCCAGGCAGAACCAAGGCCCAGGAGCTGGTATAGACAGGCTTCGCAAGCGCAAGATACAGAATACTGGTACCCCATATCAAACCATTCGTGCAGCTGGATACGAAAAGATAGCGACTCCAGCGAAGCTTGTCGGTCCGACTCAGTCTTTTCCACCAACCCTTTGGATCGGGTACCTTCAACCCAGGAATATTTCGGAACTGTTCAGCAAACAGGCGCGTCGCCTTGCCCAAGGGTTCTTGCACGGCTTGCACCTTAGGCCTGATTCTTCTGATGAACGGTGGAGAGTCTTTCACTCGATTCTAGGGATTAAAGCGATCATAAATCAAAACGGCTGGATTCAGAAACTGAGTCAAAATGCCAAGGATAGCCTGGAAGTTGGTCATCTTGGAGTCATAACAGGCCACACCATCGTCTGCCATGAGATAGGGGTTATTGCTGCTGTCTGTAGACGCGCGAAGAAGGTCTTCTATCCCTCTTTCGTAGACGGTCGTCTTGCCAGAGATCCTTTCAGTTCTCACCAGGATGGCTCGGCGTCGCGCATTGGTGACCATGGTTCCACCCGCACAGTTGGCCGAGATCACCGCATGGGAGAGACGAGATCCATAGGGAAAATTCCTGGCCTGAGAGCCAATGCCAGCGACGGAGTTGCCAGCGGCAGGAACGGTCAGATTGGAAATGTTAATCTCTACTTCTGCTGGCGTAATCTGAGAAGGGCGAACGATGAGTGGATTAACGGTACCAGTGTCGGGAACAATGACTTGATCACCGGCAATGAGTGGGATGTCTTTAAAAGGTTCACCTGTGAAAGCACCGGACATGTCGATCACTTGCCTTTTTGAACCTCGTTTCACCTGGATTGCGGCGACATCGGCCGTGGGAGTAATGCCCCCTGCACGACGGAGGGCCGTGGTGAGCATACGATTGAGCGGGGCTTGCCCCGAAAGTTGAACAGGAGTCTGCGTCTGTTCGACGTCACTTAACTCGTTGATCAATAACCGGCCAGGCTGAAAAGCGGAACCAATGACAAAGACCGGAACAGGTGCCCATTGAATGACGCTCAGACTGACCCTGAGAAACGATGGCTGAAAAAAGCCTTGTTGCACCAGGGCCTGAAAGACACGCTTCTGAAGCTGTTCCGGCTCAAGACCCACAGCGTAGATTCCCTTGGAAAAGGGAAGTTCAAGCTCTCCATTCAGATTGATTTCAAAGATTCCACTGAACTCCTCCCCTTCCGGAATTGTCAACTTGACCCGATCCCCTGGGGAGATCGGTAAAGCCCATGCCGATCCTGTACTGCCTACAGAACAAGCGATTCCCAGAAGCCATAAGATAAATTTCGACATCTGTGTCGATCGGGGGGAGTCCCCTTTTTGGCTTGCTCAGACAACGGTAGCGTATCCGTAGACCATGAGCTACGGGCTTTCAGCCCGGCCGAGATTGACGCGTGTTCACTCCATCTCCTGAAGATTCCCATCTCCTTGAGGCAGGACCGGTTCAACGTGTGTCCCTATCGCCCCTGGTTGGCCTGCCAGTGTTCGCTTGTCACCGCGCCTCCCACAGCCTCCTATCTCCAAGATTAGCCCTGAACAGTCGTTGCTTCGCCAAGTAGCTGGGATGGCCTGAAGGCCGTGCTGCACGCCAGGAAAAACGCTACGGGCGTTGGCGTGGCGCAACGCAGATCCGACCACGGTTGCCAGGCGCGAGGGAGTGGGTGAATTCATGCATGTCCTGATCTTCGCTCTGACTGACATGCTGTGCCTCCGAATGGCTCATCTTCATGCACCCCCTTGGTGAAGGCCAGCTTGTAGACCGAGACTTGATCAAAGGACATTGACCGCTTGTCCCCGTCTACAGGCAGCCCCCAACAGGTGAACGATTTGGAATCACCGTTGTCCTGTCAGATTTTGCGGCCAATGGGCAACCTGGCGCGTCTGAAACACAGCGCTGAGCTAAAATGGCGTTGCAAGGTCCCTAGAGGTGCGATGGTTAACATTGTAATCGTGGCAACGGCCAATTATCTCTGGGGCGCGGCGGTCACTGTTCGTTCTGCCTTGGAAGCTTGTAGAACAACCCTCAATGTCTACGCCATTTGCATCGACCTATCTCCCGCCGATAAGCAGCAACTCTCCAAATCCTGGCAAACCTCCAATCTCGGCGCCATCAGCTTTATTGATTTTGATCTTGAGCGGGTCAATAACTTCCGCAGCACGCTGCTTGTCAAGAGTAAATCCCCCTATGCTCGCTTCTTTATCCCGGAATATCTGGCGGATGTATCTCGTTGCATCTACTTGGATACGGATTTAATCGTTTGTTCAGATCTGAACGAGCTGCAGCTGCTTGATCTGCACGGGAAATCCAGTGCTTGTGTCATTGATGGTGGCATAGACACGCCACAGCAGCAGCAACGCCTGCGTGACAAACTGAAGTTAGACAATCCCCATCAGTATTTTAATTCAGGGGTTATTGTCATGGATCTGGACGCCTGGAGACATCATGAGATCCAGGCGAAGGCTCTTGCGGTTGCACAGGATAATTACGATTTGCTGGACCAAATGGATCAGGATGCTCTGAATATCGTGTTGGCTGGTGATTGGTTGATTCTCGATCCGAAGTGGAACACATCCAAAGGAAAGGCCGATGTCAACTTTTCGGATGGTATTATCCATTTCTTGGGAAAAGTCAAGCCGTGGCACGCTGATTACGCCGCAAACTTTCAAGATCGATGGTTTGCACTGCTTGACCGTACTGCCTTTGCCGGTCAGCGTCCAGTTCAGTTGTTCGGCATTGCAGCCGCCTATCGTAAGTTTGTACGCACTGTGCCTACTTTTGAGATGGTGAAGGGGAAACTGCGCCGACTCATTCGATCTGCATGAGCATGCTTTCCTTCTCGTCGGTCCCTTCTGGGGTGGGCTGATACGATGAGATCTGACGGCTTGCTCCTGCGCCACTCTGGAATCATGCCTACCGCGTTAGACGCTTCTGCAGCTTTCCCATAACTGTTCTCTTCTTCTGTCCGTTACCGTGCGCATTGGTCTGATCAACGCCTACAGCACCCTGAATCTTGGGGATGCCGCTATTTATAGTGCGTTTCGCAAGTTGCTGCCTGATGTGGAGCTGGTGGGCTGCGTTCAGGATGAACGACCAGATGCCACCCTTGGGGTCACTTTCCTGCCTGATCGCCCCAGGAATTGCGAGGCTTACGTCAGCGTTGGGGGGGACATCTTCAACAATTCGCGTGAATGGTTTGTCACCAAGGCATTCCTCAAGAATCTGGCCGAACTGAGGCACAGTCCGAAGCGCACGATCCTGTTCGGTCAGTCGATTCCTCGCTCCTGCCACGGCCTCAGCTTTCTCCTGTTGCAGCGCTATTTCAAGCGTCTGGCGGCTGTCTGTGTGCGGGATGCTGAAAGTCACCAGCGCCTGTGTGCCGCAGGGGTGCCAGCACGGTTGTCCTACGACATTGCCTTTGTGCTGGAGAGCTCCCCCCTGGCGGAGGCCACGGCCCGGCAATGCCTGGAGCGGCTCGGCATTGATCCGTCCCAGGCTGCCGTGCTGTCGGTGCGTGGGTTCGACAGCATGTACGGCCATGACAATGCGGCCTTCGTTGACAGGATGGCCAAGCTCAGCCAACAACTCACCGGGGCCGGACTCAGCCCCATCGTGTTGATCCAATCGGGCGCCTATGGTTCTGACAACGATCTCGAGGTTGCCGCCGCCATCCAGGAAAGGGCCCCCGGCACCGCCATCATCAACCCGTTCTTCGACGATCCGGCTGTACCGAGTTGGCAGCTCGCCATGGCCCTGTTCGCGCTGGTCGACAGTGTGATTGCTGTTCGGTTTCACACGGCCGTGCTCTCGCTGGCGGCCGGGCGGGTTCCCTACCATCTCCACTATTCCAACAAAGGCAGGGACCTCTGCCGGCGACTCGATTTACCCGGCTGTGATCTGGCCAGCCTGGATCCCCTATCGGCCTTACCGGAGATTCTGGCCACCCGCGGGCGCCTGTTCGATCACCAGCCCGTGCGTGAGCAGGTGGGCCGCGATTTCCAGTGGTGCCTCGATCAACTGCCTGGCGCCCTCTGAAATAACCCCATCGGCCCCACTGCGCTAAAATTGATTCAGCTGGCCGTTCAACGATGTACGGGCTTGTCAATCGGGCCATTCAGCAGATGGTCACCACCCACCATGGCGATGATGTGTGGCAGAACATCAAGGCGCGGGCCGATCTCCAGGATCTGGATTTCTTTTCCACCTACCAGGCCTATCCTGACGACGTGACCCATCGTCTGGTGGCGGCGGCCACGCAGGAACTGGGCCTCACGGGAGATCAGATCATGCAGGCCTTCGGGGAGTACTGGATCACCTATACGGCCAGCGAGGGTTACGAGCAGCTTCTTGAGAGCACCGGTGAAACCTTGCCGGAATTCCTGGATCAACTTGACAATCTGCACGCCCGTGCCGCCGTTGTCTTTCCCGATCTGCAACCGCCTTCGTTTCGTTGCGAGCACAGTGCCGATGCGTCCATGCAACTGGAGTACCGATCCAAACGCCGCGGGCTGGCGCCTATGGTGACTGGGCTACTTCACGGCCTGGGGAAACGTTTCCAAACCCCCGTGGAGGTCGATCAGATTGCGTCTCGCGATCAGGGCGATGCCACGGACCTTTTCCAGGTTCGTCTGTCCCCGGCATCCGATCCTGACGCTTGCCAGCCTGCCCCCGGCGTCAGGCCCGATTGAGAGTTCTTCGTCTCTGATGGTGTCATCAGTGCCATTACCGGCCCATCTTCTCGATCCTCTGTTCCCCTTTCACCTCATCGTTGACGGTGAGCTGCGGATTCAGTCGGCCGGTTCTGTCCTGCGTCGCATCCTTCCTGGCCCGGATCTGTTGGGGCAGCTTCTCACCAACCACTTTCAGCTTCTGCGCCCGGATGTCCCCATGGATTTTTCCAGTCTGGGTGACTGCATCGATCGGCACGTGATCCTCAAGTCCGGCTCGATTCCGCTGCAACTCAAGGGCCAGATCTGTTGCCTTGATCAGAAGGAACAGTTGCTGTTTGTCGGTACGCCCTGTTTGCTGCAGCTGGAGGATCTGAAGTCCCTTGGTCTGAAGATCAATGACTTCCCCCTGCACGACTCCTTGGTTGACTTTCTTTTCCTGCTGCAGGCCAGGAATGTGGCACTCACTGAAAGCCAGAAGCTCAATGAGATCCTCACGGCACAGCGGGGGGAGTTACGGGAGTCGACCCAGCGCCTTTCCTCGCTTAATGCGGAGCTGGAGGCGGCCAAGGAGGCCGCTGAAGCAGCCAATGCTGCCAAAGATACCTTTCTGGCGATGATGAGCCATGAGATCAGAACGCCGATGAACGCCATCATCGGCATGGCTGGTCTGCTTCAGGACGCCAAGCTGGAGCCCACGGAGCGGGAGTATGTCGAGATCATCAACAGCAGCACCGATTCCCTGCTGACGATCATCAATGACATTCTGGACTTCTCGAAGATCGAATCCGGCGCCATGCAGCTGGATGAGCAACGCTTCAACCTCCGCATCTGCATCGAAGAGGCCCTCGATCTGAGTGTGTCCCGCCTCTTGGACAAGCAGCTTGAAATGATCCTCGACATCGAGCCCAGCCTACCCACGTCGGTCATCGGCGACCTCACCCGTCTGCGCCAGATCCTCTGGAACCTGCTGAGCAATGCGGTCAAATTCACCCCCCAAGGAGAGATCGTCGTCACGGTCTCAGCGCAGCCCGAGGCCGCTGAGGCCGGCCAGCCGATCCCGTGCCAGTTCACATTCCAGATCCGCGACACCGGCATCGGCGTGTCCGAGGCACTGATTCCCCAGTTGTTCGAGCCCTTCCGCCAGGCCGATCCCTCCACCGCCCGGCGCTACGGCGGCACGGGCCTTGGACTGGCGATCACACGGCGTCTGTGTGAGTTGATGGGAGGCTCGATCAACCTGGCCAGCCAGGAAGGCAAAGGTAGTGTCTTCACCTTCAACGTGCTGCTGCATCTGGATCCGGTCCCCCAGGCCAGCAACAGCCCGGAGCCCCTGGTGCCGCCGGCGTCCCCGATCCTGCTGCTGGTCGGCAATCCCACCCTGCGCGCCGTGCTCCAGAAGCAGCTGGGCTGGATGGGGCTGGCGGTGATCGCCCCCGATCTCTGCCAGATCCCCATGGGGGACGCCGGCTCCCACCTTGGCGACCTCGGCCATGGGGTGGTGATCCTTGATGGGCGGCTGCTGTACTGCGAAGGGGACACAACCACCCCAGCCTTTCTGCAGGACCCCTTGCTTCAGGCGCGCCCCTGGATCGTCCTGGCCGACAGGTGCAAGCTGTCCGAGCTGGCATCGCTGGCCAAGACACCGGCTGTGATGCTCTCCAAGCCTGTGCGACTCGAACAGCTCCGCCTGGCCCTGATTCAGCAATGGCAGAGCCCGCTGGAGCGGCGGCTGGCCGGGCCGCCAACGACGAGGCGTGAATCTGCTCCCCAGGGCGGCCCCCATCGCCTCGCTGACCGGCTGCCGCTGCGCTTGCTCGTTGTTGATGACATCCCGGTGAACCGCCAGCTGGCGCTTCAGTTGCTGCAGCGCCTGGGCTACCAGGCCCATGCCGTGGCTTCAGGGTCAGAGGCCCTCGCGGCCTTGCAGGACGCCCCTTTCGACGTCGTGTTCATGGACGTGCAGATGCCCGAACTCGACGGCTATGCCACCACGCGGGCGATCCGGCGGCTGCCGGTACCGTTCGTCCAGCCCTGGATCATCGCCATGACGGCCCATGGCCGTCCGGAGGATCGTCAGGCCTGCCTCCAGGCCGGCATGGACGACTTTCTGGCCAAGCCGATCGTGCCCGCCCAGCTCACCTACGCCTTGGAGCACTACCAGCCCCGCGACGAATCCCAAGCGCCAGCAGGGGGAGGGGCCGACCCGATCGACGCGGCCGCCTGGGACGAACTGGAGCAAGTCATGGGAGACGGGGCGGCGGCCGTGCTCCAGGAGCTCATCGATCTCTACCTCGAGGATGCGATGCGACTCGTGTCGGCGGTGGTGATGGCCCACCAATACCACGATCCCCCGGCGATGATCGCCGCTGCCCATTCGCTGCGCTCCCCCAGTGCCAGCCTGGGGGCCCTGCGGTTGGCCAAGCTTTGCGGCCAGATTGAGGAGTCCCTGCGCTCCGATTCGGCGGCCTGGCCCCAGGTCAGAATCGACCAGCTGCTTGTCGAGGCTGGACGGGTGACCGAAGCTCTGCGCCAGCGGCGTCCGATGGACGCCTGAGCCCCTTGGAAGGTTGTCCCGCCCCGATCTCGATCCTGCTGGTGGATGACGACCGCATCCATTCCCGCATCCTCGAGGTCCGTCTACGCGCCCAGGGCTACCAGATTGTTGTGGCGGATTCGGGTGACAGTGCCCTGGTGCAGGCCCGTCTCTGCCCCCCCACGGTTGTCGTCTGCGACTGGCTGATGGACGGTATGAATGGGCTGGACGTCTGCCGGGCGTTCAAGGGGGAACCGGGCCTGGAATCGGCCCACTTCATCCTGTTGACCTCACGCTCCCGGGTGGAAGACCGGGTGGAGGGGCTCGACTGCGGCGCCGATGATTTTCTCAGCAAGCCGGTGGATCCGGAGGAGTTGCTGGCCCGGGTCCGCTCCGGCATCCGCCTGCACCAGGCCAATGAACGGCTGAAGCTCCTGGCGAGTGAGTTGCATCAGCAGAAGCTGCGGCTGGATCAGGAGCTGGAGGAGGCGGCCAGTTATGTGCGATCCCTGCTGCCCGAACCCATGGGCGGTGCGGTGCGCGCGGACTCCCGTTTTGAGCCCTGCCACGAACTGGGTGGTGATTCCTTCGACTTCTTCTGGCTGGATGACGACCACTTCGTCCTCTACCTCGCCGATGGTTCTGGCCATGGCCTGGCGGCGGCCTTCCCTTCGATCTCCGTCCACAACCAGTTGCGCTCCCGCTCGCTGCCGGTTGATCTGCGGGATCCGGCCGCGGTGCTGCAGACCCTGAACGCCGGGTTTCCGATGGAGCGCCACCAGGGCCGGTACCTGACGCTTTGGTACGGGGTGTATCAAGCCTCCAGCCGCACCCTGCGCTACGCCAGTGCGGGCCATCCTCCCGCCCTGCTGTGGAGTCGCACCAGGGCGTTTCCCTGCCATTGGCTCAAAGGTCAGGGCATGGCCGTGGGGTTGTTCGAAGACGCGACCTATGGCACCGAGAGCCTGGAGGTTGGCGAGGGGGCTTGTCTTCTTGTCTACAGCGATGGCCTCTATGAGGTGCCCAGGCCCGGTGGTGGGATGGGGACGCTGCCCGATTTCATGCAACTGGTGGAGCAGTGCCAAGACGTGCTTGCTGATGATGATGGCCTGGATCGGTTGCTGTCCCAGATCCACGACGCCACGGAGAATGCGCCATTCACCGATGACTACTCGTTGATTCGGGCTCTGCTGTCGTGATCTTTATGGGCCGTCAGGTGGTTCAGGTGTCGGTGGAGCCGTCCGATCGATCGGCAGTCAACGCGGCGATGCAGGCCTCACTGTTCGGAAAAGTGGTGAACACTTTTTCGGTGCCGGTGAGTTCCAGAACGATGCGGACCTGGCTGCAGAGTCCGCAAAGAAACAGTTGCTGACCCTGCTCCTTCACCCGTTTGAGCACGGAAACCAAAGCGCCGAACCCGCTGCTGTCCATGAAGTCAACACCCTGGCAATCAATCAGGATGTCCCTGGGCTGCTCCGCCAGAGCCGAACCGACAGATTGCCGCAACTCAGCGCCACTCTGGGCGTCGAGCAGGCCCATGGGTTTCAGAATGTACAGATCATCCACACATTCAAACTCAAATCACTATGATCTTACCATTCACTGCCGTAAGGCCATTCTTCACGGCCTGGGGTATGGAGACCCGCCCGCCGGGTGGCTGCGAGCGGGTGTGGGTCTGGCCACAAGTCCCCAGTCCGACCAGGGGGTGGGAGGGGGCCAAAGGAGCACAGCGCTACAGTTCGTAATCAGGCAGGCCGTTTCGGCCGCGAGGTTCATGGTCACGATCGAAGAGCTTCGTCGCCAATCCCTTCCCTTTGTCGCCGCCGACCAGGAAGGGTTGATTGTAGAGATCAATGATCTGTTTGAGACGACCTATGGATGGACATTGGACGATCTCAAGGGCCATTCGCTTTCCATGATTCTGCCGGCAGCTTATCAAGACGCCCACCATCTCGGCTTCTCTCGTTTCCAGATCGTTGGTGAATCGCAGATTCTCAACCATCCCCTGCAATTAATGACCATCTGTAAAGACAACCGGGCCATCAACTCGGAGCATTTCATTGTGGCCGAACGCCGTGGCGATAGCTGGGTGTTCGCGGCAACCCTGCGTCCGTTGACCTGAGGCTGCGATGCCGGATCAGACCCTTGTCGGCCAGCTTCGCAGCACCCTCGGGAGGCTGGAGGCGGCCCTGGGAGCTGTTGATGAGGCCCTTGCCTTCACCGATCTCAACGGCATCGTGGAATGGACGAATGCCTCGTTTGATCGCTTCGTGGGGCTGTCCCGCCTGCAGAGCCTTGGCCAATGCCTGAGCCAGATCCTCCCGAGGCCCTATCTCCACGAGCTCAGCGACAGCCGATCTGGCCTGCCATTCTGGAGCTCAGGATCAGAAGGATCCCGCACCTGGGAACTGTTGGGTGCACCTCTCCGCCAGGTGATGGAGGTGTCCTGGGCGACTGTCGATCTGCCGGGCAAGCCGTCTTTGGTGTTCACCTTCCGGGACCGAAGCGCGATTGTCCAGGCCCAGGACAAGCTGATCGATGCCCGTGACCAGCTGGAGGCGCAGGTGGTTGAGCGAACCCGCGCGTTGCAGCTGGCGCGCGATGAGGCCCTGGCAGCCAGCCAATCCAAAACCCGGTTTCTGGCCAACATGAGCCATGAAATCCGCACCCCATTGAACGCGGTGATCGGGATGACGGATGTGCTGCTCAGCAGCTCGATGGAGAGTCAGCAACGGGAGATGCTCGAAACGATTCATCAAAACGGCGAGTATCTGTTAAGTCTGATCAACGATATTCTTGACATCTCGCAGATTGAAACCGGGCGATTGGCACTCAACCCCAGGACCTTCGACCTTCATGGTTTGCTCAATGACACCATTCATCTCTTTCAGTATCAAGCCTCTGTAAGACAACTTGGCTTGCACCTCAGCATGCCACCGGATACGCCGAGATGGCTCGTAGGAGATGATCTCAAGCTGCGCCAGATTCTGTTCAACCTGTTGGGTAATGCTTGCAAGTACACCAATAAGGGGGAGATTCGTCTCGGCGTTGAGGCCTCGGAGGTCACGGCCAACGGGAGATCCTTGGTGTTCCATGTTTCCGACACGGGTATTGGCATCTCCGGGCAGGCTCTACCACTGATCTTTGAGGAGTTCATCGGCCATGCCAATCCCGCCCAGACGCAGCAAAGTGCCGGCCTCGGCCTCGCCATCTGTTCGAGATTGTGCCAATTGATGGGCGGAGAAATTTCCGTCGATTCGCGTCTCGGATCCGGCAGTTGCTTTTCGGTCCGTCTGCCGTTCACGCTGGCTTCGCAGGAGCAGGCTGAGATTGTCAGGGACAATCCCGACGAGAGCCTGGAGTCTGAAATCAGAATTCTCGTTGCTGATGATAACCGCGTCAACCGCAGAGTGCTGGAGCTGATGCTGGCCAGATTGCATCTAACCGCGGACGCGGTGGGAGACGGAAATGCGGCTATTGAATCCGTCAGAAATGGGAGCGTGGATCTCATCTTCATGGATGTGGCCATGCCAGGCCTTGACGGCATGGCCGCCTCACGCCAATTGCGCAGCGAAGGTTTCTCTGATCTCTATATCATTGCCCTGACAGCCTATTCGTTCGACTCCCACCGGCAGGAGTGTGCAGCTGCTGGGATGAACGACTTTCTCTCCAAACCACTTCGATTGGCGGATCTTCGAGTGGCTTTGAACAGGTATCGCGATTGGCGCCGAGCCACAGAGTCGGCGACGTCAGAACGATGCTGAGTGATGCGATCAGGGGTGGCGTGGGCAGCATTGATGCTCCATCGGGGTCAAGGTGCAGGTTTTCACGGCCTTCCATCTTGCTGGCTTTGGGCATCTTTGCCATTACCAGCTCTGCTCTGATTGTTACCTACTGGGTGGCTGAACGGACCCTCTTCAGGTCTGTCCAGCAGCGGCTGCTCGATCTGGCCATGGTCACGGCGGCGGAGATGAAGGGTGATCTGCACACGCAGATACTCCGTCCTGATCAGATGGACAGCCAGCTCTATCGCCAAGCCTCCGAGCCCTTGATCCAGCTCAGGACCTCGGTGCCGGATATCTTTTACGCCTACACCCTCAGGGGGCGATCCAAGCCTCTGCTTTTCGCTCTGGATAGCACGGTCTTCTTCAAGAATCCGGGAGACGACTACAGCGCCCCCATCGTTGGTCAGCTCTATGCAGACGCCCCGGCCGATGCCCTGATCGCAGCCCGGCTTGCCAAGCCCAGGGTCAGTTCCGTTCCCTACACCGATCAATGGGGCACCTTCCTGTCGGCCTATGCCCCATTCCTGGACGGCAAGGCAACGGCCATTGTGGGTGTTGATCTCTCCCTGGCCAGCCTCAATCAGCAACTGTTTCCCCTGCGCCTGAGTCTGGGTCTCTCACTGGCAGGCAGTGCCCTGCTTTCGGCCTTTGCTGGCTTCCTGCACAGCCGTTACCTGCGATCCACGGCTTCGGCCCTGGAATCCAGCCTGGAAGCGGCTGATCTGGCCCGTCAAGTGGCGGCTGAAGCACAGCAGGCCAACCTCGCCAAAAGCACCTTTCTGGCCACCATGGGCCATGAGCTGCGAACGCCGCTGAATGGGGTGATTGGCCTCACCAACACCCTTCTCAGCACTGGCCTGACCACCCACCAACACTCCTGTCTGCAGACGGTCAGGAACTCTGGGGAATCCCTGCTGCTGTTGCTCAACCAACTGCTCGATTTCTCAGCGATCGACAGCGGCCACCTGGTGATCGACACAGCTCCCTGCCAGCTTCGGCCTCTGTTCGCCGAGGTGATGGCCTTGTTCGCCGAACAAGCGAAGACCAAAGGGCTGGTGTGCACCCTCTGCCTCGACCCTGCCCTCCCCGATGTCGTGCTGTCGGATCCTCTCCACCTGCGTCAGATCGTGGTGAATCTGGTTGGCAATGCGATCAAGTACACGGTGTGCGGAGAGGTGACCATCACCGTTGCATCGCAGGCTCCCCGGCCCGATGGCAGGGTTCCTTTGGTCTTCCGCGTCCGTGACACCGGGCCCGGAATCTCCGATTCCGCCCGGGAGTCCCTGTTCCAGCCTTTTTCGCAGGCTGATTCCACCACCACCCGCGTCCATGGCGGCGCAGGGTTGGGATTGGCCATCTGCCATCACCTTGTCGTCGCTATGGGTGGCGCGATTGAGGTGGAGAGCGAACCGGGTCAAGGCAGCCTGTTCACGGTGATCCTGCCGGTGGCGATCCCTGAATCACCTGCAGCGCCCGATGGACCGCCAACAGCCAGCTTCGCCGAAGACCACCCGCTGCGGATTCTTATGGCGGAAGATAATCTCGTCAATGCCCGCGTCTGTGAACTGATGCTGCAGCGTCTCGGCTATGGCGTCAGCGTGGCGCGCGATGGGGAAGAGGCCCTGAGCCAGCAACGCCAGCTGGATCCGGACATCATCCTGATGGATCTGCGCATGCCCAAGGTTGATGGCTTTGATGCCACCCGCAGGATTCGTGAGCAGGCCGGCAACACGGTGCGGCCCTGGATCGTGGCGGTCACCGCCAACATCCGTGACTGCGACCGTGCCGAGGCCCTGGCCAGCGGCATGAATGATTTCATCGGCAAGCCCATCAGGGTCGAGTCGCTGCAAGCCGCCCTGACCCGGGCCCACGCGGCTGTGCTGGCCCAGTGAGTGTTGCTCGGTTCAGCCTGGCAGGCTTGTTCCGGACAGCCTGGCCTGCTTCAAGGCCGCTTCGGCCCGCTGGAACAGCCCCTTGAAGCTGGTGTCGTCGCTGCTGGCGCAAGCCGTACCCAGGCTGATGGGCAGAGGATGGCGGACTCCCTCCACCACCCAGCCCTGCAGAGCCAATCCGGAACGGACGCCCTCCGCCTTGGCTACCGCCTCCTGCCCCGCCAAGCCTGTCTGCAACACGGCGAACTCGTCATCACTCACGCGCCCGAAGAAGGCGCTCTCTCCAAAGTCCGATTGCAGTTGTCTGGCCAGCTCCTGAAGCAACCGATCGCCCTCTTGTTGGCCAAACCGTGTGTAGAAACCATGGAAGTCATCCAGACCAAAGATCATCAGGGTCAACGGTTCTCCGTTCTCCTTTTGCCGCTGGAACTCCCGCAGACCTGCATCGAAGAAGGGCCTTCGGTTCTTGAGGCCCGTGAGGGGGCAGAGGTAACTGTTGCGCCGGGCTTCTAGATGCTGAATCACCATGCCGGCGAGGTCCTGCAGCAGTTGTTGCTCGTTGCCGGCGAGTTGCCTCGGCTGGGGGCTGATCACACACAACGTCCCCAGTTTGAAACCTGAGGGGGTCTGCAACGGTACGCCGGCATAGAAACGGATGTTCGGGTTCCCCGTCACAAGGGGATTGTCCTTGAAGCGCTCATCTTGGCTGGCGTCATTGACGACCATGACGTCATTGCCGCAGATGGCGTGGGCACAGAAGGCCAGATCCCGAGGCGTTTCACTCGCCTCCATCCCCACCCGGGAAAGGAACCACTGCCGCTGGCGATCGACCAGGGAGATCAGGGCTGTCGGCACGCCCAGCATCTGGCTGGCCAGACGGGTGATGCGGTTGAAGTCCTCATCGGACTCCGCATCCAGAATGTGTTGCTCGTCCAGGGCCGCCTGCCGCTCAGCTTCGTTGTCCGGGATCGGATAGGCGGACACCGTTGCTGCTCCCACGAACCGAAGTATGGCCCGGGACCCTTCAGGGCAGCCAGGGCGCTTCGGAAAAGTCCGGGTCCCGTTTCTCCAGGAAGGCATTGCGCCCCTCCTGGCCCTCGCTGGTCCGGTAAAAAAGATGGGTGGCCTGGCCCGCCAGCTCCTGGATGCCCGCCAGCCCATCGGTCTCGGCGTTGAAGGCCGCCTTGAGGCAGCGGATCGCCGTGGGGCTGTGCTGCAGCACCTCCCGGGCCCAGGCCACCCCTTCCCGCTCCAGATCCTCCAGGGGCACCACGGCGTTCACCAGCCCCATGGCCAGGGCCTGGCTGGCGTCGTAGCGGCGGCAGAGGAACCAGATTTCGCGGGCCTTGCGCTGGCCCACCACCCGGGCCAGATAGCCGGCGCCGAAGCCGCCATCGAAGCTCCCCACCCGGGGGCCGGTCTGGCCGAACACAGCATTGTCGGCCGCCAGGCTCAGGTCGCAGAGCAGGTGCAGCACCTGGCCGCCGCCGATGGCGTAGCCGGCCACCAGGGCGATCACCACCTTGGGCAGGCTGCGGATGATCCGTTGCAGGTCGAGCACGTTGAGCCGCGGCAGCCCCGAGGCGTCGAGATAGCCGCCATCGCCACGCACGCTCTGGTCGCCTCCGGCACAGAAGGCCCAGACGCCGTCGGCGGCCGGCCCATCGCCGGTGAACAGCACCACTCCGATGGAGGGGTCGTCCCGCACCCGGTTGAAGGCATCACAGAGCTCCTGCACCGTGAGCGGCCGGAAGGCGTTGCGCTTCTCGGGCCGGTTGAGGCTGATCCGGGCGATCCCATCGCCGCTGGTCTCGAAGCGGATGTCGGTGTAGGTGCCGGCGCTGGTCCAGTGCAGCGGTGGTGGGGGGACGGGGGTCATGGGGGCGTGACCTGGGCTGCGGCCATTGTGCGCAGCCGCTGCCGCAGGGCGGCATCACGGCGCCGGTCGGTGCTGATCACCAGCAGGGCCATCGGCTGCTGCCGGGCCCAGGCCAGGGCGCCCTCCAGGGCGGCCAGGCCCTCAATCCGCCGGCCCGGCACCCCATGCACCGCCGCCAGCGCCAGGGGATCCACCGCCTGGGGCATGGCGAACAGGCGCTCGAAATCCATCGCCGTCGCCGGCTCGGTGCGGATGGGCAGCTGCTCGAAGATGCCGCCGCCGCCGTTGTCGATCAGCACCACGGTGAGCCGCCCCCCCAGCTGCGGACGCCACAGCCAGCCGTTGGCATCGTGGAGCAGGGCCAGATCGCCGCTCACCAGCACCAGCTCGCCCAGGGCCTCGGCCAGGCCGCAGGCGCTCGAGAGGGTGCCGTCGATCCCCGAGGCCCCCCGGAAGCCGTGCATCGGCCGGGGTGGGGCGGCCGGGTCGGCGAAGCTTTCCCAGTCGCGCACGGGGCTGCTGTTGGCCAGCAGCAGCGGCAACCCCGCCGGCAGCAGCCGGCTGAGCCGGCGGGCCAGGGCTGGCTCCCCGTTCTCGTCGGCCAGCTCCTGCTCCAGCAGCGCCTGCACAGTCGCCTCCGCCTGGCGCCAGCGCTTCGCCAGCGCCAGCGATTCCCCAGCGGGCTCGCCGGCCTCGGTGGACTGCGGTTGGCCCGCCAGCCAGGTCGCCAGGCCAGCGCCGCACTGGGCCCGGACCAGCCGGAGCGGGTCGAGGGGGCGCCCGTCCCCTTCGCTCACCAGCACCTGGGGCCCGCCCTGGCCCGCCAGCCAGCGCTGCAAACGACGGCTGGCGGGCAGGGAGCCCAGGCGCAGCACCTGCAGGCCCCCGATCGCCGCCGCGCTTGAGGAGCCCTCCGCCAGGATCAGGTCGTAGGCCGTCACGGCCTCGAGCCCCGGCAGACCCCGCAGGCCCGAGAGGGCATCGGCCAGCACGGGCCAGCCGCTGCGCCGCTGCCAGCGCCGCAGGGCCTCCACATGGGCGGGCCAGGCGGTGGGGCTGCCGCGCCAGGGGCCGGCCACGACCACGCCCGCCCGCTCGGGGTCCAGGGTCGCGGCGTCTCCGGTGGCGAAGCGGGCAGGTGCCGGCGGGTTGCCTGGCGGTGGCGGGGGGGCGGCGTCCGGAGGTAGGCCGGAGAGCGTGCCGGCCAGCTGGCTCAGCTCCCCGGCGCCGGCGTGCAGGGGTTCGGCGAAGGGCAGGTTGAGGTGGACCGCTCCGGCGCCGCGTCCGGCCCCATCCCCCCGGGCGGCGGCCAGGGCGGCGGTGGCGAGGGTCTCCAGCTCCCTTGGCGCCATCGCCGCCAGCCCCTTGGGGTCGCCGCTGCCCAGCCAGCGGCAACTGCAGGCCAGAAAGGCCTCCTGGTTGACGCTCTGGTTGGCGCCGCAGCCCTTGAGCTGGGCCGGTCGGTCGGCCGTGAGCAGCAGCAGGGGGATGGAGCCGAAGTCGGCCTCCACGGCGGCGGGCAGCAGGTTGGCCACCGCCGTGCCCGAGGTGGTGATCACGGCCGCCGGCTGGCCGCTGGCCCGGCCCAGACCCAGGGCGAAGAAGGCGGCGCTGCGCTCGTCGATGGCGGTGTGCAGGCGCAGGCCGCCGGGCTCCAGCAGGGCGACGGCCACCGCCAGGGGCGCCGAGCGACTGCCCGGGCAGAGCACCGCATGGGTGAGGCCGCCCCGGCGCAGGGCACGCAACAGCGTCAGGGCCGCCTGCCCATTGGCCAGCGATGACGGGGGGCCGGCCACCGGGGAGCTCCACTGTTCAGGATGGGGGAATCATCCTCATCGACGGCTTCGCCATGGCCAGCGGCCCCGCCATCGCCAAGCCCCCCTCCAGCTCCCAGGGTGGGGCCAACGGGCTGCAGCAGCAGGCCGGTCGCCTGCTGCTGTGGGTGCTGCTGGCCCTGCTGCTGCGCTGGGCGGTGGTGGAGCCCCGCTGGATCCCCTCGGGCTCGATGCTGCCCACCCTTCAGCTCCAGGACCGGATCCTGGTGGAGAAGCTCACGCCCCGTTTCGGTTCGGGTG
This sequence comes from Synechococcus sp. UW140, assembly GCA_943372935.1. Taxonomy (GTDB): domain Bacteria; phylum Cyanobacteriota; class Cyanobacteriia; order PCC-6307; family Cyanobiaceae; genus Cyanobium. The sequence continues at coordinate 100,096 of CALSAP010000012.1, forward strand.
TGCGCACGGGCAGCATCGTGGTGTTCCATCCGCCGGCCCGGCTGCAGGAGGCGGGCTACGACCCGCGCACGGCCCTGATCAAGCGGGTGGTGGCGGTGGCCGGCGATCTGGTGGAGGTGAGGGACGGCAAGCTCTGGCGCAATGGCACCCCCGCCGATCCGGACTGGGCCAGGGAGCCGATGGACTACGCCCTGGAGCCCTTCGTGGTGCCCGCCGGCGAGGTGCTGGTGCTGGGGGACAACCGCAATGCCAGCCTCGATTCCCACCTCTGGGGCCCCCTGCCCGAGACCGACCTGATCGGTACCGCCATCTGGCGCTACTGGCCCCTGGCCCGGTTCGGCCCGGTTGGGTTCTCCCCTCCCCACCTTGGCGAAGACGGTTGAAAGACTGCGTTAGGGTGCGTGTCGTGTTGCAGCGCACACCGGAGGGCACATGTTCAACCCGGAGTTCCTGACCGCCGATAACGAGGCGATCAGCGACAATTCGCTGATTCAGTACCTGCAGGAACAGTCCCCGGACGTGCTGCAGAGGGTGGCCCGCTCGGCCACCGGCGACATTCAGGACATCATCCGCCACAATGTCCAGGGCCTGCTGGGCATGCTCCCCGGTGAGCAGTTCGAGGTGAAGATCCAAGCCAGCCGTGACAATCTTGCCGGCCTGCTGGCCTCGGCGATGATGACCGGCTACTTCCTGCGCCAGATGGAGCAGCGCATGGAGCTGGAATCGGCCATGCTCGGCAGCGGCGGTTTCGAGACCGGCCTCGACGACGATCCCGGTGAGCTGGAGCTCTAGGGCTGGGGCTTGCGGCTCTGGTGTGCTTCCCCCGGCACCAACCCCAGGCGCACCAGGGTTTTGTCGATCCCTGCCAGGGTTTGCCAGGAACCCTGATCCGGCGCCCACTCCCCAGCCTCGATCCGATCGGCCAGGGCGGTGAGTTCCGTCGCTGAGGTGGCCACGGGGGCCTCGTGGTGGGCCGGCACCACCCAGCGCAGGTCCTTCAGGCCGGCCAATACGCGGATCCAGGCCACCAGCGCAGCGCGCTGGCGGGGGAACACCAGCCGCTCCAGCACCGCGGCCACCTGCAGGCTGCTGCAGCCCCCCGGCGTCAGGGCCTCGAAATCGGCCTGCCAGCCGGGCAGCCAGCGGAACGGGTAGAAGCCGAAGTGGGCCCTGGTGCCCCGGCACCCCGGCGCCAGGCAGTGGCGCAGCACCTCGCCCAGGGGTGGCACCTCCAGGGGCCGGGGGCGCAGGTAGGTGGCGAACAGCACCATCCGCCACCAGCCCCTGCGCCGCCGCTCGGGATCGTCCAGCAGCGGTTCATCGCCCCGCTCGCGGGCATGGAACAGCAGCGGCGTGGGATCGAGGTCGAACACCGCCGGCGGCTCCGGCGGAATCGCCACCAGGGCATCGGTGAGCAGCAGGCTGCCGCTGGCCCGATCGAAGCAGGCGATCTCAAGGAAGGTGCCCAACCCCAGGTCGAGGGGGCCCAGGGGCACCCAGTCGAGCTGGTCGCCGTGGGGCACCCCATCGCTGAGCAGCACCCGGGTCCGGGAGGCGGGGAACCCCAGCCAGGCGGGCGGCAGCGGCAGGGGGAAACTCCACTGCTGCGGCGACACCCACACCTGGGCGCTGGGGAAGGCCCGGGCCATGGCCGGCACGGGCAGCTTGTGCTCCAGCCCAGAGGCGGTGGGCAGCACGATCGTGCACACCGGACCATGGCACTCCTCCAGCAGGCGCAGCTGGGCTTTCACTTCGGCGGTGGGCGCCACCGGGGCATAGAGCAGCAGCCCTTCGCGCACCCGCAGCACCAGCATCCGGATCGGCACCGCCACATACCAGACCCCCTGCACCTGCTCGAAGCTCCACAACCGCCCGGTGATCAGCTCCCGCACCAGGGTGCGGCGGCGGCCGTAGGGGTAGAGGGGCAGCAGGGGCCACCAGGGCCAGCGCTGGTCGGCGGGCGAGGGCGTCGCAGCGGCGTTGGCTGGCTCGCTCACGCGGACGGAAAGCGGGACGCCCGCGGCGAGCGGCGCCGTTGGGCCAGCAGGCCATGGCGGGGCGCCAGCAGGAAGCAGAGCAGGAACAGCAGCGTCTGCACCAGCACGATGCAGCCGGCAGTGGAGGCATCCATCCAGTAACTCCAGTAGATCCCGGCCACGCTGGAGATCACCGCCGACAGGATCGAGAGCCACACCATGCGGTCGAAGCGATCGGTGAGCAGGTAGGCCGTGGCCCCCGGCGTCACCAGCATCGCCACCACCAGGATGATGCCCACCGTCTGCAGGCCGGCCACCGCCGCCAACGAGAGCATCGACAGCAGCAGGTAGTGCAGCACGCCGGTGTGGAGGCCGATCGAGCGGGCGTGGGTGGGATCGAAGCAGAACAGGAGCAGGTCCTTGCGCAGCACCACCAGCACGGTCAGCACCAGCAGGCTGATCAGCACGGTCTGGAGGATGTCGGAGGAGCTGATGCCGAGAACGTTGCCGAACAGGATGTGGGACAGGTCGATGCTGCTGCGCACCTTGGAGATCAGCGTCAGGCCAAGGGCGAAGAAGCCGGTGAACACCAGCCCGATCACCGTGTCCTCCTTGATCCGGGTCATCTGCTTGATGTACCCGATCAGGGCCACCGAGCCGACGCCGAAGACAAAGGCCCCCACCGCGAAGGGCAGGTTCAGGGCGTAGGCGATCACCACGCCGGGCATCACCGCATGGGACACCGCATCGCCCATCAGGGCCCAGCCCTTGAGCGTCATGTAGCAGGAGAGCAGGCCGCAGACACACGACACCAACATGCTGACCAGCAGGGCCCGCACCATGAACTCCTGCTGGAGGGGTTCGACCAACCAGGTGACCAGGCTGGTCATGGCGCCTGCTGGGGGTCGTGATCGATCGCCGCGGCGGCGGCGGCCTCCAGCCCCAGGCCGCCGAAGGTCAGGGCCAGGTTCTCTCTGGTAAACACCGAGGCGGTTTCGCCGTAGGCGAGCACGGTCTTGTTGATCAGCACCACCTGGTCGCAGAAGCCGGTGACATGGGACAGGTCGTGGGTGGAGATCATCAGCGTGCGTCCCTCCCGCCGGAACTGCTCGAACAGCTCGATCATCAGCTTCTCGGTGCGGATGTCGACGCCGTTGAAGGGCTCATCAAGCAGCATCACCGAGGCGCCCTGGGCCAGGGCCCGGGCCAGGAAGGCCCGTTTGCGCTGACCACCGGAGAGGGCGCCGATCTGGCGGTGGCGCAGGGGCCACAGGTCGACCCGTTCGAGTGCCTCCTGCACCGCCTCCCGGTCGAGCGGCCGGGGGATCCGCAGCAGATTCATGGTGCCGTAACGGCCCATCATCACGACCTCATGGACGTTGACCGGAAAGTTCCAGTCGACGCTTTCGGTCTGGGGGACGTAGGCCACCGCCCGCGCCCGTCGGGCCTGGCTCAGGGGAAGGCCATTGATGGCGATGCTGCCGGACGACGGGCGCACGAAGCCCATCAGGGCCTTGAACAGGGTGGATTTGCCGGCTCCGTTCATCCCCACCAGGGCGCAGATGCTGCCGGCATCGAGATGCAGGGAGGCCTCATGGACGGCCACCACACCGTGGTAATCGACGCAGAGATGGCGGACCGAGATGCGCTCGTTTCCGTCGAATTGAGGCTGGCCGGAGGGCATGGGTTCAGCTCCCCGCCAGACCCGCTCGCAGGGTCTCCACGTTATGACGCTGCAGCTCCAGCAGATTGGGGGCCGGACCATCCGGCAGGGACAGGGAGTCCACGTGGAACACCCCCCCGAAGCGGGCCCCCGACTGCCTGGCCACCTGTTTCTGGGGCTCGGCGCTGACGGTGCTCTCGCAGAACACCGCCGGCACCTGGCGCTGCTTCACCAGGGCGATCAACCGGGCCATGCGCTGGGGGGTCACCTGGGATTCGGCATTCACCGGCCACAGGTAGGCCTCGGTGAGGCCGTAGTCGCGGGCCAGGTAGGAGAAGGCCCCCTCACAGGTGGCCAGCACCCGCTGGGCCGGGGGGATCTGGACCAGGGAGGTCTGCAGCTCCCTGTCAAGGGCGTCCAGCTGGGCGCCGTAGCGCTCGGCGTTGCGGCGGAAGGTGGTTGCGCCGGCTGGGTCGAGCTGGGTGAGGGCGCGACGGATGTTCTCCACATAGACCTTCGCCAGCCGCGGGGACATCCAGGCGTGGGGGTTGGGCTTGCCCTGGTAGGCGTCGCCGGCGATCGGCAGGGGGGTAATCCCCTCGGTGAGGGTCACGTGGGGCACATCCCGGAGGCTGGCGTAAAAGCGCTCGGCCCATCGCTCCAGTCCGAAGCCGTTCTCCAGCACCATCTGGGCGCCCGAGGCCCGCTTCAGGTCGCTGGGGGTGGGCTCGTAGCCGTGGATCTCGGCCCCCAGCCGCGTGATCGATTCCACCCGCACCCGCTCGCCTGCCACCTGGCGGGCCATGTCCGCCAGGATCGTGAAGGTGGTGAGCACCAGGGGCCGCCCATCCGGCGTCCCGTCCGTGTCCTGGCTCCCACAGCCCCCGGCCAGCATCTGCAAGACGAGGGCGGCGCCCAGCAGAGCCCGCGTCAGATGAGTTCGGAGGCCGCGAAGGCCCTGGCCATCCGTGCGGAGCTCGGGCATGCCGCTGGGGGGAGTAAGAAAGCTTGGAATGAACAGTTTGGCGGCCGTTCGCCCTGGTCGGTGACCGGGCCAGCCCAAAGAAAAGCCCCCTCCGCAGAGGGGGCAAGGGATGGATCACCAGGCCAGTGGGGCCTGGCCGCTCGCGGATCAGCCGATCGCCGGGGCGCGCAGGGCGACGGGAATCGACTGGGTGGTGGCCAGATCAAGCGGGAAGTTGTGCGCATTGCGCTCGTGCATCACTTCCATGCCGAGGCCGGCACGGTTGAGCACGTCGGCCCAGGTGTTGATCACCCGGCCCTGACCATCAAGGATGGACTGGTTGAAGTTGAAGCCGTTCAGGTTGAAGGCCATCGT
>CALSAP010000013.1:0-98696 GCA_943372935.1 Synechococcus sp. UW140
GGTTCACCCTGGGAGAATCCATTCGTGGAATCATTCAACAGCCGGTTCAGAGATGAATTCCTGAATATCGAGCTGTTCACCTCGGTGCCGGAAGCCAGGCTGTTGGCAGAGCAGTACCGGATGGAGTACAACACCTACAGACCGCATTCAGCGCTCCAGGGGCGTACGCCCCTGGAGTCCCTCCGGCAGTGGAGAGCGGCCTGACAACCCACCAGCTCTCAGAGGAACTGGACTAGTCATGGGGGTCACGTCAACTGCGTACCCTAGTTGCCGCAGTCTATCCATGACGCTCTTGACGTCAGCAGGAAGATTCTTTCCGCTTTGACCAACACTCCCGGCAAGCGGCAGAGGGTTAACGATTACGGGTATCGCATCCTGGCTATTTGATTTTGATAAGCCTATAGATAGTCTCTCAGCCAGGCAGAGAGCTTTATATCACGTTACTTGCATCAATCGCCACTAAGTCCCAAACGCATTGTTACTCAATATTAATCGTTATCCTGATAGGAGTGAGCGGGGTTTCGTCGGCCCCGAAGGGTTGGAGGGTTACGACGCGCCCCTGACCGGGGTTGCGGAAAGCGGCATCGAAGCTCCAGGTTGCTCCTGTAAGCATGAGATTGGCAAGTTGAAAGGGCCCACCAGGTCCGATGCTTGCAACGACCCGTCTGACAGCCGGATCGGCGGTGCCTGTGAAGCGGACCGTCTGCCCAACGGCAAACCGCTGACCCTCAAGGGGAGTTTGAAGCCGCACGGGAGAAACCGGAAGGCCGGCCCCAGGCTGCTTCAAACGCTCAAAGTGCTGGAGGGCTACCTGCTGGATGCGCGACTGCGCCGGTGCCGGGCCAAGACCAGCAATCTCACGGCGGGTTCCTGGAAAAATGAAAGTGAGCACACTATGGGGTTCGCTCGCGTTGCGATAACTGAGGCAGTAGGTGTCGCTTGTCCAACGCTTGGCAATGGGCAGGCGAGTGCCATCGTTCCGGCGTTGGCCTGTGCGGCATTTATCAGCTCCAACTAACTCATGGAGTCTCGATGAACCCTCGCCAAGCTTGTTATGCGGACCGCCATCAGCAACCAGGACAGGAACCGTGACATCACCATAGACAACAACCCCCAAATCCCCTAGTTCAACGCCCGTTAGCTGTCGGAATTCTCGATCACTCCTGCCAGCTAGATTGGTGGTAGGAATCACGACGTAGGGCACATTGTCTGGATCGACGAAGCGCTCATGCTCCTGCCCCGGACGACTCACCCTGATGGGCCAATTGAAGGACGTAGGACACTGGGATGTTGGAGCCCCACTTCCTTTGCAAGCCAACCAGGAACCGTCGATGTCAAGACTCAGTTTTGAATCGAAGAACACCGTGCCATCGGGGAAGCGCAGCAACGCCCGAACGTTGTTAGGATCTCCGGTACACTTTCGGAATGAAGGCATAGCTTGCCCGCGGAATCTGTTGGTTCCATCGCATGCCGTAAACTCTTGGCGATAGCCCTCATCCACAGGCTGAGCCTTCGTAAAGGGTATGCCTGCCAATGCTGCTGCTGAACGGGCAGGTGGCTGGTAAGGAACTGGCTGGGCTGACGTGGGGGGCGGCACCACAACCGCCAAAAGGAGATACGCGAGGCTGCGGAGCCCATGGGCCTGGGGTTGAACCAAAGGTGAGGCGCCGGTCATGGCCGCGCTCCACCTGCATTCACTGCCGTGATCACGGCATCAAGCTGGCGGGCCCAGTCAGCAAGTCGGAAGTTCTGTGGATCGTCGTGAGATCCCACAACCTGATCCAGCGAGACGTGAAAGGCCGGTATCAACCATTTCCCGCGCCGAAGACTGGCGGCCACATAGACGACGGCCAGTCGCTCTAGCTGACTGTTGGTGAAGCCGGGGACGGGGGCGATGGCATCATTCGCCGGGTTGGGCCGCCTGCAAACGGCGTCGGTTCCCTTGCAACGACGCGGCTGCACAAGCTCTACCGCCACGAACAAACCCTTGCATCGGTTGATGCCACAGACTCGGTCACTCTCGAATGCCGTAGAGCGCCAAGGCTGGCCAAAATCAATACGAGTTACCGACTGACCGAGACGATTGATAATGATGTGGGCGGGCGATCGCTGTCCACTGCCATAACGTGAAAAGTCATTGAACCTCCATGAAGACTCGTTGATGTCCGCTGGAAAGGCTGCAGCGCCGAGATTGGGGGTGCTGGTATCGTGAATGATGAAGTACCGAGCAGATTCTGAACTGGGATCATTGTTATTGGTGCGAGAGATTGGCCGGTCGAGCGAGCCGCCAATCTCGCTCTCCTGGATATTCTTTGAAGCGATGTAGCGGCGAAATTGATCCTTGCTGATGTCGATGGTGGACAATGCCATCAAACGTTGAAGGGGGGGTGGCAGGCTGGTCAACCGCGGGCCAACCGCACCGAACATCTTTGGTTCCCGCAGCAGGCACTTGGCCTGATCTGTAGATGTAATGCTTGAGGTGGGACCCAAGCGGCAAGCAGCTTCCTCAGATAATGCAGGCTGAGCCCCCTTGGCCAGCAACAAGCAGGAAAGGAACAGGCCTACGGATGTAGATCTCCCTAAAGCCGATCTGTTTGCGCGGCCCTGCTGCTTGATGAACAATGGCAGTAGGGGGTCGGTGGACATGTCTTTCATGGATTTCAGGCGGGCGGACTTGCAGGCAATTAACTTCAGGAAACTGGATGAACTAGCTCACAACGAGCATGGATCGAGATTGACTCTTGCCCCCTATTCAGTCTGTACTTCATCGAGTGCTGCCCAGGTCTTCGGCCCAACAATGCCATCAGGTACCAGGCCATGATCGCGTTGAAAAGCGCGCACTGTTGCTTCAGTTTTGGGACCAAAGATTCCCTTACCACCAGAGGATGTACTGACGCCTAGAATGGATTGAATTTGCTCCACTAGAGAATCAGTGGCTCCACGCCGGAGAGTGGGCCTGGCTGACGCCGTTGGCTCAACCGCTGGGATTAACCTGGGGGCTGGACCAGAGCCGCTGAGAATTAATTCAACATCCTGGCGAAAAGTAGTCATATTAAACAGTGGATCAGGCTTACGCCCCTTCGGCAAGGCATATTCCTTGTGTCCACAACACATCACTGCTTTCTGCCCAATATGGCCAAGAATAGCTGCAACACCACGGTGGTAAGCTTCCATTTGAACTTCTGGCCAAGGAAAATCCGCTTTGGTTCCTGAATTTTCACCCTCTATACCAATGAAATTGGCATTGCCATTGACAATGCCTTGCCAACGTCCTGCTCCTGCATGATTAGCTCTTCCAGCCGCCACAACAAAAAACGTTCCATCTCTTCCAAGGCCTAGTTGTGCCAGTGGGCCAGGCAGATCAGGACGCCCTTCAGTAATGACCTTTAGACTGGGCATCACTCCATTCTTTGATCCAGCGGTATGGTGACAGATGATTCCTTTGATTGGACCAACATCTCCCCTACCACGATTCTGCCAGCCTGGAACAACAGCGACTTTCAGGCCAGCAGCTTTGAGAACATCTGGCAACCATATCAGGGAGAAAGCCATGTCAAGCTACGCCTCCTTCCGCGGGTGGCAAATCTTCGTCTGACACAGCCTCTTCATCGGTCAGCACCACATCGCAGCCATCAGCCTCATCCCCATGAGCATCCTCATGCGGTACCTGCATACAAACTTTCTTTAAGTCCTGGGGTGTCTCGTTCGCTACCATGTCGGGCTATATGCTTACAGCAAATCTCATCATAGTCATCAATTCACTTGGCCCTGGAGTGGTTGCATGAAAAAATGATGTCTCTCAATGCTCCTCCACAATGAGGTGCTGGTCTTATTTACAATGGAACCAGAGCAGGATTGGATCCAGGTACGTCTAGCTCGATCGAGCATGGTTATGGTGATCTCGGCTGGCCCCGCCGCACACTGCCAGTGGTTATGTCGTGGGGATAGGGAGGGCTAACCCAAAGGCCTTACCGAGATTTGATCGGTGAGCGCTGTTGCCGTGAGCGTCGGCAAGCGATCGCCAAAGGCTGGCTTACCTTACCGTGCTTACGAAGCTGGCGATCTCTTGTAATCGGCCGTTTCGAGAAAATACTGAAACCCGACTTCAACCACCTTGTTGGGTTGTCGACCATCAACCTGAACAGCTGGTTTGCTGCCTGGTTTCAGTGCTTGACTCAGATTCGCACCCGGATCTGGAGTAGGACGATTCGGCAAGACAATGCGAATCGCCTTGGCCAGCTCAGTGTCCGTCAGTGGTAATGGGGTCTTCAATGCGACCACCTGGTCAAAATCAGGAGGAGCTGTGATCAAATGGGCGGCCAGCTGTTCTGTCCCATTGCCAAAAAGCAAGTACTCAGAGAAAGCAGGCTGCCTGGCTCCCCGCTGAAAGGGGCGGAAAAAAACTACTCGCTTTAACCTTACATTCACATTCTTGGCCAGCATCTGCGGCCTTGTTGCTGAGCGCTCGTATTGACCTCGGTAGAGGTTAGCCCGAAAAGAGGTTTTCTCTGCTGCTGCAAAACTCGGTAGTATAAACTCCTCAGTTGGCTCAATCGTGTACTCATTCTGTTGGACATCTTTTCTCTGAGCATTGAGATAGATCTGCTGGGGATTATTCGGGCCTTCGAGGCTGACTTCAAAAAGCCCCTGATAGCGATGGCACTGCTTGTTGAATAAACCCATATGGGACAAGTAGACTGCATTCTCGCCAACGATTCGCATGCCGTGGATGCAAGGTTCGTCGCTTGCCTGGCTTTGCGCAGGGCTGGGTTGCTGTAGCAGCACTCCAATGACGATGAAGATGCTGAGAACAAGGCCGATCCAGGCTCGATTGAGCTTTCCAAAAGGCTTGCCGAGGTGGCTGTGTTGCGTCCTTTTCATGAGCTGCCAATGCATTGTGAGCTTGTACCTGAGTCAAGGATTACCAATTCATGCGGTGAGATCGTGATCGATGTGGGCATAAGCTAAGACCATCTCCTGTGATGCAATAGATGAGGCAAAGCAATACAGCATCTGAACTAGATCCGACTATCTCAGCCATTCTGATTTGTGTGTTCTGGCTTTTGCGGCTGGAAGCCTGATGGGGCCGGCTTTGGTGCTGGGGCGCTAGCCGCGACAAAGAAGTAACCAGTAATTGCCGTAACGATAGGCGTCAAGAAAGTGTAAAGCCTATTGGCACTTGCATCAACCATGTTATTAGCCTTCTCAAGCAGCTTCACTCTTTCCTCTCCTTCAATACTCATCTTTTCCTTTTCAATCTTCACCGGAAGGGAAGCAAGTCTACCTGCAAACTCTTTTGATGAAGCAAACTGGTTAAGTGCCACGTGCCCTAAAACAATCCATAGCGATATCGCCAAGAGGCCCGCCGTCCAGAGCTTGAGATTTGAGCGGAACTCAACAGGCTGATAGGCCCTGCTGATGACACTCCAAAGTTCCTCGAAGGATTCAGCCATCGATTGCTGAGCCAAACTACAGGGCTAGCAGCGAACCGGGCATCGCCTCCCAGAGGATACAAAACGCAAGGTTGACCACGTGAAGCTCAAACTTGCCATGACACAGTCCGACCGATCGTTGGACTGTGTCGTGAACCCCACGAACCGCACCGATCGGTTCCGGGGAAACGCAGGAAGCCAAAGGAGCACTCCATCTGCCTTGAATAGCGCATGGCATTGGTTCACGGGTCCGATATCCACACGTAACCTGCGATACGCACGCCTTGCCGGCGGCTTACCTGGAGCCACTCAGGACTCGAAGGCGTTCAGGCCATCCAGAATCGTGCCATGGCCCATACCGCCTTCCCATCGGAGGACGTGGACCCGATGATCTACCGGATTCCGTAGGGAATCGTGTAGGTGTTGCCCCGCTCACTGCGCACCAGGATGGCCGAGGCGTTCTGCCGATAGGTGGCCAGGGTGGTGGGGCCATTGCTGGGCTCAGTGATCAGCAGCTTGCCGCATTCCTCCCGGTCCCCCTGGCCGAAGGTCCAGGGCTCGCCCACCTTCTCCATCTGGATCTTCTTGCCGTCGGAGCGGAAGGTGATCGTGAACGAGCTGGAGCCGCCCGCGAACAGGCAGGCATCGGAGCCGGGCGGCGGGGAGGTCCACGCTTGCCCCCGCCCCGCTCAACCCCCCAACCCCCGACAAGCCCGCAACAGCACATCGGCGCAGCGGCCGTAGATGGCGGCACGCCAGGTGGGGCTGTCGATCAGGAAGGCGCCGCGCACCTGGCGGCGGATCGCCTCGCGGTGGGGGGTGGGGCGATCGGGCATGGCGTGCAGCCAGGCATCGGCGCGCAGGGCCGCCAGCACCGCATCGATCGGGCGGGTGCCGAACTCCAGGGCCAGGACGGTGAGCTCCAGCGAGGGCGTCAGCCGGCGCAGAAACACCGGCACCGAGCCCGACACCACCGACGAGCTGGACGGGCCCAGGTGCTCGGTGAGGATCCGGCCGAGGGTGATGAGCTGTGCTTTCCAACCAGGTTGTTCATGCCTGCAGGTGAGCGAGCCGCTGAGCCTCCGTAGGGCATCACGTAGGCCCCTTCTCGTCGGGCAACACCTCGACGCAGGACAGACGGCCGTGCGCTCACTGATCCCGTGTCCTGCAGCCAACTGAGCGAGGCTCGTGCCCTCTTCGAGATGCTGGCGGATCAGGCATTCCCGACCGATCGGTGTCAGGCGGGCGTTGGGGTGTGTATGACCCTGTCGGCCTCAGACCTGTGATCATCGGGTTACCCCATCAGCTCAGGGCTGACCCACCTCACACCTGGCCGAGCTTTTCGTGCTCTCCATTGGATCTGTCGCCTTGCGCTGATGGGGCCAACCAACAGAACGGCATCGTGACTTGATCAGGAGCCTGGCTTATCGGTCCCATCACAGGTCTGTCCGGCTGTCCTGTTGGTTGCATTTTCCCACCACCATCAGGCATCGATGGCATCTGCAACCCTGGCACAACCTCAGCCTGACGATGCGTATGACGTCGTCATAAGTATTGATACGCACTGGGACTTCCACGTCGCGGTGGCTCTAGCGCCGAACGGCGGCAAGCTTGATGAGTACCGGATCCCGACAATCCAACGGGGCTATCAAGCCCTGATCGGCTGGACTGAGTTGTTCGGCAGCAGGCCGGTGTTTGCCATGGAGGGCACGAGCTCCTTTGGAGCTGGCCTCTGCCTCTGCCGCGAACTCCTGGCTGCTGGCTTTTCCGTCATCGAGGCCAATCGGCCTGATCGCTCTACCCGCCGAAGACGGGGAAAGGATGACTCCATCGATGCTGAGGTCGCTGCCAGGGCCTTCCTGGCAGGCACCACTATGTCGATCCCCAAAAGTGGTGCCAAACACGTGGAGATGATCCGCATGCTCAAAGTTGCCAAGGATTCGGCCATCGACTGCCGCACCAAAGCCATCAACCAGATTCGTGCCCTGCTGGTGACGGCACCTCCGGCCCTGCGAGAACGCCTGGCTGGGCAGAGTCGTGGCGAACTGATCTCAACCTGTGCGGCCTTTCGGCCTGGTGCGCTGGCATGTCCGCTGATGGCGGCGAAACGGGCCTTACGCAGCCTGGCCCGGCGGATCCAGGCGCTGGATCACGAACTCGCCGAGCTGTTGAGCGACCTCGATGCTGTCACCCGGGCTGCTTGCCCTGGCTTGCGGCAGTCCTACGGAATCGGCGTGGATGGCGCCTCCATCCTGCTTACGGCAGCCGGTGACAATCCTGAGCGTCTGCGCTCAGAAGCGTCATTCGCCGCGCCCTGTGGGGCGAGCCCGCTGCCAGCCAGTTCTGGCACCAACCGCCGCCATCGCCTCAACCGTGGCGGCAACCGCCAAGCGAACGCTGCGCTCCATCGCATCGCAGTGGTGCGGCTGCGCTATCACCAGGCAACCAGGGACTACGCCGAACGTCGCAGGGGGGAGGGACTGAGCAACAAGGAGATCCTCTGCTGTCTTAAGCGGTTCATTGCCCGCGAGGTGTTCCACCTCCTCAGGGGCCGTCCTCCATTGAGAACTGCAGCCGCCTGAACTGAAATCCACGGAAAGCCCAGGCTCCCACCCAGGTGCCCGACGGCCAATCAGAGCGGTCGGGCACCTGGGTGGCTGAGAGCCGGCCGCGCGTCCTCACCAAGGCAGCAACAAACCGCTGGAAGGGCTTAACGGTCTATAGGAGCATCCTTTGTCAGCCGGAACAATCTGGTGGCGCTACACAGCCAATGGCCTGGATCGGCCAGGGGAACGGTAATGGCCATCACTTTCCTGAAACCGAAGCCTAGTTAAGATCAACCTCTAAAGTTCATCCTTGGGATGTCGATCGACAGTCCGCCGATGGTCCTGGCTCAAGCGATTCAATCGACCTACTTCCAAGAATGGAAGCAGTCATGATGCCCCGCAAGCTTTCTGTTGGTGTTGCCGCTATCATCGCGAGCCCTGCAGCCTGGTTCCTAGACGCTTCCAAGGTCCATGCGCAAGCCGTGCCCAGCTGGATCTACCAGTCGCAGACTAGTCTGGTGGTTCCCTACATCAATGGGAACCTAAACTCCCCCAGCAATAACGGCACTTTTAGCAATCAAGCAGCCAAGCTCTCCATCTCGGTCGCCGGCAGCCAGCCCGTACCGCTAACGATGGACACAGGCTCGACCGGCATCGCCATCTCCCGTAGGTACTTGCCCAGCGATGCGCTGAATAACCTTACGCCGAAGGGGGCGGGTGCCATCAATTACGACAGCAGCGGCGCCACACCGACCGGTACTTTTTACCAGCTGCCAGTAAGCATCCTCGGCGGCCGCTTGAACAGCGAGAACGGTGCGCCGGCAGTGGGAACGACGTCGGTCATGGTTCTCGTGGTGGAGAATGACAACAGCACGGCATACTTCGGCATCGGCAACAACCGCAACAACGTCTACAGCGGCAATGCTGATCCCACCAAGACCTTTAAAGAGAATGTTGCGGCGGGCAACCTGATTCCGACTTCAGCCGTCGGCATGAATCCGCTGATCGACGTTGATATCGCCGGCACAGCACTGCCAAACCAGGGCTACGTGGTGATGAACAATCAGGTTGTTGTTGGCCTAACGACCCAAAACAGTGGCTATTCCTTCATCAAGCTCTTGCCAGACCCGGCCAGTGGCACACAGATGTGGCAAGGAATCCCGGTGACAATTGGTGTCCCAGGCAAAGCCCCTGCCATCGGCAGTCTGTTGCCGGACACGGGTATTGGTTATGCCTTCCTCAATCCGGATTCCCCCGGCACTTTCACAGTCAATGTCTATTTGCCCGGTATGTCTCCGCAGCAGGGCGCCTTCTACAGTTTTCAGAAAGATCCGAACGGCACGAGCAGCAACTGCACGGCTGATGCCGCAAACGCCATGCAGCCTTGCTATGTGGAGGCGGGGACTTCGACAACCGGTTTCCTCAATACCGGACGCCAGTTCTACTCGGGCTTGAACTATCTGTTCGACCCAGTTAACGGCTATGCCGGCTTCGCGATCGCGAGTTCCACGAGTTCGGGCCTGCCAACGACAGCAACAATCACGCCACTGCTGGCTCTGACAGGCACGGTCGCCTTTCCGAACGGGCTCGGCATTGTGTTGCCGGTTGCCCTCTTCGGTCCCAATCCCACCACCCTGACGACACCGGTGGGAAGCAGCGTGGCGTTCCATGCACCTTTTTGGGGTTTCGGCAACAGTCTGACCCTGAGCGGCGGGGGTGACTTCTCCTTCACCGCCCCAGTCAACCTGGGTAGCGGGGCCTTCAGCCTTCAGCAAGGAACCGCAGCGATTGGCGCCGGCCTGTCCGCCGGAAGCTTCGCTGTGAGCGCGCAGGGCGCGCTGAGCAACAGCGCGGGCAGCACCATCACCATCACCGGGGTCAATCAGAATCTCGGCATGTTCATGAACAACGGCCAGTTGAACGGCAACTTGGCAAACTTCGGCACGCTGAGCGGTACCGGGACAATTCAGGCCAACGTGCTCAATTCCGGCATCATCGCGCCGGGTAACTCCATCGGCACCCTGACCATCAACGGCAACTACGCCCACCAGGGTGGAACCATTGTCGCCGAAATCCAGGGCCCCCTCAACGACCGGATCCATGTGACCGGCAACGTCACCAACTTCACAGGAACGGTGAATCTCGTTCCCTACGGAGGTGGATCCCCCTTCCCAGGATTCGTTTACACCATCCTCTCGGCCCCCAACAGCATTGACTTTGCTACGGCCGGCAGTCTCAGACTTGTTCAACCTCAGCTCACCAGTGCGCTGCTCAACACCGGTACCACGTTGGTACAGAATCCCCTGGGTGACCCCAAATCCTTCGCCATTCAGTGGAAGCCCAATAACTCCATCGGTGCGGTCAGCTCAGCCATGCAGGCCCTCGGTAACGGGGGTGCCAACGCCTCCAGCGTCGCGGGCGCCCTGGATCGCGCCTTCCAGGCGTTGGCTACCACAGCGGCTGGAAACTCCAACAACACGGGCGCGTTGATCGGATCCACAGGCTTCACCACCGGGCAGGTAGCCGCTTCTGGGATGAGCACGGGCTTCTTTACTGCTCTCAGCAATCTGGTGCAGATCCCCTCCACCAGTCAGTTGGTGGCAGCGGTGAATTCCCTCTCGCCCCAGTCCTATGCGGCCTTCCAGAGCGTTGGCCTGGACACGCTGAAGCAGCAGCGCGAAGCCGTCCTCGCCCAAACGGGTCAGTGCCTGAGCAATGGCTGGGTCATCAATGGCACCAAGGCCAAAAGGCCGCTCTGCGCATTCGGACTGGTCCAGAACAACACCAGCACCATCCGAGGCACGTCAGATCTTTCCTCCTACAACTCTGGTGTCTTCTCCGGTGGCATCGGGCTTGAGTACTATCCCAGCAAGCAATGGAGCTTCGGTGGCAGCTACAGCTACGGCACCTCCTATGCCAATAACTTCTCCTCCTCCGCTGCCACGGTGACAGCGGGGGTGAACAGCATCAACCTGTTCGGCACGTTCGCTGCTTCAGATCAATGGCGTGTACGCGGCCTGCTGAGCTACAGCACTTTCAACATCAATGGCTCCAGGTCGATTGCCTTCATCGGCAACGGCTCGTCGCTCTCAGCCAATACCAATGCCAACGGCTTCACAGCCGCCATCGAAACGGACTACGCCATCCCCATCACGGCGCCATCAGCCCAGATTCAAGCCGTCATCAAACCGCTTCTGGGCTTTGCCTGGGGTGGCTACCAGCAATCCGGATTCAGCGAATCTGGCGGGCCACTCAGCCTCAGCGTTAACTCCAACACCGCCAACAGCTTCGTCACCACGGCTGGGCTTGAACTCTCCACCAGCCCGATCCCCCTGAACAAGGACGGAACGGTCAGCATTCGGCCCAACCTGCTCCTTGCCTACCAGGTTGATGCCTTGGCCAATAACGCGGCCTCCAAGTCACTCAACTCCACCTTTGCCGAGGCCTCAAGCGTTTGCGCAACATGCTCGACCCAGGGGCAGAACCTTGGCATGAGCGCATTGAACGTGGCGGGGAGCGTTGATGTACAGATCAGTTCATCCACCTCCTTTTACGTGAATGCGTCCTACAGGGCCTATTCCAATGCTTCACAATTTGGCTATGGCGGTGGCGTCAGAGTGAAATTCTGAATTCCACACCAACGCGGAGTTGGAGGCCGCTCAACCCGCCAGCCCCCGGAACGCCCGCAACACCACATCGGCGCAGCGCCCGTACACAGCGGCCCGCCAGGCGGGGCTGTCGATCAGGAAGGCGCCTTTGACCTGGCGGCGGATCGCCTCCCGATGGGTGGTGGGGCGATCGGGCACGGCGTGCAGCCAGGCATCGGCGCGCAGGGCCGCCAGCACCTCATCGATCGGGCGGGTGCCGAACTCGAGGGCCAGGTAGGTGAGCTCCAGCGAGGGCGCCAGCCGGCGCAGAAACTCCGAGAGCGACCCCGACACCACCGACGAGCTGGAGGGGCCCAGGCCGGGCCGGGTGACCTCGGGGCCATACCAGCGTTGCAGCCGCTCCCAGTCGTCGTCGCTGCTGCCGCTGCCGATCAGCTCCCCGTAGCCCCAGGGGCCGAGGCCGGTGTGCAGGTCGATCACCGCCAGGCGGCGGCAGGCCGGGCCGAGGTGCTCGGTGAGGATCTTCTCCAGGGTGGACAGCGACCAGCTGGGGCGGCTGCCGCCGTAGAAGAGGCCGGTGGGATGGGTGTACTGGCCGCGCTGCAGCGCCGCCTGGTAGGCGGCCATCCCCTGCCCCGTGATGAAGGCCTCCAGCAGGGCGTCGGCCCGTTGCCGCTCGGGCCCGTCCCAGTCGCCGGGCAGCAGGGCGTCGTGGAGGGCGTCGTAGGCCGGGTTCTGGGGCAGGGGGCCGCGGAAGTCGAGGCCGTTGCGGTTGAGATCGATGTTGTGTTCGTTGCCGCGGCGCAGCCAGGCGAAGCCATGGGGGTTGAGGGCATGGATCAGCAGCGCCCCGGCGCCGGACGGCAGGGCGCCGTGGAGTTCATCCAGCAGAACGCCCACCTGGCAACCGGATCCGGCCAGGCCCTCCACGCCGTGGGTGCCGGAAATCAGCAGCAACAACGACTCGGGCTCCGCGGCGCCCAGGGCCGCCGCATCGATGGCGAGCGGCTCGCCGGCCGGGCCACAGTGATCGGGCAGGACATGGCTGCTGAGCCGGGCGCCGGCACCATCGGCGGCGGCCAGGAACGCCTCACGGGCCGAGCGGTAATCGGGGCGAAAGAAGTCGCTGGTGGCCATGGGGGAAGGTGTGGGGCCGGGGGCGATCAGAGGGGGTGGGCGTGGTGGTATGTCATCGTGTTGATGTCGGGGTCAGGATCTAAATCCAGTTAAAGGCCCATCCGGCACATGATGCGTTCCACCTGCAACCACCAGACCCAGTCCTCGCTGAAGAAGTAAGGCACTTGGACTCCCACCGACGGGAGCTTCACTTGCAGACATTTGCGGAAGGCCTTACCATGCATTCCCTCATTGACGAGCCCCTCCATCGCTTGCTGAAGAACAGAAAACCTCTTCGCCTCGATCAGCAGGCAGGATTAGGGGATCAAGAATTCGCTCTTCAAATTTGCCCCCAAGCGGTGAGGATGAGCCTAGGGCTTGAGAATGAGATTAGTGGCCGCCTGTACAATCCGGGAAATGTTAGACGACATCCTCTTCTAAGTCTTGATCATTTGCCCTATCAATACAGCCTCCACACTGCGTGATGATATTCCAGTCGATGATTGCATCTGGCCAGCCATAGAGTTGGCCTGGGCTGAGGCATAGGCTCCGAATCCATGTCTCGAATGCGATACGATAGGGTTCATTCTTACGGCTTCGGTGACCTTGAGTCGCAGGGCAGATGTGGACTAGATTCGCAGGGAGTTGCTTAGCTCGGCTGCCAAAGTAATAGAAGTCCCTTGAAATCAGAGCATTCTTTCCGCCTAGGTCTGTTTTGATATTCATCGGGCCATGGACGCTTGGCCTTTGCGCAGGCTTCGAGCCTATCGAATAGTCGTAGATGCAATCACCGAGCCTATCTGCGAGGTCGAGACTCTGAAGGTCCGGAATCTTGCAACTCCATTCTTTCGGCGCTCGACTGTCATAGTCCTTCAAGGGCACAACTTCCTCTATTTTCATCGCGTAGATCATCTTGCCCGATAAGTCACCACTCGGGGCTCGACGAGAGCCAACTCCGACGACCCAGTCGCCCCTCATAGCGGAGCTGCGAATCTTAGGTTTACATATCGTAAGCGAACACATGCCGCCAAACGGGTTTGGGGCTGCACCGTCATCGGTTCGCACAATATAGGTATAGAGACGTGGTTTTCTCATGGATGGCGAAAAATGATGCTTGAGCAAAACACCTAGCGCTGCCCCTAAGTGGCAGACAAGAAGCGTGGGGTGGCGCAGCTCAGAGCTGGAGGTGGCCTGTCAACTCTAGAGGCTTGGCTGGCAGTCATTCTCTTTACTGATGCCTTTCTGCGTTAACGCAGATCTGCTTTCGATTAGCATCATCAATCTCACAACATCACTCACCTAACTGGATTAACACATTAGAGCCCTGCAAATGCAAGCAAGCTGCCACTCTAATGCAACATCAACAACCTAAACTGGACGGCCCAGAGAATACTAAATAGCCCAATAGAATGCTCGGCCATTTGCATGCACATCGGAGAATGCAGTAGTCCCACTACTTTATCGCTCTCCCATGCCCTCGATGACGACCTAGGGCGATCCGCTAACATGGGATCTGAACAGACGCGGAGTCTTCACTCATGCTCCCATACTTGGCGTTATAAAGTGGGCAAGGCATTCATGTCCGAATTGGCGGCCATCTCGGAAGTTATGGGATGGGCCCATGCGCAGGACGTCAAGCTGTTGGAGAGCTTCGTTGTCGACGCCGCCGGACATCCGCTTGTCGCCATTGGTTCTGGAGGGTCATTGACAGCATGCCACTTCGCTGCACTTCTCCATCGTCAACGACACCATCGCCCAGCGCAGTTCGTAACGCCGCTTGATGTGCTTACCCTACCTGCAGGGCTACATCATGCAGCTGTGTTCCTAGCCTCGGCGTCAGGCAAAAACAAAGACGTGCTAGCAGCGTTCGAGATGGCTATCTCCGAAGAGGCGCCTGCAATAGCCGCGGTTACGCTCAGAGTCGTCAGTCCGCTTAGCGACAAGGCGAAGAGTTCCAGCGTACGGTTGTTCGCCGCAGATATCCCCACAGGCAAGGACGGATACCTCGCTACCAACAGCCTCATAGCAACGTGCATTTTGATTGCTCGCGCCTACGGCTTCGATCTCGCACGCGAAACGACATCTCCCAAGCAGATTATTGACGCGGCCATCTTCGAAGGGCGTCACATGATGCAGGTCCTCCATGGTGGATGGAGCGGGCCAGTCGCAACCGATCTTGAGTCCAAAGTTAACGAATCGGCTCTGGCGTCAGCGCAGCTAGCCGACTACCGGAACTTTGGGCACGGTCGGCACCTATGGCTCGCTAAGCGCAGTGCGGAAACTGTCGTCGTCGCACTAGTTACTCCCGGTACGTACGCCATTGCAGAGAAGACGTTAAAGCTGTTGCCAAAGAGCATCCCCGTCGTCAGGCTAGAAACCACCGTAGATGGACCATCGGGAACAATCGGCCTGCTTCTCCAAGCGTTCCACCTTGTCGCCCAGCTCGGCCAGTCGCGTGGACAAGACCCTGGGCGTCCCAAAGTCCCTGAGTTCGGCCGCAAGCTGTATAGACTCACGCCGCCTCATGTGACTCGGCTGGTGTCCGCCCCCATCCAGCGAAAGCTTTGGGCCTTGCCTGAGGTTAGCGAGGACAGCGAGGCGTTCAAGTTGGGTGTCAAGAGGTTCCTAAGCGCTTTGCGCACAGCGAGTATCGGTGCCCTCGCTCTCGACTACGACGGAACGCTCTGCGCCAAGGATGATCGGTTCGACGGCCTCCGCGATGACATTGTCAGTGAGTGTGCGAGGCTCCTTAGTGCCGGCGTGCGTCTCGGCATCGCGACTGGTCGAGGGAAGTCGGTTCGCGATGATCTTCAAAAGGCTCTCGACAAGCAGCTTTGGCCCCTCGTCCAAGTCGGTTACTACAACGGGACTGACATCGGGGCTCTCGATGAGGACAGCTCACCAAGTAAGGACGGCCCGAAGGAAAAAGTGCTGACCCAAGCGCACGTCCTCCTTGCAGCGGATGCTTGGTTGACAGCTGCAGCGAAGCTCACTGCACGCTCACACCAGATCGCGGTCGAGCCCAAGGGGGCTGTGCGTACCGATGCACTCGCCGCGCATGTGATGTCGCTGCTTGCCCCACTAGACGGCGAGGGAGTGCGAATCGTCATCTCTTCGCACTCCCTCGACGTGCTCGGCCCGACCCGTGGCAAGGGCTCGCTGGTCTCGTGGTTGCGCAAACAGATTGGTGATGGCCTCGAGGTGCTCTGCATCGGTGACAGAGGTGCCTGGCCGGGCAACGACTACTCGCTCCTCGCTGAGCCGCTGTCGTTGAGCGTCGACGAGGTTTCAAGCATCGACGACTCCTGTTGGAATCTTGCTCCGCTCGGCATCTCGGGTCCAGACGCAACGCTGCTCTACCTCCGCGCCATTAAGACTCGCGGAGGAGTTGGAACCTTTACATGGAAGGAAGGTGCGACGCGATGAGAGATGCACTTGCCGAACGTTTGCTTGGCAACGTTATGGAGTGGTCAAACGAGGAAATCGCGCGCCAACGTCCCGCCCTTCAGGCTCTCGCCTCTCTAAAGTATGATGAGTACCAACAATTTAGCCCGGGCATGAGGTTCGTCGAGAGCCTAGCCCTCTGGCTTCATCAGTTCGGCACGCTGCAAGAGCGAAAAACCGCCTACGAATTCGTAGTGAGCCGCTTGGTGTTCTTTTCGTATGCGGAGATGGCACATTTCGCAGCAATTGCCTACCATGACATTATCCGGCCCATTTTGATCGACAAAGCCGCGATGGATGTATCTCTGCCAACTTATCACATTAGTCGTATCGTCTCAAACACCGCGTTCAAACAGCTCGAAGCTACGAGCTTATTTTTTGGGTTGAGTGATGGAGCCCGGATCGATCTGTTCCGGCGCAGCAACAAAGCGCTGAGTCACGAACAAATCTTCTCTAGCTACGAGATCTCGCCGGAGAAGGTGCGCGAGATTCGAACCTGGCTTAACGAAAAACGTGGGCATAGAGACGTGGTACCCACTTTAGTCCTTCTCGATGACTTTACTGCCAGCGGGACTAGCTGCCTTACTTCGAACGGAGGCCAAGCCAAAGGGAAGCTCGCTAAGTTCGTGGCGCGATTACAGGAAGACGAGGACTGGAAGAAGGTTGTATCTTTCCCAAAGACTCGCCTACTCGTAGTTTTCTATGTCGCCACAGAACAGGCGATTGCAAGCATCGAGGAAGGCGCAAGCTTACTCCGGAGTTCCAGCGGTATCGATATCACGGTGGTGTGCGTACAGCGTATCGCCAACGACATCTCGCTTCAAGAGACCCATAAAGGGCCTTTGATTGAACTGGCCAAGAGGTATTATGATCCGCTCGCAAAGATCAAGCACCCCGAATGGGGAGGCGATGTGCCTTTCGGATATAAGAACGGAGGGCTCCCCTTAGTCATTCATCACAATACGCCAAACAACTCGATCTTCATATTGTGGGCTGAAGACAGCGACACTGTTTTGCCATTGTTTCCTCGCGTGAGCCGTCATCGGAGGGAATCGTGAAAGAGGTTCGCAACCCCTTTCTTCTCCAGACCGCCGAGAGCATCGACTCGGACTCTGACTTCCTGCGCCTGTTTGGCCACAGGGTGCTCGACCTGCTTCCCGACGACGCACTGACGGGTCGCCCCCTGTTCATTCGCAGCGCGCCTGGTGGAGGCAAGACTTCGTTGTTGAAGCTGTTTACTCCTTCGGTCCTTCAGAACCTCGTAGTGATGAAGGCCAATGAGGCAACCAAAGACCTCTTCAGCAAACTCAAGGCACTTGGAGCTGTCTCGGACCAGGGCGTCCGTGTCCTGTCCGTAATGCTCTCCTCCGCACGAACGTTTCCAGCCCTTGTTGACGTCGGACTGAATGCAACTAGGGCCAAGCGACTGCTTCTGGCCCTAATCGACTCACGGATCCTTCTGGGAGCACTTCGTTCGATTCTCGTGGTTCGAGGCCTGCGCTTCCCAGATGACCTCTCTCGCCTCAGCCTCGTAGCGCCACCTAATGAAATCGTACCTGGGTTGTCATTCCCTGCTGACGGTGTTGCTGTTCAACAGTGGGCAGAATCCGTCGAGCAGCGCGTTGCGGAGCTCATCGACACTCTGCTGAGCACCGAGGGCTCCGGCCCGTCTGGTCACGATGCTCTTCTATCCCTGCACATGCTCGACGCTAACTGCGTCCGCCTCGACGGAAAGCCCTTCGAAACGCACTGGCTGATTACGTTTGACGACATGCAGAAGCTCGCGCCATCCCAGCGATCGGACCTTCTCCAGGTAGTCGTCGAACAGCGGTCGCGCTCGACCGTCTGGCTGGCCGAACGCTTTGAGGCACTGGCTAACGAGGAGCTGCTCGCAAATGGGGCGCTTAGCGGGCGCGACCACTACGTGATCGCGCTGGAGCGTGAGTGGAAGAAGGGCCGGTGGTTTGAGTCGGCCGTGAAGCTCATCGCTGATCGCCGTGCTCGCATGGCGGCTGATTCCGCCGGTCCGAACGCGCCTGACGCATTTGCACCGACGATCGAGGTGGACCTTGATTCTCCGTCTTGGGACGACAAAATGCAGGCTGCCCTCGACACCGTCCGGAATCGCGTCGAAGCCATCGCTGCAAGCAAGCCTCATTATGCTGAATGGGTGCAGTCTCGGGCGAATATCGAGAGCAGCCTTCACCATCAACTAATCAAGTGGCGGGCACTTGAGATTCTCATAGCAAGGCATGCGGGTAAGAGTCAGCTGAGTCTATTCCCCGAACCCCTCCCCACACGGGAACTCGACGAAAAGGAAGCAGCGAACGTACGCGCAGCTGCAGAGCTCTTCATTAGCAAGGAGTTCAGTTTTCCTTACTACTTTGGCCCCAGTCAGCTTGCGAATCTCGGATCGTTCAACATCGAGCAATTCATCAGATTGGCCGGGGACCTGTTTGAGGAAGCCCTATCTGCTGCTGTGATGCGTCGGCCCACCACTCTCTCTCCGCAGAGCCAAGAGCGCATCATCAAAGCTGCGTTCGAGAAACGCATTATGGATCTTCCCCGTCGTGCCCGAAATGGCCGGGGAGCACTCAATTTCCTTGACGCGATCGGCAAGTTCTGCCGGGAAGAGACGTATCAACCAAACGCACCCTACGCCCCTGGCGTGACAGGATTCGCGTTGACGATGGCGGATTGCGCTTATATGTACGATCCCAGCACTCGGATCAAGCGGCCTGAAATCGATGCGTTCGCCGACGTGCTTAACACTGCGCTTCAGTACAATCTTCTTCTCCCCGAAGTCGACCGCCCTCGTCCGTCAGGACGAGTAGTCGTGCTATACCTGAATCGGCTAGTATGCACTAAGTATGATCTACCGCTACACTACGGTGGCTTTCGGGTGAAGAGGCTGCAGGACGTGATGTACTGGCCCACTCACGGATTTCGACCATCGCGACAGGGCAAGCTTTCAATATGACCAACGACGGCCTACGCTGGCGTGACTACTTTCTTCGCGAAGGAGAGCAGTTTGACGCTTTCTGGAAGCCATTCTTGGGGGAGCGGAAGAGGAATGTACTTTTCGTGCTGGGGCATGGGTTTGACTCGCGTATGTGCAACGGACTCGAGCGCATCTTGGAACTCGGCGGCGAAGGGTCCCGCGATGTCGACCTGATCGCCTTCGACGAAGGCACCGAGTCGCCTTCAACTGCCTATTCTGATCAGCGCAATGCGAACGGTGAGCTCCTAAGGAAGCTTCTTGAGGGTCGCGGAAGTATAAGGCAAAGGAACATCAGGATGTTCTCTGACGACAACCGTAGAATTGGCGCACGCAGCATCGTGCGGGCTTTCTCGTCGCTGGCGGAGTTTCACGCCTACAGCGACGTCGTTGTCGATATCAGCGCGTTGCCGCGAAGCCTCTACATGCCATTGTTGGCGAAGCTCTTAGCACTATTCGACCTTGAGCCCAAGGATTGCAATTCGTGCAATCTACACGTTATTCTATCACACTCTCTCGCTGCTGACGATTCCATCGTCGAAGAGGGACTTGAGGAGAGTGCGAGCTACCTTCACGGATTTGCCGCCGCGACGCTCGAGAGTGAGTCGACCAGCAGCCAGCCGAAGATATGGATTCCAGTTTTGGGGAAGCGGCAGCAGGCACAACTGGAGCGCATCAACCAGTTCGTGATACCCAACGAGATTTGTCCGCTACTTCCGTCGCCAGCCCTAGACCCTCGCGAGGGTGACTCCATTGTGATCGAGTACCGCGAGCTGCTGTTCGACCAACTTCGCGTTGAGCCGCGCAATATCATCTACGCCTCCGAGTCCAACCCCTTTGAGGTGTATCGCCAACTGATGCGGTCGATTCTCCACTACCACCGAGCGCTGAAGCCGCTGGGGGGGTGCAAAGTCGCACTCTCTGCTATGTCATCAAAGCTGGCATCGATTGGCGTGCTGCTCGCCGCCTACGAACTCGGCCAGCGCAATCCGAAAGTGATAGTGGGCGTCGCCCACGTTGAATCGCAGGGCTATCGCGTTGACTCGATTGGGGCGACCATGCCACCGACGATGTTCACGATGTGGCTTTCTGGAGAATGCTATGCGCCGTGATGCTCATCAAAATAGTTGTGTAGGGACAGGATTCATCGTCCTCGACGTCATTCGTAGCAGTGTCGGGCCAAGTACCACCGAGAAAAGATATGCGGGTGGTTCATGCGGCAACGTCCTCTCGATCCTCGCCTACATGGGCTGGAACGCTAATGCCGTCGGCCGCATCGGCGACGATCAGGTTGGCCGCGAACTCCTCGAAGATCTCTCAATGTGGAGAGTCAACACCAAGCTGCTAAAGATAGAGGCCGGTCGCGGCACGCCAAGCCTCGTCCAAGAGAACTACATCGATACTCGGGGCCGCCCCCGCCACCGCTTCTCTCGCGTGTGCCCGGTGTCTGGCACAACGCTCCCTGCATACCGCCCACTACTAGCCAGTGACGCGTCGATAATCGCTGCAAATCTGCCGGTACACGCGGTCTTCTACTTCGACCGCGTGGCACCTGGGACGCTCGCGCTTGCACAAAGAAGCCGCGAGCATGGCGCGTTGGTCGTCTTCGAACCATCCGGCATCAAGGATGAGCGACTCTTTACGGACTGCTTGAAAGCATCTCATATTGTAAAATACGCAAATGACAGAGCGGCGAATATCCACGAGTTCGTCAGCCAGGCAAGGGTGCCAGTCGAGATTGAAACAATCGGGGCCAAAGGGCTGAGACTCCGGGTGGGCGGCAACGGCCGGGCAGGTGCTTGGAATGAACTCGGCGCCTTCTCGGTGCCTGACCTTCTTGATGCTGCAGGTGCTGGCGACTGGACCACTGCTGGAATAATTCACGATCTCGTGGCCAGAGGCACGAAAGCTGACCAGGTTGTTGACAACTTAGATGCTGTAGTTTCAGCGACTAAGTTCGGACAAGCACTTGCCGCAATCAACTGTGGTTTTGAAGGTGCTCGCGGCCTGATGTACGTTGCAACGGCAAGGCAAGTGCAGCAGCTTGCCCGTACTGTCTCTAAGGGGTCGAAGGTGCTAAGTCTTGACGAGATTCAATCGATCACACGGGCGTAGCGAAGTAGTGATATAAAGATTGCCTGATTGAAGAAGGTTGATAGGATCTTCACTCTCTCTACACAGTGCAGTATCTGGATCAGCTATCGGAGTGCCGCCTAACGTGCAATTGAGCTGCAAGCCCCGAAAGCAAACAAAGCGGCGCGCTAGCGGCGCCTTAAGCAGCCACGGGGATTGACAGCTCCAATTTTCTGTTAGACGCCATCTTACTAGGCGCCCTGAGTCGATCTCAGAGTGCTAATCACGCTCGCTTCCGCAACCACGTTTAAGTAGGTACGAGCTCGCGACAGGCCAACATATAGATGAGCATTGAAATCATGCTGAGCTTTTCGCAAGAAGAGGACGACACCTCTTGATTCAAGGCCCTTGAAGTTCACCGTTGTCCAAAGTCTGACATGCGGACCTTGAGCATTCTTCGAATCTGAGGTCACGACAACCTGCAAGGGAGACGGCAGTCCGTCGACCCATTTCTCGGACGCAAAGAACCCGAGTGCAGCAAGAGGGCGGTCAATGCCGCTCAACGAGAGGCCGTCAGGGGAAACCTTCCAAGAAATGCCGATGCTCGGGTGAGAATCGACCAAGAAACTCTTAGTGAACGATGTGACAGCACGGATGTCCGCCACGCTAGGAGTAGCCCCTTCGCTCAGCGTCGGTAAGTTCAGCTTCTTTCGCGGTGCAGCTGGATCCCGACTTCGAATGACAAAGTGTCGCCCAATTGACTGAAGGCATCGGAGGACAACATCCTGCCAACGATACGGTGGAAACAGCGTCACCTGGAGCCCATTTATGCGACTCTCGCTCGGCGATAATGGCTCGTTAGTGAGGACCACAAGATCGTTTAGATCCAGAAATCTGGCCGCGTCCTGGATGGCCACACTAACTGCCGTCAGGTCGTCATTTCCAGAAAAGGGTGTAAATCGAACAATGCCAGCATCCTCCAAAAACAATGAAGGTTCAGGCGCTTGCGGGTGGAGCTGTCGGACGAGTGCGAAGATCGGGCCGGCATTTCGGCAGTTTCTGGACATCGAGAACGGCGCTTCAGCCATGGGGTATTTCGACCGTTGCGGAAGTAGCGCTTGATTGTCGTCGTGAAAGACGTAGAGGATGCCCGTGGCGGGACTTAGAAGTGCCTGTTCAACGAGAAGCCACCAAGTATCGCGAAAATCCTGCCCTTCGTCGACGATTACCGCATCGTAGCGATCCTTTGTCTCCGCGAGGCTATCGAGGGCTTCCGTCAGTTCTTGTTCAGTCGGCTCTACATAGTGGATCCAGTCCGGGCCACTCTTCATCTGCTTGCCCAACAAGAGCGCGATCCATTCAGCAAAGTCGAACACAGCGATTCGTGTTCCGGCCGCAAGATATCTTAGATGATCTGCAAGGAAGGGATTGTGGCAGAGCACCAGCGTACTCAGGCAGGCGCGGTCGAGGCGAATTGCCTTCTCTATGGCAACAAGCGTCTTTCCGGAGCCAGCACAGCCTGACACAGCGGCTCGTCGGTGGGCCCTGAGCCACTCGATTATCCGGAATTGCTCAGCGGTCAGTTCGGAGATTCGCCTATCGAGAAGTCTCATCTGGTGAATAACTTGAAATGAGAACTCACCACTTTCCATAATCGCCTCGTCGGATATGGGCGGCATGCCGGCAAGTATCCGCGATGCCTCCCATGCCAGGTCTTCAGCACCGACAGTACGCATGAGCAGTGACACGGTGTCGTACGTGCGACGAACCTCTTCTAGGGAAAAGTCGTGATCATGAGCAAGCCTGTTGCGCACTTCAAGCAACTCGTCGGCATGTGCGACGGTGGCTCGGCCGAGGCGCTTGGTGAAGACTTCGCGTCGCTTGAGGATCAGATCAAGCCAGCCCTGAGTATCGAGGGAGGTAAACAGAGCCTCATCGGAGGAGAAGTCGAGCTTTTTGAATGACCGCGCCACATCTACGAATTCTGTCTGCCACTTTGCGCCGTAGATGTCTCGATAGGCATCCAGGAGGTACGGACCGAGCCCTTCACGTAGCAAGTTCAGCGCTCGCCGAATAGCGGCATGATTCTTCGCATCAGAGGTACCAGCGGTGATGTTCATAGGACTCCAGGCTTGACCGAGATTATCGGTGTGTCGTCCGTGCGACTAACAAGTCATTGGATGGTTCCGAGAACCACTCCTCCCATGTGCACCCTTTCCGAGAACCACCTGTCGACCGGCTGGAAGGATTGACTGAAATCCCGATGCTGCATAGCCTTTCGAGAGCACCTTCCGCTTTCTAGCAGTGGTTCGCGGGTCCGATAACCACCTGTAGCCAGAGATACGCAAGTCGTGCCATCCTTCCCACTTGGATCCGTACAAGTCCGGCAAAGAGTTCCACCCCATAGTGGATCCCCATGCCACCCGGCGCTGGCATGGCTGGCCGCCCGCTCACCCCCGCGCACTACGCAGAGCAAACGGCACCGTAAGCAGCAGGCTCCCCCCGGCGACCACGAACAACCCCGGCAGGGAGAAGTCGATCAGCACCCCCGAGAGGGCCTGGGACAGGGGATCGAAGGCGACGCCGGCCAGCATGGCCAGAGCCATCACGCGGCCCTGCAGCGGTGCCGGGGTCTCCCGCTGCAGCCAGGCCGTGGCCAGCACCCCCACCAGGCCGCCGCCGATCCCCATCGCCGCCAGCAGGGCGGCCGCCGTCCACCACTGGCCGGCCACCGCCAGGCCCAGCAGGCCCGCCCCCAACCCGGCCGACAGCCAGCCCAGTGCACCCCCCGGATGGGCGATGGCGCCGAACCGGCCGGCCCACGCCACCCCCACCAGGGCACCCGCGCCGTAGGCGGCCTGGAGCCAGCCGTAGCTGGCGGCGTCACCGCCGAAGCGCTGCGTCACCAGCTCCACCACGCCGATCACCACCGGGCCCAGCACGGCCAGGTTGATCATGGCGATCAGCATCAGGCCCGTGCGGATCGCCCCGTGGCCCCAGGCGAAGGCGATCCCCTCTCGCAGGCCCTGCCCCAGGCCCCCCGTCGGGACCGTGTCCGCCGCGGCCAAGCAAGGCCGCACCTGCAGGAAGCAGCCCACGGCGAGCAGCAGCAGCACGGTGTCGAAGGCCAGGGCCGCCGTCGCCCCCGCAACCGCCAGAGACAACCCCGCCAGAGCCGGCCCGGCCACGTTGCTGATCTGCTCGCTGCCCTGGAGCCAGGCGTGGGCCCTCCCGAGATGGCGGTCCTCCAGCAGGCGGGGCAGCAGGGCCAGGGCGGCGGGGTAGAGGCAGGCCTCCGCCGCCCCGAACACGGCCGCCAGCACCAGCACCGGGCCCAGGTCGAGGGCATCGCGGCTGGCCAGCAGGGTGAGCACCCCGGTGGCCGTCGCCAGGATCGTTCCGGCCCGCACCGCCATCGTGCGGGGTGGATGGCGGTCGCTGAGGACGCCGCCCAACAGCAGCAGCAGCCCCCGGGGCAGGGCCGCCGCCATCAGCACCAGGGCCAGGGAGGTGCCCGAGCCCGTGCGCTGCAGCATCAGCCAGGTGACGGCGACGAACCAGAACTGGACGCCGGCGAACAGCAGGGTCTGACCCAGCCAGAGCCAGCGGAAGCCCGGCCGCCGCAGCAGGGATCCGTTCACGGCCTTCCCGCTCACAGCCGCCCCACCCGCTCAGCAAACGGCCGCAGCTGCAGCGCCTCGCGCCACTCCACCAGCGGCCGCTCCCAGCCCTCCTCCCAGCGCTGGGCGAACAGGGGCCCGGCCTCCCGGCCCATCTGCAGCCCGATGCGGATCGCCTCCACCAGCTCCGGCAGCAGCTCGGGGGCCCCGAGGGTGATCGACAGCAGGGCCTGGGCCGTGAGCGCGGCCCCCAGGGGGTAGGGGAACTGGGTGAGATGGAAGGCCTGCAGGCCGATCTCGCCCGCCACCGTGGTGTCGAAGCCGGTGATCACGTGCCAGAGGTCGTGGGTCTGGCTGAGCCGCAGCTCCACATAGGCCGCATCACTGGCGGGCACCATGCCGGCGTGCAGGTTGGGGTCGTAGCCCAGGCGGGCCAGCGACGCCGCGTAGGCCTGGCCGAGGCTGCCCTCGGGCATGTGGGCCAGCTGCTCCAGGTCGTGGGCCGGTGGGATCCAGCGCGCCTCGATCAGCGCGGCGGAGGCCGGATCGCGGCGCAGCTGCTCGGCCATCAGCTCATACGAAGGGGTCTCCAGCAGGGCATCGGCCAGGGCGCCCACCAGCTCCAGGTCGGTGTCGCCGCCGCTCATGGCCACGAACGTGCCGAGGACGCGGAACAGCTGGGGCTCGGGGGCGGGGTGGAAAACGGTGGCGGTCATCGGGGTCAGCGCGAAGAAACATGAGCAGTGCTCACGTCAAAGAAAATATGAGCGTCCCTCGCCTTTGTCAACGGGGATGCGAGGATCGCTCAGGTTTTCAGGCTGCGCCCGCTTCCCCATGGCCGACGCCACTCCCCGCGAACCAGCCCCCCTGCGCCGCCAGCCACGCCAGGCCCGCAGCCAGGAGCGGGTGCGGCGGATCCTTTCAGCGGCCGAGGAGCTGTTCGTGGAGGGCGCCGTGAGCTCCACCACCACCAACGCCATCGCCGCCCGGGCCGGGGTGCCGATCGGCTCCCTCTACCAGTTCTTCCCCGACAAGGGCGCCATCCTGCGCAGCCTCGCCGAGGGCTACGCCGAGCAGCTGCACGAGCAGCTGCGGGCCTTCTTCGACGAGGGGGACGGCCAGTCCCTCTCCCTGGAAGCCTCGATCACCGCCGCCGTGGCCCTCACCGATCGCTTCTTCCGCGACCACCCCGGCTATCCGGCCATCTTCCTGGACGTCCAGAGCGCCACCCCCGAGCTGCTGGCCATCGAGGCCGAGGCCGATGCCCGCCTCATCGCCGACTGGGCCGGCCTCCTGGTGGAGCGGGCCGCCTGCGAGGGCACCGATCTGGTCGAGGAGGACGCCCACCTGCTCGCCTACGTGCTGGTCAAGACCGTCGGCCACCTGCTCTGGCTCGCCGCCACCCAGGAGCAGGGCCGCCGCGACCAGCTGGTGGCCGAAGCCGGCGAGCTGGCGATCGCCTACATGCGACGGCGGCTGGCCAGGGACGGCACACCAGCCTGATCAGGCCCAGACCTTCTCCAGGGTGTAGGGGCCGCCCTCCTTCACCCAGAAGGAGCCGTCGATGAAGCGATGGCTCCGGTCGAGCCCGGCGATGGCCTCCATGTCTTCGAGGGCCAGCTCGCCCTCGGCGGCGGCGAGGTTCTCGGCCAGGCGCGCCGGCGACACCGATTTGGGGATCACGGCGGTGCCGCGCTGCAGGGCCCAGCGCAGCACCACCTGGGCCGGCGTGAGGCCCCGTTCCGTGGCGATCGCCGTGATGGTGGGGTCCTCCAGCAGCACCGGCTGGGCGGAGGCCAGACCGGGGGTGCCCAGGGGCGAATAGCCCGTCATGTGCACGCCGTGGGCCTCGCAGAAGGTGAACAGATGGCTCTGCTGCAGATAGGGGTGGAGCTCCACCTGGTTCATGGCCGGCCGGATGCGCGCCTGCCCCAGCAGGCTGTAGAGGCTAGCCATGCCGAAGTTGCTCACGCCGATGTGGCGGCACAGGCCCCGCTCCACGGCTTCCTCCATCGCCGCCCAGGTGGCGGCGATCGGCAGGGTCTCGAGAGACACCAGATCCTCGGCGCCCTCGGGCATCAGCACGCCCGGCCGGAAGGCCACGGGCCAGTGGATCAGGTACAGATCGAGGTGGTCGAGCTGCAGATCGGCCAGGGTGCGCTCCAGGGCCGGGCCCACGTCCTCGGGGGCATGGGCGTTGTTCCACAGCTTGGAAGTGATCCAGAGATCCTCCCGTCGCACCGGGCCCGAGCGGATCGCCCCAGCCACGGCCTCGCCGATCTCGGCCTCGTTGCCGTAGATGGCGGCGCAGTCGATGTGGCGGTAGCCGAGCTTGATCGCCGCCGACACCGCCGCGCCCACCTCCCCCGGCGGGGCGTTCCAGGTGCCCAGGCCGAGCATCGGCATCTCAGCGCCGTCTTGGAAGGGGAGTGTCTTCAAGGCGGTGAACCCCAGATGAGCGTCACTCCACCCTGGCGCGGGCCGTGAACGACTGCAGGGCGAAGCTGCGGGCCTGCGGCTTTTGCGATTCGATCACGAGCTGCAGGCGTTCCCCCTGCCGTCCGGGCCGGTCGAGGGTCACGGTGTCGAGCACCTTGCCCTGGCCGTCGACCACATCGAACTTGACCTGGATGTCCCCGCAGGGACGCTCCAGGCAGGCGACCTCCATCACGTCGATGATGCCGCCGCCATAGAGGCGGGGCTTGCGGCAGATCCCCTGGCAGCGGCGGGTGAACACCCCCTGATCCGATTCCACCCAGCCATCGGCGAGCAGGTCCTGGCGGCTCTCGCCCCGCCCGCCGCCGGCCGGCTTCTCGGCCAGGGACGCGCGCAGGCCGGCCGCCAGCCAGCCGGCGCCGAAGCCCAGCAGCACAAGCCCCAGCACCAGCAGTCGCTGGAGCACCGGAAACCGGGCCGGTCTCAGCGCCGGGGGTTTGCCCGGCGGCACCGGCTCCATGTCGACGATCAGGTCGTCAACGGTCTTGCCGCTCCCAGGGTTCCTGTCGGTCTTGCCGGTCCTTGCCATCGTCGTAGGCCATCAGTGAACGGAACATCAGCCCGCCGCCGCTGCCGATCAAGGCAAACATCGTCAGCAGGTTCCAGAGCGAGGTGGGCTGGAAGCTCATGATCAGGGTCTGGAGCACCCCCACCGCCAGCGCCGCCACCGAGGCCAGCACCAGGAACCAGCCCCAGCGCTGGTTGCGCAGGGCGAACAGCAGGCACACCCCGATCGTGAGCGGGATCAGCAGCAGGCCGAAGCCGCCGCCCAGGCCCTGGGAGAAGCCGAAACCGCCGCCCCAGCCGCCGCCCCAGGCCGCACCGGCACCACCCCAGCCGCCCGCAGCACGCCGGCCGAGGCGGAAACCCAGGCCCATGGGCACGGAGCTGACCATCACCTGGTTGAAGAACATGAAGGCGCCCATGGTGAAGAGCACGCCCCCCAGCAGGAAGCTGAAAAAGTCCCGGATCGGATCCCTGGAGGCCATGCCACCGCTGCCGGTTCCCCGTCATGGTGGCGGCGACTCGCGGGTTTGTCCGCCGCCGTCAATCCACCGGCCGGCAGTTCTCGAACCACATCACGTGCCGGGCCGGGTCGTCATCCTTGTACTGGCCCGTCAGCTGGATGCCCTGGCCCGTTCGCAGCGAGAGGGCATAGGCCCCCTGGCCCTTGGCCGCCAGGCAGCTGATCTGGGTGAGGAAGCGGAACTTGCCGAACCGGATGGCCAGATCGTTGGTGGAATTGGGAATCTCGTAGGCGATGCGATAGGCACCGCCATCCTTCGCCACATGGGCCACCCGACCCTTGATCGTGAAGGTCTTGCCCTGGTAACGGGAGGGAATCGAGGCGGCGTTGGTGTCGGCTTCCTGGGAAATCTGCTGGGACAGCACCAGGGCATCAATGACCACCGGCGCCGCCGATGTCACCGCCCCCGCGCTCCGCTCCGCGGCGGCAATGCCTTCAGCGCCGCCCTTGATGGCGTTCAGCATGGCGCAGAGTTCGTTGCGTGCCCCACCGGCCCCCGCCAGCATCCCGGCCGGCAATTTCGCCTCCAGCTTCACCTTGGCGGCGGCCTGCTCAGCAAGGACGGTGGCGATGATCGGGAACGGCCGGGCGGAGCCCGACCGCGGCTGCTCCAGCAGCATGCTGCCGTCGTCCGCCTCTTCGCTGAGGATGTCGTAACCCCTGCTGGCCGCGATGCCGCGCAGCTGGCAGCGCCAGACCGCCCAAGGGAAGCACGAATCGAAGGGCTGGCAGGAACAAACGCATCGTGGGCGCACTGGCGGCGACGCTACCGAGACCCGCCAACACGCCCTCGATCGCCGCCATTGCCGCGGCTCACCCCTGCCAGGGTGCGCCCTGCAGCACGACTCGATAGCCGTCATGATCTTCAAAGGTGCGCCCATCCCGCTCCCAGTAGGGATTCAGGGACGCCACGGCTGTGAATCCCGCCGCCTGCATCGCTTCACAGCGGTTCAGCCAGTCCTGCCTGTCTGGAATAAAGAACACCAGCAAGTCTTCCGGGGTGGGTGATGGAGCGACGGGATGGGTTCGGCAGTACGTGAATTCAAAGTGATACGTTCCGCCCGGCTCTCCAAGCATCACCCCGTCGAAGCCGGCGTGGTTGTCGAAATGGTCGAGTCGCGTGAGCCCCAGGCCCTCGCAGTACAGCACCTCCGTGCGGTGCAGATCTGTCACGGGACGGGCTAATCGGAAATGGGGGATCATCGTGAGAATCGTGGATAACTGACTAGAAGCGTCGCCGAATCAGCCCCTTGCCGTTCCTTCCCAGGCCCCCGGATCCAGGAAGGTCTCCGCCGGCAGTGGGCCCGCCAGGCGCCGCTCGTCGCTGGGGTTGAGGGGTCCGGCCAGAAGGTCGGCCGACGCGATGCGGGCCGAGGCCGGCAGGGCCGGCTGGTCGGGGTCGAAGGCGGTGGGGTGGGTGATGCTGCTGGAGAAGCCCCGGAAGATCAGCAACTCGAAGGGTTCGTCCTCCCCCTGGGCCGGCAGGGTGCCGACCAGGCGCAGCACCCGGTCGGGGCGCTCCCGGCTGATCGTCTCCAGTGCGGCCAGCAGGGCGGCAACGGAGGGGGAGGCGGCGTCGGTCATCGGCGGAGCGGCACGGGCAGAAGGCTCAGAACTCGCCGGCCACCCGGCCCAGGCGCGGCAGTCGCACCACCAGCCACTGCAGCAGCCCCACCACGTAGGCCACCAGAGCCGCATAGCCCACGAAGGCGGCCACCCCCGTCGTCCACTCGCCGCCGAACACGAAGGCGAACACCTTGGCCACCACGCCGTGCAGCCCCTGGGGCGCCTCCTGCCAGGCCCGGCAGAGGCGCAGGGTGGAGCCGCCCATGCAGGGCAGGGCGGTCACGGCCAGGCTGGCGCCGGCCAGCGACAGCAGGGTCAGGCTCCAGCGCCAGATGCGCAGGGTGAGGGGCAGGGCCCGCCAGGGGGGCATGTCGGCCAGCTCCTCGTTCAGGTCCACCCAGAACCACAGGCTCGCCACCACCAGCAGCGGCGCCACCACCAGCAGCAGGAAGCCGGTGGGGCGGTTGCCCGTGAGCAGCAGCAGGGCGATCAGCTGCAGGCTGGCCACCTTCCAATAGAGGCCCATCAGGCGCACCAGGGCCTGCTCCCTGCGGAGGGCCGCCCAGACGAGCAGCACCAGCGGCAGCCCCACGGCGAACAGCATGCCCAGCCGCACGTCGAGCCAGACCAGGGAGCGATAGAGCTGTTCCGGCACGTCCGCTCGGTTCGGTAAGGCGCCATTATCCGTGTGCCCCCCAGGCGATAGGGTCCGTTGATGGGTTCCCTCCCCTCCTTTCCCTGGTTGCAACGCCGTCCTGGCGGCCCTTGGTGCCGCACCGCCCTCGGCCGGGACAGCTCGCTGCAGGAAGCGGTCAACCAGGTGTTCGAGCAGCTCCGGGGTGCCCCGGAGGCCGACCTGGCCCTGGTGTTCGCCTCCGCCAGCTACGCCAGCGACCTGCCCCGCCTGCTGCCCCTGCTGCAGCAGAAGCTCAGCGCTGCCCACTGGCTGGGCTGCGTCGGCGGCGGCGTGGTGGGCACCGATCCGGCCGGCGCGCCCCATGAGATCGAGCACCAGCCCGCCCTGGCGGTCACCCTGCTGCGGCTGCCCGGCGCCAGCCTGCGCCCCTTCGCCATCGACACCACCTCCCTGCCCGACCTCGATGGTCCGGCCGAGCCCTGGCGCGAGCGGGTGGGGGCCGAGCTGGAGGACGGCCAGTCGATGCTGCTGCTGCTCGATCCCACCGGCACCGCCATCAACGACCTGATCAGCGGCCTGGATTACGCCTACCCCAACACCACCAAGGTGGGCGGCATCGCCGGCCCCCACAGCGCCGCCCACGGCTCGCTTCTCTTCGGCAGCCGGGCCAGCGACCCCACCGACACCGTCCGCACCGGGGCGGTGGGCTGCCTGATCAGCGGCTCCTGGCGGCTCGATCCGCTGGTGGCCCAGGGCTGCCGGCCGATCGGCCCGGTGCTGGAGGTGGAGCAGGCCCAGCGCAACGTGGTCATCGAGGTGAGCTGCGGCAGCACCCGCAACAGCCCCGTGGCGGCCCTGCAGTCGATCCTCACCGACCTCACCCCGGCCGAGCGGGAGCAGGTGAAGCACTCCCTGTTCCTCGGCGTGGGACGCAGCGATTTCAGTCTTCCCAGTGCCGACCTCACCCCCGTGCCGGAGGCGCCGGGCTCCTTCCTGGTGCGCAACCTGATCGGCGTCGATCCCCGCAACGGGGCGGTGGCGGTGGGCGAACGCATGCGCGTCGGCCAGAAGGTGCAGTTCCAGCTCCGCGATGCCGATGCCTCCCGGGACGAATCCCGCCAGCTGCTGGCCGGCCAGTCGAGGCGCCGCAGCGAGCCCCTGGCCGCCTTCCTGTTCGCCTGCCTGGGGCGGGGCGAAGGCCTCTACGGCGAGGTTGACGGCGACGTGAGCCTTTGCCGGGAGGTGTTCGGCACCGTGCCGATCGCCGGTCTGTTCTGCAACGGCGAGATCGGCCCGGTGGGCGGCACCACCCACCTGCACGGCTACACCGCCAGCTGGGGCTTCCTGGTGCCGAACGAGCCGCCCGGGGGCGACGCCACAGCACTCTGATGGTGCGTCAGCACGTCAATCCCCTCAGCCGGATCCACCAGCTGGCGCGGCCCCTGCCGCCGCTGATCGAGCTGTTCGCCGATCCGTCCCTGCCTCTGCATCTGGATATCGGTTCGGCCCGGGGCCGTTTCCTGCTGGCCATGGCCCCCCTGGCACCGCAGCGCAACCACCTGGGCCTGGAGATCCGCCGGACCCTGGTGGAGGCCGCCGAGGCCGACCGCCGCGACGGGCTCACCAACCTGCGCTTCCTCTACGGCAACGCCAACGTCAACCTGCCGGAGTGGCTGGCGCTGCTCCCGGCCGGGCAGCTGGAGCTGGTCACGCTGCAGTTCCCCGACCCCTGGTTCAAGCTGCGCCACCGCAAGCGCCGGGTGCTGCAGCCCGCCCTGCTGCTGGCGATCGCCGCGGCCCTCGCCCCCGGCCGGACGCTGTTCCTGCAGAGCGATGTGGAGGCCCTGATCGCCCCGATGCGCCAGCTGGTGGAGGCCAGCGGCGCCTTCGAGCTGGCCGGGCCCGAGGAGTGCGGCCCCGAGCGGAATCCCCTGCCGGTGGCCACCGAACGGGAAGGCCAGGTGCTGGCGGGGGGCCTGCCGGTGCACCGCAGCCTCTATCGCCGCAGCTCAGCCCCCCTGCCGCCGCTCGCCGATCTGGAAGCCCAGCTGGAGCCCACCGCCAGCGGCACCGATAATCGCCTCGACGCTGCAGCGGATTGATGGTGCCTGCCCCCGCTCCCGTGCCCCTGCTGCTGCGCTGGCAGGGGCTGCTGGCCGGCCTGCCCGCCGGCCGGCTTGGCGCCCACCTGCCCCTGGTGGCGGGCTGGATCCTCTGCGCCCTGATGGCCGGCCTGCCCCTGGTGACCCGGGCGGGCCTCAGCCTGCTGATCGCCGCCTCCGCCCTGCTCTGGGTGGTCTGGGCCCTGCGCACGCCGCCCGGTCGCCTCGGCGCCATCAACCTCTGGCTGCTGCTGGTGATCGCGGTGGCCGTGGTGGCCACCGGCTTCTCGCCCGTGCCCAAAGCCGCCCTGGTGGGACTGTTCAAGCTGCTCAGCTACCTGAGCGTCTACGCCCTGATGCGCCAGCTGCTGGCCACCGCCCCGGTGTGGTGGGACCGGCTGGTGGGCGCCCTGCTGGCCGGGGAACTGGTCACCAGCGTGATCGGCATCCGCCAGCTCTACGAGGCCCCCGGGGCCCTGGCCCGCTGGTCGGACAACAACTCGGTGGCCGAGGGCACGGTGCGCATCTACAGCACCCTGGAGAACCCCAACCTGCTGGGGGGTTACCTGCTGCCGATCCTGCCCCTGGCCGTGGTGGCCCTGCTGCGCTGGCAGGGCCGGGGCCGGCGCCTGTTCGCCCTGGCCAGCCTGGTGCTGGGCCTGGTGGCCCTGGTGCTCACCTACAGCCGCGGCGCCTGGATGGGCATGGTGGCCTCCCTCGGCCTGCTGGGCCTGCTGCTGGTGCTGCGCCAGACCCGCGACTGGCCGCCGTTGTGGCGACGCCTGTTCCCCCTGCTGCTCCTGGTGGGCGCCACCGGGCTGCTGGTGGTGCTGGTCACCCAGGTGGAGCCCCTGCGGGTGCGGGTGATGAGCCTGGTGGCGGGCAGGGAGGACAGCTCCAACAACTTCCGCATGAACGTCTGGACCTCGGCACTGGCGATGATCCAGGACCGCCCCTGGATCGGCATCGGACCCGGCAACAGCGCCTTCAACCTCATCTATCCCCTGTATCAGCAGCCCAAGTTCAACGCCCTCAGCGCCTACTCCATCCCCCTCGAGCTGCTGGTGGAGGCCGGCATCCCCGGCCTGCTCGCCGGGCTGGGCCTGCTGCTGAGCGCCGTCAAGGTGGGCCTGGGCCAGTGGCGCAGCAGCGCCCCCCTCGCCCTGCCCTGCCTGGCGGCGGTGGCCGTGTTCGCCGGCCTCGGGGTGCAGGGCCTCACCGACACGATCTTCTTCCGGCCGGAGGTGCAGCTGATCGGTCTGTTCAGCCTGGCCACCCTCGCCGCGGCGGCGGCGGATCCCCTGCCATGAGGCTCATCGCCGGCTTCGACGCCGGCCAGACCCACACCAGCTGCCGCCTGGCGCTGGTGGGCGATGGCATCGCGCCGGGGGTGGGCCCGGTGGTCGGGGAAGGGGACGGCCCGGGCGTGTGCCACCTGGCAGCCCCGGAGGGTCCGGCACGCTTTGGCGCCGCCCTGCGGCAAAGCCTGGAGCGGGCCATGGCCGGCGTGAAGAGCGGCAGCCCGGCCGCCGTGTTGGTGGCGGCCGCGGTGGGGGCCAGCGGCATTGAGCAGGGCTCCCCGGTGCAAGCCCAAGGCCAGGCCCTGGCGGCCGACGCCCTGGGGCTGGCCCCGGAGCGGGTGGTGGTCACTGGCGACGAGCGCACCGCCCTGCGCGGGGCCTTCCCAGACGGCGCCGGCATCGTGGTGATCAGCGGCACCGGCACCATCGCCGTCGGCCGCGACGGCCACGGGCGCGAGCACCGCTGCGGCGGCTGGGGCTGGCTGGTGGATGGGGCCGGCTCGGCCATGGACATCGGCCGCGACGGCCTGGCCCTGAGCCTGCAGATGGCCGACGGCCGCCTCGCCGACGCCCCCCTGCGGCGGGCCCTGTGGGAGGCCCTGGATCTGGACCCGGACGATCCCGGTTCACCCCAGCGCCTCAAGGCCCTGGTGGTGGCCGCCAGCTTCGGCCCCGCCGGCTTTGCCCGCCTGGCCCCGGTGGTGGATCAGCAAGCCGGGGCAGGCGAAACGGTGGCCATTGCGGTGATGGAGCGCAACGCGGCCGCGCTGGCGGCCATGGCGGCAGGCGTGGCCCGGGGCCTGGATCTGGTGGGGCCGGCGGTGTGCCCGATGGGCGGAGCACTGACCAACCTGGAGCAGCTGCGCCGCCCCTTCTGCGCCCGCCTGGAGTCGGCGCTACCTGGCAGCCGGCTGGTGGCTGACGCCGGCGACGCCTGCCAGGGGGCCCTGGCGATGGCGGCCGCCTTGCAGGCGGGACCTCAGCCGGCCTGAGCGGCCAGGGGCACCAGGGCCAGGGCGCCGCCGAGGACGGCCAGCAGCAGGGCCAGACGGGCGGTCCAGACCAGGGGCAGGCGGCGCATCGCCAGGAACGAGCCGCCGCCCACCAGCAGCGAGGCCACCAGGGCGCCGGCCCACCAGCCCAGAGCCGTGCCATCCACCGGGGCTTCGCCGCCGTGCAGCAGGGCGTGCAGGGCGACCGCACCGGCCACCAGGGTGCCTCCGAAAGCCAGCCCGGGGCTGCGACCATCCCGGTGGGAGCGCAGGATCAGCAGGGCCACCACCGAGATCGCCAGGGCGGCCAGGACTTCAGCGAAGGGCAGGACGAAGCCCATGGCACCGGCCAGGCCCCCCAGCACCGCACCGGCCAGGCCCCAGAGCAACAGCTGGGCGGACACATAGGACGCGGCCGCGCCGACGCCGATCAGCAGCAGCAGGTGATCCACCCCGGTGATGGGGTGGAGGAAGCCGTAGCCGAGACCGCCGTGGGCCAGGCCGTGGGCCTGGGCCGGCTGGCCGATCAGCACGAAACCGAGGGCGGCCGCGCCCCCCAGAAGGGCCCAGGAGCGAAGGCCGGAGAAGTGGGTCATCAAGGGTCCCGGTCCGCGCCGGGGATGGAAGGAACGGTTCACGGCGAGCGTTCTGGCTGAGGGTGACCCCATCACAGCTGCGGGACAGCGCCGGAATGACGACGGGGCGAACCCAGCCGTGCACCGGACTTTCCTCGTTTCCTCCCGGAGGTGAACCCCGGGAACCGTCCGCCCATTGTGACCGCAGCCGGTGACGTTGCCGCCCGATGACCGCAGCTTCTGACCAGGAAGGGGGGAGGATGGCGCCCAGGAGGTTCCTCCCCTTCACGGGGAGGACGCAAGGAGGAAAGGCGGTGAGGGGTTGCCCGAGTCCGCCGCTGTCCCGCAGCTGTGATGGACACCAGGCTTCCCGGCCCGGCGTCCTCAGTCAGAACGCTCACCCCCACTCGACCCATTTCCTGCCGGCGAGGACCGGAGATTTCCCATGAACCTGCCTTCCCTGGCTGAGCGACGCGGCGTCCGGCCCATCGCCATGCCCATCGCCCTCGCCGCCCTGGGCGCCCTGCCCCTGCTGCTGGCGGCCCCGGCCTCGGCCCACCACCTGATGGATCTCACCGGCATGAAGCCCGGTATCCTCACCGGCCTGCTGAGCGGCCTGGCCCACCCGATCCTTGGGCCCGACCACCTGCTGTTCCTGCTGGCGATCGGCCTGGTGGGCATCGTCCAGCCCTTCCGCTGGGTGCTGGCCCTGCTGGGCTGTGGGCTGGTGGGCAACGCCCTGGGGCTGGCCCTGCCGGGCTTCCCCTGGATCGAGCCGCTGGTGGCCCTGTCGGTGGCCCTGACGGGCCTGGTGCTGGCGCGCCGCCTGCCCCCGGCCGTGCTGGTGCCCGCCTTCCTGCTGCACGGTTACGCCCTCAGCGGCGCCGTCCTCGGCTGGGAGCCCACCCCGATCGCCTTCTACCTGGCCGGTCTGCTGCTGAGCCAGTCCCTGCTGCTGCTGGTGGCCCTCACGGCCGTCCGGCGCTGGCGACAGAACGCTTCCAGCGGTGCGCTGAGCCTCACGGCCGGCCTGCTGATGGGCATCGGCCTGGCCTTCACCTGGTCGGCCCTGGTGGCCTGAGGCTCAGGTGCCGAGCAGGGCGGTGCACTCCAGCCGCTCCTGGCTGGCGGTCCGGCGGGAGGCCCGCAACCGGATCGCCTCCGCCAGGTACTCGGCGTCCTCGGCCACCCCGCAGAAGCGGGCCGACCCCCAGGTGTGCAGCCAGGGCAGACCCAACACGTAGAGACCCGGCACCTGGGTGATGCCCCGCTCGTGGGCCGGATGGCCGGCGCCATCGAAGACCGGCACCTCCACCCAACGGAAGTCCGGGTGGTACCCCGTGCACCAGATCACGGCCGCCAGCGGCTCAGCCACCAGATCGAGGGGTGCCGCTGAACCGGGTGGCGGCGTCCAGCAGGGGACGTAGGGGGGCTCCTCCGGGGCACTGAGGCCCTGGGCGGCGATGTGGTCGTCGATGCTGCGGCAGATGCGGCTGTAGACGGCGTCGGCCCCGTCGAGGTTGGCGGCCAGGTCGCCGGAGAAGCTGATGCGGTCGTGGCCGAGGTCGGCCAGCCGGCCGTGCAGCACCATCCCCTCGAGGGCGCGGCGGCGCAGGTCGATCTCGCGGCCACCGTCGCGGCCGGTGAGGTAGTGGTTGGTCTTGCCCCGCACCGCCTTCGGATCGGCGTGCTGGTCGATCGGCATGGCGTAGTAGCCCATGCGATCGAGCCAGTCGACCACGTCGCGGCCTCGGTAGCGGCGCGGGGAGCGGGGGGCGCTGCCGACGCTCAGGTGCACCCGGCGGCCGGCCAGGTGCAGGTCTTCGGCGATCTGGCAGCCCGACTGGCCACTGCCCACCACCAGCACCGGGCCAGCGGGCAGCGACTTGGGGCTGGTGTAGTCACGGGCATCGATCTGCAGGATCCGCTCGGGCAGGCGGGCGGCGAGGGGATGGCGCTTCGGGCGGTGGTAACCGCCGGTGGCCAGCACCACCTGATCCGCTTCGATGTCACCCTCGTCGGTGGTGAGGCGGAAGCCGGAACCACTCGCCTGCAGACGCCGCACCGCCACCCCCTCGCGCACGGGCACCTGGATGTGGTCGGCGAAGCGCTGGACATAGCGGACGATCTCCTCGCGCCCCATGAAGCCCTCGGGGTCGTCGCCGTCATAGGGGAAATCGGGCAGGCGGCATTGCCAGTTGGGGGTGACCAGACAGAAGGACTCCCAGCGCTGGCGCGCCCAGGCGTGGCCGATGCGGTGGCGCTCCAGCACCAGGGGACGAAGCCCCCGTTTCTGCAGGCAATGGGCCACCGACAGGCCGGCCTGCCCGCCGCCCACCACTACCACCGGGTGACGCTGCATCGACTCCGAACCCCTTGCCACGGCCACCTCTGCACCTGAACCGGAATCGATGCTGGCCGCCACGGCCGATACGCCCTGTAACGACCGCCACGGATCGCCCCCCGCCAGCCACGGGCGAGAGGCGGCATTCGGTGGCATCGGCGACACAGAACAAAACTTCATTCGTGGCACGGTCCCCCATGCCGATTCCACCGACCGCACGTCCCCATGCCCCAGGTCAGCCGTCCCGCCAACCAGACGGGCGAGTTCCTCGTCGATTACGAGGAGAAGGTCTTTCCCGACGTCAAAGCTGAACCGGGTGAGAAGGCCCTGGTCACCTTCCACACCGTGGCCTTCGAGGGCTCCATCGGCCTGGTCAACCTGCTGCAGGCCAGCCGTCTGATCAACAAGGGCTTCGAGACCTCGATCCTGCTCTACGGCCCGGGCGTGACCCTGGGTCTGCAGCGGGGCTTCCCCAAGCTCGGTGACGCCGCCTTCGACGGCCACCTCAACTTCGGAGCCCGCATCGAGAAATTCATCGGCCAGGGCGGCAAGGTCTACGCCTGCCGCTTCGCCCTCCAGGCCCTCTACGGCCACGGCGAAGGCGCCCTGATCCCCGGGATCATCCCGGTCAATCCCCTCGACGTGCTCGACATCGTGCTGCTGCACCGCAAGGAAGGGGCCTTCATCCTCGACACCTGGACCCTCTGAGTTCCCCGTCCCCCGTCGAGCCGCCCCGGCCCATGCCCGCCACGATCACCGTCGCCGCCGCCCAGATCCGTCCGGTGCTCTACAGCCTGGAGGGATCGGTGGCGCGGGTGGTCGCGGCCATGGAGGAGGCCGCCGCGGCCGGGGTGCAGCTGATCGTCTTTCCCGAGACGTTCCTGCCCTATTACCCCTACTTCTCCTTCGTGGAGCCGCCGGTGCTGATGGGCAAATCGCACCTGAAGCTCTATGAGCAGGCGGTGACGGTGCCCGGCCCGGCCCTGGGCCGCATCGCCGCCGCCGCCCGCCAGCTCGGCCTGCATGTGCTGCTGGGCATCAACGAGCGCGACGGGGGCAGCCTCTACAACGCCCAGCTGCTGATCGATGCGGCCGGCGAGCTGGTGCTGAAACGCCGCAAGCTCACCCCCACCTATCACGAGCGGATGGTGTGGGGCCAGGGTGACGGGGCCGGCCTGCAGGTGGTGCCCACCGCCCTCGGGCGCATCGGTGCCCTGGCCTGCTGGGAGCACTACAACCCCCTGGCCCGTTTCAGCCTGATGGCCCAGGGCGAGGAGATCCACTGCGCCCAGTTCCCCGGCTCGCTGGTGGGGCCGATCTTCAGCGAGCAGACCGCCGTGACCCTGCGCCACCACGCCCTTGAGGCCGGCTGCTTCGTGGTGTCCTCCACCGCCTGGCTGGAGCCGGAGGATATCGAGAAGATCACGCCCGATCCGGTGCTGCAGAAGGCCTGCCAGGGCGGCTGCCACACGGCGGTGATCAGCCCGGAGGGCCGCTACCTGGCCGGGCCGCTGCCCGATGGCGAGGGGCTGGCCATCGCCGAACTCGACCTGACCCTGATCACCAAACGCAAACGCATGATGGACAGCGTCGGCCACTACAGCCGCCCCGACCTGCTGGGGCTGCTGATCGACCGCAGCCCCGCCCGCCAGCTGCATGAGCGGGCTGCTGAGCCCGGACCGAACGGATTCGCTGTCGCCAACACCGTCGCCGCCGCCAGCGAAGCGGCTCCGGTGCTGCCGCTGCTGGAGGAACTGCACCATGGCTGAGCACGATCGCCGCGCCCTGGGCCGCCGGCTCACCGAACTGCAGGTGCACGGGGTGGTCGACCCGGCGGTGCCCGGCAACCCCGGCCGCCGCGGCGGCGCCGGCCCCTCCGATCACCGCGCCCTCAGCATCGACGGCACCACCGTGATGGTGCCCGTCTACAACGCCCTGGCCGGCACCTCGCCCTACCGGCTGGGCACCGCCGCCACAGGCGGGCTGGAGGTGAGCGGCACAGCGGCGGTGACCCTGGCCGTGGAAACGCCGCCCGAGCCGAACTTCTACGGCCTCACCACCGCCGAAGGCATCCCCTACCGCTCGATCG
This sequence comes from Synechococcus sp. UW140, assembly GCA_943372935.1. Lineage (GTDB taxonomy): Bacteria > Cyanobacteriota > Cyanobacteriia > PCC-6307 > Cyanobiaceae > Cyanobium. Next base: position 39,967 of record CALSAP010000013.1, read on the forward strand.
CCCTGCTGCACGGCCGGGACGTGCTGGCCACCACCCTCCTGCAGACCTGCATCCGATTCCGCGACCGGACCCAGTCGTGCCAGTTCTGCGCCATCGAGCAGTCGCTGGAGGATGGCCGCACCCTCGTGCGAAAGACGCCGGAGCAGGTGGCGGAGGTGGCCGAGGCGGCGGTGCGTCTCGATGGTGTGCGCCAACTGGTGCTCACCACCGGCACCCCCAACAGCGACGACCGGGGCGCCCGGCTGATGGCCGAGACCGCCGCCGCCGTGAAGGCCCGGGTGGACCTGCCGATCCAGGCCCAGTGCGAGCCCCCCGACGACCCGGCCTGGTACCGGCGCATGAAGGACGCCGGCGTGGACAGCCTCGGCATGCACCTGGAAGTGGTGGAAGAAGAGGTGCGGCAGCGCATCCTGCCGGGCAAATCTGAGCTGGGGCTGGAGCGCTACATGGAAGCCTTCGCCGAGGCGGTGGCGGTGTTCGGGCGCGGCCAGGTGTCCACCTACCTGCTGGCCGGGCTGGGGGACAGCGCCGATTCGCTGGTGGCCGTGAGCGAGCGGCTGATCGCCCTGGGCGTCTACCCCTTCGTCGTGCCCTTCGTGCCGATCGCCGGCACCCCCCTGGAGGCCCATCCCGCCCCCTCCACCGACTTCATGGTGGCCGTCTACACGGCGGTGGGCGACCGGTTGCGGGCCTCCGACCTGCGGTCCGAGGCCATGGCGGCCGGCTGCGCCAAGTGCGGCGCCTGCTCGGCCCTGTCCCTGTTCGAAGCCGGCCCCGAGCCGGGCACCCCCTGAGCGCGGCCATGTTCTTCATCGACCCCTCCAGCCACGACATCGGCCGCAGCGCCAGCTCGGCGCCGGCCGCCTTCACCCCCTCGGTGCGGCGGGGGGTGGCGATCGAGGCCGAGGACTTCCTCCTCTCGCCCACGGCCAGCTCCCAGCGCTTCTCCTTCCATCTGCTGGGGCGCGGCACGCCCCTGGAGGAGGGCTACTGGCAGCTGCGCAGCGCCATCTTCTGCCAGGAGCAGCACCTGTTCGAGGCCACCGACCGGGATGAGAAGGATGGCCACGCCTATCCCATCGCCGCCCTCGACCACAGCGCCGGCAGCGGCAGCGGCGTGGTGGGGGTGGTGCGGATCCTGGAGGAGCGGCCCCGCCTCTGGTACGGCGGCCGGCTCGGGGTGCACGGCGACCACCGCCGCCACAACCAGATCGGCAAGGGCCTGATCTGGAAGGCGGTGACGACAGCCAACGGCTGGGGCTGCGATCGCTTCCTGGCCACGGTGCAGCTCCAGAACGTGCGCTTCTTCCAGCGCCTGCACTGGACCTCCATCGACACGCTGGAGATCCGCGGCCTGCCCCACCACCTGATGGAGGCCGACCTTGCCTACTACCAGCCCGGCCTGGAGCGGCGACCCCAGCCTGTGTCCCAGGCGCTGCCCCGGGCCGTGGCGTGAGCCGGCCGCAGGCAGCGGATCTGTCTCTGGCCGCCCTGGCCGGCAGGCTGCGCCAGCTCAGCGGCCTCACCGGCAAGACCGACATCCAGTCCCCGGCGGCCACCTTCCCCCACCAGCCCTTTCCCGAGCTGGGGCCCGCCGCGGCCCTCGGCGACGATGCCGCCCTGCTGCCGCCGGTGGCCACGCCGCTGCTGCTGGCCAGTGAGGGCCTGGATCCGGCCCTGGTGGCCGCCGACCCCTGGTTCGCCGGCTGGTGCGGCGTGCTGGTGAACCTCAGCGACATCGCGGCCATGGGCGGCACTCCGATCGCGGTGGTGAACAGCCTCTGGTGCCGCAGCGCCACCCAGGCGGAGCCGATCCTGGCGGGCCTGCGCCGGGCCTCGGAGGTGTTCGGGGTGCCGGTGGTGGGGGGGCACACCAACCTGCACAGCCCCTACGACGCCCTGGCGGTGGCGGTGCTGGGCACGGCCGCCGGCCCGGTGCTCTCGGCCCGCGCCGCCCGTCCCGGCGACCACTGCCACCTGCTGATCGATCCGAACGGCGCCTTCCGCGGCGACTCCCTCTGCTGGGATGCGGCCACCGACGCCGACCCCGCCCGGCTGCGGCGCCAACTGGCCCTGATGGCGGCACTGGCGGCCGATGGCAGCGTCCATGCCGCCAAGGACATCAGCATGGGCGGCCTGGTGGGCACCGCCGCCATGGTCTGCGAGGCGGCCGGCTGCGGCCTCAGCCTGGATCTGGGGGCGATCCAGCCCCCTGCGGGGGTGGCGCTGGAGCCCTGGCTCACCTGCTTTCCGAGCTTCGGCTTCCTGCTGGCCGCCCGGCCCGAGCAGGAGGGCCGGCTGGCGGAGCGGGTCGCCGCCTGCGGCGGGCTGCTGCTGGCGCGGATCGGCACGTTCAGCGCCGAGCGGCGGCTGGTGCTGGAGGCAGAGGGCCGGCAGGAGGAGATCTGGCGCGGTGAGGAACCGCTCACCGGCTTCGGGGCGCTGTCGTGATCGCCACCACGGCCTGGACCGCCCCAGCGCACAATGGGCGCACTGGGTGGTGGGGGGCGCCATGCCGGAAGTGGAGCTGACGCTGGAATGGCCTGACGGGGGCAGGAGCCGCCTCTATTCGCCGTCCACGGTGATCCTTGAGCACCTCGCCCCGGGCCAGACGGTGACGGTGGCGGAGCTGCGGTCGAAGGGCACCCTGGCGCTGCGACAGGCCTCCGAGCGGGTGCGGGCCCGCTACGGCTTCGCCTGCACCCGGGCCGATGAGGAGGAACGGCGCCTGCTCCAGCAGGCGGCAGCCTTCGCCGCCGAGGAGCTGGTGAGCGTGCGGGCCGCCTAGTCGGAGAGCACCCGCTCGATGCGGCGATCGGGGATGAGCCACATCAGGGCCACCAGCGCGTAGATCGCCTGGGCGAGGGCGGGAGAGAGCAGGCTGGCCAGCATCGCCACCAGATAGAGGCTCAAGGAGGTGTGTCCCTTCCAGTCGCGGCCCACGGCGCGGCGCAGCAGGGAGTCGGGGCCCTGGCTGGCGATGATCCGCCCCTGCAGGATGAAATAGGCGAGGGCCGCCATCACCATCACGGCCCCGTAGAGGGCGGCCGGCGCGATCGCCCGGTGGTTCTGGCCCATCCAGCCGGTGGCGAAGGGCACCAGCGACAACCAGAACAGCAGATGCAGGTTGGCCAGCAGCACCGGACCGCTGACACGCTGCAGGGTGTGCAGCATGTGGTGGTGGTTGTTCCAGTAGATGCCGATATAGATGAAGCTCAGCAGATAGCTCAGGAAGACAGGAATCAGGGGCACCAGGGCGGCTGGTTCGGTGTCATGCGGCACCTTGATCTCCAGCACCATGATCGTGATGACGATGGCCAGGACACCGTCACTGAAGGCCTCCAGGCGGGTGGTGTTCATGGCATCTGCAAAGGGATCAGGCCGCTTATCGCAGAAGCGACGCAGAGTGCAGCAAAAAAGCAATGAATCGCTACACAGCCCAGACAGCCTGGCACCACTGAACGGGCGCCGAAGGCTGCATCCTGCGGGGCGAAAGGGCGAACACGTTTTCTACGCGGAGCCTGTTGCTCGGTAGAGAAGGGGTGAACTCCCTTAAAGGAAGACCTGATGAGACTTCACATCCGCAGACGCCTGCTCTCGCTGGCCTCCATGGCCGCCCTGGTGATCTCCCTGATGATCCAATGGCCAGCCACGGCGATGGCCAGCCATGCACCCTCGGCGACTCCCATCGTCATCGCCGCCATGACAGACAAAATGAGCGCCAAAGCCAAGGAAGCCGAAGGCAAACTGCAATCCGCCTATGGCGAAGTCACCGGCGATCCAGGCCAACAGATCAAGGGCAAGGCCAAGCAGGTGCAAGCCTCTGCCATGAACGCCAAGGAAGCCGTGAAGGATGGCACCAGGTCCGCAGCCCGCAAGGCCGGCGACGCCTCCGACAAGCTGGCCAACAAGATCAAGTAAGCCCTGATTCGATCCATCCATCCCATTGAAAGGAGGCCCCAATGCTGGAATCAATCGCCGTCATTCTGGTGATTCTCTGGTTGCTTGGACTGGTGACGTCCTACACCTTGGGCGGCTTCATCCATGTCCTACTGGTCATCGCCTTGATCGTCATTGTGTCCCGGCTGCTCAGTGGTCGAGGAACCGTGTGAGATCAAGGCGACTCCCGGAATCACAGGTCCTTGGTGAGGCGTTGCCGCAACTTGAGCAGCGCCTTTCGCTCCACATGCTGCACCTTGTGCTTGGACATCCCAATGCACGTCCCGATCTGGGCCAGCGAAGGAGAGCTGTCTTCGGCATAACGAAGCTGCAGCACCTTCCGTTCCGTGGGGTTCAGCAGAGTGACTTCACCATGGAGCCAGTGGTAGTCGTCCTGCAGACCGGGCTCGCTGGGATCACCGATCAGATCGGTCAGCGACACCTCCCCATCGCCACTTCCGAGGGTCTGATCAAGGGAAAGAGTCTGCAGGTCGTGGGACGCCTGAAGCACGGACTCCAGCCGCTTGACGCTTTCGCCCAGTTCGGATCCGATCTCTGCCAGCGACAGGGGCTGGGCCGAGGCCATGCGAAGCGCCTGCACCTTGCGGGCCAGGGCCGCCATCTGGGGCGGCACCCGGATCAGCCCCGTCGTCTCCTGAAGATGGCGATGCACCGACTGACGGATCCACCAGGAGCCGTAGGTGGAAAACCTGCAACCCCGCTCGGGCAGGAAACGCTCCACCGCACGGATCAGGCCGAGGTTGCCGGCCTGCACCACATCCATCGGATCCAGGTGCATCAGACGGATGCGGTTGTGCTGCTGCTTGCAGAGCGACACCACCAGGCGCAGATTTCCCGTCACCATGCGCGCAAAGGCCCGCCGTCCCCGCCGCTCCTGGCCTGCAGACGCAACCGGATGGGAACGCCAGTCCTGCACAAGGGCACCAAGGTGCAGTTCTTCTGACGGCGTCAGCAGGGGGATGCGACCGATGCTGCGCAAGTAGTCCCCAAAGCAATCAGACATGGGACCAACAAAAAGGGGGCCACGTTCATCGTGGGGCCACCTCGATAACGGTCGCGAGTCAAAGGCAGATCTGCCGCAGATGGGCTGCAACAAGTCTTTTCAGGCTTAGCCGGACGCAGTCTTCCACTGGCATCCACCCCTTCACTATTCACTCTGAGGAGAAAGTTTCATGTCCCTGATTTCACTGATCATCACCCTGATTGTCGTTGGCGTGCTGCTGTGGCTCGTCAACAACTACATCCCCATGGATGGCAAGATCAAACGCATCCTCAACATTGTCGTTGTCGTGGCAGTCGTGGTGTGGCTACTCAACATTCTTGGCCTGATGGACTCGCTGCGCAGCATCCGCATCGGCCGATGAGATGGCGCATCTGTCCATCCCGATCTGGGAGTTCGTCTTCCGTGGGGCCGTTGTCTATCTCTTTCTGCTGGTGCTGCTGCGGCTGACGGGGAAGCGCCAGGTGGGGCAGCTCGCCACCTTTGATCTGGTGCTGTTGCTGATCCTGTCGAACGCCGTCCAGAACTCCATGAATGGCGGCGACAACTCACTGATCGGCGGCCTGATTTCCGCCATGACGCTGATTGCCCTGAACCATCTCGTTGGGGCGGCCACCAGTTCCAGCAAGGCCTTCGAAATGTTCGTCGAGGGTCGACCCCAGGTGCTGGTCCACAACGGCAGGATCTACGACGACGTGCTCCGCCGGTCGCAGCTGACCAGGAATGAACTGGATGCGGCGATCCGATCGGCAGGCTGCACCGCCGTTGACCACGTGCACGTGGCCATTCTGGAAAACAATGGCTCGATCACGGTGCTGCCCCGTGCTCACCCCTCCTGAACCGGGGCCCCGGGGTCGCGCAGGGCATGCAGGGCTTCCGTTTCCTCCGGTCCGAGCACCAGCAACGCTGACGTCTCTCCCGCCAGGGGCAAGGTGAGGGCCAGGGGCAGGGCCTCACTGGGGCGGGGCAGCAGGTCGGCCATGTCGAACTGGGCGGCCCCCTCCGGCAGGGCGCCACCATCGGGGGCCACCAGCTCCTCACTGCGGTTGGCCAGGGTCCAGGCGCCACCCGTGCCATCACTGATCAGCAGGGGCCGGCTGTGGTCGACGGCGATCCCCGGGGTGAGGGCGCTGAGGCGCAGGCGATCGCCGCTGGGGTAGGCGGGATCGGGCTGGGCGAAGATCCGCAGCGACCAGCGGTTGTCGTCCTGGTCGCGCAGGCTCCAGCGCTGGCCCCCATCGGCGCTGGCCAGACCGGGCGCCAGGGTCAGCACCATCAGCAGCCCCAGCAGCAGGGGCGCCAGCCTTGAGGCCCAGGGGCGCTGGCGGCGCACTGGAGAGGCCGCGACAGGTTGAGCAGAAGCACGCATGGCAGCAGCCCCGGCATGGGGTCATTCAACGTTATCGTTTTATCGTCCGGCAGTGGAAGCGGCCCATCCGCAAGGCAGTGTCGCCACCCCCCTGCCGGTCTGTCCATCTTCGGATGTCCCGCCATGACTCTCACCACCCTGTTGCGTTCCGGGGCACATCCCTGGGATCGCTTCAAGACCTGGGTCACCAGCACCGAAAACCGCCTCTATGTGGGCTGGTTCGGTGTGTTGATGCTCCCCACCCTGCTCACAGCCACCGCCTGCTTCGTCATCGCCTTCATCGCGGCGCCCCCCGTCGACATCGACGGCATCCGTGAGCCCGTCTCCGGCGGTCTGCTCTACGGCAACAACATCATCACCGCCGCCGTGGTGCCCAGCTCCAATGCGATCGGCCTGCACTTCTACCCCATCTGGGAAGCCGCCAGCCTCGACGAGTGGCTCTACAACGGTGGCCCCTACCAGCTGATCATCTTCCACTTCCTGATCGGCATCTTCTGCTGGATGGGCCGGGAGTGGGAACTCAGCTACCGCCTGGGCATGCGCCCCTGGATCGCCGTGGCCTACTCCGCCCCGGTGGCCGCCGCCACCGCCGTGCTGCTGATCTACGCCATCGGCCAGGGGTCCTTCTCCGATGCCATGCCCCTGGGCATCTCCGGCACCTTCAACTTCATGCTGGTGCTGCAGGCGGAGCACAACGTGCTCATGCACCCCTTCCACATGCTCGGCGTGGCGGGTATCTTCGGCGGCGCCCTGTTCTCCGCCATGCACGGCTCACTCGTCACCAGCTCCCTGGTGCGAGAGACCACCGAGACCGAATCCCTCAACCGGGGCTACAGGTTCGGCCAGGAGGAGGAGACCTACAACATCGTGGCCGCCCACGGCTACTTCGGCCGGCTGATCGTCCAGTACGCCTCCTTCAACAACAGCCGCAGCCTCCACTTCCTCCTGGCCGCCTGGCCGGTGGTGGGGATCTGGTTCGCGGCTTTGGCGGTGGTGAGCTTCTCGTTCAACCTCAACGGGCTGAACTTCAACCACTCGGTGATGGAGCACCGGGGCCGGGTGATCAACACCTGGGCCGACATTCTCAACCGCGGTGGCCTCGGCATCGAGGCGATGCACGAGCGCAACGTGCACAACTTCCCCCTCGATCTGGCCGCCACATCGTCCACCCCCGTGGCCCTCTCGGCGCCCTCAATTGGTTAGTGGGACTTTGAATCCCGCCCAGCGGCGGGAGGCCCTGGGAACCAGTGAGCCTGATCACACCCGGGCTTGAGCAATCTCATCGCCCCGGTTGACCCAGATCAACACCCCATCGATCCAGGTCCCGGAGAGTGAAACGACAGGCGAATCCAACGCCTCCTCCTCTCCCCCAGGACCCATGAAACCTCTCAAGTCCTTTCGCACTGTCATCATTGGCGCCGCCGTCATCGTCGGCGGGAGCACGATCAGCCTCGCCCCGGCCATGGCCGTCCCGATCAGTGGGGTGAAACCCTCGATCGCCAGGAGTGCCCAGGACGGCCCCCGTCCCCAGGGCCCCTTCCCCAAGACCGCTGGAATCAGCGGCGGCACCAGCGTGGCGAAGGGACGGCCGATGGTCATTCCCGCCCCGAGCAAAACCTCCGACTGGCTGCTCGGCATGAAGCGTTGAGCGCCCCGGCCAGCCCCTCCCTCACCATCGGGCCGGGGATTCCCCGGCCTGATGGATCCTGCTGAGAAAAAAGAAGCTTCGGTGCCCTCCGTCGCCGGCATGTCATCCGGCAAACGTATTGTTCGGCCCATGGATGCGTTCACGGCCGAAGCACTCCAGGCGCTGCCGCTGTTTGCCTCACTGACGTGCGAGCAGTGCGGGCAACTCCTGGAGCGTCATCTGGAAACCAGCCACGGTTCCGACCAGGTGCTCGTGATGGAGCAGGACTGGGGGGGATCCCTGTTCCTGATCACCGCCGGGATGGCCAAGGTGCGAACCCACACCACCGATGGCGATGAGGTCGTCCTGGCGGTGCTCGGCCCCGGGTGCCTCTTCGGGGAGATGGCCGCCCTTGCCAACACGTCACGCTCGGCCGATGTGGTGGCCCTCACCCCGGTCACGGTGGTGAAGCTGCGGGAGGAGCCGTTCGAGGCGCTGCTGCGGCAGCACGCCGGTTTCGCCCTGGCCCTGGCCAGGCTGGAGGCGTCTCGCCTGCGGGACCTCAACCAACGGTTCGCCATTCAGGACAGCGATGCCAGCACGCGCCTGCTGAATGCGCTGGCCTATCTCGCCCAGCGCAGCTCGTCTGCGGCAGACCCGCAGGCCACGGTGCCGGCCCTCGCCCAGCGGCAACTGGGTCTGCTGGCCGGCCTTGCACGGGAGACGGCGTCCCGCACCCTCACCAAACTTCGCAGCCGGGGCACCGTCGAAGACGTGGCGGGCGGCCTGCGCATCGCCGATCTGCAGCCGTTGATCAAGCGGGGGCTGTTAGCGGCCCCGCGCCCGGCCATGACAGGGTGAAGGCGACCCTGGCCGACTTCCGTCGCAATGGCGCGCGCCCCCTACCAACCCTCCCTGCTGCGGCTGACCCATGGCCTCACGGCGCTGCTGGTGCTGGCCGCCTGGCTGAGCGGGTTGTTCGTCTACAGCCGCTACGACGGCCGCTGGGGGCGGCTGCCCTTCACCCCGCCCGGCAGCTGGATCGACCTGCACGGCCAGGCGGGCTTTCTGCTGCTGCCCCTTGGCCTGCTCTTCGCCGCCTACGCCCTCAGCCTGGGCCGGGCGCGCCTGCGGCGAGCCACCAACGCCATGGCCCTGGGGGCCCTGGTGCTGGCGGTGGCCACCGGAAAGCTGATGCAGGAGGACTGGCTAAGGGAGGGCCAGCTGCACCACCTGGCCTACAGCCTGCACCTGGTGGCCTGGCTGCTGATCGGCCTGGCGGTGCTGCTGCACGTGGGCGAAAGCCTGCGGCTGGGGGGCATGCCCCTGCTGGCCTCGATGGCCAGCACCAGCCTGCGCCAAGGCGACCTACCAGGGGACTGGCCCGGCCAGGTGCGGCGGTTTCTCCAACGAGGGCGGTGATCAGGCGGCGATGAGGCGACGCAGGTCGTCGGCCATGCCGCGACCGGCCGCGTCTGCGATCCCCTGGCCGCCGGGAGGGCGGCGCTGCCGGCGGCCAGGCTCGCCAGCCGCAGCACCCCCCGCCGACTGAGGCTCTGGCGGGGATCGGAACCGTCCATGGGAGCCCCGCCGCGGTGCGGTTTCAAGCTATCGCCGTTCGCCGGCGCCTCGAACGAAGGTCTGGCTCAGGGCCGGAAGTCTCCAGCGATGGCGCCGCCCGCCGGCGGCACCGGCAGCAGGGGGGTGGGGTCCACCGCCACCAGCCTCCGGGGCTGCCGCTGGCGCAGTTCCAGGTGCAGGTGGGGCGTGCTGGCGTTGCCGCTCTGGCCCACCTCGCCGATGGGCTGCCCGGCGCGCACGCTGTCGCCCTCGGCCACGGAGGCCCTGCGCAGATGGGCATAGAGGCTCGACCAGCCGCCGCCGTGATCGATCAGCACCGTGAGGCCGTAGCCGCTGATCTCGTCCACCCGTTGCACCCGGCCGGCCTGCAGCGCCAGCACGGCCGTGCCCTCGGGCACGATCAGGTCCAGCCCGGTGTGCATGCGCCAGGCGCCGCGGGCCTCCGAAAACCGCCAGCCCCAGGGGTCCTGCTCCGTGGCCGCCAGGGCGAGGGGGTAGTGCAGCGGCGGCGGCCCCGCCGGGGCAGCGGCTGGGCCAGGGGGCTCGGGATGGAGGGCAAGGTCGCCCACCGGCACCTCCTGAGGCACCAGCGCCGGCCGCTCAGGCCTGGTGGCCGTCAGCGCCGGGGTGGGGGTGACCCGGGCGGGCGGAGGCACGGGCGGCAGCAGCACGGCCGGCCAGGGCGACGCTTCCGCCCCAGCTCCGGTGGCCGAATCGGGGATCGGTGGCTCCCCGGGGGCCCCTGGCGGGTCGATCCCCGCCGCACCGGCGGCGCCGGGGAGCAGCAGAAGCAGCAGCAGCGGCACCGAAGCCCGCCGGGGACGTGCAGGGGCCATCGAGGGGGCGCAGGGCAAGCGCGTTGTACCGCCTCTGCGCGGGGGAGGCCCGCTGGGTGGCACCGGACGGATGTCATCAGGCTGAAGCCTTCCCACCGGCTGCCGGAGACGGCACCACCTCGCCGGTGGACCAGTGGATCAACCTCGGGCTCGGCAGCCCCGCCAACGGGGTCGTCGTCATCGAGCCCCTGCTGCTCAGAGCCCTGCTCTCGGCCTTCCCCTGCTGGATGCTCCGGGATCCGGAACCCGTGCCGATCCCGTGCCCTGAGAACGGTTCAAAGGGGATCCCCGGGCAGAAACCGCCGGATGAACAGCTCCAGGGCCATGGGCCCGCAGCGGGGCTGCCAGGTGGTGCCGCCCGGCAGCCGCCGCCAGCACGCCACCTGCAGCGCGCCTCCGCCCGCCAGCAGCTGCACCCGATAGCGGTACTCGGCATCGGCGGCCTGCTCGGGGGCGGCCAGGGGTTCGGCGCCGGGCTGGCTGGCCAGGAACGCCGCCGCGAAGGCCTCCGGCTCCGGCCGCTGGCGCAGGGCCGTGGCGAAACGCCAGGCGGCGCCGGTGGGGTAGCCGTCGTGGTGGAGGTAGAGGTGGCGCTCCGGGACGCCGGGGAAGCCGGTGAAGGAATAAACGGCGCGGGTGGCCAAGGGGCTGGGGCGGCTGCACAGGGAAGTGCCACCGATGTCTCAGCTGCTGATGGGATTCGAACCGGCCGCAACTGGCCAAACGACTGCAAGCAAGTGCTGGTCAAGGGAGTTCCCTCTGCACCTGGTGCAGCTGATGAAGGACATCCTGCGGCCGCTTGGGTGAGTTCCCTACGCTCGGTAGAGATCAAGGAACGGATTCCACGAGTGAGAACCGTGAAAAGTCTGATTGAGGAACTGGCCAGGTTCCCTGACGAAGCTCTCTGCCATGCCTACGAAGGAGAGATCATCGGGATTGTGGTTCGGCTCGGCGGACGCGAGGGAGTAATTCACTGCAGTGAGCGTGAAGGTGCTGAGCCGGAAACCAAACCGCTCAAAGGCCTGTAAAGCACGTGGCAGATCAGGTCGAACTTGTGCAAGTTATGCACTGGTTGCCTGCCGATCCAACTTGCCTTCCGAAAGTTATCGCGGATTTGCTTGGACATCACAGAGCACTCACGCCCAGAAAGGTCGGCGATCTGCTTCTGGTTTTGCCAAACAGTGTGCTGATCAAGGCGAACATCCACCTAGGCACTGCCATCTGGTGCCTCGTAAACGATGATCTCGCCACTGGCGGATTGCGGATCCTTGGTGGCTTTCACTCCTCCACCTCCACCTAAGCCGCTTGTGCGGCTCGCTCCTGGTGCTCTTTGAGGGTGGTGCCACTGGTGTCCCTCCACTCGGTCCGGCCATTGGCGGAGCGCGCCAGCAGCATCACGGCCGCCTGGGAGGGGGAGCTGAACTCGTAATCCTGCGCGAGGACGAGACCCGATGATTTGGGATTACCCCGATTCGGTGGACAGGCGTCAGGACTCCACAGGTGTGAGTGTACGGGTGTTGATGGACTGCTGCTCGCAATCGATCGGACTGAGGTAGCCAATCGTTGAGTGACGACGCTCGCGGTTGTAGTAGCCGTCGATCCAGAAGGCCAAGTGCCTGATCAGTTGCTGAGGGCTGTTCAGGGTCTCGGCATCGTCATCGAGGTCCAGCTCGTGTTTGAGGGTGGAGAAGAAGCTCTCCACCACCGCGTTGTCCCAGCAGCAGCCCTTGGCCGACATGCTGCAAGTGATCTTGCAGCTTTCCAGCAGCTGCTGGTAGGCCGTCGCCCGGTACTGGCTCCCCTGATCCGTGTGGATCATCAGCTGGTCGGGTTCGATCTGGCGGTGCCCCAGGGCTCGGTTGAGGGCCTCCAGCACCAACGTGGCCTCCATGGTGGCGCCCATGGCCCAGCCGATCACACGGCGGCTGTACAGATCGATCCACACAGCCAGATACCGCCAACCAGCTGTGGTGCGGATGTAGGTGATGTCACCGGCCCAGCAGCGATTGGGGGCTGCTGGTCTGAACTCCTGCAGCAGCAGGTTCTCCGCGACTCCGGCGGTCTTGCTGCCGCTGTTGCGGCATGACCTGAACCCACGGCGGGTCTTGGCTTTGAGCGCTGAACAGCGCATGAGCCGGGCGACACGGTGGCGGCCCACCTTGAGGCCAGCGGCCCTGAGCTCCTGATGGACGCGTGGTGCGCCGTAGAAACCCCGGTGCCGTTCAAACACCGCCTGCACTTGGGCCGTGATGACTGCGTTCTCCTGGGCCCGTGGGCCAGGGTTCTGCTGCCGCTGCCGCCAGGCGTAGAAGCCGCTGCGGGCCACGCCCAGCTGCTGGCACAACCAGGCCACAGAAAAGCGGTCCGACAGCCGGCTGATCAGCCGAAACCTCTCGGCCGCAGCTGCTCTTTTGCAAAGTGCGCTGCCGCCAGCCTGAAAAAATCCTTTTCCCTCCTGAGCTCGCGGTTTTCCTTGCGCAGCCGGGCCAGTTCAGCCCTTTCCTCGCTGGTGAGCTGACCCTGTTCAGGGGGGCCAAAGTCCCCGCGATCGTAGGCAGAGCCTTCTCCGAAGGAGTTGCGGGCCTGCCTCACCCACTTGGCCAGGCTGCTGATGGGGATGCCAAGTCGCTGGGCCACAGCCATGCAGGTGAGGCCCTCACTGAGGCAGAGCGCTACGGCCTCCTGCTTCTGCTGCGACGTAAACCGGCGCCTGGTCTTGGTCGGGTTGGTCATTGATGGACAGTCTGAGGGGAATGGCGTGACTCCTATCGACCTGTCCACGAAACCGGGGCAACCCCACTGTCCATGAGAGGCGCCTAACCTGACCCGATGACCTCCGCCCGGATCACCCACAACCCCGCGCAATGCGGTGGCAAGCCATGCATCCGGGGCATGCGCATCCGCGTGAGCGATGTGCTCGACCTCTACGCCGCCGGCCTCAGCAGCGAGCAGATCCTCGCCGAGCTCCCCGATCTTGAAGCTGAGGATCTTCCAGCAGCCCTCAGCTACGCGGCACGGGAAGTCGATCACCCCGTGCTGGTGGCGTGATTCTCTGGCTCGACGCCCAGCTGTCACCAGCGCTCTCGCCGTGGATCAGCAGCCGCTTCCCCGGCATCCAGGCGTTCCCGGTCAGAGACCTGGGCCTCCGAGACGCCGAGGATCGGCAGATCTTCCTGAAGGCGAAGGAGGCCGGAGCTGTGGTGATGACCAAGGACAGGGATTTCCTCAACCTTCTCGCTCAGCAAGGCCCACCTCCCCAGGTGATCTGGCTTCGGGTCGGGAATACGTCCAACGTCTCGCTTCAGAAAATCCTGCTGCGCCACCTCAATCAAGCGATGGCCAGCCTCAGCGAAGCTGAGCCCTGGGTGGAGATTCGCTGCACGCCCTGAGCCCAGCCGTACGCCGCCTTCAGATCAACAGCGAGAGCACAAAGGCCGGAGTCAGCCGGATCGCATCACGGGCGATGCCGCGCCAATGGGGATCCTGCGAGTGGCGGCGCTCCTGCCACTGGGCGGCGTCCAAGGCGATCACGTCATCCCCCAGGCAAGCGGACAGGAGGCCATCGGCGCACGTGTCGGCTTCCACGCGGGTCGGCGCAACGGCGATCAGGTCCACGAAGGGCTCAGGCCCTGCTCTCGGTGAGTTGAGGTTAGGGCTGGTCTTCGGTCCACCTTTGCCAGGATCTGGCACAGGTGGCAGGTGTTCCATGCGGGAAAGCATTTTCATCAGCCTGCCGGCGGATCTCAATGACGAGCTCAACCAGGCCACGGCCGCCGAGGGGATCTCGCACCTGGCCTGTGGCCATACCTTCCCCAAATGACGATCAGCGGGCCAGGCCCAGGAAGACCAGGATGGAGCGATTCATCCGCACCAGAAGGGCGTCGTCAAGGATCCCGATCCTTCGACCCAGCCGCGCGCGAGGCACGGTGGTGAGCTTGTCCACCATCAGGCAATTGGTGACGGCCAGACCATTGGTGGGGGAGGGTTCCACCGGGATTCGGAACAGGGGGAGGTCCGTGGTCTGGCTGGTGAGCGGACAGATCGTCACCGAATCCCTGACGGCGAAAGCATCGTCCTGCACGATCACCGCTGGACGGGGCTTGCCCGCGTAGGCCGGCCCCCCCGCCACGGTCCAGATCTCGCCGCGATTCATTCCTGAGCCTGATCCGGCCAGAGGGAGATGGCGTCCACGAAGGCCTGGTCTTCGGCCTCCAGGGAGCCGGCAATGGCCAGCAGGCTCTGGCGACGGGCCTCGGAGGCGAACCGGGGCGAGCGCACGTCGGGCACCCAGATCTGGATCGGCCGCAACCCCTGGGCACGCAACCGCTGGCGATGGGCACGCACCTTCAGGCGCGTCGCCGCCAGTCGGAGGCCCTCGCGATCAGCCGCCGGATCCATGGACTCCCGCCTGCGGTTACATGTAACACGATAGGAGGGATGACCCATGGCTCCGCAGGCCCCAGGCTGGGGCCTGCATGACGCCGCGCGACGGCTGGCCATGGGAGATCCAGCCACCCCCACCGACCCCGCCCAGTTGCGCCGGGACTACCGGCGCCAGGCCCTGCGGCGGGGGGACCTGGCGGACGATCCGGTGGCGCAGTTCCGCCACTGGTTCGATCAGGCGGTGGCCGCCGGGCTGGAAGAACCCAACGCCATGGTGCTGGGCACCAGCGACGGGGTGCGCCCCAGCGCCCGCACCGTGCTGCTCAAGGCCTTCGACGCACGGGGCTTCGTGTTCTTCACCCACTACGAAAGCCGCAAGGCCACCGAGATCGCCGCCCATCCGGAGGTGAGCCTGCTGTTTCCCTGGTACGGGCTGGAGCGGCAGGTGGCCATCCTGGGCCGGGCCGAGCGGATCAGCGGCGCCGAATCGCTGGCCTACTTCCTCTCACGCCCCGTCGGCAGCCGGCTGGGGGCCTGGGTGTCGCAGCAGAGCGCCGTGATCAGCTCCCGCTCGATCCTGGAGATGCAGTGGGACGCCATGAAGCGCCGCTTCGCCGATGGCGAGGTGCCGCTGCCGCCGTCCTGGGGCGGGCTGCGGGTGGTGCCGTTCGAGTTCGAGTTCTGGCAAGGCCGCACCAACCGGCTGCACGATCGCTTCCGCTACCGACAGGGCGAGCCGGCCTGGACCATCGAGCGGCTGGCGCCCTGAAGCGCGGAGCACGTCCACCAGCAATCTGCAGATGCGCCGCAGAATCACCTGGCTCCTCATGTATGCGGCTATGCTCATAACACTTGATGCCTGAGCACCCATGTCCGTCGCGCCCGCGCCCGCCCTGTCCCTCGCCGCCGCCGCCGGGGGCGCCCCCCTGCTGTTCCGCCAGCTGTTCGACGCCGACACCGGCACCTTCACCTACCTGCTGGCGGATGTGGCCAGTCGCAAGGCGCTGCTGATCGATTCGGTCTTCGAACAGCACGAGCGCGACCTCTCCCTGATCCGCGAACTGGGCGTCGAGCTGGTGGCCGCGATCGACACCCACGCCCATGCCGACCACGTGACGGGCAGCTGGCTGATGCACCAGTCCATCGGCTGCGCCATCGGCCTGGCCGCCTGCGTCGGCGCCGAGCACGTCACCCGGCCCCTCCGCCACGGCGAGCGGGTCCTGTTCGGCGGCCGCCATGTGCAGGTGCGCGCCACCCCCGGCCACACCGACGGCTGCCTCACCTTCGTGCTCGACGACCAGTCGATGGCCTTCACCGGCGACGCCCTGCTGGTGCGCGGCTGCGGCCGCTGCGACTTCCAGCAGGGCAACGCCCACACCCTCTGGGCCTCGATCACCGAACAGATCCTGACCCTGCCGGATCACTGCCTGCTCTACCCCGGCCACGACTACACCGGCCGCAGCGTCACCTCCGTCACCGAGGAGAAGGCCTTCAACGCCCGCCTGGGCGGCAACGCCACCGAGCGGGACTTCGCGGGCCACATGGAGAACATGCGGCTGCCCCATCCCCACCGGATCGCCCAGGCCCTGCCCGGCAACATGCGCTCCGGCAAGCCCCGCGAGGCCACGGCGGCTCCGGCCTGGGCACCCATGGCCCGCAGCTTCGCCGGACTGCCGGAACTCAGCCCCGCCTGGGTGGCCGCCCATCGCGGCGACGTCACCGTGCTCGATGTGCGCTCCGCCGAGGAGTTTGCGGGGCCCGACGGACACGTGGCCGGCAGCCTGCTGGTCCCCCTCCCGGAGCTGGAGACCCGCGCCGGCGAGATCCCCACCGGTCGGCCCCTGGTGGTGGTCTGCCATTCGGGCAGTCGCTCCGCCCTGGCCACCCAGCAGCTGCTCAAGGCGGGCCGGACCCAGGTGGCCAACCTCCACGGCGGCCTGAGCCGCTGGGCCGCCGAAGGCTTCCCGCTGGACGGGGTCGTCCAGGCCTGACGCGCTGCCCAGTGAATGCCATCCCCTTCCTTCCTCCCTCCATGACCACCACGACCGTGACCATCACTCCCAGGACCACCCCCACCCGTCTGGGCGCCCACGACCTCGCCGAACGACTCGCGGCCGGTGAGGTCACCGTGATCGATGTGCGCGAGCCGATGGAGTTCGCCACCGGCCACATCGCCGGCAGCCTCAACGTTCCCCTGTCCCGCCTGGCCCAGGCCGATCTGCCCCGCGGCCCGCTGGTGCTGGTCTGCCAGAGCGGCAACCGCAGCGGCAAGGGTCTCGCCCAGCTGCTCCAGCAGGGCCATCCCCACCCCGTCACCGACCTGCTCGGTGGTCTGCCCAGCTGGGAGCAGGCCGGCTTCCCGGTGCGCAAGCTGAAGGGAGCGCCACTCCCGCTGATGCGCCAGGTGCAGATCGTGGCCGGCAGCCTGGTGCTGCTGGGGGTGATCCTCAGCCAGGTGGTAGCGCCGGGCTGGATCTGGCTGAGTGGCTTCGTGGGGGCCGGGCTCACCTTCGCCGGCGTCTCCGGCTTCTGCGGCATGGCCCGCCTGCTGGCCGTGATGCCCTGGAACCGGGTGTTGCTCGGCTCAGGGCTGGGCTGAGCTTTGGTGCCACAGGCCCAACCATTCGTCCGGGCGCTGGTCCACCGACCCGGTGGCCGGCTCCCACACCTCAGCCACCAGCCCCGCCTGGGCCAGCTGGGCGGCCACCGCCTGGGGGTCGCTGCCCCAGGGCGGACCGCCCGGCCTGGGGTGGCACCAGAACAGTCCCAGCAGCCAGCCGCCCGGAGCCAGCAATCGGCAGACGGTGGCGAAGTACGCCTCGCGCTGGGCCGGACCGATGGCGCAGAAGCAGGTGTGCTCCACGACCCCGCTGAGGCTGCCGGGCGCCAGACCCGCCGCCTCCAGGGCCGGCCGGTCGAACAGGTCGGCCTGCAGCCAGCGCAGACCGGCCCGCTCCGGGCCGTGCAGGGAGCGAGCTTCCCTCAGGGCCTCAGCACTGAAATCCAGGCCGATGGCGCTGAAGCCGAGCTTCTCGAGCAGGGCGGCCTCATGGCCGCGGCCGCAACCCGGCACCAGCACCGGGCCCGGGGGCCGGGGGGCCAGGGGATGGCTGCGCAGAAACTGCTCCAACGGCGGAGCAGGCCGGCCTAGTTCCCAGCCGTCCGTGCCCTGCTGGTAGCGCTGGTCCCAGTGGCCTGGCTCAGCGGTGGAGGCCGGCGTGGAGGGGTTCATGGCTCCAGCATGGCCGGTTGCATTGCACCAGGTGGGCAGAAACAGCGGGGAGCGGTCACGGCCCGGGGCCATCCGATGACGCCGTCCGATGGAATCGGCGCTGCATAGAGGCTGCAGAAGGGACCAAGTCTGCTGCAGCCGATGGATCTGAGCAGGGTCAAAGAGCCCCTTGGCAAGAAGCAGGCGTTCAGACTCCCACTGGCCATAGGCGGGATTTTGTGCGCTAGACCAGGATAGTGAACACGGCATATTTCTCACACGTTGGGTATCCGCCTGCGCCGCATCAGGCGATCTGATTAGGTTGAAAATGTCCCAGCAGAAAATCACAAGCCAATGAAAAGAATTCTTTCTTTCTTCGCATCCGTGGCGATGACGGCTTGGCACCGTCTGGTCGGCATCGGCCGTGCCGGGATCGTGGCGGTCGGGCTGTTCGTGCTGGCCTCGCTCCTCTCGCCACCCGCGGCCACGGCCGCCGAAACCGATGGCAACTGGAATCTTGATGACGGGGAGGGCCACCGCCTCGGCGTCATGCTCTACGAACGCTCCGACATCAACGCGGCCACGGGTCTGCGTCTACGCCTGAATGCGGAGTCCCCCAAGCTGACGCTGGACCATGCCCGACCCCTGCTGCTCAGTGATGGCAAGGATCAGGACTGGAGTCTCGCCAACCTCAGCAAAGAGCTGACGGCCTCTGCCGGTGGTGCGATCCCGGCCTCGTCTTCCCAGTTCGACGCCGGCAGCCTCGAGCCGACCCCTGCCGATGGCCTGCCCCTGAGGATCACGGTGCCGAGTTCCGCCGGGGATCTGAGCTTTGCCCTCTCCCCGGGGCAGGTCCAGACCTTCCACTCCCTGACGGCCGCTGGCACCAACTGACGACCGCCTGGGAGCCGCTGGCCTCGGTACCTTGTCACCATGCGTCTGCTGCACACCTCCGACTGGCACCTGGGCCGCAGTTTTCACGGGGCCTCACTGCTGGAGGAGCAGGCGGCGGCGATCGAGCGGATCGCCGAACTGGCCCAGGAGCACGCCGTCGATGCGGTGCTGATCGCCGGCGATCTCTACGACCGGGCCATCCCACCGGCGGAGGCGGTGGAGCTGTTCAACAAGGCCCTGGCCCAGCTGAGCACAGGTGGCACCGCCGTGGTGGCCATCGCCGGCAACCACGATTCCCATGTGAGGGTGTCGGTGTACGACCCGCTGCTGTCGGCTTTCGGGGTCACGGTGCGCGGCGACGTGGCCCGGGCCCAGGAGCCGGTGCTGGTGACGCCCCGGGACGGGGGCACGCCGGTGGCCATCTATCCCCTGCCCTACCTGGAGCCGGCCGTGGTCGGGCCGGCCCTGGCCGGCGAACCGGTGCGCCTGCGCCACGAGGAGGTGACCCGGCTGGCCCTGGCGCGCATCCGCGCCGACCTTGAGGGGCGGCCCCGGCAGCGCTCGGTGCTGGTGGCCCACACCTTCGTGGCCGGCGGGGAAACCTCGGAATCGGAACGGGAGCTCACCATCGGCAACGTCGACCGGGTGAGCGTGGCCGCCTTCGCGGGCTTCGATTACGTGGCCCTCGGCCACCTGCACGCCTCCCAGCAGCTGGACGGCCCCCGGGTGGCCTACTCGGGCACCCCCCTGCCCTACTCCTTCTCCGAGGAGCGCCAGGTGAAATCGGTGCGGATCGTGGAGCTGGCCGCCGACGGGACGCCCACGGTGCAGGTGGTGCCGCTGGGGGTGGGCCGGCGCCTGTGCACCCTGCGGGGCCCCATCGACGAACTCTGCGGCGACCCTGCCCACGCCGCCGCCAGCGAGGCGCGGGTGCGGGCAATCCTCACCGACGACAGCCTGCCGCTGCAGGCCATGGCCCGGCTGCGGGCCCGCTTCCCCCACATCGCCGAGCTGCGCCACGAGCCACCGGAGCTGGCCCGCGCCGGCGGCGCCGAGCGCCACCGCCAGGTGCGCCAGGCCCGTTCGTCACTGCAGCTCGCCACCGCCTTCTTCACCGACCAGCAGGGCCAGCCGCCCGACGAGCCGGAGGCCGAGCTGCTGCGGGCGGCCCTGGCGGCGGCGGAACGGGGAGGGGAGCGGTGAAGCCCCACCGGCTGGCGATCGAGGCCTTCGGGCCCTACGCCGATCCGGTGGCGATCGACTTCGACGCCCTGGCCGCCGAAGGGCTGTTCCTGATCCACGGCACCACCGGCGCCGGCAAGACCTTCCTGCTCGATGCCCTCTGCTTCGCCCTCTACGGCGAAGTGTCGGGCGAGCGCAGCGTCAAGGGACTGCGCTCCGACCACGCCGCCCCCGGCGCCGTGCCCAGGGTGAGCCTGGAGTTCTCCTGCGGCGACGCCCGCTACCGGGTGGAGCGGGTCCCTGCCCACACGGCCCCAAAGGCCCGCGGCCAAGGCACCACCGAGAAGGCGCCCCAGGCGTTCCTGTTCCGGCTCGACGCCGGTGCCCCGGAGCAGGCCGTGGCGGCGAAGACCACCGAGGTGACCCGCGAGGTGGAGCACCTGGTGGGGCTCAACGCCGCCCAGTTCCGCCAGGTGATCCTGCTGCCCCAGGGGCGCTTCGCCGAGGTGCTGCGGGCCAGGGCCGAGGAGCGCGAAGCCCTGCTCAAGACCCTCTTCGACACGGTGATCTACGAGCGGGCCGGCTGGTGGCTCGAAGACCAGGCCCGCACGGCGCGGAACCTGGCGCTGGAGCAGGCCCGGGAGCAGGAGGTGCTGCGGCGCCGGGCGGCCGACGCCTGGACCTCCCAGGCTCCCGAGCTGCCGGAAGGGGGCGAACCGCCGCCGCCACCCGCCGACCAGGCCGGCCTGGAGGCGCTGGTGGGGCAGATCGCCTTGGTGGTGCAGGGCACCGAGGTCGCCCTGGGGGAGGCCTCCACCAGCCTGACGGCGGCCCAGGCGGCCCAGGCGGCTCTCACGGCGCAGGCGGAGCGCTGGGACCGGCGCGCCGCCGCCGCCGCCCGGCTGGGTGAACTGGACGCCAAACGGGCGACGGTGGAGGAGTACCGCCAGAAGCTCAGCCAGGCGGAGCGGGCCGAAACGTTGCGCCCCAGCCTGGTGGCCGAACAGGGGGCCCGCCGCGCTCTCGCCCTGGTGGAGCGGGAGCTGCAGGAGCAGCTGCGAGCGGCGATCCAGGCCCGGGACGCGGCGCGGGCGCTACCTAGGTCGGTGCAGGGGCTGGTTCTGGTGGCCCTGCCGTCCGCCGAAGCCCTTGCCACGGCCAGTGCCGACCTGGCCGCCCGCGGGGCCGAGGTGCGGGAGCTGGCCCGCAAGGCCGAAGAAGCCGCCCAGGCCGGGGGGGCGGCGGCCGCCGCCAGCCAGCGGGCCGGCGACGCCGAAGCCGGGCGGGCCACCGCCCTCGACCAGCAGGAGCTCCTGGCGGCGGAGCAGGAGCGGGAGCTGGCCCGGCTGGCCCAGGCCCGCAGCGCCCGCGACCAGCTCGAGGGCCTGAAGCGGGCCGCCCAGGAGGCCGAAGGCCGTGCCCTGGCCGCCGAAGCCATCGCCCCGGTCCGGGAGCGCCAGAACGCGGCCGAGGTCGCCAGGAACGGGGCCGATCGCGACGTCAACACGGCCGCCGCCGGCCTCAACGATCTGCGGCGGCGCCAGATCGAGGGCATGGCCGCCCGGCTGGCCGGGGGTCTGGCCGCCGGAACCGCCTGCCCGGTCTGCGGCGCCACGGCGCACCCGGCGCCGGCCCGGCCCTCGGCCGACGCGGTCGATGACGGGACGATCGCCGCCGCCGAACGGACCCTGGCCGCGGCCACCCAGGCGGCGCAGGCGGCGGCGGTGGCCCTGGCCAACGCCCAGGCCGCCCTCGCCGCCGTGCTGGAGAAGGCCGGCGACAGCCCCGATCCGCTCGCCGCCCGCCAGACGGCTGGCGCGGCCGCAGCGGCCCACCTGGCGGCCCAGGCCCTGGCCGATGGTCTGCCGGCCCTGGAGCAGCGCACCGCTGATCGGGAGTTGCATCGACAGCAGCTGGCCAAGGCCATCGAGGCCGCCGCCACGGCGATCGCCCTCGAGAGCCGGGCCGCCGCCGAGGCCAGCCAGCGGCAGCGGACCCTTGCTGAGCAGGTGGCGCGGGAGCTGGGGGAGGGGCTGGAGCCGGGCGCGGTGCTGCGGGCCTTCGGGCCCCTGGAGGCCGCCCTCAAGGCCCTGATGGCCGGGGCCGGCGCCCACACCCGCGCCAGCAGCGAGCTGGAGCAGGCGGCCCGGCGGCTGGGCCAGGAGCTGGCCGCCTCGCCGTTCACCACGGCGGCGGACGCCGCGGCGGCCCTGCAGGAGGAGAGCTGGCGCCTGAAACTGGTCGAGCGGATCGCGGCCTACGAGGCGGAGGTGATCCAGCAGCGGGGGATCCTGGCGGCGCCGGATCTTGCCGAACTGCCGGAGCTGCGCCCCGACACCACCGCCGCCGCTGAGGCCGTGGCCCGCCTGGATGCCGCCCGCACCCGGGCGGTGGAGCGCCGCAGTGAAGCCCGGGCCGCCCAGCGGGAGATCACCCGCCTCACCGCGGAGCACCGGGCCGGCGCTGCCGCACTGGCGGAGAAGCAGGAAAGGGCCGAGCGGCTCGTCGCCGTGGCCAACCGCTGCCAGGGCAAGGCGGCGCCCTACATCTCCCTGCAGCGCTGGGTGCTTTCGGCCTACCTCGCCGACATCTGCGGCTACGCCAACCAGCGGCTCACCCTGATGACCTCCGGCCGCTACCAGCTGCGGCTCACCGATGAGGGGGGCCACGGCGGCCGCAACGCCGGACTGGGGCTGCGGGTGCTGGATGCCTACACCGGCGAGGAGCGGGAGGTCAGCAGCCTCTCGGGCGGCGAAACCTTCCAGGCTTCCCTGGCCCTGGCCCTGGGGGTGGCCGACACGGTGCAGGCCCACGCCGGTGGCGTGCCCCTGGAGGCCCTGTTCATCGACGAGGGCTTCGGCAGCCTCGATCCCGACAACCTGCAGCTGGCCATGGACGAACTCGACCGGCTGCGGGAGGGGGGCCGGTTGATCGGCCTGATCAGCCATGTCGGCGCGCTGCGCGAACGCATCCGCGGCGGCATCGAGGTGATCGCGGGCGAGCGGGGCTCCAGCCTGCGGGTGGACAGCGCCGCCTGGCACAAAGCCTGAAGGCTCTTGGGCGGGAACGCACGGCCCCTGCTGATCCCGTGGCGCGGGCAGGGCCTGGATGATGATGGGATCGATGGCGGCGGCGGGACCACCTTCCGACAGGCGACCTGTCGTTGCCTTGCCTCTGCACTGATCGCTTGCTATGCAAGCTCAAGCACCACAGCTCTCTACGCCCTCAGCAGCCTGAATAGAAGCAGCCGAGCCACCATCCGCGGGTTCCATCTGGCCTGCACCTAGCGATCGCTTCTCATGCTCCCGGAGCCTAAGCCGATGCACCATTCATCGTGTTACAAGTGGCCCTGACCTGGGTCAGACACAACCTCAGCAACCACAGCCCGATTGTTCTTTTTCTCGTTGTATCCGATCAATCAAAAGTCTGAGGTCGTCAAGACGCCCCCCTGACAGCGCCTTAGGACCGACCAAAGCGACGCGGATCATCGGATCGTGGGCGTCGCCATACTTCAGGTGATGCTCGAGCACAAAAGATCCCCAGCGCGTGCGGCCGCCCGGGATGACAAGAAACACACTACAAACAACCGCCAGCGCCCACGGACCGCTCGTCACAGCGATGAGCCCATGCCTGAAATCACGCGAGAAGGGAAGAGTCTCACTCAAGACAATCCATGTAATCAGCAGAAGAATAAGCAGATGAAATACACGTGAAGCCAACAAAGACAATGGTCCGATGATAAGGCGATGCTTCCTCAGCCGCTTCATCAGTTGCGAATAGTCGTAGGTAGACGGCGCGACAAGCTTCTCATAGGCTGGCGTCATGGATGTAGCTTTCATCAGCTGCTTATGGCGCTGTACAAGCTGCTGCTCGAGTGGCGATGCAGACGGCGATGGATGGGAGACTAGATCCAACGTCTTCATCATTCGATTCGGCCGCAACACACCTCGAGCAACCAATTGGGCAAGGGCCACATCCAGCGCGCCTGTCGCACCACGGGCCAGATAGGCAAGTTGCTCAGCGGACAGCAGCGGACTGGTGGCCTGGGTATCCGGCCGGCGGATCAGGCGCCGAATGACCAGCCCCACCGCCATAGCCAGGAGGAGGAGCAGCATCGCCTGCAGATCAGCACTTGCCGAGGTGGCAGAAGCCGCGGAACTTGTGGCCCGGGCCAGTGAGGTTGACGCGGCGGTGCACACCGCCAGGAGGCTGAGTGCAGGCAGGAACTGGCACAGCCCAGGCCGACGGCCGATGTGGATGCGCTGCATCTGTAGATCGCTGCCAAAACGAATGTCGGCTGGTGGCCAGAGATCCAGGGGCGGCTCGCCAAAAAACTGCCTGTAGCTGTTGATGGTGGCGCGGTACAAGTGGTGAAACTTCGCGCGCTCCTGCCAGCCCCCCTGGGCTGGGGAATGCTGGAGCTTGCGGCCCAGAACATTGGGGCAGAAGTCCTCCCAGTAGGACTCGCTGTACAAAATGTGGAGGTGCCAGACCTGGTCAACCTGGTCAGAAGGCACGACCTGATGGCCAGCGACAGCCGCCAGAAAGACAAACTTCTTATAGTCGTCAATCGCGCGTAGACAATACTCTCGACTCCAGCCGTGTTGCCGCATCAAATGCCGAACGAAACCTATCTCGTGGCTGGGATCATCCAGCTTATAGGCTTGAATACGGCGATATAGATCTCGCTGAGAGTCGAGCATGATTGCCTTGCGAGAAGCTGGCAACTGAGGCTCCCAGACGGTCGCGAGTGATGTCAATCATGGACAGGTGGATACAGATGGAGGGAGGTGGAAGCAACGCCTCCTGTCAACAGAAGGCGATACGATGGATTTGTGAACGCACCCCCATGCACTGACCATCTCCCGCACGGGCCATGAACTGGACATCCTTCCTGGAGGACATCGCTCAGCAGCAGCGCTACGCACTGACGCCCCATGAGATGGAAGTCATTCTGTGCCTTCAGGAGGAACAGGGGCAAACCAAGCATCAACTGCTGGCGGCCTACCAGCACGCTTACCGATCGATCGAGGAAGAGGCCTTCACCCAGAGGCTTCGGACCATCTATCGGAAGTTCGGGATTGAAGGTCGCGGCTACAAGCTGCCCCAACTGCATCGCTTTCTGATCAGTGAGTATCGTCAGAGTGATCCAGGTTTTACGGGGATTGGATTGATCAGAATCCATGAGTCTTTCCCCTCTGAAGTCTTCGCCGATGCCCTTGAGGGTGTGAGTCAGGAAGAGTCATCAGAGAACAGAGGCGTTGATATTCTGCAGACCTTTGCGCCAAATCTTGACCACTATCGACCCCAGCTCATTCGCTGCCTTCGGCAGGATGTGCGCGTCCGCGTTCTGCTGGCCTGGCCCTATTCTCAGGCTGCCCGGCTACGCGAAGAGGTGTTGAAACGCTACACCTGTTCACTGATGGCCGATGAGGTCGATATCCAGAGTTGTGTGATCGCCAACCTGGAAACGCTGGAGCTGGCCATCGGCAGCAGCCAGCAGGGCTGTCCGCTTGAGATCAGGCTCTATGACACCTTGCCCTCCCTGGCGATCTACCGCGCTGGTCAGACCATGATCGCCGCCCCATTTCTGCACGGATCTCTTGCCATCCACACCTTTCAACTGGAGCTTGATCTGCAGGCCGCCAATCCACTGGTGACGGGTACATTACGCAACGACTTTGAACTGATGTGGGCTGTGGCGCGCCCCTTCGCACCGATCCCTGACCAGAACTGGCGCAATGACCTGAAGATTCTCTTTGCCAGTTAGCCGCATGTTGGAGCTACTCAACCGGCACGAAACCCTGCGGATCGGCCAGTTTCAGACCCATCTGCAGTCCCGTTCAGATGCGCTCAGCTGGGATGGGCTGTTGGCGCTTCTCATCCAGAGACGCCATCTCTCGCTGTGCATCGTGAACATCTATGAGTTCGTGATTGATGCCCTTGAAGATGAACCCATCAAGGCGGCTGTGCGCCTGATCCTGCACGAGGAGTTTCCACGCAATACCAAGGGGGTCGCGCTTCCCTCCCATCGCGAGTTGTTGTTTCTGGATCTCGTCAGTCTTGGTGCCACTCGCGAACAGATCCTGACCACCGAGGAATCCGCCGTCACCCGTGGCGTGCGCCACGCCAGCCAGCAACAGCTCATGCGCTGTCTTGGCCAGCCCCATCAGCAGTTGGCACTGGTCTGCTTTCTCCGCTTCTGGGCGGAAGTGCTGGTGTCCGTGGAGTACAGCTGCCTATGGCCTCGGCTCTCGCAGCGTCTGTCCCATGGTCAGACTTCAGAGCGAAAGAAGTCTGAATTCTTTTACTATCACATGATCCATGACAGTCGCCAATCCGATATCGGCACCGATACGTTGCTGGGCGGCCTCACCCACGCCCAGGAACTGGCACGGCAGATCGGCAAGTTGATCCCCGATGAACGGGGCCTGGCCTGAGCCATGCATCAGGTCGACCAGGCCTGTGCGCTGAAATCCCGCTTCTACGACCAATTCGAGGCTTGATCTGCGCAGGCTCCCATCCAATCCGCCGGCTGTTGTTGCGCGGTGCCTGGAGCAGGCTTCGGCCCCCCGGAGCGATGCCGCCCAAGCCTCAGCGTGAGGTGTGGAACTGCTCCGCCAGCAGGCGGCGTTGGTACTCCAGCGACAGGGCCTCCAGGTGGGAGCGGGCCTGCTCCTGCAGCCCTGGATCCAGCTGGTCGAGCACCAGACCCCGGGGCACCCCCATCCGCATCACCAGCGCCAGAGCGTCAAAGATGCGCACTTGGTCGCCCTGCCAGCCCTGGTACTCGGCGGCGAGCGCCATCAGGGCCTCCCCCGACGCCTGGCCTTCGATGACGCGCGGCCGCAGTTCCTGCACCTGGGCCAGCCGGGCGGAACTGATCAGGGCATGGGCGGCACCGAGGGCCGCCAGGGAATCAGCGGCTTCGCGCTTGAGCACGGTCATGTCCCGGCTGAGAACGGCGGCCTCCACCGAGAGGGGCTCCCGCACCCCAGGCAGGAGCGCGGCGACCCGATCGACCGGCGGAGCCGGTGGGGCGGGCGGTCGGACAGGCGCCGGCGCCAGGGGCGGGCTGCTGACGGCCAGCGGGGGCGGCGATGGCTCCTGCCACAGGGCGGCGGCGGCCGCCCGCAGGCGCCGTGCCAGCCATTGCCGGACGTTGGTTGCGAGGCGTGCCATGGACCTGGGCAGCTGAGTCATTTCAATCTGCCCCTCACGCACCGGCAGGGATGACGGCAAACTCACCCGCGAAGCGACGGATAGCCGGCCCTTCCAGGGATCAGCGCGGCAGGGAGGGCAGGAGCGCGCGGGCCAGCGGAATCCGATGGGCGCGGCGTTGAGGCATCACAGACTCCTCAACCGACACGCTGTTCCACTGGCGGCTATCGGTGGCCCCTGAAGCCCAGGGGGAATCCCGCTGCCATCATCCGGGCCACAGGCCCTCGCCGCCGCCCCGACGCCGATGCCCCGCCCACCGCGACGCCTGCCTTCTCTGCGCCGTGGCGGCCTGGCGCCCTGGGCCCCGGGTGCGCTTCTGGCCCTGGCCCTGGCGCTCCTCATCGCCCTGGGGGCCCTGGCCGCGGGTCCGGCGGCGGCGACGGTCGCCGCCGGACCCCCCGCCCCGGGGGGCCCCGGCACCACCGCCCCCGACAACGGCAACGCCGGCAGCTTCCGCCTCGGCACCGTGCGGATCCTGGGGGTGCCCGTGCTCACCGTGGCGTCGCCGGCGGTGGCCTCCGGCAGCGACGACGGGCCGGAGGCCGCCGAACGGGCCCGGGTGATCGAGGGCAACCTGGCCCTGCTGTACGAACCCCGCAATCCCTGCACCCCGGGGGAACGGCTGGGGGAGGCGCTGCTGGATCGCACCGGTGTCGCGGGGACCAAAGCCACCTGTGACCCGAACCACCTGGGCCTGCAGGGGGCGCCGGACGCCCTGCGGGTGGTGGTGCTCCAGGAGCCGGGGGGAGGACTGCGGCTGTCGGCCCTGGTGCCCGGTCGGGCCAGCCCCTTCCCCCTGCTCACGGTCACCGATCAGGACGCCCAGTACAACGGCCTGCCCGCCGCTGAGCTGGCGGAGCAGTGGCGCGGCCTGCTGGAACGGCGGCTGCGCAGCGCCAGGCGGGTGTTCGAAAAGGACCAGCTCAACAGCCGCCTGCAGACGGCGCTGTTCTCGGCCACGGTCCTGGCGGTGCTGATGGGCCTGGCGGTGGGGCTCTGGCACCTGAGCCAGCGGCTGCTGCCTCGCCTCCAACGGCGCAGCGTGGAGCGATCGGGACGCTTCGATCCCCTGCTGGTCCGGTTCACCCAGTCCTTCAGCCGACTGCTGACGGCCCTGATCCTGCTGCTGGGCGTCGCCATGGGCGCGGTGTTTCTGCTGGCCTGGCCCGGCCAGATCCCGGCCGCGATCGACGTGCTGCTGCAGCCGCTGGTGGTGCTGATGAAGGCGCTGGTGCTGCTGGCCCTGGCCGCGGTGCTGCGGGGCCTTGTGGGGCTGCTGCTGGCCCAGTGGGCCAGCCATCCGGCCGTACGCAGCGAGCAACGGGCCCGCCGCCGCCAGCGCTACCTCAGCCTGCTGCGGGTGCTGCAGCGGCTGGTGAACCTGGCCTGCTTCCTGCTGTTCGGCCTCTGGACTGTGCTCGGCATCCCGGTGCTGCGGGATCTCTCCAGCAATGCCGTCCTGGCCAGCGGCGCCGTACTGGGCGCCCTGGCGCTGGTGTTCCAGGGCCTGCTGCGTGACTTCGTCGCCGGGCTGGTGCTGCTGCTGGACGATCGCTACGCCATCGGGGATGTGGTGGAGATCGGCGGGCGCACGGGCGAGGTGGTGGACGTGGGGGTGCTGAGCACGGAGCTGCGCTGCGCCGATCAGCGGATGGTGGTGGTGCCCAACAGCCACTGCGAGCAGGTGGTGAACCACACCAAGCTGCGCTCGGGGGCGGAGGTGACCCTGCTGCTGCCCCGCAGCCTCACCGACCTGTCGGGGGCGATGGCCCTGATCGGCGAGGAGCTGGCCGCCTTCGGCAGCGATCCGCACTGGGCCCCGATGCTGCTGGAGCCACCCCGCCTGCTGGGCATCGAGGCGATGACGGAGGACGACCTCCAGGTGAAGGCCCTGCTGATCACCGAGGCGGGCCAGCAGGGCCCGGCCCGGCGGGAACTGCTGGGGCGCCTGGTGCAGCGGCTTAACGCATCGATGGGCGCAGGGGAGGGCGGCCCAACCTCTTTGCCAGAACAGTGATCACCAGGACGATCGCCGCAGACTGGACAAACACGGCAAGTGTCGTGAGCGTCAACCCTGGCAGCTCGATCAGAAATGGCGCCGCCGATCTGAGGGCATCACCTTTCGTTCCCACCAGGACGAGGGACGTGTAGTTGTTGGCCAGGTGCAGCGAAACCGGCATCCACAACGATCCGGAACGGTAGGCCGCCCAGCCGTACAACACGCCGGAGATCAAGTACGGAAGCATCACCCAGAGACCGCCACCCAAGGATGAGATATTGGCGATGTGCAGCAAGGCGAAGAGCACGGAAGGGATTCCGATCAAGACATACCTGTTGGAAGTGAAACGTCGGACCAGCTGCGTGAAATAGCCACGAAAGAGCATCTCCTCACTGGCCGCCTGAATGAAGATGCCCGCAAATCCAACGACAGCCAGCAGCAACAAGGTTGGTGGATCGAAATCAGGATTCCGTTCCAGTGGCATGATCCCGATGGCACTGAAAACGCCGATAGTCAACGCTGCCACCACCGAACCGACCCCGAGACCAGTGAAGAAGCTCCAGCGCTCGAAATACAGCCTTGGCAGTGCCACACTCCAGCAGGGACGCCTGTGCACAAACTGCACGATGAGAGGGATCAAGACAAAGGAGCCGATGAAACTCACCAGCGTTGCAAGCACACTGAGAGTCAGCGACTCCTTGTACTTGGGCGCCAGAAGGATCAATGGCACGACGGCGAATCCAGACAGCACAAAAAAGACACTGATGATCAGGAAAGTCCCCAGGTAGTAACGCCAAAGCCCCGCCCTCCCTTTGTCGGACCAATCGAGATAGGATTCCACTATTGTCTTCAGCTACCCGGGCACTTTAGGCGCATCCAATGGGCACGGCTACGCGGGGCAAGTGTCTCACTCATTGAGATGACTTGCGATGAAAGTCTTTAGAAGTTGCGCCAACCAAGACAGCAGCATAATCGGGTGGTAAATTGCACCGTGTCCTTGGTCACACCAACCCGCCAAGGACAGCCCTGTCATCCACTGCAGACCCTTCACATTCATTCACAGCGAGAGAAATCCATGGCATTGCGTTGCTTCATCCCAGCCTTCGCCGCTGGCTTCGGCCTGGTGCTGACCATCCCGGTCGCCGGGGCCGCCGGGGTCCCTGACGCAGCAAAATCAGCCTGCCTTATGGCGGTCAACAACCAGTACGGCGGACTCGTGAAGGATGTGAAGGTGCAGAGCAGCGAGTTTTCGCAAGCCAATTCCATGGTGATGGTCAAGGCCATCGGGGTGAGAGGCAGCTCCCAGAACGAGTCTTGGAAATGTCTTGTGTCCAACACCGGAAAAGTGGCGGAACTCTCGGTGATCACAACCGCCCCAAGCAACAGCCCCACCAGCAGCACGGTGAGTGCGGCGGCGAAGTCAGCCTGCATGGCTGCCGTGAATGGACAGTACGGCGGCAAGGTCAAGACCCTGAACATCATTCGGAGCGAGTTTTCCCAGGCCAACTCCGTGGTGATGGTGAAGGCCATTGGCGTACGGGGAGGCTCAACCAATGAGCAATGGAAGTGCCTGGTGTCCAATTCCGGCAAAGTTCAGGAACTCAGCGTCGTCAGCCCTTGAAGTGCCCCGGGCCTGCGATCAACGGGCCAGGCATGGCACCTCCCGGGCCGAGACCTGGCGCCGCTGATGGGCTTCGCCTAGGCGATCCTTGACATGCCGCCAATCCAGCTTGCTCCCAAGAGCTGGCTCGACGACGATCAACGGCATCCCATCAGGTCACGTTCCATGGCCCCGTTCCCGAATGATCCCGGCCCCTGGCTACTCCTCGGCCGCCGGGAGCTGCTGCTGGGAGGCGCGGCCGCCAGCTTCGCCCTGGCGGTGCGGCCGGTGGCGGCGTCCACCGTCACCACCCCTGATCGGGGGCTGACGGCCGGGTGGGTGTCGGTGCCGGCGGCCGGTGGTGCCGTGAAGGCCTACCGGGCCCGCCCCGCCAAGGGCTCGGGCTTCCCGGTGGTGCTGGTTGTGCAGGAGATCTTCGGCGTCCATACGTATATCCAGGATGTCTGCCGCCGCCTGGCCCAGCTGGGCTACCTGGCCATCGCCCCGAGCCTGTTCGATCGCCAGGGCGATGTGACCGTGCTGCCCGACATCCCTTCGATCCTGCCGCTGGTGGCGACGGTGCCCGATGCCCAGGTGATGGCCGACCTGGATGCCACCGCCGCCTGGGCGGCCGCCAGCGGTGAAGGGGACGTGTCACGCCTGGGGATCACCGGCTTCTGCTGGGGCGGGCGGATCACCTGGCTCTATGCCGCCCACAACCCGAAGCTGAAGGCCGGGGTGGCCTGGTATGGCCGCCTGGTGGGCCAGGCCACCGACCTGCAGCCCCTCTATCCGATCGACGTGATTCCCCGGCTCAAGGCGCCGGTGCTGGGGCTCTATGCCGGCGAGGACGACGGCATTCCGATGGCGTCGGTGCAGCGGATGCAGGCGGCCCTGAAGGCGGCCGGCAGCCCCAGCCGTATCGAGGTGTTCCCCGGCGTCCCCCACGGCTTTCACGCCGACTACCGGCCCACCTACCGCGCCGCCGCCGCCGCCGCCGGCTGGAAACAGCTGCAGGCCTGGTTCCGCGCCAACGGCGTGGTCTAGGCGCCACCGAGGCTCCATGCGCCTCAGGCTCAATGGCCTGGTTCGGACTCCCCGGCCGGGACGTAGCGGGCGAAGACCTCCGCTTCCGTCAGGTCGTGGGTCTGGTTGGCGAAGGCGTAGAAGTCCGGCTTGCGGTCGATGAAGATCTGCTCCTTGAACGCGAACGGCTCGCCGGACTGGAACAGACCCACGGGTACGAAGTACTCACCGCTTGGCAGGAGCCGGTAGTAGAGGTGCGTGCCGCAGGTGCCACAGAAGGCCCGTTCGGCCCACTCCGACGAGCGGTAGACCCGCACCCTCTCGGCGCCGTCGATCCGGACGTCGGTGCCGCCGCTCACCCCCAGGGCAGGACCACCGCCCCAGCGCCGGCACATGCCGCAGTGGCACGCATCCACCGCGGTGGTGTCCGTCATGCGCACGGTGATGGCACCGCAAAGGCAGGATCCCTCCATTCCCCAGGCGCCTCGTCAGGGGCCGTGACGACCTGTCAACCGTAAAACCGGAACGTCGGGGCCGGGGTGCTCAGGCCCGGTTGAGGTGCCGCTCCGCCTCGGCCGCCAGGCGGTCGGTCCAATGGTCCACCTGGGCCTGCTCGGCCGCCTCCACCATCACCCGCAGCAGGGGTTCGGTGCCGCTGGCCCGCACCAGCACCCGCCCATGGCCCGCCATGGCCGCCTCCGCCTCGGCCACCGCCAGCCGCAGGGGTTCGCAGTCCTGCCACCGCTGGCGCCGCTGCCGGTCGGGCACGGTCACGTTCACCAGCCGCTGGGGGTAGGGCTGGAAGCTGCCGTCCATCCATTCGTCCAGCTTCAGGCCGGCGCCGTGGATCAGGGTGGCCACCTGCAGGGCGCTGAGCAGGCCGTCGCCGCTCATGCCGTGGCGTGCCGAGAGGATGTGCCCCGACTGCTCGCCACCCAGGCCGGCCCCCAGGGCTTCCATGGCGGCGTGAACGTGCTGGTCGCCCACATCAGTGCGCTCCAGCACCCCGCCGCTGGCCTGCCAGGCCCGCTCGAAACCCAGGTTCGACATCACCGTCGCCACCAGGCGGTCGTCCGGGAGCTGGCCCTCGCGGCGCAGGGCCGAACCCCACAGATAGAGGGTGTGGTCGCCGTCCACCACCCGGCCGCGGCCATCCACCGCCAGCATCCGGTCGGCGTCGCCGTCGAAGGCGAAGCCCATGTCGGCGCCGCTCTCCAGCACCGCCCGCTTCAGAGGCTCCAGGTGGGTGCTGCCGCAGCCCTGGTTGATGCGCTCGCCATCCGGCGCGCCGTGCAGCACCAGCACGTCCGCCCCCAGGGAGCGGAACAGCTCCTCGCCGCAGGCGGTGGCCGATCCCCAGCAGAGGTCAAGCACGATGCGGCAGCCATCGAGGCGCTGGCCGGCCACGCTGGCCCGCAGGGAATCGACATAGGCCGCCAGCAGGTCGGGCCGCAGCACCAGCCGGCCGTTGCCCGCCAGCGGCGGCGGCGCGGTGCGGCCCTGGAGCCCCGCCTCGATCGCCTGCTGGCGCGCGGCCACAAGCTTGGCTCCGGTGGCGCCGAACACCTTGATGCCGTTGTCGTCAGGGGGGTTGTGGCTGGCCGACACCATCAGCCCGCCGGCGGCCCCCTGGCGCCGGATCGTGCCCGGCACCGCCGGCGTGGGGCATAGCCCCAGCTGCCACACCTCGCGCCCGGCCGCCATCAGGCCGGCACTGAGCGCCGCCACCAGCATCGGCCCGCTGCGGCGCGAGTCGGTACCGATCACCACCGGCCCATCGGCCTGCAGCACCACGCCGGTCCAGTAGCCCACCTGCAGGGCCAGGGCGGGGGTGACGCTGGTGCCGACGCGGCCGCGGATGCCGTCGGTGCCGAAGCGGGCCACGCCATCGGCCAGGGGCGCCCCGAGGGGAAAGACCGCCGGATGCGAAGCCGGTTCACCCATGCCGCTGCCATCACTGGGGAGCAGGCTACGTGGCATGGCTGGGCTCAACGCCAGCGGGGCGGCCACCAGCGCCAGCGCAGCAGCTCCAGGGTGGCCCAGAGCAGCAGCAGGCCCACGCACCAGCCCGGCAGCAGCCGCAGGGGCCAGAGCGGCCGCAGCAGCAGGGTGAGCACGGCCACCACGCTCACCACCACGGCGCGACGGCGCTGGCCCGCCCCGGGCAGGCGGTCGAACAGCGGCGGCAGGGCGGGGAGGGAGGGCAATCGCACCGGGTGCGGCGCAGGCGGATGCCCAGAATGCCCCGGACGCCGTCCCCCGGCCATTGGCCCGACTCCCGCTGCTGCTCTCCCTCTCCTGCCTGGGCACGGGCCTGGCTCTGGTGGGGGGTCGGGCCCTGCTGGCGCGCCAGCCGGCTCTGACGCCGGCCACCGCCACCGACCGGCTGGAGTGGCTGCAGCACTGGGATGCCGATCCCTGGCGGCGCCGGGAGGCCAGCCTGCTGCTGGCGGCCCGCAGCAAGGATCCCCAACAGCAGCGCCAGTGGCTGCGGGGCCAGGGCTGGGGTCCCGATCCCCTGGCCGCCCTGGTGCTGAAGCAGGACGCCCTGGCCGCCGCGGCCCTCGGACGCCCGGAGACCTCCCTGGCCCTGTGGCGCCAGCTGCAGCGACGCTTCCCGGGCGATCCGGCCAGCGCCGATGCCCTCTACGCCCTCGGCGGCGACGATCCCGCCAAGCGCCGGCAATTGCTGCAGCGCTTCCCGGCCCACCCCGCCGCCCTGGCGGCCGCCCTGGGGGCAGGCCCCGAGGCCACTGAACGGCGCCGCGGCGCCCTGCATCTGGCCCGCTGGGGCGCCCGCTGGCCCGGCGCCGAAGCCCGCCTGCGACTGGTCTGCAAGGACGACGCCTCGGTGCTGGAGGCCCGCCAGCGGGCCCAGCTGGCCGAGGGGCTGGCTGAGCTGGGCGATGCCGAAGGGGCCCTGCGCTGCCTGGGCCCATCGCTCAACGGCCTGGGGGCCAGCGGCCGGATGAGCCTGGGCCGGGCCCTGCTGGCCGGAAACGAGCAGCAGCAGGGCCAGGCGGAGCGGCTGCTGCTGGATCTGGTCCGCAGCGCCCCCACCACGCCGGAGGCCGAGGTGGCCGTGCGGCTGCTGGCCCAGCAGGGCAGCCCCGCCGCCGCCGCGGCCCTGGCCCAGTTGCCGCCCCGCTGGCGCGACAGTGCCCCGGTGCTGGCCCGGCGGATCCTGGAGGCCGAGCCCAAAGGTGATGGCCCCCATCCCGCCACCGACGCCGCCGCCCTCAAGCTGCTGCGTCGCTGGCCCCTCGATCCCGCCAGCCGCACGCTGCAGTGGGATCTCGTGCGGGAGCGGCTGCTGGCCGGCCGCTGGCGGGCGGCCCTGGCCCTGCTGGAAGCCATCCCCACCGACCAGCTGCCGCCGCCGCTGGCCGCCCGCCAGAGCTTCTGGATCGGCTTCATTCAGCAGCAGCTGGGTGAAGGGGCCGCCGCCAGGGCCACCTGGGAGGCGCTGCTGCGCCGCCATCCAGGCGGCTACTACGGCTGGCGTGCCGCCGTGCGCCTGGGCCAGGGGGATCTGCAGCTGGATGCCGGCCCCCACACGCCGTCAGGGCGCAGCGACTGGCGGCCCCTGGCCAGCGGCGACGGGACGCTGGATCGGCTCTGGCGCCTGGATCAGCGCACCGAGGCCTGGGAAACCTGGCGCCACCGCCGCGGCCGCCGCGCGCCCGAAGGGGGCCGGGAGCTGCTGCTGGAGGGGCGGCTGCGCCAGGGGGTCGGCGACGACTGGACCGCCTTCGGACTGCTCGAGCAGGCCAGCCTGAAGCTCGACGGCACCCAGTGCGCCCTGGAGCGGGAGCTGGAGCGCAGCCTGCATCCCCTGCGCTTCGAGGCGGCCTTCCGGGCGGCGGCCACCCAGGCCGGCCTGCCGATGGAGCTGCTGCTGGGGGTGGCCAAGCAGGAGTCGCGCTTCACCCCGGCGGTGCGCTCGCCGGTGGGGGCCACGGGCCTGATGCAGCTCATGCCGGAGACCGCCGCCGAGCTGGCCGGCGGGCCGGTGCCGGAGCCAGTGCTGGAGGACCCGGCCGGCAATGCCGACCTCGGCGCCCGCTACCTGGCCAGGATGCTGCGCCAGTGGAACGGCGACCCGCTGCTGGCGGTCGCCAGCTACAACGCCGGGCCCGGTGCCGTGGCCGGCTGGGTGAACCCCCGGCTGCGCAGCGACCCGGAACTGTGGGTCGAGGCGATCCCCTACCCCGAAACCCGCCTGTACGTGAAGAAGGTGCTTGGCAACGTCTGGAGTTACCAGCAGGGCATCGAACCGGGCTGCTGATCAGCGCACCAGCAGGCGGCCGAAGTTGGCGCCGCCGAGCACCAGCAGGGCCAGCACCCCGGCCAGCACCAGCGGCGGCGGCACCACCCGCACCCGCAGCAGATCCAGCCGGGCCAGCAACACCGCCGAGGCCATGATCAGCACGTTGGCCAGCACGTTGAGGTGCAGCAGGTAGAGGCCGCCGATGGTGACCAGCAGCAGGGTGACCACCAGGCTCACCACCCGGCTGGCGGCCATCACGATCGACACCTGACGGATCACCAGATCGGGCATGGTGCAGATGAACACGATCAACATGGCCTGGAGGCACTCGGCCGACCAGACCAGGGTGGTGAGCTCCCGCACCTGGGAACTGCCGTTCTCGAGGGCATGGCTCCAGTGCATGCCCTGGTAGGTGCTCACCCCCATCAGCACCAGCAGCATCGGCGCCTGCAGCGGCAGCAGCATGAGCCGGAACATCTCCTTCATGGCTGCAGCACCAGGGTGATGGCCTCCAGCGGGCAGCTGGGGATGCACTGCTCGCACACCAGGCAGCGGGAAGCCTCGAACTGCAGCCGCTGGGTGGCCGGCGTGTAGTGGAGGGCGCCGCTGGGGCAGACGCTGGAGCAGATGCCGCAGTCGACGCAGAGCAGCGGATCGATGCGGATTTCGCCGGGGGCGCGGTTGAGCCCCAACCCCTGGCCCTCCAGCCAGTCTTCGGCGGCATCGAGCTCGTCGATGTCACCGGAGAGCTCCACCACCATGGTGCCGCTCTGGTTGGGGGCGATCTGGGCCCGCAGGATCTTGGCGGCGATGTCGAAGTCGACGGCGAGGCGATAGGTGATCGGCTGGTGGACCGCCTCCGAGGGGAAATGGAGTGTGAGGCGCCGTTTCACCGCTCCTGCCCGGGAAGCCTGACGCTAGCAACGATGTCCGGAGCCAGCCCCCCGCAGGTGCCCGCCCGGTGGGTCGACGCTGCCAGAGTGGGCGCCGTTCCGTGTCGCCGCCGCCCATGGCCCCGTCGGGCAGTTCCCCCCCCTCCGGCCTCGGCCGCACCGAGCGCATGGTGCTGGCGGCCGTGGCGGCCGTGCTGGTGGTGCTGATGGTGTGGCTGCGGGGCGGATTGCATCCGGAAGCCCCCCTGGAGCGGCTGGCCCGCCAGTCGCCCGAGCTCACGGTGGCCCTGGCCGATGGCAGGCCCACCGTGGTGGAGTTCTACGCCGACTGGTGTGAGGCCTGCCGCTCGATGGCGCCGGCGATGGAGCGGATCGAGCGCCAGCAACACGGCCAGATGGATGTGGTGCTGCTCAATGTCGACAACCCCCGCTGGCAGCCCGAACTGGAGCGCTACGACGTCAA
The DNA here is from genome assembly GCA_943372935.1 of Synechococcus sp. UW140. Lineage (GTDB taxonomy): Bacteria > Cyanobacteriota > Cyanobacteriia > PCC-6307 > Cyanobiaceae > Cyanobium. Next base: position 77,482 of record CALSAP010000013.1, read on the forward strand.
TGGCATCCCCCAGCTGGAGTTCTTCGATGCCGCCGGCGGCTCCGTGGGCCGCTCGATCGGCGCCCGCACCGGCGCCGAACTGGAGGCCCTCAGCAGCGCCCTGGTCGACGGAACGCCCCTGCCCCGCCTGGTGGGCGTGGGGGCCGTGAGCAGCCTGGACGACACCGCCGCGGCTGAGGGCGCTGGCCCCCAAGCCTTGCCCACCGCCCAGGCCGGCCCCCGCAGCCACGGCTGATCCCGCCACGCCCCTTCCCCCCGCACCACCGCCCATGGATCCCCGCTTCCGGGTCGCGCTGATCGCCGCCACGCCGAACCCGCAGCAGTGCGTCTATGCAGGGATGCACCAGGACTACAGCGAGGGCTTCGTGGCCGCCGACCGGGCCGACTGGCCCGAGGAGACCAAGGCCGGTGAGATCTGCGTCAAGCGGCTGCTCGCCGGCGAACGCGGCCACTACGGACCCCTGGAGCACGCCCAGATCGTGCTCAACGTGGGCTGGTTCCCCCATTCGGTGATGCAGCAGGCCCGCACCCACCGGGTGGGGGTGAGTTTTGATGTGCAGTCGATGCGGTACACGGGCGACCGCATCCGCCGGGCCGCCAATGGTGAACTGGAGCTGGAGGAGGTGTTCTACCTGCGGCCGGTGGGGCCCTACAGCGACCGCCAGGGCAAGAAGTACCTCTACGACGAAGGCCAGCGGGCCATCGATCTGGAGCTCTGCCGGACGGCGGCGGCGCGCTACCGCGACCTGCTCGATGCGGGCTTCGCCGAGGAGCACGCCCGCGGCATCCTGCCGTTCGACTACCGCCAGCACTTCGTGGTGAGCTTCACCCTGCGGGCGTTCCTGCACTTCCTCGACCTGCGGGCCAAGCTCGATGCCCAGCAGGAGATCCGGGAACTCTGCGACCTGATGTGGCCCCACCTGCAGCAGTGGGTACCGGAATTCGCCGACTGGTACGAGAAGAGCCGGCTGCACAAGGCCAGGCTGGCGCCCTGATCAGCCCAATCCCTGGCGGCCATCAGAACAGCACAGGACGTTGTTGCTGAAGCAGTCGCCAGGATCCGATCATTCGGACCTAGGGGCGCACGCCGAGGCGCCAGGTGCCCAGAGCCTCATCTCTCCAGAATCCATTGGGCTCTCCGCCCATCTGGTGAACAGGAAACCCCGTCAAGGCCCTGTGACAGAACAGCTGCACCACCTTGTTCTCAACATCCAGGAACAGGTTGTGCTCAGCTCCGACCCGAGATCCCCCCGTAAAGTCGAAGTAGGTGGCGCGAGCCTGAAAGCCTGATCGGGCGATACCGAGCCGCTCGGGATTGATGGCATCGGAGAGGCGAAGGATCCTGTCGAAGGCGTTGAGAGTGATCACCACATCACTGCCGAAAGCGATCCGGTCGATCCATTCCCGATGGTCATGGGCATCCACATCCGCCTGGTGGAGGATGATCGTGCCGAGCCTGACCTGGGAGCCGTCGAGAGCCTTGGTCCGCGTCATCATCTCCAGCAACAGATTCCCTTGACTGTGGGCGTACAATCCCAGCGCGAACTTGCGCACCGGAGCGATGGCTCGCCTCCCCTCCAACGAGGGGGCACCGCACAGCGCAGGCACGGCCAGAAAGTCCCACACCCGTTGCAGCACGATAGCCAGTGCCGCCGCCGAAGGCACGGCCGCCGCCTGGGCCCTGCGGTAGGCATTGACGGGGTCGAGAATGATTCCGCCTGGCTTTGAAGGCCAACTGAACATGATCACGTTGACCTGCCTGTCCAGCTCACCGCCGCGATAAGACTGTTGCAATCCATAGGCTTCCTCAAGGCTATCGAGGAAGGATTGTCCGTAACCATGCACAGCCACGAGCCACCGAGGCCCGAGAGATCCCGCACGGATTCGTTCGAGAACGGAGCGGAACAAGATCTGGCTGGGCAACTCGTTGCCAACTTGCGTCTCCAGCTGCAGATCAAGCTGCCATGTTCCTGTGGACTCATCTTTGTCGGCGACAACAACTCGGAGCTCACTACTTCCTTCGATGTTCTGAGAGTCCCCGAAAAGGTCAGGTCCTCCAGAGGTGATCGCAGACTGCTTGAGGGCCCGGTTGGTAAAGACGATAATCACGGCAGATGTCCCACGGAAAGGAAGAGAATCGAACGTCGAGCTTCAAACGGCGAGTTTCAATCGTCGAGTTTCAATCGTCGAGTTTCAACTTAATCGCTGGATGGAGACGCGCATCGGCCCGCCTTGGGCAGGCGAGAGGGCTCGATTGTTGTCGTACTTGCCATCCCAGTCATTCGGGAAAAGCATCAGCTGGTCGGCAGCAGGGGAAGCGAGATCTGCAGGTGCTGTCCAGGTGGATTGCCTTGCGATCACAAAAGTGGTCTCCAGGCTGGGCCCCAAGCTCCCCGAAAGGACGAACATGCGCCGCCACGGAAGGCGATTAAACGGATGGAAGGGCGGGAACCACCACCCTTCCGGTCCGACCGTGATCCAAGAATCCTTCCAGCGGCCGGTAGCGGAGATTCTGTAGGTAGCCCCCGGGGTGGCCAGCACGGAAGTTGGGAAGAACTTCTCACGTGGGCACACTTCTGGAAGGATCTTCCATTCCCCCACACCCAGCTCCCTCGCGATGGGTGGCTTTGCCCGCCTCGACACATCGATCTTGCCTGCGTTCTCACCATGCAGAAGGCAAAGACCGCCACCCGAGTTGGATAGGGGCTGCTCAGCAGCGGCTCCAGACACATGAAGCCAGGCCACTATTGGCAGGAGGGCGAGAAGGAGTGAAACGCGACCGAAATGGAAACGCCTGCAGACGGCGGGATCGGTGGAGCTCAAGGACGCCTCTGATCGAGGCGTGCCCGATGATGACGCTTGCCGCTCAGAGGTTGCACTCCTGCAAGGAAGGGTCATGTGCTTCACCTCACCAACTTCCCTATCCCGAACGTAGAGAGCAATGAGCGCTCAGCCTGTCTCGTACAGCAAGCTTCACATTTGATCCGCTGGAGCGATGCTTGCGGGAACGGCGCTGCCATGAAGAGTGAGGCTCTACTCCCGAGACACCACCTCCCAGGTACGGCTGACGAGACATGGGACGCCAGGCCCTGAGTGGTGACTACACCCGGACTGTGGCGACCTCACAGCCAATCGTCTGCCGCTGGCATCGCTCGGACAATGCCGGCTTCGCCTTCCACGCAAGGGATGGCGACGAGCTCAGGAGGGATCAGGCCTGAGAATGTTTCGCCGTAGGAAGGGTCGAACAAACAAACGAATCAAGACAAGTTTCGTCAGCGGCTTGCCAATCAGATGTCTCACCGTCATTCGCAGCCATCCACCAGCCACCCGTTGATCTGCCGGGTCAAGATAATCACTGTTCACGTAGTCAATCAAAGAGCTGACCCTGCTTACAATCTGGGTACAGATCAGCTGACGCTTTTCCATGGACACGTTGGCCATCAGAAAGCGCAACTGCTGCAGGGCCTCATCTGGCCTTTGCCCAGAGGCTTCGGAGGAGGGCGTACCACCAACCGCAAGAGGCTTGAGTTGGCCATGTTTCCTCAACCAACGCGCAGTCTCGCCATAGTCATTGACATCTCCAACATCCTGCAGAGCGGAAGAAGGTCGTGACATGCCACGACTCGCATCAGGCTCAACCCAGTCAATAGGTAGCATCTTTAACTTGATCTCTTCATAGTCTCCAATCAGATCCCTAAATCGCCCTTGGACGAGCTTCTCTCGTGCCGTTCGCCTGCCTATATTGTAATCATAGGCACGGAAATCCAATTCCAAGAATCCTCCAAATGCGGAAAAAACTTCGCCAATCAAATCAACGTCAGAGGTGGTCACTGTCAACAGCTCACCGTCAAGGCCCTTCGTGACCCAGTCCTGATACCGTGATTGGCCAAAGATAGCCGCCATCAATGCAGTCGCCAATGCGAGCAGGTCATCGTCTCGGTGAAGCAGCGGATCTTGACTGAAAGAGCGCTTCCCAGGTGCCACGAACAGATACTTTCGTTGCTTCAATGCTCTTTTGGCATCGATTTGTGAGCTGAGCTCAGCCGCCATCCCGACAGGCTCATTCTCGAAGACGCCCCCATCGGTATAGAGATAGTCGCCACCACGGCGAGAATCCCCTCGATCCTTCTTCCTCTGACTATCCCGACTATGCATGATGCCCCCAGAAGAGCCACCGACCCTGTTGATCCTTCTGCTGCGAAAGGCGAAGGGGAAAGCCCCAGAGGACAGTGCCATCATCCGCAGCTGACTCCAACTGCAGTCCGCTTTGGGCTGGGGAAACGGCGTCCAGGACACTCCCCCTCCAACATGAATGGGCTCCATTTCGCGCAGTCTCACAAGCTCTGCCCCCTCAGGGGAGGCTTCACGCTCAATGACACACACGAACTGATCCTTATAGCGAGAATATGAAAATGCCTCCGATTGACCATTGATGCTCAGGGGGAAACCGTTCAGGTTCGCCATCGCAATACCAACCCTTAGCGATGCATCAACGGTTGGGTGCGGATCGACGCTCGGCCCTGGGGCAGCTTGGACAAACTGCGCAGCAATTTCATCAATGATATCCGTGGACAGCAATGAATACTTATGTTGCTCAGGATGGACGCTTAACAGCTTGTTGATGTCGACCTGCTTCACCCACGCCTGGTACAGAGCATTGCCATAAGGCAGCCGCAACTCACGGCCTTTGTAGATCAACTGCTGTGCCAGGATTGCAGCCGTCATCGCCCCAGCCGATGCACCAGTGATGACATCGATCACCACGCGATCCCGTTCATAACGCTCAGGATATCTCTGCTTCAGAAGCTCGTTACTGGAAGCCATGGCCTCTAGCAACTCGTACATCACTCCAGCCTCATAGCTTCCCAATGACACAGCACCGTTGATCACCACGGAAAGTCTCTTCGTCATTGCTACACCATATCAAGGACTATCTCCAACCATTTTCCCCACCTTCAGTCCTGCCCATCAACTGCTTCGCATTTCGTCAACCGATACTCCCATCACCTCACCCGATCCAACCCACCACAAGGGAGATGAACGCCACGCTCAGGCGCAGTATCAAGGGTGAACATGACCCATTCCAGAGAGAGACCAGAATGCAGGCTTCAGCACCGCGAAGGACATGGAGGGTGACTGGGTAACTTGCCGGTCGATTGCAGACTCGACCAAGATTCAGCCAGCGACTCGATCAACCAGCTGATGTGGGCCTATCTGTGACAAGCCAGGACCCCCGATGCCTGCAAAGGCCCCACCTCGGTCTCTTGCCGCTCACCGGAAGGGCATGGATGACACTGGCGATGGCCAGAGGGACGCTCCACAGAAGCCGATGAAGCGCAGATCCGGGTTCAGCTCAGGACGTAGGAGTTCCGCACCCCTCCCCTGGGGCTTCGCCCTCGCCCTGGTGCTGGTGGTGGCGACAGCCGGGCCGGTTCTGGTGGCCGCACCGGCGGCAGCGGCCGCAGCACCGGTGCTGCGGGTGGGCCTGGTGGATGGCTCGCCGCCCTGCAGCTACCGGGAGGCGGGGGTGTGGCGGGGGCTGGGCGTCGACCTGTGGAACCGGGTGGCCACCTTCGAGGAGCTGCCCTACGTGGTCTCGGAGTGGCCGTCGGTGCGGCAGATGCTGGAGGCCAGCCGCGAGGGCCGGCTGGATGTGGCGGTGGGCTGCATCAACGTCTCGCCCGACCGCCTGAAGCGCTACCGCTTCAGCCTTCCCTTCCAGGAGGACGGCCTGGCGGTGATGGTGGTGAAGAGCCGGCTGGATCTGGGGCGCTCCTTCCTGAGCGCCCTGCTGACGCCGACGCTGCTGCAGTTGCTGGGCGGCTACCTGCTGGCGATCGCCGTGCTCACCGCGATCACCCTGCGCCTGGAAGTTCGCACCCATCCCGCTCCGGTCAGCCGCAAGAGCGGCCTGCGCCACGCCAGCAAGGTGTTCCAGGTGCTGGCCACCGGGCCGGGCAGCAACACGATCGTGACCACCACCCGCGGCAACGGGCTCGTGATCCTGGCCTATCTGGTGCGGATCGTCTCGGCGTCGCTGCTGGTGGGCTATCTCACCGTGAACGTGGCCGGGGAGATCCAGGACACCGCCAGCGGCGCCATCCGGTCTCCGGCAGATCTGCGCGGCCTGCGGGTGGGGGTGCGCAGCGGCACCGTCAGCGAGTCGCTGCTGAAGGAGATCAACGCCACCGGTACGGGCGCCAAGGCCACGGTCGTGCCGCTGACCAGCATCAGCGAAGGGGGCAAGCTGCTGGCCGAGCGCCGGATCGACGCCCTTCTGGGGGACAACCTGCAGCTCAGCTACCTGCTGCTCCAGGAGGAGGCCAAGGGCTTCCTGCCCAGCCTGGCGCTGGAGGGGATCCGGCCCGAATCCCAGGCCTTCGCCTACGCGCCGGCGCTGCCGGTGGCCACCAGCGACCGCATCGACCAGGCGATCAGCGCCCTCAAGCGCAGCGGCGTGGTCAGTGAACTGCGCCAGCAGGCGACGTCCCGGGGGAACCCCCGGGCGCGCTGAAGCCAGCGCTCCACCAGCGCTCCACCACGTCGGGGCTGCCGTACCAGGAGGGACCGAAGGCGCCACCATGGGCCACCCCCGGCAGCACCAGGGGGGTGGATCCTTCAAGCAGGGCCGAGGCCACCGGCACCAGGCCATCACCCCGGTCGTGGGGGTCGCCGGTGCTGTTGCGGTAGGCGGTGGGGGCCAGGCGCTGGGCCATGGGGGAGGCCGCCTGCAGATCCAGATCCCCCGCCACTGAGACGTAGCTGACCCCATTGGCGAAGGGGCAGCCCGGCAGGCGCTCCGCCACCATCTGGCGCAGCACCGTGGCCTTGAGGGCCGTGTGGGGGCTGCCCAGCATCACCAGGGTGTCGGCCAGGGCCTTGCCGTCGTAGCGGCGCCCCTGGAACGGGGCGTCATCCAGGAACAGCCGCAGCATGATGCCGCCGGAGCTGTGGCCGATCAGCGTCACCTTGCCGGTGGGGGATTGGCGGGCCAGTTCGGCCGCGGTGGCCTGCACCCGGTCGAGAATCCGGGCCCAGGCAAAGGCGAAGACGGTGAGCAGCCACTCGGGCTTGCCCACCGGCACCAGCCGCACCGGCTGGCCGGCCAGCTGCTCCAGCCGCGCCACCATCGGGGCATAGGCCTCGGGGCTGATCAGGAAGCCCCCGAGGAGCACGATCGGCTGGCTGGGCATGGGGAGGACTGGCGGCGCAGCCGAGGGACCCTACCCGCGGCGGGCCGCCTCGATCCCCGCGATGTCGATCCTGGTCATCTGCATCATCGCCGCGAACGCGCGTTGGGCCGCGGCCCGGTCGGGATCGGCGATGGCGGCGGTGAGGGCGCGCGGGGTGATCTGCCACGACAGACCCCATTTGTCCTTGCACCAGCCGCAGGCGCTCTCCTCGCCGCCGTTGGCCACGATCGCGTCCCAGAGACGATCGGTTTCGGCCTGGTCGTCGGTGGCGATCTGAAACGAAAACGCTTCGCTGTGCTTGAACATCGGACCACTATTCAGGCCCAGGCAGGGAATGCCTGCGACGGTGAACAGGACCGTCAGCACATCACCCTGCTGGCCCGACGGATAATCGGCCGGCGCCCGGAAGATCTCTCCCACCGCACTGTCCGGGAAGGTTTCGGCGTAGAACGTGGCCGCCTCCAGGGCGGTGCCGTCGTACCAGAGGCAGATCGTGTTCCGGTGCACCATCCGCGCTCTCCATGGATCTGCCTGGCGATCCTAGGTGGCGGTTGAGGCGTTACATCCGCCGGGCTGGATAAAGCCAGCGCCTGAAGAGCTTCGTCATGCGGGGCATGGCGACATAGGTCATAACGGCGACCATGATCACCGTCACCACCAACGACCGCAGCAAGGCCGGCAGAGGACCGATCAGCGGCACCAGAATGACATTGATCAGATTGATCAGCACATAGATCGTGATCCCCGAAACCACCATCATCTTGTAGCGAGGCGGGGCAGGCAGGCCGGGTTGATGGGGCAGGGTGAACCAGGTTTCCAGACCGGTGAGCATCGCGTACTGGCCAGGGCCCTCCGTGAACTGACGGGCACGGTTCAACAGGCGTTGGCGAATCGGGGACACTTCCCATTGCTTGAGCCTGCTGATGCGATCGAACTTGAACACAATCCGGTATTCCGGATGGGCCGGATCGGAGGGACGAAACACGTTGACGCCCAGGTGCCCCTCACAGGCCATCGCCGCTTCAATCAGCTCCGCGAGAACCGCTTCGAAGGCCGCTTCACATCCCGGATTGATCCGTTGCAGCACATCCACCGTCGTGGGCGGATCAGAATCCAGGCGTTCAGGGGCGCTCATGGCTACATGGGTTACTGCAGGAATTGCCGTCCGGCGATGCCGATATCCAGGCGCACAACTTTGGCAGGTTCCAGGCCCGATGGCAGCGGGAACGAAAGGCCTCCATTGGTGACAACGTAAAGACTGGTGCGATCGCCCGCTCCGGCTCCAAAGGCCAGCGCGGTGCTCCCGGCCATTCCCTGCTCCGCCTCGGCGATCGTGGTGATCCGGCGATCGGGGGTGATCTTGACCACACTGTTGTAGATGTGGGTGGTGCCATAGAGATTTCCTTCCTGATCAAAGGCAAAGTCATCGAGATTGACGGGCTCGAAAAAGATCTCGGGCTCACCAGGTTGGCCATTGGACTGAATCGGTATCCTGATCAGCTGCATTCTTTCGGTGTTGGACGCGTAGAGCGTCTGCCCATAAATCTTGAGTCCATTGACCGCCGGAAACTCCCTGTCCTCGGAACTGCGCGCCAGCAGAGGATGCTCCAGCCACATACTGACCGAGCGATCTGCGAGGTTCAATTGCCAGATGGCTCCGCGATAGGAGTCGGCAATCAGATAGATCGATGGCGACAGCGGTGTCAATCCATTCAGGAAGATGGCATCGGGCAATGTCGCTAGTACCGCCACCACGCCCTGGGGGGAAATCGTATAGACGGTAGGTAGGCCGTCAGCGTCCCAAGCTGTCAGCAGCAGGTCTCCGGCAGAGGTGAAGGCCAACCCCGTGGCCTTACCGGCGATGGTCGCATGTACCACAGGCACCCCATCAGCCCCGATCCGAAGCACCGTGCCATCCAGATGGCTGCTGACAAACAACATGCCATCGGAACGGACCGCAATGCTCTCCAGGAACGTGCCGGATGGGAACTCCGCAATCGGATGTGATGGAGCGATCGCCACAGACACCTCGGCGAAAATCGGTGGCAGTCCAGCTGGGGTAGGCATGCAAGATCCTCTGGCCTGGAGTCAATGGAACGGGGCCGAAGTCAATCTAGGTATCAATCCTGAATGGGTCTTGCCTGATCCTTGGATTCATTGCACATTCGTTTGAGCACGTTCGTTTGATTCCTACGGAAGCAGGGATTGCACTTTCCATGTGGACTTGATCTATTGAACGGACATTCGATAGGCCCGGGGAGTCGTCCCCAGGTGCCTCCGAAACAGGCGTGTCAGATGGCTCTGGCTGGAAAATCCACATCGAATGGCGATATCGGCGATCGTGGCATCCGAGCGCTGCAACAGCTGCTGCGATCGGCGCAGCCGGCACTGAACAATGAACTGGTGAGGCGAAGTCCCCGTTGATTGTTTGAATACCGTGGCAAAGTAACAGGTGCTCATTCCCACCAAGGCCGCCAGGTCAGCCAACCGAAGCGCCTGGTCGAGATGATCCTGGATATGGCAGGTCACCAGGGCAAGGGTGGACGGCGGCAACGGCCCCGCGGCAGGGAAGCGGGGTGGAGCCGCTGAATAGTTTTTCAGTAGATGAACAGCCAGAAAATTCACGAGCGATTCGACATACAGGTGATCGCGTCCCCGGTTCAGCTCCAACTCCGAGCGGAGGGCAAGACCAAGCTGCTGAACCAGTGCATCAACCCTGGGCAGATCCGGCACCAGGTCAATCTGATCGGGTGCGATCGCCTCATAGGCCACTTGGCCGAGAACATCGGGCTTGAGGGTAAGGATCAAAAACTCCGCGCTCTGATCCCATTGAACCTGGTGCGTCACCCCGGCAGGGACCACGACCACCTGCTCGGCAACAACCTGCTCAACCTGCAGGCGTCCATTCAACCGCCGTTTGACCCGCAGACCTTCCGGGATGCGGGTATGGATGGCAATTTTGTGATCGGGATAGCAATACTCGGGGGTTTCAGACGGAGGGCAGCGGAACTGCTCCAGCGTGATCCCCTTCCAGCCAGCCCCAGCACTGGAAAGCAAGGGCACACTCGGCAGAATGGGCGCCAGATTCTCTGTCCTGAAGGTGCGTGAATCAGCCATATCCAGACCCGAGCCGTCTGCCAATGCCATGGCAGCGAGTCTATGGAAAGGTCCCATCCGTCACTGTGTCCGTTCTCACCCGACCCTCCTGGCCACATACATCCCATAGCCGAAGTGGGCATAGTGGGCTTCGTAGAGTCGGATCTCGTGCTCTTCTCCGCTGACGATGGCACGAGCGGCCTCACTGTGGCCGTGCCGGCGCAGGAAGTCATCGAAGCGAGCCTGCAAGGGCCGGTAGTAATGATCCAGCCAGCAGCGCTGCGGCAAGACGAAGTAGCCGATCGGCGCATAGCCATGCTGTTCCAGCAGGGCGATCTTGGCCGAGGCCAGATCGATCTCGGCGTACTGGGTTTGCCAGTGTCGCTGCAGCTCCGCAGGTCTGGTGGCGGTGGTCCAGGTGATCTCGGACACCACCAGCAGGCCGCCCGGTTTCAGGTAATGGCGCCAGCCGGAAATGCCCTTGTCGAAGCCGATGCTGTAAACAGCGCCCTCCGACCAGATCACATCCAGCTCCCCGTCGGCGAAGGGCAGGCTGTCCATGGAGCAGGCCCACGGGGTGATCACGTCGGCCACCCCCAGCTGCCGCGCTCTGTCCTGGAGAACGTCGAGAAACTCCGGCCGCAGATCCACTGCCGAGATCCGGTCGTTCTTCAGCAGCCGGGCCAGCAGCAGCGTGGAGGCCCCGGTGCCGCAGCCGATGTCGGCCAGCTGCAGGGGCGCCGTGCGGTCGATCCCGGCCAGCTGCAGCGCCAGCTCCGTCTCGGCGTCCCCACCCGGCCCCTGCCGCTCACCATCCCGGTGCAGGTCGATCAGCAGGTTGAGGGGGTCCACCGGCTAACGGTTGTGGAGGAATCCCAGGATGGCCTCTTCCACCCTGATGGCCGGCAGGAACAGCCCGTACTCCCAGCCGTCGCCGGGGGGACCGTCGCGCCGGGTGATGACGTCCTGCCGTGGGGCGCCCTTCCCTTCCGCGCCGTCGTAACGCTCCACGGCGTGAAAGATGGACACCCGGGCAACGCCATAGCCCAGGACATAGGCGCCCAGGAGGCCAGCCAGAAGGGGAAGGCGATGCCTGGCCAACAGGCTCAGCTCCCTGCGGAGATCTGGGGCCATCCAACACCCCCGTGGCTTCGCTCGAATGGCACCGGGGGCGGCGAGGGGTTCGCACGGCGGAAAAGCAATCTGTACATTGTGTACAGGCTTCTTGTCCGGCCACGAAGACAACCATCAAGGTCGCCGATCCAGGCGGCAGAGCCTGCAGGACAGCGTCACTCCCTTCACTGACTCGAGTCCCCCACACACACCATCAACGGGCTGGGCCTTTCGGCGGCTCCAGGACGGTGATCGGCTGGCCCTTCACCCCCGCGTAGACCACCACGATCTCGGCGGGTTCGCTGCCGTTGTTGGTGCCGTAGTGGGGCTGGTTCACCATCTCGATCAACCCCTGGCCCGCCTTGAGCTGCACGCTGGCACCGGTCACACTGGTGACCAGCAGCTTGCCGCGGATCAGCAAGCCGGCGTTGATCACCGGGTGCTGGTGCACGGGCAGCGCCACCCCCGGCGGGATGGTGATGTGCAGCACGGTGACTTCCGGCTGGCCGCTGGGATAGGCAGGCATGAGGGTGCCGTTCCACGACCGGGTGGATTGAACCAGCGTCCGCACCGTGACGCCGGCCGGTTCCCCATCGGCCAGTACCGGCGGTACGGCCAGCAGCAGGCTGCCAGCGAGCAGCAGCGGTGCCAGAGCGCGCCGCCGGCTCCCACGTGTCGTCCCGAATCGGTCCATCCCCATAGCCTGCCCCACAGCCCCCGCCGGTCTCCGTGGATGTCACCGCCGACAGCGGCTCACTCACAGCGCTGGCGATTGTGTGAGCGGGCCAGGCATCACAACCGTGCCCCGGTCGTTTGTGTAGAGGCCCACGTAGACGAGCAGGCCCAGCACCACGAAGATCCCCTGGGCAGCCACGGAGGCCACCGACAGCCACGGGTAGGCATAGCCACCGGCCAGAAACGTCGAGATGTCCCACAGGCCATGGGCGGCCATGGCCGGCCAGATGAGGCCCGTGGAGCGGCGAAACACATAAAGAAGGATGCCGCTCAGGGCCGCCAGGACCACCTGGATCGCCCCGATCCACCCCATGCCCATGGCCATGTTGGGGAGATGGAACAGCCCGAAGCAGACGCCTGTCCAGATCGTGGCGGTGGCTTCCGAGCGGCCCCCCTGACGCAGACAGCGCAGGAAAAGGCCGCGGAACAGCAGCTCTTCGGCGAAGCCCACGCCGACGCCGGTGGCGAGGATGGCCAGGAGCAGGGCCGGCGGCACCGTGCTCCACTGGATACCCACCAGGCGGAAGGCGATCATCGCCATCCAAGCCAGCATCGACAGCTTCATCAGGCCGGCGCAGCGCAGCCGCACGGGATCCCGCCAGACATGGTCCCAACGGGACCACAGCGTGAAGGCCAGCAGCGCCAGGCCTCCGAGGGTAAGGGGAACAACCGCCGTGGCGAAGGCGTTGCCGGCCGTCTTGAACCAATCCGTGTACGGAATGCCGGTGCGGAATTGCAGAACTCCGGCTAAGGCGCTGTAGGCGAGCCAGAGCGCGATCCCCAGACGGATCGTCGGACGGACGCGCGGGCCCCGGTCGCCCTCCGTTGCGGTGGTCTCCATCCGTGCGTGACTCCACTCAGGGCTTTGCTAGCGACACGAGGGGGCCCTGGCACCGCGATCCGGCCGGCACGGACGCCGCTTGATGCGATGGGTACATTCTGAGCAGTGCCAACCCCGCCGATGCGTCGACTTCCGATCCTTGCCGCCTCCCTGCTGGGCCTGGCGTCCGTGGTGGTGGCGGCGCCGGCGCTGGCCGACACCGTGCAGGCCCGCTGCGATGTCTTCCCGGCCGGAGACGACAAGGCCACCTCCTCCGGCCTTTGCACCTTCTCCCAGCGGCAGGGATTCGTGAGCATCCAGGTCAAGGGCGGCCAGAGAATCGAGCTCAAGCCCAACGAGAGCACCCCCAACACCTACTTCGATGGGCGCGGTGAACCGGCCAGGCGAGAGATCCTGGACGCCAACCGCGGCCAGGTGTACCGGCTGGAGAAACAGTCGATCTTCGTCTTCTGGGATCCCGCCCCCTACGGCAAGGAAGCCAGCAGCACCACACCCACCCCGCCAGCGGCGAAGCCACCTGAAATCGTGCAGCTGCTGCTGGGCATCCGCCAGGTGAAGTTCGAGGGCGCCTGCCGGGTCAACTTCAACAAGGCCGGCAAAACCTTCAGCAAGACCTCCGCCTGCACGCCGGCCCAGGTGAGCCAGGCCGAGGACGCCATGCAGCGCTTCTTCCGGGAACAGGGCCTCTGAGGGGAGCCGGGGTGTTGGGATCCCTGGGGACGGACTTGCCGTCCCCGATCAACGGGAAAGGCCGTAGTGATAAACGCTGAACATCTCATCACGCTCCCAGCCGGCTGAGGCATAGAGGGCCTGGGCGGCGGTGTTGGTGTGGGCGGTGGAGAGGGTGAGCCGGATGGCCTCGGGCCGCACGAACAGATCGTTGAGGATGAAGATCGGCGCCATCGACACCGAAGAGAACGACGGGTAGAGCTGGGAGAAACCGAGCGCCAGGCCATCGGCTTCGGCGATCAGCAGCACCGAGTTGCCCTGGGCCAGCCGCTCCATCAGGAACGCGCGGACGCTCTGCGGTTCGGAGGGCTGGCCATAGAACCGGCGCTAAGCGTCGAACAGCGGACGATCACCTCCAGATCATCGGGGCCGGCTTGACGGACAGACACGGGGGGCATGACGCGGCTAGGCCTGGACGACCGTGGCCTGGCCGGCGATGACTTGCCAGCCCTGGGTCGGGGATCGGTGCCACACCCTTGAAAAGCGGATGTCGTCGTTGAAGGGTGAACCGTTCCAGACACCCGACAGCTGGACGCGGACAGTGACGAAGGCCGCAGGATCAAGGACCATGATCTTCCGTTCGGACGGCTGCATCGCCTTGATCTTCAGGGCTCCGGAACGGTGAAGATCGAGATCCTCCTGCTTAGAGAGAACTCCGCCGAAATGGTTGGTGAAAACAAGGTTGGGTGCGATCAAGGCATCGAGGCAGGCCACATCGGAGCTGAGCATGGCCAGCCGGAGCCGTTCCTCCAGCAGTTCGATGTCGCACTCGGCACGCGTGGACATGGGGGACTGTTGGCTCTCAGCCATCATCACGCTGGCTGCGCAGCATCTCGCAAGCTTCAGGATGGAACGCCTCACTCACGCGCTCCAACGACACCCGGCAGGCGTGAAGCTGGAGGAGTGAACCGCCTTCAGCAGAGCCGGCCATCCTCCAGCGACAGGGTGCGGTCGGCGACGTCGAGAATGCGGCTGTCGTGGGTCACCAGCAGGATCGTGCAGCCCTGCTCCCGCGCCAGTCGCTGCATCAGCAGCACCACCTCGCGGCCGGAGTGGCTGTCGAGGGCGGCGGTGGGTTCATCGGCCAGCAGCAGCGGCGGTTCCCCCACCAGGGCCCGCGCCACCGCCACCCGCTGCTTCTGTCCGCCCGAGAGCTGGTCCGGCTTGACATCCAGGTGATCCCCCAGCCCCACACTCTCGAGGATCCTCCTCGCGCGCCGATCCATCTCCCCGTCGCTGAGGGTGCCGCGCATCTCCAGCGCCATGCGCACGTTCTGGGCGGCGCTGAGGCTGCGGTGCAGGTTGTGGGCCTGGAAGATGTAGCCGTGCTCGCGGCGGGCCAGGGTGAGCTGCAGCGCCGTGGCCCCCACCAGCTCCCGGCCAAGCACCCGCAGCCGGCCCCCCTGGGCGGCCCGCAGCCCGCCGATCAGGGTCAGCAGGGTGGTCTTGCCCGAGCCGGAGGGTCCGGTGAGAAGCACGATCTCGCCGGCGGCCACCTCCAGTGCCACATCGAACAGCACCTGGCGCCGCACCGCACCCCGGCCGAAGTGGTGGTTGAGCCCCTCGATCACGATCGCGCTGGCCATGGCGCCTGTCCCCATCAGAAGAGCTCGGCCGGATCGGCCGCCTGCAGCCGCCGGGTGGCGATCGCCCCCGAGGCCAGGCACATCACCAGCGTCAGCACGAACACCGTGGTCGCCCGCCCCAGGGTCATGGCGATCGGCAGGCTGGTGGCCTTCGCCGCCACCGCATACAGCCACACCGGCATCAGAACCCCGGGGATGAAGCCCAGCGCCGCCAGGATCAGGGCCTGCTCCACCACCACCAGCAGCAGGTAGCGCTGGCGGAAGCCCATCGCCTTGAAGGTGGCGTACTCCTGCAGGTGGGCATTCACGTCGGTGGAGAGCACCTGGTAGACGATCACCACCCCCACCGCGAAGGCCATCGCCGTGCCCAGCCCGAAGATGAAGCCCACCGGGCTGGCCACCCGCCAGTAGTTCTCCTCGAACTGCACGTAGTCGGCATGGCTGAGCACCTGAACATCGTCCGGCAGGTGGCGCCGCAGCGCCCGCACCACCGGCGCCACCGGTTCGCCCGGCGCCAGGGTGAGCAGGCCGACGCTGATGCTGCCGGCCTTCGCCCGCGGGAACATCCGCAGGAACGTCTGGTCGCTGGCCATCAGGGTGGCATCCGCCCCGAAGGAGGCCCCCAGCCGGAACAGGCCGCCCACGGCGATGGTGCGCCGCTCGATCTCGCTGGTCACCGGCTCACCGCGATCGAGCCGGGCGATCACCTCGCCGTAGCGGCCCCGGGCGGCCCGGTCGAACAGCACCGTGTCGGGCAGCTTGAGGCGATCGGCCTGGGCCCGCACCTCCGGCAGACGCAGCACATCGGCATCCGGATCGAAACCCAGCACCTGCACCGTGGCGCTGCGCAGCGTCTGGGGATTCCGCCAGTTGACCGTGCGGATGTAGAGCCCCTGGGCATCCACCACCCCGGGCACATCCAGGGCCTGCAGCAGCCGGCGGCGCGGAAAGGTGGAGAGGTTCTGGAGGTTCAGCGCCTTCGGGCTGATCAGCACCACATCGCCCCGGAAGGCACGATCCAGGCGGGTGTTGCTGTCGTACAGGGCCGCCTGGAAGCCCAGCTGCATGAACATCAGCAGGTCGGCGAAGGCGATGCCGGCGAGGGCCACCAGGAAGCGACCGCGGTCGTGGCGGAGCTGGAGCCAGCCGAGCGGGGTTCTCATGGCCCGATCACCACCCGCACCTGCAGGTTGGTGAGCCCCGCCGCCCGCCGGCTGCTCTCCGGCGACAGCGGGGCGCGCACCTCCACCACCCGGTTGTCGGTGTTGGCGCTCGGATCGGTGTTGATCAGGTTCTGGCGCAGCACGATCGCCCCGATCTTCTCCACCCGGCCCTGCAGCGGCTGGGTCAGGGCCGGGCTCGTGATCCGCACCGGCTGGCCGCGCCGCACCCGCGGCAGGTCGCTCTCGTACACCTCCGCCACCGCCTGCATCCGGCCGGTCTGGCCCAGCTGCAGGATCCCCGCCGCCCCGGGGGCTTCGCCCGCCCGGGCGAACACCTGCAGCACGGTGCCGGCGATCGGCGCGCGGATCAGGTTGTCGTCGCGGGCGGCGATGGCGCGCTGCAGGTTGGCCTGGGCCTGCTCCAGCACGCGCCGGGAGGCCTCCACGTCCAGATCCACGCCGCCGGTGCCGGCGCTGCTGCGGGCCTGCTGCCGTGCCAGCAGCACCCGGGCCTCCTCCAGCGAGGCCGTGACGGTGTCGAGGCTGAGGCGGCGGTTGTCGCGCTCTTCGGCCGAGACGGCACCGCTGGAGAACAGGCTCTGGTAACGGGCGGCCTCGGTGGCGGCCGTGCGCTGCTGGGCCTCCAGGGAGCGCACCTTGGCCCGCTGGCCGTCCTCACCGCTGCCGGCATCGGCGCTGGCGATCGCCAGCCGCGAGCGGGCCAGGTTCACCTCGGCCCGGGCCGCCGTCACGGCGGCCTCCAGCTGGGGCTGGTTGTCGAGCAGGGCCAGCAGCTGGCCGGCCTGCACCGCATCGCCGCGGTCGACCAGCAGGGCCTGCAGCGTGGGCTGGCCGGCGCCCGAGAGCGGCGGCGCGATCGTGCGCAGGGCGCTGACCGGCTCCAGCCGGCCCAGGGCGGTGACGGTGCGGACCGGCCGCTCGACCACCGGTGGCGGCGGCGGGGTGGCCCGGCGCAGCAGGCCGACGCCGAGGGCCAGCAGCCCGGCCCCGCCCGCCGCCAGCAGCCCCAGCTGCATCCGACGCCCCACCATCGCCGCCCCTCGAGCTGCAGTTACTATACGGTTCAGTTCAGTTTTTTTGAGCGGGACACGCCATGCCCCCAGCCGATGCCGGTGGTGACGCTTCCGTCCCCAGCCCCCGCCAGCGGCGCAGCCAGCACAAGCGCCAGGCCGTTCTCCACGGTGCCCGGTGCGAGTTTCTGCAGCACGGCTACGCCGCCACCTCGATGGACCGGGTCGCCGCGGCGGCGGGCGTCTCGAAGGCCACCGTCTACGGCCACTTCGCCGACAAGCAGGCCCTGTTCCGCGCCCTCACCGAGGCGATGGTGGGCGAGCGCCTCAGCGAACTGTTCGGAGCCTCACCCCAGCAGGCCCTGCCGGCCGAGCCCGCCGCGGCCCTGAGGGAACTGGCCGCCCGCTGCCTGGAGTGCCGTCACAGCCAGCCCCAGTTCCTGGACTTCCTGCGCCTGGTGATCGCCGAATCGGAGCGGTTCCCCGAACTGGCCAAAACCTTCCTGGCCCAGCTGGAGCGCACCGGCGTGGGCCGGGTGACGGCGCTGTTCGAGGCGATCACCGGCGCCGCCGAGGCGGAGCTGCGGGCGCGGCTGTTCATGGGCGCCCTGATGCACCTGATCCTGATGCAGGACCTGCTGCACGGCCGCGAGGTGGCCCCGGTGGACCGGGAGGCCTACGCCGAGCTGCTGGTGCGGCTGGTGGGCGCGCCGCCGGGGGCGCCGGGCTGATCCGGATGCTCTGGCCTTGCCGGCCTCAGGCGCGGGCGTCCTGCAGCGGGCCGCCGTCGGCGGCAAAGGCCGTGTCGGCACTGAGCAGGGTGAAGGGGCCGCTGATGGCCTGGGCCACGAGCAGACGGTCGAAGGGATCGCGGTGGTGCAGGGGCAGCTGCTCGAGCGCCAGCAGATGGGGAGGCCGATGGGGAGGAGCCCAAAGCCGGATGACTCCGCCCAGGCGATGGCCTCCCCGGCCGACAGGGGCATGTCGCTGCGGGCCAGGGTGTGCTTGATGGCGATCTCCCAGAGCGAGACGTGACTGAGCAACACCGCGCTGGCCTCTCTGGTGATCAGCTCACGGCTGAGGGGCCCCAGCTTCGGGTCATCGGTGATGGCCCAGAGAAAGGTGTGGGTATCGAGCAGCAGGCGCATCAGCCCTGCTCGAACAGATCGGCGATCAGGGGATTGGCCACATCGATCGACTCGGGCGCCACGAACTGGCCGCGGGCGAGGCCCAGCCGGCGGGGACGCTCCGGGCTCTGCAGGCTGGTGAGCCGTGCCACCGGCCGGCCGTTGCGGGCGATCACCACCTCGGCTTCGGCGCCGGTTTCGATCGCCACCACCAGCCGGGAGAGATGGGTCTTCGCTTCGAGCATGTTCACCACCCGGCTGGGACGGGACACCTTGGCGGCGGGCGGCTCAACCAGACCAGACTAGGCCAGCAATGGCCACCCCCGCCGGTCAGGCAGGCAAGGCTTGGGGAACCGAGCGTTGGTACAGCAGCACGCCGGCACGTTGGATGTGGTCCAGAAGGGCGGAATGGCTGATGGCGGTGAGTGCGGAAAGATCGATCACCCAGGGCAGGAGCAGATCATCGAGATCGGCGTCGATGCGGGCCAGAGTGGCGTTGCTGATGGCGTGACCCATCAGGGTGAGATCAATGTCGGAGGCGGGGCGGTGGCGGCCAAGGGCTCTGGAGCCGAAGAGGATCGCGGCCTCCACCTCGTGGTAGGTGGCAAGCACCATCTGGATGGCCGCCACGGCCGACTCCGGCAGGCCGATGGCCTGGGCTGACGCCAGCGGGGCACTGCTGATCATGGCCGGGATTCGCTGAGTGCCGCGAAGCGAACACGCAGGGCGTCGAACAACGGCGCAACGCGATCGATCACATCGTGGGCGATCACCTTGGCCTGCTCGAGGTTGTAGGTATGCGATGACTGATTGCGAGCCTTGATCATCGCCATCCAGCCCTCACCATCGTCGACCAGACCACTTTGGAAGGCCAGGCGTGTGGCATCGCGTGATCCAATGATGCCCTCGATTCCCTGATACTGCAGATCGTCCTTGAGCAGATTCCAGGCGAGTTCATGGGTGAACTCGAATCCCTGAATCAGCCCCTGCTGCTCCAGCTCACTGAGCGGCCGCTGCCGCGCCAGCGCTACACCGCGTGCCAGCACCTGCAAGCCCCGCTCGAAGTTGTCAAACCGCTGGCGCCAGCGGATGTCAGCGTCTGCCATGGGCTCAGGGTAGGCAAGGGGGCCGTTCATGCCCCGTCATGGAAAATCGCACCCTTGGCGTGTCTCGGCGTCAGATGCGACATGCCACCACCTCGGCCTGCGCGAGACATAGGAGTGGGCCGTCGGGGCCAGATCCTTGAGGCGTGGCTTATCGAAGGCGCCGGTGGCGAGGGCGACGATCGGCTCGTCGTCGTTGGCTCCGCTCGTGGTGCCGCTGGTGCTGCAGAAGGCCCTGGGTTTCATCGACCCGTGGGCAGGGGCGGCGCCTCTGCCGACCTCATCCGCCGCAGGAACTCCCGGCCACAGGCCAGCTTGCCCGCCAGATCGCTATCGGGGTCAACCGCGCGCCAGAACGGCGTGACTGGCTCCACACCGGCCTGCTGGCGGAGGTAGGAGCGCTCGGCCACGACCCGAAGGGCGATCCCGGTCGTGACCGGACAGGCATACTCGGCCCCATGCCGCGCGGCCAACCTCTGACGCAGGGTCGCCGCCGCCATCACGGCACCAGGTGCGATCTCGCACACCACCGCATCGACGATCCGAGGGGTGACGACCAGCATCCGGCCACCCGCGGGGATGCCCGCGAACGGCTTGTCCAGCACCTTCACCTGGGGCTCCCGGCTGGCCTGGAACCTCGCCTCCCAATCGGTGGCAGGTCTATCGCCCATGGCTGGATGTCCCCGCCTGCGCCGCCTTCCAGTCGTCCGTGAGCATGCCGGAAAATCCCCAGTTCTCATCGTCGATCTCCTGGATGACGACATGGGTGTGCTCGGGCTTCTTGCCGAGCACACGAACCAGTGAGTCCGTGATGTCCTTGACGATCTCGGCCTTCTGCTGCCGCGACGCACCTCTGGTGATCTGAACGTTCACGTAGGGCAAGGGTCTGGCTCCTGGAATGGGCGCTTCGTTGGCCTGCTGCCTATTCAAGGCTCCAGCGACCTATCGGTCTGCTGAGAAAGCGCAGCAGGCCTTTGGCAGCCGCCAATGCAGGAAAAACCGGGCTACGTCCTGGTACCTGTCCAGATCGCGGCCACTCCGCTTCTGCAGATGGCCTGGACATGGGTGACGAGCACCAACCCGTGGGCCAAAGCCGTGGCCACGATCAGCCTGTCGGCAGGATCGCCATCGACACGTCAAGGGGCATGATCGGAACAACCGCGGTGGAAGCGGCCTCCTGCAACAAGGTCTGAAACGGCCGATCCAGCGTCAGCCGTCCTTTGGCGTAGAGCATCTGCGTCTCCCAGAGGCTGATGGCCGAGAGGTGGGTGCTGCCGGCGGCAGCCATTCGATCAAGCGAACGCCTTTCCCCGGCCCCAAGGCGCTCGGAACCCAGCAGCCACCGGCCGAGTCCCTTGGAGTGGTGTAAATCCCGAGGCCTGTGACCTGATCTGAATCTGGTCGTCAGGCGACTGCCGCGAGGGCAGCGCTTTGTAGATCCTGGCCTGGATCGTTGCTGCTGTCCAGCTTGGCCATCGACTGCTCGGAGAAGACGCGA
>CALSAP010000014.1:0-90486 GCA_943372935.1 Synechococcus sp. UW140
AAGCAGATGGTGGCAGCCAGCAGGGTGGGGATCATCAGCACACCGAACCAACCCACGTAGAGGCGGTTGTTGGTGGAGGTGACCCACTCACAGAACTGGTTCCACGCCGAAGCGCCGGAGCGCTGCTGGAGAGTGGCGGTCATGAGTGCGAAAGAAAGTGACACCAGGCGGGCGCGGTAGCGCCGATCCGGTGAAGGAGGTAGAGGCGGAATCCCACCTGAAGTTACTGTAACAGAGTGTTGCGGAGTGTGAGCAGCACCTTCATGAAGAAAAGCTGTGCTTCGGCCAGGCCACCGGCGGCCAGGACGGGCTTGTTAGCGTCCGATCACCCCATCGAGCCGCGCCAGCCGTGAGCGACCAACGGGTGCTGCTGGTGCGGCTGCCCTGCAATCCGATCTTTCCGATCGGCCCCATCTACCTGGCCGATCACCTGCATAAGTGCTTCCCCGCCCTGAGCCAGCGGATCCTGGATCTGGCGGCCGTGCCCCTGCTCGATGTCCAGCGGGTGCTGCTGGAGATGGTGGACCAGTTCCGCCCCACCCTGCTGGTGTTTTCCTGGAGGGATATTCAGATTTATGCCCCGGTCGATGGCCGGGGCGGCAATCCGCTGCAGAACTCCTTTGAGGTGTTCTATTCCGCCAATCCCCTGAAGCGGCTGCGCGGGGCGCTCGGTGGACTGCGGCTGATGGGCTCCTACTACGGAGAGCTGTGGCGCAACCTGCGGCTGGTGCGGCGGGGCCTGCGGCGGGCCCGCCGCCATAACCCCGACGCCCGGGTGGTGATCGGCGGAGGGGCGGTGAGCGTGTTCTATGAACAGTTGGGCCGCGGTCTGCCCCGGGGCACCGTGGTGTCGGTGGGGGAGGGGGAAGGGTTGCTGGAGAAGCTGATCCGCGGCCAGTCGCTGCAGGCGGAGCGGTGTTTCGTGGTGGGGGAGGCTCCCCGTCAGGGCCTGATCCACGAGCAGCCGGCGGGTCTGGAGAAGACCGCCTGCGACTACGCCTACATCTCCTCGATCTGGCCCCAGCTGAACTGGTACCTCGACGGCGGCGACTTCTACGTCGGGGTCCAGACCAAGCGCGGCTGCCCCCACAACTGCTGCTATTGCGTCTACACCGTGGTGGAGGGCAAGGCCGTGCGCGTCAACCCGATCGCCGAGGTGGTGCGGGAGATGCGCCAGCTCTACGACCGGGGCGTGCGGGGCTTCTGGTTCACCGATGCCCAGTTCATCCCGGCCAGGCGCTACATCGACGATGCAAAACAGCTGCTGCGGGCTATTCAGGCCGAGGGCCTGACGGACATCCGCTGGGCCGCCTACATCCGTGCCGACAACCTGGACGCCGAGCTGGCCGAAATGATGGTGGCCACAGGGATGAGTTACTTCGAGATCGGCATCACCTCGGGGTCCCAGGAGCTCGTGCGCAAGATGCGCATGGGCTACAACCTGCGCACGGTGCTGGAGAACTGCCGCCTGCTGGCCGCGGCCGGCTTCCGCGAGCATGTCTCCGTCAACTACTCGTTCAATGTGATCGATGAGCGGCCCGAGACCATCCGCCAGACGATCGCCTACCACCGGGAACTGGAGCGCATCTTCGGAGCCGACAAGGTGGAGCCGGCGATCTTCTTCATCGGGCTTCAGCCCCACACCCACCTGGAGCAGTACGCCTTTGACCAGGGGATGCTCAAGCCCGGTTACGACCCGATGAGCCTGATGCCCTGGACCGCTCGCAAGCTGCTGTGGAACCCGGAGCCGATGGGGCGGGTGTTCGGCCGGATCTGCCTGGAGGCCTTCGAGCGCAATCCGACCGACTTCGGTCGCACCGTGATGGACCTGCTGGAGCGTGAGTACGGCGTGGCGCCGCTGGATCAGGCCCTGCGGGCACCGGTGGAGGGGCGGCGGGCGCTGGCGACGGCGACGAGCTGAGGGGAGGCGCCGGAGTCTCCAGGGGCCGGTGGTGGCGTGTGGGGAGCCTTTGACAATGGGTGAACCAGCGCGGCGACGGACGAGCTGTCAGCAGATTTTAAGTTAGTCTTAGGGCATTGAGCGGCTCAGCCGCAGTTTCAGGCGCCTGTCCTGCAAGCTTCTCAACCCTAGGCTCCTCACCAGCGCTTCCCCCTGCATGGCCACCTTCGTCACCCCTTCCGGATCCCCCACACTTCGTGACGCGATCAACGCGGCGGGAGCAGGGGACATCCTTCAGCTCGACGTGGGCACCTTCGATTCCGTCCGGTCGTTGGCCAAGCCGGCTTCCGTTTCTGGAGTCGTACAGGCCTCCGGCTACACCGTGAGGGGCACCTCCGAGGCGGGCACCATCGTCAAGGACACCCGAATATTCTTTGTCAACAACGGCGGTGATGGTCGCTTCGCTCCAGGCACTGTTGAGAATCTCACCCTTCAGTACACCGCAGGCGGTGCCTCCGATGGCAACCCCCTGCTGAGGGCCACATCCGGTGCCTTTCTGGTGCGCGATGTCACCTTCACTGGCACCCACAAAGGTTGGAACGGCAACGGCAATCTCTACATGTCGTTGACCTCCTTTCTGGCCAGCACCCCCATCGCGGCGGATCTGACCCTGGACGATGTCACGGTCACGCTGAAGGGGCAGGGGCAGGGCACAACGAATGAGTTCAATCCCTTGACTGGCTCCGGGGGGAGTGCCTTCCTGCACAGCTGGAACAACAACGGAAGCGTCCGCATCCTCGACAGCACCTTTGATGAAGCCGGTTTCCTGAGCAGCTTCAACATCATCAACTTCGCCGGATCTGTTGCGACCGGTTCGGTTCTGATCGAACGCAACACCTTCACCCGCTCAGAGAACCAAACGGTTGTGAGGCCCCAAGGAAATATTCTCGGAAATGTTGCAGCTACGCTGACCGGAAATACGTTCCAGAATGGTTCTTATCTTGATCTCTACGCTGTCAGCAAGCTCATCACGCTGACATCGAACACCTTTTCCTCCATTGCCAATGGTTTCGGCCTTCGCATCAATGGTCCAACCGTCGGGGTGCTCCCGGTACTGACCGGCACGAACGTCTTCAACGGGCCTGGCCTGGCTTTGAAATACGTTGATGCCGGCGATAACAAGTCCATCAGCCTGACCGGCACCAGCACGGTCAATGGTGCCTCCTTCACCAAGCTCACCGCCGCCGGCCAGGGCAACGACACCCTCGCCCTCGCCGCTGGCTTCACCGACTGGGTGAGCGGCGATGACGGCAATGACTCCATCTCCACCGGCGACCTGGCCGACGTTCTGTTGGGCGGCGCGGGGAATGACACCCTGACCGGCGGAACGGGTAACGACACCGTGAGGGGTGGTGCTGGCAATGACACCATCAACTACACCGTGGATTCCGATGGTGTCGATTCGGTGGATGGTGGCGGGGACACCGACACCCTGGTCCTGACCTCTGGGTCAGGCGATCAAGTCCTCAACGTCACCTTCAACGGAACCTCCATCACCACCTTTGAAGGTGGAGCGTTGACGAACGTGGAGTCGGTGACGGCCAACCTCGGGTCAGGCACGGGAGATGTCCTGCTTTACGAATTCACGTCTGCGGCCGTCACCGTCAATCTGGCACTGGGCACGGCCAGTGGCTTTTCTTCGATCACAGGGATCGAAAATGTGCGTTCCGATGGTGGGGCTGACGTCCTGACCGGCGACATCTTCAACAACAGGCTGAACGGGCAAGGAAACAACGACACCATCGATGGTGCTGGTGGCAACGACACCTTGACCGGTGGCCTGGGGGCTGATTCCCTGACTGGAGGTACCGGCGATGACACGTTCCTCTACATCAGTAGTACCGCTGAATCCGGTACAACGGCAGCGACCCGTGACATCATCACCGATTTCGAGGGAGCCGGTGTTGCCGGTGGCGACCTGATCAATGTCAATGCGATTGATGCCAACACCGGTGCGGGTGGCAACCAGAACTTCTCCTTCATCGGCACTGCAGCCTTCACCGCTGCGGGCCAGTTGCGTTACTTCCAGGACGGCACCAACACCTTTGTGGAAGCCAACACCACAGGACTGACCGGCGCCGAATTCACCATACGGGTGAATGGGTTGCAGAACTTCATCGCCGACGATTTCTTTCTGTAGTCCCCTGGCGCAGCCACGCTTAGGGCCGCGGCTCCGTTCGGGGCCCTATGGCTTCCGGCAGCCCCGCAGTACCAGCAGTCCCGCCAGGCCGATCCAGCCCACCAGTCCCCCGATCGGGTTGGGCTGGCCCCCCCCTGGCCCGGCCAGCCATGGGGGGGCCTCGGCCAACAGCTCCAGCAGGCCCGCCTGCAGGGCGAACCAGCCCCCCACCAGCCCGCCGTGCAGGCCGACTGCCCCCCAGAGCACGCCGCCATCGTCCCGGCGCACCAGGGCCAGATTCAGCCCCAGCAGCAGCAGCCCCCCCAGCAGGCCCACCGCCCCCGGCCAGCCGGCCTGGCTCCAGGGGTGGACGAGGGCGAAGATGGCCGCCTGCAGCAGCAGTGCCCTCCCGGGGGCCATCTGGCGTTGCAGTTCGCCCCACAGCCAGCCGCGGAACACCAGCTCCTCGGCGAAGCCCACCCCCACCAGCAGGGCCAGCGCGTTGAGCACCTCGCCTGCGTCCAGGCCGGCCGGCCCGATCCAGCGGGCGCTTCCCGAGGCCAGCAGGGCCACCGCCACCAGGGCCAGCAGCGCCAGGGCCAGCAGCAGCCCCCGCCCGAAGGTCCCAAGCACTGCCGGCAGCGGGACGAGCACCCCGAGGGCGCGCCACGGATGGGGTTCCCCCCAGACCCGGCGCAACCGCAGCGGCAGGGTCAGCAGCAGCAGCATCAGGGCCACCACCGCCCCGGCCAGATCGACCTGATCGGGGCGCAGAGTCGGGGCGAGGCCGCCCAGGGGGCGCACCAGCAGCCAGCCGAGGCCGTAGAGCACCGGCACGTAGAGCAGGGTGCCGCTCCAGCGGGGGGCCACTCAGCTCTCCGGCTCGATCGTGCTCGTCAGGCCCTTGGCCTTGAGGGTTTCGCAGTAGAACTCGGCCGGCTCCAGATCGCAGACGATCACCAGTCCCACGCCCGTGTTGTGGGCTTCCAGCATCACGGCGATGGCATCCTGCTCACTCAGGGAGGGCACCACCTGGCGCAGGGTGTTCACCACGTATTCCATGCTGTTCACGGGGTCGTTGTGAAGCAGCACCTTGTAGCGGGGTGAGGTCTTGCGCACCCGCTCCGGCGCCTTCTCGATCACGGCGGCCCCCCCCGGCGAACGGGAGGGGGTTTCGGTGGCCGCCGTGGTGCTCATGGGCATGGCCGCTCCGGTCCTGACAGGGGCCAACTCTAAAGAGCCCGGATCCGGCGCATCGCCTCGTCCACGTTGGCGCGGGAGTTGAAGGCGGAGAGGCGGAAATAGCCCTCGCCCGCCGCGCCGAAGCCGCTGCCGGGGGTGCCCACCACATGGGCCTGGCCCAGCAGGTGGTCGAAGAAGCCCCAGGAATCCAGCCCGTCGGGGGTCTTGATCCACACGTAGGGGGCCTGCTGGCCGCCGTACACCTGCAGACCGGCGGCCTCCAGTTCGCGGCGGATGATTGCCGCGTTTTCCATGTAGAAGCGGATCAGGGCCCGCACCTGCTGCTGCCCTTCCGGGGAGTACACGGCTTCGGCGCCCCGCTGCACGATGTAGCTCACCCCGTTGAACTTGGTGCTCTGGCGACGGTTCCAGAGGCCCCACAACTCCACCGGCTCACCGGCGGTCGTGGTGCCGATGAGTCCCCGGGGCACCACGGTGAAGGCGCAGCGGGTGCCGGTGAAGCCGGCGTTCTTGGAGAAGGAGCGGAACTCGATCGCGCAGCGCCGTGCTCCTTCGATCTCGTAGATGGAGTGGGGCAGCTCCGGATCGGAGATGAACGCCTCGTAGGCGGCGTCGAAGAGGATCAGGGCGTCGTTGGCCAGGGCGTAGTCCACCCACTGCTTCAGCTGCTCCCGGGTGGCGACCGCGCCGGTGGGATTGTTGGGGAAGCAGAGGTAGATGAGGTCCACCGGCTGCTCCGGCAGGGGGGCCACGAAGCCGTTGACCGCTGTGATCGGCAGGTAGGTGAGGCCCCCGTAGCGGCCGCCCCCGTCGGCGTCGCCGGTGCGGCCCGCCATCACGTTGCTGTCGACATACACCGGATAGACCGGATCGGTGACGGCGATGCGGTTGCCGGCCCCGAGGATGTCGAGGATGTTGCTGCTGTCGCACTTGGAGCCGTCGGAGACGAAGATCTCCTCGGCGCTCACCTCGCAGCCCCGGGACTGGAAGTCGTGGCGGGCGATCGCCTCCCGCAGCCAGCCGTAACCCTGCTCGGGGCCGTAGCCGTGGAAGCCCTCCCGGGTGCCCATGGCCTCGATCGCCTGCTGCATCGCCTCCCGGCAGGCCGCCGGCAGCGGCTCGGTGACATCGCCGATGCCCAGGCGAATCACGGCCGCCGCGGGATGGGCCTCCGTGAACGCCTTGACGCGCCGGGCGATCTCGGGGAACAGGTAGCCCGCCTTGAGCCGGAGATAACTGTCGTTGACCTGGACCATGGGTGGGAAGCGGACGGCGGGGCGGGGGGCCAGGCGGCATCTTCCTATGGCGCGGGCCGGCCTGCCTACGATCGTTCTCCAGCCCGCCGGTCGCCGCCGTGTCCTTCGTCGCCGCCGACGCCCCCGTCGCGTTTGCTGAGCTGGTCGACGGCGGCATCGCCCGGCCGGCCCGCTACCTCGGCAACGAGCGGGGGGTGGAGCCCCGCGACTGGTCGGCGGCCCGGGTGCGCTGGGCGCTCACCTATCCGGAGGTCTACGAGGTCGGCGCCAGCAACCTGGGCCACGTGCTGCTCTACGCGATCCTCAACGCCGTTCCGGGCCAGCTGTGCGACCGGGCCTACCTGCCGGCGCCCGATCTGGCCGCCCGGCTGCGGGAGCGGGGGGCGCCCCTGTTCGCGGTGGAAAGCCACCGGCCCCTGACGGCCTTCGACATCCTCGGCTTCAGCCTCAGCTACGAGCTCGGCGGCACCAACATCCTGGAGATGCTCGATCTGGCGGGCATCCCCATCCGTGCCGCCAACCGGGGCGAGCTGCCCCTGGACGACTCGGCGGCGCCGCCGCTGATCTTCGCCGGCGGTCCCACCGCCACCGGCAATCCCGAGCCCTTCGCGCCGTTCTTCGATTTTCTGGCCCTCGGGGACGGGGAGGAACTGCTGCCCGAGATCGGCCTGGTGGTGGCCGAGGGGCGGGCCGCCGGCCTGGGGCGCCGGGCCCTGCTGCGGGACCTGGCCGAGGTGCCTGGGGTCTATGTGCCCTCCCTGTACGCCCCCGGGCCTGACGGGGTGAGCCTGCGGCCGCTGGAGCCGGGCCTGGCGCCCCGCATCCAGCGGCGCACCGCCACCCCCATGCCCCACTACGCCATGGGCCTGGTGCCCCACATCGAGACGGTCCACGACAGGCTCACGGTGGAGATCCGCCGCGGCTGCACCCGCGGCTGCCGCTTCTGCCAGCCGGGGATGCTGACGCGCCCGGCCAGGGACGTGGAACCCGAGGCGGTCATCGAGGCGGTGGAGGAGGGCATGCTCCGCACCGGCTACAGCGACTTCTCGCTGCTGTCGCTCAGCTGCAGCGATTACCTCTCCCTGCCGGCGGTGGGGGTGGAGCTGCGCAACCGGCTGGCGGAGCACAACGTCAGCCTCACCCTGCCCAGCCAGCGCGTCGATCGCTTCGACACCTCCATCGCCCACATCCTCGGCGGCACCCGCCGGGCCGGGCTCACCTTCGCCCCCGAGGCCGGCACCCAGCGCCTGCGGGACATCGTCAACAAGGGACTCACGGATGCGGAGCTGCTGCGCGGCATCCGCACCGCCATGGAGAACGGTTACAGCCGCGTGAAGCTCTATTTCATGATCGGCCTGCCGGGGGAGACCGACGCTGACGTGCTGGGCATCGTCGACACCTGCCGCGCGTTGCAGCAGCAGTGCCGTGACCTGGGCCGGCTGCAGCTCAATCTCACGATCAGCAACTTCACCCCCAAGCCCCACACGCCGTTCCAGTGGCACAGCGTGTCGACGGCCGAATTCCGGCGCCGGCAGCAACTGCTGCGCGATGCCCTGCGACCGCTGCGGGGCATCAAGACCAATTACACCGACGTGCGGCTGTCGGCGGTGGAGGACTTCGTCGGCCGCGGTGACCGGCGGCTGGCGCCGGTGATCGAGGCGGCCTGGCGGGCGGGAGCCGGGCTGGATGCCTGGTTCGAATCGGCCGAGCGCACCCATGACGCCTGGACCGGCGCCATCGAGGCGGCTGGCCTGGGGGGCTCCTACCGCGCCCTGGAGATGGGCGGCTGGAGTGCGGCGGAGGCCTTCGCCACCGGTGATCTTGAGGCCTTCTGCCGCCAGCCCCTGCCCTGGGACCACATCGATTCCGGCGTCGATAAGGCCTGGCTGGCTGAGGACCTGCGTCGGGCCCTGGCGGCGGCCGTGGTGCCGGATTGTTCCTTCGAGGGCTGCAGCAGCTGCGGCGTCTGCGGCCCTGAGCTGGGCCACAACGTGGTGATCCCGGCGCCCCCGGTTCCGCCGCCGATCCCGCCACGGGCCCCGGCCAGCGAAAGGGTCTGCCGGCTGCGCTTCGGCTTCGCCAAGACCGGCTCCCTGGCCCTGATCAGCCACCTGGACACGCTGCGCCTGCTGGAGCGGGCCCTGCGGCGCAGCGCCCTGCCGGTGAGCTTCACGGGTGGATTCCACCCCCTGCCGCGGCTGCAGGTGGCGCTGCCCCTGCCCCTGGGGGTGGAGGGCCTGGGCGAGTGGCTCGACCTCGACTTCGCCGCCCCGATCGATCCGGAGACGGCCCGCCAGCGCCTCCAGGCGGAACTCAGCGACGAGCTGACCTTGCATTCGGTCCAGGACGTGCCCCTGGCGACCCCTGGCCTGGCCCAGCAGATCCGCGCCGCCCACTGGCGGATGGCCCTGCTGCCGGCGCCGGATCAGCCGGCTCCGGTGCCATCCCAGTGGTCGGCGGCCATCACTGCGTTGCTGGAGGCCACCACCCTGCCCTGGCAGGACCAGGACAAGAAGGGCCGCCCCCGCCAGCGGGACTGCCGCCCCTACCTGCTGGCCCTAGGCCCAGCGCCGCTGGAGGCCCAGGCTCCCGGGCAGGCCGGGCTGGTGCTGGATCTGGAGGCCGCCGTGGATCCCCAGGGCCGCAGCCTGCGGCCCGAACATCTGCGCCATTGGCTGGGTGAGTCGCTGGGCCTGCCCCTGGTGCTGGGGCCGGTCCAGCGCCGTTGCCTTCGGCTGTACGCATGCTAGGTTCGCCATAGACAGATACAGGAATCGCAGGGATCCTCCCCTTCGTCCTGCTCTGACCAGACGCTTCTGCAACAGGGATGCTTTCTAGAAGCTCCTCCGCGTAAGCGCGATTTCAGTCAACACTGCTTGGTTCGGTCTTCGTTGCTTCGCATCGGGAAGGGACGTCATCCCTTCCGCCACGCTGCCGGCCCGACGACGTCTTATCCCTTCTCAGGCTCCTGGTTCCAGGGGTTTGTACCAGGCAAACAGCCGATTCCATTGTTACCGGAGTCCGGTCTGTTCCTCTCCAGTGGCTGCGCGACCGCCACGGTCGGCGTCCGATTCCTTCCCTCCACCTGCCCTCTGGCAGGGCTCCACTGAGCCCACCATCTCTTCCATGCCCCAGCAGATCGTCATCGCTGAGCAGTTGCGGATCGCCGCAGTGCTCAACGACGAACGCGTCGATGAACTGATCGTCGCCCAGGGTCGTTATCAGATCGGCGACGTCTACCTCGGCACCGTTGAAAACGTGTTGCCCGGGATCGATGCGGCGTTCGTCAACATCGGCGAAAGCGAGAAGAACGGCTTCATCCACATCACCGACCTCGGCCCGCTGCGGCTGAGGAAGGGAGGCGCCGGCATCACCGAGTTGCTTGAGCCCAGGCAGAAGGTGCTCGTCCAGGTGATGAAGGAGCCCACCGGCACCAAGGGGCCGCGGCTCACCGGCAATCTCTCCCTGCCGGGCCGCTTCCTGGTGCTACAGCCCCATGGCCAGGGTGTCAACATCTCGCGGCGCATCAACGGCGAGAACGAGCGCAACCGGTTGCGGGCCCTGGGTGTGCTGATCAAGCCTCCCGGGGCCGGCCTGCTGATCCGCACCGAGGCCGAGGACGTCAGCGAAGACATGCTGATCGACGACCTCGAGGGTTTGCTGCGGCAGTGGGAGTCGATCCAGCAGGCCGCCGAGACGGCCTCGCCGCCGGTCCTGCTCAACCGCGACGAAGACTTCATTCACCGGGTGCTGCGTGACCTCTACAGCCCCGATGTGCTGCGGGTGGTGGTCGACAGCGCCGATGCGGTGGCGCGGGTCAACGCCTTCCTCGGCTCCGACCAGGCCAATCTCCTGGTGGAGCACCACGGCGAATCCACCGAGATCCTGGAGCACTACCGGGTCAACGCGGCCATCCGCGATGCCCTCAAGCCCCGGGTGGATCTCCCCTCCGGCGGCTACGTGATCATCGAGCCCACCGAGGCCCTGACGGTCATCGACGTCAACTCCGGGTCGTTCACCCGCTCGGCCAACGCCCGCGAGACGGTGCTGTGGACCAACTGCGAGGCGGCGGTGGAGATCGCCCGCCAGCTGAAGCTGCGCAACATCGGCGGCGTGGTGATCATCGACTTCATTGACATGGAGTCCCGCCGCGACCAGCTGCAGCTGCTGGAGCACTTCACCCAGGCCTCCCGCGACGACACGGCCCGTCCCCAGATCGCCCAGCTCACCGAACTCGGCCTGGTGGAGCTGACCCGCAAACGCCAGGGTCAGAACATCTACGAACTGTTCGGCCGGGCCTGCCCCAGTTGTGGGGGCCTGGGCCATGTGGCCGTGCTTCCCGGCAAGGACACCCTTCAGCCCCTGGCGACGGTTTCGGGTCTGGTGCGCTCGGCGGCTTCGGCCCGGGCTGAAGTGGCCAGCCCCGCCAATGGGAGTGTTGAGGTCGGCGGCAGTGGCCGGAGGCGGCGTGGCGGGCGTGGCGGCCGCGGTTCCGACGGGGCTGAGGCCCCGGCGGCGAGTGGGTTCCCCGAGGGCGTTGGCAACGGCGTCGCCGCCGTGCCTGTCTCCCAGGAGACCCCCCCCTCCTCTGAGGCGCCCCAGCGCCGCCAGGAGCCCGAAGTGCTGGCCGTGCCGATGGACGCGGAGCAGGAGCTGGTCTACGGCTGGATGGGCTTGAGTCCGGCGCTGTTGCTGGATCCGATCCCCACGGGAGAGAGCCTGATGGTGCG
Organism: Synechococcus sp. UW140; assembly: GCA_943372935.1. GTDB lineage: Bacteria > Cyanobacteriota > Cyanobacteriia > PCC-6307 > Cyanobiaceae > Cyanobium. The sequence goes on from CALSAP010000014.1 coordinate 11,269, forward strand.
CGTTGTTCGCCCGGACGCTGATCCGGAGGCCGTCATCGAGGAAGCGCGCCAGCAGCTGGCCGCCAGCGGCTCCCGTCGCCGCCGCCGCGGCAGGAACGGCGAAGGCCGCAGTGGTATCGGCGAAGCCTCGGAGGCTGCCGAGGTCTTCGACGCCCCCGACGTCTCCGTCGCCTCAGAGGCCCCCGATCACCACGAGGTGATTCCCATTCTGGCGATCACCCCGGCACCGTTCGAAACCGAAGCCGTCGCTGAGCCCGCTGAACTCGTCAGCGTGGCGCTGCCCAGCCGTCGCTCCTCCGCCAGGTCCACACCGGTGGCCGCTCCGGTCCCGGTGGCTGCGGCGGCGGTGTCGTCGTCGGCTGAAGCGGCCCCCAGTGAGGCCGGCGAACCGCGTCGTCGCCGGCGCCGTTCCTCTGCCTCGGACTGATCCGCACGGTCCGGAGACCCTCGGGAGTCCCGAGGCGTCGGTCTGGGGAGGGCTCGATCCCGCCGCCTGCGCCGGGATCGACGAAGTCGGCCGGGGCAGCCTGTTCGGCCCCGTGTTCGCGGCGGCGGTGGTGCTGCCGGCGTCGGCCCTGGCTCCCCTGGTGGCGGCAGGCTTGAACGACAGCAAGAAGCTTTCTGCCAGGCGCCGGGAGCGGCTGGTGCCCCTGCTGCGGCAGCAGGCGCTGGCCTGGGCCCTGGGGCAGGCCAGCGCCGGTGAAATCGACCGCTGGGGTCTGCGCCTGGCCACCGAATGGGCGATGCTGCGGGCGTTGCAGCGGCTGCCCCGGCGGCCCCTGCTGCTGCTGGTGGATGGGGTCCTGCCCCTGAGGCCCTGGCCCGGACCCCAGACCACCCTGGTGCGGGGTGATGGCCGCTGCGCGGCGATCGCCGCCGCCAGCGTGCTGGCCAAGCAGGAACGGGATGCCCTGCTGGCTCGCCTGGCCCTGCGCCATCCCGGCTATGGCCTGGAGCGCCATGCCGGCTACGGGACGCCCCAGCACCGGGAGGCGATCCTGCGGCTGGGTCCCACCCCCCTGCACCGCCGCAGCTTTCTCAGCTCGATCGGCACCAGCGCTGGAAATCCCCCAGCAGCTGCTGACTCACCCGGGTCCTGATGCCCAGCAGGATGCTGCCCAGCACCGAGCGGCCCGTGGCCTCCAGCACCTTGGGCGGGATCAGCTTCAGCAGGGTGGGGCGGCTCACGGTCACCGAGAGGCTGGCCTCACCGGTGAGGCCGCCGTCGGCCGCGGCGAGCCAGGAGCAGAGGCCGAGGCGGAAATCCTCCACCAGTCCCAGCCCCTCCAGCTGGCAGTCAAGGGCCTCCAGCTCCAGCCGGCCGTTGCGGCGCACCACCTGTAGCTCCACCACGGGCTGGATCCGGAGCTGGAACACCTTCACCTGGCTCACCGTGTAGCGGTAGCGGCCCGGGCCGAGCGGTTCGAGCTGCTTCGGGTCAAGCAGGGCCTGCACCACCCGCTGCTCGTCGTCCAGATAGGCGGGCAAACGATCCGCTTCACTGACCACTGGAAGGTCAAGTTGCTGGCTGGCGCTGAAGGCCAGAGACATGGCCTGCGGGGCGGCAGGCCATGATCCTACCGATCACCCCAGACCGCCCCCCGCCATGCGCCTTGCCTTTCTCGGTCCCGTCGGCACCTACGGCGAGCAGGCGGCGCAGCGACTGGCGGGCCTGGAGGGCCTGGAGGGCGTCGACTTCGTGCCCCAGCAAAGCATCCGCGCCGTGATCCGGGCCCTGGCCGAAGGGGATTGCGACCTGGCGGTGGTGCCGGTGGAGAACTCCGTCGAAGGGGGTGTCACCAGCTGTCTGGATGCCCTCTGGGAGCACCCGGACCTGGCGGTGGCCCGGGCCCTGGTGTTGCCCATCCGCCATGCCCTGCTGGGCAGTGGTCCGCTGGAGGGGATCAGTGAGGTGCTCTCCCACCCCCAGGCCCTGGCCCAGTGCAGCCTGTGGCTGGGGGAACAGCTGCCCCAGGCGTTGCAGCTGCCCACCAGCTCCACCGCCGAGGCGGCGCGCCTGGTGCGGGGCAGCCGCTTCCGGGGCGCCATCGCCTCTCAGGAGGCAGCCGCCGAGCATGGCCTGGAGGTGCTGGCCTACCCGATCAATGACGTACCTGGCAACTGCACTCGCTTCGTGCTGCTGCGGCGCGGCGAACGCGCCCAACGGGGTCCCTACGCCAGCGTGGCGTTCTCGCTCCACTCCAACCGCCCCGGGGCCCTATTGGAGTCGCTGGGCTGTTTCGCCCGGCAGGGGCTGAACATGAGCCGCATCGAGTCGCGCCCCTCCAAGCGGGAAATGGGCGAGTACATCTTCTTCGTTGATCTTGAACTTCCCGAGGGAGCCGCCCCGCTGGAGGGGGCCATCGCCGATCTGTCCCCCCTCTGTGAACACCTGGCCCTGTTCGGTGCCTACCCCCTCAGCAACCTCGCCGCCGAAGAGAAGACGCCCTGAGCGCTGGGGCTTGGTCACCATCGCTGGGCGGCAAGGGGCCGCGGAAAACGCCGAACTGCATCAGACCGGTGCGGAAGGCCCAGTCCATCAAGAGCAGTGTCGGGGTTTCCCGCAGGCCCTGAACCACGGCCCGCGGCCCCAGACCCAGCACCGCCCCGGGGCGGCGCACCCCCTCAACGATGGAATCCACCCACGAAGGCAGGGTGGCCGCGGTCCAGTCGGCGGTGCTGATCGGCAGGCCGCGGTTCCAGGGGCTGGTCTCAAGGTTCCTCCTCAGGCAAGGAATGCTGGCGAATTCCGGATGGGCCCACTGGTCGAGCAGCTGGCGCATCACCCAGCGCTCCAGCCGGGTCATGGGGGCGACGGCCGGATCGCGGCGGTTCCAGTCGGCCACCGCCAGGCAGCCCCCCGGCCGCAGCACGCGCAGCATCTCATCGGCGTAGCGCTGCTTGTCGGGCATGTGGGGGCCGGCCTCGACGCTCCAGACCGCGTCGAAGCCCGCATCAGCAGCTCCGTCCGGCAGATCCAGGGCCAGGGCGTCCATGACGGCGAAGCGGCAGTCCGGCAGGTTGGCGGGCGTGAGCTCCCGTGCCCTGGCGATCTGGGCCGGACTGATGCTGATGCCCAGCACCTCGAAGCCGTAGTCCCGGGCCAGGATCCGGGCGCTGCCGCCGATGCCGCAGCCCACATCCAGCACCCGGCTGCCGGGGGGCAGACGGTCGAGGCCGCTCCAGCGGGCCAGTTCGTGCACAAAGGCGGCCTTGGCGGCCCGGAAATCCCGCGGCTCGGGGGGATCGCCGTAATGCCCCAGATGCACGTGCTCGCCCCACAGGCGCTCCAGCAGCCGGTCGTCCGTCCAGCGGTCGTAGGCGGCGGCAACGCTGGCCGCTGACAGGTAAGCCCTTGAGCGGCGCTGCCAGAGCAGGGCCACCAGGACCGCAGCAAGCACACCCCCCGTCACCAGGAGGGGCAGCAGGACGCCGCCCGGGAACAGACTCGCCATGGTTCAGGCCCCGTTGTCGTCGTCGCCGAGGTTGGAGAAGGTGTCCTTGAGGACGGTGCGGGCCGCCAGTTGCCGCCGGGTCTGGTCCAGTAGTTCGTATTCCTGGCGCAGGCGTTCGCCGGTGTCGGTGATCTCCAGCAGGGCCTGCTGGTGATCGGCCACCGGCCCGCCGAGGTGGGCGCCGATCCAGAAGGAGAGTTCCCGCGGCAGATCAGGCAGGTCGGCGGGCAGCGACGAGGGCTTGCCGATCAGCTTGCCGGTGAGATCGACCACATCGCGCAGGGCCCGCGTGACATCGCTGGTGAGGGTCTCGAGCTCCTCGTGGCTCTCGCTCACGGTGTCCTCGATCCAGCTGACCATGCCCACCCGGAAGGGGGTATCGCGCACGATGTCGAGGACCCGGAAGCGCTGCTGGCCCATCGTGACGATGTTGCTGCGGTCGTCGTCCTGGACCTGGCAGTGGAGGATCTCGGCGCAACAGCCGACTTCGGCCATGCGTTTGCTCTGGGGGTCCCAGCGCACCACGCCGAAGCGCCGATCCTCGGACATCGCCGTGCGCAGCATCATGCGATAGCGCGGCTCAAAGATGTGAAGCGGCAACACCTCCTGGGGGAAGAGCACCACATCAGGCAGGGGAAACAGGGGCAATTCCCTGACGGCCAGATCAGTCACGCGCGGATGTTGCCGCTGGCGGCAGGGGGAAAGGGGCGATCGGGGGTCGGCAACGAAAGGATCAACCAGAGCATCTCAAGTTTGATTCGATCCTAGAAACACCGACCCGCCGGGCGAAGGCCGCATGGCCCCATCACCATCAGAGCTTGACCTCGATGTCCACACCACTGGGCAGGTCGAGCTTCATCAGGGCGTCGATGGTCTTGGAGCTGGGGCTGTAAATGTCGATGATCCGGCGGTGGGTGCGGGTCTCGAAGTGCTCACGGGAATCCTTGTCGACGTGAGGCGAGCGCAGCACGCAGTAGATCTTGCGCTTGGTGGGCAGGGGGATCGGACCGATCGCGGTGGCAGCGGTGTGATCGGCAGTCTCGATGATTTTTTCGCAGGAGAGATCCAGCATGCGGCGATCGAAGGCCTTCAGGCGGATGCGGATCTTCTGCTGGGGGATGGAAGCGGTCATCGGAAGGGAAGCGCGGGCGAAGGGCGGCGGCAGCGCCGCTGAAACGGGTTGTCGAGGTGCACGGGGAACCGGTGGTTCCGAAAAGGGGAGCTTCTCTCAGGAGAGGCTCCCCCCAGAAAGCTAGATCAGCCTCACAGAACGATCTTGGAGACCACGCCGGCACCAATGGTGCGGCCGCCCTCGCGGATGGCGAAGCGCATGCCCTGCTCGATGGCGACCGGGCAGATCAGCTCGGCGCTCATCTTGATGCGGTCACCGGGCATCACCATCTCCACGTTGGTGCCGTCATCGGCGGTGAAGGCCGTGATCTGGCCGGTCACGTCGGTGGTGCGGATGTAGAACTGCGGGCGGTAGCCGGCGAAGAAGGGGGTGTGACGACCACCCTCTTCCTTCTTGAGCACGTAGACCTCACCTTCGAACTTGGTGTGGGGCTTGATGGAGTTGGGCTTCACCAGCACCATGCCACGCTCGATGTCCTCTTTCTGGACGCCGCGCAGCAGCAGACCGACGTTGTCGCCGGCCATGCCCTCGTCGAGCAGCTTGCGGAACATCTCCACGCCGGTGACGGTGGTTTCGCGCGTGTCGCGGATACCGACGATCTGGACGGTTTCGCCCACTTTCACCTTGCCGCGCTCGATACGGCCGGTGGCGACGGTGCCGCGGCCAGTGATGGAGAAGACGTCTTCGACGGCCATCAGGAAGGGCTTGTCGATCTCACGCTCGGGCTCGGGGATTGCCTCGTCGACGGCATCCATGAGGTCGAGGATTTTGTCGACCCACTCGTCTTCGCCACGCACGGCTTTCTTGCCGGCCTGGATGTACTCAAGGGCCTTGAGGGCGGAACCGGCGATCACGGGGATGTCGTCGCCGGGGAAGTCATAGCTGCTGAGCAGCTCACGCATCTCCAGTTCGACGAGCTCGAGGATCTCCTCGTCGTCGACCATGTCCTTCTTGTTCAGGAAGACCACCAGCGCGGGCACGCCCACCTGCTTGGCCAGCAGGATGTGCTCCTTGGTCTGGGCCATGGGGCCGTCGGTGGCGGCCACCACCAGGATGGCGCCGTCCATCTGGGCGGCACCGGTGATCATGTTCTTGACGTAGTCAGCGTGGCCGGGGCAGTCGACGTGGGCGTAGTGACGCTTGTTGGTCTCGTACTCGACGTGAGCTGTGTTGATCGTGATCCCCCGCTCCTTCTCTTCAGGGGCGCCGTCGATCTCGTCGTAGGCCTGGGCCTTGGCCATGCCCTGGGACGCCAGCACGTTGGTGATGGCGGCGGTGAGGGTGGTCTTGCCGTGGTCAACGTGACCGATGGTGCCGATGTTGACGTGAGGCTTGTTCCTCTCGAACTTCTCGCGTGCCATGGAAGGAAAGAATCGGGGGGGTGGGTTGGATGGAAAGAAAGATCAGGAATTGCCCTGATTCTTGGAGATGATGGCTTCCGCCACATTGCGAGGGACTTCCTCGTAATGGCTGAACTCCATCGAGAAGATACCCCGACCCTGGGTCATGGATCGGAGCTGGGTGGCGTAGCCGAACATTTCGGCCAGAGGCACTTTGGACTGGACTTTGGACTGTCCGTTGTCGACGGACTGTCCTTCGACCTGACCGCGGCGGGAGGAAAGGTCGCCGATGACCGAACCGAGGTAATCCTCGGGGACCTCGACCTCAACCTTCATCATCGGTTCAAGAAGTACGGGATTGCACTTCTTGACGCCATCTTTGAAGGCCAAGGAACCGGCGATCTTGAACGCCATCTCCGAAGAGTCGACGTCGTGATAGGAGCCGTCCACCATGGTGACCCGGACATCGATCATGGGGAAACCGGCAATCACACCGGACTGGCAGGTTTCCTTCATGCCGGCTTCCGCCGGACCGATGTACTCCTTGGGAACAATGCCGCCAACAATCTTGTTGACGAACTCGAACCCTGAACCCGGCTCGCCGGGCTGCATTTCGATCACCACGTGGCCGTACTGGCCCTTGCCTCCCGTCTGGCGGGCGAACTTGCCCTCACCCTTGGCGCTGCCGCGGATGGTTTCCCGGTAGGACACCTGGGGGGCACCGATGTTGGCCTCCACCTTGAACTCCCGCAGCATGCGGTCGACCAGGATCTCCAGGTGCAGTTCGCCCATGCCGGCGATCACGGTCTGGTTGGTTTCCGGATCGGTGGAGACCCGGAAGGTGGGGTCTTCCTCGGAGAGGGACTGCAGGGCCTTGCCGAGTTTCTCCATGTCGCCCTTGGTCTTGGGCTCCACGGCCACGGAGATCACCGGTTCGGGGATGAACAGGGATTCCAGGATGATCGGATCGGAGTCGACGCAGAGCGTGTCGCCCGTGGTGGTGTCCTTGAGGCCGAGCACGGCGCCCAGGTCGCCGGCCCGCAGCTCGTCCACCTCCTCGCGTTCATCGGCCTTGAGCAGGATCAGGCGTGAGATGCGCTCTTTTTTGTCCTTGGTGGAGTTGAGCACGTAGCTGCCCTTCTGCAGCACGCCGCTGTACATGCGGACGAAGGTGAGCTTGCCGTAGGGGTCGGCCATGACCTTGAAGGCCAGGGCACTGAAGGGAGCGCTGTCGTCGCAGGCACGGGTGGCTTCGCTGCCGTCGGCCAGCAGGCCATGGATCGGCGGCACATCAACGGGGGCGGGCAGGTAGTCGACCACCGCATCGAGCACCAGCTGGACGCCCTTGTTCTTGAAGGCGGAGCCGCAGAGGATCGGCACCATGCCGTGTTGCAGCACCCCGAGGCGAATGCCACGCATCAGCTGCTCCTGGGTGAGCTCACCGTTCTCGAGGAAGGCTTCGATCAGCTCTTCGTCGGTTTCGGCCACCGACTCCATCAGCTTCTGGCGCCACTCGGCCGCCTCGTCCTTCATGTCGGCCGGAATCTCCTCTTCGAGGATGTCGGTGCCGAGATCATTGGTGTAGATGATCGCCTTGTTGCGCACCAGATCGATGATGCCTTTGAGGTCACCCTCGGCACCGATCGGCAGCTGGATCGGCACGGCGTTGGCCTTGAGGCGATCCTTGATCTGGTCGTAGACCTTCAGGAAGTTGGCGCCGGTCCGGTCCATCTTGTTGACGAACACGATCCGGGGCACGTTGTAGCGATCGGCCTGACGCCAGACGGTTTCCGACTGGGGCTGCACGCCACCGACGGCACAGAACACCGCGACAACACCGTCGAGCACCCGCATCGAGCGTTCCACCTCGATGGTGAAATCGACGTGGCCAGGGGTGTCGATGATGTTGATCCGGTTGTCCTTCCAGCTGGTGGAGATGGCGGCGGCGGTGATGGTGATCCCCCGCTCGCGCTCCTGCTCCATCCAGTCGGTGACGGCGGCGCCATCGTGCACCTCGCCCATCTTGTGGACCACGCCGGAATAAAACAGAATCCGTTCGGTCGTGGTGGTCTTGCCCGCGTCGATGTGAGCGGCGATACCGATATTTCTGACGCGTTCCAGGGGGTAGGCGCGGGCCACGGGAAAGTTCTCCGGGGGTGGGTCGACGAAAAGCGGGCGTAACTTTACAGACCGACGTTGGTTCGATCTGCAGGAACCGGATCAGCCCAGGGATCCGGCCCCTAGGGGCGGCTCAGTAGCGGTAATGGGCGAAGGCCTTGTTGGCTTCGGCCATCTTGTGGGTCTCCTCCCGCTTGCGGACGGCACTGCCGGCCTCATTGGCCGCATCCATCAGCTCACCGGCCAGCTTCTGGGCCATGCTCCGGCCGTTGCGGGCACGGGAGAAGTTGACCAGCCAGCGCAGCGCCATGGCGGTGCCCCGCTCCTGACGCACTTCCATCGGCACCTGGTAGGTGGCGCCGCCAACCCGGCGAGCGCGCACTTCCACCAGGGGGGTGGCGTTGCGGACCGCCGTTTCGAACAGGTCGAGCGGATCGGCGCCGGTGCGCTCGTTGATCAGGGTGAAGGCATCGGACAGGATGCGCTGGGCCGTGGACTTCTTGCCGTGCTTCATCAGCCGGGCCACGATCATCGAGGCCAGGCGGCTGTTGAACTGGGGGTCCGGGAGAACCGGGCGTTTCTCGGCGGCGTTGCGGCGGGACATGGAACGGGGGGAGAAAAAAGCGGGAGAGGGCTGGTCCGGCCGCGAAGAGCCGGGGAAACAAAGGCTCAGGCCTTCGGTGTCTTGGCGCCGTACTTGGAGCGGGACTGCCGCCGATCCTTGACCCCGGAGGTGTCGAGGGTGCCGCGGATGATGTGGTAACGGACACCGGGCAGGTCCTTGACGCGGCCGCCGCGGATCAGAACCACCGAGTGCTCCTGAAGGTTGTGCCCGATGCCGGGGATGTAGGCCGTCACTTCGAACCCGGAGGTGAGGCGCACACGGGCCACCTTGCGCAGCGCCGAGTTGGGCTTCTTCGGGGTGGAGGTGTACACCCGGGTGCAGACGCCACGCCGCTCAGGGCAGGCGCGCAGGGCGGGCGACTTCGTCTTGCGGGTGAGACGCTGCCGCTCGGTGCGGATCAGCTGCTGAATAGTGGGCATCGAAGGCCGGGGTGCTGCTCGGTGTGGACGGGTCGGTTGTCCGACCGTTTCGACAATCCGACACCTTACTTCGTCGCCGTCCCCCTCAGGTCTCGCGACTGAAGGCGGCCCCGCAGGCACAGCTGCGCACGCCCGGCCCGGGACGCACCAGAAATCCGCCGCCGCTGAGGTCGCCCCGATAGTCGAGCTGCAGGCCCTGCAGCAGCGGCAGTTGCCCAGCGGGGGAATAGAGGGTGATGCCGTCGGCCCGGGCCACGGGGGTGCCGGCCAGGTGACCGGGGCGCAGCCGGATCGCCCAGGCTTCGCAGGCGCCCTCCAGCAGCTCCAGGTGCATCAGCCCCGGGGTGCCCGCCACGGCCGCCTGGCGACACAGCTCGGCGGCGGCGGTGGGGGTGAGGCGAAGGCTGTGGCCCCGGGGCACGGTGCAGTGGCGGATCGCATCAGTTTGCCAGCCGCTGGCTGGTGGGGCCCAGACCGGTGGTCGCCGCGCCGCCCCCGACTGGCACCAGCCCCAGGCCGTTGTGAACCGAGCCGGCCACACCCCGGCCCTTGACCCGGTGGCTGCCGCCCATCACCAGGCCGGTGGAACTGCCGCCATCGAGGTTGAGGGCATCGACCAGGCCCAGTTGCTGCAGCAGCCAGGCGGTCTCGGCAAGGGTGGGCCCGGCGCCACCCCCGGCGCCTTCCAGGGTCACCAGCCACAACAGGGTGCCATCGCTGCCCACCACCGTCCGGGGGGCCCCTTGCCGCAGGAAGGCGTCCCCGAATCCTTCAGCGCTGCCGTTGAGCACGATGCGGCCGTTCTGCAGCAGCAGGGGCCCTCCGCCCATCACGGAGCCGGCGTTGCCCACCGGGTCGCTGGGGCGGCTCTCCAGGCGCAACGACTCCCCTTCGTTCCAGGGCAGGACGGCCCCGGCGCGGGCCACCACCAGGGTGTCCTGCGGCCGCAGCGGCACCCCCGCCGCCAGCTCCTGGCTGCCGATCCGCCTCTGCACGCGGCCACCGCTCAGCATCACACCCGTTTCCGAGCCGGTCAGGGACTGGTAGAGACGGCCCCAGTCGGCGGTGTAGCGGCTCAGGCCCCGCTGGGCATAACCGCTGTTGACGGTCAGCAGCGGCCAGCGCTGGCCACGGTCATCGCTGATCCATTCGTCCAGCCGCAGGCGCCCGAAGCGGGGCAGGCTGCGGGGATCCCAGCCCACGGCGCCGCGGTTGAGGATCGGCCCGGACAGCCAGCGGCCCTGGTCCCGCAGGGCGCCGAGGGGCAGGCGGCGCACCCGGTTGAAGAAGCCGCCGTTGATCGCCACCAGGGCGTCCTGGCGCTGGGCCAGGGACGCCAGGGAGCTCAGGCCCGCCATCCCATCGGGCCGGCTGAGGGTCCGCAGTTCCAGCGGGCCGTTGCGTGGATCGACCCTGACGGTATTGATCTGGACCCTCGTCCCCCCCACGGCGCGCACCTGCTGGTCCCAGCGCAGCTGGGGCCCCAGCAGCGCCAGCAGCCGTGGATCGATCGGCGCCGGAGCGGTTGGTGGCGTCGCTGCCGTGCCGGTGATGCCGCTCAGGGGCACGTCGATGACCACCCGGGTGGGCTCCCCCAGGGTGAGCAGGCGCAGGGGGGCGGTGCCGCCCGGAACGCTCAGGTTCAGGTCCGCTCCATCGGCACCGCTGCGCAGGCCCCGGGCGGTGAGCTGGGCCAACTGGTCGGCCCGGCTGAGCAGGGCCAGCTGGACACCGCCGTCGCTGCTGCTGCGCACCAGGGTGGGGCCATCAAGGTCGAGGACCACCCGCCGGAAGCCGGCTTGCTCGGAGCTGCGCACCTGGAGCAGGCGAGGAGCCGGCAGGCGCAGATCCAGCAGGTCGCCGCGACGCTCCACCGCCACTCCGACGTTCTGAAGGATCGCCGCCACGTCGACGGCCACCTCATCCGCCAGCGAGCGCTGCTGGCTGGCGGGCACCACCAGCTCCCGCCCGAACCATTCCAGCGCCAAAGCGCCATCGGGCCTGGACCGGCTGCTGAAGCCCAGTTGGCCTTCCAGTACTTCCAGGGGCAGCCACAACGCCTGGGGCTGACGTGGGTCCTGGCCCCCCCAACGCCAGGCGGCCTGCTGACGGCGGCCGTTGAGCGCCAGCCGGGTGCCGCCGATCTCCGTCGAAGGGGCCAGCCGCACCGGGTCCGGCCGGCGGCGCGACGGGGGATCCAGCTCCGGCAGGGCCGGTGGCATCGGCGGGGGGGCGGCCTCGGTGACCTGCGGGCCTCCGATCAGGGCCAGCAGGACCAGGGTGATCGGAAGGGTCCTGGCCATGGATTGGGGTCCTGCCGCTGCATAGAAAAAGTTAGTCCCGCTGCTTTGGGGCAGCGGCGGCTGCCTAGGATCGGCTGCTCGCCCTGTCGTCGCGGACACGGCTGCTGCACGGGTGACACGGCAGCTCTCCGGCGGTCCCTTCCTGCCGGCCTCTTTAGGCTTGTTGCTTTCAAGCCATCTCCAGCTCCGTTCCAGCAGCACCAACCCGGCCTATGTCCTCCTCCGCTCCGCTCTGGCCCCATCGCGACAGCTCGTCCCCAGGCCCTGGAGAAACGGACGCGTGTGGTGTGGGCTTCCTGGCCCACCTTGATGGGGTGCCCAACCACTGGGTGCTGCAGCAGGCCCTGCGCGGCCTGCGTTGCATGGAGCACCGGGGCGGCTGCGGCGGGGATGGTGATTCCGGCGACGGGGCCGGGCTGCTCACCGCGATCCCCTGGAGCTATCTGGAGGCTGTCTGGCCGGCGGCCGCCGCCTCCACGGCCATGGTGCGGGGACTGGGGATGCTGTTCCTGCCCGCCGACGAAGAACGGCGCGACCAGGCCCGGCGGATCTGCGACGAGGAGGCCGAGCGCCTCGGGCTGCTGAGCCTCGGCTGGCGGGAGGTCCCCATCGTCCCCGAGGTGCTCGGGCCCCTGGCCCGGGAGAACGCCCCGGCCATCGAGCAGTGGCTGCTGGCCGCCCCCGATGCCGTGCCCGGCGTCATGGCCGACGTCGACGCCCTCGAATCCCTGCTGTTCCGTCTGCGGCGCCGCGCCGTCGACCGGGTGCGCGAGGTGTGGGGGGCCGACACCACCGACCTCTATTTCGCCTCGATCAGCGCCCGCACCGTCGTCTACAAGGGCATGGTGCGCTCGGAGGTGCTCGACGCCTTCTACACCGACCTCCAGGACGAGCGCTTCAGCGTCGCCTTCGCGGTGTACCACCGCCGCTTCAGCACCAACACCCTGCCCCGCTGGCCCCTGGCCCAGCCGATGCGCCTGCTGGGCCACAACGGCGAGATCAACACGCTGCTGGGCAACATCAACTGGGCCAGGGCGGCTGAATCCCATCTCGAGGCCGTCTGGGGCGATGCCGCCCGGGACCTGCGGCCCCTGGTCAACGCCGCCTTCAGCGATTCGGCCAACCTCGATGCCACCCTCGAACTGATGGTGCGCAGCGGTCGGCCGATCACCGACAGCCTGCTGACCCTGGTGCCGGAGGCCTTCCGCGACCAGCCCGAGCTCGACGAGCGGCCGGCGATCAAGGCCTTCTACGAATACAGCGCCTGCCTGCAGGAACCCTGGGACGGTCCCGCCCTGCTCGTGTTCAGCGACGGCCGCATGGTCGGAGCCACCCTCGATCGCAATGGCCTGCGTCCCGCCCGCTACTGCATCACCAGCGACGGCTACGTGGTGATGGGCTCAGAGACGGGCGTGGTGGAGCTGGAGGAATCCCGCATCATCGAGAAAGGGCGCCTCGGCCCCGGCCAGATGCTGGCCGTGGATCTGGAGCAGCACCGGCTGCTGCGCAACTGGGATGTGAAAGAGGAGACCGCGGCGCGGCTGCCCTACGCCGGCTGGCTGCTCGACCATCGCCGCAGCCTTCCCCCCGGCGCCTGGCAGTCGCCACACTCCCTGGGCGGCCTGGAGCTGCTGCAGCACCAGACCGCCTTCGGCTTCACGGCCGAGGACCTGGATCTGGTGATCGAAGACATGGCCGGCCAGGGCAAGGAACCCACCTACTGCATGGGGGATGACATCCCCCTGGCGGTGCTCTCCTCCAAGCCCCACCTCCTCTACGACTACTTCAAGCAGCGCTTCGCCCAGGTCACCAACCCCCCCATCGACCCGCTGCGCGAGAAGCTGGTCATGAGCCTGGAAATGCACCTGGGCCGGCGCGGTTCGGCCCTGCGCCCCGATGCCTCCGGCGCCGCGGTGCTGCACCTCACGTCCCCTGTGCTCAACGAGGCCGAACTGCACGCACTCGGCTCCTTTGGCCTCGGACTCACCACCCTCTCCACGCTCCTGCCGGTGGCCAGCGGCCCCGACGGACTGGAGCAGGCCCTGCACCGTCTCTGCTTCGAGGCGGAAGCGGCCGTGCGCAGCGGCATCCAGATCCTGGTGCTCTCTGACCGCGCCGACGGCGGTATCAGCGCCGGCACCACGGCCATTCCTCCCCTGCTGGGGGTTGGCGCCGTGCACCACCACCTGCTGCGGCTCGGCCTGCGCCTGCAGTGTTCCCTGGTGGTGGACACCGCCCAGTGCTGGAGCACCCACCACCTGGCCTGCCTGATCGGCTATGGCGCCAGTGCCGTCTGCCCGTGGCTCACCTGGGAGACCACCCGCCACTGGCTGGCCCACCCCCGCACCCAGTCGATGATCGAGCGGGGCAAACTGCCTCCCCTGGACGCCGACAAGGCCCAGGCCAACGTGCGCAAGGCCCTCGAGGAGGGCTTGCGCAAGATCCTCTCCAAGATCGGCATCTCCCTGCTCGCCAGCTACCACGGCGCCCAGATCTTCGAGGCCATCGGCATCGGCGCCGATCTGATCGATCTGGCCTTCACCGGCACCACCAGCCGGGTGGCCGGCCTCAGCCTGCAGGACCTGGCCAGCGAGACCCTGGCCTTCCATGCCAAGGCCTACCCGGAGCTGAACCGCACCAAGCTCGAGTTCATGGGCTTTGTGCAGTACCGCACCGGAGGGGAGTTCCACCTCAACAACCCGGACATGTCCAAGGCCCTGCACGCCGCCGTGGCGGCAGGCCCAGGCTACGACCATTTCTCCACCTACCGCACCCTGCTGGAAAACCGGCCGGTGACGGCCCTGCGTGACCTGCTTGAACTGAGGCCGGCTCCGGTGCCCCTGCCGATCGAGCAGGTGGAGAGTGTCGAGAGCATCTGCACCCGCTTCTGCACCGGCGGCATGAGCCTGGGGGCCCTCTCCCGAGAGGCCCACGAGGTGCTGGCGGTGGCGATGAACCGCATCGGCGGCAAGAGCAACTGCGGTGAAGGCGGCGAGGATCCGGCCCGCTACCACCCCCTCCGCGACGTCGACGGTGAGGGCCATTCCCCCACCCTCCCCACCTTGCGCGGGCTGCAGAACGGCGACAGCGCCTGCTCCGCCATCAAGCAGATCGCTTCAGGCCGTTTCGGCGTCACCCCGGCCTACCTGCGCAGCGGCCGCCAGCTGGAGATCAAGGTGGCCCAGGGCGCCAAACCCGGCGAAGGCGGCCAGTTGCCTGGCCCCAAGGTGGACACCTACATCGCCTGGCTGCGGAACAGCAAGCCCGGCGTGGCGCTGATCTCACCGCCGCCGCACCACGACATCTATTCGATCGAGGATCTGGCCCAGCTGATCCACGACCTGCACCAGGTGAATCCCGCCGCCCGGGTCTCGGTGAAGCTGGTGGCCGAGATCGGCATCGGTACGATCGCCGCCGGTGTGGCCAAGGCCAACGCCGATGTGATCCAGATCTCCGGCCACGACGGTGGCACTGGAGCTTCGCCGCTGAGTTCGATCAAGCACGCCGGCAGTCCCTGGGAGCTGGGGCTCACCGAGGTGCACCGCAGCCTGCTGGAGAACGGCCTGCGCGACCGGGTGCTGCTGCGGGCCGATGGGGGCCTCAAGAGCGGCTGGGACGTGCTGATCGCCGCCCTGCTGGGGGCTGAGGAGTACGGCTTCGGCTCGGTCGCCATGATCGCCGAGGGCTGCATCATGGCCCGCGTCTGCCACACCAACAACTGCCCGGTGGGGGTCGCCACCCAGAAGGAAGCCCTGCGCAAGCGCTTCACCGGCCTGCCGGAGCACGTTGTCAATTTCTTCGTCTTCGTGGCCGAGGAGGTGCGGCAGCTGCTCAGCGTGCTCGGCGTGGCCCGCCTCGAGGATCTGATCGGCCGTACCGATCTCCTGGCCCACCGCGCCGTCCGCCTCACCAAAACCAGCGCCCTCGATCTCTCCTGCCTGCTCGATCCGATTCCTGCGGCCGCCGACCGCTCGTGGCTGTGCCACGACGACGTCGCCCACGACAACGGCCCGGTGCTCGAGGACGCCTTGCTTGCCGATCCGGAGGTGCGCGCGGCGATCGACGCCCACGGCCAGGTGGTGCGTCAGCTGCCGATCGTCAACACCGACCGCAGCGTGGGCGCCCGCCTGGCAGGCGAGATCGCAGCCCTGCATGGCAACACCGGCTTCCAGGGGGGCCTGGCCCTCACCTTCCACGGCGCCGCCGGCCAGAGCTTCGGTGCCTTCGTGCTCCAGGGCATGGACCTGCGCCTGGTGGGGGAGGCCAACGATTACGTGGGCAAGGGCATCAACGGCGGCCGCATCACCGTGGTGCCTCCGGCCGGTGTCACCGATCCCGGTGACCAGGTGATCCTCGGCAACACCTGTCTGTATGGCGCCACCGGCGGCGAGCTGTTCGCCCTCGGCCGGGCCGGTGAACGCTTTGCCGTGCGCAACAGCGGTGCCCGCACCGTGGTGGAGGGGGTTGGCGACCACTGCTGTGAATACATGACCGGTGGTGTGGTGGTGGTGCTGGGCGGCACCGGCCGCAACGTGGCCGCCGGCATGACGGGCGGCGTGGCCTTCCTGCTCGATGAGAACGGTGGCCTGGCGGCCCGCCTCAATCCGGAGTCGGTGGAGCTGGTGCCCCTTACCACCCCCGAGCAGGAAGCGCTGCTGCGGCCCCTGCTGGAGGACCACCTGCAGGCCACCGGCAGCACCAAGGCGGCGGCGATCCTGGCCGACTGGCCCACCTGGACGGGACGCTTCCAGGTGCTGGTGCCCCCCAGCGAGAAGGCCGCCGTGGGGCTGGCCGAACGGGAAGCGGTGGCGGCCTGAGTCGGGCCTGAGGGTCAGGCTCAGAAGTCGTCGTAGACCTGCTTGAACGTCGCAAAGGTGTCGTCGTTGTTCATACCGGCTACGGCGATCGATGCGGCACCCAGATGGGTGCTGCAGCTGATCGATAGGGCCATGGGAAGGCTGGCATGGTCGGCGTAGATGGAACGGCTCTTGCCGGTGCCGATCACCTGGACATCGTCGGTGAAACCGTTCTTGCTGGCCACCTTCTTGGCGTTGTCCACGCAGGCCATCAGGTCGTTCACCCCCAGCACCACATCCGAATAGACGTGCGGAACAGCCAGGACAGGCTCCCCTGGTGCGAGCAGGCCCACCAGCAGGCCGAGGGAGGCGAGTTTGCTCATGACCGAACCAGGGGGCGGCGATGTCCCAATCCTGCATCGGGGTCCGGCTCTGATCAGCGGGGGTGCTCGCGCATCAGGCGCCGCACCTCGCCGGCGTGGTAGCTGCTTCGGGTGAGCGGACTGCTCACCACCTGCAGGAAGCCCAGCTCGGTTTCGCCGTGGCGGCGGAAGCCTTCGAACACCTCAGGGGAGACGAAGCGCTGCACCGGCAGATGTTTGGGACCGGGGGAGAGGTACTGGCCGATCGTGACGATGTCGACGGCGTTGGCGCGCAGATCGGCCATCACACCGCGAACCTCGGCGTCGTTTTCCCCCAGACCCACCATCAACCCTGATTTGGTGTAAGTGCGCGGCCAGCCCTCCCGCACCCGGCGCAGCAGCTCCAGCGAGCGTTCGTACACCCCCTGGGGCCGCACCTGCCGGTAGAGCCGGGGCACGGTTTCGATGTTGTGGTTGAGCACCTCCGGCGCCGCTGCCATCACCACCGCCAGGGCCTCCCAGGTGCCGCAGAGATCGGGCAGCAGCACCTCGATCGTGGTCAGGGGAGCGTTGCGGCGCACGGCCTCGATGCAGGCGACGAACTGACTGGCGCCGCCATCGGCCAGGTCGTCCCGGTTGACCGAGGTGATCACCACATGGCTCAGGCCCAGGCGCCGCACCGCTTCCCCCAGCCGCTCGGGCTCGGTGGGATCCAGCGCCCGCACGCTGCGGTCGAAGTCGATGTCGCAGTAGGGACAGGCCCGGGTGCAGCCCGGCCCCATGATCAGGAAGGTGGCGGTGCCGCCGGCAAAGCACTCGCCGATGTTCGGGCAGCTGGCCTCCTGGCAGACCGTGTTCAGCTTGAGGTCAACCAGCAGGTCCGCCACCGCCCCGATCCGCTCCCGCTGCGGCGCCTTGACCCGCAACCAGGGGGGCTTGGCAGGGGCGGGCCTGGGGTCGCTGAGGGTCACGGGGGTCGCTGGGCTGGGCGGACTGTAGGCAGGGCTCTCGCTGCGCTCCATCCCCTAAAGTCTGGCCATCGGGATGTGGCGCAGCTTGGTAGCGCACTTCGTTCGGGACGAAGGGGCCGCAGGTTCGAATCCTGTCATCCCGATTTCTTTTCTGTTGGCCGTCAGGCCAGGGCAGCTCCCGGGTAGCCCCGCGGGGTGACCATCCGCCCGTCCTGGACCCGGGTCGAACTGTTGCCCACCAGCACCAGGGTCAGCATGTCCACCTGGTCCTCGGGCAGGGAGCCCAGGGTGTGCAGGCTGAGCATCTCTTCGGCCCTCCCCAGCTGACGGGCCAGCAGCACCGGCGTGCTGGCCGGCCGGCCCTCCCCCAGCAGTTCGATGGCCCGGCCCAGCTGCCAGGGCCTGCCGAGGGAACGGGGGTTGTAGAGGGCCACCACGAAATCGCCGTTGGCGGCGCCCTTCAGCCGCCGTTCGATCACCTCCCAGGGGGTGAGCCGGTCGCTGAGGCTGATCGTGCAGAAATCGTGCATCAGCGGCGCGCCGGCCCGGGCGGCAGCCAGCTGCAGGGCCGACAGTCCCGGGTGCACCGTGAACGCGGGTCGGTCGAGGACGGGTAGCTGCAGCCAGAGCTCCAGGGCCAGCCCCGCCATGCCGTAGATGCCACTGTCTCCTGAGGAGATCAGCGCCACGTCGATGCCCTGGCGGGCCAGGTCGAGGGCCTCGGCGCAACGGGCCGTCTCCTCGGTCAGGCGACCCTCGCGGCGCAGCTGGTCGGGTCGCCTGAGGGGTTCGAGCAGGTCGAGGTAGAGCCCATAGCCCACCCACACCGTCGTGGCGGCCAACGCCTGGCGGGCTTCACCACTGAGCAGGGCGATCGCACCCGGACCGCTGCCCACCAACTGCAGACTGCCCCGCTGCGGGGCCCACTGGCGTTCGGCCAGGGCCACCGCCAGGGTGGCGGCACCCCGCTCCCCGGCCCCGGCGCGCCCGATGGTCTTCTCCAGCAGCAGGCGGGACGCTCCCCCCGCCTGGGACGCCGCCTGCAGGGCGGCGGCTTCGGCCACGCTCGGCGTGCCCATCTCCCTGGCCACCGCCTCTGAGGGATGGGGGACGGTCACCCCCGCCAGGGTGGGGGCATCATAGAGCCGCAGGGGCCAGCCCCGCTGCTCCGCCAGGGCCAGCAGGGCTGGCTCATCCCCCTTGCGATCGATGCTGGCCAGGCCGGCCACGGCCTCGGGGGCCAGCCCTTGCTGCGCCAGTCCCTCGGCTACGAGGCGCTCCAGCACCGCCAGGCTCGTGTCCCGCTCGCAGCCGAGGCCCAGCCAGAGGGCGGGGGGATGCCAGCGGCAGCCATCGCCAGCGTGGGGGCTGATCACCAGGTCTGCCGGGCCGGCCGTCTCTGTGCTGCCGGCGGCCTCCAACGTCTGCCAGAGGCTGTTGCCGCTCTCCTGCCGCAGGCTGATCCGGTTGCCGTGGGCCGACTCCACCATCAGGCCGCGCCAGTCGCCCTTGCCCCGGCGCCAGCCCCAGGCCTGGCCGAAGGCATCCAGGGGCAGCCGGCCTCGGGCGGCGCTGGCGCCGGTGAGCACGGCCTCCCCGCCGACCAGGGCGGCGATCGTCTGGCTGAGCCGATCGCCACCGGCGGCATGGCCCCCTAGCAGCGGCACCACGAAACGCCCCTGGGGATCCACCACCAGCACGGCCGGATCACTGTCCTTGTCGCTGATCAGGGGAGCGATCAGCCGGGTCACCAGACCGCAGGCCCCAACGGCCACCACCGCTTCGGCGGTCCCCCAGTGCTCCGCCAGCCAGACGGCCGCCGCCCCATCCTCCGGCCCGCGTACGGTCTGCAAGATGCCGGCATCGGTGAGCTGTTGCAGCATGGGTGTGGCCGTCGGCCCGAAGCCGAGGCCGATGATCGCGGGTTGGCTGACGCTCACGGCTCCACACTCCCATCCAGGGGAGGCTCGGCCAGTTCAGCCATGGCTGGGGGCACCGATGGGTTGGGAAGGTCCGCTGTCGCCGTCTCGCTCTCTTCAGGGTTCTCGCCCTCCGCCTGGACCTCGTTCCCCAGAGCGGCTGTGGGGTCTGCCCCAGCACCGCTCAGGGCCTCGGTCTCCACGTCGGGGGCAGGGTCCTGCGCCGTCTCTGGTTCTGGCTCTGGTTCGGGCATTATCTCGGTCTTTGGCTCCGACTCAGGCTCCGGCGCGGCAGGCGGTGGGGCCTCGCCCAGCAAGATGGCCAGCTCAGCGGGCTGAAGTCGGCCCTCCTGCCAGCGAGGGGCTTCGGCGCCGGCCTCCAGGATCACTTCCGATACCAGGCTGTTGAACGGTGGGTTGAGCGGCTCGCCGAGGCCATCGAGCAGGTCGAGCTGGATCGCATTGCTGCCGCGGCGCCAGCCCTCCAGCCACAGGGGCGTCTGTTGATCCACCAGGAAGCTGTCGCCATTGAGGCTGACCCGCAGCCGCCAGCTGGCGTCACCGCTGCGCAGGTTCTGCAGGGGGGCTTCCAGCAACAGCCAGTCGAGCAGCAGCGGCGTGCCGGCCGCCGTCCCCCGGGGGCTGACGGCGATCAGCTGGGGGCTGCCCGGGGCGGGTTGGCTCAAGGGGTTGGCTGCGACCCTGTGCAACCGGATCTGGCGCTGGGCCCCGGGGCCCTTCACCGCCTCGCCCCAGGGCCTGGCGGCATAGACGGTGAGCCGATGGCTGCCCGGCTCCAGGGGCCGCATGGTGGTGCTGGTGTCTGTGAGCGCCAGAGGGGGATCTCCATCCAGCTGCACCACCACGTGGGGGCCGAGGCCGAGGGGGCCGGCGTCCACCAGGGGCCAGTCCTCCACTTTCAACCGCAGGGTCCAGGGACCGGCCGGCAGCAGGGCACCGTCGGCGGGGGAGAGGATCTCCAGCTGGGGCCGCCGCCCGTCCAGGGCCTCCTGCAGCTGCTGCACCGCCAGGGGTGGCGCCACCTCCTGCTGGCTGGAACGCCCTACCGCCAGGGGGGTGGTGCCCGCCGCAGGGGTGCGGCGGCCCGGCAGGTTGAACGCCAGGGCGGCCGGCGGTGCCACGCTCAGCACCAGCAGCAGAACCATCGTCAGCAGGCCGGCCCAGAGGCAGGCCCTCCCGGCCCCTCGCCCGGCGGCTCCCTGCCTGTGACCCCTGTCGCTCATGCGGGCTGCCTCAACCGTGGCGCCATTCTGCTTCGGGGCCCGAACGGGGCGGATCAGCTGTCGAAATGGCCAAACAATGCAGAATGCGGTTATAGAAACCCAAGGATTTTCTGATTGTTACGTTGTTGACAACATGCGGCCAGACCGCTGTCGCAGCCTTGGAACCGCTGGGATTAAACCTTTGTAACTGGCGGCCGATTCGCCTTGTTTTCGACCCCTATACTTCCGCCAGCGGTCCCCTTTCGGGGCCCAAAGCCCCAGTCGTGGCAAGGGATTTCCCCCACCTCACGACTGGTGCCCATGGTCGGGTCTTCCCGGCCATGGGGCCCACCGATGGGGCCGGAACGGTCGCATGACCTGTCTTCGGCGCCCGTCGAAGGGGTGGACCTCCACCTCGACCCCGTCCCTCGAGGAACGTCTCGATGACCATCAGCCCACCAGAGCGTGGGAAAAAGGCGAAGGACCTGGTTGACCGGAACCCCGTTCCCGTCGACTTCGATGTTCTCGGCAAGCCCGGGCACTTCGATCGCTCCCTCGCCAAAGGTCCCAAAACCACCACCTGGGTTTGGAACCTCCACGCCAACGCTCACGATTTCGACAGCCACACGAGCGATCTTGAAGAGGTCTCCCGGAAGATCTTCAGCGCTCACTTCGGCCATCTGGCCGTCATCTTCATCTGGTTGAGCGGCGCCTTCTATCACGGAGCCCGCTTCTCCAACTACACCGGCTGGCTGGCCGACCCCCTGCACGTCAAACCCAGTGCCCAGGTGGTCTGGCCGATCTTCGGCCAGGAAATTCTCAATGGCGATGTGGGTGCCGGCTTCCACGGCATCCAGATCACCTCCGGCCTCTTCCACGTGTGGAGAGCCTGGGGTTTCACCAGTGAGTTCCAGCTCCTGTGCACCGCCATCGGTGCCCTTGTGATGGCCGGCCTGATGCTCAACGCCGGTGTTTTCCACTACCACAAGGCAGCGCCGAAGCTGGAGTGGTTCCAGAACGTTGAGTCCATGCTCAACCACCACCTGGCCGGCCTGCTCGGACTCGGGTCCCTGTCCTGGACAGGCCACCTGCTGCACGTGTCGCTGCCCACCACCCAGTTGATGGATGCCATCGACGCCGGCAACCCGCTGGTGTTGAACGGCAAGACCATCGCTTCGGTGGCCGACATCCCGCTCCCCCACGAGTTTCTCAACCAGGATCTGCTGACCCAGTTGTTCCCCGGCTTCGGCGCGGGGATCTCCGCCTTCTTCACCGGCAACTGGGCCGCCTACAGCGATTTCCTCACCTTCAAGGGTGGTCTGAATCCTGTGACCGGCAGCCTCTGGATGACCGACATCGCCCATCACCATCTGGCGATCGCGGTGCTGTTCATCGTGGCTGGCCACATGTATCGCACCAACTGGGGCATCGGCCACAGCATCAAGGAAATTCTCGAGGGCCAGAAGGGCGATCCCCTGCTGTTCCCCGCGCCCAAAGGTCACGATGGGCTCTACGAATTCCTCACCACCTCCTGGCACGCCCAGCTGGGTCTGAACCTCGCACTCTTGGGTTCGCTCACGATCATCGTGGCGCACCACATGTATGCGATGCCGCCGTATCCCTACATCGGAATCGACTACCCGACCCAGCTGTCGCTGTTTACCCACCACATGTGGATCGGCGGCTTCCTGATCGTCGGAGCCGGTGCCCACTCGGCCATCGCACTCATCCGCGATTACGACCCGGCCAAGAACATCGACAACGTGCTGGATCGGGTGCTGAAAGCCCGTGACGCCCTGATCAGCCACCTCAACTGGGTGTGCATTTTCCTGGGCTTCCACAGCTTCGGCCTCTACATCCACAACGACACCATGAGTGCCCTGGGACGTCCCCAGGACATGTTCAGTGACACGGCGATCCAGTTGAAGCCCGTCTTCGCGCAATGGATCCAGGGTCTGCACGCCGCTGCCGCCGGCACCACCGCTCCCAATGCGCTGGCTGGTGTGAGCGAAGTGTTCAACGGCACCATCGTCGCCGTTGGTGGCAAGGTGGCCGCAGCGCCGATCCCCTTGGGAACGGCCGACTTCATGGTCCACCACATTCATGCCTTCACGATCCACGTCACCGTGCTGATCCTGCTGAAGGGTGTGCTCTACGCGCGCAGCTCCCGCCTCGTCCCCGACAAGGCGAACCTGGGCTTCCGCTTCCCCTGCGACGGCCCCGGCCGTGGCGGTACCTGTCAGGTGTCGGCCTGGGACCACGTGTTCCTCGGCCTGTTCTGGATGTACAACTCCCTGTCGATCGTCATTTTCCACTTCAGCTGGAAGATGCAGAGCGACGTGTGGGGCACCGTCAATGCCGACGGCACCGTCCAGCACATCACCAACGGCAACTTCGCCCAAGGCGCCATCACCATCAATGGTTGGCTCCGGGACTTCCTGTGGGCCCAGGCCGCCCAGGTGCTGAACAGCTACGGCTCGTCCTCCAGCGCCTACGGTCTGATGTTCCTGGGTGCCCACTTCGTCTGGGCCTTCAGCCTCATGTTCCTCTTCAGTGGCCGCGGCTACTGGCAGGAACTGATCGAGTCCATCGTCTGGGCTCACAACAAGCTGAAGGTGGCTCCCGCCATCCAACCGCGGGCGCTTTCCATCACCCAAGGCCGTGCCGTCGGTGTCGCCCACTATCTGCTGGGCGGTATCGCGACAACCTGGGCCTTCTTCCTGTCCCGACTCATCGCGGTCGGCTGACCTCCACCTGACCTTTCCCAATGGCAACGAAATTTCCTTCGTTCAGCCGGGGTCTGGCACAGGACCCGACAACCCGCCGTATCTGGTACGGCATCGCCACGGCTCACGACTTCGAGAGCCATGACGGAATGACGGAGGAGCGGCTTTACCAAAAGCTGTTCTCCACCCACTTCGGTCACCTGGCGATCATCGGCCTCTGGGTTTCGGGCAACCTGTTCCATATCGCCTGGCAGGGCAACTTCGAGCAGTGGGTCGCCGATCCGCTGCATGTACGTCCCATCGCTCACGCGATCTGGGATCCCCACTTCGGGCAGGGCGCCATCGACGCCTTCACCCAGGCGGGAGCTTCCTCCCCGGTGAACATCGCCTATTCAGGTCTGTACCACTGGTGGTACACGATCGGCATGACGACCAACGTGGAGCTCTACCAGGGTTCCATCTTCATGCTGATCCTCTCGGCATGGGCCCTGTTCGCCGGCTGGCTCCATCTCCAGCCCAAGTTCCTGCCTTCCCTGGCCTGGTTCAAGAACGCTGAATCGCGGCTCAACCATCACCTGGCTGTGCTGTTCGGCTTCAGTTCCATCGCCTGGACCGGTCACCTGGTCCACGTCGCCATCCCCGAGTCCCGGGGACAGCACGTCGGGTGGGACAACTTCCTCTCGGTCGCTCCCCATCCCGCCGGTCTGGCTCCGTTCTTCACCGGCAACTGGGGCGTCTATGCCCAGAACCCCGACACCGCCAATCAGGTGTTCGGTACCTCTGAGGGAGCAGGCACCGCGATCCTCACCTTCCTGGGTGGTTTCCACCCCCAGACCGAAGCGCTGTGGCTCACGGACATCGCCCACCACCACCTGGCCATCGGCTGCATCTTCGTGATCGCCGGCCACATGTACCGGACCAACTTCGGTATCGGCCACTCGATCCGCGAGATCCTCGACGCCCACAATCCCCCCAAAGGGACCCCTGGTGATCTGGGAGCCGGCCACAAGGGCCTCTACGACACCATCAACAACTCCCTGCACTTCCAGCTGGGTCTTGCCCTGGCGTCGTTGGGAGTTGTGACCAGCCTGGTGGCGCAGCACATGTACGCGCTGCCGTCCTATGCGTTCATCGCCAAGGACTACACCACCCAGGCGGCGCTCTACACGCACCACCAGTACATCGCCATCTTCCTGATGTGCGGTGCCTTCGCCCACGGTGCGATCTTCTTCATCCGCGACTACGACCCGGAAGCCAACAAGAACAACGTTCTTGCCCGGATGCTTGAGCACAAGGAAGCCATCATCAGCCATCTCAGCTGGGTTTCCCTGTTCCTCGGCTTCCACACCCTGGGTCTCTACGTCCACAACGACGTGGTGGTCGCCTTCGGTACCCCCGAGAAGCAGATCCTGGTGGAGCCTGTCTTCGCCCAGTTCGTTCAAGCCGCCAGTGGCAAAGCCCTGTATGGCATGGACGTGCTGCTGGCCAACTCGGACAGCATCGCCTCGACAGCGTGGCCCAACAACGGCGCCGTCTGGCTGCCGGGTTGGCTGGATGCCATCAATGCAGGCAACAACTCCCTGTTCCTGCAGATCGGCCCTGGTGACTTCCTGGTCCACCACGCCATCGCCCTGGGTCTGCACACCACGACCCTGATCCTGGTGAAGGGTGCCCTGGATGCCCGGGGTTCCAAGCTGATGCCCGACAAGAAGGACTTCGGCTACTCCTTCCCCTGCGACGGCCCCGGCCGTGGCGGCACCTGCGACATCTCGGCCTGGGACGCCTTCTATCTGGCTGTCTTCTGGGCTCTGAATACCGTGGGTTGGGTCACCTTCTACTGGCACTGGAAGCACCTCGCCATCTGGCAGGGCAACGTGGCCCAGTTCAACGAATCCAGCACCTATCTGATGGGCTGGTTCCGCGACTACCTGTGGCTCAACAGCTCCCAGCTGATCAACGGGTACAACCCGATGGGATCCAACAACCTGGCCGTCTGGGCCTGGATGTTCCTCTTCGGTCACCTGGTGTGGGCCACCGGCTTCATGTTCCTGATCTCCTGGCGGGGTTACTGGCAGGAGTTGATCGAAACCATCGTCTGGGCGCATCAGCGCACGCCTCTCGCCAATCTGGTGGGCTGGCGCGACAAGCCCGTCGCTCTCTCGATCGTTCAGGCCCGTGTCGTGGGTCTCGCCCACTTCACGATCGGCTACATCCTCACGTACGCGGCCTTCCTGATCGCGTCCACGTCAGGCAAGTTCGGCTGAGCCTCGGTTCCCGAACACCGTCTACGCCCCTTCTCGAATCTTCGAGGGACCCCCATACCCCCGGTGACCACCGGGGGTATTTTCTTGTCTTGACGTGTCGTGTCGTCGCTGGATCAGGCCCGATGATTCAGGTCAGTGGTCGGTCGGTTCGTCAGGGTTGGTTTCTGCACCCATGCAGCTCTCTCGGATCACCGGGATGGCCGTTGTGGCTGCCAATCACGCTCTCTAACACGATCTCATCTGAGCAGCATTCGATGACCGGCCCGTGGCCTCGATCGATGGAATCGGCTGTTGCACTTGATGTTGAAGGCCGATCAGCAGAGCGCTGGCATGGCCACGATGTCTTGCTGGCGCCTGTTCTCTGCTGGTTGCATGAATGAAGATCGCCTTCTGTGTGTTGAAAGCCTATGCAGCTCGGCAGGGTTCTCAGGTCGTTGACAACGGAATCCGCCTCGCGCTGATGGCTGCATCGCCAATAAAAAAACCCTGCCGAGGCAGGGTTTGAAACGTCATCCGGTGAGCAGGGAGGGCCTGGTTCAGCCGACGCTCCAGACGCCACCGGCGATGTTGGCCAGCGGGGATTGGATCGCGGTGCTGCAGAGGAACCAGGCGAAGGCGGCGCCGCCGCAGCCACCCAGCCAGAAGCCGCTGGCGAATTCCGCCCAGCCGGCTTTGGTGAACAGGTCGGCGGGAGGGTTGTCGATGGTGGCGTCGGCGGGCTGGACGTTGGGGCCGCTGCCGGCGGTGCCGTAGATCGACAGACAGATGGTCAGGATCGACACCAGGCCGATGGCGGCGAGCAGGCCGGCGGTGCTGGCGAACTCGGTGGCACGCAGGGGGCCGGTGTAGGCGAAGGGCCCGTAGAGGAAGTAGCCGTGGGCCATGCCCACCTCAAGACCACGACGGTTGGGGGAGAGAGAGGGCCGATACGCCGGCAGGGCGTTCAGAAAGGCCTTGGTGAAATAGCTGCTGTTCACGGGGGTGGCCAGATTGCCGACGGTTGGGTCGGCGACGGGGGTCACGGTCATGGGGGGCGGATCAGGGGGTCGTCGGAAGGGGAGGCGAGTAACGCTGGGGCCTGGGCCCGTCGTCAGTCGGTCGCCTCGATCACGTTGAACAGCAGGGCCATGGCCACCGCTGCGCCGAGGATTCCCACCAGGGGAACCATCACGGACGGCATCCAGGCAACGGCAAATTCACCAGTCATGGCTTGGGCCAATAGGAACCGCCGGTACTGTAAGGACCCCTTCCTGCCTGGGTTCTCAGGGCAGCGGGGGGCGACATAAAAGTTCAGCCGGCGCCGCCGCGCAGCGTGGCCCGCACCCGGTAGATCGGTCGGCCCTGGCTCTCGTGGTACGTGCGCATCTGCAGTTCCGCCAGTAACCCGAAACTGAACAGCTGCACCCCGCTGAGGATCGCCAGCACGGCCATCAGCAGCAGGGGACGGTTGCCGATGTCGGCCCCCAGCAGCAGCTTCTCGCCCACCAGCCAGAGGGCGATGGCCAGGCCCGCCCCCAGGGCCAGCAGGCCGGCGAAGCCGAACACATGCATCGGCCGGGTCAAGAACCGCTTCATGAACCACACCGTCAGCAGATCCATCAACACCCGGAAGGTGCGGTCGATGCCGTAATTGCTGCGCCCGTAGAGACGGGCCTGGTGGGACACCTTCACCTCGCCGATACGGGCGCCTTCGATGAAGGCGAGGGCCGGCAGGAAGCGGTGCAGCTCTCCGTAGAGGTTCATGTCGCTGACCACCTCCCGCCGGTACGCCTTCAGGGAGCAGCCGTAGTCGTGCAGTTGCACCCCGGTGACCCGGGCGATCAGACGGTTGGCCACCAGGGAGGGCAGCAGCCGGTTGAGGGCTCCGTCCTGGCGCTGCTGCCGCCAACCGCTCACCAGGTCGAGGTCGTCCTGCTCCAGCCGGCCCAGCAGCAGCGGAATGTCGGCGGGATCGTTCTGGAGGTCGCCGTCGAGGGTGACGATCACCCCGCCGCCACTGGCATCAAACCCCGCCGCCATGGCGGCCGTCTGCCCGTAGTTGCGCCGCAACAACACGGCCACCAGTTCCGGCACCTGGCCGGCCAGGTGCCGCAGCACGGCCTGGGTGCCGTCCTTGGAGCCGTCGTCCACCAGCACCAGCTCGAATGGCCGGTCCAGGGGCCTCAGGGACGCCAGCAGCTTCTCCACCAGCAGGGGCACGCTGGCTTCCTCGTTGTAGAGGGGCACCACCACCGACAGGCTGGCGGACTCCGCCATGGCCCCTTCGCGCTCAGGCTGCACGCTACCCGCCCCAGGTCCCGGGCCCCTGAGCTCAGGGAGGCAGGGGACTGCCGTCGTGGCTGTGCATCACCCGCCCCGCGCCCCGCAGTTCGGACCGGTAGTGGCAGGCCACCGGATCCCGGTTGCGGGGATTCAGGTCGTCGATGCCGATGCCGTCACGGCCGAGCTGGCGCCCGGAGCTGTGCAGGTAGCGGCCGCCGCCCAGGTGCAGGGCCACGTGGGTGCAGCGCCGCGGGGTGCCGAAGAACAGCAGGTCCCCTGGCAGCAGCAGGTGGGTGACGCCGCTGGCCACCGCCACCGGGCGGCAGAAGCGCTCCTGCAGATAGGCATCCCTGGGCAACCAGATGCCGGCCTGGGCGAAGGCGGTCTGCACCAGCCCCGAGCAGTCGAAATCGGGGCCCAGGGTGCCCCCCCAGAGATAGCGGTTGGGCTGGTGACGGGCGGCTTCGGCGAAGGACAGCACCGCCTCCAGGCGGGCGGCGATCCGGTTGCGATCGAGGCGGGGCGGCGGCGGCGACGGCGTGGGGTAGCCGTGGCTCTCGAGGTCGAGCGCCTCCACCCAGCAGGGGTAGCCGTCCTCATGCAGGCGGACCCGAACGCGGGTCTCGGCGCCGCCGCCCCCTGCTGCCCCCAGCACCCTCAGGCTCCGGCCGGCGTGGATCTCGGTGGCCAGGCCCTGGCCCTGCGACCGGCTGTAGGCCGGCAGCGGCCGGGTCAGGGTCCAGGTACGGCCCGGCGCTTGCAGGGTGCCTAAGGTCGCCATCGCATGGTGCCGCCGCTGATGGCGTTCTACAGCCCGGATCCGGCCATGGGCCAGACCCTGCGCCAGCTCATCGGCCAGCTGGAGGAGGAGGGGCGCCCGGGGCTTGGGGAGCAGGTCTCGATCACCTGGCTGCGTTACGGGGCTTCCCTGCTGGGGGCCGCCGAGGGCCTGGGCCAGGAGGCCTTCTGGGGCCAGGCCGTGACGGGTGCCAGCTGGGAGGGGGAGAGGCCGCGCTATCCCGCCAGCGTCGTGAAGTTGGTGTATCTGGTGGCCGCTGAAGCCTGGCTGCAACGCCAGTTGATCGAGGAGGATCCGGAACTGCGTCGCGCCCTGGCCGACATGGTGCGCGACTCCGGCAACGATGCCACCAGCCTGGTGGTGGATCTGCTCACCGGCACCACCAGCGGCCCGTCCCTGCCCCCCGCTCGGGCGGCGGCCTGGTGCCGCCAGCGCCAGGTGGTCAACGACTGGCTGGCGCGCCTGGGCTGGAGCGAGGTGGCGGGGGTGAACGCCTGCCAGAAGACCTGGGCGGAGGGGCCCTATGGCCGCGAGCGGGACTTCTACGGCGCGCAGCTGGAGAATCGCAACCGCCTCAGTACGGATTTCACGGCCCGCCTGCTGCACGCGGTGATGGCCGGAGCCGCGGTGTCCCCGCCAGCCTGCCGCCGCATGATGGCCCTGCTGGGACGCTCCCTCGATCCCAAGGGTCGGGCCGCCGATCCCGAGAATCAGGTGGATGGTTTCCTCGGCGCCGGCCTGCCTGAGGGGGCCCGGCTGTGGAGCAAGGCCGGCTGGATGAGCCAGGCGCGCCACGATGCCGCCTATGTGGAGGTGGAGGGCAAGGCGCCGATGCTGCTGGTGGTGTTCAGCGAGGGACGGGCCCGGGCCGACGATGCCACCCTGCTGCCGGCCATCGCCACCAGCCTGCTGGACGCCTGAGTCTGCCTACGATCGGGCCCCAGAGCTCCGGCCCCTTGACTGCGCTGCCGTTCGATGTGCTCCCGCTCGCCCTCGGGGCGGCTGTGAGCCCGTTGCTGCTGGTGGGACAGATGCGCACCCTCACCGCCCCGGGATCCGGGGTGACGCAGAGCTGGGCCTATGCCGCCGGCAGTGCCCTGGTGGTGGGGGGCTGGGCGCTGGTGGGGCTGGGCTCGGGGGGATCCCTGCCGGACCGCCCCGCCGCCGGCGCTGATCCGGTCTCCGCGGGCCTCCATCTGGTCCTGGCTGCCGTGCTGCTCGCTATCGGCTTTCGGTCGCTGCACCGCGATGGTGCGACGGAGCCCCCAGCCCCCGCCGGTGCCTCCCTGGCCCGGTCCTTCGCGATGGGGGTGGCCCTGATGGTTGGCAATCTCACTTCCCTGG
The DNA here is from genome assembly GCA_943372935.1 of Synechococcus sp. UW140. GTDB lineage: Bacteria > Cyanobacteriota > Cyanobacteriia > PCC-6307 > Cyanobiaceae > Cyanobium. Next base: position 41,327 of record CALSAP010000014.1, read on the forward strand.
TGCTCTACCTGCCGGCCGTGCAGGACCTGGCCCGTTCCGGCCTGGCCGCCGGCCCGCTGGCCGCCATGGTGCTGCTGGTGAGTCTGATCACCCTGACGCCCTCGTTGCTGCCCCCGATGCTGCTGCTGCTCACGGGTGCCTGGGGGCGGGCCCGGCTCGGGCAGCTCTGCCGCTGGACCCTGGCCCATCAGGGTGAGATCAATGCGGGCCTTTGCTTTGTGTTCGCGGCCTATCTCGGCCGGAGCGGCGTTGCCAGGCTCTGAGCAAACCTGGCGTGGACGGCCCTGGAAGGGCCGGAAACGGAGAGGGAGGGATTCGAACCCTCGACAGAAGTTGCCCTCTGTAACTCCTTAGCAGGGAGCCGCTTTCAACCACTCAGCCACCTCTCCAGTGGCGAAGAGAGCTTATCAGGGCTCGGTCGCCGCCTCGGACTCCGGGGGCACGGCCAGGCGCGGCAGGCGGTGCTTGAAGCCGCAGAGGATCTCCCAGGGGATCGTGCCGCAGCGCTCGCTCCAGTCGAGGGGGCTGATGCTTTCCCCCCCCTGGTCGCCCAGCAGGGTGACCAGGCTGCCCACCTCGATCCGGGGGGCCTCGGTGGCGTCAATCACCAGCTGGTCCATGGTGATGGCACCCACCTGGGGCAGGCGCCGGCCGTCGAAGAGCACGTCCATGCGGTTGGAGAGCTGGCGGGGCACCCCGTCGGCGTAACCGATCGACACCACCGCCAGGAGGCTGGGCCGGCTGGTGCGGAAGCGGTGGCCGTAGCTGACGCCGACCCCCGCCCCCACCTGGCGCAGCAGGGTGACGCGGGCGTGGATCTGCAGGGCTGGCCGCAGGGACACCACACCGGCCAGGTGGGGCGCCGGCGGCTGGCCGTAGAGGGCCAGGCCGACCCGGACCAGGTCGTAATGCTGTTGGTGACCCCGCAGGGTGCCGGCGGAGTTGGCGAGGTGCCGGCAACCGGCAGCCAGTCCCTGTTCGTTCAGGCTGGAGAGGACGCTCTCGAAGCGCCGTTGCTGGAGGTCGCTGAGGCCGTCGTCCTCCTCCGGAGGGGCATCGGCGCAGGCCAGGTGGGAATAGATCCCCGCCAGCTCGATGGCCTCCATGCCCCGCAGGGCCGCCACCAGCCTGGGGCCCTCCTGCCAGTCGGCGCCGAGGCGGGCCATGCCGGTGTCCAGCTTGAGCTGGACCGCCATGCTGCGGCCGCTGCCGCTGGCCAGGTTCTGGCATAGCAGGGCCTCCCGCATGCTGCTGAGCGTCGGCATCAGTTGCCAGCGCAGGCAACTGCGCAGCTCCTCGGGCTGGGTGAGGTTGCCCAGCACCAACACCGGGGCGGAGATGCCGGCGCGACGCAGCTGCACCCCTTCCGCCAGGGTGGCGACTCCGAAACAGGCCGCCCCCGCCTCCAGGGCGGCCCGGGCCACCGGCAGGGCGCCGTGGCCGTAGGCGTCGGCCTTGACCACGGCCATCAGTTGGGTGGCCTCTCCGATGTGGCGTTGCAGGGCCCGCACGTTGGCCTGGATGGCCGCGGTGTTGACCTCCACCCAGGCCCGCTGCCGCGACGGCTGGGTCTCCTCCGTCGCACTGGTGGGGGCGAGCGAGGCGCTGGTCATGGACGCCGGTGCAGGGGGTGGACCATGGATTTCATGGGAATCCCGTTAGCATGCCGCCTATCCAGCGGACTGGAATGGGCCACGTACTCGTTCTGAATGCGTCCTACGAACCGCTGAACATCACCACCTGGCGCCGGGCCATGGTGATGCTGCTCAAGGGGAAGGCCGAAGGCTTGGAGCACGACCCTGAGAAGACGATTCGCCCCGACCATTTCCTGCCCACGGTGATCCGGCTGCGCCAGTTCGTGCGGGTGCCCTACAAGCCGCTCCCCCTCACACGCCGCAACGTCTTCCACCGCGACGGCCACGCCTGTCAGTACTGCGGCTTCAGTGGCGAGCAGCTCTCGATCGACCACGTGGTGCCCCGCAGCCGGGGCGGCACCGACGTCTGGGAGAACGTCACCACCGCCTGCCTGCCCTGCAACGTGCGCAAGGGCAACCGCACCCCCAGGGAGGCGGGCATGCCCCTGGCACGGGAGCCGCGCCGCCCCCTGGGCAGCCTGAGCTTCGAGGCCAACCGGCGCATCCGCTCCGGCCAGCATCAGGAGTGGGCCAAGTACGTCATCGGAGCCTGAAGCGCCCTCGCGCCCAACCACACCGCCCATTCGCCCCGTTCATCAACCGGTGCCGGTGGCCTCGAGGGCAAGCGCCTCAAGACCCTGGCGCTGCTCCTCGGCGATGCAGGCGCCGATCAGGTCTTCGATCTGGCCGGCCAGCACGGGCTCGAGGGAGAAGTTGCGTCCCAGCCGATGGTCGGTGACCCGGTTGTCCTTGGCGTTGTAGGTGCGGATCTTCTCGCTGCGGTCGCCGCTGCCCACCTGGGCACGGCGCACGGAGCGCTCCTCGGCATTCGCTTCCGCCAGCTGGCGCTCGTAGAGCTTGGCCCGCAGGATCTCCATCGCCCGCTCCCGGTTCTGCATCTGGGAGCGTTCCTGGGTGCAGAACACCCGGATGCCGGTGGGTTTGTGCAGCAGGTCGACGGCCGTTTCCACCTTGTTGACGTTCTGGCCGCCGGCGCCGCCCGAGCGGGCCGTGCTGATGTCCAGATCCCCAGGATCGATCTGCACCTCCACCGGATCGGCCTCAGGCATCACCGCCACGGTGGCGGTGGAGGTGTGCACCCGACCCTGGGACTCGGTGGCCGGCACCCGCTGCACACGGTGCACGCCCGCCTCGAACTTCAGCTGGCTGTAGACCCCATCGCCGCGGATGGCGAGGATCAGTTCCTTGTAGCCGCCCAGGTCGGCCTCGGAAGCGCTGACCGGCTGCACCTGCCAGCCCTGGTTCTGGGCATAGCGCTCGTACATGCGGGCCAGGTCGCCCGCCCAGAGGCTGGCCTCGTCGCCGCCGGCCCCGGCACGGATCTCCAGCATGACGCTGCGCTCATCGCGGGGATCCGAGGGCAGCAGGCTGAGGGTGAGCCGCCCGTTCAGGGCGGTGATCAGGCCCTCGAGGCTGACCAGCTCCTCGGCGGCCAGGGCCACCAGCTCCTCGGCGGCGGGATCATCGCGGTGGGCCTTCAGCAGGGAGCGGACCTCGTCGCGCTCCTGCTCCAGCTTGCGCAGCCGCTGGTAATCGTTGACCAGGGGCTCCAATCGGGCCCGCTCACGGGCGATCGCCTGCAGGCGGGACGGATCAGAGGCCAGCGCCGGGTCGGCCAGCTGGCGCTCCAGGGTCTGGAAGGTGCGGCAGGCGGTGTCCAGCCGGGATTGCAGCAGCTCGGAATCCATGGGCGGCACCCGAAACGGAAAAAGCCGGGTGCTGGGGGCACCCGGCCGGAGAACAACCGGGCCGAATCAGTTGTCTGATCCGGGGGCCGGTGTCGGTCTGAGGATCTCAGGCCGACGGAGTCAGGCTTCGGTGGCCGCCGGGTTCTCGGCTTCGACGGCGGGGGCAGCCTCCGCCGGCTTGGCGGCCTTCTTGGCACCGGAGGCGGAGTCGGTGCTGCCCATGCCGTACTTGCGCATGAAGCGATCCACCCGGCCCTCGGTGTCGAGGATCTTCTGGGTGCCTGTGTAGAAGGGGTGGTTGCCGCTCCACACGTCGACCGTGAGTTCGGGGTGGGTGGAGCCGGTGGTCATGACCACCTCCCCGTTGCAGATCACCTTGGCGTCCGGATACCAGGTGGGATGGATGTCGGCTTTCGGCATGACGAAAATCAGCGCTTGGAGAACTGGGGAGCTTTGCGGGCTTTCTTGAGGCCGTACTTGCGACGCTCCTTGGCCCGGGGATCGCGGCTCAGGTGGCCTTCAATCTTGAGCGGTTTGCGGTTGTCGGGAGACAGGTCGCAGAGGGCGCGAGCCGCACCCTGCTTGATGGCATCGGCCTGGCCGGTGAGGCCGCCACCGCGCACGTTGACCAGCAGGTCGTACTGGGCTTCCAGGCCGAGGGTCTGCAGGGGGGCCTTCACCGCCGCCAGGTACACGGGGTTGTAGTTGAGGTAGTTGTCGCCGGGGCGGCCATTGATGGTGACGCTGCCGCTGCCGGGGACGACCCGCACACGGGCGACGGCGGTCTTGCGACGGCCGGTGCCCCAGTAGACGACGCGGTTGGAGGTGCTGGTCATTGGGCGGCGGTGGCGGGATCGAGGGCGAGGGGCTGGGGCTGCTGAGCGGCGTGGGGATGCTCGGCGCCCTTGTAGACCTTCAGCTTGCGGAACAGCTGGCGGCCAAGGGCGTTGTGGGGAAGCATGCCCTTGATCGCCTTCTCGATGATGCGCTCCGGCAGACGGGCCTGCAGATGCTCGAAGGTTTCGGTCTTCATGCCGCCGGGACGGCCGGAATGGCGCCGGTAGATCTTCTGGGTGGCCTTGTTGCCGCTGACGCGCACCTTGTCGGCGTTGATGACCACCACGAAATCACCGGTATCGAGGTGGGGCGTGAAGGTGGGCTTGTTCTTGCCGCGCAGCACCTGGGCCACTTCACTGGCGAGACGGCCGAGGGTCTGGTCCGCTGCGTCGACCAGGTACCACTGGCGCTCAAGCGAATCGATGGAGGGTGGGGTTGTCTTGTTCATCGCGCCGGCGGGCCGGTTTGGGGTGAGCCCATCGCAGCCGGATGGGTCGGGACAGGGAGATTCGACCCTACCGTGTCGCCGGATCCGGCGAACTCGGCGAGACGCTTAGTGCTTGGGGCCACCGTACGGGGCACCCTGCAGAGCTGCTCAACCGATCGGAACGCCGATGAACGGATCGGCGGGAGGATCGCACGATTCCAACAGAAATCGCGGTTGACAATCATACCAGGCGGCCTCTGGGAAGATGTCTGTTGGGTAGCCCACCCGCAGCAGGCAAAGCCCCTGGGGCGGGGCGGCCTCCTTCACCGCGTGGCGGGCCCCGCTGCGCCAGCGGTGCAGGAACTCCTCGGCCTCAAGGCGGCCCTCCCCGACGGCCACCAGCTGGCCCATCAGCAGGCGCACCATGCCGTACAGAAAGCCGCTGGCCTGCACCTCAGTGACCAGCAGATCTCCCTGCCGATCGATGTGCACGTCCTGAACGGTGGTGCGGGCATGGGCGCGGCGGCTGCCCGCCCGCTGGAAGGCGGAGAAATCGTGTTCCCCCAGCAGAGCCTCCAGGCAGCGGGCCATGCGGGCCTCGTCGAGGCGCCACTGGTAGCGATGCCAGCTCCAGGGGGCCAGGAACAGGTTGGGGGTGCGGCCGTTGAAGATGGTGTAGCGGTAGCGCCGGTAGGTGGCGCTGAAGCAGGCGTGCCAGTCAGGGGGGACCTCGGCGGCGGCCCTCACCCGGATCGTGGGCGGCAGGCGGCCGTTGAGAGCCTTCGCCCAACGGGACACGGGAATGGGGCCAGAGGCATCGAAATGCACCACCTGGGCCGCGGCATGGACGCCGCTGTCGGTGCGACCGGCGGCCACCGTCTGGGCGGGCCGGTGCGGGTCGAGGGCGGCGACCGCCCCTTCCAGGGTTTCCTGAACGCTGCTGTGGCGGGCCTGACGCTGCCAGCCGTGGAAGGAGGCCCCGTCGTACTGCAGCGAAAGGGCGATTCTTTTCAGACCAGCTCGATGATGGCCATCTCGGCGTTGTCGCCACGGCGGGGCACGGTACGGATGATGCGGGTGTAGCCACCCTGGCGATCCCCGTAGCGGTCCTGGGCCTTGTCGAACAGGGCGTGGACGAGCTGCTTGTCGTAGATGTAGCCGATGGCGCGGCGACGGGCGGCGAGGGTGCCGTCCTTGGCCAGGGTGATCATGCGCTCGGCTTCATCACGCAGGGCCTTGGCCCTGGCCTTGGTGGTGGTGACGCGGCCTTCACGGATGAGCTGGGTGGTCAGACCACGCAGCATGGCCTTGCGTTGGTCGGCGGGGCGTCCCAGCAGGGGGACTCGGCACTGGTGTCGCATGGTGGGGACGGGGCGGGTGTCGTAACGGGGAAGGGGGGAACCGCCTTTCAGCCGCTGGTGCGGCTCTGGGGCAGGGAGATGCCGATCCTCTCGAGGGCCTCGATCACCTCGTCGGCGGACTTGGATCCGAAGTTCTTGATCTCCAGCAGGTCTTCGTAGCTGAAGCCCATGAGGTCGGAGACGGAGTTGACCTGGGCGCGCTTCAGGCAGTTGTAAGCGCGGACGGAGAGGTTCAGCTCCTCCAGGGGGATCTGGGCCTCTGCCGAAGGCTCGGGTTCCAGGCCGGGCTCCTCGGTCATGGTGAGGGTGGCCAGGGGCTGGAACAGCTCCATCAGCTGGTTGGCTGCCTGAGCCATGGCATCGTCGGGGGTGACGCTGCCGTTGGTCTCGATCTCGATGCGCAGGCGCTCGTGGGCCGAGCCGCCTTCGCCGACCGCGGTTTCATCGACGGTGTAGTTGACCCGACGGACGGGCATGAAGACCGCGTCGATCTGGAGCAGGTCGATGGCGGCGGTGTCCTCGTTGTGGCGATCCACCGGCCGATAGCCGATGCCGCGCTCCACGTGGACCTCCATCTCCAGACTGTGGCCCTCGGCCACGGTCGCGATCTCCCGATCGCCGTCGATGACCTGCACCTGGGGGGAGAACTGCAGATCCGAAGCGGTGACACGGGCCGGGCCGTTGACCATCAGGCGGCCGATCTCGAGTTCACGGCTGCGGCTGTTGACGGGAACCGACTTGCAGTTGAGCAGAATGTCGAGCACGTCCTCGCGCACACCAGGCACCGTGGCGTACTCGTGGTTGACCCCGGAGAGACGCACCGCCGTGATGGCGCTTCCTTCGAGACCACCGATCAGCACGCGCCGCAGGGCATTGCCGAGGGTGGTCGCCTGGCCCCGATCCAGGGGGCCGATCAGGAAGACGCCCGTCTGGGAACGGTCGTCGGCGACCTGGTGCTCGACCCGATCGATCTGGTAGTGCAACACGGTCAGAGGAGGTGGGAAAGGAAAGGTGGCCGCGGCAGCGGCCCTGGGGAGTCGGGAGGGAAGCCGGAGGCCTCCGGACGGCTCAGACCCGACGGCGCTTGGCCCGGCGGCAACCGTTGTGGGGCAGGGGGGTGACGTCGCGGATGAGGGTGATCTCGAGACCGGCCACCTGCAGGGCGCGGATGGCGGTTTCGCGCCCGGAGCCAGGACCGCGCACCAGCACTTCGATCTGACGCATGCCCTGCTCGAGGGCCCGGCGGGCGGCCGCTTCGGCGGCGGTCTGGGCGGCGAAGGGCGTGCCCTTGCGGGCTCCCTTGAAACCGCTGGCGCCGGCCGACGACCAGCTCACCACCTCGCCGGCGGTGTCGGTGATGGAGACGATCGTGTTGTTGAAGGTGCTCTGGATGTGCGCGACCCCATTGGGCACATTGCGCTTGGCCTTCTTGGGGCCTGTCTTCTTGGCGGGTTTGGCCATGGCGGTGGCCCTGCTGGAGCAGGGAGGTGATCAAAGGACTGGGGGGAAGTCCCGGTGACGACCTCCGGGAGAGGAGGGCGGCGGGACCGGGGCCCGGTGACTGCCGCGAGGGGCCACGGGCCGGGGAATGGGGCAGGCAGGACAGGGGGAACGGGCCCGGAGGCCCGGATCTCACTTCTTCTTGCCGGCCACGGTCTTGCGGGCGCCGCGGCGGGTGCGGGCATTGGTGCGGGTGCGTTGACCACGCACGGGCAGGCCCATGCGATGGCGGCGACCCCGCAGGCAGCCGATGTCCTGCAGACGCTTGAGGGCCATGCCCTCTTCGCGGCGCAGGTCGCCCTCGAGCACGAAGGAATCGGCGGCGCCGCGCAGCTTCTGCACGTCGCCATCGCTGAGGTCCTTCACCCGGATGTCGGGGCTGACCCCCGATTTAGCGAGAATCTTGCGGGCCCTGGTGAGCCCGATCCCGTACACGTATGTGAGTGAGATCTCTACCCTCTTGTCACGAGGGATATCGACACCGGCGATCCGAGCCACGTCAGGAAACGATCAGAGGGCAATGGGGGTGGCGGCCGAAGGCGGCCGCCGTCGAAGCGTGGGGGGTCAACCCTGACGCTGCTTGTGCTTCGGGTTGGTGCAGATCACCATTACCCGGCCGTGGCGACGGATCACCCGGCATTTGTCGCACATTTTCTTGACTGAGGCACGCACCTTCATGGGCGTTGTGCTCTCCGAATTTGCAAACAGCTACCGTATCACATCAGTCAACAAGGCTGGCTACGATCCTTTCTCCGATCTCCGCCACCGTGCCAGAGGCCTCCACGCTGTGGAGCAGGCCCAGCTGGCGGTAGTGGTCGATCAGGGGGGCGGTCTGCTCCTGGTACACCACCAGACGGTTGCGGATCACCGCTTCGTTGTCGTCGGCCCGGCCACGGGAGAGCAGGCGCTGGATCAGCACCCCGTCCTCCAGCTCCAGCAGCAGCACCCGTTCGATGCGCTGGTCGAGCTCGGCCAGCAGGCCGTCGAGGGCCTCGGCCTGGGCCAGGTTGCGGGGGAAGCCATCCAGGAGCCAGCCCCCCTGGTGGCCCTCCAGGCGGTGGCGCACGATCGCCAGCACAAGGGCATCACTGACCAGCTCGCCGCGGGCCATCACGGCCTCCGCCTCCTGGCCCAGGGCGCTGCCGGCCTTGACCTCCGCCCGCAACAGTTCACCGGTGGAGAGATGCAGCAGCTGGTGGCGTTCGGCCAGGAGCTCGGCCTGGGTGCCCTTGCCGGCGCCGGGGGGGCCGAGGAAGAGGAGTCGCTGTTTCATGAGAGAGGAGACGGGAGAAAGGGGCCTACTGCCTGACCAGTCCTTCGTAGCGCTGGGAGATCACGTAGGTCTGCACCTGCTTGGCGGTGTCGATGGCCACGCCCACCAGGATCAGCAGGGAGGTGGCGCCCAGGCCCTGGAAGGTGCGCACCTGGGTGGCGCCTTCCACAGCCGAGGGAATGATGGCGATGGCGCCCAGGAACAGGCCCCCCAGCAGGGTGAGCCGGTTGGACACCCCCGAGAGATAGTCGGCGGTGGCGGAGCCGGGGCGTACCCCCGGGATGGCCACGCCCGAACGTTTCAGGTTGGTGGCGATGTCCACCGGATTGACGGTGAGGGAGGCGTAGAAGAAGGCGAAGCCGCAGATCAGGGCGAAATAGACCACGGCATAGACCCAGGGGGTGCTGCTGGTGGGGTTGAGGTAGCCCGCCACCCGGATCAGCCAGGGGCTCTTGGTGAGGTTGGCGATGGTGAGCGGCAGGAACACCACCGCCGAGGCGAAGATGATCGGCATCACGCCGCCGGCGTTGAGCTTCAGGGGCAGGTAGCTCTGGCGGGAGGCCAGGGTGCTGGCCCCTCCCACCTGGCGCTTGGCGCTCACGATCGGAATGCGGCGGCTGCCCTCCTGCAGGAAGATGATGCCCACGATCGTCACCAGGAAGACGAGCACCAGGACGACGATGCCGCCCACCGTGGCCCGGTCGCCGCTCTGGGCCAGCTGGATGGTGGAGCCCAGGGCCTTGGGCAGGGTGGCCACGATGTTGATGAAGATCACCAGGGAGGCCCCCTGGCCGATGCCCCGTTCGGTGATCACCTCGCTGACCCACATCACCACCATCGAACCGGTGACCAGGGCCAGGCTCGTCTGGAGGACGAACAGCCAGTCCGGCAGGCCCGGCAGGGCGTACTGCCGCAGGATCAGGGCGAAGACGATGCTCTGCAGGATCCCCCAGCCCAGGGCCACGTAGCGGGTGATCTGGGCCAGCTTGCGCCGGCCGGCCTCGCCTTCGTTCTTCTGCAGCTCCTCGAGCTGGGGCAGGGCCGCCGTCATCAGCTGGATGATGATCGAGGCATTGATGAAGGGCAGGATGCCCAGGGCGAACACGCCCAGGGTGGACAGGCCGCCGCCGGTGAAGATGTCCAGGAAGCCGATCAGCTGGCCGCCCTGGCGGATGAAGTCCTGGAAGGCGACCCGGTCGATGCCGGGCACCGGGATGTAGATGCCGAGTCGCACCAGCAGCAGCAGGCCCAGGGTGGTGAGCACCCGATCCCGCAGGCCCTTCGACTGGACCAGCTGGACGAGGATTTCAGCGGCGCTCGGATTGCGCCCCCTGCTGAGGAGCATGGTGATGACGGGAGTGGGGGGAACGGGTCGATACGACCGGAGCCGCCTGCCGCAGCACAAGGCTACGGGCAGACGGCTCCGGGCTGGAGGCGGGGCAACGGCCCGGGCTCAGTCGATGATCTCGCAGCTGCCGCCGGCGGCTTCGATCTTGGCGCGGGCCGAGGCGGTGAAGGCGGCGGCCTGGACCGTCAGTTTCACCGTGAGTTCGCCATTGCCGAGAACCTTCAGCGGGTAGCGGGGGCTGGTGACCAGGCCCGCCTGCTCCAGGGAGTCGAGGCTGACCGTGCTGCCCGCCTTCAGTTCACCCAGCCGTGACACGTTGATCACGGTGTAGTGGGTGGGGTTGATGACCGGGAAGTGCTTGAGCTTCGGGATCCGGCGGTAGAGGGGCATCTGGCCACCCTCGAAGCCGGGGCGGGTGGGGCTGCCGGAGCGGGACTTCTGGCCGCGCATGCCGAAACCGCAGCTGGCGCCCTGGCCGGCGGCGATGCCGCGACCCTTGCGCAGCTTGCGCTTGCGGGACCCCTTCTGGGGCTGGAGGTTGTTGAGTGAGAAGGACGTCATGGCGGGCCTCAGGAGTAAATCTGCTCGAGGGAGATGCCCCGCTCCTTGGCGGTCTCCTTGTGGGTGCGCAGGCCTTCGAGGGCCTGCATGGCGGCGCGGGCGTTGTTGAGCGGGGTCTTGGAGCCCAGCCGCTTCGCCAGCACGTTCTTGATGCCGGCCAGTTCCAGCACGGTGCGGATCGAACCGCCCGCGATCACCCCGGTACCGGGGGCAGCCGGTCGGATCAGCACGCTGGCGGCGCCGTCGCGGCCGTTGCTGAGGGTGGGGATCGAGCTGGTGCGGGTGAGGGGCACCTTGACCAGATGCTTCTTGCCGTCGGCCACGCCCTTGCGGACGGCGCCGATGACATCGCCGGCCTTGCCGACACCCACGCCCACCTGGCCGCGCTCGTTGCCGACGACGACGATGGCCCGGAAGCTCATCTTCTTGCCGCCTTTGACGGTCTTGGAGACGCGGCGGATCTGGACCACCCGCTCCTGCCATTCGGAGTCACGTTCCTGGCCGCGACGGTTGTCACGGCCGCGGCCGCCGCCGCCGCCCCGACGGTCGCCCTTGGCATCGCCACGGCCACCGCCGCCACCGCCGCCCCGGCGCTGCTCCTGCTGGCCTTCAGCAGCGGCGGGGACATCGGAGGCCGCAGGCACGGCGCCGGTCTGGATCTGGTCGTTGGTTTCGGTCATGGTGAGAGCAGGGATCAGAACTGAAGGCCCGCTTCCCGGGCGGCGTCAGCAAGGGCCTTGACCCTGCCGTGGTACAGGTTGCCGCCGCGATCGAAGACCACCTGCTGGATGCCCTTGGCGAGGGCGCGCTGGGCGACGAGCTGCCCCACCGCGACGGAAGCGTCACAGGTGGAGCTGGCCTGGACGCTGGTGCGCAGGTCCTTGTCGAGGGTGGACGCGGCGCAGAGGGTGCTCTGGGCGTCGTCGTCGATGACCTGGGCGTAGATGTGATTGTTGGAGCGGAACACGGCCAGCCTGGGACGGGCGGCGGTGCCGGAGAGCAGACGACGCAGGCGGCGGTGACGCTTCTGGGTCTGCTGTTTGCGGGAGAGGGTAGACATGGGGGATCAGACGGATGACGCTCGAGCAGACCTCATTTCTTGCCGGTCTTGCCGGCCTTGCGCAGAATCCGCTCACCTTCGTACTTGATGCCCTTGCCCTTGTAGGGCTCGGGGGGACGAATGCCGCGGATCTTGGCCGCCTCGTTGCCCACCAGCTCCTTGTCGGGGCCGGAGACGAAGACCGAGGTGTTGTTCTCGACCGAGAAGGTGACCCCTTCGGGGGGAACCATCTCCACCGGGTGGCTGTAGCCGGCGCTGACCACGAGCTTGCGCCCCTGGACCTGGGCGCGGTAGCCAACGCCGACGATCTCGAGCTTGCGGGTGAAGCCCTGGCTGACCCCTTCCACCATGTTGGCGACGAGGGTGCGGCTGAGGCCGTGGCGCTCACGGGAGCGACGGTGGGTGCTGGTGGGACTCACCACCACCGTGCCGCCTTCCTGGCTGACGCTGACGCCCTCCGGGAGAACGCGGCTGAGTTCCCCTTTGGGTCCCTTCACGGTGACCGCCAGGCCATTGAGGCTGACGGTGACCTTGTCGGGAATGGGGATCGGGGCTTTACCGATACGAGACATGGAACAACTCCTGGGATCAGTAGACGTAGCAGAGCACTTCGCCGCCGACGCCCTGCTTGCGGGCATCACGGTCGCTCATCACACCCCGGGAGGTGGAGATGATCGCCACGCCGAGGCCGCCCAGCACCTTGGGCAGCTGGCGGGTGTTCTTGTAGATGCGCAGGCCGGGCTTGCTCACCCGCTGCACGGAGCGGATGGTGGGCTGGCGGTGCTTGCCGCTGTATTTCAGCTCAAGCACCAGCTGGCGCTGCACGCCTTCGCCTTCTTCGGCGATGGCGGCGATGAAGCCTTCCTGCTGCAGCACATTGGCGATGCTGCGGGAAAGCCGCGAGGCGGGAATCCTGGTGCGCTCGTGGCGCTTTTCACTCGCATTGCGAAGGCGAGTGAGCATGTCTGAGATCGGGTCGTGGTTGGCCATGGTCGTGTCCGGGAGGGGGCTCAGGTATTGCGGAACGGCATTCCCATTTCGCGGAGGAGGGCCCGGCCCTCTTCGTCGTTACGGGCGTTGGTCACGATCGTGACGTCCATCCCCCGGATGGCATCGATCTTGTCGAAGGAGATCTCGGGGAAGATGATCTGCTCCCGGATCCCCAGGGTGTAGTTGCCCCGTCCGTCGAAGCTCTTGGGGCTCACGCCGCGGAAGTCGCGGATGCGTGGCAGCGCCAGGTGGATGAGACGCTCCAGGAAGGCATACATCCGCTCGCCCCGCAGGGTGACGGCCACGCCGATCGGCATGCCCTGGCGAATCTTGAAGCCGGCGATGGCCTTCTTGGCGCGGGTCACCACCACCTTCTGACCGGTGATGGTCGCCAGTTCGGCGATCGAGGCCTCGAGGGCCTTGGCGTTCTGGGCGGCTTCACCGAGGCCCCGGTTGACGGTGACCTTGACCACCTTGGGAACCTCGTGGACGTTGGAGAGGTTGAGATCCTTCAGCAGCTTGGGCTGGATCGTCTCCCGGTAGCGCTGTTTGAGTGACATGACGGGGGGATGGGGGGGCGCTTCTGGACGTGGTCAGAAGGCGGACGGGGGAGGGGAGCAGGGAAGCGGAGCGGGGGGGGCGTCGCACTGTGGGGCGTCGCGCTGGGGGGCGGTCAGTCGAGCACCTCCCCGGTCTTCTTGAGGCGGCGCTTCTTGCTGCCGTCGTCCTGGACGACGATCTCCACCCGGCTGGCGACCTTGTTGGCGGTGGAATACAGCATCACATTGGAGGCGTGCAGGGACGCTTCCTCGGTGACGATGCGGCCCGTCTCGCCTTCCTGGGTGGGTTTGACGTGGCGGGTGCGCAGGTTGATGCCCTGCACCACGACACGGTTCTCGTTCGGCAGGGTGCGCAGCACCTCGCCGGTCTTGCCCCGATCCTTTCCGGCGATCACCTGGACGGTGTCACCTTTGCGGATGCGCATCTTGATGCGCTCGACGGGCCGGGCCTTGGGGGTTGCGGTGGCCATCTCAGATCACCTCCGGAGCGAGGGACACGATCTTGGTGAAGTTGCGCTCGCGCAGCTCCCGGGCGACCGGCCCGAAGACCCGGGTGCCCTTGGGGTTGTTGTCGTTGCCCAGGATCACGGCGGCGTTGTCGTCGAAGCGGATGGCGTTGCCGGTGTCACGGCGCAGCGTGGCCCGGGTGCGCACCACCACGGCCTTGACCACATCCGACTTCTTGACGCCCATGTTGGGCATGGCGTCCTTGACGGCGGCCACGATCACATCGCCCACGTGGGCGTAGCGACGGTTGGTGCCGAGCACCCGGATGCACTGGATGCGCTTGGCGCCGCTGTTGTCAGCGACGTTGAGGAAGGTTTCCTGCTGAATCATGGGGGGGTTCCTCAGCCGGCGCTGGTGGTGGAGAGAACTTCAGCCACGGCCCACCGTTTGGTGCGGCTGAGGGGACGGGTCTCGGTGATGCGGACCCGGTCACCCACGCGGCAGCTGTTGGCTTCGTCGTGGGCTTTGTAGCGGGTGGTGCGGCGGACGGTCTTCTGATAGATGGGGTGGGGGAAGCGGTTTTCCACCGCCACCACCACCGTTTTGTCCATCTTGTCGCTGACGACGGTGCCGACCCTTTCCTTGAGTGCCATGGGGATCGAGGGGGGAATCAGGAGGCGACGGTGGAGCGCTGACGCTCCTCCTGCACCGTCAGCAGGTGGGCCAGCTTGATGCGGGACTCCTTGAAGCGGTGCGGGTGCTCCAGACGGCGGGTGGCCTGCTGGAAGCGGAGGTCGAACAGTTCGCGGCGGACGCCATCGATCTGTTCGGCGATCTGGGCGTCGCTGAGCGAACGCACATCGGTGATGGTGGGACGGGCCATGGTCAGGACTCCACTGCGAGGGCGGGTTCGGGGGCGGCTGCCACCTGATCGGCCAGGGCGAGGAACTTCGTCTTGAGCGGCAGTTTGTACTGGGCCAGACGCATGGCTTCCCTGGCGATCTCGGGTGTGATCTCGGGACCGCCCATCTCGAAGAGAATGCGGCCCGGCTTGATCACGGCCACCCAGAATTCCGGGTTGCCCTTACCGGAACCCATCCGGGTTTCGGCCGGCCGCATGGTGACGGGCTTATCGGGGAAGATCCGGATCCAGATCTGCCCCCCCCGCTTGACGTGGCGGGTCATGGCGCGGCGGCTGGCCTCGATCTGACGGGAGGTGATCCACCCGCACTCCTGGGCCTGCAGGGCGAAATCGCCGAAGGCGATCGTGTTGCCGCGCGTGGCGACGCCGCGCATGCGGCCTCGCTGCTGTTTTCGGAACTTGACGCGTTTTGGACTCAGCATGGTTCAGGCCTCCTGATCACTCCTCGTTGGAGCGGTCTTCGAACTGTTGCGGCCGGCGGTTCGCCCGGCGTTTCGGTGCTCCACCCACGGGCAGCTGGTCTTGCTGGCCGGGAAGCACCTCTCCTTTGAACACCCAGACCTTGATGCCCAGGACCCCATAGGTGGTGGTGGCCACCTTGGTGGCGTAGTCGATGTCGGCGCGGAGCGTGTGCAGGGGCACGCGACCCTCGCGGGTCCACTCCGTCCGGGCGATTTCGGCGCCGTTGAGGCGGCCGCTCACCTGGAGCTTCAGACCCAGCACCCCAGCCCGCTGGGCGCGTTGCACCGCCATGCGCATGACGCGCCGGAAGGCCACCCGCTTCTCCAGCTGCTGGGCGATGTACTCGGCCAGCAGGAACGCGTCGGCATCGACCCGCTCCACTTCGACCACGTTGATGCGTACCTGACGGTGGGAGTCGCCGAGGGTCTTCTGGATGCCGGTGCGCAGCTCCTCGATGCCGCTGCCCTGGCGGCCCACGAGAACGCCCGGACGGGCGGTCTTGAGTTCCACTTCGAGCTGGTCGGCCTTACGGGCGATCAGCACGTCGCTGATGCCAGCGGCGGCGTACTTCTTGTTGATGAACGACCGGATCCGGTCGTCCTCCTGAAGGAGGACGGGATAGGTCTTGCTTGGGGCGTACCAGCGGGAGCGGTGTTCCTGGGTGATCCCCAGGCGCAGGCCGGTTGGATGGATCTTGTGTCCCATCGGGCGGTGTCCTCGGGGGTCAGGCGGTGGGCGCTGCCACAGCAATGCTGATGTGGCAGGTTTGCTTTTTGATGGCGAAGGCGCGGCCCTGGGCCCGGGGCCGGAACCGCTTCAGGGAGGGTCCCATGTCGGCGCTGGCCTGGCTGATGACCAGGGTCGCCGGATCGAGGCCGAGGTTGTGCTCGGCATTGGCGACCGCGGAGCGGAGCACCTTGGTGATCGGGCCGGTGGAGCGGTAGGGCATGAACTCGAGCATGATCAGGGCGTCGCGGTAGGTGCGACCCCGGATCTGATCGAGAACCCGGCGCACCTTCGACACGGAACCGCGGATGAAGCGGCCGTGTGCCAGGGCCTGGGTGTCGGGTGTGGTGGTTGCCATCGGATCAGCGGCCTCCCTTCTTGTCTTTGATGTGACCGCGGAATGTGCGGGTGGGGGCGAATTCGCCCAGCTTGTGGCCCACCATCTGCTCCGTCACGTAGACGGGCACGTGGGCCTTGCCGTTGTGAACGGCAATGGTGTGGCCGATCATCATCGGCAGGATGGTGGAGGCCCGTGACCAGGTCTTGATCACGGTCTTGTCGTCGGCAGCGTTCTGCTTCTCCACCTTGCGCAGCAGGTGGTCGGCGACGAACGGGCCTTTTTTGAGTGAGCGTCCCATGGCGGATCAGGCGAACAGCAGAGCGGTGTGGGTCATCAGGAGTCGCGTCCGCCACGGCTCCGTTTGGAGGTGCGGCGTCGTTTCCGCAGCACGAACCGGTTGCTCGGCTTGTTGCGCTTGCGGGTCTTGAGGCCCAGGGCGGGTTTGCCCCAGGGCGTGACAGGACCGGAGCGGCCGATCGGTGCCCGGCCTTCGCCGCCCCCGTGGGGGTGGTCGCAGGGGTTCATGACGCTGCCGCGCACTTCCGGACGGCGGCCCAGCCAGCGCTTGCGGCCAGCCTTGCCCAGGCTGGTGTTGCGCTGTTCGGCGTTGCCCACCTCACCGAGGGTGGCGTAGCACTCCCGGCGCACCAGCCGCACCTCGGTGGAGGGCAGCTTGAGGGCGACGTAGTCACCTTCCTTGGCCACCACCTGGGCGCTGGCCCCGGCGGTGCGCACCATCTGGCCGCCGCGGCCGGCGTAGAGCTCGACGTTGTGGACGCTCGAACCCAGGGGGATGGCCGAAAGGGGAAGGGCGTTGCCGTTCTCGATCGGGGCGTCCGGACCGGAGATGACGCTCTGGCCCACGGCCACGTTGGCGGGAGCGAGGATGTAGCGCTTCTCGCCGTCGGTGTAATAGAGCAGCGCCAGACGGGCGTTGCGGTGCGGGTCGTAGTGGATCGCGGCCACCTTGGCGCTCACCCCGTGCTTATCGCGACGGAAGTCGACGATGCGGTAGAGGCGCTTGTGGCCACCGCCGCGGTGGCGGCAGGTGATCACGCCGCGGTTGTTGCGGCCCTTGTGGCGGTGCTTGGACACCACCAGCCCCCGTTCCCGGTTCTTGCCCGTGATGTCGCTGAAGTCGGTGACGACCAGCGTGCGGGTGCCGGGAGTGTTGGGCCTGTACTTACGGATTGCCATGACGTTTCAGATCCCTCAGGACTCAGGGAACAACTGGATGGCGTTGCCTTCGGCAAGGCGCACCACCGCTTTCTTCACCTGGGCGCGTTTGCCGGCGAAGCGACCCACCCGACGGGAGCGGCGGGGGGGATTCATGGTGCTGACGCCAACGACCTTGACGTCGAACAGATGCTCGACGGCCGCCTTGATGTCGGGCTTGGCGGCCCGATGGTCCACCTCGAAGGTGTACTGGTTGATCTCGATGGCCCGGGTGGCCTTCTCGGTGATCAGCGGGCGACGGATCACATCCGCCAGCCGGCCTGCAAAACGCTCAGACATCGCCGTAGACCTCCTGAATCTTCGCCAGTGCCTCTTCGCTGAGCACCAGCTTGTTGGCATGGAGCAGATCAAACACGTTCAGCTGATCAGCGGCGATCAGCTTCACCTTCTGGAGATTGCGCACCGAGCGGGTCACCGCCTCGGGAGCGCCATCGAGGATCAGCAGCACCTTGTCGCCGGCCTCGATGCCGAAGCGGGACAGGGCGGCGGTGATCTCCTTGGTTTTGGGGGTGTCGAGCCCGGCGCCGAAGCCCTTCACCACGATGATGTCCGCGACGCGGCTCATCAGGGCGGTGCGCAGGGCCAGGCGACGCTCCTTGCGGTTCATCGCCACGGCATAGCTGCGGGGCTTGGGTCCGAAGATCACGCCACCGCCGGGCCGCAGGGGGGTGCGGATCGAGCCCTGGCGGGCCCGGCCGGTGCCTTTCTGCTTGTAGGGCTTGCGGCCGCCACCGGCCACTTCGGCGCGGGTGAGGGTGCTGGCGGTGCCCTGACGGGTATGGGCCAGCTGGCGCACCACGGCCCTGTGCAGCAGGCCGTTGGCGGATGTTTCCTTGGCGACCTTGAGGTCGAGGGGAGCCTTGCCGCTCTCCTTGCCTTGCCAGTCGCGAATCACACAGTCAGTCATGGGTGTTCTCCTCAGTTCGCTGCGGGGACGCCCACCCGCCGGGCCGGGCGGATGTCGAGTAGGGCGCCGGGCTTGCCGGGTACCGAGCCCTTCACGACGAGCAGATTGCGTTCCGCATCCACCTTGAGGATGGTGAGGCCGCGGGTGGTGATCTGCTTGCCGCCGTAACGGCCGGCCATCCGTTTGCCGGGGTAGACCCGGCCTGGGGTGGTGCCGGCGCCGATCGAGCCTGGCTCGCGGTGGTTCTTGGAGCCGTGGCTCATGGGGCCGCGGCTGAAGCCGTGGCGCTTCTGGAGGCCCGAGAAACCACGACCGATCGTGTCGCCGCTGACGTCAACCTTCTGGCCGGGGCTGAAGTCACCGACGGTGACGGGCGCCCCCAGCTCGAGACCGTCAATGGCCTCCAGCCGGTACTCCTTGAGGTGCCGCAGGGGCGCCTCGCCGGATTTGGCCAGGTGGCCCTTGGCGGGCTTGTTGACGAGCTTCTCGCGCGTTTCGCCGAAGCCGAGCTGCACCGCGGTGTAACCGTCGGTGGCTTCGCTCTTGATTTGGGTGATGCGGCAGGGACCCGCTTCGATCAAGGTGACCGGAATGGATTTGCCTTCTTCGTCGAAGAACTGGGACATACCCAGCTTCTTCCCGAGAATGCCGATGGACATGGGAGGGAGAACAACACCAGCTGGACAGCCGCGGCGTGCCGCCATGGATTCAGGGCCAAGGCCCGAAATCCGTGAAGGACCCGCTGGGCGGCGGGGGGGGCTGAATTCGTGGAATCGCAGATTGACCCGAAGGTCAGGGGCTAGCGAGGCGAATCAGCGGGCTGGGACTTGCCGGAAGCGGTGAGGCCTCGGGCAGTATCCCGACGGTCACGGCAACGACGAAGCGTTGCAGAAGTCGTACGGGCCAGGAAGGGTTCGTCACCACTGACGGACCCCGTGCTGCTCTCTGGAGGCCCGGCTAGCGGACGGGCACAGATCATCAGCACAAGAATCAACAGTACCCCACGGTGTGCACCACCACCCCCGGGGCCCGCACCGGCTGCCAGACTCATCCGGCGATTCGCCTGCCGCACCCGATGCCTCTGCTGATGACCGGCCGTGGTTTCCGCACCGAGCTGGAGCGCTGCGGCGCCCTCGCTCTGTTCGTTCCCCTGGAGGGGGGCGCCGAAACGCGCCTGCTGCGGCGGCTGCGGGCGGCCGGTTACCGGGCCCACCTCACTTCCGCCCGCGGGCTTGGGGATCCGGAGGCCTATCTCCTGCAATTGCATGGCATCCGTCCGCCCCATCTGGGCCACCACAGCGTCGGCCGGGCGGCAGCCGTGGGCGAGGTGCAACGGGTGATGCCCCTGCTGGGTCCCCAGCTGGCCGGCGACGGGCCGGTGCTGCTGTGGCTGCTGGAGGGCCAGGTGCTCAGCAGCTCCGAGCTCGCCGCCCTATGCGACCTCTGCCGCCGCGAACCGCGCCTGAAGCTGGTGGTGGAGATGGGCGGCGCCCGCGCCCTGCGCTGGCAGCCCCTGGAGCAGCTCGTTCCTGCCTGAGCCGGTTTCACCCCATAGCCTGGGCCGGTCCAGCGGACTCCCAGGGCGTTGAGTGAGCGGCTGGCATTGATCTGGGGTTCGGCCTTCTTCGCCGGCTCCCTCGCCCAGGCGACGGCCTGGGTCACAGGCCAGCCCGCGGTGGTGCTGCTGCTGGGCATGGGCCTGCTGGCGGGCCATGCCGGTTTCGACATCGTCCATCCCGAGAACCTCGGCGCCGGCCTGGAGCCGTTGGTGGGCTTGCTGGTGAGCCTGGTGCTCTTCGATGGCGGGCTCAACCTCCGCCTGGCCGGCCGCGACCTGCAGCGTTCGGTGCTGCAGCTGGTGCTGGTGCGCCTGGTGCTGGGGCTGCCCGTGGCCGCCCTGCTGGCCCACGCCCTGGCGGGCCTGCCCTGGTCGCTTGCTCTGGTCTATGGCGCCATCGCCCTGGCCACCGGACCCACGGTGGTCACCCCGATGGTGCGCCAGCTGCGGCTGGCCCCGAAGCTGGGCCAGCTGCTGGAGGCCGAAGGTCTGATCCTCGAACCGGTCAGTGCCGTGCTGGGCCTGGTGCTGCTCCAGGTGACCCTGGGGGACCTGGGCGGTTGGCAGGAGGTGGCCTCCCGGCTGTTGCTGCGCCTGGGGGGCGGGGTGACCCTGGGCGGACTGGCCGGCCTGCTGCTCTCGGAGGCCCTCCGCCGCCTGGGCGCCCTGGCGGCGGCCAGGGGCGGTGAGAGGACGGCTGAGCCCAGTGGCCTGGAGCTGCAACTCACCCTGGGGGTGCTGTTTCTGATGTTCAGTGGCTGTGAGGCCCTGCTGCCGGAATCGGGTCTGCCGGCGGCGGTGAGCGCCGGGGTGGTGGTGGGGCTGCGCCTCGATGCGGCCGCCACCCAGCTCGATGCGCTGATCCGCCAGCTGGCGATGCTGGCCATCACCGTGCTGTTCCCGCTCCTGGCGGCCGACGTCTCCTGGGCGGAACTGAGTCCGCTGGGCCTGGGTGGCCTGGGTTGCGTCGTGGCCCTGATGCTGGTGCGCTGGCCGCTGATCCAGCTCACGGGCCTGGGGCTGCCCAGCCTCGACTGGAAGGAGAAGGCGCTGCTCAGCTGGATCGCCCCGCGGGGCATCGTCACTGCGGCGGTGGTGAGCCTCTTCGCCCTTGAACTCGACCGGGCCGAGGTGCCCGGCGGCGGCGCCCTCAAGGGGCTGGTGTTCCTGACGATCCTGATGACCGTGGGCCTGCAGGGGTTCTCCGCCCCCTGGCTGGTGAACCGCCTGGGGCTCGCCCAGCCCGAGGCGACGCCGGAGCTGCACCAGGCCGGCTGAGCCCCCCTGCTGGTGGCAGGATCGGCCCACCCCGTTGCACACCCCATGGCGGCCATGGCCCGGGACCCGGAGCAGGCCCTGGCCCGCGGTTGCTGGGTGAAGCTGATCGGCGGGGCCAGCAACCAGGACCTGGTCGCCATCGAGGATCTGGCCGGGATTCATGCCCTGGCCGGGGTGCACTGCATCGATGTGGCCGCCGATCCGGCCGTGGTGGCCGCCACCCGGCGCGGCCTGGCCTGGGCGGAGTCCCACGGCGCGGCGCGCCCCTGGCTGATGGTCAGCCTCAGCGATGGTCTCGACCCCCATTTCCGCAAGGCCTGGTTCGATCCGCAGCGTTGTCCGCCGTCCTGCCCGAGGCCCTGCGAGCGGGTCTGCCCCGCCCTGGCCATCGACGGGCGGGGGGTGGTGGAGCAGCGCTGCTACGGCTGCGGCCGCTGCCTGCCCGCCTGCCCCCTGGGGCTGATCAAGGAGCGCAGCCAGGTGCTGGAGCCGGACGCCGTGGGGGCCCTGCTGGCGCAGCTGGCCCCGGACGCGGTGGAGCTGCACACCCGGCCCGGACGCCTGGAGGCCTTCGCCGAACGGGTGCTGCAACTGGCCGCCAGCGGCGTGGCCCTGCGCCGGGTGGCGGTGAGCGCCGGCCTGGAGGGGGGCGCCACGGCCGAAGGGCTGGCGGCGGAGCTGTGGCAGCGGTTCCGCCTGCTGCGCGGGGCCGGTTTCCGCCCCCTCTGGCAGCTGGATGGGCGGCCGATGAGCGGCGACGTCGGGGCCGGCACGGCCCATGCGGCGGTGGGGCTGCTGGAGCGGCTGGCTCCGCTGGCGCCGCCGGGCCCGCTGCAGCTGGCCGGGGGCACCAACGCCCACACCCTGGCGGTGCTGGGGCGCACCGGTGCCGGGCCGCGGGCGGCCGGGGTGGCCTTCGGCGGGGTGGCCCGCCGGCAGCTGCAGCCGCTGCTGCAGGAAGCCCAGGCCCAGGGACGGCGGCTGCTGGACCTGCCCCGGCTCTGGCCCCGGGCCCTGGAGATCGCCGCGGCGCTGGTGGACCCCTGGCTGGCCCGCGATGTCGCCGGCCCCTGAGGCCTGGCTAGAACGATGGGCAGCTCCCCCCGGCGCCCCCTGGAGCCTTCGCCCCACCCGTCCCTCTCCCCCCAGCGGGTCACCGACGACCTGGACCGTCTGCTGGCCGTGCTGCCGCCGGTGGTGCAGCGGGCCCTGGCGGGGCCGGAGCAACGGGAGGGGTTGCTGGAGGTGGTGCTCGACCTGGGCCGGGTGCCGGAGGCCCGCTACCCCGGCCGCGTGCTGGCCCTGGGGGGCGACGCCATCGAGCGTTCCGACCTGGCGGCGGTGCTGCAACGCCTGGGCCCCTTCGGTGGAGACAACCGGGCCGGCATCGAGCGCACCTTGCACCGCATCAGCGCCATCCGCAACCGCACCGGCGACGTGGTGGGGCTCACCTGCCGGGTGGGCCGGGCCGTGTTCGGCACCGTGGCCATGGTGCGTGACCTGCTGGACACGGGCCAGTCGCTGCTGCTGATGGGCCGCCCCGGGGTGGGCAAGACCACGGCCCTGCGGGAGATCGCCCGGGTGCTCGCCGACGAGCTGCAGCGCCGCGTGGTGGTGATCGACACCAGCAACGAGATCGCCGGTGACGGCGACATCCCCCACCCCGCCATCGGCCGGGCCCGGCGCATGCAGGTGGCGCGGCCGGAGTTGCAGCACCAGGTGATGATCGAAGCGGTGGAGAACCACATGCCCGAGGTCATCGTCATCGATGAGATCGGCACCGAGCTGGAGGCCCAGGCGGCCCGCACCATCGCCGAACGGGGCGTGATGCTGGTGGCCACGGCCCACGGCAACGAACTGGCCAACCTGATCCGCAACCCCACCCTGAGTGATCTGGTGGGCGGCATCCAGTCGGTGACCCTGGGGGACGAGGAGGCCCGCCGCCGCCGCACCCAGAAGACCGTGCTGGAACGGGCCGCCGAGCCTACCTTCCCTTTGGCGGTGGAGATGCACAGCCGCCACCGCTGGCTCGTGCACCGCGATGTGGCCGGCACCGTGGATCTGCTGCTGCGGGGCCAGCCCACCCACCCCCAGGCGCGGGAGCTGGGCAGCGACGGCCGCCTGCTGCTGCGTGACGACGGCCCAGCCCGCCCGGCCCCGCCGCCCGCCTGGGCCACCGCCCCGGCCCCCCGGCGCCCCGGTCCCGCTCCTCTGGCGGTGGTTCCCCTGCCCGATCCGGCGGCGCCCCGGCCGGTGGCGGCCCTTGCCCTGCGGATCTACGGGGTGGGAGTTTCGGCCCAGCAGCTGGAGGAGGCGGTGCGGCGCCGCCAGTTGCCGGTGGAGGTGGTGGAGGAGCCGGAGCAGGCCGATGCGCTGCTGAGCGTGCGCGGCCAGCTGGGCCGTGATCCGGAGCTGCGGCGCCAGGCCCGCGACCTGGGCCTGCCGATCCTGGTGATCAAGTCGGACACGCCCCACCAGCTGCAGCGGGCCATGGAGCGCCTGCTGGAGCGGCGCCAGGGGGAAGGCGGCACAGTGGATGGGGAAGACCCGGTCGGCGTCGGCGCGGCCCGCCCCGATGACGCCCATGCGGCCCTGGAGGAATGCCGGCTGGCGGTGGAGCAGGTGGTGCTGCCCCAGGGCCGGCCGGTGGAGCTGCTGCCCCGCAACGAAGCGGTCCGGGCCCTGCAGGCCGAGCTGGTGCACCACTACCGCTTGCGCAGTGCGGTCTTCGGCCGCGGCCGTCAGCAGCGGCTGCGCGTCTTTCCCGCCTGAGGGGGCCTGCCGCCAGGGTGGCCGCGGGCGAGTTGACGAAGGACCAGCCGCTGTGGGTAACTAGCAAGGCGCCGGTTACGGACCGACGTCTTTTCCCATCCCATGGGTTGATTGGGCCGTCGCCAAGCGGTAAGGCATCGGGTTTTGGTCCCGACATTCCTAGGTTCGAATCCTAGCGGCCCAGTTTTTTCTTCCTTTCCCGTCGGTGACTGAACGCCCTCTGCTGGTGTTCGATTTTGATGGCGTGCTGGTGGACGGCATGGCCGAGTACTGGTGGTCGGCCCGCCGGGCGGCCCTGGCCCTGGTGGCTGGGGGTTGTGCCAGTGGTGCCGCCACCGTCCTTTGGCACCTGCCGGAGCAGGCACCGGCGGGCTTCGCCCGGCTGCGGCCCCTGATCCACAAGGGCTGGGAGATGGTGCTGATGGCCGCCGAGCTGGGGCGGCCCGAGATGGATCTGGACGCCGCCCTGGCCGACTACGACACCTTCCTGGCCGGGGCACTGGAGCGCTGGGGCTGGAGCACCGAACAGCTGCAGCGGGCGCTCGAGGACCTGCGCCAGGAGGCGATCGCCACCGATCTGGACGCCTGGCTGGCTTTGCACCGCTTCTACCCCGGGGTGGAGGCGCGCCTGGGCCGGCTGGCGGCGGAGGGGACCGACTGGGCCGTGCTCACCACCAAGGGAGGGGCCTTCGCCGCCCGGCTGCTGGCCGCCGCTGGCCTCAAGCCCCTGGCCCTCTACGGCCACGAACAGGGCAGCAAGCCCTCGGTGCTGGGGCGGCTGGTGGCGGAGCGGGATCCAGGCGAGCGCCCCCTGTGGTTCGTGGAGGACCGCCGTCCCACCCTGGAGCTGGTGCGGCGGACGCCGGGACTGGAGGCGGTGCGCTGCTACCTGGTGGCGTGGGGATACCTGGGCCCGGGGGACGGCGAGGGGCTGGCACCCCTGGGGATCCGCTGGCTGGAGCCCGCCGCTTTCGAGGCCCCCCTGGCGCAATGGCCATGAGCCGCTAGAGTACGCCCGTACTACAGATTGATACGCCGGAGTCCCCGGGTGGCACTGGTTGTCCAGAGGCCACAGGATGGCGCCCGGTTCCGGCCCCCCATCTCCGCCTCCGCCCACCGCTTCGACGGCTCCAGCCTGCTGCGGCCCGTTCCATCACCCACCCCCACCATGCCTGCCGATTCCAGGGCCACCTCCGCCTCCTCTGCCTCCTCCGGCTCTCCCTCCCCGTCCACCTCCTACGTCTCCGCCGCTGCCCCCAGCGGCGATCCCAAGGCCGCCGCTGAGCGCGACAAGGCCCTGGGCCTGGTGCTGACCCAGATCGAGCGCAATTTCGGCAAGGGGTCGATCATGCGGCTGGGGGATGCCTCCCGCATGCGGGTGGAAACGGTCCCCACCGGGGCCCTCACCCTCGATCTGGCCTTGGGGGGCGGCTATCCCAAGGGCCGGGTGGTGGAGGTCTACGGGCCGGAGAGCTCCGGCAAGACCACCCTCACCCTCCACGCCATCGCCGAGGTTCAGAAGCGCGGCGGCGTGGCGGCCTTCGTGGATGCCGAGCACGCCCTCGATCCGGTCTATGCCGCTGCCCTGGGGGTCGACATCGAGAACCTGCTGGTCTCCCAGCCGGACACCGGCGAGATGGCTCTGGAGATCGTCGACCAGCTGGTGCGCTCGGCCGCCGTCGACGTCGTTGTCGTCGACTCGGTGGCGGCCCTGACGCCCCGGGCGGAGATCGAAGGGGAGATGGGCGACCTGGCGGTGGGCAGCCAGGCCCGGCTGATGAGCCAGGCCATGCGCAAGATCACCGGCAACATCGGCAAATCCGGCTGCACGGTGATCTTTCTCAACCAGCTGCGCCAGAAGATCGGCGTCACCTACGGCAACCTGGAAACCACCACCGGTGGTAACGCCCTCAAGTTCTATGCCTCGGTGCGTCTCGACATCCGCCGCATCCAGACGCTCAAGCGTGGCACCGAGGAGTACGGCATCCGGGCCAAGGTGAAGGTGGCCAAGAACAAGGTGGCGCCCCCCTTCCGGATCGCCGAGTTCGACATCCTCTTCGGCCGCGGCATCAGCACCCTGGGCTGCCTGCTGGATCTGGCCGAGGAAACCGGTGTGGTCACCCGCAAGGGCGCCTGGTACAGCTACGAGGGCGATAACGTCGGCCAGGGCCGCGACAACACGATCACCTGGCTGGAGCAGAACCCCGGGCCGAAGGAGGTGATCGAGCAGCTCACCCGCAAGAAGCTCACCGAGGGTTCCGAGGTCACCGCCAACTCGATGAAACCGCTGGCGGCGGCGGCCAAGCTGGCGGCGGCCAAACCCCAGGCTGGAGAGGACGCCGCTGGACTGGACGAGCTGCCCGCCGCCGGCTGATCATCGGGCTGCGGGGGTGAAGGGCCCGGCTCAGGGCTGGGCCGACAGGGCGGAATGGCTGGTTCGCCTTGGGGCCGCGCCGGATTCGGTGGAGGGCTGCAACACCAGCACCACCCGCTGCAGTTCCTGGATGGCGTCGGCGCCCTCCAGCTTCACCAGCTCCTGGCCGTTGCGGGATTCCACCCAGCTGATGCCGAAATCGGAGACCAGCAGCCGCACCATGTGGTTGTCGCCCAGGTCGGCCACGAAGGAGGCGCCATGGCCGTCGCGGCCAGCGCCGCAGGTGTAGCAGGTGGCCACATGGCCCTGTTTCTTCAGAGACACGGCCAGGGCCTGCAGGCTCAGGATCAGATCCTCAACGGCCGAGCGATATTGCTCGGCCAGCCGGAGAAACATGGAAGGCATCCATCACGATCCGCAGATCATAAGGATTTCTTCCGATTTCTGCTAGGTGCAAATGCTCATATGCGGAGACCGGCACCTCGCCCGTCCACGCTTCAGCGTCTGGGCGCCACAGCAGCAGCAGCGCCCTCAGCCGTCCGAGAGGGTCCACCAGCCGGCCGCCGGGCCGATGAAGCGCACTGTCACCCAGAGCAGGGCCAGGCCGCCGATGCCGATCCAGGCGCCCTTGGTGGTGATCGCCACGAAGCGGGAGGCCTGGTTGCGGGTCAGGGGCAGCCAGGCGACGATCCGGGGCGAGGTGTCGACGTCTTTGGCCTTGCTGACGCGTGGCTTGTCCCGGGGGGGCAGTCCCTGTTCGGCCCGGCGTTTGGCTTCCCCCATCAGGGCTCAGACGGCAACTGGAGGCAGGCTAGGGGTCGGGCCGCAGCCGGGACAGCTCCACCCAGGGTTCGAGGGCGGTGAACACCAGCCGTCCCCAGCTGCGGCCCCGCAGGCGGCCATCCAGCACCGCCAGCCGCCCGCCGCTGCGCCGCAGCCCGGCCACACCCCGCTGCAGCCGGTTGAGGGCCTCCGGCAGCAGCAGTTCCCGGAACCAGTCACGGCCCTGCTGGCGCAGCACCCCGACCCGGGCGGCGGTGAGGGGATCCTCCAGGCTGGCAATCGGCAGCAGGCCCACCACCACCTGGCAGGGCAGGGGCAGCCGCGGCTGGTGCTCCAGCCACCAGCTCCAGCTGCAGCACACCACGCCGTTGCTCTCCGGTGACGTGTTCTGGTAGCACACACGGCTGCCGAACTCGGCGGCGAGGCCGCTCGCCAGACCCAGGCACAGGGCTGAATCGTCGATCAGCACCACGGTCAGGCCGCTCTGGCCCAGCACCAGACGCCGGCCCTGCTCCAGCAGGTGCTGGGCGTAATGGGGGCTGTTGGGCAGCGGCTGGCGCAGGGGGGCGAACAGGGGCAGGGGGTCGGACAGGGGGGGATCGGCCAGATCCAGCACCACGGCCGGCTCCAGCCCCAGGGCGGAAGCGGCGGCGGGTTGGCCCTCCGCCGCCCGGCCGGTGGCCAGCTCGCCGATCAGCACCGCCCCCCGACCCACCAGCAGGCCGGCCAGTTCGTTCAGGGGTTCGAGCGGTTGGCGCAGCAGGTTCCACTGCAGCAACGAAGGCTCCACCCGGGCCCAGCTGCTCCAGCCGGCGCCGGCGCTCAGCCAGCGGGGCCACGGGTCCGGCAGGGGTTCGAGCAGGCGCAGCAGGTGGCGCAGGGGGGCTTCGTCGTCATCGGCCAGGGCCACCAGCCGGTGGGGGGAGCGGGGATGGGCCAGCACCCGCCGGCTGAGTCGTTCGTGCAGCTGGAGCAGGCAGGCTTCGGCGCTGGGCTGGGCGCGGCGCAGCTGATCCCAGTGCCGGGGCTCCAGTTCCACCTCCAGGGCCTGGCGCAGGGCCACCTCCAGCAACTCGGCCTCGGGGATCACCAGCTGCCGATCCCCCAGCTCGCCGTTGCGCCAGGCCGTCACCAGCTCGCGGTGGTCGAGCAGCCACAGCTGGGTGCCGGCCGGTGCCCCGGGCCCTTCCCAGCAGGCCAGTTCCAGCCCCACGCTGCGCAGCCGCGGCCATTCCACCAGCAGTAACCGCTGGCGCAGGGCCGGTGTCACCACCAGGGCCAGGGGCGTCTCGCTCAAGGCCAGGGGCACCAGCAGGCTGATCCACCAGCTCGGAGCGGTGCCGGGGGCCAGGCGCACCAGGGTGTGGTCGGCGCGGCGCAGGCTGCGGGCCACCAACCGGCTCAAGGTGAGGTGATGGGGCCAGCGTTCCACCCCCTCTCGCTGCAGGAGAGCCTTGAGGTGCTGGTGGGCGCGGGCTTCCAACATGGCTGGATCGTAGGAAGCTGGCCCCAGCCGATCCGCAGCGACGATGACACCCCTCTGGCAGCGCGAACCGGTGGGCGTGGTGGGCCTGGGGCTGATCGGGGGCTCCCTGGGCCTGGACCTGATGGCAGCGGGAGCGCAGGTGCAGGCCCTGGTGCACCGGCCGGCCACCGCCGCGCGGGCCAGGGAGCGCGGCCTGGCCACCGAGGTGAGCACCGATCCGGCCGTGCTGGGGGGCTGCGGCCTGGTGGTGCTGGCCCTGCCCCTCGACCGCCTGCTGGATCCGGATCCAGCCCTTCTGGCGGCCCTGCCGGTTGGGGCGGTGATCACCGATGTGGGCTCGGTGAAGGGGCCGGTGCTGCGGCGCTGGCGGGAGCTGCTGGTGGCGGCCGGCGGCGGCCTGGGTGCGTCCCGCTTCGTGGCCTCCCATCCCATGGCGGGCACGGCCCTGGCGGGGGTGGAGGCGGGGGAACCCGGTCTGTTCTGCGGCAGGCCCTGGGTAGCGACCCCGGAGGCGGGCACCGATCCGGCGGCGCTGGCGGCGGTGCGGGAGCTGGCGGAGGCCCTCGGGGCCCGTTGGCTGTGTTGCGACGCCGAGGGCCACGACCGCGCCGTGGCCCTCATCTCCCATCTGCCGGTGTTGGTGGGGGCGGCCCTGCTGCAGGCGGCCGATGCCGGGTGCGGCGAGATCGCTGAAGGGGCGGGCCTGGTGCGGGCCCTGGCCTCCAGCGGTTTTGCCGACACCACCCGTGTCGGTGGCGGCAATCCGGAGCTGGGAATGCTGATGGCGCGCGCCAACCGGGCGGCGCTGCTGGAGGCCCTGGATCACTACCGCCAGTCCCTGGCCTGCCTGGAAGCGATGGTGGAGGGAGAGGAATGGTCGGCCTTGCAGCAGTCGCTGGAGCGAAGCCATCGACTGCGGCCCGAGTTTCTCTGAGCCTGGGATACCGATAGGCTCCGCACGTCCCTGTTGCATCCGGGCCGGGCAATGAAGACCAAGCGGCGGAGAAAGTCACCGCGCAACGGCAGCACCGCCGGCACCAGCGGCCTCCGTGGCACGCGGATCAGGCCCGGGTCTTACCCCGGTGCCATCGAGTTTGTGGGGGAGCAGCGGCTGGCGAAGGTGCAGATCGATGTCATCCACTACGACGGCCATGACTGGTCGGAGCAGCTGGATGTCTCGGTGCGGAGCTGCGCCGATGTCGTCCGCAAGGACAGCATCACCTGGATGAACGTCAGCGGCGTCCATGACGTGGCCTTGGTGGAGCGCCTCGGCGAGTGCTTCGGCATCCATCCGATGACCCTGGAGGACATCGCCAACACCACACAGCGCCCCAAGGTGGAGGAGTTTCCGGGCTACGTCTTCATGGTGTTGAAGATGATCGCCTTCGACGAAGATAGACAGGTCATTGATATCGAACATGTGAGCGTGATCCTTGGCGATCACTTCGTGATTTCGTTTCTTGAAGATGATGGTGATGTGTTTGACGCGGTGCGTGACCGCATCCGCTCCGCCAGTGGCCGGATCCGCTGGATGATGGCCGACTACTTGGCCTATTCCTTGATGGACGCCGTTGTCGACCACTATTTTCTCGCCGTGGAGCGGATGGGCGACATCATTGAGGAGGTGGATGACCGGTTGCTGGAGGATCCCCACCCTGGCAACATCAAGGAGATTCATGGCCTCAAGCGGGGCATTCTGAGCCTGCGCAAGGCCGTCTGGCCAATCCGCGAGGAACTGGCCATGATCGTCAAGAGTGAATCTCCGCTGCTGACAGCCGAGAGCCGGGTGTTCTGGCGCGATCTGTATGACCACAGCATTCAGATCATCGATCTGGTTGAAACCCACCGCGACATTCTCGGCGGCATGCACGACACCTACCTGTCGACCCTCAGCCATCGGATGAATGAGGTGATGAAGGTGCTGACAATCATCTCCACGATCTTCATTCCTCTCACCTTCATTGCGGGCGTGTATGGCATGAACTTCAAGGAGATGCCAGAGTTGGAGTGGCGGGGTGGGTACTACTCGGTGTGGGCGGTGATGATCCTGATCAGCCTCAGTCTGTTCCTCTATTTTCGCCGCAAGCAGTGGCTTTGAAGAGTGGCGATGAAGAGTGGCTCAGCGGGTTCCTGCCGGCGCTCGCCTAAGGGATGTGGCAACCGCAACTGGCTTCGGTTTTTGTTCCCCTACGCTAAGGATCATTGCCGCCGCCTGGCGCCTGAGGGAAATGGCCGTTTCCGTTTCTAGCGTTGCAGAGCCATCAGTGAACGACCGTGAGTTTTCTGAGCGAAGCGATGCAACTCCTGAAGGAGTCCGGCGCTGCGGCGGGCCTGTCGGAAGGGGCCATCAAGTGCCATGCCGACTGCTACCGGGAGAACCTGTCCCGCTGCACCGACGCCATGCTCCAGTACGAGCGGGTCTGGCTGCAGCAGCAGTTGCGAGCCCTGCGCGATTGCCAGGGCCATCCGGTGTTGATGGAGCGGGTGGGGGGTGAGGAGCGCCTCAACGGGCTGGTGTCCCAGAGCGTGCTGTTCCAGTTGCTGCTGCAGAACGAATTCGCCAGGCGGGGCTTGACGCCGGTCGACCACCATGGACCGGTCGTGGCGGCCGAGGAGGCCTGGGAGATCACCAGTGTGCAGGTGAAGCGCGAGTGGGGCATCCTGCCGGTCTGATCGCCCTGCTGCACCTGGGGCGGATCCACGACGAGACGCCGGCCCTGCGGGCCGTTCTCGCCGATCGGGGCATCGCCAGTGAACTGGTGCCCCTGCCCTCACGCACCGACGGCGACCCCACCGACTGGGGGCGCTTCGATCGGGTCAGCGTGCGCGACTGCCGCGACAGCCATCGCCACCCCGACTTCCTGGCCCGCATCAGCGCTTTGGCGGAACAGCTCGAGGGCCTCGGGGTGCCGCTGGCCAATCCGCTGCCGGTGATCCAGGCGGGTCACGCCAAGAGTGATTACCTGCCCCAGCTGGAGCGGGAGGGGGTGGCCCTGATCCCCAGCCGCTGGCTGCCCCGGGGCTGGCGCGGTTCGCTGGCGGGGCTTCTGGAGGCGGGTGGCTGGAGCGAGGCGGTGCTCAAGCCGGCGATCGGCGCCAGGAGCTGGCACACCTACCGGGTGCGCCGGGTGGGCCCGAGCCTGGCGATCACCGCGGCCGATGGCCGCGCGGCTGTGGCGGCCGCGGACGCCGATGGCTGGCTGGAGCGGCTGGCGCAGGACGGGGAGGTGTGTCTGCAGCGCTTCCTGCCGGAGATCTGCCGGGCGGGGGAGTTCAGCGCGGTGTTCCTGGGCGGAGAGTTCTCCCACGCCGTGGTCAAGAGCGTGGCGGCGGGAGGGTGGATCGCCCACGAAGGGTTCGGGGGCTGCAACCGGCTGGGGCAGGCGAGTGCGGCGGATCGGCGCTGGGCCGCTGCGGTGGAGGAGCGCCTGCGGCGGCGCTTCGGTGTGCTGCCCTACGCCCGCATCGACGGGATCCGCGATGGGGGCGGCGAGCTGCTGCTGCTGGAGTGTGAACTGGTGATCCCCCGGCTGTTCCTCAGCGAGGGAGAGGCCTTCGGCCGTTATGCCGACGTTCTGGTGGGACCCACCAGAACCCGCATGGCCTGGTAGCCGTCGAGGGTGGGCGGCTCGCTTTCGGGAATCTCCTCCGTGGGCAGGGCCACGGCCACGGTGGCCACCCAGGGGCGCGTGCCGGGGTCGGTGGGGAACACCAGCACCACGGTGCCGCCGGCGGGAGCAGTGGCGGGATCCTCCGCCACGATTTCCTGGGCCACCCGGGTGCGGCGGCACTGCAGGGCACGGGACTCCAGCAGGGCCACGAACTCGCCGCTGCTCCAGCGGGCCTCGCTGCCCTGGCAGGGGAAGCGCTCGCTGAGGGCGGCGACACCGAGCTCCTCGATGGCGCTGCTGCGCCGGCCATCCCAGACGAGCAGCAGGCTGGCGTCATGGCCGAAGGCGTTCTGCTCCACCCGCTCGCGGTCGAGCACCAGCCGCCGCTCCAGGCCCTGCTTCTCCGCAGGCATCGACAGGCAGACCTTGAGGGCCTGGGCCACCTCGCAGCTGCGCCCCTCGCAGAAGCCCCGGTGGGCGGTGAGGATGTCGTCGGCCGCCGCCACGATCTCCAGGGCCGGCAGGCTCTGGCTCAGGTCCTGCATCATCGCGTTGAACAACACACCCCCATCACCGAAGGGGCCGCGGTCGGGATCGGTGGCAGCGAGCATCTGATCGATGGCGGAGCGCACGAGCTCCCGCCTCCAGGTCAGATACGTCATGGGAATTCGCTCCTGGTGCAGTTTTTTGTCAGTGTGTCTCGCGTGGCGGAAACCAGCCACGACCCGTTACATTCCCCGTTCTTTGTATCGAGTTTTACGAAATCTGGTGTGGGATTCGTGATCCATGGACCCCTGGCCCGTTGGAGGAAGGCGCGTCGTGGCGCCGCAGCCGCAGCATCGGCGTCTCACCCTCGAAGCCTTCGTCGTAAGGGGTGGGCTCCAGTTGCCCTTGCCACCCCTGCGGCAGGCCGGCCAGCAGGGGCTCCACCCAGGGATGCACCCGGGGGTGGCGTTCGATCGTGTGGGCCGGAAAGATCCGCACCTCCTGGCGGCTCACCCGCAGCAGTTCGGCCAGGGCGCGCCGGTGCCAGTCGAGGTTGAAGTCGGGCTGTTCGCTGAGGCCGCCGTCGGCGATCGGGGCGTAACAGAAGAGGAGATGGCCGCAGAGCACCAGATCGAAGCTGGCCGCCGCGAAGGGAAGGGTGGGCAGTGCCGCGGCGCAGTAGGCCTGCGGATGCTCCCGCCGGTCGGCCAGAAAGGCTTCGAGGGCCTCCATCTTTCCCTGGCGAAACCGGTCCTGGTCGAAGTCCGGACGCAGGGTCGGACTCCGGGCCAGGCGCTCCATGGTGAAGGCGACGTCGTCGCGGCAGCGGCGCTCCAGCTCCGGCAACGACAGGGTGTAGAGGGGATCGGCCGCCACGCTCTCCACCCCGGCGGCGCGGGCCAGGGCGGTGAAGGAACCGGGTCCGCCGGGGCAATCGAGCACCCTGCGGCCCCGCCAGTCCGCCAGATCGAGGTTGAAGAACGCCAGCGCGTCAGCCCCGGTGCGACCAAAGAACACCACCCTTGGCAGATCCATCCGTGCTTCTCAGGGCCCCGGAACGCGCCGCAGGCTGAGGGCGATGGCGCCGTCGGCCCGCCGCAGCTCCAGGGACTCCCCTTCGAGCCGCAGGTTGGTGGCCGTCGGCAGGGCGGCCAGGAACTGCTGCTCCTGCTCCATCACCCCGGCGCCGGCGCAGCGCTTTCTGGTCGCCACAGGAGTGCCGATGCGCAGGCGGGTGCCCTCCAGCCGCATCGGCGCCGTGAAGCGGTTGCAACCCGCCGAACCGGCCAGCTGGCCGGCCTTGACGACCCGCAGCGAGAGGCTGGTGCCCAGGATCGGGCTCACCAGCGCCTGGCGGCCGTTGTTGAATCCCGCCACCCGCCAGGTGCTGCCCACCAGCCGCTGCGACTGGGCCACCAGCACCAGCAGGGGCCGGCCGTCGGCCGAGAGCAGCCGCAGGCGCTCGCCGTCGAGGCGGAAACCCCGGCTGCTGGCGAGCGCCTTCTGGAAGGCTTCGGCCTGCTTCATCACCGCCGGCGGGCAGGCCATCTTGGTGCTCAGGCCCCGGGCCGACACCTGCAGGCCCGTGCCCCGGACCGTGACGGGGGCGCCGAAGCGGTTGCAGCCGTCGCTGCCCGCCACCCGGCCAGCCTCGAAGCGCAGGGTGATGCTGGTGCCGTTCTGGGGCTGGCGCTGCCCCAGCCGCTCCAGCACCCAGGCGGTGCCTTCGAGCGGGGACGGGGACGGGGTGGCCGCCAGCGTGGCGGGTTGCGGCGCCGCTGCCAGAAGGACCAGCAGGGCGACCAGTGGCCGCAGGTGTCGGCTGTTCATCGTGATCACGGGCAACTCAGGACCCCAGGCGGGCGGCGATCCAGGCGCCCATGCCGCCGGCGGAGGGGTGGGGCACCGCGTCGCGGTCGACCCACCAGAGCGCGAGCGCGAGCACGTTCAGTCCCAGAACCAGGGCGTAGATCCGCCAGCCTTCCGGCAGCTTCATGACGTCGGCGTGCGATGGGGGCGACCATAGAACTGCCGGCGCGGGCCCCGCCAGCTCAGGCGCTGGGCCGCCGTTGCAGCACCCGGCCGGCGGCATCGCTCAGCGAGCGGGGCAGCCGCTGCGGATCGATGCGCCGCAGCGTGCGCAGATCGAAGCTGGTGTCCACCAGCCGGGGCGGGCTGCCGACCAGATCCAGCACGGTGAGGGTCTGGAAGGGGGTGGTGGTCTGGCCCAGCAACCGGCGGGGGCCGCTGCCCATGGCGCCGAGCTGGAACAGATCCAGCTGGCCCAGGCGGGCCGGGAAGTAGGCGTGCTGGTGGCCGCTCACGTAGGCCTCCACCCCATGGCGCTCCAGCAACTGCTGCAGGGCCGCCGCCTGGGCCAGCACCTCCCCGGGCCGGTCGCGGCCCTGGCTGACGGCCCGCAGCGGCAGGTGGCCCACCACCAGGCGCCGGCTGGCGGAGCGGGCGGCGGGGCCCGCCAGGATCCGCTCGGCCCAGCGCAGCTGCTCCGCCGGCACCTGGGCGGTGGAGGCGTCCCACACCAGCACGAACACGTCGTCCTGGCGGATGGCGTAGTGGAAAGGGAAGTTGCCGTTGTCAACGAACGTGAGCCCGAGGGCGTCCCGGCGCGCTCGCCAGAAGCGGGCCGCCTCGGCGCGGTCGTCGGCGAAGAGAAAGCCGCTGGCGGAGCGGGCGCCGGAGGCGTCATGGTTGCCCATGGCCGGCGCGAAGGGCAGGCCGGCGCTGCGCAGCGGGGTGAGCACGCTGCGGTCGAAGCCCGCCCACATGGCGGCCAGTCGCTGGCGGCCCATCCCCGCCTTCTGGCCCGCCACCATGTCGCCGGCGCAGATCACCAGGTCCGGGCGCAGGGGCGGGATCAGGGTCACGCCCCGGTGCACCTCGTCGATGTAGGTGGTGGAGCCGTAGGCGGCGTTGAGATCACTGATCAGCACCAGGCGGGTGCCGCTGCGGGGCGGGGCGGCCAGGGCGGTGGCGGCACCGACGGCGGCCCGGACTGTGTCCGGTTTCCAGACCTGCCAGAGACCAGCCCCGAGGGCCAGGCCGGAGAGGGAGAGCAGCTGGCGACGGCCGAGGGGGGGTGGCATGGCGGTACGGGGACCTCCTAAGAACCTGGTCGGCGCTGGGCCTGGGTGGTCTCCTGGATGGCCAGCCTGCGGCTCTCGATGATCTGGCCGATTTCGCGGGCAAAGCTGGGTTGGCGGTCGATCATCTGGTTGACCACCGTGGCGGAGATGTTCATCACCTCCAGATCGTTGCTGGCCGCGATCGTCACGGTGCTCGGTTCACCGGAAAACAGACTCATCTCCCCGAAGAACTCGCCGCTTCTGAGCGAGAGGAGTTCCACATCTTCCCCGGCTTCATCCCGTCGAGTCATCAGCGCCTGCCCGGCCACGATGATGTAGAGCTCGTTGCCCATCTGGCCCTGCCGGATCACCTTCTCACCGGCGGCAAAGTGCTGCAGCGAGATGCCGGAGACGGAGGGGGCCACGCTGTCCTCCTCGCGATTGATCGGCACGTAGGAGGGGATGGCCTGCAGGCTTTCGCTGAACTTCTTGGCGAGACCCTTCTGTTGGCTGGTGGGGCCGTGGAAGTTGTAGACCGTGCGGATCGGGAAGGGAATCGAGAGGTTGTTGCGCTTCGCCGCGTACCACACCCGGGTCATGAAACGTTCACGGATCTGCTCAATGTCGCCGTAGTCGCGGATGAAGAACTTCACCTCGTAGGACACCGCGGAGTCGGCGTAGGCCAGGGTGAACACATCCGGTTCGGGATCCAGCAGGATGCCCTTGGTTTCCAGGGCGGTGCTCTTGAGCACCTGGCGGGCCAGGTTGGGGGGATCATTATAGGAGAAGCCGATCTGGATGCGTTCGGCATGAATCGGCGTGGGCTTGGTGAAGTTGCGGATCACCTCGCTGCTGATCAGCTTGTGGGGGATCACCACCATTTCCTGCTCCAGGGTGAGGAGCCGCACGGCGCGCCAGTTGATGTCGATCACCTGGCCCACCACGCCGCCGACCTCGAGCCAGTCGCCCACCGTGAACGGCCGCTCGAACAGCAGCGCGATGCCGGACATGACGCTGCCGAGGGTGTCCTGCAGGGCCAGGCCGATGACGATCGAACTCACCCCCAGGGCGGTGACCAGACCGGCCAGATCGGCGTTCCACACCGAGGCCAGCACGAAGGCTGTTCCCAGCAGGATCAGAAACAGGCGGGCCAGATCGATCAGCAGCTTCGGCACCTGGGAGCGCCAGGTGTCGTCTTCGGCCTGCTCGAACAGGATCACGTTGAGCAGGGAGAGGGCGGCGTGGATCACGCACACCCAGAACACCGTCTCGATCGTGCGGAACAGCCGGGTGCCGGGGTCGACCTGGAGCACGTGCTGCAGGAACACCATCAGCACCAGCATCGGCAGCAACACATTGCGCACCAGCCGCACCGTGCTGGCGATCGCCCGTCCGCGCCGTTTGAGCCGGTGGATCACCTCCCCCAGCACGACGATGAGCAGCGGGAATCCGACGGCCAGGCCGAGGCCCCAGAGCCACAGCGGCACGGCCGTGCTCATGGCTTGGCCAGGGCCTGGCCGTCGGTGGGAACCGCGGCGCTGGTGAGCCGCCAGGCCGGCGGGGACTCCTGGGCCTCGATGGCCGTGGCGGTGCGCTCGAAGGGGT
Source organism: Synechococcus sp. UW140 (assembly GCA_943372935.1). Classification (GTDB taxonomy): domain Bacteria; phylum Cyanobacteriota; class Cyanobacteriia; order PCC-6307; family Cyanobiaceae; genus Cyanobium. The sequence goes on from CALSAP010000014.1 coordinate 78,663, forward strand.
AGAGATCCTCGAGCCGGTGGTGCACCACTTCGGAGACGTATACGGCGCCGACGGGGCAGGCCTGGCTAAGGCTGTGGGCCAGCTTCACCGTTTCGCCCCAGATGTCGTAGACAACGCGGCTCTTGCCGACGATGCCGGCGACGATGTCGCCGGAGTGGATGCCGATCTGGATGCCGAGCTTGAAACCGCGCTCGAGGTTGAATCGCCGCAGGATGCCGTGCATCTCGATCGCGCAATCAATGGCCCGTTTGTCATGGTCGAGATAGGGCACCGAGAGGCCGCAGACCGCCAGGTAGCTGTCGCCGATCGTCTTCACCTTCTCCAGGCCGAAGCGGGCGGCCAGGTCGTCGAAGGAGGCGACCAGGTCGTTGAGGATGGCCAGGGATTCATGGGCGCTGAGGGAGGAGACCAGCCTGGAGAACCCCTTGAGATCGGCGAACAGAACGGCCACGTTGGTGACCTCTTCGGCGATCTGGGTTTCGCCCCGCTGCAGCCGCCTGGCGATGGCGGAGGGAAAGACGCTGAACAGCAGCCGCTCGTTCTCCTGGTTGGTCTGGTCGACCAGGGCTGTCTGGGTCTGGAGGCTGCGCACCATGGCATTGAAGGACTGGGCCAGCTCGCCGAACTCATCGGTGGCGTTGAGATCGGGGATGCTGGCCAGTTCCCCGGAGCTGACTTTGCGGGCACTGTCGATCAGCTGCTGGACGGGCTTGACGAACAGATGGGCCAGGCCCATGGCCAGCAGCGTGACGACCAGGATCAGCAGGGTGGCCGTGATCAGGATCTGGCGTTGGAAGGCATGGATCGGGGCGTAGGCCTCGGCCAGGTCCATCTGGGAGACGACCACCCAGTGCAGCCCCTCGATCTGCAGCGGTGCATAGGAACTGAGCACCGGGACACCGCGATAGTCGACCACCCGCAAGGTGCCGGACCCCCCGGCGATGGCCTTGGTCACCGCTGGTGTTGCCACCGGTTGCTGCAGGATCGTCGTGTCGTACTGGCTGAGGCGCTCGATGGCGTCTTTCTTGAAGCCACGTGATTCGAGCTGGGCCAGATAGGCCTTGGGATCCTCGAGGAAAAAACGCGACGCCGAACGCATCAGGGTGTCGCTGCCCACCAGGATGGTTTCGCCTGACTGGCCCAGCCCATCCTGTTGCCAGTCCTGGTTGCCGGTCATGACGTTGTTGATCTCGTTGACGGGCATCTGAAAGGCCAGAACCCCCACCAGCTTCGGTCCGTTGTAGATGGGTGCGGCGATGAAGGCGGCGGGGGTGCCGTAGGAGGGGGCGTAGGCGGCAAAGTCGACCAGCTGGGTGAATCCCTTTTCCTTCGAGGCGATCACGTCGCGCACCAGCTGGGCCAGGTTGCTGTCCTTGTAGGGGCCGCTCTCCAGATTGGTGGCGTAATCCGTCTCCTTGAACACGGTGTAGACGATCTGTCCCTTTGGATTGATCAGGAACATGTCGTAGTAGCCAAATCTGGAGACGATATTGCGAAAGATCGGATGGTAGCGGCCGTGCACCTTTGAGTAGGTACTGCCGTCTTTGGCGGCTACGAGTTGCTGTTTCTTGCCGACGGGATTGGGGTTGGCGGCGATGTAGTTGTACTGGAGATGGCGGGTGGCTGGATCGCTGGCCAGATAGGCGGGAAGGTTGGGTGTGCCGGCGTGGGTTTTGTCGAGTCGGGGCAGGAATTCGTTGCGGTAGTAGCCCTCGAGAGCTGCCGTTGCTGCGGCAGGCTGGGATGTCTTCTCCAGCTGCTGGAAGGCGGCATCAAACTCTTCAATCGCGGCAACGATGGAAAGATCCTCGCTGAGGGTCTGGGTGTGGTTCTGGATGTTTCTGAAATAGGACTCGATCTGATAGGCCTTGGAAGCCCGAACGCTGATGAGCTGATTGAAAACCCGGTTGGTGAGATTGATCTGGCCGCTGCGGTAGCCGAGTGCTGCGGTGAACAACGTGGAAAAGCCACTGACCAGCAGGAGCATCAGAATCAACTTGGATTTGATGCTCAGCTGATTGGCTGAATCTCTGGAGAAACGACGGATCCACACCAGAGATTGATCCGCCGAAAAACGCATGGGCCACTGTAGTTGGCCGATTCGATTGATTTGTAGTCATTGCCACCCTTCAGGGCGCCACCCGCCGGAAGCCGTAGCCCAGGTAGTCGAAGCCGTTCACCCGGCCGGCGCCATCGCTTTGGAACGGCACCGTCACCGGTGCGGAGAGCACCCCGGGCCAGAGCAGGTGGAAGGTTTCGCCGTTCCAGGGGGTGAGCGGAGCCCGGTAGCGGGCCGGACCGGCCAGCACCTCCAGGGAACCGTTGCGCTCGGCCACGGTCCAGGTGCCCCACAGGTCGTTGACGTAGGTGCCGGTGTAGGCCGCCAGGGGCCGGGCCGGCGGCCTGGGATCGGCGGGCCTGGGCTCGGCGGCCAGCAGCAGGCCCTCGAGGTTCCTGGCCCTGGTGCGGATCTCGGGCTGCATGTCCGCCTCGCCGGGGCGGCCGAAGGCCTGCTGCAGCAGGGCCGCCCGCACCGCCTCCGGCAGGGCCGTGAGGTTGCGGTTGGCCAGGATCGCCACGGCGAAGCGCTTCTGGGGCACCACCAGCAGCAGGGTGCGCACGCCATCGAGGGCGCCGCCTTTCTCCAGCACTTTGAGGCCGTTGTAGTGGTACACCCCCCAGCCGGGGGAATAGTCGAAGCCGGAGTCGGCGTCGATCGGCGGGAACTCGGCGAAGCCCGGCTCCTCGGCGATCACCGGCTCGAACATCGCCTTCACCGCCGCCTCTGACAGCACCCGCCGGCCGTCGATCTCGCCGCCGCGGGCCAGCAGGGTGACGAACCGGCCCAGGTCGCTGGCGCTGCTGGCGAAGCCGCCGGCGGCGATGAACAGGGCGCTGAGGTTGGGGGGCACCACCTGCAGGCGATCGCCCACCAGGGCATGGGAGCGACTCACATCGGTGAGGCTGCCGGGGACGGCGGCGCTGCCGATCAGGCTGCTGGCCACGCCCGTGCGGGTCATGGCCAGGGGCTCGAAGATCAGGGAGCGGGTGAGCTCGGGGAAGGGCTGGCCGCCGGCCTTCGCCGCCAGCTCACCGGCCAGGAAGAAGCCGATGTTGGAGTAGGCGGGACGGTCGCGGAAGGAGGTGGCCGGCTCCACGTAGCGGATCCGGCGCAGCACGTCGGCGTCGCCATAGCCGAGGTGATCGAAGAGGTCGCCGAAGAAGGCGGGGAAGCCGGCGCGGTGCGTGAGCAGATCGCGGGCGTTCACCCACCGGCCCGCATAGGCGTCATGGAGGCGGAAGTCCGGCAGCAGCGACACCATCGGCTGCTCCCAGGTGAGCCGTTTGCGATCCACCAGGGCGGCCACCGTGGCGGCGGTGAAGGTCTTGGAGACACTGGCCAGCTGGAACACCGTGTCGGCGGTGGTGGGGGCGCCCGTGGCCAGATCGCGCACGCCGAAACCCTCCACCAGCGTCAGCCGGCCGTCCTGCACCAGGGCGATGGCGGCTCCGGGCACGGCGTACTCGGCCAGGGCCCAGCGGCCGATGCGGCGGGCCGCGGCGGCATCCACGCCGCTGCCGGGGGCGAAGCCGGGCAGGCCGCCTGCGGCGACGGCCCGCGGCAGGGGAGCGGCCAGGGCCAGGGCCAGCCCCAGCAGGGGCGCCAGGAGCTGCTGGGTGGATCGGCGGCGCGCGGGGGTCCGGGACGGCATGGGTGGGAGGCGGGCCGGGGGGAAGACACCCGGCCCACGCCAGTGTGGGGCCGGTTGCCGTTCAGGGGCTGGACGGCTCGAGCAGGCGGTGGGAGGGAACCTGATCGAGGGCCATCAGCTGACGCACCACGGTGGGTCCATGCGCCTGCAACCAGGCCGCCATGGCGTCCCCTGCCTTGGGGCCATGGCCGCTGTGGCTGACGATCACCGCGGTGCCACGGCCGTCAGCCAGGCGCCAGCGGGCGAACACGGCCTCGCTGAAGGCGCGGGTGGGGAAGAGGGCCACGACTTGGTGCTCGGCCGGCCGCTCGGCGGTGCGGGGAATCGAGGCCGTGCGAAGGACTGTGGCCCCGTGACGCCGGTCGTTGCCGAGGGCCCGGTTGGCGACATCGGCCAGCCCATCGCCATCGCTCACCCCGGGGTAGGTGTTGATGGTGACCATGTCGCTCCAGCGGCTGAGGTCGTCCTGGCCCGCCGGGGTGAACTCATGCTGGTGATTTGACGACCAGCGCAACAGGTAGGTCTGACCGGCAAAGGTCAGCGTCAGCGGCATGGCCGGGGGGCCGCCTGCCGCAGGCCCAGCGATCGCTCCGTTCAGCGCACCAGCCAGCAGCAGCGGGGCGGCCCAGCGACGCAGGCCATGGGGGCTGGGCATGGCGCTTCGCAACCAGCACCAGGGTAGGAAGCGCCGCGGGGGCGGCAGGCGCCATGGCGCGTAGCGTTGCCGCTTGCTGGCCGAGCTGGTGTGGATCGTCGCTGGTTCGCCCCACGGGGACGACGGGTCCTTGGTGCCCTCCTGGCGGGTGGCCTGGGCGCCGCGGGCCCTGCCCTGGCCCGGAGCCCCGACGTCACCCCGCCGGTGGCTTCGTCTCAGGCGGCCGGCATCCTGCGGATCGTTCGTCAGCGCATGGCCGACGACCACCTGAGGGCGGTGATCGTGCGCGTGACGATCGACGGCAAGGAGGTGGTCACCGAGGCGATGGGCGAGTCGATGACGGGCGTACCCGCCACGGAGGACATGCACGTCCGCAACGGTGCGATCGCCATCTCCTACGTGGCGACGCTGCTGCTGCAACTGGTCGACGAGAACAGGGTGAGCCTCGATGACAAGCTCGCGCGGTGGCTGCCGGAGATCCCGAATGCGGAGCGGGTCACGCTCGGCCAGCTCGCCCGGATGACCTCCGGCTACCGCGACTACGTGATCGGCAATGCCGCGTTCAACCAGGCTCAGCTCGAGAACCCGTTCCGGCAGTTTTCGGTGCAGGACCTGCTCGCCTACGCGGACCTGAAGACGCTCTGGTACGAGCCCGGCACGAGCTGGAACTACGCGCACACGAACTACGTTCTCCTCGGTCTGGCGCTGGAGCGGATCACGGGCCAGACGATCCCTGTGCTGATGCAGGAGCGGATCTTCGGGCCCCTGAAGCTCCGCAACACGCGGGACCCTGGCGGCACGCCCGCGATCGCGCCGCCGGTGCTGCACGCCTTCTCGTCAGAACGGCGTCAGAGCCTCGGCATCCCGGCGGGCACGCGCTTCTACGAGGAGTCGACCTACTGGAATCCGTCGTGGACTCTCACCCATGGGGCCATCCAATCCACCACCATCCACGACATGGCGACGTCTGCCGAGGCGATCGGGACGGGACGGCTGCTGTCGCCGCAGAGCCACCGGCTGCAGATCGCTCCGACGCTGCGGGGCTTCGGCAAGCCGATCGAGGGCTGTGCGACCTGCGCCACCCTCGGCGACTTCTACACCTACGGCATCGGGATCGTCCTCTCGGGCCCCTGGCTGCTGCAGAACCCGCTGTTCTCCGGGCAGGCCGGGGTGATGGCCTACCTGCCGTCCCGCAAGATCGCGATTGCGGTGGCGGTCACCTTCGACGAAGAGGCCTTCGACGCCAAGGGTGACTACTGCAATGCGGCGGATGACCTCTTCCGTGCGATCGGCGCCCACCTGGCGCCGCAGGACGCCCCCCCCCTCAGGGCCCCTGCCAGAGAAAGGTGTTGAAGGAACGGTCGCCCAGCTGGCTCCGATAACGCAGGGTGTTTTCGCTGGAGAGACTCACCACGGCGCCGAGCCGATCGGCCAGCTTGAGGCACGGCTGGAACTGCGGGGCGCTGTAGCACTGCACATCGAGCTGGTTGCAGCCCGCCGTGGGCAGCAGGCTGGCCTGGAAGGGCTGGATGCTGCAGAAGATGGGTTTGGGGTACAGCCGGCGCAGCAGGTAGAAGTCCTCCAGGGAGTAATTGGCGAAGAAGTGGTCATCCACCTGGATCGCGTCGCCGTGGCGGGCTTCTGCCACCAGTTCGTCGATCCGCAACGCCCGGTACTGGGGGGACTGCACCCACACCACGGGCATCAGTCCCTGGCGGCGGGCCGCCTCAGCCGCCTCCCGCTGCATCGCGTCCGACACCTTGCGGACGTCGAGGAACACCACCTTGAAGTCGCTGCCCCGGATGTCGGCCATCACTCCGTTCAGCGACTGCCGGGAGGCGTAGTACCAGATCTGGGGCTGGGACAGCCAGGTGCCGTTGGGGGCCGCCTGCACGGCTGCCGCAGCCAGGACCAGGCCCACGGCCAGGCCGGCGGTTGAGGCGGCGGCCTGGGAGCGGCACCCGGCAACGCCCAGTTTTGTCATGCAGCGCAGACGCATGACACCGCCTTGGATGCGTTTAGTCTGCCCCGCGCTGGCCGCGCCAGCTCGACCCGTCCGGGCGCCATGCCTTCCTCCCTTCCCCGCCAGACCAGCGTGCTCGTGGTGGGAGCCGGCCCCACCGGCCTGCTGCTGGCGGGGGAGCTGCAGCGCCGCGGCGTTCCCAACCTGCTGATCGACGCCCGGGCCGAGGCCCTGCACTGGGACCGGGCCACGGTGATCCACCCCCTCTCGCTGGAGATCTTCGAGGCGCTGGGCTTGGTGGATCGGTTTCTGGAGGCCGGTTGCCGGCAGCGGCGGATCCTCATCCACGCCGACGGCGAGCGGCTGGGCGACCTGGATCTGGCCGACTGCGGCAGCCGCTACGGCTTCAACCTCGGCCTCTCCGAGGAGGTGACCGAAACGATCCTCACCGACCATCTCGAGGGGGAGGGGGGCTCGGTGCAGCGCTCCTGCCGGCTGGTGGCTCTGGCGCCCCACGGCGAGGGGGTGACCGCCACGGTGGCCTGCGGCGAGCAGGAGCACGCCGTGCAGGCCCGCTGGGTGGTGGGCTGCGACGGCCTGCGCAGCACCACCCGGGCGCAGAGCGGCCTCGCCTTCGAGGGCCATGGCATCAGCCGCCCCTGGGCCGTGTTCGATGCGGCGGTGGAGGGCTGGGCCGACAGCCACGAGGTCAACGCGGCGTATCTGGACGCCTCCCCCCTGATCCTCACGGCCCTGCCCGACGACCGCTGGCGGGTGTACCTGCGGCCCGAAGCCGAGGAGGGCGATCTGGTGGCCGAGGCCGCCGCCGTGCTGCAGCGCTACCTGCCCCAGGCCCGCTTCAGCGCCGTGGAGAACCCCAGCCGCTTCCACTGCCACAGCCGGGTGGCCAGTGCCTTCCGCGCCGGGCCGGTGTTCCTGGCCGGCGATGCCGCCCACGTGTGCTCCCCCGCCGAGGGGCACGGCATGAACTGCGGGCTGCACGATGCCGCCAACCTGGCCTGGAAGCTGGCCCTGGTGCACCACGGCGCCGCCGAGCCCGCCCTGCTGGACAGCTACGGGCAGGAGCGGCGTCCGGTGGCGCAGGAGATCTGCCGCTCCGGCGATGCCACCGAGCAGGCCCACGGGCTGCGGGAGCCCGAGGAGCGCGCCGCCCGCGACCGGGCGATCGCCGCCCTGCTGGCCAACCCGGTGGCCCGCCAGCAGGAGGTGGTGGCGGAAACCGAGATGAACGTGAACTACGCCAGCTCGGCGATCATCAGCGGCAGCGGCGCCGGCCAGCGGCTGCCCACCACGATCGCGCTGCCAACCGAGGCTGGCGCCACCCTGCTGCACACGCTCACCCACCGCTGCGGCCACACGCTGCTGCTGCTGGCCGGCCCCGAGGCGTCACCGGACGCTCTCGCTGCGCTGCAGGCCGAGCTGGAAGCCGATCGAGCGGAGGGCACGCTGCCGCCGGCGCTGCTGGAGGCCGTGGTGGCCGTGCGGTTGGAGGAGGCGCCCAGCCTGGGGCTGGGGCCCCTCACCCTGCTGGCGGTGCGGCCGGACGGCTTCATCGGTCTGCGGGCCGACGCCGATCACCGAAGCGCGGTGCGGCGCTATGCGGCGCTGGTGCTGGGCGGCTGAGCCAGAGGACGGGCAAGCGAAAGCCCAGCACTCTGGTCGTGTGCTGGCCGGTGGGGGAGCAGCGGACCTCGCGCTTCTTTCGGGTGATGAACAACAGGTCCGTCAATGCCTCAGTTCCAGTTGACGCGATCCGGTTCAGAGACGATCCAGAAACTCGTTCACGTCCACTTTGGCCTGCCGCAACAGGCCAGCCAGAGTGCCGATCTTGACTGATTTGTGAAGTGGAACGACGCAGCCGCGGCTGCCGCAACGCATCACCACATGGCTGCCGTTCTGGCGAACGGCCTCGAATCCCAGGAGCTCCAGTGTGCGAATGATGTCCCGACCGGAAACGTGCGGGAGCTTAGGCATGCGCCGAAACGCTGAAAAGGGTCACCAGAGGGTGGCCCTTGATCACGGCGGGGAACTCCTCCAGATAGAGCGTGGTGGCTTCGCGCAGGTTGGCGAGGGCCTCCTCGATGGATTCCCCCTCCGTTGTGGTGCCCGTTTCAGGGTTGAAGGCCACATACCCGCCTTCCTCTGCAGGTGTGAGTACAGCGGTGAGTTCCATCGGCCCCGGTGCAGTGATCCCAGTCTGACGGCCCTTGGCCCTTACGGCCCCCATACCGCCAGTGGATCGCCATCGGCCTCTCCACTTCATGGCTCGCGTCGCCCGCGAAGACAAGTAGCAAAGCCGCACAAGCGAACCGCACAACCGGCGTGATGGCCGCAACGTCGTCACTGATGGCGACAGCCTCGCCAGGATGATCGCCCCAGCGTCAGGGCCCTGCCCAGGCCGCGCCAGACCCGAGAGACCCGTGCCGACAGCCGCGCCCACCGCCATCCCGACATCCACCTTCGCGGCGTTTGCCCAGCGGGCGGATTATTCGCTGCTGGAGTCCCTGCGACCGGATCCCCAGGCCACCGCCGATGGCCACGATCACCGGCCCCGCCAGGTGTTCTCCGGCCATTACGTGCCGGTGACGCCCACGCCGCTTCCGGCGCCGGAGCTGGTGGCGCACAGCCCAACGCTGTTCCAGGAGCTGGGCCTGGGCGACGAGCTCGCCCACGACGAGCCGTTCCGGCGCCTGTTTTCGGGCGACATCAGCGTGGCCGCCGAGCCGATGCGGCCGTACGGCTGGGCCACCGGCTACGCCCTCTCGATCTACGGCAGCGAATACATCCAGCAATGCCCGTTCGGCACCGGCAACGGCTACGGCGATGGCCGGGCCATGTCCGTGTTCGAAGGCGTCTTCAACGGCAAGCGCTGGGAGATGCAACTCAAGGGCGGCGGCCCGACGCCCTACTGCCGCGGTGCCGATGGCCGGGCGGTGCTGCGCTCGAGCGTGCGCGAGTTTCTGGCGCAGGAGTTCATGCACGCCCTGGGGGTGCCCACCTCCCGCTCCCTGACGCTCTATGTGTCGCGCTCCGAAACCGTGCGCCGGCCCTGGTATGCGCCGAATTCCCGCTCGTTCGATCCCGACATCTTGGTGGACAACCCGGTGGCGATCACCACCCGGGTGGCGCCGTCGTTCCTGCGGGTGGGCCAGCTGGAGCTGTTCGCCCGACGCGTCCGCAGCAAGACCCATCCCGAGGCGCTACACGAACTGAGGCTGATTGTTCAGCATCTGATCGAGCGCAACTACCGGCAGGAGATTGATCCGGCCCTGGCGTTCAGCGACCAGGTGGTGGCGCTGGCGAGGTTATTCCGCGGACGGCTCACGTCTCTGGTGGCGAACTGGATGCGGGTGGGCTACTGCCAGGGCAATTTCAACAGCGACAACTGCGCGGCCGGTGGCTACACCCTCGACTACGGCCCCTTCGGTTTCTGCGAGCTGTTCGATCCCCGCTTTCAGCCCTGGACCGGCGGCGGCCAGCATTTTTCCTTCTTCAACCAACCGGTGGCGGCGGAAGCCAACTACCAGATGTTCTGGGCCGCCCTGCGGCCGCTGCTTGAGGGCAACACCGAAGCGCTGGCCAGGCTGGATGAGATCCGTGAGGGCTTCGCTGAAGCGATGGGCCAGGCGCTCGACGCGATGTGGGCCAGCAAGCTTGGTTTGAGCAGCTACGACGCTGAGCTGGTGCAGGAGGTGCTGCAGCTGATGGTGGCCTCCAAGGCGGACTACACGATCTTCTTCCGCCGGCTTTCGGATATCCCCGAGCACCTCTCGGCCCTGCAGGAGAGCTTCTACCTGCTCAGCTCCGAGGAGCTCGATACCCAGTGGACGAGCTGGCTGCAACGCTGGCGGGATCAGATCACCAGCAGCGGCGACCTAGGCGCGACATCGGCAAGGATGAAGCGCGTGAATCCCACGGTTACCTGGCGCGAATGGCTGATCGCCCCCGCCTATGAACAGGCGGCGCAGGGTGATTTCAGCCTGGTGAAGGAGCTGCAGGAGGTGTTCCGCCATCCCTACGACGCGCTGCCTGCGGAGCTGGCGGCGACGTATGACCGCATGAAGCCCAGGGAATTCTTCAACGCTGGCGGGGTGTCGCACTACAGCTGTTCGTCCTGAGTCCATGCCGTGAATGCCGGATCGCTGCAGGGTCGCGGATCCGGCCGATACTGGGCAGATCTATCGGGCCCCATGAGCCTCGCCCTCGCCCAGCCTCAGCTCGACGCCATTGCCGACGCCTGCCGGCAACACCAGGTGCTGCTCATGCATCTGTTTGGCTCGGCCCTGCAGGATGACTTCGACCCCACGCACAGCGATCTGGATCTGTTGGTGGAGTTCCAGCCAATCGAGCCAGGAGCCCTGGTGCGCGCTTACTTCGGCTTGGAGCAACAGCTTGCCTCGATCACAGGCAAGACGGTGGATCTGGTGATGGCCGATGCCGTGCGCAATCCCTATGTGCGCCGCATGATCGATGTGTCGAAGCAGCTGATTTATGAAGCGTGATCCAAGGGCCTTTCTCAGCGATGTGATCGAGGCAGGCCACGCTATTCAGTCGGCCCTCGATGGAATCAGCCTCCACGACTACTGCAAGACACCTGATTCGCTCCCTCTCCAGGCGCGACGTTGATCTGTTCGACCAGATCGATCACTCGGCGCAGATCATCAACATTCTCATCAAGCTCACCCACGAATACCTCCCCATCAATGATCAAGTCGCACCGAGGCTGGTGAGAATCTTTCGGGCCAGTGGTTCCTTGATTTCGTTGTGTCTTGGGATGGCTTCCTTGACTCCAGTCGCCGGGTTGATCCAGATGGAGTGTGAAGCTCCTACGCGTTTAAGGACACATCCAGCCATGCGAAGACGACGTTCCAGATCGCGGCGTTTCATCCGATCTGCAGGGGCATGCGCACGGCATCAGGTGGCAGCCCACGGCTGATATCAGCCTCACGATCCTCAAGGAGCAGCTCAATGGCGGCCTGCAGATCCTTTCTTGCTTCCTCCATGGATTCTCCCTGGCCGTTAGCGCCGGGAATCTCCAGGCAAATCGCCCAAAAGCCACCCTCCGGAGCAGGCTCAATCACGGCAGTCAGTTCTCCCTTCATCAAAGCCACCTTGGTTACACAGATCTATGAGTTTAGGTGCAACAAAGAGTGGTCGCAGCCAGGGAGGTGACCAGGCGCCTCTCTTGACGTGCTGCCCCCCTCACACCGCCATCGCCAGTTCCGGGTAGAAGGCTCCCGGTATCGCCCGCTCCAGCCGCCAGCGAACCGCCATCGGCCGCTTGCCCTCGTGGCTCACATACTCGGCAAAGCCCAGGCACAGAAAGGCCGCGTCCCTTGGAGTGGTGTAAATCCCGAGGCCTGTGACCTGATCTGAATCTGGTCGTCAGGCGACTGCCGCGAGGGCAGCGCTTTGTAGATCCTGGCCTGGATCGTTGCTGCTGTCCAGCTTGGCCATCGACTGCTCGGAGAA
>CALSAP010000015.1:0-76433 GCA_943372935.1 Synechococcus sp. UW140
TCTGGATCGACGGTTACTACAACCGTGAGCGCCGTCACTCAACGATCGGCTACCTCAGCCCTATCGACTACGAGCAGCAGTACATCGCTGCCCGTACACTCACCACCGCGAGGCCCTGATCACTGTCCACCGAATCGGGGCAACCCCAGCTGCTGCCACCTTTGAGCAGGCGATAGCCGATCATCCGGGTGTCGTCCCCATCGCGACGACCACGCAGTCCGTAGAAGATCAGCACTTGATTGGGCTGGCATACGGCATAGAAAGAACGGAATCCGAGCAGGGCGATGATGCTGCCGCCGGACATCAGCAGAAGGGTAATCAGTGCTGTCATGGTGTGGTCTCGGAGGTGAAGGAGGGGAAAGAAGGCGCAGGGGGATTGAGGGTGCCGATCACATCGATCCCGAAGATGTCGCGCACCGCATCAAGGAAGGTACGCATCACGGCGGGATAGAGGGCCACCAGTTCGGCCAGGGATTCAGCGTTGCCGAACTCCAGAACAGAGATGCGGCCAAGCTTCAGCTGCTCCGGCAGCAGTGCCACCTCGCCGAGGATCGTTTCCAGTTGCTGGAGCAGGAAGATCGTGGCGGCGTCCTCGCCAGCGTCCTTCCAGATCTCGGCCAGCCGGTCATTGACCAAGGCCGAGGCCTTGGCGTTCTCGGCGGTGGGAGCCGCGGCCCCCTTGGCCAGCCATTGATCCGCCTCCTGCCGCGCCTGGGCCGGCAGCACGATGTCGGCCTCCAGACGCTTGCGCTCCAACTCCGAGCGCAGGGCCTGCAGAACCTGTTGGGCGCGGGCACGGGCTTCGCCGGCCGCCGCTTCTACCCGTTCCTCCGCCGACTGGGCCTTCTGCTTGAGCTGCGCACGGATCGTGCGCAGCCCATTCTGCTTCTGCTGGATGATCGTGCGCGCCTGGGTGCAGGCCACCTCGGCCCGCTGCTGGGCTTCGGCCTCGCGCCGATCGGCATCCCCCAGGCCCTGCGCTTCGGCGATGGCTGCATCCAGCAGCACCTCAGCCAGCACGGCCCTGCCAAGGGAGTCGAGGTAGTCGACCTTGTCGGTGACCCGCAGGATCTTGAACGTGTCGAGGCGGATGCCGAGCTTGGCCATGTCGGGCTGCACGATTTCCGCCACCTGATGGGCGAAGCGCAGGCGGTCCTCATTGACCTGCTCCGGCGTGAGATTGGCCACCAGCGAGCGCAGGCTGCCCTCGAGGGTCTTGCGCGAAACCTGCACCAACTCTCCGCCGTCATGGTGGAGAAACCGCTCGATCGCATTGCCCACACGGGCAGGGTCTGTGTCGATCTTGATGCTGGCGATCGCCTCCACATCGATCGGCGTGCCGCCCTTCGCGTAGGCGTTCTCCACATGGATCATCACCGGTGTGGTTCGCACATCCATCCAGCTGCGGGTTTCCAGGACCGGCAAAGCAAAGGCCCTGCCACCTGTGATCACGCGGTAGCCCACCGTCTGACCGTCGCTGCGGCGATGGCGGCGACCGGCGATCACAAGAATCTGGTTGGGACGGCTGTTGGGAAAACAGAAGCGGTAGCCAAGCCCCAGCACAAGGGCCAGGGCCAGCAGCAGACCCGGCACCAGATGGCTCTGGAGATTGGCCTCGATGCGGGGGATGCCGGGGGTGGTGCCAGGAGGAGCTCCGGGCACCTGGGCCACCAGCAGTGGGGGTTCAAAGCGTTGTGGAAGGGTCATGGTGCTGGAAAGTGAGAGCAAAGGGTTGGGTTGACAGCTCGCGTGCCGGCGCGCTGAGGGGTCAGCGGCCCATCCCGGCCAGCGACGCCACCCACACGTCGCTGCCCCTGCGTTGCAGCACCATCACCCGCAGGCCCCTGGGCAACGGCGTGTTGTTGCTGTAGGCGGGAACGTCCATCAGGGCGCCCCTCACCGTCAGGCGAACCAGACCGCGCTCCTGGGCGCTGCAGGGGAGGACGACCACGCCCACCTGGCCGATGAAGTCGGCATCGGTGACGAGGCTGTTGCCCACCTGGATGGCGAGGGCACGCCGCCAGAACAGCAGCAGCGCCAGGACGGCCAGGCCGGCCATGACGCCGAGGGCAAGGGCCAGAAGGTGGTGGGCCATGGCTTCGAGGTGGATGGGGGCGATGCCCCCGTCAACGTCCGTTGGTTCCTGCCAGGGCCGGCTGATTCAGCTGCCACTGCAACCGCCACCCCCACAGCTGCTGCCGCCCCCGGCGCCGCAATCACCTCCCCCCCAGCTGCTCCCAGCACCACAGCTGTCGCCGCTGCCAGCGCCGCCACCCCAAGTGCCGGCCCCGCCGCCGCCGCAGTTGCCGATCCCGACCGACCGCCAGCTGAGGGTCCAGAAGCACTGCCACACGTTGTGCCGCATCGCTGCGACAAGGCCAGGACATGGGGTGTAAGCCTTCGCCAGGCTGGCCAGGGCAGGCATGGTGGCGATCACGCCCATTCCCCCCAAAGCCACCAGGCGCAGCGGACAAGCGGGATCACCCCCTTCGAGAGCGGGCTGGGGATTTCCCCTGGCCTGGCGGTGAACCTCAGCCCGGCAGCGATGGCCAACGGGCGTCAGCCACTCGGACCGGGCCAGGCACACGGCTGGAAGCACCAGGCTTAGAGCCAGAAGCGCCAAGGTTCCCTCCATCGGCCCCTGTTTGGGAAACTGGCTCAGAGCCGCCACGGCTTCCAGCAGCAGCAGCTGCAACGGCAGCCAGGGGAGCATCAGCAGCAGCAGTCGTCGCCGCTGCTGGCCGCGCGTCCGCCGCAGACCGTTCGCCTGCAGCGACCGGTTCAGGGCCGTGAGCTCCGACACCACCGTGTTCGACCGCAGCAGTCGCTCCATCTGCATGGCGCGGTCCACGAAGCCTCGATGCCGGCTCAGATGGTGGGCACGGTCCGACGGCCCGCCGCGGCCGGACTCGTGGTGCAGCGGCCGGCCAAGCACCACGGGGCAGAACTCTTCCCAGTAGCGCCTCGAATCGATCAGGTGCAGGTGCCATGCCGCATCCACTGCCCTCGAGGGCGTCACGGCAGCGTCGGCCACCACCGCCAGATAGACGAAGCGTCGGTACTCCTCCACCACCCGGCTGGCCTTCCCCAGCGGCCAGCGCTGAGCGCTGGCCAGGCGCCGCTCGAAGGGATGGGCCGCCGGGGTGGGATCAAATCGGTAGCGCTGCAGCCGCTCCCACAGGCAGGAATCGCCGCCAGGAAAGATGGATGGGGTCATGGCCGTCGACGCGGAAGGAGCACAACGCCCTCGGGGGGTGGGGGGCATTTCTGCCTTCGTTCCACGCTTGCCGCCGTGATTCAGCCGGGGCCCAGGCCTGGATCCTGGAGCAGATCAGCCGCCTGACCGAAGCGTTCACGACCGGCGAAGCGGACCTGCATGGCTGGGGATGGCACGGGGAAGCTCTGCTCTGGGGGCAGCCTGTTGACCGCCTCTACCCTGACTAGATTCAGGCCCGCGACGAAATCGCCCCATTCCAGGGCCTGCATGGTGCTTGCCAACCCCTCCGACGCCGCGGCCGCCCCGACCACCGGCAGCGCCCACGCCGGGACCAGCCCCAGCAGCCCGTCGACCGTGGCCGACAGCAGCCGCCTCTACGGCCTGGAGGGCTGGGGCGATCCCTACTTCACGGCGAATGCCCGGGGCCACGTGATGGTGCAGCCCCGCGGCGACCGGGGCGGGTCCCTCGATCTGGTGGAGCTGGTGCGGGAGCTGCAAGGCCGCGATCTCACCCTGCCCCCTCAGATGCGCTGCGACGACATCGTCGAAGACCAGCTCATCAGAGCAGCAATCCGCGCCGCTGCAGGGGTTCCAGATCGACGATGCCCCAACCGCCCCCGTCCAGGTCCTCCACGATGCCCTGGCTTCGCAGTCTGCTGAGGGTCCGTGAGGCCGTTTCCCTGGCCAGACCGGCGAGAAGAGCCAGCTCACGCTGGGGCAGGGGGGGATCGATGCCGTGGCATCGGCGCCCGGGGCGCTGTGGCAGGCCAGATCCAGAAGCACGGCCAGCATCCTGGTGGTGGCATCGGCGGTACGCAAGGTGAGTCGGCGGCTGAGGCTCTGCAGACGTTGAACTTCCAGGCGTGCCAGGGCAAGGCACAGCGCCGGGGACGTGTCCAACAGACGGCGGAACGGCCCGGCACGCAGGATCAGAACCTCGCAGGGGGTGAGCGTCACCACATCGGCGATGCGGCGGCCGGCATGCAGCACCGCCATCTCTCCGCAGATGTCGCCGGGCCCGAGGAGCGACAGCACCACCTCGTCGCCGCCCACCCCGAAGCTGCGCACCTTGGCAAGGCCGGCGCCGATCAGCAACAGACCCTGCGACGCATCCTGCTCCAGCAACAGCAGCTGGTCTGCTGCGAAGGACAGCAGCCGATGCTGCTCGAGCAGCTGTTGACGCTCCGCCTCAGCCAGGTCGGCGAACAGCACCACACGGTCGAGGTGATCGTCACGCTCAGGACCGGTGGGCATGGAACGCTCCGGCGCTGAATCAGCCAAATGGACACCCTGGCTCCCATCCTGAAGGCCATGAGGCCAGGGCGCCCAAAACGATCGGGGGCCTGAGCCTGTGAGCGATGTCACAGCAAAGGCGATCCTGCTTCGCTTCAATGACAAATCTAGGGCGAGCCTGGCTCCATGACGCAGCCGCCACGATCAGCATGGCAGGCATCGACAGCATGCCGGAAAGCCACCCGGATCCTGGCGCTGGTGCTGGCTCCCCTGCTCGCCGGTCCGGCAGGGGCCCAGGTGTCGAGCGGTGGCCTGGGCACGCTGGTCAACGGCTCGGCGGAAAGCAGTTGCGGATCCGGCGCCTGTCGCGTGGAGGGCGGCACGGCCGCGGGCGCCAACCTGTTTCATCGCTTCCGGCAGTTCGACACCCGCGGTGGCATCAGCGGCGTCAGCATTGACAGCCGCGGGCTGGCCAATGTGATCGTGGGGGTGACCAACCCGGCTGGCACCTTCCTCAACCGGCCCCTGAGCCTGACCCAACAGGCCAACCTCTTCTGGCTCTCCCCTGGAGGCATCTGGGTGGGTCCCGGAGCAGACCTGGTGCGCGTGTCGAACCTGCTGCTCACCACGGCCACGGCGCTGCCGCTGGAGGGAGGTGCCACCTTCGACGCCCTGCGGACCACGGCGCAGGAAGCCTCCGGCTACCCGGGCGCGCCGTCAACGGGCTGGACCACCCTCACCTCCCTGGCCAGCCTGGCCGACCTGGGGCTGAAGGAACCCGGCCCGATCGTGCTGGCTGGCGGCCGGCTCAGGGTGGATCGGTCCCTGGTCCTGGATGGCGCCAACGGCGACGTGCGGTCGCTGACGGGTGCGGGAAGCCGACTCGAAGCCGGCGAACGTGTGCGTCTCAGCGGTCGGGCCCTGGATCTCGACGCTCTCACAATCTCGGCGGGTGAGCCCGGGCAGCGGGGGCCGGTGATCCTCCAGACCACCAGCAGCGCAACCGGCGAGGACAGCGGGGCGATCCGCCTCTCGAACAGCCACCTGGAGGGGAGCAAGGTCATCCTCCGGGCCGGGGCGGTGACGGTGGCCGGCAGCACACTGGCGGCACCCAAGGGTGTGATCCGGCTGGAGAGCACCAACACCCGTGGGGACAACGGGATCCTGCTCCGCAACGCCCGTCTCGATGTAGGGGTGCACACCCTTGAGGATCTGCGCGCGGACGGATCGGTCACCGTCGAGAAGCAGGATGGCGCCATCGTGCGCCAGTCGGCGCCCACACCTCTGATCCATCTGTTCTCCCAGGGAGATGTGCAGGTGGAGGCCGACTCCACCCTCACGGCCAGCCAGGATCTGGGGCCGATCCGGGCGGCGCTGCTCAAAGAGACGGGGGCGTCCCTGGCCGAGGGCGACGTGAAGCTTGCGGGCACCAGCGGCAACGTGGTGCTCGATGCCGCTGGAAGGATCGGCGTGAGCCGCAGCAGGCTGGTGGCCGATGCCAGCGACAACCTGGCCGGCAACATCGCCCTGGTGGCCAGGGGCGGCGAGGGCAGAGGCGGCATCGGCATCGAGCGCAGCACGCTCTCGGCCAGCGGCGGCGCCGGATCGGGCGATATCCGGCTGAGCAGCAGCGACGGGATCACGATCACCGGCGCCACGCTGCGCACCGAGAGCAGCCACGGCCCGGGATCCCGTGAGGGCGGCATCGACTGGGCAACCGGCTATCCCTTTGCAGCCGGGGAGATCACTCTCAGCAATGATTCCCCGACCCGGCCCGTGCTGATCAACGGAAGCCGGCTCGAAGCCACCTACCACACCCGTGAGGGTGGGCTGCCGGTGGGTTTTCCCAACCCAGACGATGGGGGCACGACGCAGGTTCCTTTCGTGGACCTTCACGATGATCGCGATCTGATCGAGCTCAGCTTCGACCAGACCCTGGATCCACCCAGGCTCGCCGGCATCTTTCCCCGCAGCACGGTGGCCATCATCAGCGCGGGTGGCATCTCCATCTCGAACGGGTCGACACTCGATGCCGGCAGCCATCCCGCAGGCAGACCCGACCTCCTCGAGGCCTTAGGAGGCCGGGTGCTGGTCGTGAACACCGGCACGGGGCTGGGAGCCGGCGCCCTGAGCATCACGGACTCCACGCTCCTGAGCCGGGTGGACAGCGCCAGCGGCATCCGCTTCCCCAACCCGGAATTCCCGGACTCTTCTGCGCAGGAGAGCCTGCCGATCGGCGAGCCGGGCAGCGTGCAGCTCTGGAGCGCCGGCTCCCTGCGCCTGAGCAACAGCTCCGTGGATGTGGGCGATGCCGGCCGGATCATCCGTGCCGGTGATGCCATCGGCCCACCCCCTTCGCCCGTGCGAGACCCCTATGCGCCCCCCGGGAGCCCGGATCCCCCCACCGCCCAGGCCATCCTGGAGCGGCTCGCCCTTGACAGCCGGGGCGTGGGGGAGAGCGCGAGACAGACGGTGATCGTGGATCCCGATAACCGGGTGAAGGTGGTGACCACCGATCCTGATGGCGGAATCACGGTGCTGCGCGATCCGAGCCCTCAGCTCCTCACGACCTTGGTAGGGGAGGCGCGGGCAGCCCTGCTCCCCCGCGGTCTGCTGACACCCCCGCTGATCGTCGCGGCCGGCCCCGGCGTCGGCCCAGCCGACAGCAGCCGGATCATCACCCCGCTGCGGCGGGAGTCCACCGCGCCGGCTCTCGCCACCAGCAGCATCGTCTCCATGCCCATCTCGGTCTCAAGCCTGGAAGCGGCGGAGGCCAGCCGAGCTTTCGCGCACGCGGAGGAGCGCTCCCGGCAGGAGACCATCGCTGGCCTGGGATTGGAGGCAGGACAAGCAACGGCGCCACCCAACAGCGAACAACTGCAACGGCAGCTGCAGCGCATCAGTGCTGCCCTCTCCCAGCCCAGTCAGCACAGGGCGACCTCCTACCGGCCGGCCATCGTGTTGCTCAACCTCAGCCGACGCGCCGGGGCGGACGCCGCCCTGGATCTTCTCTACCTGCCCCCCAGCGGCCCGATGAAGGGGTGGCGCGTGGAGATGCCGGAAGCGCAGCTGAGGGGTTGGATCACCACCTTCCAGCGACAGCTCAGTCGCATGGAGCCGTTCGATGGCAGCAGCCAAGGTGCAGGTCGCCAGCTCTCCAACCATCTGTTCACCCCCCTGCTGCCGACGTTGCGGCACGACGGCATCACGGCCCTGCTGCTCAGCGTGGACCGGGGGCTGCAGGCCATTCCCTATGCGGCCCTGCCTCTGGACGAAGGACGCCCCCTGGGTGAGGCCTTCTCCCTCACCCTTACCCCTTCCCTGGGCCTCACGGCACTCGATGCGGCGTCGAACCCGTCCGCAGGCCGCATGTTGCTGGCCGGTACCAGCCGCTTCCGCAACGGGCTTGCCGATCTGCCCCTGGTCCGTCAGGAACTGGAAACGTTGGCAGCCGAGCATCCCGCCGACATGCTGCTCGACGACGCCTTCAGCAGCGCGGCCCTGCTGGACCAGGCCGGACGCCGCGAGTACCGGCGCGTGCACCTGGCCAGCCATGCCGAGTTCCGCCCTGGCCACCCCCCCATCGCCCGGCTCTTCACCGCCACAGGCGACGTGAACATCACCCAGCTGGGACGGCGCCTGCAGAGCGATCCGGCCAGGGGGAACGTGGATCTGGTGAGCCTGAGTGCCTGCCGCACCGCCCTGGGTGACGAGAGCAGCGAACTGGGGCTGGTCGGCCTTGCCCTGCGCACCGGCAGCCGCAGCGGCCTGGGCACCCTCTGGTTCGTGGACGATGCCGCCAGCGCCGCCTTCTTCGTGCACTTCTACCGCCAGCTGGCCCGGGGCCTGCCCAAGGACGAGGCTCTCCAGTCCACCCGAAGGGCGTTCCGAAGCGGGGAGATCCGGGTCAGGGGCGACAGCCTGGTGGGCCCCGATGGCAGCCACCTGATCCAGGGCCTGTCTCCGGGCGACAGGGCGCGCTTCGCCGAGGGCCTGAGCCATCCCTACTTCTGGGCCGGGGTGGTTCTCTCCGGCTCACCCTGGTAGCGCTTCTCTCCTGCCGCGAGATCCGCAGTCCCCAACGTTCCGCTGCCCCAACCGCGATGCCTTCCCCCCGCCGCCGCAGTTCACACCCCCGCACCGCCTGGCTCATTGGCTGCCTGGCCGTCCTTGTGCTCACCCTTCTGGGGGCCTGGACGGAACCCGCCCAGGCCCAGGACGAGTACTGCGTGAGAACCAATGCGCTCTGGACGACACCGTGCACAACATCTGTACGGGTGGACAGCCTGATGGACACCTATTTCTGGTCGCCCAAGAGCCAACCAGCCTCCAACATAAGCATCAGCATTGGGCCCACTCGAAATGTGAAAGTGTCAAAGATGACACTTCACGGGCCAAGCACGATGCGCCTGAATGCAACAGGCTCATTGCAACGGGAAACACTGATCGGCAGTCTTGGCAATAACACCCTGACGGGTGCCGGCGGCGGCGACACCTTCGTGATCGGCAACGAAACATCCGTCACCAGGAACCTGGCAAACTGCTCCCCCACGAGCATCAACGACTGCGTCTACCGCATCAGCCCTGGCCAGGAAACAGATACCGTGAACATCAGTGGATTTAATGGATCTCCCGATGGGGTCGATATCGTTTACATCAACAAATGTCTTCAGCTCGTGGCCACTGGGAATCCTGGAAAGGGTGGCGACGCCATCCGTTCAGCCGTCGCTTCCCCCGGGCTCGACAACCAGGGATTCCCCCAGCAGCCCATTCCCCTCACCGAACCCATGGCGGTGAACTGCCGCATGGGGGGAACTTCCCTGATCCGTTCGTTCACCGGTCAGCTATCCGATGGCAACGCAGGCCTCTTCGAATCGCTGTGCACAAAGCTAAGGAATATCCTTCGTTTCATCCACTTCAAGCTGACCGGTCGGCTTCCCCTCTATGTCGGCACACCGCGGATCGTTCAGCCAGCCAGCTTCGGGGGGGCGGAGGGCGATCGCATCGTCATCGAAGCGGAGGGCCTCCGCTTCAATGACGCTCCCCTCACCCCTGAGCAGACGGAGGTGTTCGTGCAGGCGCGCAACCGAGACCCCGTCGCCGAGGGCAGGGCACTGATCTACCACCAGGAGATGGGCGTGCTGGCCGCCTATGGGACCGACCGGGCTGCCTACGGAAGCGAGGCCAATCCCGGCAGCGTGATCGCCCAGCTGGTGCGGCCGGGAGGACGGGCCCTGACGATTGACGCGGGAATCAGCCCGGACGCGCTCGACTGGGTGAGCCTGGTCCCGCCCGTTCCCCCCGGAGCGGGGGAATCCCCTTCTCCGGCCGGCTGAGCGCCGATGCTGCTCCTGCTGGCCCAGCTCGTTGCCCCGCCCCTGCAGCCAGGGCCGGCTCGACTGCCCGGGCCGGCCACCGAAGAGCAGCGAGACGGACCCACACGGCCGCCGCAGCCCCCACGGCTGCTGCGCCTCCCCCCCGATGAGCCGGCCCCCGGGAGCGAACCACCGCCGGGCGGTCCCCTGGAACTGCCCCCCCCAGCGGGGTCCGAGGGCCTGCTTCCTCAGGTGCATGGGCTGAATCGCTACGACGCCAAGGAGCTGCACCGGATCCTGGCTCCCTGCGGCGCCATCACCGATGCGGCGACCAGGCTGCGGGCCTGCGCCGCCGCCCTCAGCAGCCGGCTGTCGGCGGACGGCTACGTCAACAGCAGGGTGTACCCCCTGGCTGATCCCCCCCCAGGCCGGCTGGAGGTGGTGGAAGGGAGGATCGCCGAGGTGCGGATCGAAAGTGACAGCCCGCGGCTGGCCCGTCGGCTGCGCCAGCTGCTGCTGCCCCTCAGGGGCACGGTGCTGCACCTGCCCAGCCTGGAGCGCACCGTGGCCCAGCTGCAACAGCTGGGCGGCGTGGGGCAACTGGAGGTGAGCCTCAACCGGCTGGGCAGTGACTCCACCCGTGCCGTGCTGGACGTGAGCGCCGAACCGGCCCCGCAGCCGTTAAGGGGCGAGATCTCCCTGCGCAACGATGGCAACAGCGGCAGCGGTCAGTTCCGTGCCCTGGCCACCCTGGTGAAGACCGATCTGGTCCTCGATGGCGACATCCTGCTCCTGTTCGGCGAGCTCGATGGCGACCAGAATCCCGACCTGGGCTACAGCCTCGCGTCGCTCAGCTACAGCCTGCCCCTGGGTGATCGCCTGAGCCTCACCACAGCCTTCGGGGCCAGCCGCCGCAACCTGGTCGAAGCCCTGGGACCTTCGGAAGACCTGTCGTTCCGACAGTTCCAGTTGCTAAGCCAGCTGGAGGTGACCCTGGCCTCATCGCTCACCAGGCGCTGGTATGGCTTCGCCGCTCTGAGCCTGAACCGAACCGACTCCTACCTGGCGGGCCAAGCCCTGCCACTGGTGACCGGAGCCGGTGCCGACGGGTGGGTTGGCAACGGCTTCCTGCGGGTCGGACTGGGGGCAGAGGGCGGGGGCGAGCGACTTCAGTGGGCCGCCAGCGTCTTTGGTTTGCAGGGGATCGCCTGCTTCAGCACCGCCGAACAGCTCCAGAACCAGGCCTTTTTCGGCATCCGGCCCGGTGAGGCTCGCGCTGCGGGAGGCCAGATCTACGGCCAGTGGCGCATCGGGCCACGCTGGCAGCTGGAGCTGCGCGCCGCCTTCCAGCAGGCCTTCACGCCCCTCACCAGCCCGATGGGCCTGAGCCTCGGCAGCGACAACGGGCTTCGGGGTCTCCCGGGCCAGGTGGTGAGTGGCGACAGCGGTCTCCTGGGAGCGCTCGAACTGAGCTGGACCGCCTGGCGCAAGCACCAGGCGGAGATCCAGCTGGTGCCGTTTCTCGGAGCGGGCCAGGTCCACACCCGTTTTCCCGAGGGCAGTTTCAGCGAAAGCATCGCCGCAGGTGGCCTGCTGGTGCGCTGGCTCCAGGGCCGCCACTGGCAGATGGAACTGGGCTGGGTCTCCCAGTTCGGCGATGGGTCCCGGTCGTACTGGAACGACTGGCTCCTGGGCAGCGGTCTCTACTCCAAGCTGAGTTACCGCTTCTGAATGGCGCGTCGCCCCATGGCCGAGTCGACACCATGGGCGCTTCAGCCCCCGTTCCTCCGGCATTCGCCCTTCCGGCTTCCCCTGCGGCCATGGCTGCCCTACGCCTTCGCCGCACTGCTGCTGGTGGCCCTGCAGCGCGGTGGCGTCACCGAAACGGTGAACCTGCTGCTCCATGACATCGCCACCCAGCTGCGGCCGGCTCCCGATGGCGCCGCCACACCGGTGCGGGTGATCGGCATCAACGAGCCCGACCTCAGAAGGCTGGGCTGGCCGATCGACGACGACCTGCTGAGCGAGGCGATCCGCCGGCTGGAGCGCGCTGGCGTGCGTGCCATCGGCCTCGATCTGTTTCGAGACATCGGCGTGGGCAACAAGCCGGGTCGGCTACGGGCCCTGGCAGCCAGTGATCCGCGGCTGGTGTCGGTGTTCAGCGCCGTGGACGGCATCGGTGTGATCCCCGGAACGCCGCCGCAGCGCCGCGCCTACAACGATGTCCTGGTGGACCCTGATGGGGTGGTACGCCGTGATCTGGTCCATGTGCGGGGCCAGGGGCCGCACATGGTGGCCCTTCCGATGCGGCTGCTGGAGGTGGCATCGGGCGACGATCGGCTGCGCCGCGCCCTGGAGCGGGATCCTGCCGCAGTGCCCCACCTCGGCGAGAACTCCGGCGGGTACAGCCATTTCGATCATGGCGGCGTGCAGCGGATGCTGGCGTTCCAGCGACCCGGCAGCATCCCCACCTGGTCGCTCAGCCAGCTGCTGGCGGACGAGGTGCCCGAGGCCAGCCTGCGCAACGCGATCGTGCTGATCGGCAACGCGGCCCCCTCGCTGCGGGATGGTTTCCGGGTGCCCTTCGGAAGGATCGGGCAGGGTCAGGCGCTGCGCATGCCCGGCGTGGAGGTGCATGCCCATCGGCTGGCGGCCCTGCTGGCCCTGGAGGCAGGACGGCCGATCGGCCTGCGTGTGGCGCCGGGCTGGCTGAACAGCCTGCTGCTGGTGGCTGGAATCGGCATCGGGATCGGCCTTGGGGAAGGTGTGAGAACACTGAGTCGCAGCCAGTTGGCCGTGGCGGTCGCAGGGGGGGTGGTGGTGCTGGCCAGCGGGGTGGCCCTGGCGCAGGGGTTCTGGTTCGATGCCGCCCTGCCGCTGGCCGGACTGGGCGTGATGGCCAGCGCGGCATGGATCCGCAGGGCCGGCGAACAGCAGCGCCAACGGGAACAGCTCCTGCAGCTGCTCAGGCAGACCACCTCGCCGGCGGTGGCCCGTGAACTGTGGCGACAGCGTGATGTGCTGCTCGAGGGCGGTCGCTTCCCCGGACGCACGACGGAGGTGACGGTGCTGTTCACCGACATCGAGCGCTTCACCGGCGTCGCCGAACTGCTGGACCCCCATACCCTGCTCAACTGGCTGAACAGGGGCATGGCCGCGATGGTCGGCCCCGTGGAGGATGAGGGGGGCCTGGTGAACAAGTTCACCGGCGACGGCCTGCTGGCGGTGTTCGGAGCGCCGTTGGGCAGGGGACCTGCCGTCGATGCCGCAGCAGCGGTACGGGCCGCCAGTGGCATCCGCCGTGCGGTGATGGCGCTCAATGCAAACCTGGCAGAAGAAGGATTGCCGGCGATGCAGCTGCGGGTGGGGGTGCACAGCGGCCGTGTCCTGACCGGCTCGGTGGGCACCCCGAACCGGTGGGAATTCGGCGTGGTCGGCGACACGGTGAACTGCGCCGCCCGCATTGAAGCCCTGGACATGGGCTCCACCATTGCGCCGTTCTGCCGGGTGCTGATCTCAGACTCCACCCGCGCTCTGGTGGGGGAAACGGTTCAGGGACGCTGGTTCTGCTGGGGCAAAAGGGCGCTGTCGGGACGTTCCTCGGCGGTGGAGATCTGGGAGCTGATGGAGGGGCCTGAACCCGAGGCGCTGGAGGCTTCGAGCGGCTCGCAACGAACGGGGAGCTGAGCCGGCAGACCCTCGGCCAGGTGCTGGAGGGAGAAGGCCCCCAGCAATGGAGCGGTGGCCACGGACGTGCCGCAGGCCCTGGCCAGAATCCTCAACTGGTCCGTCACCTGTCGATCCTCCCCCCTCGGCGCGGTCGAGGGTGTCGGCGGCTCGAGCCAGGTTCGGGCCGGTGGCGCAGTGGCGCTCTCCATGTCGGCGCCGCAGAGGGGAAAGCTCTCCCACAGCAGTCCACGGGACACGGCAGGAATGGTCAGCAGCCTCACCCCCGTGGGCCTGGCGGCGAGAGTCCACTCACCGATGAGGCCCAGCTTCACCACCAGTGGAGTGGGGCGGGGAGCGGTGCCCTCCAACAGGGCGATGGTGCTGCCGGGACCGGGTGCGAAGCGGCCGCTGCTCGGCACGAGGTGAGCCAGACGGCGTGACTCGCAAGGGTCGCGGCTGCCACCGGACTCCCTGTTCATGGGAAAGGATTTCGTGCGATCCTTGGCGACGGCTGCTGGGATGGACAGGCCAGCAGAGAGATTCGCCAGCAGTCCGACCGCCAGCGCCAGGTAGATCGTTCGGGAAAGAGCGGCTGAGTCCATCGCAGCCGGTGCTAGGTGAAGAGACCATTATGCAGTTCTGATAGCCTCATTGGCCCCCAGCCGGTCACGGCATGTAGTGATCCTGATCACAGGATCGGGCGAAGTCATCGCAGCGGTCCTCATCGCCGCCCCTCGACAAGCCTGCCAGCTTCACAGGGAGGCGTGGGCAGCATCGCTAGATTCCATCGGCAATGCACGTTCACTCACCGGGAAGCATGGCGCTCGCCGATCCGCCCAGCGTCACCCTTCCCGACGCTGCATCCCCTGGGCGATCCGAACCCTGGAGCGCCGCCGACGGTGCCGCCCTCTACGGCCTCGACCGCTGGGGTGACCCCTACTTCGGCGTGGGCGCCCGGGGCAACGTGATGGTCCAGCCCCGCGGCGAACGGGGTGGCTCGCTGGATCTGGTGGAGCTGGTGCGGGAGCTGCAGGGGCGCGATCTGTCCCTGCCTCTGCTGATCCGCTTCGACGACATCCTTGAGGACCGTCTGGAGCGGCTCCACGGCGCCTTTGAGCGGGCCATCACCCAGTACGGCTACGACGGCCGCTACCAGGGGGTGTTCCCGGTGAAATGCAACCAGCAGCGCCATGTGGTGGAGCAGCTGGTGGAGAGCGGCCGCCGCTGGCACTTCGGCCTGGAAGCGGGCAGCAAGGCCGAGCTGCTGATCGCCCTGTCCCTGCTCGACGACCCCGACGCCCTGCTGATCTGCAACGGCTACAAGGACCGCCGCTACATCGAGACGGCAATCCTGGCCCGGCGCCTGGGGCGCCAGCCGGTGGTGGTGATCGAGCAGGCCGATGAGGTGGATCGCATCATCGCCGCCAGCAGCGCCCTGGGCGGGGCCCCGTTCCTCGGCATCCGCGCCAAGCTCTCGGCCCGCAGCACCGGCCGCTGGGGCAGCTCGGTGGGCGAGCGGGCCAAGTTCGGCCTCTCGATCCCCGATGTGCTCACCACGGTGGAGCGGCTGCGGGAGGCCGGCCTGCTCGACGACCTGCGCCTGCTGCACTTCCACATCGGCAGCCAGATCAACGACATCGCCGTGCTCAAGGACGCCCTGCAGGAGGCGGGCCAGATCTATGCCGAGCTCACCCGCCTGGGGGCCCCGATGGGCTTCCTCGACGTGGGCGGCGGCCTGGGCATCGACTACGACGGCAGCCGCACCGCCACCGCCGCCTCCACCAACTACTCGCTGCAGAACTACGCCAACGACGTCGTCGCCACGATCCGGGAGTGCTGCGA
Source organism: Synechococcus sp. UW140 (assembly GCA_943372935.1). Taxonomy (GTDB): domain Bacteria; phylum Cyanobacteriota; class Cyanobacteriia; order PCC-6307; family Cyanobiaceae; genus Cyanobium. The sequence goes on from CALSAP010000015.1 coordinate 15,277, forward strand.
GCCCCACGGCATCCGGCCGCCCACGCTGGTGAGCGAGAGCGGCCGGGCGCTGGCCAGCCACTTCAGCGTGCTGGTGTTCGACGTGCTCGGGGCCGGCGGCCACGGCGAAACGCTGCCGCCGGCCGCGGAGGGGGAGGCGCTGATCCTGCGCAACCTGCGCGACACCCACATCCTGATCATGGCGATCGCCGCCGAGGGGGGCCTCGAGGGGGACGACGCCAGCGATCGGGCGGTGGTGGAACGGCTCCAGGAGGCCTGGAACGATGCCCTCAAGTTCAAGGAGGACGCTCTCACCGCCTTCCGGCTCGGCTACCTGAGCCTGCCGGAGCGGGCCACGGCCGAGCGCCTCACCTGGGCGAGCTGCCAGGCGATCGCCCGCCAGCTCGAAGGCCTGCCCCCAGGCGCCGTGATCCCCCAGGAGCTGCAGGCCCTGCCGGCGGCGCTGGCCGGCACGTACTACGCCAACCTCTCGGTGTTCCGCTCGGCCCCGGACACCTGGGCGATCGACCAGCTGTTCCCGGTGTTGCCGATCCATCGGCTCGATGAACGGCCCACCCGGCTCGGCAGCTTCGCCGACCTCACCTGCGATTCCGACGGCAAGATCGCCCGCTTCATCGACCGGGGCCAGGTCAAGCCCCTGCTGGAACTCCACGGCCTGCGGCCGGGCGAGCCCTACTGGATCGGGCTGTTTCTCGGCGGCGCCTACCAGGAGGTGATGGGCAACCTGCACAACCTGTTCGGCAGCACCAACGCCGTTCACATCCGGCTGGCGGCCGGGGGCGGCTACCGGGTGGACCACGTGGTGCGGGGCAACACCAACGCCGAGGTGCTCGAGGCGATGGAGCACGACCCAGCACTGCTGCTGGAGCGGCTCCGCCTGGCCAGCGAACAGGCGATCGGCCGGGGCGACCTGGCCATCAGCGATGCCCGCCGCCTGATGGCCCACCTGCGGGCCAGCCTGGAGCAGACCACTTACCTGGAGGCGTGACCCTACCTGGAGGCCTGATCCGCGAGGGCGACGGTGAAGATCTCCACCTCCCCGAGACTCTTCACCGCCTGGGGTCCCAGGGAGCGGGCCGAGAGGCCGGGGTCGGCCGCGATCAGGCTGGCGGTCTGGGCGTCACACACCACCGCCGCGTCCACATTCCGCGTGGCCGATTCGAGCCGGGCCGACAGGTTCACCGTGTCGCCGATCACGGTGAACTCCATCCGCTGTGGGCTGCCGATCTGGCCCACCATCACCTGGCCACTGGCCAGGCCGATGCCGTTGTCGAGGCTGGCGATGTCCCGCCGCGCCCAGTCCTCGTTGAGGCCGGCCAGGGCCGCCCGCATGGCCAGGGCGCAGCGCACCGCCTGGCGGGCCTCCTCGGCCACTCCCCGGCTCACCGGTGAGCCGAACACCGCCATCACCGCATCGCCGATGAATTTGTCAACGGTGCCGCCATGGGCCATCACCACCTCCACCATGGCGCCCAGATACTCGTTGAGCTGGCGCACGTGCAGCTCGCTCTGGCCTTCACCGCTGCGCTGCTTGGTGAGCACCGTGAAGCCCTTGATGTCGGTCATCAGCACGGTCACTTCCAGCAGGCGGCCGCGCAGGATGCCCTGGGCCGATTCCGGGTCGGAGAGGATCTCCGCCACCACCCCGGGGGCCACGTAGCGCTCGAAGGTGCGGCGCAGGCGCCGCCGCTCCTGCCCCTCCCGCAGGTAGGCATCCCCGCCGTAGAGCAGGCCCAGCAGCACCAGGCCCGAGGAGGGCGCCAACAGGGGCAGCCAGCGGTTGGCCTGCTGCAGCGCCACGGCGACGACGGCCCCCTGGAGGACCAGCACCAGCACCACCAGGGCGAGGCGCCAGCGCAGGTCGGTCCAGTGGCGGGCCGCCGCCAGCACGAGCAGCAGCGGCAGCAGGGCCAGCAGGGCCCGGCCCGGCGCGCTGCGGGGCCAGGGCTGCAGCCCATCCCCCTGCAGCGAGTTGGCGGTGGCGGTGGCCAGCACCTCCAGTCCCGACAGGCGGCCGAAGGGGGTGGGGTAGCCGTCGGTCCCCTGGGCGACCACCGGGCCAAGCAGCACCAGGGCCCCCTTCACGTCCTGGCGCAGGGGATGGGTCTGCCAGCGCGCGGGGTCGAGCACCTCCCAGGCCGGCAGGCGCTGGAAGCTGCCCTCCGGGCCATAGAAATTGAGCGCGCTGGCCCGGTCGTCCTGGTGGCTCCGGTGGCCCCCCAGCCGCAGCAGGGTGGAGGAGAGGGCGCTGTGGCCCTCGGCGCCCCGGGCGGGAAGCACGCCGCTGGCGTAGGCCTCGGGGTGGCGGCTCGGCTCGCTGGAGGTGCCGGCGAGGATGTTGGTGAGCCCGAGGGAGCCGGTGCCGCCGATGGCCGCCAGGAAGCGCTCCGGCCGCACGAAGGTGAGGGCTCCCGCCCCCTGGGTGTCGTCGGATTCGAGCATCTCGGCCGCCAGGGCGACCCGGCCGGGGTAGCGCCGCAGCCGCAGCTCCAGGGCATCGTCATCGGCCGGCCCCTTGCCGCTGGGCCCCTCGAAGACCACATTCACGGCCACGGCCCTGGCACCGGCCTGCAGCAGCTTCTCCGCCACCATGCCGTAGGTGGCGCGGGGCCAGGGCAGGCTGCCGACGCCCCTGGCCCATTCCGGGATCCGGCCTTCCTCCTCGAACCAGTCCCCCTGCTGCAGGGTGGCGTCATCGACCGTGACCAGCACCACCTTCTCTGGCGGCCGGCGCGGGCCCCGCAGCAGCATCAACTGCTGCTCCACCCCCCGCTCCCAGACACGCATCCGGGGTCCCGGCCAGCCGGAACTGACCCCCACCCAGGCCAGCACGGCCACCACGAGGACCTTGAAGGTGCGGCGTCGCGCCATCTCGAAGACCTCTCCCGTCGGCGCCGCTGTAGACGCTCAGCCGCAGGCCATCATCGTGGCAGCTAGGGGCGAGCGCCTAGGACCTTGGAGCCTGTTGTACCTCGGAGCCTCAGGCCTGGGGCTGCCTGTGAACGAGGAGCGCTCCTCTCGAAGTGCTGCCCGTTGGTTCTGGCCGCTCAGGCCGTTGCCAAGGCTGCCCTGCACAGCTCGAGGATGTTTTGGGTGGTGGCCATTGGCACCCGCTCGCCATTCCCCTTCTCAAGGCCCCGCAACCGGAGGCGCTCCAGCCCTCGGGCTCCATTGATCTGGACTAAGCACGACTCCAGGACCGTCTTGAGGAGGACGTGGATCGCCTAGCCAGCCGCTGAGCGGAACTTGGGATCCAGCCGGCTGAATAGAACTCATTCTCTTTCATTGCCGAAGAAGATCTTCGATCAATGCGTTTCTCCGCTGAAGAATGTCTACGGCCGCCTGGCCATTCCCCACAATTTGCCTGAGTTGCCGAGCGCCGTCACTCAGGAGAGAGAAAGCAGGCCTGACCCACCCCTTTCCCGGAACAAGGGACACAATATCAATGACAGCGTTCACGGGATCTCCGCCTATATACTTAGAATAGGCCGAGAAAAGCTTTTCGCCAGCAACAATTGGTTTTAAGGCTGTTTGAAGGACTCTCAAGCTATTGCTTTGCGTGACAATCCCGAAGACATTCAAGGCTATATCTACATGAGAGGGCCTTAGAAACCGAAAACGATCAGCAATGACACCCCTAACCGTGCCTATGTCTGTAGCCTGATAGGCTTGAAAGCTGGACACTCTATCATTGAGGAAACCAATATTCGCAGCATCGGCAGTATAGGATATCCTCCGCCCAAAGAAGTTGGGATGCTCAAAGAGATCAATGCGTGCCCCCCGCGGAAGATCAATTGACGAGTAATCGTCATTAAACCTGACTTGTCGTCGGCTTCCAAGTGTATCACTATGCGCAAGTCCCTGGAAGTTCGAATGCTGATAAAGGATAACTTCGTCGCTTCGTTGGCGGCGAACTCGCAGACTGCTTATGCTATCGTTCAGATATGAGGTTCTCCAGTTGGGGTCGCTCCAGTCAGCGCCAATACTGGCCTGGGAGTGGGAAACGACAGTGCTTCTTCCTTGGAAATTGGCATGCTCGAAGAACTCTACAACCAAATCACTACCGGCAGGGATGCGTATCGAAGTCGCGATGTCATTAAAATCGCCGCCAATGAATGAATAGTTGCCAATTCCGAATGTCTTTGAGCGGCCAGAATACGCCGCATGCTCAAAGAGAGTTACAGAAGCATTGAATTCGACTTGGACAGGCGAGCCATCAATCAAGAGAATTCCGGAATCATCCTCGCTGAACGCAGAGGCCGAAAGATCCGACATGCTTTTCGACATCACCAAAGACGCAAAAATCTCGCCTTCATCTCCAAGGCTATCAACAAGGTTGATTCTTGCGTCAATTGCGTGGCCAATCTCCTCGGCAAGGACATCCGCAATCTGCCATGTGGCAGAGCTATCAACGAAGTTGCCATCAATGTAGATTGTATTGTCAGCTCTCGCGTAGGCAGCCGTTTCAAGTCCCGTAATATTATCAACCCTGACGACATTCAAGTCCAGGGCGTCTACCAAGCTTTCGTTTGCACTTATGGACGGCCCAACAAGCTCTTGAATCTTTGCGTAAGAGCCAACTCCAAAAACACTGTCGAATGAACTGATAGGCGTGGCTAGAAGAGCTGAATGAATCGATGCCTCTGCAAAGGCAATGCCATCAGAGAGATTACAAAAAGCAGGGGGAGCGCCAGGGCCTATTAAAAGTCTGGCCCAGTATGGCTGGCTGATCCTGTCAGCATGGGATTCGGTCCACGGGAATGGTCCTTTTCCCATACCCGTCTCTTCCGATCCAAGCCAGCTTGACGCCGCTGCCGATCTGATCACCCTGCTGCAGGCCTTGCCCAGCTGCAGGATGCGCCGCGGGGTGCGCTATCCGCAGTGGTGGATGCTGCTGGTGGCGATCCTCGCGATCCTCAGTGGGCAGGGCTCCTTGGTTGGCATGGAGCGTTTCGCTAAGCGCCATCTGGCCTTGCTCAACGAAGTTCTCGACTTGGAGATCGGCAAGCCACCGTCTGATTCCACGTTCCGTTACCTGTTCCTGCAGCTCGATGTGGAGGCGTTCGAGGCCCTGCTGCTCCACTGGATGAATCAGCAGCCTGCCTTGGCGGATGGCGTCGATTCTCTCGTGTGCGATGGCAAGACGCTGCGCGGCTCGATCGATGAGAAGCCTGGTGCCGCAGCGACGTTCATTGCCCAGGTGAGTCTGTATTCCCAGGCGCTGGGCGTGGCCATTGCCCAGACCACCTATGCCACTGACGAGAGCAGCGAGACGGCTGCGCTCCAACGCCTCCTCAGCGGCATCGAGCTCACCGACGTACTGGTGCAGGCGGATGCCCTGCACGGAAATCGTCCGTTTTTCTCTTCCTTGCGGAGCAGGGCGCCGACTTCTTGATTGCCATCAAAGGCAGTCGGCGAAAGGCTTTTCAGCTGATCCGCGATCGACTGACCTACGGCAAGCGGGTGCCATTTCAGGCCAGCGCGTCGGAACGCGGCCACGGCCGCGAGAGCACCTGGACCCTGCGGGCAGTGGAAGCCCCCACGACGATCAAGGAGATCTGGCCAGGAAGCGCCTTGATCATCTCGGTGAGATCCGCGGGTACCCGTGAGGGAAGGGCGATCAACGAGACTCGCTACTACGTCACCAGCCTGCGCACCACGGCAAAAGCCTTGCTGCAACACGTGCGGGATCGGTGGTCGATCGAGAACTCCTGGCACTGGGTCCGTGACACCCAGCTGCGTGAGGATGCCCACAGATACCGGGAACGCAACGGGGTGCAGGTGCTGGCAGGGCTACGCACCGTGGCGCTGAACCTGTTGCGCCTCAACGGGTTCCACTCCATCGCAGATGCGTTGGGTGCTGTCAGCCACAACGTGGAGCTCCTGCTCCGTCTGATGCACTGGCACGGGCAGGGAGGCCCGGAGCCGGCTTCATCATGAGACTTTTAATAGGCCCTGAGGGGGAGCGCCGAGAATAGAATCAAGGCAACTTGCACCCGCTAGCGCTGGGGATGCAGGCACGAAACCTATCCCTTCCATTGTTCAGCAGGAAATTATCAATATCTTGCCAGCCGCCAAGACACCTAGCAGCCGGAAGAACATTTCTTAATACGTTGTCGTCCAATATGCGATAGGCGCACAACTAGACGCTCGCACCGCTCAAATTCGGGTTTTCCATTGTCGGCTTGGGCTCGTGAGCTGAGCCCCTCCAACACAGCAGGATTGGTCACGGCATCGGGCAGCGCCGGCTGTCCTACGCCTCTCTCACTGAGGTCGGATCCAGCTCCGACACCCTGGCACAGCCGCTTTGATGCCACCGACTCGCATCGGCTGAGCAGAGTGGCGAGGCCGATCAGCTGTCGGCCACTCCATGCAGCCGGAACACAGTTCCCAACTGGATCACCCCCAAGTCTTGAGCGGCCTCAAGCCTCCAGCCTGTTTGATCCAGCCGCACACCTTCCCAATCCGCTGCCTGGCGTTGCTCGGGCGGGCGCTACCCGCGTGGCGAAGGATACGGCCGTCGATCGCAGAGCGGAGGCACACCCAGATAGTCCGGGCGCCATGGGGCGTGATGCCCGAGTTACGCAGATCGGCCACAAAATCCCTGGTGTCGTGGCCCTTGCCGGCCACAATTGGCTTCTGGTGAGCAGCCGGCAGAGAGCGTGCTATGTGCACGGCCGCCGCATAAATCCTTCGCCGTCCACGGGTGTCACCCTGCCACTTCAGGGACTGTGAGGATCCCAAGCCACATTCAGGTTGGCATCTGACGGGAACTTCTCAGCCAGCATCAACTTCTGACGGATGCCGCAGATTGCCTGCAGCAACAGCTCCCGCAGCAGCAGCTTCGGCGGGATCGAGGGACTCGCGCCCACGGAGTGAAGCAGGCAGAAGGTGGGATTGAGACCGCCCATCGCCTGATCCTCCAGGCGTCGCACCCCTGATGGAGATGGGCCTAGGGGATCCTGTTCTCGATGGAGAAGCAAGAAAAGAAAGGAGAAGACCGATCCCCGCTTGCGGGCGGCATATCCGCTGGATGCCATTGATCCATTCACTGTCAGCGTGCCTTGTGTCCCGCAGCCTCCTAGCGCGCGCCCCCCGCCACCGGACTCCACAGCGTGCAGATGGCGACGGCCCGGCCGGAGCGCTCCAGCCGCACGCAGTCGATGGCCCGGGCCCTGGGACGGTTGATCAGGATCTGGGTGTGCAGGGGCGAGCCCATCCAGCGGGACACGATCAGCTCCGGGTTCCAGGCGCCCGCCGGCATCGGGCAGGCGATCACCTCACTGGTGGGCATGAGCCTGGCCGTCGCCGCCATCCGCTCCTGGAACGCCCCCCAGCTGGAGCGGTCGTGGTCGCAGTCGCGGCTGTTCAGCACCCCCTCGAGCACCGGCGCCAGATAGGCGGCGTTGCGGGCCGCCAGGTCCGCCGGCAGGGGTTCCAGGGCGGGGCGCCCAGCCTGGGCCCGGTAGCGATTGATGGTCTCCACCAAGGGATCACGGCTGACCACCGGCCTCGGCGGGGCGGCGATCACCCCGGGGAAACGGCGCTCCACGAAGGCCTCCAGCGCCGCCATGCCCGGCAGGGGGGCGGTGAAGCCCTGGAACAGGGGCCCCCGCAGGATGGCGGCGTAGTCGTCCGCCGTGAGGGGTCGCTGCCAGAGCAGGGCCCCCTGGCTGGAGAGGCGCACCCGGTTGCCTCCAGCCAGCAGGAGCGGCGCCCCGGGCAGGGGCCGTCCATCGGCGAGGGGCTGGAGCTCCACCGACCCCTCCAGCACCGTCACCTCCTGCTCGCTGCTGTCCAGCAGGGTGATCAGGTAATTGGTGCCCCGGGTGCTCAGCCGTGAGGAGCGGGTGCAGCCGTTCTGCTGGCCGGACACCAGGATCTGGCCGCTGTTGAGCAGGAAGCAGGTGCTGCCGAGTCGCAGCTGGGTGAAGCGGTTGAGGCGGCCGGCGGCCCCACCGGCGAAGCCCAGCTGGCCGCGACTCTTCTGGGTGCGGACCAGCTCGGGGGTGAACGCCTGCTCCTGCACGTGGGCCTGACGGCGTTCGATGAACAGCTCCGGGCCATCGAGGATCTCCTGCACGACGGCCGACGGGCTGGTGCTGGCCACGCTGCCGCTGGGCCAGGCCAGGGCCGCCGCCAAGGCCGTCATCAGCACCGGGTGCGGTCGGATCACCGGCTCAGAAGAAGCGCGGCAGGCCGAAGGGCAGCGACGGCGGACTGATCGGAACCGGCAGGTTCACCCCCGGCACCCGGGAGCGGATGTAGCTCTCCAGGGAGCCGTAGGCCGGCAGCGGCACCCGGAAGCCCTGGAACAGGGGCCCACCCAGGATGCTGTTGTAGTCGCTGACGCTCAGCCCCAGGATCGCCAGCACCACCCCGGCGGGGGAAAGGCGCAGCTTCTGGCCTGCTTCCACTGTGGTGGCGGGTTTGCCGGTGGGTTCCCCGTCGGCGAGCGGCTCCACCTCCACCGATCCCTCCAGCACGGAGATCTCCGCCTCCCCCGACTCACTGACATCGATCAGGTAATTGGTGCCCCGCACGCTGAGGCGGGCGGAACGGGTGCAGCCGCTCTGCTTGCCCGACACCAGAATCTGGCCCTTCTCGATCAGGAAGCAGCCCTGGCCCAGCTTGAGCAGGGCGAAGCGGTTGAGGCGGCCGGCGGCGCCGCTGTCGAAGCGGATCTGGCCGCGGCTGTTCTGGGTGCTGACCTTCTGGGGGGCGACGGCCTTCTCCTTCACCTTGGCCGTCTTGCCATCGATGAACAGCTCGTTGCCATCGAGGATCTCTTGCACCACGGCGCTCTCGGATGCCTCTGACGGCAGCGACCCCAGGGGCGGGCCCACCAGGAGGATCAGGATCGGCAGGAACGACAGGCTCTGCAGGCGGCAGCGGCGCATTCGCTCAAGGCTCCGGGTCCGGATGGCTGCATTCTGCTTGGTGGGCCCCAAAACGCATCCGCCCTCCAAAAAACGCATCAGCGCGCGCAGAACCGCACCGTCAAGCTCAAGCGGTCCTTCGGCAGCGCCAGCTCGGCCGGGTCGAAGGGTGGGGCGGCGTCGGCCGCGGCCGCCCGCATCAACATCGGCCGCAGTTCGTTGCCGTCCAGCTGCACGTCCAGGGGGTTGAGCTTGCTGAGCCCGACGGCGGCAGCCACCTCCCGGGCCTGGGCGAGGGCGTCCTGGTAGGCCGCCCGCAGCAGCTGGCGCCGCACCCCCCCGTCCAGGCCCCGGTCAGCCTCGGTGGCCACCGGTGCCAGCCGCACCCCGGGCAGGGCCCCCACCTCCCGGATCAGGGCCTGCAGCCGCTGGGGCACCAGCCGGCCGCTGACCTGCAGGCTGGCCGTCACCGCCGCCGGCCGGTTGCGTTCGGCGTCACGCCGCCAGGTGCTCGGCGAGGTGACCCGCAGCTCCTCCACCTGCTGGCCCTGCAGGGCGGTCCGCACCGCCGCCAGACGCTCCTGCAGGCTCTGCAGGGCCCCATCGGCGGTGGGTGCTTCCGCCTCCATGGACAGGGAGAACGAAAGTCGACGGGTGGGACGCTCCTGTTCGGCACTGCCCCTGGCCTCCAGCAGGGTGCCCTCGCAGCGCAGCTGCACCTGGGCGACCGCAGTGCCCGGCCAGGAACCGAGCGTCGTCAGGCCCAGCAGCAGGACCAGGGGGCGCAGGCAGATCGGGCGCATCGACGTGGTGAACGGTTGCTCCCAGCCTGCTCGGCCAAGGAGCCGAAGATCAGGATCGGCGGCAGGATGGGGCGATCGAAGCGAGCGCCTTGGCCCTGCTGCAGATCTGGATCAGCGCCCTGGCCGCCACGGTCGGGCTGCTGGTGCTGGCCCGTCTCTGCCGCCACAGGGCCCTTCCGGCTGTGCCACTGAGGCTGCCGCTGCTGGCCATCGCCGCCTGGGCGCTGCTGAGTTCCCTTCCGCTGCAGGGGTTGCCGCCAGCCTACCGGGTGTGGGTGCTGCTCACCGACGACCTGCTGCTCACCTACGCCGCCATCCTCATCGCCCTCTGGGTCACGCTGCAGGTGCCCGCCCACCTGGGGCTGTGGCGCCCGCCGCCCCAGCTGTTGATGCAGCTGCTCACCCTCGGCAGCGCCGCCCTGGCCACGGTGGTGCTGGTGCGGCAGTCGGCGCGGCTGGATCTGGTGGGGCTGGTGACCACCTCTGCCGTGCTCACCGCCGTGATCGGCCTGGCCGCCCAGGAGTCCCTCAAGGACCTGTTCGCGGGCCTGGAGCTGCAGCTGGGGGACGACTTCACCGAGGGGGACTTCCTGGAGCTGGACCAGGGGGTGCGCGGGGTGGTGGTGCGGGTGAGCTGGCGGGACACCATGCTCCGCAACATGGACGGCCAGCTGATGGTGGTCCCCAACAGCCTCGTCACCGCGCGGGTGTTGCGCAACCTGGGCCGCTCCGGGGCCGTCAGCAACCGGTTCAGCGTCGGCCTCGACTACGACCTGCCGCCCGCCCAGGCCAGGGCCCTGCTGGAGAAGGTGGTGCTGCAGCATCCCGGGGTGTTGCGGGAACCGAGCCCCCGCATCCGGGTCCAGGAGTTCCAGGACAGTGCCATCGCCTACGAGCTGCAGGTGTGGCAGCGGGAGCTGGGGGATGGGGCCATCGGCGACCTGCGCAGCGACCTGCTTGAGCAGATCTGGTACGCCCTGGCCCGCGAAGGCCAGAGCATCCCCTACCCGGTGCGGGAGCTGCTGCCGCGCCGCTCCCGGGACCGGCCCCAGCTCCCGGCAAGGCCCTCCCCCCAGCTGTGCTGCCAGACCCTGGCCAGCGTGGGCATCTTCACCGACCTGAGCGGCGAGCAGCTGGAGACCCTGGTGGAAGGCAGCCATCAGGTGGCCTACGGGCCCGGCGAGGCGGTGGTGCAGGAGGGGGCCGAGGGGCACTCGATGTTCCACGTGCTGCGGGGGACCGTGGAGATCCTCAAGGAGATCGAGCCAGGCCACACCGTGGCCGTGCGCGAGCTGGGGCCCGGCGAGGTCTTCGGCGAGATGACCCTCTTTCTCGATGCCCCCCGCAGCGCCACGGTGCGGGCCACCGAGGAGTGCCTGCTGCTGCAGGTGGACCGGGACAGCATCAAGGGCCTGCTGGAGGAGAATCCGGACCTGCTGGAGCGCTTCGCCGCCATGGTGCAGGAGCGGCAGGCGGAGCTGCAAAGTCTGGATCGCGAACAGCACACGGAGCGGTCCAATGCACTGCTGGTCACGATGAAACGGCTCTTCTTCGCCTTCACGGGCACCTGATGGACAGCAGAACCCCTCGCGGATCCAATCGGGCGGCCTGGCTGGCACGGCTGGGGGACCTCCATCTGGGGGATGGCCTGCGCTCGCTCGTGCCCTACGCGGCGGCCGGACTGCTGTTGCTGACCCTGCAGCGCAGCCCCATCAACGAAACCCTCAACTTGCTCCTCTACGACCTGATCACCAACTTGCGCCCAGCTCCGCTCGGTACGGACAAGCCGATCACGATCATCGGCATCGACGAATCCGACCTGGCCACCTATGGGTTCCCGATCGACGACAAGGTGCTGTGCGCAGCCATCGACCGGCTGAACGCCGAGGGTGCCGTGGCGATCGGCCTCGACATCTACCGCGACCAGGGCGTCGGCCCCGACCAGGCCTGTCTGCGGGAGCGCTTCCGCCGCAATCCCCGCCTCGTTTCGATCTTCAACGTGGCCGAAGCCACCGGCCCGGTGCCGGGCACGCCGGCCGATCGCCGCGGTTTCAACGATCTGGTGCTGGATGCCGATGGGGTGATCCGCCGGGATCTGGTGCATGTGGCCGGCCAGGACGAGGCCACCGTGTCGCTGCCCCTGCGCCTGCTGGAGGTGGGCAAGGGTCAGCGGAGCCTGCGGCAACGGCTCGAGAAGGGCACCGAACCAGGCCCATGGTTGGAGCCGGCTTCAGGGGGCTACGACCAGGTGGATGCCGCCGGGATGCAGCAGATGCTGTCCTTCCACCAGCTCGGCAGCTTCCACCTCTGGAATCTCCAGGATGTCCTCGGCCGCCGGCCGATCCCCAGGGACCAGATCCGTGGCCACATCGTGCTGATCGGCAGCACCGCCCCGACCCTGCGCGACCTTTTCCCCGTGCCCCAGACCCGCTCCGCCCTGGGGGCGAAGCAGTTGCTGGTGCCAGGCGTCGAGATCCATGCCCATCGCCTGGCCGCCTTGATGGATCGCTATGTGGCCGGCGACCCGCGACGCATGCGGACCCTGCCCGGCTGGGTGGAGCGCCTCGCCGAGGTGGTGGCCGTGGTGCTGGGGATCGTGCTGGGGGAAGCTTTCCGTCTGCTGCGCCGCAGCGTGATCGTGGTGGTGCTGGTGGCAGCGCTGATGGTGGGAGGCGCTGTGCTGCTGCTCTACAACTTCGTCTGGGTCGGGTTAAGCCTGCCGCTGACCGGACTGATCGCGATGGCCGGTGCGGCCTGGGTGCGCCGGGGCGCCTCCAGCCAGAAACAACGCCAGCAGATCGAGCGGCTGCTCGGCCAGACCACCTCCCCGGCCGTCGCCCGCCAGCTCTGGAACCAACGCGATGGGCTGCTCAGCGACGGCCGCTTCGAAGGGCGTCAGTTGCCGGTCACCGTGCTGATGTCCGACACCTGCTCGTTCACGGGCGTGTCGGAACGCCTCACCCCCGGGGAGCTGCTCGACTGGCTGAACCGAGGCATGGCTCTGTTCGTGCCGGCGATCACGCGCCGGGGCGGCATGGTCAACAAGTTCACCGGCGACGGGCTGCTGGCCGTCTTCGGCGCCCCCCTGAGCAGCGGCGAGCAGGCCGACGCCAAGGCCGCCATCGATGCCGCCCTGGCAATTCAGCGGGCCGTGGTGAGCCTCAACGAGGAACTGGAGCAGGAGGGGCTGCCAGCCATGGGCCTGCGCATCGGCGTCCACTCCGGCGCCGTTCTGGCGGGATCGATGGGCAGCAGCGAACGGCTCGAATACGCCGTGATCGGCGATGCCGTGAACTGCGCCGCACGGCTGGAGAGCATCGACAAGGAGCGTCAGTCCAATCTCTGCCGGGTGCTGGTGTCCTCCAGCACGGTGGACCTGCTGCCCAAAGGTCTGCCGCTGGAGTGGCTCGACTGGGGCGCGTTGAGCGTCAAGGGGCGCACCGAACCCCTGCGCATCTGGGAGCTGCGGGGTGGCCTCAGGCGGGACAGCGCACGGGAATCCGCTCCGGCCACTGGGCCGTGATCAGATCAGCCAGGCCGAAGGCGGCTCCCACTTCCTCGCGGGGCACGCTGGAGCCGCAGGACCGATGCAGCTTGGCCAGGGAGGCCTGCACGGCTGCGTCTTCCTTGGAGGTTTCCGTGACCAGGAGGCTGAGGGCCGGCGGCGAGTCCGCAGCCACGAAGTTGAGCGGATCGGCCGGGGTGGAGGTGGCGGGCGCCCCGGGGCAGATGTAGCTCGACTCCCACATCGTCGGCACCTTCACTGGGGGCAGGGTCAGGAGGGTGATCCCCGGTGCGGAGGCTGGCAGCACCCGGCGTTGGCCCGAGGCGATCGAGCCATCCACCGTGCCGCGATCGCTCAATGGTCGGAAGGTGATCTCCAGGGGACTGGGGGCCGCGCTGGGGCCTTCGAGCACGCCCAGGAAACGGGCCTTGCCGGGGGCAAAGACGCTGCTGGAGGGCACCAGGTGAGCCAGAAGGCGACTGGCGCATTCACCCCGGGTTCCTCCACCCACCCGCCTGCCCGGGAAGCTTTTCCGCAGCTCACTCTGGGCCTGGGCCTGTGGCGGCTCGATCACCGCCAGGGGGGCCAGGGACAGGAGGGAAGCGGCCAGCAACGGGAGGGGGGACAGTCGCGAAGAGCCGGGGGGGCGGAAACGCATCGGAAGAGGCATGGGGGAACCGGCAACCTTTCTCTTCATTGGAACCAGAGTGGTGTGGAGGCCTGCCGAATCGCCAGCCAGGCCCAAACGAGCTTGCACATGATGTGAAGCGCTTGATCAAAGGACAGGGTCCATAGACGACGGCATTTGCCCACGTCGATCAACATATGCACCACCCATTCTGCCACACCTAACTGGGGTGACTGGGTAACCATCCCCACCAGAAACCCATGAATAGCAGCGTGGGAGGTGAGCCACCATCCCCATCCGAGGGTGACTCCACAACCTGGGCATTTCTCTCGAGCCATTCGATCGCTCTGGAGCGCGAAATCCCCGACAAAATGGGCCATCGCCAGCATCAGAAAAATGTTAAAGACCGCTGGAAGATCAGGCACTGCAGAAAAAACTGGGTTGGGCTGTGACGCTTGTTGGGAAGGGCTAAGAATCTGGATCAGGAGGTAAAAGCTGTGGCAGATCGATCACCAGGGAGTGCCGATCAGCTGAACCCCCGCCCAGAAGTAGGGATGGGTCATTCCTAAAGCGATACGGCGTTGCTGGGACGCTGTCAGTCCCGTGAGGAGGGGGACGCCATCTGACCCAATGACCTTATCCCCCTGAAGCCGCAACTTACCAGTGAACATGGCCTGTCGTGTGGCCCGGAGGGCCTCGGCTTTGTGCATCCCCTGGTTGAGGTAGCGATACAGCTGGACAAAGAAGGCCGAGGTGGCGACATCGTCGACGTACCAAAGTGTGCCGATTGCGCTACGTGCGCCCGCCTGCAGAGCCAGACCAGCGAAGCCAAGCTCACTGTCGCTGTCGCCAAGAGCCGTGCGGCAGGCGCTCAGTGCGAACAATTCCAGGGGACTGTCACTGCGCTGTTGCCGCAATCCTGTGAACTCCGCAAGGCTGATGGCGCCCGTCCCTGTATAGATACGGGCCTGGGAAGGACCACCGGGCATGAAGTCTGCGTGGGTGGCCACGTGCAGGCGCTCGTAGCTCCGGTCAGCAGCCCGTTTGAGGAGGGCCTCTGGCGTGAAGCTCCTGTTCAGGAACCGATCAACGCCGACACCTTCCGGAATGCCGGCCAGTTCATCCGGCACCAGGGGCAGCGGACTGAGCCCCTCGAACTCCGAAGCCCCTAACGCCAGTACCCGCCCCCGGTTCAGACGGGGAGGGGCGAAGGATGTGAGGTTAAGCGAAGGGGTGATGGAGAAGGCAAATCGATCGCCGAGGTAGGTGCTGCCGTCATGCAGGGCCGCGAAAGGGAGACCCTGCAGCCCCCGGTCGGCGACGATCACCAGTGTGGTGATGCCCTTGGCCTTCAACTCCTGGGCCAACTGGGTGATGAGGACCTGGTGGATCTGCCTGGAAGGGGAATCGGGATTCTCCACCTGGAGGCTCTCGAGACGAGCCAGCTGCCGGTAGAGCGCTCGCAGCTGCTCCCCGAATCGCTGCCTGGAGAGCTCAACCCGTTTGCCGACGGGTTCTCCCCGGCGGCTGATCAAAATGAGATCGAGGAACGAATTCGCCGCCTTCTGGTCCTGGCCAGCTGGGGCGGCCTGGCTAGTCCCCGCAGCGTCCTTCTTTTCGTTGAAGGAAATCATCAGAACCGCCGGATTGAAGCGTTCGTCGTCCCTCCCATCTGCCTGGGAAGCCTTTTGCAGCCGTTGCTGTAATTCCTCCAGGCTAAGGGTTCCGCCTGAGCCCGCCTCCGTACCCACATCCCCCAGGGTGTTTCGCACATCCTCCGTACGCTGCCGATCTCCTTCCGAGAGGGCCGCGGCCACTTGCTCCGGGGATAGGGATGTGGTGGTGAAGGTGAGGGGGCCAGGAGCCACCAGGGACTCGTCCGCCAGGCGGAAATCTGCCTCCGCGAGGTTCACCGCCAGGGCATCGGAACCAACCTCTCGGCGGCTGGCACTGAGGGACCAACCGGCAGGAGTCGTCTGGGCCGAAGGAAAGATCAGAAATCCGAGTTCGGGCACAAATCGCGACTGAGTTGCTGGCGTCGTGGTGGGGGTCGGCGCAGGCGTCGGAGTGGGCGTGGGCGTCGGCGCAGGCGTGGGGGTGGGGGTCGGCGTCGGTGTCGGAGTCGGCGCAGGCGTCGGCGTTGGGGTCGGTGTCGGTGTCGGCGTGGGCGTCGGAGTTGGGGTCGGCGTTGGCGTCGGCGCAGGCGTGGGCGTGGGCGTCGGAGTGGGGGTAGGTGTCGGCGCAGGCGTCGGGGTCGGCGCAGGCGTCGGTGTCGGCGCAGGCGTCGGCGTTGGGGTCGGTGTCGGCGTGGGCGTCGGAGTTGGGGTCGGTGTCGGCGCAGGCGTGGGCGTGGGCGTCGGAGTGGGGGTCGGCGTCGGCGCAGGGGTCGGCGTCGGCGCAGGCGTCGGTGTCGGCGCAGGCGTCGGCGTGGGCGTCGGACTGGGCGTCGGCGTCGGAGTGGGTGTCGGCGCAGGCGTGGGGGTAGGCGTGGGCGTCGGCGTCGGGGTGGGCGTCGGAGTCGGCGCAGGCGTCGGGGTCGGTGTCGGGGTTGGTGTCGGGGTTGGCGTCGGCGCAGGCGTAGGTGTCGGCGCAGGCGTGGGGGTAGGCGTGGGCGTCGGCGTCGGCGTCGGCGCAGGCGCAGGCGTCGGAGTTGGGGTCGGCGACGGCGTAGGGGTCGGCGTGGGCGTTGGCGTCGGCGTGGGCGCAGGCGTGGGCGTCGGAGTCGGCGTCGGAGTGGGCGTCGGAGTGGGTGTCGGCGTCGGCGTCGGCGTAGGTGTCGGAGTCGGCGCAGGCGTCGGCGTCGGCGCAGGCGTGGGCGTCGGAGTGGGTGTCGGCGTCGGCGTAGGTGTCGGAGTCGGCGTCGGCGTTGGTGTCAGGGCCCCGCGCAAGGCGGCTGGGAACTGCGGATCTCCGGTGTTGACCACGCCCTCGAGCTGGAAATCAGGGGGCAGAGAGATCTCGCCGGGGGCAAAGTCGCCGCTGATGCTGGCGGCTCGGATCAGGTCGATGGGGGTGATGGCCGGCACAACCGGGGCTGACTCCACCAGCAGTCCCCCGCCGAGCTCCACATCACCGAAGACGGAGATCTGGTCGGCCGTGGAGAGGTCGAAACGGAGCTGGCTGTTGTTCCCCAGCAGGAAGCTTCCTGCCTTGATCTGGAGCGATCCGATGGGATCGATCAGCGCCGGCGCTGCGCCCAGGGACAGGGAACGGAAAAAGACCAGGGACAGGCCATTGGTGAAGGTCCCCTGGCCGTCCTTCACTTCGATCAGACCGGAGCCCTCGATCGTCCCTTCGTTTTGAAGAACGTCGGCCTTCACCTTCAGGCTCGCAGAACCCGATCCCTGCAACACGATGGAAGAACCAGGGGAGAGAGCAGCACTCTGCATCTCAAGAGTGGCATCGGGAGCAATGAGGATGGATCCGGAATTCGATACCGCTGACAGCTGATTGAGACCAGAAAGCTGAAGCTGCCCCCCAGATTGAACGGTCAGGCTGGGACCACTGATGGTCGCTTGCTTGAGCTCAAGAGTGGCTCCACCAGAAACCTTGATCAACGTGTTTTGCCCTGCCGCGCCATCCCCGAACACACTCCCCTCAATGCTGCTCACCTGGGCCGAAGGGCCGATGGTCAGCTGCCCATTCATGTAGGCCGTGACGTTGCGACCAGCCCCCTGAAAGTACCGTCTGGAAACATCCAGAACGGCGGGTCTGGCGTCACCCGGCTGCGACAGCTGGACCGCGCCCAGGCTGGTTGGACTCCAGGCGAACTCTCCTGTGCGAACGGTTCCCGAAAGAAGCTTGAAGGGGTCGACGGCACCCGTCAGTTCGATGTTTCCGTCGATCTTGGCCGAACCCTGCAAGACACGCAGCGTTCCGGCATTGAGATCAACCGCACCTTTTTGCCAGCCAATGGATTGCACCAGCTGGGAAGGGTCTGCAAGCTTGCCGTACCAGAGCGTGACATCCAGGGTCCCCACTCTGGCGCTGTTCGAGAACGCAACGGGATCAGCACCGGGAACATCGATGAAAATCCTGGCGTCTGCCCGCAACTCCAGACTGGAGTCCGTGCCTGCCCGCTTTCGGATCGGAGCCAGAACGGAGATGTTCCCCTGCTGGGTGGCCGCCGCATCGGTCGTATCCACGATCACCGACTGACCGAGGTTGAGGGCCGTGTTGATGAGCGTTACATCGATGCGTGACGGGGAGCCCAGCGCCCCTCCTGGTGTACCGGCTGGGGGAGGTCCGCCCCCAAGCCCGGCGGCGACAATCTCGATGTCGCGGGGATCGATCAGCCAGGTGCCCCCTCGCCCCTTGGGGGCGGACAGATTCGGCACCGTGGAGAGCCACAGCCAGTTCGCCGAGGTTTCGACGAACCCACCATCGCCACTCAGGGGACCGCCCTGGGCGCTGATGACGCCATGCACCTCGGTCCGTTCCTTGCCGAGAACCAGGATGCGGCCCCCATGGCCAGCACCGGTGGCATCAGCACGCAGAGTAGAGGCTGCGTCCACCGTGGTGCGCAAGGCGGTCACGGCACCGAGGCGATCATCACCAACCTGCATGTCCCCACCCGCCGTCCGTCCCGTCGCCAGAAGGCTGGATCCGACCAGTGAAACCTGCTGTCCAGAGAGGCTGATGCTTCCGCCGGAGCCGGCCGGATTGGACACATCCACCGTGCTGTTCTGAAGCGTCACCTGCTGGCCCTGCAGGGCGACCTGGCCGCCGGGAGCCTCAAGCCGGGATCCCCCCAACAACACGTGGCCTCCCTGGGCATCCAGCAGCAGACCGCCATCCACGGTGAGCAAGCCGCCATCCAGGGACAGATCCCCCTGGGCGGAGAGGCCAAGCTGGCTCAGGGTGGACGGATCGGTGCTGAGACCGGACAGTCCAAGGACCGGCGCCCCGACCAAGGAGGTGGCGGCAGCCGCCGTGGTGCTCAGCACATCAAAGCGCCCCTCTCCCAGCCGCAAGCCGGTGGCGGTCGTCAGATTCAGTTGCTGAACATTCTTGAAGCTGCCGGCACCACTCAGCCGGATGCCCCCAGGGGAAAGCCAGACAAGGTTGGCCCGCCCGCTCAGGGTGATGGCCTTGTCGATGAAGCTGCCCAGCGGGTGGGTAACGCCCACCATGACGTTGCGGTGGGCCCCCACATCCAGGGTGACACCGGTGATGCCGCCCCGGGTATCGAAGGCGGAGAAGCGGTGAAAGAGGTTGGCCCCGGCGGAGGTGCCCCCGCCGATCGCACAGACACCACTGAAGCAACTGCCACCGGATTGGCCATTCACCACACTGCCGAGTCCCAGCGCGCCGCCGGTGGCGGTGATCTCGCCAGCGGCGACGGGAGAGGATGCCACGCCCAGCAGAACGATGACCCGAAGAGAGGCGAGCCAACACGTGGATTTCCACACCTGCGCCGAACCCGAACGAGCCATCTGCGCCAACCCAACAAGAGTTTGGTAGCTGTTGCTACTCAAAGCCCAGCCCATGTCGCTAACTGGCGGGTAAGTTCTCTTGGCTCCGGTGACAGAGGCATTTCCTTGGTCATCATTCACGGGTCATCATTCACGGGTCAGGGGCTAGTCCTCCTCAACCCGTCAATAACGACGCACGCTACCAGCCTTTCATTCTGAGCGAGAAATCCGCCTTTCCCGATGCTGCTCCTTCTCGCCCAGTTGGTAGCCCCGCCCCTACAGGACGGCCCGGTCCGCTTACCAGGTCCCCCCCGTCAGCTGGAGCGGCCATCCCCCGATGTGACCCGGCCTCCTGATCCTGTGGACATCAGGCCCCTCGAGGCACCGGCGCGCGATCCAGATGTCAAGCAGCCGGCCCCCGCCACCCCGGAACCGCCCTCTCAACCACCGCCATCCGAGACACCCACCTCAGAGCCGGCGAGCCCCCTGCCGGAAATCCGGGGGCTGACGCTCTACAGCCCTCTCCAGGTGCGCGAGATCCTGGCCAAGTGCAGCAGGATCGCCGATCCCCAGGAGCTCCTCAAGGCCTGCGCCGCTGCCCTCAGCGCCAGGCTCGTCTTCGATGGGTATGTCAGCAGCCGCGTCTACGTGGTGAGCGAGCCTGCGCCTGGGTACCTTGAGGTGGTGGAAGGTCGGATCGTTGGGATCCAGGTGTCCGGCCGCGATCCGTTGCTGAACCGTCGTGTCGGACGGCTGCTTAACCCCCTGCGGGGCCAGATCCTGCGGCTGAGCAATGTGGAGCAGCAGTTGCAGCTGCTCAAGCAGCAGCCAGGCATCGAGAGCGTGCGGGGCACCCTGGCGCGGTTGGGCAGCGATCCCTCCGAAGGGGTGTTCCGGGTCGCCGTGGAACCGGCCAGCGAACCCTGGCAAGGGGATCTGGCACTGCGCAACGACGGCACCAGCGGTTCGGGCGAGTTTCGGGCCGTGGCCACGCTGCTCAAACCCGGCCTGCTGCGGCGCGGGGACACCCTGCTGGTCTACGGCGAGCTTGATGCCACCGACACCCCCGAACTGGGGGCGGCCATCGCCTCGGTGAGTTACACCTACCCCTTCAGCGACACCTTCAGCCTCACCGGTGGTTTCGGTTTCAGCCGCCGCAACCTGGTGGAGCTGCCGGCACCGGTCGACGGGTTCTCCACCAGCCAGTTCCAGGCCCTGGCCCAGTTCGAATGGGTGTTCCGCGAATCCCTCAGCCAGCGCTGGAGCCTCTTCGCCGGCTACAGCAACAGCCGCAGCAACACCTACGAACAGGGCGCCGTCCTGCCGGCCGCCGTCCCCGACAGTGTCCGCAGCCCAGCCGGCGGCTACCTGCGCTTCGGCGTCAACGCCAGCGGGCTCAGTCGCCGCGCCAGCTGGAATGGCAGTGCCTACCTGCTGCAGGGTGTCACGGCCGCGACCCCGGCGGTCCAGCGCCAGCAACTGGCAGAGGCGGGCATTGCCGTGGGTGGGGCCACCGCCATCGGTGGCTTCCTCTCCGGCTCCTGGACCGTGGCACCCCGCTGGCAGCTCAACCTGCGAACCGCCGCCCAGCTGGCCTTCGCCCCGCTCACCTCATCGATGCAGTTCACCCTCGGCTCCGATGTGGGGCTGCGGGGCCTCCCCGGCCAGCTGATCAGCGGCGACAGTGGCTGGCTGGCCAGCACCGAAGCGGTGTGGACCTTCTGGAACGGCAAGACCAGCGCCCTCCAGCTCGTGCCGTTCATCGGCGCCGGCGGCATCCGCACCAACTTCAACGGTGGCTCCTTCGGCGACACGGTGGGGGCCGGTGGGGTGCTGGTGCGCTGGCTGGCCAGCAACAACTGGACGGTGGAACTTGGCTGGGCCCAGCCGTTCTCCACCAACGACAACTTCGGAGTCTGGAACGACTGGCTGCTGGGACAGGGCCTTTACACCAAGGTCAATTACCGATTCTGAGCCGCCGCCGCACGCCGCCACCTGGATCACCTTGCCCCGATCCCCAGGATCCGGCAGACCACCGAGCACCATCCCGGCCCTGCCCCCAGCTGGTCAGCCAGCCCAGGCGTGCAGCGTCGCAGACCGGCGCCAGCGACACCATCGAACTTGGTGGTGCACTCGTCCTCTGAGCCGATGGCCTGGCTGAATCGTTGCTTGAGGCTGTACATCCCTTTGCCATTTCGGCACGGTGACTAGGTGACGAAGACACCTGTGATGGCGTGATGGCGGAGTTCGGAGGCCGCCTCAACACCCATCCGGTCGTTGACGCCCGCGCCGCCAAGCAAGCCACGCTCGGCATCAGCGGGGGATTGAGCGATTTCAAACCCATTTAAATCTCCAAAGTGGGATTGGCTGCCGGAAATCCGGGGCCCTGCTCTTCACGCCTGGATCCGGCGCTGGACCAGAAGTTGCGGTGGCTGCCCAGGAGGGCGCTGCAGCGCAGAGGGCGCGAAGTTCTGTTGGCGTTGTCCGAGATTCAGGAGGGGCAGCGAACTGGTAGCTGATCGGGCCAGCCATCCTTCAGCAGATCAGCCAGACCGAAGGCGGCACCCAGCTCAGCCCGACTCACTGTGCCGCCGCAGCGACCCTTGAGGCCTTCTAGCCGTTCGCGGATCCCAGCATCCTGAGGCGTGACGTCCTTCACCAGCAGGCTGATGGCAGGGGGTGAGGACGTCGACACCACCTGCAGCTGATCGTCGGTGGAAGCTGCGCCCCCGCCGCAGAGATATCTCGATTGCCACAGGGTGGGGCCTGACAGGGGTGTGCCGCTCAGAAGAACCAGGGCAGGGGGGCCTGGAGGCAGCAGGCGCTGGGCCGGTGGTGCCGATACGCCCATCAGGCTGAACTGGACGAGCAGGGGATGCAACACACTGGCGGGTCCTTCCAGAAGGCCCAACAAAGGCGCGTCGCTGGGGGCGAACACACTTGACTCCGGCACGAGATGCACGATCAAGCGGGAAGAGCATTCGCCGCGGGTGGCGCCAGCCACCCGCCTGCCGGGGAATGTGGTGCGGGGGCTGGCCTGGACGGCGCTGCCAGCCATCAGCCAATCCACCTTGGCAAGCCCGAGGTTGAAAAGACAGAGAAGCGACAGAGAGCGCAGCGAGAACGAATAGCGCATCGATGTCACCATGGGGAGCCCAGCAGGGAGATCGCCGCCCAGAAGTAGGGATGGCTGAGCCCAGAGCGGATGTTCTGGCTCTGGGCTATCGATAGATCCTTTAGCAGGGTTGTGCCATCGGGGGCCAGCACGCGGTTGCCATCCAGGCGGATCCGGTTGGCAATCAGGTCCTGCCGGAGCGCCCGGACTGCTTCAGCCTTTGGGAAGCCCTGATCCAAATAGCGGTAGAGCTGAAGGAAGGCCGCTGATGTGGCGGCATCGTCCACGTACCAAAGGGTGCCAATGGCGCTGCGGGCTCCGGCCTGCAAGGCCAGCCCGGCAAAGCCGAACTCAGCATTGCTGTCCCCCACGGCCGTGCGGCAGGCGCTGAGACTGAAGAGATCGAGGAGATCACCCTCACGTCGATTGCGCATACGCGCGAATTCTTGGAACGACACAATGCCTGCTCCTGTATGAATCAGTCCATACTTCGGGTCGCCCGGCAGAAACTCGGCGTGGGTGGCCACATGCACGCGGTCATAGCGTGCCTCGGCAGCTTGATTAAGTAGCACGCTGGGGGTGAAGAACTGATTGAGGAAGGCATCCGCCGGTCGCTGAGCGGCAATGCCATCAATTTCCTGACGCACCAGAGGCAGGGCCGCCAGCCCTTTAAAGCTGGAGGCCCCGGCGGCCAGAAGCCGGGACGATTCAGCCTTGGGAGGATTCAGGCAGGTGAAAAACAACGACGGTGTGACCGAGAAGGCGTAGCGCTCGCCGAAGCTGCTGCTACCGTCGTGCAGGGCCGCAAATGGAACCGAATGCAGGCCGCGATCGGTGCTGATCAAGAGGCTGGTGATTCCGTGCGCCTGAAGATCTGCCTCGATCGGTGCAACCAGGGCACCGTGGAGCTGGCGAGCCGGCGAAGAGGGATCCGCTGGGTCGTATGGTTCGCGGGACGCGACTTGGTTGTAGAAGCTCTTCAGCAGGGTGCGGAATCGCTCCAAGGACAGCTGCACCCGCTGACTCTCTGGTTGCCCCTGGCTTGTGATCAGCGTCAGGTCGAGAAAGGCCTGATCGGCTGTCGCAGCGCCACTGCCGGTGACTTGCCTCTGGGTGAAGGCCAGGCTCAGGATCGCCGGCTGATAGGCCTTGAAGCGCTCTCCTGGGCGGCCCCTGATCTGGCGCTGGGCAGCCTGTAACTTCGATTGCAGAGTGGCTGTCGTAACTTCCGACATGCCACATTCTGGCCGCATTACATCCGGCAGGGAGGCTGTCACATCGTCGCTTCGCTGCGCCTCCACCTCCCACAGCTGGGTCTGGGATAGGGAGATTGGCAGGGGAGCGATACTGGAAATTAAGGTCTGAGATGTGCTCCCACCCCCGAAACGGCTGGGTGAGGATTCGGCAGCGGCCGGATCAGCAGGGTTGAGGTTATCCACGAGCTGGGCCGGCGTGGCGGGCGCGATAAGCCGCGTCGCGAAGGTCAACGATGGTTGGCTTGACCAGGGAGGCAGGATCGGCCGATTGGCCTGGTTGAAGATTTCCACAAAGGCCGTGGCGTCAGCCGCTGCTAGCGCCTGATCCGCAGCATTCAGCGATGGCGGTGCAGTCGCACTCAGGATCACATCCTGGAGATTGGCGTTGAATCGTTCCATAAAGGTGGCGGTCGCCGGCGCCGCTGGCGGCGACGGGGGTGGTACCTCACCCAGGATCACGGCCTGGGGATTGGCGGCGATGCTGCCGCTCCCCCCGAGCGAGCCAATCACGATCGAGGATTGGCTCTGCAGCGAAAGGGCCGTGCGATTTTCAAGGTTTCCTGCAAAGTTGATGCTGGATCCTTCGCCGGTCGTGGTCAGTTGGAGAGCGGCTGGCAGTGGGTCTGGACTGAACAGATTCAACGGCAGCAAGGAGGAGGCTTCGATCGAATCCACCTGCATTGAGGCCCCTACAGCTTGGCCGCCTGTACCATCGTAGGAACCGGTGGCGTAAACGAATTTGTAATTGCCGATGGCATCGGAGGGCGCCAGAGTCACCGCGGATGTAATCCAGCCGCTGTTGGTATTGTCTTTTGACCAGCTTCCAATTCTGTCAGCGCTTGTGTTGTATTGCTGCAGGACGTTGTCGATGCCACCTTGGTTCCAAGCCGCGGGCACACTGCCGCCTGATGAATTGAGCAGGCTGATCGTTCTGCCAGTGCTTGGCTCCAGCAGAAAGGCATTGACATTGTAATCATCATTGGCGCCCGAGGCGGTCCATTTGAATGTCACCGTGTCGCCAGGTCCCAGGAAGACAGTGCCCTTGGAGACGACGTAGGGGCCCATGATGATGCAGCTTCCTGTGTTGCAGAAGAAGTTGCCGGTCTCCAATAGAAGGGACTGCGTGTTGCCTGGTGTGGAATCACCGGTCAGTGTGGAGCTTCTGACCCTGAGCGTACGGGTTTCATTACTGCCACAGTTATCAAAGCAGGGTGCCAGTCGAATGGCATTTCCCTGGCCGACCCCGGAATTGGCGCCAGCTTCGATGTCAAGGACATTGCGGGTATCATTCGGTACCCGCATCCCATCGACGCGCGAGCTGCTGGCTTGGGGGTTGAGACCAAAGACAAGCGGCCCAAGATACACATCCCAGCCATCGATTTGAGCAGGGGTGATTACAGTGGAGTCTGATTCCAGGCCAATCTTACTTGGCCCTGACAAGTCAAATTGCGCAGCATCAAAACCGTTGTTTGTGAACGCCCCCACGCCTTTAACGCCAACAGAAGCATCATTGAAATAGAGCTGATTACCAAGCGTTGTTGTATTGGCATTGATGAAGGTGCGACCCAGGCGGCTACTACTCGACCCAACCACAAGGCTGTTGAGAGGAGCACTGGCACCGACCTCACGATTGAACACCAGCCGTCCGAGCGGGGATCCGAGGTCTACCTGCAGGCTCCCTGGCCCATCCACCCTGCCGAAAAAGCCGATCCCACCGGACCCAGATGGGTCGGTTCTGAGGGCAAACAGATTGTTGGCATTGATCGACACATTGCCCCGGTAAATCTGATCGCCTTCAGAGAAGATACTGACCAGTGGGCTATCGATGGTGATCTGCTCGGTGGCCTCCAGCAGAACGTTTGAACCCATGCCGGTCGTCCTGATATCTGAGCGTAATTTGATGTGCTTCCCAAGCACGGCGACGCTCTGCGCCGCCAGCGGCTGGTCACCTCCCAGCAGCACGTTGCCACCCTTCGCATCCAGCAGCAGGCTCCGATTCACTGTCAGCAGGCCGCCATCGATGCTCAGATCCCCGTTGTTCAGCAGCCCCAGCCCACCCAGCGTGGCGGCTTCGCTGACCAGGCCGGCGCCACCCGGCAGCGGCGCACCGCTCAGCAACCCGGCCTGTTGCGCCGTGGTGTTTCTGACATCGAACACCCCTGAACCGATCTGTAGGCCGGTTGCCGTGCTCAAGGTGAGGTTGGTGACGTTCTGGAACTGGCCGCCAGCCTGCAGGGTGATCCCCGCGGGTGAGAGCCAGAACAGGTTGCCCGGCGCTCCCAGGGCCACCGGCTTGTCGATGAAGGTGGGGCTCAAAACCCCCACCACCAAGGTGTTGAAGCCTCTGTTCTGGAAATTCACCCCGCTAATCGCGCCACGGGTGTCGAAGGCATCGAAGCGGTGGATCAGGTTGCCGCCTGCTCCGGTGCCACCGGTCACCAGGCAGGCCCCAGTGGTGCAGGCCGTGCCACCGTTCACCGCGGTGCCAAGGCCGGCAGGACCAGAGGTCGCCGTGATTTCGCCTGCAGGAACCGCTGTCGCGCCAGCCATAACCGCTAGCAGCGTCAGAACCTGGAGCCCCGATCGTGGAAACAGGGTTGGACCCGTTGAACGGCCAGGCGCCACGGCCTTGGCCTGGCCACGCCGCCGCTGCCGCCTGGACGAAGGGGCTGGATCCATGACCGAACCAAATCCTTTCAGCAAACCAACTATGAACTCATCTCTACAAGCCACTCAGGAAAAGCACCAATCAAGCAACAAACCAAAACCTGCTAGGTCAGAAGCAAACATTCTTGTTCATCGAAAATGTAGCCATAAGCACTTTTCATGGGCCGTGCCATTGCAACGGCAGTCACGCGCCCAACCGACCAATGGTTGGAAAACACGATCTAATGGGGAACTTTAGATAGCACAACTGGCCATGTCTCTGCTGCTGCTGGCCCAATTGGTCGCTCCTCCCCTACAGCAGGGGCCGGTCCGATTGCCGGAAACCAGGCCAGCCCAGGAACGTCCTGCGCCCTCCCAGGAGC
This sequence comes from Synechococcus sp. UW140, assembly GCA_943372935.1. Classification (GTDB taxonomy): domain Bacteria; phylum Cyanobacteriota; class Cyanobacteriia; order PCC-6307; family Cyanobiaceae; genus Cyanobium. The sequence goes on from CALSAP010000015.1 coordinate 41,906, forward strand.
AGGAGTCGCCCCCCGGTCTTGAGGTCGAACCTGGCATCGCTCCGCAGTCCCTGCCACCTGAGGCGATCCCGGCCCGGCCGGCCCCAACCCCGCCCCTGAGCGCACTTCCAGCTGTCGAGGGACTAACCCTATACAAAAAACAACAACTGTTCTTGATCCTGGGCCGTTGCAGCGCCATCGCCGATCCGGCAGAGCGCCTCAACGCCTGCGCCGCCGCCCTGGGCTCCAGGTTGGTGGTCGATGGCTACGTCAACAGCCGCGTTTATGCCGAGCCCACCCCGGCGCCCGGAAGGCTGGTGGTTGTGGAGGGGCGGCTGGTGGAGCTGAGGGTCAATGGCAATGGGCCCTGGCTGAATCGGCGAATTGACCGGCTGATGCGCTCGCAGCAGGGTCGTGTGCTGCACATCCCCTCGCTCGAGAGAAACCTGCAACTGCTGCGCCGCATCCCAGGGGTCAAGCAGCTGCGCGCCAATCTCTCCCGCCTAGGCAGTGATCCCACCCAGGCCACCCTCACGATCGACGTTGAGGCTGGGGGACCGCGTTGGCAGGGAGACCTGGCGCTGCGCAATGACGGCAACAGCGGCTCCGGCGACGCGCGCATTCTGGCCAGCCTGCTGAAGCCCGGTGCCCTCACCGCCGGCGACAGCCTGCTGCTCTACGGCGAGCTCAACGGCAAGACCGATCCCCAGCTCGGCCTCGGGCTTGTGTCGCTCAGCTACAGCCTGCCACTTGGTGACTCACTCAGCTTCACCACAGCCGTCGGCTTCAGCCGCCGCAACCTGATTGAGCTTCCCAGGCCGGAGTTCTCCAACGAGCAGTTCCAGGCCCTCGGCCAGCTGGAGTGGATTTTCTCTGAAAGCCCCACCCAGCGCTGGAGCACTTTTCTTGGCCTCAGCGGCACGGTCAGCGCCAACTTGATCGATGGGCAGTCGCCGCCCTCTCTTCTGCCGGAGATCCTTCGGAATCCTCAGAGCGGCTACCTGCGCCTGGGGGTCAGCGGCAGCGGCCAAGGGCTTGGGTTCGGATGGGGCGGAACGGCCTATTTTCTGGCGGCGACACCCGGCCTGATGCCCGGTCATCAGGTGTCGGAGTGGCGCCAGGCCGGCATCGACCCAGCCGGAGCCTGCGCCATCGGAGGACTGATCTCCGCCTCCTGGGCCTTTGCCCCCCGTTGGCAGCTCAATGGCCGCCTGGCCGGGCAGTGGGCCTTTAATCCCTTGTTGCCGCCCATGCAGTTCAGCCTGGGCTCAGATGTGGGGCTGCGCGGGCTGCCCGGCCAGTTGATCAGCGGCGACAGCGGCTGGCTGGTTGTGACCGAGGCTGCCTGGACCTTCTGGCAGGACCGGACTCATTCCCTGCAGCTGGTGCCGTTCCTCGGAGCCGGTGGGATCCACACCCAGCTGAACAGCTTCAACGTCACGGAAACCATGGGATCCGGTGGATTGCTTGTGCGCTGGCTGGCTGGCAACAACTGGGCCTTCGATCTGGGCTGGGCCCACCAGTTCACCAGTGGTAACGTCCAAGGCCCTTGGAACAACTGGGTCCTGGACAACGGTCTCTACGCCAAGGTGCACTACCGCTTCTGACCAGCGCCGTGACGGTATTCGCCCCCGTAAGGGGACCGTGAGCTGCGTTTGGTGCTTCGAGCCGTGAGTGCTCAGTCCAGGACCGACTGCAGTTGCTTTCGAGCCTGCTCCAGCGCCCCATCCAGCGCCGCCCCGTCGCGCCCCCCCGCCTGGGCCAGCTGGGGACGGCCGCCGCCGCCGCCGCCACAGAGTTTGGCGATGCCACCGACGAAGGCGCCCGCCTTCAGCCCGGCCGCCACCACCGTCCCACCGAAGGCCGCCACCAGCATCACCTTGCCCAGATCCCCTGGATCCGGCAGACCACCGAGCACCACGGCCGCCCCCTCACCGAGCTGCTGCTGCAGGCGCTGGGCCGCCTCCTGGAGTCCGGCCCCGTCCACCCCATCGAGGCGCTGCACCAGCAGCCGATAGGGGCCGAACGCTTCGGCCCGCTCCGCAAGGGCACTGGCCTTGGCCACCGCCAAAGCGCCGCGCGCTGCCACCAGCTCCTTGGCGGTGGCCCGCAGCTCATCGGCCTGGGCGGCGACACGTTCAAGGATCTCGCCGGGCTGGGCCTTGAAGCGATCAGCCAGCTCCCGAACCACCCGGTCGCGCTCCCGCAGGTAAGGCAGCAGGGCGGGACCGGCCACCGCCTCGATGCGGCGGATCCCCGCCGCCACGCCCGTCTCGGCGATGATCCGGAACAGGCCGATCTCAGCGGTGTTGGCCACATGGGTGCCGCCGCAGAGCTCCATCGAGACACCGGGGACATCCACCACCCGAACGACCTCGCCGTACTTCTCACCGAACATCGCCACGGCTCCGGATGCTCGGGCCTGCTCCAGGTCCATCTCCTCCACCTCCAGGGGATGGGCCTCGGCGATCCAGCCGTTGACCAGGTCCTCGATCTGCTCCAGTTCGGCCGGGGTGAGGGCCCGGGGGCAATGGACGTCGAAGCGCAGCCGGTCGAAGTCCACCAGAGATCCCGCCTGGGTGATGCCGTCATCGACGACTTGCTTGAGGGCCGCCTGCAGGAGATGGGTGGCGGTGTGGTGGGCCTGGGCGCGGCGGCGGCAGCTGCGATCCACCCGTGCCTGCACCACCTGGCCCACCACCAGACTGCCGCGCTCGACGCGGCCGCCGTGCACGAACACGCTGCGGTTGCGGCTCACGGCGTCGATGGGCACGATCAGACCGGCCTCAAGGCCGGCCTCCGCCTCGCCGGCCAGCAGCACGCCCCGGTCGCCCACCTGGCCACCGGATTCGCCATAGAACGGCGTGCTGTCCAGCACGATCTGCACCGCATCACCGGCGCCAGCGACGGTGGCCGGTTCGCCGTTCACCACCAGGGCCAGCACACAGGCCGGCTGGTCGAGGGCCTCGTAGCCACGGAAGTCGGTCGGCTCGAGGGCACCGGCCACCTGATCGATCGCGCCCTGCAGGGTGAGATCGATGCTCACGGCCGCAGCCTTGGCCCGCTGCCGCTGCCTCTCCATGGCCGCCTCGAAGCCGTCCAGATCGACTCTCAGGCCATGCTCTTCGGCGATCTCCTCGGTGAGCTCCAAGGGGAAACCGTAGGTGTCGTAGAGCTCGAAGGCCGCATCGCCACTGATGCACTCCGGCCGGGCGGCGAGCACCTCGGCCAGCAGCTTCTCGCCCCGCTCCAGGGTTTCCAGGAAGCGGGCCTCCTCCCGCACCAGTTCAGCCAGGATCACCTCCCGCCGCACCAGCAACTGCGGGTAGGCCGCCGCCATCAGGGCGATCGCCGCCTCCCCCATCGCTACCAGGAAGGGGCGGTCGATGCCCAGCAAGCGGCCATGGCGCACCACCCGGCGCAGCAGGCGGCGCAGCACGTAGCCACGGCCGAGGTTGGAGGCGGTCACCCCATCGGCGATCAGCTGGGTGATGGCCCGGCTGTGGTCGCCGATCACCTTGAGCGACGTCTGGCCACGGTCATCAAGGGCGGGGTAGTCCAGCCCCGCCAGCGCAGCGGCCGTCTCGATCAGGGGATAGATGAGGTCGGTTTCGTAGTTGTTCGGAACCTTCTGAAGGATCTGGGCCATGCGCTCGAGGCCCATGCCGGTGTCGATGCTGCGCCGGGCCAGGGGCGTGAGGGTGCCGGCCGCGTCGCGGTTGTACTGCATGAACACCAGGTTGTAGAACTCGATGAAGCGGCCGTCGTCCTCCAGGTCGATGGCTTCATCGCCCTGTTCGGGGTGGAAGTCGTAGTAGATCTCCGAGCAGGGGCCACAGGGGCCGGTGGGGCCTGAGGCCCAGAAGTTGTCGGCCTCATCCATGCGGATGATCCGCTTCGGATCCACCCCCACGCTGTCCCGCCAGATCGCAGCCGCTTCGTCGTCGTCCCGGAAGACACTGACCACGAGGTGGGCCGGATCGAGGCCGAACACCTCGGTGATCAGCTCCCAGGCCCAGCGGATGGCCTGCTCCTTGAAATAGTCGCCGAAGGAGAAGTTCCCCAGCATCTCGAAGAACGTGTGATGCCGGGCGGTGCGGCCCACGTTCTCGATGTCGTTGGTACGAATGCACTTCTGGCTGCTGGTGGCCCGGGGCGCCGGTGGCGCCGCCTGGCCGAGGAACACCGGCTTGAACGGCAGCATGCCGGCGATCGTGAGCAGCACCGTGGGGTCGTCCGGCACCAGGGAGGCACTCGCCATCAACCGGTGGCCACGCCCTTGGTAGAACGACAGGAAGGCGTCACGGATCTCGGCCCCGCGGCGAGGCGTGGGGAGGGTGGGGTCGGCAGCCATCACGGGAACGCAGGGAGATGTCCTGGCACAGGCATGATCGCCCAGCGCCGGAGCGCGGCGGGCGCTCAGTAGTGCTCCATCAGGGTGAGCTGGACGCTCGTTTGGCTGAGCTTGGCGCCGATGTCGCAGGTGAGCGCCTTGAGCAGGGCGATCACCACGTCCGGATGGCTGGCACTGAGGGCCTCGAAGTCGCTGCGGTGCAACACCCAGCACTCACCAGGCCGGGTGGCGATGATGTCGGCGGTGCGCGGCGTCTGGGCCACGAAGCCGATCTCGCCGAAGCAGAGACCCGGGCCGAAGGTGGCCAGCCGGGTGGAATGGCTAAGGCCGTCGCCGGTCTTGATGTCGAGGGCGATGTCGAAGGAGCCGGAACGCACCAGGAACAGCTCATCGCCGGGATCACCCCGGCGGATGACGAAATCCCCGGCCGCGAAGGATCGTCTGGCCATGCGATCCACCAGGATCCGCCGATGCTCCTCGCTCAGGGGCGCCAGAAAGCCCTGCTCACCGAGGTCGTCGCCATGGACCGGTGCGCCCGCAGCGGCCTGGGGGTCGTACCACGACAGGAGCAGCTCCTCGGCGGCCTCCAGGGCCGAATCCAGATGCTCGTAGGCGTCGATGCGATCGGTGATGGCCCAGTCCGGCTTCGAGACCAGGGGCAATCGGCCGGCACGGGAGAGCAGAATCTCGACCCCATTGTCCTCCAGTGAACAGAGCTGGCGGTCCAGCAGATCGGAGGATTCCATCGGGCACTCGGTCACGTGGGCCAGGTCGAGGATGAGGATGCGAACGTCGTTGCTGAGCCGCACCAGTTCAGAGGCCAGCTGCTCGATGCCGCCGAAATCGAGCACCCCCTGCACGTGGATGATGCGTACCTTGTCCCGGTGGGGCGCCAGGACCTCCAGCTCCCGGTCGCTGCGCCAGCGACGCGATTTTCGCTGGGACCCCTGGTAGGAACGGCGAATGGTGGCATCGGCCTGGAAGTACTGGTTGAACAGGCTCAGGCCCACCCCCACCGACAACTGACGGCAGACCGCCACCCCCCGGACGCTGTTGCCGAAGTTGTCGAGGGGCGGAGAGTAGGTGGCGATGCCGAGCCGTCCCGGAATCACCGCCAGCACACCACCCGCGACCCCGCTCTTGGCCGGAATGCCGACGTCATGGAGCCACTGGCCGGCGAAGTCGTACATGCCGCAGGTGCCCATCAGGGCCAGCACCCGAACGGTGATGTCGTAGGTCAGCGGCTGACCGCCGGTGAAGGGATTGCGTCCCTGGCAGGCCAGGGTGGCGGCCATCACGGCCAGGTCACGGCAGGTGACGGAGATGGCGCACTGGCGGAAATAGAGATCGAGGGCCGGTTCCGGATCCGACTCGATGATGTTGAAGTTGCGTAGCAGATGGCCGATGGCGCGGTTGCGGTGGCCCGTTTCCCTTTCCGAGCGGTAGACGTCTTGATTGATCGTCAGGCGCCGGCCGGCCAGCGATTCGAAGTAGTCCAGCAGCAGATCGACGGCACCGCTGGGATCGGCGTCACAGATCTGGGCGGAGGCGGCGATCGCCCCGGCATTGATCATCGGATTGCGCGGCTTGCCCGAGTCCGGATCCAGGCTGATGGCGTTGAAGGCTTCCCCTGAAGGCTCCACGTCAATCTTGCTGGCCATGAAGTCGAACGAAAGCGTCTTCAGCGCCAGTGCATAGATGAAGGGCTTGGAGATCGACTGGATCGTGAACTCCTTCCTGGTGTCGCCGATCTCATAGATCCGCCCCCCCGATGTGGCGATGACGATGCCGAAATCATCGGGGCAGGCCTTGGCCAGCTCGGGGATGTAGTCGGCCACCCGACCCTCCTTGAGCCCGGAAAAGGACGCGTGCAGCTCGCCCAGCAACTCCTGGATGACGTTGGCATGGCGATCGGCACCCGGCCGCTGCGGCAGGTCGTCGTCCCGGAGATGGTCAGGCATTAGGTAACGACAGATACCAGAAATTGGGCACGCTTGCTTGGCCCATCACCCACCATGGCAGCGGCAGGTGTGACGACGGACGGCATCCTTCACGGGACGCGTTGTTCGGGGACCAGCAGCGCGTCCAAATCCACTGGATCGATCTGGTCGGGGGCCAGAAATCGCTTCGCATAGGTGAGGTAGACCCCGGATCGCAGGAAGAGATCGAAAAGGTCCGCATCGATGCGGCCACGATCCCGCAGGCCGGCCAGGATCGCCAGCGCCTGGGACAGGGGCATGCCGCGTTTGTAGGGGCGGTCGGCGGCGGTGAGGGCCTCGAAGATGTCCGCAATGGCCAGAATCCGGGCCGGGATCGACAGCTGCTCCGCCGTCAGTCCCCTCGGGTAACCGCGGCCATCCAGGGTTTCATGGTGGGCCCCGGCGATCTCCGCGACACGGTCCATCGACGGGGGAAAGGCCATGCTCTCCAGCATCACGATCGTGTGGATCATGTGCTCGCGGATCTTGTAGATCTCCTCCGGGGTGAGCGTGCCCCTGGCCACGGAGAGGTTGTAGAGCTCGCCACGGTTGTAGAGCAACTCCGGCACCGCCAGGTTGAAGCCCCAACTGGACTCGGGCACGTCGGCGGCGGGCCTGGGCAGGCGGTGGTGGGGGGCATCACTGAGCAGGGTTTCGGGGGCTGGCAGGGGCACCGGCGGGCCGCTGTGTCTGGCCTGCTCCTCCCAGCCCAGGCCCTGCCGGTCGTCGAAATGGCGCCACCAGCGGCGCACAGCCAGCTGCTGAAGCTGGGCGAGGTCCCCAGGGTCGGTGCCCTCACTGCCCAGATTGCAGCGGGCCACGCAGGCGAAATCCCGCTGCAACTCCTGCTCCAGTTGGGCAAAGTCCCGCTGCAGGGTTTCCGCGTCACCGCCCGCCAGCAAGCCCTCGAGCATGGCGATGCGCCCATCCCGCAGCAGCACCTCAAAGCGGGTGCGGATCTCATGGATCCGGTTGGTCGGGGCGTCCAGCTTGGTGGCCTTCTCCACCACGGCTTCGGGGGTGACGAGCTTGCCGCAGTCGTGCAGCCAGGCCGCCGTGCGGAACTCCCGCCGCTCCGCCTCCCCCCGGAAGCGGAAGGCCGCCAGCGGCCCCGCCTCGATGGCTTCCGCCGCCTCCGCCAGCAGCAGCGCCAACTCCGGCACCCGGCAACAGTGCTGGCCGGTGTGGGCGCTGCGGGCATCGATCGCTCCGGCCAGCAGGGCGATCATCGAATCGATCTGTTGCTGCTGCCCTTCCAGGGCCTGGGCCCGCTCGACACAGACGGCCGCCAAGGCCGCCAGGGCCTCGATCAACTGCTGGTCGCCGGCGTCGTAGGGACGCACCAGCGCCGCCGCCGTCTCGGGGGTGAGCAGGGAGGAGGACTCCCGCTTCCTGTTGATCAGCTGCATCACACCCAGCACGTCTCCGGCCATGGTCCGCAGCGGCACCACCAGCATCGACACCGCCCGATAACCCGTGCGGCGATCAAGCGTGGCGTCGAAGTGATAGGGACGATCGGGCGGAATCGCATACACGTCCGGCAGGTTGAGCACATCGCCATGCAGGGCCGACCAGCCGACAAGGCGCTCGGGAGTGATCGGGAAGCGCACATCCAGGAGGCCCGAATCGATGCCGGCCCCGCGGGCCGCCAGGGAGCTGTTCTGGAAGGCCGTGAACCAGAGGCGTCTCTCCCCCTTCTCCTCCTCCACCAGGTAGATGCTGCCGGCATCGCTGAGGGTGAGATCTCTGGCGCTGGAGAGGATCTGTCGCAGCAGGGCGGGAAGGTTCAGTGCACCGCTGATGGCCGTCGCGATCTGGAGCATCTCCGGCAGGGCACGCCTCGCCTGGTGGGCGTCGGAGGCGTGCGGTGGCGGATGGGCGGCGCTCAAGATGGTGGCCTGCCGGAATGGAGCTCCCTGGCACATCCATGGCCGTGAACGGAACGACGCCCGATGACCGGCCAGGGGTCGGAGAAAGGCTGAGAAAAGGTCTGTGCTGGTTGAACCGCTGGCATGGCCAGCCTCACTGGATAATGTAAGCCTGCCGATGGCCAGGCATGATCGGGCCATCGCCAAGGCCTTGCCGTTGACCCAGGCGTCCGACGATTCCCGTGCCCGTCTGCGGCTGCAGTCCCTGTCGTGGGCGCTGCTGGGCGGTCTGGCCGCCGCCCTGATCGGGCTGCCGGCCGGCCTCGACAGCGGACTGCGGTCGGCGGGCTGTGGCTTCTTCTACGGTCTGCTGGCCTTCCACCTGCAGCGGGTCGATCCCGACGACGAGCACCTGGCCGCCGGCCTGGTGGGGGCGGTGTGCGGGATCCGCAGCCTGGGGGGACCCGTCCTGATCACCTCCCTGGCCCTGCCCGTTCCCGAGATCCACTCCCTGCTCCACCAGCCCCTGGCGCACAGCGCCATGGCGGCGATCATCGAGCTGATGCGCGGCTGGTTGCCGCTCTGGCTTCCCCTGATCGGCAGCGCCCTGCTGCTGAGGGGCGCCCAACGTCTGCTGCCCGCCTTGCGGCCATGAGCCTCCTGCACGCCACCTGGCTGTTTCCTCCCGAAGGGGCCGGGGGCCGACTGCTGCTCTGGGCCGACACCTGGCGTGTCGCCACACCGGTGGCGCCGCTGCGCACCGTTCCCGACCATCCCCTGTCCCTCAGCGTCGACGATCTGGGCGCCTGGCTCGATGACCATGGCCTGTGGTCGGAGGCCTTCCGCCCGGCGGAGGCCCTGCTCACCCTGCCCAGCCGCAGCCAGGGGGCCCGCGGCCGCCGCAAGGCCGCCAGTGAGGGGCTGGCGGCCTGGAGCGGCCTGCCGCTGCAGGCGGGCGAGCCGATCCCGAAGGAGGTGCAGTGGTGGCCCTGGCGGGTGGAGGGGCTGGCCCTTGATCCCGCTGGGGCCGGCGACTGGCTCGCCGGGCTGCCCCTGTCGGGCGACGATCCCGGGCTGGCGGACGATCTGCGCTGGTGGAGCCACCTGGAGCGCTGGGCCCTGAGCCTGATCGCCCGGGGCCGCTGGTTGCCCCAGGTGGAGGAGGACCGGGCCCGCTGGCTGCCCCTGCTCAACCGGGAGGGGGACCGGCGGCGGCTGGAAGAACTGGCCATCCGCCTGCCCCAGGTGGCCACCTGTGCCATGGCCGCCGGGGCCACCGGGGACGGGGCCCTGGCCTGCCGCCGACCCGGCAGCGGCCGGCTACGGGTGGCCAGCCTGCTGGAGGCCCTCCTCGATGGCCAGCTGCGCAGCGGTTTCCGGCCCGGGGCCGAGGGCCTGGATCCCCTGCTGGGGGCCTGGCAGAAGGCCCTGGGCCCCGGCCCCGGCCGGCTCGAGCTGGACGAGGAGGAGCGGGAGCGGCTGGCCGTGGCCACCCAGCACTGGCGCGAAGCCGTGGCAGGGCGCGTGGCGCCGGCCAGGACCTGCCTGGAGCTGTTCACCCCCGAGGAGGGCGAAGAGCTCTGGGAACTGCGCTTCTCCCTGCAGGCGGAGGCCGATCCCAGCCTGCGCATGCCGGCCCGCACCGTCTGGAATGCGGGCGACGGCAGGCTGCAACTGGGCGAAGTGGAGGTGGCCGAACCGGGCCAGCTGCTGCTGGAGGGCATGGGCCGGGCCCTGCAGGTGTTCGAACCGATCGGACGGGGTCTGGATGCGGCAGCTCCCGAAACCATGCAGCTCACGCCAGCCGAAGCGTTCGTGCTGGTGCGCACCGCCGCCACCCAGCTGCGCGACGTCGGCGTGGGCGTGGTGCTGCCCGCCAGCCTCAGTGGCGGCCTGGCCAGTCGGCTGGGCCTCTCGATCGAAGCCGAGCTGCCCGAGCGCTCCCGCGGCTTCTCCCTGGGGGAAAGCCTTGAGTGGAAGTGGGAACTGATGATCGGCGGCGTCACGCTGACGCTGAAGGACCTTGAGCGCCTCTCCGCCAAGCGCAGCCCGCTGGTGCAGCACAAGGGGGCCTGGATCGAGCTGCGCCCCAGCGATCTCAAGAACGCCGAGCGCTTCTGCGCCGCCGATCCCAACCTCAGCCTCGACGATGCCCTGCGGCTGACCGCCAGCGACGGCGACACCATGATGCGACTGCCGGTGCATCGCTTCACCGCCGGGCCCAGGCTGCACGCCGTTCTGGAGCAGTACCACCAGCAGAAAGCCCCGGACCCCCTGCCGGCACCGGAGGGCTTCGCTGGCCAGCTGCGGCCCTACCAGGAGAGGGGCCTGGGCTGGCTGGCCTTCCTGCACCGCTTCGACCAGGGGGCCTGCCTGGCCGACGACATGGGCCTGGGCAAGACGGTGCAGCTGCTGGCCTTCCTGCAGCACCTCAAGGTGGAGCAGGAGCTGAAGCGTCCTGTCCTGCTGGTGGCCCCCACCTCGGTGCTGACCAACTGGAAGCGGGAGGCGGCGGGCTTCACGCCGGATCTGGAGGTGCGCGAGCACTACGGCCCGCGCCGACCGTCCACCCCTGAAAAGCTGGCCAAGGCCCTGGACGGGGTGGACCTGGTGCTCACCAGCTACGGACTGCTGCAGCGCGACAGCGAACTGCTGGAGAGCATCGACTGGCAGGGCATGGTGATCGACGAAGCCCAGGCGATCAAGAACCCATCGGCCAAGCAGAGCCAGGCGGCCCGCGACCTGGCCCGCCCCGGCAAGCAGGGGCGCTTCCGCATCGCCCTCACCGGCACGCCCGTGGAGAACAGGGTGAGCGAGCTGTGGGCCCTGATGGACTTCCTCAACCCCCGGGTGCTGGGGGAGGAGGGTTTCTTCCGCCAGCGCTACCGCCTGCCGATCGAGCGCTACGGCGACATGAGCTCCCTGCGGGACCTCAAGGCCCGGGTCGGGCCCTTCATCCTGCGGCGGCTCAAGACCGACCGTTCGATCATCTCCGACCTGCCCGAGAAGGTGGAGTTGCGCGAGTGGGTGGGCCTGTCGGCGGAGCAGACGAAGCTCTACCGCCAGACCGTGGACGACAGCCTCGACGCCATCGCCCGCGCGCCCCTGGGCCAGCGCCATGGCCAGGTGCTGGCCCTGCTCACCCGCCTGAAGCAGATCTGCAACCACCCTGCCCTGGCCTTGAAAGAGGGCCGGGTGGACAACGGCTTCGCCGGCCGCAGCGCCAAACTGCTGCGCCTGGAGGAGATCCTTGAGGAGGTGATCGAGGCGGGCGATCGCGCCCTGCTGTTCACCCAGTTCGCCGAATGGGGGCACCTGCTCAAGGCCTACCTGGAACAGCGCTGGCGCCAGGACGTTCCCTTCCTCCATGGCGGCAGCAGCAAGACCGACCGGCAGGCGATGGTGGACCGCTTCCAGGAGGATCCCCGCGGTCCCCAGCTGTTCCTGCTGTCGCTCAAGGCCGGCGGCGTTGGCCTCAACCTGACCCGGGCCAGCCACGTCTTCCACATCGACCGCTGGTGGAACCCCGCTGTGGAGAACCAGGCCACCGACCGGGCCTACCGGATCGGCCAGACCAACCGGGTGCTGGTGCACAAGTTCATCACCAGCGGTTCGGTGGAGGAGAAGATCGACCGCATGATCGAGGAGAAATCCAAGCTGGCCGCCGACATCGTCGGCAGCGGCGAGGAATGGCTCGGAGGCTTCGACGTGGGCCAGCTCCGGGATCTGGTGGCCCTGGAGGACGGGCCCTGAGGGCCTGCCGGATCAGCGGCTGACCAGGGCAGCGACATCAGGCTCCCCCATCACCGGCAGAAGCACCTGTAGGGCCAGGGGGGTGGCGGCGGCTGGCGTCTGACCCATTCGGCGCAGCCAGCGGTAGTGGGAGACCACACCGGCCAGGAAGGAACGGTGGCTGCGGAAGGGCACACCGCAGTCGCGGCAGGTCTGCTCGACGATGGCGGAGAGCTGGGGGTAGTGGACGTGGCAGATGCGGGGGAACAGGTGGTGCTCCACCTGGAAGTTCAAGCCCCCCAACAGCCAGCTCAGCAGGCCGTTGGAGCGGCTGAAATCCACTGTGGTGGCGAGTTGGTGGTCGGCCCAGGGACCCATGCCGGCACCGGCGTCAGCAACACCAGGGAAGTCGGCCTCCTCCACACAGTGGGCCAGCTGGAACACCACACTCAGGACGATCCCCTGCACCATGGCCGTCAATAGGTAGCAGCCGATCACCGCCGCGAAGGAATGGTGCTGCAACGGCAGGGCAAAAGCGAGAGAGAAGAAAATCACCTTGCCGCCCACGACCAGCAGCCAGTCGGCCGGCGAGAGCGGTGGCAGGGAATGGTCACCGCGGCCCCGGCTGGCGAGATCGGCGAAGTCGTCGAAGAACTGCCACTTGATCGGCAGCATTCCGTAGAGGGGCCACAGATAGAGGTGCTGCCAGCGGTGCCACCAGCGGTGGGGCTGGTGGGGCGAGAGACGCCCGATCAATCCGAGGTTGATGTCGTCGTCGTGGCCGGAGATGTTGGTGAAGGTGTGGTGCAGACCGTTGTGCTTATGGGCCCAGATCAGGGAACTGCCGCCCAGCAGGTCGAGCGTCATGGCGGCGGCCTTGTTGATCCAGCGGTACCGCGAGTAGGCGCCGTGGCCACCGTCGTGCTGAATGTTGAAGCCGATGGCGGCGATCGCCAGGCCGAGAGACACCGAAAGGGCGACAGCCATCGGCCAGCTCCTGACCTGGAAGACCAGCAACCCGTAGGTGAACGCGAACCAGCCCAGGATCAGGGCCGATTTGACCACCATGGCCCGGGAGTCACGCCGGTCCTGGCCCGTGCTCTCGAAATGCTCGTGAACCCTTGCCCTCAGAAGACTGTGAAAACCGTCGCCGGCGCCGAACGTGATGCGATTCAAGGACTCCACGCCCTGCGTCGGGACAACCTAGGCCAGTGGGTCCGGCAGGCGTCAGGATGGGCGGCGTGAGGCCGGCGGCATGACCAGCTCCTTCCCCGGCGCCTCCGGCGCCATCACCACCCAGCTGGGCCAGCAGGGTCTGGGACAGCAGCCCTGGTGGGTGGAGCAGTGGATGGAGCTGATCCACTCCTACCGGTTCAAGAAACGCCTGGAGCGCGCCTGGACCTACGCCCGGGAGGGCAATGTCGTCTCGATCCGCTTCGAGGGACGTCGGGTCCATGCCCGGGTGCAGGGCACCGATCCAGACCCTTACAAGGTGAAGCTCTGGCTCGATGTGCTCAACGACGAGGACTGGGGCTATGTGCTGGAAGCCCTGAGCCAGAAAGCCCGCTGGTCGGCCCAGCTGCTGGCTGGGATCATGCCGGCCGACATCGAGCGGGCCTTCGCCGCCAGCGGCAAGCGGCTGTTCCCCTTCAAGCTCCAGGAGGTACGCAGCGAATGCAGCTGTCCCGACAAGGCCAACCCCTGCAAGCACATCAGCGCCGTCTATTACCTGATGGGGGATCGCTTCAGCGAGGACCCCTTCGTGCTGTTCCAGTTGCGGGGCCGCACCCGCAGCCAGTTGCTGGGTGATCTGGCCAAACGCCGCCGGGAGGGGGTGGTGGCGCCCGTGGAGCATGCGCCCCATCCGACCCATCCCGCCATCGCCGATCCGGCCCGTTGGTGGCGCTACGACGCCCCCCTCGATCCCGATCTTGTGGTGATCACGCCGGCCATGGAAGGGGAATCGGGTCTCGATGGCGCCGGTCCCCTGCCGCTGGCGGAGGAGCCCCGATTCCCGGAGGCCAACCAGCTCTTTCTGGACACACTCAAGACCCACGGGACCGGGACGGCCCAGCAGGCCATGGCCCGGGCGATGGCCACTGGGGCGGATGCCGAGGCCTGAGTCGCCCCCCTGGCTCAGCGAGGCCGCCATCACCACCGCCGGGCGCCTCCTGGCTGGTCACCGGCAGGCCTTCGATCGGCCGCTCCTGGCCGGGGTGGAGAACGGCCGTTCGCCACTGCAGGCGGCCCAGGAACTGTTCGTGGCCGCCACGGTCGTCCTGGCCCATGACGGCGGCGCCGATCCGCAGCTGATCTATGCCAACCGCGCCGCGTTGCTGCTGTGGCGCCGCCCCTGGAACGCCATGGTGGGCTTGCCGTCCCGGCTCACGGCCGAGCCGGCCGAACGCCGCAGCCGGGCCCTCGCCCTGGAGCAGGCGCGACGCCGTCAGACCCTCACTGGCTACGCCGGCGTCCGCATCGACAGCGGAGGCCGCCGGTTCCGCATTGAAAAGGCACGGCTGTGGACCCTGCCGGATGGCGGCCAGGCGGCTGCATTCGCCACCTGGTGGTGGCTGTAGCCGCCCCGCTCCGGTTCTCCACCCCCGTTGGCGAAGAGGCCGAACCCGGTTGGGGGGACCGAACCCGGAGCGTCGGTTCTCCCCCTCGAAGCCTGAGGGCAAGGCGGGCACATTGATGGGGCGGGTGGTTCCTCACCCGGCCATTCCCGTGACTCGTATCGGAAACCACAACCATGCGCACCCTGCATTCTTCCCCATTCGATCTTTTCGACCGGCTGGAGCAACAGCTGCAGACAGCCGAACGGGTTCCTGCCGCCGAGATTCATGAATCCGAAGCGATGTACACCATCGCTCTGGAACTCCCCGGCGTCGACCGCTCCTCCATTGATGTCAAGGCCACGGACCGTTCCTTGATCATCACCGCCGAGCGACGTGCCCCCCAGCCGGTGGAGGACAGCAACACCGAAACCGCAGGCAGCCGCCGCGCACCCCTGCTGAGCGAATTCCGCTACGGCACATGGAGCCGCAGCTTCCGTTTCCCTGGCGGCATTCAACGGGACGCCCTCGAGGCCCACTACCGCGATGGCCTGCTCACCGTGACGGCACCGAAAGCACAGTCACTGACCTCCGTCAGTGTGAAGCTGGCTGACTGAGGCCATCAGGCCTCGATGCGGTGGGCGGAATCAAGGGAGAGACCGATCACGGAGATGTAGCTGGTGGCTTCGATCCAGCGCACGGTGCCTCTCAGGTCGTAGGTCTCTCCCTCCCCGTCACCCACCACAACACTGCAGTGCTGGCCAACAGCGAGATCATGACTGGCCTCGATGGCAATTTTCATTCCATCCGCATTCAGGTCGAGGACCTCACCGGGCACCCCCTCAGAGGCGTTGATCGACTCCTGGTGAAGGCGGGCCGTGGCCAGGCCCGTCGGCGGCTTGAAACGGTCGGACCGCGAGCCTTCCAGAAGACGCTCTTCCAGGCGGCGGAACGCGTTCCGAAACCGCTCCAAGTCGTCAGTGACCACCAATCGGCTCGTCTTCGGAATGTTCCTGCTCATTGTCCACCGTCCCGCAAGGTTCTTGCGAGGTTGCCTGGCAGACCGAAAGGGACTTCACCCTGCCTACAGTCGTGAGCCTGCGGAAGGAGTCTGACCCCATGAGCAGCAGCACCGCCACCGCCCCGGCCTCGATGGCGGCCCCGACCGGTCGCCTCAGTCTTCAGTGCGAGCCGATCGCGGCTGACACCACGGCGATCCGCTCCCTCGACTGGGACCGCAGCCGTTTCGACATCGAGTTCGGCCTGCGCAACGGCACCACCTACAACGCGTTCCTGGTGCGCGGGGAGCGCACGGCCCTGGTCGACACCAGCCACGCCAAGTTCCGCGACACCTGGATCCCCCTGCTGGAAGGTCTGGTCGAGCCAACGGCGATCGATCACCTGATCGTCTCCCACACCGAACCGGACCATTCCGGCCTGATCGGGGATCTGATCGATCGCCACCCGGACATCGAGATCGTCGGCTCCAAGGTGGCGATCCAGTTCCTCCAGGACCAGGTGCACCGCCCCTTCCGCAGCCGGGCGGTCAAGAGCGGCGACGATCTCGACCTGGGCGTCCATCCCGACAGCGGTGTGGCCCATCGCTTCAGTTTCCTCAGCGCCCCCAACCTGCACTGGCCAGACACGATCTTCTCCTTCGACCATGGCACCGGCATCCTCTACACCTGCGATGCCTTCGGCCTCCACTACTGCTCCGACGACCTCTTCGATGTCGACCCCGGCGCCATCGCGCCGGACTTCCGCTTCTACTACGACTGCCTGATGGCGCCCAACGCCCGCAGCGTGCTGCAAGCGCTCAAGCGCATGGACGGGCTGCCGGAGATCAACACGATCGCCGTGGGCCACGGGCCCCTGCTGCGGGAGCACCTGCCCCTGTGGGTGGGCGACTACCGCGACTGGAGCGGCCAGCGCAGCGCCGGCGAGGCCTACGTGGCCGTCTGTTATCTGAGCCAGTACGGCTTCTGCGACCGGCTCAGCCAGGCCATCGCCCGGGGCGTCGGCAAGGCCTCCGGCCAGGTGCAGCTCGTCGACCTGCGCGGCACCGACCCCCAGGAGCTCGCCGCCCTGATCGGTGAGGCCAGCGCCGTGGTGGTTCCCACCTGGCCCGCCTCCCCCGATCCGGACCTCCAGACGGCCATCGGCACCTTGCTGGCGGCCCTCCATCCCAAGCAGTGGGTGGGCTGCTACGACGCCTTCGGAGGCAACGACGAACCGATCGACACCCTGGCCGGCCAGCTGCGCAACCTGGGGCAGAAATGGGCGTTCGAGCCCCTGCGCATCCGCCAGGTTCCCGGTGGCGCCGACTACCAGCGCTGCGAGGAGGCCGGCACCGACCTGGGCCAGCTGCTCACCAAGGAGAAGACCATCGCCGCCATGAAGGCCATCGACGGCGACCTGGACAAGGCCCTCGGTCGCCTCAGCGGCGGGCTCTACATCGTCACGGCCCGCCAGGACGACGAGGCCGGCAGCCGCAGCGGCGCCATGGTGGCCAGCTGGGTGAGCCAGGCGAGCTTCGATCCGCCGGGGCTCACGGTGGCTGTGGCCAAGGACCGGGCCATCGAAGCCCTGATGCAGGTGGACGACCGCTTCGTGCTCAACATCCTGCGGGATGACAACCACCAACCGCTGCTGCGCCACTTCCTGCGCCGCTTCCCGCCGGGGGCCGACCGCTTCGCCGGCGTCAACGTGCTCGAAGGCGTGGCCGCCGGCGGCCCCGTCCTCGGGGATGCCCTGGCCTACCTGGGCTGCCGGGTGACCCAGCGCATGGAAGGCCCTGACCACTGGATCATTTACGCGGTGGTGGAGGAGGGCAATGTGGCTGACACCACCGCCGCCACGGCCGTGCATCACCGCAAAGTGGGCAACCACTACTGATGACCACCTCCCCATCCGCGTCCGACCGGCGCGTCATCACCCTGCCGGTCGAACCCGGCCTCATCTGCCTGCGCGGCCTCAGCCCGCGCCGCCTGCGCTTCGAAGTCGAATACGGCCTCGAGCGGGGCACCACCGCCAACAGTTTCCTGTTCCAGCAGGGCGCCTCCGGCGGCGCCCCCGTGCTGGTGCATCCGCCGGGGGCCTCCTTCGCCGCCCCCTTCCTGGAGCAGCTGACCCTGCTGCTGCCGACCGACGCGCCCCTCAAGGTGGTGGTGGGCCACGTCAACCCCAACCGGGTCGCCCTGCTGAAGCAGCTGGCGACGGGCTGGCCGGCCACGGTGCTGGTGGCCTCCAATCCCGGCGCCCAGGTGCTCGCCGAGCTGTGGGAGCAGCAGCGGCCCGGCCCGGGGGGTGAGCCCGCCGCCACTGCCGACTCCGTGCCCCTGCCGACGATCGAGGTGGTGAAGCAGGAGACCAGCCGCACCCTCGCCGACGGCCATGTCCTCACCCTGCTTCCCACCCCCACCCCCCGCTGGCCCGGCGGCCTGATCGCCTTCGAGGCCACCACGGGGCTGCTGATGAGCGGCAAGTTCTTCGCCGCCCACCTCTGCACCGAGGACTTCGCCGAGGCGAACCGCAGCAGCACCGAGGAGGACCGCCGCTACTACTACGACTGCCTGATGGCGCCGATGGCCCGCCAGGTGGAGACGGTGGTCGACAGGTTGGACGAACTGCCGATCCGCACGATCGCGCCGGGCCACGGCCCGGCCATTGCCCAGAGCTGGCGAAGCCTGCTGGCCGACTACCGCCGCTGGGGGGAGAGCCAGGAGCGGGCCAGCCTGTCGGTGGCCCTGCTGTACGCGAGCGCCTACGGCAACACCGCCGCCATCGCCGACGCCCTCTCCCAGGGGGTGGCCCGCAGTGGCGTTCGGGTCGAGAGCATCAACTGCGAATTCGCACCCGCCGAGCAGCTGCTGGAGGCGATCCACACCTGCGACGCCCTGCTGATCGGCTCCCCCACCCTCGGTGGCCATGCCCCCACGCCGATCGTCTCGGCCCTCGGCACCGTGCTGGCCGAAGGCGACCGGGCCAAGCCCGTGGGGGTGTTCGGCAGCTTCGGCTGGAGCGGAGAGGCCATCGACCTGCTCGAAGCCAAACTTCGCGACGGCGGCTTCCAGTTCGCCTTCGATCCGATCCGGATCAAGTTCAGTCCCGATCTGGCCACCCTGCGCACCCTGGAGGAAACCGGCACCGCCCTGGGCCGTCGCCTGCGCAGCCAGCATCGCCAGGCCCAGCGGCGCAGCACCGGCGGAGGCCTGAGCGAGAGCCGCACCAATCCGGCGATCCAGGCCCTCGGCCGGGTGGTGGGTGCCCTGTGCGTGGTGCTGGCCCGCAAAGGGGATGGGCCTGAGGCCATCGGCGGAGCGATGGTGGCCAGCTGGGTGAGCCAGGCCAGCTTCAGTCCCCCAGGCTTCACCGTGGCCGTGGCCAAGGATCGGGCCATGGAATGCCTGCTGCACGTGGGTGACGTCTTCACCCTCAATGTGCTGGCCTCCGGACGCGAAAGCGGCCCGATGAAGCGGTTCCTGCAGCCCTTCCCCCCGGGGGCCGATCGTCTGGCGGGCCTGGATCTTGAAGCCACCCCCAGCGGGCAACCGCTGCTGCCGGAAGCCCTGGCCTGGCTGGAGGCCCGCGTCAGCCAACGGATGGAATGCGGCGACCACTGGCTGCTCTATGCCGAGGCCCTCAGCGGCGACCTGCTGGATCCGGCCGCCACGACCGCCGTGCACCAGCGACGCAGCGGCGCCAACTACTGAGCCTGTGGCCTAGGCCGCCTGGGGCGGCGTGGGCGACCCGCCACCGCCCGTCTGGAAAGGAAGGACGAGGGTGGCCCAGTGGTCGGGCCGTTCCGGACGGCGGCGCCGGGCCCGGCGCACCCCGAAGGGCACCCGCACCACGTTGGTGCCATCCACCCGTTGGCTGGCCTCCGGCAAACCCGGGGCAAGAACGCCCGTGCCCGGCTCATCGCCTGAATTGTCGTTGCCGTTCATGAACCCCATGAAAATGAAAGGCGGTTGCCGTCACCGCAGGGGTGGTGGCACAGCAATGATGCGCCATGGCGGGGGGAAAAGGTACCGCCGGAACACTCAGGCGGCCAGTTCGGGAATTGCCACCTCCTCCACGCTCGGACAGGTGCAGACAAGGTTCCGATCGCCGAAGGCGTTGTCGATGCGGGCGACCGCCGGCCAGAACTTGGCCTGCCGCTGGCTCTCCCCAGCGGGGAAGGCGGCCTCACTGCGGCTGTAGGCCCGATCCCAGTGGTCGGCGGTGACGGCCGCCAGAGTGTGGGGGGCCTGCTTGAGCGGGTTGTCGAGGGGGTCGGCGGCGCCGGTTTCGATCGCCCAGGCTTCACGGCGGATCCCCTCCATCGCGGCGCAGAAGCGATCGATCTCCGGCAGCGATTCGCTCTCAGTGGGCTCCACCATCACCGTGCCGGCCACGGGCCAGCTGACGGTGGGGGCATGGAAGCCGTAATCCATCAGACGCTTGGCCAGATCATCCACCTCCAGGCCACAGCTGCGCTTGAGGGGCCGCAGATCGAGGATGCACTCGTGGGCCACCCGGCCGCCGCGGCCGCGGTAGAGCACAGGGAAATGGGGCTCGAGGCGCTCGGCGATCACGTTGGCCGCCAGCAGGGCCACCTGGCTGGCGGTGCGCAGGCCCGACCCCCCCATCATGCGGATGTACATCCAGCTGATCGGCAGGATGCCGGCACTGCCCAGGGGCGCGGCCGACACCGGGCCGATCGCCTGGCTGCCGGCGGCGGCGTCCAGGGGATGGGAGGGCAGGAAGGGCACCAGGTGGGCCGCCACACCGATCGGACCCACCCCGGGGCCACCGCCGCCATGGGGGATGCAGAACGTCTTGTGGAGGTTCAGATGGCAGACGTCGGCGCCGTAGAGCCCCGGTTTGCAGAGCCCCACCTGGGCGTTGAGGTTGGCCCCATCCAGATACACCTGGCCGCCGTGGTCGTGGACGACCTGACAGATGCGGCGGATGCCCGTTTCGAACACGCCGTGGGTGGAGGGGTAGGTGACCATCACGGCCGCCAGGTTGGCGGCGTGGGCGGCGGCCTTGGCCTCCAGGTCGGCGATGTCGATGTTGCCGTGGCTGTCGCAGGCCACGGCCACCACCCGCATGCCGGCCATCACGGCGCTGGCGGGATTGGTGCCGTGGGCGCTGGTGGGGATCAGGCACACCTGTCGATGGCCCTCGCCCCGGCTGTGGTGCCAGGCCCTGATCACCATCAGGCCGGCGTACTCCCCCTGGGAGCCTGCGTTCGGCTGCAGGGACACCCCCGCGAAACCGGTGATCGCCCCCAGCCAGTCCTCAAGATCCGCCGCAAGGGCGGCGTAGCCCCCGGTCTGGTCGGCGGGCGCGAACGGATGCATCTGGGCGAAGGCCGGCCAGCTCACCGGAGCCAGTTCGGCGGCGGCGTTGAGCTTCATCGTGCAGCTGCCCAGCGGGATCATGCCGTGGACGAGCGACAGATCCTTGCTCACCAGGCGCTGGATGTACCGCAGCAGTTCCGTCTCGCTGCGATAGCGGTGGAACACCTCCTGACGCAACCAGGGGCGCTCCCGAAGGGGAACGCCGTCGAGCAGCTCCGCCAGGGGGCTGCGCTGCAGGGTGGACAGGCCGGCCCGCATGGCGGCCTGCGCGGCGTCAGCGGCGGCCGGGTCCGGTGCCAGGGCCGTCAGCAGGGCGACCAGTTCCTCCGGCGTGGAGAGTTCATCGAGGCTGATGGCCAGGGCGGCCTCGCCGTCGTCGCCACGGACCCCGCAGCGGAGGTTGAAGCCGGCGGCCACGGCCCGCTGGCGCAGGGCGGGGGCCGCCGCGGTCTGCACCACCACGGTGTCGAAGGCGGCGCCCGGATCGGCCGGCAGCCCCAGGGCGTCCAGGGAGAGCACCAGACCCTGGCGCAGGACGAGCAGGCGACGGGCGATGGCCTCAAGGCCATCGGGTCCGTGGTGGACCGCATAGAAGCTCGCCATCACGGCGAGCAGCACCTGGGCGGTGCAGATGTTGCTGGTGGCCTTGTCGCGCCGGATGTGCTGCTCCCGCGTCTGGAGGGCCAGCCGCAGGGCCGGATTCCCCTCCGCATCCTTCGACTGCCCCACCAGGCGGCCGGGGATCTGGCGCTTGAAGTCCTCCCGGGTGGCGAAGAAGGCGGCGTGGGGCCCCCCGAACCCCATCGGCACGCCATAGCGCTGCAGGCTGCCGACGGCGATGTCGGCACCCAGCTCACCCACCGGGGCCAGCAGCGCCTGGGCCAGGGGATCCACGGCCACCGTGCTGATCACGGCACTGGAGCGGGCCGCCGCCAGCAGCGGAGAGGGATCCCAGAGTCGGCCCTCGACCCCCGGCAGTTGCAGCAGCAGACCGAAGACGCCCTCGCCCAGCGCCCCGTCAGGGCTGTTGGCGACGGCTTCGGCATCGAACGTCTCGATGACGATCCCCAGGGGCTCGGCCCGGGTGTGGAGCACGGCGAGGGTCTGGGGCAGGACGGCCCGGTCGACCAGGAAGCGGCGGGCGCCGTGGCGCGTCGTGACCGCCGCCGCCATCGCCATCGCTTCGGCAGCCGCGGTGGCCTCATCCAGCAACGACGCATTGGCGATCGGCAGCCCCGTCAGCTCGCTGACCAGGGTCTGGAAATTGAGCAGCGCCTCCAGCCGCCCCTGGGCGATCTCCGCCTGGTACGGGGTGTAGGCGGTGTACCAGCAGGGGTTTTCCAGCACGTGGCGCTGGATCAGGGCCGGCGTCGCCGTGCCGTGGTAGCCGAGGCCGATCAGGCTGCGCAGAACCGTGTTGCGCGAGGCCAGCGCCCCCAGCTCAGCCAGGGCCTGGGCCTCCGGACAGGGGAGCGGCAGGCCGACCTCGGCTTCGTCCGCCGTCAGCAGGATGTCGGCGGGAACGACCTCGGCCGCCAGCTCATCAAGGGAACCGAGGCCGAGTTCCGCCAGCATCCGCAGCTGATCCTCTGGATCCGGACCCAGATGCCGGACGAGGAAGGAGGCGGGCACGGGCGTTCGGGGTGGAGGTGGCGGGATCCTAAGTAAAATCAGCCCGCCTGCACCTTGGCGCCATAGGTGGCGGCATCCATGAGCCCCTCGAGCTCGTCCGGTGCGCCCAGCCGCACCAGCAGCAGCCAACCTTCTCCGTAGGGGTCGTTCTGGAGCTCCTCGGGGCTGGCCAGGACTGCCTCGTTGCGGGCCTCCACCGTTCCGGTCACGGGGGCCATCAGATCCTCCACCGCCTTGACCGATTCGACGCTGCCGAAACTCGTGCCCCGCTCCAGGGCGGCCCCCACCGCCGGCAGCTCGACGAAGACGATGTCCCCCAGCTGGTCGACGGCGAAAGAACTGATGCCGAGCCGCACCAGATCACCCTCCGGGCGCACGTATTCGTGGCTCTCGGAGAAGCGGCAGTCATCGGGGAAGGTGTGCGCCAAGGCCTGTGCGATGCGGAGGAGCAGCGTTCAGTCTGACCGAGCGGCGGAAGCAGAGACCTCCCCCAGGGCGGCCAGGGCCCTTTCCAGGGCCAGCGCCACGTGGACGTGGTGGGTACCGCCCTGGGCGTAGAGCACAAACGGCTCCCGCAGCGGGCCATCAGCGGAAAACTCGCTCGTGCTGCCGTCGATGAACGTGCCGCCCGCCATGACCAGATCATTGGCGTAGCCAGGCATGGGGGCCGGCACCGGATCCAGGTAGGCCCCCACAGGAGACAGCTGCTGGAACGCCCGACACACGGCGATCAGCCGATCGGGATGGCCGAGCCGCACCGCCTGGATCACGTCGCTGCGCTCGGCACCAGGGGCGGGGTTCACCGGATAGCCCAGGCCGCTGAACACCTCAGCCACCAAGTCAGCGCCGATCAGGGCCTCCGCCACCATCTGGGGGGCCAGGAACAACCCCTGGAACAGCAGGCGGTACTGGTCGAAGCCGGTGCCGCCCTCGCTGCCGATGCCCGGGGCGGTGAGCCGGCAGCAGGCCATCTCCACCAGCTCCCGGCAGCCGGCCACGTAGCCCCCCGTCGGCGCGATGGTGCCGCCGAGGTTCTTGATCAGGGAGCCGGCGATCAGGTCGGCCCCCACGGCGGTGGGTTCCTGCTCCTGCACCAGCTCCCCGTAACAGTTGTCGACGAAGCAGACGCAGTCGGGCTGTAGCGCCTTGACCCGTTCACAGAGGCGCCCGATGCTGGCCACCGACAGGGAGGGGCGCCAGCTGTAGCCACAGCTGCGCTGGATCAGCACCATCCGCGTCTGGGGGTCGAGGGCGTCCTCCAGGGCCGCTTCGTCCACCCGGCCGTCGGTGGTGAGAGCCAGCTCGTCGTAGCGGATGCCGAACTCGGCCAGGGACCCCTGGCCCTGCCCCCGCAGGCCGATCACTTCCTCGAGGGTGTCGTAGGGGCGGCCAGTGAGCGCCAGCAGCCGGTCCCCCGGCCGCAGCACCCCGAACAGGGCGGCGGTGATGGCATGGGTGCCGCTGACGAACTGCAGCCGCACGGCGGCGGCTTCGGCCTGCAGCACCCGCGCAAACACCCGGTCCAGCACCTCCCGGCCCATGTCGCCGTGGCCGTAGCCGCTGACCGAGGCGAAGTGGTGCACCCCCAGGCGTTCGGCGGCGAAAGCCTCCAGCACCCGGCCCAACCGGAGCCGCACGGCAGCCGTGCGGCGGGCCGCCACCGGGGCGAGCCGCTCGAGGGCCGCGGCCACCGTGTCGGCAGGGCTGGAGCCTTGGCGCAGACCTGGAAGAACGTCCCCCAAGGGCTGACACTCGGCGGGGTTCACTCTGCCATCGCTGCCGTGGGCCAGGATGGGGGCCGGACTCTCAGCTCCCATCCCCCTTCCACCGGAGAAACGTTTGGTCGCACGATCCGAAGCCTTCCGATCAGGCCAGAGTGCCGAAACCGTGCGCGTCCCCCGGCAGGAATCCAGCCACTCGCGCAAGAAAGCCCAGCTGCTGGCGGCCATGGAAGGGCCGAGGCCGCCCCTGCCGGCAACGCAGCGCAAGTTGAAGAGCGGCACCACCGGCTTCATGCTGGCCATCCATGTAGGGGCCGTCTTCGCCCTGCTGCCACGCTTCTGGAGCCTGCAGGGGTTGATCGTGCTGGCGGTTCTTTATTGGGCCACGGTGCTGGGGGTGACCCTGGGGCTGCACCGGCTGGTGGCGCACCGGGGCTTCGAAGCCCCCCGCTGGGTGGAGCGGCTGCTGGTGCTGATGGGCACCCTGGCCTGCCAGAGCGGCCCGATCGAGTGGGTGGGTCTGCACCGGCACCACCACCTCTTCTCCGACCAGCCCAACGACCACCACGACGCCGCCCGGGGCCTGTGGTGGGCCCACAGCGAGTGGATGCTGCACAAGATCCCGGCCCTCACCGAGATCCACCGCTTCACCGGCGACATGGAGAAGGATCCCCTTTACCGCTGGCTCGACCGCTGGTTCCTGCTGCTGCAGCTGCCCCTGGGGGCCGCCCTCTACTGGTA
Source organism: Synechococcus sp. UW140 (assembly GCA_943372935.1). Lineage (GTDB taxonomy): Bacteria > Cyanobacteriota > Cyanobacteriia > PCC-6307 > Cyanobiaceae > Cyanobium. Next base: position 66,814 of record CALSAP010000015.1, read on the forward strand.
CGGCAACTGGGCGGGCGTCCATGGCGGCGGCCTGGGGCTGGTGCTCTGGGGCATCCCCCTGCGGCTGGTGCTCGTCTATCACGTCACCTGGCTGGTGAACTCCGCCACCCACGCCTTCGGCTACCGCAACTTCGACTGCCCCGACCGGTCCCGCAACTGCTGGTGGGTGGCCCTGCTCACCTTCGGTGAGGGCTGGCACAACAACCACCACGCCTACCCCCACTCGGCCCGCCACGGGCTGCGCTGGTTCGAGTTCGACATCACCTGGCAGCACATCAGGGCCATGAGAGCCCTGGGCCTGGCCAGGCGCGTCCGCATCGCCCCCGTCTTCGGCCACCGCGGCGACGCTTCCGCCAGCGCCTGATCAGAGCTCCGCTGGGTCGGCTGCCGCAGGGATCGCCGCCCCGATCTCCCTGCGGATGGCAGCCGCCAGATCGTCCGGGGCCTGCTCGGCGCCTTCCCCCTGCAGCCGCAGGGCCCGCTGTCGCAGCAGCTCCAGAAAACGATCTGGGCCGAGCTCTTCCTCCCCCGCCGCCCCCAGGGTCGCCAGGGTGCGACGCAGCTCCGGCAGCTCGGCGTCGAGCTCCACAGCGGTGTAGTCGCGCTGGCCGGCGATCACCTCGGCGAAGCGTTCGCGGCGCTGGCGCTTGGCCACGGGATAGGCCGCCATCAGCCGGTCGCGGCAGTCCCGCCAGGGCCGGCCGGCGGTGAGCAGCTGGGCCAGGGCGGCGCTGAGTCCCGCGGCCTCCGCCTCGCCGATGCGCAGATCGAAGCTGGACGGCGGCTGAGAAAGGCCCACGAACACCTCGAGCAGGGCCCCGGGCCCGAGCACCCTCTGCTGCTCGTCGCGCACCGGCAGGGCCGAGCTGCAGAGGGCTTCGAAGAGCTCGGGGTGGGCCGCAAGCAGGGTGCGCGCCGAGAGCGGCTCCAACCGACCTTCTGGGGCCTGGGCATCGAGCCACAGGTTGACGCTGCCCAGGGCCAGGAACACCTCCGGACCGGGGGAGGCCAGTTTGCCGTTGCGCAGCATCGAGAGCTGGGAGTTGTGCACCCGGCCCAGGTCGAGGGCCTCGGCCAGCATCGGCAGAACCCGGTGGGACCAGCCGTTGCGCTCGTGCCAGACGCGGATCAGATGGGCGAAGGCGACGCGGCCAGATACGAGTTCGTCTCGATACCCCACTCGATCAGGATTCGTATTGCTACTATCCTAGTCACCCAACTGGAGCCCGGTCCTTCATGACCGCTACAGCCTTCTCCCGCGCTGGCACCAAAGCCCGCCACACCCGCCGCCCCGCCGCCATCAACCAGGGGCCCGATTCCCTGGTCAGGGCCCGGGCCCTGCACGAGCCCCGCCGCGGCGAACCCCGTGGCGTCTCCCCCAAGGGCACCCGCTGGGGCACGATCGGCTTCATGGTGCTGATCCACATCCTGGCGGTGGTGGCGCTTCTGCCCCGCTTCTGGAGCCTGGAGGCCGTCGCTGCCCTGCTGGTGATGTACTGGGTCACCGCCTGCCTGGGCGTCACGATCGGCTACCACCGCCTGCTCAGCCACCGCTCCTTCCGCGTTTCCCAGTGGCTGGAGCGCTTCTTCGCCACCTGCGGCGCCCTCAGCTGCCAGCACGGCCCGATCGACTGGGTCGGTCTGCACCGTCACCACCACAAGTTTTCCGATACGGAAGCGGATCACCACGACAGCAACAAGGGCTTCTGGTGGTCCCACATGGCCTGGATGTTCGAGGAGATTCCCGCCATGGCCGCCGTGCCCCGGCTCACGGGCGATCTGGCCGCCGACCCCTACTACCGCTGGCTAAACCACAGCTTCCTGCTGCTCCAGCTACCCCTGGGCCTGCTGCTGTTCTGGATCGGCAGCGTCACCGGTGCCGGCGGCTGGGCCCTGGTGCTGTGGGGCATCCCCCTGCGCCTGGTGATCGTCTACCAGTGCACCTGGCTGGTGAATTCCGCCACCCACATGTGGGGGGAGTCCGTCCACGACAGCGGCGACAAGTCGAAGAACAACCCCTGGGTGGCGGCGCTGACCTTCGGTGAGGGCTGGCACAACAACCACCACGCCTACCCCCATTCGGCCCGCCACGGCTTCGGCCCCCGCCAGTTCGACCTCACCTGGCAGCACATCCGCCTGATGCGCGCCCTGGGCCTGGCCACCCGGGTCCGCCTGCCGCGGGCCGCGGCCCCCGCCGGCTCCATGTCGTAGGCTGGCCGATCGGATTTCAGATGGCTCAGCCGGGGCGTTGTCATGGTCAAGAAGCGTGTGCAGGTGGTCCTGAGCGAGGACATCCTCTCCCTGGGCAAGAACGGGGATCTGGTGGATGTGGCTCCTGGCTACGCCCGTAACTACCTCCTGCCCACCGGCAAGGCCCTGGCCGTCACCGCCGCGGTGCTGCGTCAGGTGGAGCACCGGCGGGCCAAGGAGGCCGAGCGCCAGGCGGCCCTCAAAGCTGAGGCCGTGGCCTTCCGCACCGCCCTTGACACCATCGGTCGCTTCACCGTCAAGAAGCAGACGGGCGGCGATGACGTCCTGTTCGGCACCGTCACCAACGGCGACGTGGCTGAGGCCATCGAAGCGGCCACCAAGAAGGAAGTCGATCGCCGCGTCATCACCGTTCCCGAGATTCACCGCACCGGCTCCTACAAGGTGCAGATCAAGCTGCATCCTGAGGTCGTCGCCGACGTCAATCTGGAAGTGGTCAGCTACTGATCAGCCAGCAGCGAACCGATTTTTTCGGCTTCGGGCCCCAGAGTGAAACGTCTCACTGGCGCCCGATCCCAACCGATCCGGCCCCTTCTGCGGTGAGTCGCGTTCTGGAAAGGCGTCCATGGTGAGCGTGCCCCTGGCTGGATCCGATCCCCCCAGTCCTGACGGCCAGAAGCCACCGGCCCGGCGGGCCGAACAGTCCGGGTTCGAGGCCCTGCCCGATTCCGTTCCCCCCCAGAACCTGGAGGCGGAGGAGTCCGTGCTGGGCGGCATCCTGCTGGATCCCGATGCCATCGGCCGCATCGCCGACGTGCTGCGTCCCGAGGCGTTCTATCTCGGCGCTCACCGCGAGATCTACCGCACCGCCCTGATGCTGCACAGCCAGGGCAAGCCCACCGACCTCACGGCCATGGCGGCCTGGCTGGCCGACACCGGCCAGCTGGAGAAGGTGGGCGGCAGCGCCCGGCTGGTCGAGCTGGTGGAGCGCACCCTCTCCACCGCCTCCATCGACCAGGTGGCCCGCCTGGTGATGGACAAGCACCTGCGCCGGCAGCTGATTCGCTCCGCCAACGATGTGATCCGCCTGGGCTTCGACCAGAGCATCCCCATGGAGCAGGTGCTCGATGAGGCCGAGCAGAAGATTTTCGCCATCAGCCAGGAGAAGCCCACCTCCGGCCTCACCCCCACCGCCGAGATCCTCACCAGCACCTTCAACGAGATCGAGAGCCGCTCCCTGGGCACCGCCGTCGCTGGCATCCCGGTCAACTTCTACGACCTCGACGCCATCACCCAGGGCCTGCAGCGCAGCGACCTGATCATCGTGGCCGGGCGTCCTGCCATGGGCAAGACCTCGATCGTGCTCAACATCGCCAAGAACGTGGCCCAGCTGCACCAGCTGCCGGTCTGCGTGTTCAGCCTGGAGATGAGCAAGGAACAGCTCACCTACCGCCTGCTCTCAATGGAGGTGGGCATCGAGAGCGGACGCCTGCGCACCGGCCGCCTGCAGCAGGAGGAGTGGCCCCTGCTCGGCCAGGGCATCAACAGCCTCGGCCAGCTGCCCCTGTTCATCGACGACAAGCCGAATTCGGGAGTGCTCGAGATGCGCTCGCTCTGCCGGCGCCTGATGGCCGAAACCGGCAAGGAGCTCGGCCTGATCGTGATCGATTACCTGCAGCTGATGGAGGGCAGCACCCCGGACAACCGCGTCCAGGAGCTCTCCCGCATCACCCGGGGCCTCAAGGGCATGGCCCGTGAGCTGCACGTGCCTGTGGTCGCCCTCTCCCAGCTCAGCCGGGGCGTGGAGTCCCGCACCAACAAGCGCCCGATGCTCAGCGACCTGCGGGAATCGGGCTCGATCGAGCAGGACGCCGACCTGGTGCTGATGATCTACCGCGATGAGTACTACAACCCCGAAACCGCCGACCGCGGCATCACCGAAGTCATCGTCACCAAGCACCGCAACGGCCCCGTCGGCACCGTCAAGCTGCTGTTTGAGCCCCAGTTCACACGTTTCCGCAATCTCGCTGCATAGGGATACCCGCCGTATCGCGCCAGCGGAAGAGCCAGTAGCCTGAACATCAAGGCATCGTGAAGCTATACGTGCAGCAGCATTCTTTCTGGTTTTACATTGTAACGTTCTTCACCATCATCCTGGTGCGCTATCTCGCCATGGCGGGATTCGTCCACTGGCTTCTTTATCACCGCCAGCCGGCGACAAACTCCGTTCTGCACGACATCCACCTGTCTGTCCAGTCAACGGGCGTCTTCGCCCTGGCCACGGCCGTGATCATGACTCTGTACGACAAGGGGATGACCAAGCTCCACGGCCGGATCGATGCGGAGAACTGGTGGGTTCTGCCGTTCAGCTACCTGGCCGTACTCGTCCTGCAGGATGCCTACTTCTACGCCACCCATCGGCTGTTTCACCATCCAAGACTGTTTGCCTGGTTTCACCAGGGGCACCACCGATCGCGTCAGCCCACGCCCTGGACCTCCTTCGCTTTTGACCCGCTCGAAGCCGTGGTTCAGGCCCTGTTCCTGATCGGGGTCGTGATGCTGATTCCCCTGCATTTCATCACCCTGCTGGCGGTGCTCACCACCATGACGGTGTGGGCTGTGGTGAACCACCTGGGCCTGGAGGTGCTGCCGTTGCGCTTCCCCCACCACTGGCTGGGCCGCTGGCTGATCGGCCCCGCGCACCATTCCATTCACCACCGCCGCCACGGCAAGCACTTCGGGCTCTACTTCACCTTCTGGGATTGGGTGTTCAGCAGCGAGGATCCCGCCTATGCCGCCTCGCTGCAGCCCCCTGGGCCCTGAGCACGCTCAGGCCAGGTCGGCCGCTCGCATCACGGTGGCCAGGCGGGACAGCTGAGCGATCGAGGCCTGATGCTCCTGGGGGCCTGCCGCGGCGCAGGCGTCCTCCACCAGCACCACCTGGAAGTCGCGGTCGTGGGCCTCCCGAACCGCCGCCTGCAGGGCCCAGGCGGTGCTGACACCCCCCAGCAGCAGCCGCTCGATCCCGGCGGCCCGCAGCAGCGTCGCCAGGGCGGTGCCATGGAAGGGGCTCAGCCGGTGCTTCACCAGCACCGGATCGCCGGGCTCCACCGCCAGATCGGCGTGGAACGCCGTGCCCCACTGGCCCAGCCGCAGGGCCCCCAGCTCCCGGGCCCGGCCGAGGAGCGGCGCGTGGGCGGGCAACTCCGGATAGCCGGCGCGGAAGCCCACCTTCACCAGGAGCGTGGGCCAGCCGCGGGCGCGGGCGTGCTCGAGGGCCTGGTTGGCCGCGCCCAGCACGCCGCGCCGTTGAACCTCCGCGGCGCAGGTGGGCATCGCCCCGTCGGGGTGGATGAGGTCGTTGATCAGATCGATCAGCACCAGGGCGGTGCGCATGGGCGGACGCCTCGACCGCAGGTCCCCATCATCGGCCAGGCCCGGCAGCCCCACCGGCCCTTGCCACGCCATACATTCGAAGGATGGCCCTGAGCGCAGACCCCACCGAACACTTCGACCTGATCGTGGTCGGCGGCGGCCATGCCGGCTGCGAGGCGGCCCTCACCGCCGCCCGGCTCGGGGTGTCCACCGCCCTGTTCACGCTCAACCTCGACCGCATCGCCTGGCAGCCCTGCAACCCGGCCGTGGGAGGCCCGGCCAAGAGCCAGCTGGTGCATGAGGTGGATGCCCTCGGCGGAGTGATCGGCCGGCTGGCGGATGCCACTGCCCTTCAGAAGCGCCTGCTCAACGCCAGCCGCGGACCCGCCGTCTGGGCCCTGCGGGCCCAGACCGACAAACGCCAGTACGCCCGCCAGATGCTGCAGATGCTGCAGCACACCCCCAACCTGGCCCTGCGCGAAGCGATGGTCACGGGGCTGGAGCTGGAGGGCGATCCCCATGATCCGGCCGGCCTGACCGCCCGGGTGATCGGCGTGCGCACCTACTTCGGCAGCGTCTACGGCGCCGGCGCCGTGATCCTCACCACCGGCACCTTCCTGGGGGGCCGCATCTGGGTGGGCAACCGCTCGATGGCGGCGGGCCGGGCCGGGGAGCAGCCCGCTGAAGGGCTCACCGAAGCCCTGCAGGCGCTGGGCTTCCGCACCGACCGGCTCAAGACCGGCACCCCCGCCCGCGTCGACCGGCGCAGCGTGGCCCTCGACCAGCTGGAGGAGCAGCCCAGCGACGCCGCCGACCGCTTCTTCAGCTTCGATCCCACCGCCCGGGTGAGCGGCGAGCAGATGGCCTGCCACATCACCCGCACCACGGCGGCCACCCACCAGCTGATCCGCGACAACCTCCACCTCACGCCGATCTACGGCGGCTTCATCGACAGCAAGGGGCCCCGCTACTGCCCGTCGATCGAGGACAAGATCGTGCGCTTCGCCGACAAGGACAGCCACCAGATCTTCCTGGAGCCGGAGGGACGCGACACCCCCGAGCTCTACGTCCAGGGCTTCTCCACCGGCCTGCCCGAATCCCTGCAGCTGGCCCTGCTGCGCACCCTGCCCGGGCTCGAGGCCTGCGTGATGCTGCGGCCCGCCTACGCCGTCGATTACGACATTCTGCCGGCCACCCAACTGGAGCCCTCCCTCGAAACCAAACGGGTGCAGGGCCTGTTCTCGGCGGGCCAGCTCAACGGCACCACCGGCTACGAGGAGGCCGCCGCCCAGGGGCTGGTGGCCGGGCTGAACGCCGCCCGTCTGCTGGGGGGCCAGGACCCGGTGCACTTCCCCCGGGAGGGCAGCTACATCGGCACCCTGGTGGACGACCTGGTGACCCAGGATCTGAAGGAGCCCTACCGGGTGCTGACCAGCCGCAGCGAGTACCGGCTGGTGCTGCGCGGTGACAACGCCGATCGCCGCCTCACCCCCCTCGGCCACCAGCTGGGCCTGATCGACGAACGGCGCTGGCGCCTGTTTGAACAGAAGCAGGCCGGCATCGATGCCGAAAAGCGACGCCTGGAGACGGTGCGGCTCAAGGCCTCCGATCCGGCCGCCAGTGCCGTGGCCAGCCTCACCGGCGCCGGCATCAACGGCTCCATCACCCTGGCCGATCTGCTGCGCCGGCCGGGCCTGCACGGCGAGGACCTGGTGCGGCTGGGGCTCTGTGACCCGGATCTGCCGACCGACTTGCGCGATGGCGCCGAGATCGACATCAAGTACAGCGGCTACCTGGCCCGCCAGGAACAGCAGATCGAGCGGGTCCGGCGCCAGCTCGGGCGGGCCATCCCCGCCGGCATCGCCTACGCCGGCATCGGCACCCTCTCGGCGGAGGCCCGCGAGAAGCTGACGGCCATCCAGCCCCGCAGCCTCGGGCAGGCCTCCCGGATTCCCGGCGTCAGTCCCGCCGATGTCAACGCCCTGCTGCTTTGGCTGGAACTGGAACGGCGCCGGGAGCCACCGGGCCCTCGTCAGACCGTGGAACCATCGTTACAGTGACGCACCCCTTCGCCGAGGACTGCACGTGAGCCCCTCCCCTCGGCGTCCCCTGCGCGGCATTCCCACGTCCCGTGCCTACTGGGAGCTGAAGGCCGAGCAGATGATGAACCGGGTCTTCGACCCCGAGGCCACCATTGATCTCGATGTGGCAGCCCAGGCCGAGATGCCCCCGCCACTGCCGGTGGCCACCCCGATTCGGCAATTGCGGGGCCGACCGGCACCGGCGGCACCCACCCCGACCCGGCCCGACCGCCACATCCTGCTGCTGACGGCAATGGGCGGGGTCTGCATGATCAGCGTCGCCAGCTCGGTGCTGTATCTGACGCACTCCAGCCGGATGCAGCAGGCCCTCACCCAGGAGCGCAGCCTGTTGCTGGTGGAACGCTTACGCAGCCTCGGGCCTGCCAATCCGGCCCCGCTTGGGGCCGTGGGTGGCACCAACCTTGTCAGCGGCGGGCAGTCCCTGCTGCCGTTCTCTGGCGACCAGCTCCCGCCTCCACCAGAAGAACCCTGGATCGAGCAGCTGTCCCAGCTGCCCCAGCAGGAGGGGGCAAGGGCTCCGGTCCTGCGGGTGCCGGTGAGCCCGAAACTGGCCGCCGCAGCCCCCCCCGCCAGCGGCGGCGGGACCTATCCCGAGCGCAGCGCCGCCCCGGTCGGTGGAGGCGGCCCCGTTCCGGAGCTGGTCGGAGTCGTGGGCTCGGCGGGACGTCCTGCCTCGGCGATCTTCCAGATGGGGGGAAGTTCCACCAGCGTCAACACCGGAGAAGTGATCGGCGGCAGCGGCTGGCGGCTTCGCTCCGCCGATGGCGATACCGCCCTGATCGAGCGCGGCGGCGAGGTCCGCCGCATCTCGATCAGTAACGGCTACTGACCCGAACAGCGACTCACCCGAGCCCCCAGCCCGCCATGACCCCTGACTCCGGCGGCCTGTGGCCCTCTCCCGACTTTCTGTGGCAGGCCAGCGCCGCCGAACGCCAGGAGCTCCCTGGCGGCCGGGAACTCACCGGACCCTGGAAGCTGATGCTGCTCGGTGACGGCAGCCCAACCCGGCACCTGCAGCTGCTTACGGGCCTGCCGGTGGAGGTCGAACTGATCGCCATGGCCTCCGAACCGGGGGGATCGCCAGGGGCTCCGGGGGAGGTGGCCCAGCTGGCCGAGCCCCTGCTGCGGCGACAGGTCTGGCTCACCTGTGGGCCCCAGGCCCTGGGCTGGGCGGAAAGCTGGTGGAACCAGGCTGAGGCGGAGGCCCATCTGCAGGATCGCCGTCTGCCGATCTGGCGCAGCCTCTCGGCCGGACGGGCGGAGCTGTACCGGGAGGTGGATGGTTTCGGGCAGGTACAGGAACCCTGGCTGAAGGAGCGCTTCGGCTGCGACGGCCCCTTCTGGAGCCGCCACTACCGCTTCTTTCGCCAGGGGAGAGAACTCACCGTGATTCGGGAGGTGTTCTCCCCGGCGCTGGAGCGCTGGCTGGGCCCGGCCGAAACCTGAATTGTTCGTAAAGTCTCATCAATTCGGTAACACCATGTGGCGGTTTCCTGTTGACGAATTGACGCTTCAGGGGTCCTAGGCAGGATTCGGTTACTCGATTCCGCCTCCATGTCCGCCCGCCACAGCGCCCAGACCCCGACGGGAGGTGACTGGCTCACCCTCACCGAATTGGGCCGCCGCTACGGCGTCTCTGCCGTCCACACCGGGAAACTGCTGGTGGCCTCCGGCCTGCGCCGCAGCAGCGGCGAGCCCACCCCCGAAGCCCTGGCGGCCGGCCTGGCCATGCGCCCCCAACCCGGCCATCACCACTCCAGCCTCTGGCTGCATCAGGGATGTGCCCCCCACCTGGAACGGCTGGGCCTGGTGCCCCAGGCCCAGCGCACCATGGTGAGCCTCTGGGCGGACCTGCTCAGTGCCCTCCAGAACGGCTCGCCGTCGATCAGCATTTCGGCGGAGGAGATGGCCGATGACGTTCCCCGCGACCTGGTG
>CALSAP010000016.1:0-75836 GCA_943372935.1 Synechococcus sp. UW140
CTTCTGGAGGTATGGCCATGTAAGACCGCACAGCGCACTGGGAGGCAAAACTCCCCATGAGGTCTACACTGAGACCAAACCCTGTTCTTCCCGCCCGGGGTTAACGATGTCACGGGCCGAATCTGTCCAATAAAAGCCATCCACCTCAGGGAAGGCGTGGTGTGCCGGGTTCCGCTGTGGTGCTGCTGGAGTGCTCTGGGGTCTTGTGGGGCAGTTGTGTGGGAGTGTTGAGGAGCTGGGCGGTTTATGGGTGAAGTCCTAGGCTGCTCAAAGCTATCGCTTCTCTTTGCTAATGACCCGGAACGACGATCACTTGCAGGGTCCTGCGCCTACTCAGAAGTTGGAGTGGGTGACGCCGAAGATTTCGCTGATGGAGGCGGGGGGAACGGAAGGTAAACCGAATTTCGCTCAAACCGAGTCTAATGGTCAGCAGACTCCGCTCGCTAAATTCGGTCCTTCCTGACCGATTATCTTTAAATTCCGCTCGACAGCAATATCCATTATCACGAATGGTCTTCAAAGACTCTTTTTTATTACCTTCTGCCTCCCACTCTTCTTCTCATGGTCCTTTCGTATCAAGTCCAGCAGTAGCACCTAAAGGTCTCTAAAAGACTTATTTGATTGCTGCACTTCGACTAGCATCGCTGTGGGGTTGCCCCGATGTCGTGGAATACTCTTGTGGCGGATTTGGAACAATTGCTGAGTCTTGCTGCTGGTGCTTAGCGCTGCTACAGATGTGTAAAGGAGAGGTACTTCTTGGTTCATAGTCATGACCTAGTTGATGCCGACAAAAGACTTCTCCTGACCACTAAGACCTGGGCCTGCCATTGCTTGCTCAGGAGAAGAGGGAGTAGAAGACTCCCAAGATCTCGCGTATGGAGTGCAACGACACCGAGAGAAAAGTCTTCATTTCAAGTGAAGCAGGGTCTAAGCCTGGGGCTTCATGACCTTAATTGCACAAATCCCTTCAAGCCATGCAGGAGGTGCTACGGAGTGCTGATGGAATTGTGAGATGGGTAGGTGAGTAAAATAGATCTGCTATCGTGTGTTGGGTTGAGCTGGACCTACCTATGACTTCTGCTGACCGTAATGACCTGGGAGTGCCTGCTCAAGAGAAGCTGGAGTGGATGGCGCCATCAATAACCATTTGGAACATCGAAAAGACAGAAAAGGTGGGGATTGTAAAACCTATAGAAGGCAATGAAATCACAGGTGGTCCTTCTTAGCCGCAATTGATATGCCGCCGTTCTGCTGCTTAGTTGTGCTTTCCCACCAGGTTTTCATGCCAATCGCTGAGCAAGCCGCTGTTGGGGGGTGAGGCCACCCAGGGCCGTTGGCGCGCCAGCCGCGTGCGGGCCGTGCGCTCACTGATGTTGTTTTCGGCAGCCAGCTCAGCAAGGCAGCGGTCCTGGTCGAGATGCTGACGGATCAGGCATTGGCGTCCGATCGGTGTCAGGCGGGCGAAGGGTGTGTAGGCATGGGCTGTTGGGTCGCACCACACCCCTGTCGGCCTCACTCATACCAATGCCAAAGGTTTTAGCAAAGTCTATGCGGCATAGGGCCAATCGTTCCTTCTTTGGTCGGTGGTAACAGACCAGGCACTACTGCAGAATCAAGGAATCGACAGCAACAGCACGTCCTCATGGCTGACGTGCACCCCTGAACTCACACAAAATCACGGTGCCAGTCCCAGTCACGCTCGTCCGGCGTGATTTTCACGAAACCCGCGATCCGCACCGGCGGCAGCCCTGCAACTTTGCGGACTTTCATCTTCATGGAAGGAGGAAAGTCCGCAGGGAGAGCCAAGCGTTCGTAGCAGTCATAGGAATCGACATGGGCGAGGACTGCATGGATCGACGGCAAATGTACATCGTCAAAAACCACTACCCCACCAACATCAAGCATCCGGCTGATGTAGAAGAACTCAGTCAGGACATGATCGAATGTGTGCCAACCGTCCACGAAGGCGAAATCGTAGCGGTGACCCTGTTCCAGAAATCTTGGCAAACACAACTCAGACAACTCCTCATACATGGTGACCAGGCGAGCGAAGCCGGCTGCATGGAGATTGTTGACTCCGATCTGCTGCCACTGTCCGGACTGGAACGCGTCGATGATGTGGTAGCACTCCACAGGCCATTGCTGGATTGCATCACAGATGAACAGCGACGAAATCCCATACGCCAGCCCAATCTCCAAGAGCCGGACAGGGCGATAGCGTTCCAGCCAGGATTGCAGCAGCAACCCCTCAAGCTCGGGCAGTTGGGAATGCAAGCGGACCTGCGCGCCATTCGGAGCTGTCGCCTCTCCGGTATTCAGAAGCTGGGCCAGTACCGGGTTCATGATGATCCTCCGACTCCGAATCCCCACTGGCTGACGTCCACGCCCCACTCTCGTCCAAACCTGTCAATGTCTTCTTTCAAGAGTGACCGGATCTCGCACACCCGCTCAGGCGAAATCCGCTCATGCTGGTGATGGTAAGGAACCAGATTCAGCGCAGCTTTCCTGCCGAAACGGCGAACGACGGGAGGCAGCATCCTTCCTACCAAGCGCCATGCAGGTCTGGTGGCAAGCAGGCGGTCAACCTGACTTCGCACCAAGCGTTCGGTAGCGTTGTGGATCTCGGGATTGTTGATGGTGTGCGGTTGAAGTCCTAGCCAATCAAAGATCCCTGCACAAACCCGGTTGGGGTCGGCACGCAGGTCGGCAAAATCCAGGACTCGCAGGGCTTCACGCCCGAACGTCACAACAAATGGGTCGATCTGAGCGGCATAACGGGAAGCATCGACTGGGTGCGAGTCCTCAAAGCTGATCCGCTGCGTGCAGTAGATCCTACGAAAATTGACCTGGGATTCGATGCGCTCGATCGGATCCCTGACGAGATACAGCAGCCGTGGCCGGAGGCCGTAGGCATGCATACGCATCGCGACTCCGTCACCCTCTGGCCACATGGTATAAGTGACTGAACCCTCGAGAGCAAACCGGTGGACGGCGGGGTCGAAATGCGGCCAGACTCCCTCGTATCGGCTAGCGCTCAGCCCAGAGGTTCGATACTCCGAAAAGTACGCGGGCTCCTTCGGAATACTCGGGCACACCGCTGGGTGCTTACTGAGATAGTTGAATAACGAGGTCGTTCCGGACTTGGCCGATCCGATGATGATCAGGAACTGATCCGCAGCGATGTCGTGGGCCATATCTCAGCGTGAAAATGACTGGCCTAGGCCAAGACGCTGGAGGGCGCGGAGCAACTGGCGCTCAAAGAAGTCCCGACGCTTACCAGTCCTTGCACCTGTGACTTGGGAAACATACTTCAGGAAATCGCTAGGCACGCCGGCAGGGTCCCGCAGACGCCGCGTCCGATGCAACTCAAGTTGGTAAAGCAACAACCCAATATTTCGTAGATTGTGACACGCTGCCAGGTATAGTCCGCGCTCCCGCAGGCAGACCGGCCGCTGGCGCAACTCAGACAGCACCTCGTCCGGCACCGGTGCACCGAACTCACGCGAGAGAAACTCCAGTCCGGCGCTTAGACCGAGAGTCAGGCCAGGTCGACGAGAACGTTCCAAAAGCACGTCCCATTCGATCATGTCGGCTTCGAGGTCGAAAAGCACCAAGGCATCCGCGATCCACCGCAACGGCGCCTGAGGCGCGGGACCGCTGAACACCTGCGCCACCGCCATAACAAGGGCCTCAGTGGTGGAAGGGATGACGACGGAGCGTCCGAGCAGTGACGAGGTGCGCGCGGTATCGAACATACTTCCGTCGTCGCCGGACGTCTTGAAAGCCCAGCAGTGCAAGTCGAGTTCAGAGCCGTTGGACGCGGTAAAGCTCTGAGCATGGCTGATGCCGAAGGATGGCTGCAGGCCATGGTCGGCCCATTTGCCCCGGTGGCCAGCTGCTTTCACGATAGCGATCGCACGTTCAGCCTCGTCCTCGCGCACCAGGACATCGGCGTCAACGATCCGACGCATGCCCAAGCCACGGCTTCCTGCGATCGCGATGATCGCCGAACCTTTGATGAACAACACCGGGATTCCGGCATCGATGATGGGCTGGGTAATTTCGAACGCCCCGTCAAGGGTGACCGCGTTGTTGGCCATGGTCTGCCGGTAGATACCCTTCAGCAGCGGTAAGTCCTCAACCCCGATACCTGCCTCGACCCGCTTGGTCCAGAGGTGGGAGAACAACCGGCCTGAGGCGTGGTCGACGGCTTCAAGCGGGATTCCGCGAGCTTTCCAACGCCGCCACGCCGCTGCCGCTGCACCGGCTGGCAGCACGGCCGCCTTCACCAGGTCGAGTTGAGCCGCGGTGGGGAATGGCAGTTCTTCCGGAGGGACCGACCGGAGCGGGATGAGCGGAGGGCCCTGGCGTGCACGACGGGTCATGACAGACCCGCGATCGCCGGTGGCGGCTGAACCGTTCTCCCGTCAATCCTCACCTCCCGGCCGGCCCAGCCGATGAACCCGGTGACATCAGCGATCAGCAGGACCGCAGGCGACAGCGGCATCGCCTCGGTGGCACGCAGCATTGAGCGGACGGCCACGACCCTAAGGTGATGGCGCAATTCGTCCAGGATCAGAAACCACGGGTGGCCGGGTGCAACGGTCTGGCGAAACGTGCCGTCCTGCAAAGATGACTCCTGCCATACCACGCCAATCTGGCGGCGGAGCGTCGTCATATCAAGCTCCCCATGGAGACAGCCGCTGGCGGAACTGTTGCAGACCATGGTCTATCAAGACCGAGGATGTACCGGACGATGGCTGACTTGCCGTCTCCGTTGCTCCTGGTGAAAGCAAGCCGCTTACCACAGGAGATGCCCAGGCCGACGTGATAGACCATAGGAATCTCGCCGAAGTCAACGTTGACACCGCAGAGCGCAGCCCCGTTAAATGACTTCTGTCATGTTCCGGCATGCATTGGAGGTGTTGAGATCACGAAGATCGGTTGAAGTGGAATCACCGTGGAGGAAGAGGTGGTGAACAGATGGGCGCCGCTGCCTAACTCCCCCCAAGTTGTGCAGCAGCAGAGCAATAGATCCGTGCAAGGCATGCCGTGGCGATCACTCCTCCCATTGTGGACCATGGCGATACTTGAGACCGAGGTGTTGCTGGGTCCGATAGAGGCGAATCGTGACGATCCAGCACCCAATCGCCAATTCAGCAATGCATCTTATCCTGCCATTGAACACCAGCATCGGGAGCTTGACGATCGCCAGTCCACTCCGACGACGGCCGCTTGGAGGCAGGACCACAATCGACGAAAGGGTGACCTCCATGCAGGCGCAGCCGGGCACCAGTTTGCAAAGCACTCGGCCAATGTCCTGGCATTCGGGCCAGGAGCGCGGCAGCTTGCGCAACCGGGTGAACCCCGCCGATGCAGGTCAGCAATGGTGGCGAAGACGCGACCAAGAGCCAGCACCGCCAAGCCGCATGGACATAGCTTCGTAGCTTTTCAGTCGCGGTTCATGTCGCGGGGTTGCCTCGCGGCACATTCGCGGGCCAGCATGAGGTAAGCCTGGTGAAGTTCTGTGCGCCGTACCAGGCTCAGGTTGCCACCATGCCGTCGTCGGTGCAGCACCACCTCATTCAGCAAGACAGTGGGGACGGCGATTTCACTGGCTCGTACCAGCCAGCGCAACTGTGCGATCAGACTATCGCCGAAGGGTCCGATCCGATCGACAGCCGCACGCTTAATCAGGGCAGCACCAAGTAGCGGTGCCGGGGCAGTCGCCTCCAGTAGTGCACCGTCGCTGCTCATCGCGCGCTGTCGGCCGAGGACCAACTCGGTGCCAGGGGTCCTGCCGGCGGCGGCGAGGGCGGTCGCCAACCGCCCAGCCGGCCAGCAGTCGTCAGCGTCCAGAAAGGCCAGCCACGGGGCCCGTGTCCAGGCGATGCCGGCGTCGAGGTTCTCTCCCGCGGACGGCCCGCTCGAGAACACCAATGAAATCCGCGGGTCGGGATATCGGTCGACCAGTTCAGCGGTTTGGCTCTCACCATCGTGTGTAGCGACGACGAGATGCGTCACCTCCGGTTCGGCCAGGACTGATGTAACAGCCTCCTCCAGGAAAGGTTCAGACGCCCGTGCAGGAATGACCACCGCCACAGATTCAGACATCTAACTCCCGTCTTCTTCTTAATGATTCGCGGATAATACTGAAGTGTTCGCACACCCGCACCCGAGTGTCCCCCGAGGTATTGCGATCGTGAATCCGTCGTTGAACCAGCACCTCGTCTATTAGCGCTCGGCGAAGTCCGAAATCCTGGGCGCGCGCCGTCCAAGCAAAGTCCTCCGACATGTGGACGGCAGCCGAAGCAAAGCCGCCCACATGCTCAAATGCAGATCTTCGGTACAGCGTTGCGCTAGGCAGCAGTGATGGCTCCGGCTTACCGGCGTCCCACGCCGGTTTCCACCATGGGGGCCTGACCGTCCCGGGTTCGAGGAAGACCGTGCTGAGTGCGCCGACAAAGGACAACTCCGGTTTGTCCGCGAGCAGTTTGAGCTGAAGCGCCAGCTTGTCGGGAAGCCAGCGGTCGTCCTGGTCGAGGAACGCGATCAGGTCGCCCGCAACCGCTTCGATGCCCCGGTCCCGCGCGAGGGCCTGCCCAAGGCGATCCGTGCGAACGATCCGTGCGCCAAACGCCTCAAGCAGCTTCACGCTCTGATCCGAGGAGCCATCGTCAACCGCCACCACATCGCAGGGCTGCAACGTCTGCGCCGCGATCGACTCCAAAGCCACCTTCAGGTAGGCCTCACCGTTAAACACAGGCAGCACTACCCCTATTCTCGGCCCCGCCGGATCAGGCATGGGACCCCAGCGCAGCGCGGAGACCGGCACGACTGACCTCGTCGTTAAACCGCGCCTGCAGCAACCGTGCGGCATGATCGGCAAGCCTGCTACCAAGATCGGGGCACCGCAAAATCCGGACCGTTGCGGCCGCAAGCTCGGCATTGGTTTCGGCGTGCAGAAAGTGGACTCCATCGACCGCCGGAACACCCCGCACGCCGTCGGCCGTGGCGACGACAGGCAGGCGTCGGCTGAAGGCGTGGAGAACTTTCGATTTCACACCCGAGCCGCCATTAACCGGCACCACCAGCACCCCTGCCTGGCGCAACCTCCGGTCGACGTCATTGGCGAAACCTGTAACGGTGAGTCCGGGCCTTTCGGTTGAGACCTCCAACAGCCAATCCGGTGGTGCCGCGCCGATGATCGTCAACGGTATCGGGCCCAGTTCGGCATGCACGAGCGGCCAGACTCCGTCGATCAGGCGCCAAACAGCTGATTCATTCTCTGCCATGCCGAGGAATCCGAGGAACACCATTCCGGTGCGCGGACCGACGGCGCGGTCACTGCTGTCGGCAGCCGAATGCACGGCTGTAACGACATGGACACCGGTGCCCGGCCCCAGCCTGCGCAATTCATCGGCATCCTCCTGGGAGGCCGCGATCACGGCGTCTGCGGCCGTAACCACCTCCCGTTCGACGGTGCGATCGCGCAGCGCGGCTGCCAGCAGCGGTCGGTTGCGGGTCTGCTTGGCGAGGCGAAACTTCCACAGGTGTTCGACATGCTGCGCGTCATAGATGAATCGGGTACCGAGACCGATGCTTCGGATGGCCGGAAGGATTGTTTCGGCTACAAGAAGGCGGCTGGCAATCACGGCGTCGAAATCTGTTCCAGCGGTCTGCAGCCAGTCAACTACGGACCCGTCAAGCGCTGCGCATCGGATACCGAGCCGCTCTAACCGCTGAGCCGAAAAGATCAGATCGTCGGGCCAAGGTCGCAGACTGGCAAAAGTTACGTCGTGGTTGTCCTCCCGCAATAGTCGTAGCATCGCAAGCATCCTCTCTGCACCGCCGTGGTGGCCGGCCTGAGGTGGCTCGTGGTCGATGACGGCGAGCCGAGTCATCGTGACAACGCCGTTCGGATGGCGGGAACTCCCCTGTCCGCACCCAGATGCAAGTGATGTGCCGGGATTGAGCGGGCCAGATCGGCAAGAATGCCGATGCTTTGGCGATCCTCGTACGGAGCTTGCAGCAGGGTGGACGGGGCCAGCGCTCGCAACGCGTCCGCGGGGCTAGCCCTGGTGAGCCGCGATTCCTGGCCACCCTTGATGCGGGGGAGCAGAACTGCCACTAGGTCAAGAGACTCTGTCGGCGACCCGGGCATGTCTTGGCCCAAAAGAAGCATGCGCCGATGGTCTTGACCACCGAAAACATCCGCGCGTTCCCCGACCTTGATTGACCCATAGAGGCTCCAGGCGCGGGCCCCGCGATCTGTTAATTCAACAGCCGTGTAGTCGTCACCAACGATCTGCATGCCGGCTTCCAGGCACGCCAGGGTGGTCGTCGACTTGCCAGAGCCTCCCGGGCCGGCCAGAAGAACGCCGCGCCCGGCGACTCCGACGACGGCCCCGTGGACAAGTTGCCGCCGAGGCGTCGCCAACGCGAAGTGCAAAGCCGTTCGCAGCGGCGCCGCACGGTCCCAGCGTGTGAGGCCTGCCTGGCCCGAAAACCAACAACAGGCCAGCCGCAGATCGCTATCCCAGAGCATCACACTGGAGTCGTCTGCGCTTGCTGTGGCACGTACCGGGCCGTGGGACAGGCCGGCTATCGCGCCGCCACGGCCAAGATGCCGCCCGTCCCAGGGGAACGGCGGCATCGGTGTGCTCCAGGCGATGACCCTCGCAGAATCTATGGTCGGTACCGCAGGGCTGAGCGCGGCCACCTCGGCGTGATGACGCAGAGCCGGCAGGAGGGCGTCACGAATATCCGACTCTGCAAATACAAGTTCAACATGAGTACCTGCCACTCGGATCGGCAACGCAATGGCGGACTGCGCAGCTCGCATCGCCTCGCTGACGAATGCTTCACGGAATTCCTGAGCGGCTGGCTCCAGCGACCGCTCAACGGTCATGTTCCAGTGCCTGGGACCGGCCAGCCAGCGCCACGTTCAACGTCATGGATGGGATCGAGAAGCAGGTGCTCGCGCAGGTCATCGTAGACACGAATCTTGGGTAACTCAAATGAGCCCAGGTCGCCGTCGGGGGCCGACTCCGCTGGAGGCTGGCTGATGACAAGACCATGGTCAAAGAGCTGCCGGTGGAAGTCCGCAATCCGACCTCTCAATGCTGTGAAGTCCCCACTGTGCTGCACAGAGAGTGACTCGGCTGATTCAGCAATACTCTCGCAGGCTACCAATCGCGCCCAGAGGTCGGCGGCAGACCCCTCCAAGCTGTAATACGATCCAGACGATAAGTCGATAATGATGGTCTCGCCATCCAATGTTTCATGGACAAGGTCACCCTTTAACATGGTTGAGGTATTTTCCATTCTTGCTATTCTAACACCCCTCCTATTGGCAACGCAAAGTGGCGTGCGGAAGAAGCTAGCCTGCAATGAATCCTGAACACCTTTTTAGGGCGTTTGCGGAAGCCAATGCCGAACTGCGTTATGCATGGAGTCGTCTCCAGTTTCGAAGCCCGCCTCGATCGGCCATGGCAGCCGGCTCGCCACTTCCCGGATATGAGGCCAGCGCGAAAAGGCTCGTTCGAATCCTTGAACACAATATCCTGCCGTTCTGGTATCCAGGGATTGTAGACGCGCAAAACGGTGGCTACTTGATGCACCACTGTCATCGCGGTCAGTGGCTCGGTCCATGCCCTAAAGGAATCGTGGGCCAGTCCCGCACGTTGTGGTTCTTCTCCCGCCTGGCAGCGCGCAGTCCGAGTGCGGATCACTATCTCGAAGCCGCCCATTGGGGATTCGAATTCTTGCGTGATCGACTCTGGGACGATATCCACGGAGGATTCTTCTGGGAGATGGACTCCGCCGGAACGACTCCATTGAAGGTCCATAAACATTTGTATGCGCAAGCTTTCGGGCTCTACGCGCTTAGTGCCTTCGCGCAGGCATCGGGCAGCACAGAGGCCAAGGCAATGGCGATGGAACTGGTCACACTCATTGAGAATCGTGCGAGAGACGTTGTCTTCGGCGGTTACCGGGAGTTCCTTCGGCGCGACTGGAGCGCCGTGCCTGACGATGCTGCCGACTACCGAAGCGGAGCAACGCCTACCCGCAAGACGCAGGACACGCACCTTCATCTGCTGGAGGCTTACACAGGTTACTGCCAGCTGACCCCTGACACTGTGGTGAAACAACGTCTCTTTGAGATTGTTTTCATTCTGGTCAACACGGTGCAGGATACGCGTGCTGGTGTGGCTACGGATATGCATGATGCAAGTTGGCGTCCACTTATGACGCCCGCATACGCCCAGGTTGTGTATGGCCACGAGCTGGAAAAGATCTGGTTGCTGACGCAAGCGTCTACGGTGCTGGACCTCGCACCTGCTCTTCTCATACCGCTGCAACGGACATGGTTTTCTTCGGCCTATGACAAGGCCTTTGACAGGCGCAGAGGGGGGTTCTTCGACCGCGGCTATGTCGGCCAACCCGCCCACATCCGCACCAAAACCTGGTGGGTTCAGGCGGAGGGACTACTCGCGGCGATGCAAATGTTCGTGCACACAGGTGAGGAACACTTCTACGCATGTTTCTGCCGCACCCTCGACTGGATAGAGTCTCAACAGGCGGACTGGAGCAATGGCGACTGGCACCGGGCAATCGCGCCCACGGGCGCCAAATACGGAGCCAAGGTGGACAACTGGAAAACTCCTTACCACAACGGCCGAGCCATGATCGAGTGCTTGAAGTTGCTCCAAAGCGAATTGCTTTGAGCATCGGCTTGCTCAACTCACGAGAGAGCTGGATAAGCGGCTGGTCTTAGGCCTCACCATGCTGCAGCGCTGGCAGCGTGATTTGCAGATGATGGGGACGGTGCGGGTGGCCGCAAGGGCTCCCACTTCCTCAGTAATGAAGAGCGTCAACGGATGATGTTCACCTTCCTTGCGCTGGATGTGGACTACGACCGCTCTGGCAGATCGTGCCCGTAATCGCCGATCGTGATCTGCCCATTGGTTCCGAGTGTGGCGGCATTGTGGGCGTGTACTGAGAAGTGTTGCAGATGCGGCGGTAGCGTGTAATTATTACATATCAATTTCCTCATTCACTTGTGACTTCCACTGGAAACAATGTCTTTTGTCCGCCTCCGCAAGGCAAGCTGGAGTGGGTGACGCCAAAGATATCGCTGATGGCGACGGACACAACCAATAATAAGGATATTTATTTCCCCAGTGAACAGGCGCCGATCGGGATCGACCTAATTGGTCCCAGCTAAGCCCTCCCATTGCAAACCCCCACTTAGCACAGCAAACGCCAGTAATCCCAAAGGGACTTGAGGCATTTTGCGGATGGTCATGGGCATTGATCACCTGGCAAGGACTGCTGCATTTAGGGAGGTGCGGGCTCGTTTCCATTTCCTCATAGCATTGATTGACAAGTAGCTGCAGCAAGCAACGGCGCTGATGAGCCCCCGAAAAAAGTGCTTGATGACCATGGTTCAATAGTGAAGGTCCACATCAGCTCAGCTCAGTGGATGCAGCCAATACCACTTCCCCTCTTCATCACTCCAACGCAGGACTTTCTAGCCGTCGATCTACTGAGTAATCCAATACCAATACTCAAGAGCTTCTGAATAACGGCCAGCAACATACACTCTCATAACAGGAATATGAGACGGGGCTGTGATAGCGCTGATCACGTGCATACCATAACTTTTCAATCACTTTATCCTTGGTCGCCTTCACCAGACCATGCATTGTCTTAGAATCAAGCAATCGTAGCAATAGCATTGTCAAAGATTAACGGCGGCGAGGATCATGCGCGCCATGGAGGTTTCACTTGGGACGCGCAGTCGTCCCAGAAAATGCGTGCATCATTTGGCCCTAAACAGACTTTCCGTTCCTATTCGGTGCCCAAGCCAGAAGCGAGCTGGGAGACTCCGACAAAACATGCAAATCAGTGCGTCGGTTTGGAGTTTGGTGATGGGGGTCCCGGGGATCGAACCCGGCTAAGGCGAATTATGAGTTCGCTGCATTCACCAGATTGCTAGACCCCCCTGACACCGGCTTGCCGGCGGCGGTGACTGGTTACCAGAGACCCCGGATCGGCGGCGTCCAGGTGGTGCTGGCCGGCGGGTTGACGTAGGTGGATACGGCCCCCGCACCAAGGCTGCTGCTGTAGCCATTGGTGATGTCGGAGGTGCGCAGGGGCATCAGGCTGCTCTGGTCGGTGAGCATCACCGAGGCCGTGTTCTCGACGGCGGTGCCGTCCCAGATGATGTTCTGATCAGGGAAACCAAAGGCGACGATCTTGCCCCCGTCCCTGCCGGGAACCGAGAGGCCCAGGGTATCGGTGATCTGATGCAGAAGGTTGACGCCCTGAGCAAAGGGCGCGGAAAAGCTGTAGTAGCGATGCTCCATCAGCTCGGGAGCCGAGCGGGTCACGCCGCAACGGGTGACCTCCACCGGACCGGAGCCGGCCGAGGCTGGCATCGGCGCTTCGAGGGTGGTGGTGCACAGCACCGGCCCGGCGAAGACAGGGGCCAGGAAAGAAACCGCAGCGAACGGCACCAGGGCCGACAGGGGTGCGGCTAGGACGGCGGGCACTGCCAGGATCGGTGCTGTCATGGGGTCATACGGCCCCAGCTACGGGGCGATTTGCTCGCAGGTTAGCGACCTCTGACGCACTCCACCATCGCGGCCCAGCCGCACCAGCCACTTCGTCACCACGATCCGCCACCACCGATGGTCTCCCTGCCCTCCAGCCCCAGCCAACAGCGCTCCACCCTGCTTGCCCTGCTGGCGGAGCGGGCCTACCGGCTGGGTGACTTCACCCTGGCCTCGGGCCGCCGCAGCGAGCATTACGTCAACTGCAAGCCGGTGAGCCTGAGCGGCATCGGCCTGGCCCTGCTGGGCCGCCTAATGCTGGAGCTGGTGGAGGACGAGGCCGCCGCGGTGGCGGGGCTGACCCTGGGGGCGGACCCGCTGGTGAGCGCGGTGGCCCTCCAGGCCGCCCTCGCCGGCCGTGACCTCGATGCCCTGATCGTGCGCAAGGAGGCCAAGGGCCATGGCACCGGCGCCTGGCTGGAAGGCCCCCTGCCGCCGGCCGGCAGCCGGATCACGGTCCTGGAGGACGTGGTGACGACCGGCGGCTCGGCCCTCAAGGCCGTGGCCCAGCTGCAGGAAGCGGGATACGCCGTGGCGCGGGTCGTGGCCATCGTTGACCGCCAGGAAGGCGGGGCCGAGGCGATGGAGGAGGCCGGCCTGGAGCTTCGCAGCCTGTTCCTGCTCGAGGAGGTGGCCGCCACGGCCGCCGGGCTGGACGGCGCGGCAGGCTGAACCCCGCCCGACGCGACGCCATGACCTCCTCCTCCGTGCCGACGTCCACCCCGGCCGATCCCTGGGACTGGAGGCCCCCTGCCCGGAGCCGGTGGTCGCGGCCCGTGGGGCTGCTGCGGCTCGATGGTCCCGACACCCTGCGGGTGCTGCACGGCCAGACCAGCCAGGCCCTCGAAGGGGCCCGGCCCGGCCAGTGGCTCGGCACCTGCTGCATCAGCCCCACGGCCCGCCTGCGGGCGGTGGCGGAGGTGCTGGTGGACGCCGACGGGGCCTGGCTGGTGATCGTCGACGGCGATCCCGGGGCCGTGCGCACCGCCCTCGACCGGGTGCTGTTCCCCGCCGACAAGGTGCGGCTGGGGCCGGTGACAGCGGCCACCCTGCATCAGCCGCTGGGATCGGCGGGGCCGGACGCCACGCCCGCCGGGACCTGGGCGCCGCTGGCTGGATCATCGGGCTGGCAACTGGGGGAGACCCTGCTGCTGCCGGCGGACGCGCCCCTGCCCCCCTGGCTAGCGGAACGGCAGCCCCTGGAGCCGCAGCAGGCGGAACGCTGGCGGCTCCAGCAAGGCCTGCCGGCGGCGCCGGGGGAGATCAACGGGGACACCAACCCGTTTGAACTGGGGCTGGCCGCGCGGGTGAGCCTGACCAAAGGCTGCTACGTGGGCCAGGAGACCCTCGCCAAGCTCGCCACCTACGACGGAGTGAAGCAGCAGCTGCGGCGCTGGTGGGCCGCCAGCATGCCCCCAGAGGCCATCGCCGCCGGCACGCCGTTGCAGGACGGGGCCGGGGGGCGGGCCGGGGTGATCACCTCCAGCCTGGAACTCCCCGGAGACAAGGGGTGGATCGGCCTGGCCCTGGTACGCAAGGCCTGGCTGCAGGAGCCCGCGCTGCTGGCCGGGGATGCACCCGATGCCCGGCTTCGGCTCTCGCTGCCGGCGGCGTTTCAGTCGCCACCGGTTGGGGCGGGGGGCGGTGGAGGGGCCGGTCAGGCGTCCTGATCCAGCAGCCACCGCACCACCGCCCAGGTGGCCAGGCTGTCGTCCTGGTTGTAGCGGAAGATCCGCTGCAGCTTGCGGCCCAGGGCCCCCCGGCTCGGACGCCGGGGCCCGCCGGACCCCTCCCGCCACTGGCGCCACCAGAGCAGGCAGCGGGCGCCGTCGACCCCCTTCTGGCTCCAGGTGAAGCCCCGCCAGCCCGCCACGGCCTTCAGCCCGTAGCTGTTCACCGGCAGCAGCCAGTGGCGCCGCAGCCGCTGATGCACGTCCACCAACCGGGCCCGCAGCCGCTGCCGCTCCGCCTCGCTGGCTCCCTGGCGCTCGGCAAGGCGCAGCAGGGACACCGATTCGGTCTCGCCATAGTGCAGCACGGGCCAGTCGGGGTAACGGGCGAGCAGCGTGCTCAGCCGCCGCCACAGCAGGGCCTCCCCGTGCTCCTGCAGGGCCAGCAGGGGCTGGTAGCGCCCCAGGATCTCCCCTGGCCCCGGCGCCCCGGGCCAGCCGCCGTCCGCATCGCGCTCCAGCCGCACCAGGCCATGGAGGAAGTCGTCGCGGGCATCGGGGTCGGATTCGATGTCGTAAAGCAGCACCCCAGGGGCCGCCGAAAGCTCCGGCAGGGCGGGGCCGGCCCCCTCCCCGCTGCGCCGGGGCAAGC
Organism: Synechococcus sp. UW140; assembly: GCA_943372935.1. Taxonomy (GTDB): domain Bacteria; phylum Cyanobacteriota; class Cyanobacteriia; order PCC-6307; family Cyanobiaceae; genus Cyanobium. The sequence goes on from CALSAP010000016.1 coordinate 14,943, forward strand.
CCTGCTGCTGCACCCTGGCCTGGGCCACCAGCTTCGGGGCCACCTCGCGGTGCTGTTCGCTGTGGGCGGCCATGTCCCCGGCCAACCGGTCCGGATCGGCCGCCGCCAGCTGGTCGAGGCTGGCGATGCCCAGCTCCAGCAACAGTTCGCGGCGCTTGCCGCCGATGCCGCTCACCTCGCTGAGGTGCCCCTCGGCGGCCGCGACCCGGTCACAGGCCCCGCGCCAGCTGCAGAGGGTGCATTTCTTGCGGTCGCTGACCAGGGGCGGCGGCTCGCGGCGGACCAGCTCGAGGGCCAGCCGCTCCAGGCTCTCGTCGAGTTGACGCTGCAGCGAGCCCCCGAGGGCCAGCCGCTCCCGCTCCAACCCCCGGTCGGCCCCCGCCACCACCAGGCCATGGGGCACCGGGGCCCGTTGGTGCTCCGCCAGCAACCGGCCCCAGAGGGCGAGCAGCACGCGGTGTTCGCGGGTGAGACGCCGGCCCTGGCGGGCCAGCACCGGCCGATAGCTGTGGTCGCCCCAGCGGCTGGGCTCCTCGACCCGCTCCAGCAGGCTTGGGTGGGCTTCCAGCCGCAGGCCGCGGGGGCCGGTTCCAACCAGCCGCAGACCCACCACACCGGGCGCACCAGCGCTGCAGGCGGCCTCCCCGTGGCCGGGGCGCTGCGGCAACAGGCTCTGGAAACTGCGCAGCTGGTCGTCGAGGGCCAGGGCGCGATGGGCACTCCACAACCGCTCCTTGGACGGACCGTGGAGGTCGAGCCAGGCCCGCCGCCGGCAGCGCACCCAGCTGCGCAGCAGTCGGTCGGTGAGGACGGGGGATCCGGGGGAGGCGGCGTCCGGGGGCAGGGGCATGGGCTGCAGGCTAGGGGGGCCGGTGGCCTGCCATCAGGCCGGCACCTGCAATGGCCACTGGCAGGGGCGAGCCTGCTACGACCGGCGTGCCCTTCCCCCTGCGTCCGCGCTGCGCCATGGCCTCCGCCCCCCTGCCCCTTGAGGCCGGACCGATCCACTTCGGCACCGATGGCTGGCGGGGCATCCTCGGCGTGGAGATCACCATGGACCGCCTGCTGCCGGTGGCCGCCGCCGCCGCCCATGAGCTGGCCGCCAGTGCCCCGGCGGGCCTGGCCAGCCGGGAGGTGGTGATCGGCTACGACCGACGCTTCCTGGCCCCGGAGCTGGCCGAAGCCATCGGCGCCGCCGTGCGGGGGGCCGATCTGGTGCCCCTGCTGGCAACCAGCCCCGTACCCACACCGGCCTGCAGCTGGGCCGTGGTGGAGCGAAAAGCCCTGGGGGCCCTGGTGATCACCGCCAGCCACAACCCGGCGGAATGGCTGGGCCTCAAAATCAAGGGACCCTTCGGAGGCTCGGTGGAGGGCGACTTCACCGCCCGCGTGGAGAGGCGCCTCACGGCTGGGGGGCTGAGCGTGCCGATCCCCGGCGCCACCGAGCGCTTCGATGCCATGGGCACCTACCTGGCCGGGCTTGGCGCCAAGGTCGATGTCCCGGCCCTGGTGCGAGGCCTGGCCGGCATCGGCCTGCAGGTGATCGTGGATCCCATGCATGGTTCGGCCGCCGGGGGGCTGCCGGCCCTGCTGGGCGAGGCGGGGGCCGCCGCCGGTGTGATCCGGGAGATTCGCTCTGAGCGGGATCCCCTGTTCGGCGGCCATCCGCCCGAACCGCTGGCGCCCTACCTAGGGCAGCTGATCGCCGAGGTGCGCCAGGCCACGGCCGCCGGACGGCCGGCGGTGGGCATCGTCTTCGACGGCGACGGTGACCGCATCGCCGCGGTGGACGAGCAGGGCCGTTTCTGCAGCACCCAGCTGCTGATGCCCCTGCTGATCGACCACCTGGCCCGGGCCCGCGGGCTGGGGGGCCGCGTCGTCAAGACCGTCAGCGGCTCCGATCTGATGGCCCTGGTGGCGGCCGACCTGGGCCGGGAGGTGATCGAGATGCCCGTCGGCTTCAAGTACATCGCCGCCGAGATGCTCAGCAGCGACGTGCTGGTGGGGGGAGAGGAATCGGGAGGGGTGGGCTTCGGCCTCCACCTGCCGGAGCGGGATGCCCTGTTCGCGGCCCTGCTGCTGATCGAGGCCCTGGTGGAGGGGGGGCTGCCCCTCGGTGCCCGGTTGGCGGCCCTGCAGGAGCGCTGCGGTGGCACCAGCGCCTACGACCGCCTCGACCTGCGCCTGCCGGACATGGCCAGCCGCGGCCGGCTGGAGGCGCTCCTGGCCCAGGATCCGCCCCAGGAGGTGGCCGGTGACGCCGTTGTGGAGGTGAACCGCACCGACGGCGTCAAGCTGCGGATGGGCCCCAGCCACTGGCTGATGCTGCGCTTCTCCGGCACCGAGCCCCTGCTGCGCCTCTATTGCGAAGCCCCCGACGCTGCCCGGGTGCAGGAGGTGCTGGCCTGGGCGCGGCAGCTGGCGGAGGCCATCTGATGGCCGGCCCACTCGAGCCCCCGGCAGCGCGCACCGTGCTGGTGATCGCCAGCGGCAATGCCGGCAAGATCAGGGAGTTCGCCCATCTGCTGGCTTCCCTGCCCTTGGCGGTGCAGCCCCAGCCCGAGGGCCTGGAGGTGGAGGAAACGGGCACCAGCTTCGCCGCCAATGCACGGCTGAAGGCTGAGGCGGTGGCCCGCGCCACCGGCCACTGGGCCCTGGCCGACGACTCGGGCCTGGCGGTGGCGGCCCTGGGCGGCGCCCCCGGGGTGCATTCGGCCCGCTACGCCGACAGCGACACTTCCCGGATCGCCCGGCTGCTGAGGGAGCTGGGCGCAGCCGATCAGCAACGTCAGGAGCAGGGCCTGCCATCCGATCGCCGGGCGGCCTTCGTGGCCGCCCTGGCGGTGGCCGATCCCAGCGGAGCGATCCGTCTGGAGGTGGAGGGCCGCTGCGAGGGGACAATCCTGGAGTTGCCCCAGGGGAACGGCGGCTTCGGCTACGACCCAGTGTTCTTCGTGCCCTCCGAGGGCTTGAGCTACGCCGAGATGGACAAGGACCTCAAGGGCCGGATCGGTCACCGGGGCAAGGCCTTTGCCCTGCTGGAGCCGGAGCTGAAGGAGCTGCTCTTAAGCCCGACCGGATGATCCCGCCCATGGAGTTCGAAGCCGTCATCCATTTCTGGCAGCAGAGTTATCCGCACCGTTTAGAAACGGATCGACGACTTCGACTTCACCTTCAGCGTCTTTCACACAAGTGGCCGTTGCAGCCCAGCTTACAAAAGAAATCAGGCTGTTGGCTGCCCCAGGAATCCTGGGTCAACCCACCAAGGATCAAACAGAGGTTGGTCAGCCCAAGCGAATGTCACCGACTGAAGGGAGCCACCCCTGTAACTGCCAGGACACACAGCCCCCGAGGATCATCGGATCCTGCAATACAAACGCTTCAGCGGCCGCATGATCCTCAGCCTGAAAAATCATCAGACCACCACCACCTGGTTGGCCGCTGGCATCGACGAGATAGCCACTGCTGACAAGCTCGCCACGATTCCTGAGCTCCCTCACCCATGCAAGATGCGCCCTGAGATGGGGCTCCACCAACTCGCGGGGCTGGCAAAAGGATTCGGTCTTGATGAACCAGGCCATGACCTCAGCTTGACACCCCCACAAGGTCGCTGTCATGACCCAGAGGGAGTAGGAAGGAGACGGCCCATCACGCGAAACACCCATGTCGAAATCCCAGCTCAACGCCTTTCTGGCCAAGGTGGCGGCAGACCCCGCCCTCAAGGCACGGGTGGATGCGGCTGCTGATACCGATGCGGTGGTGGCCATTGCCCTGTCCGAGGGGCACCTCTTCTCCCCCGCCACGTTTACCCGCTTCTCCCGCGGCTGAAGCCAGCTCGCGGTCTGCCGATCCATGGCGGAGCTTTTTGGATTCCTAAGTGCCCAATTGTGCCGCGACATTCAGTGATGCAGGAGCGGCGCGGGAACAACCGGGCTATGAGCAGGTTACACATAGGCCGCTCCAAGTCACATCAACTGACCCGCTCCATGCCAACTTCAGGGGGGGGGGCTTCAAGGTCGCAAAAGGAAGCTCGATCCAGTCACGCCTCGTGCTTGCGATCAATTGCAGTATTTCCGATTTCCGCGACACAACACGAAAAACATCAATCCACTGCCTTCTCATTCCGATTCCGACCTGACTCCCCATTGCGGTAGAGATACCCCCGATTTTGGTTGACGATCCATGTACGACATCATCCCATGTTGCCAATGGGCTTACAGGGCGGCTTGCTTGGCGGCGAGAGAAGATCGGATAGGATAAGGAAAGCTTGCCAAAGCGCGGCGAAGGAATGCGTCATCCCACTTTGGTCCGACTGGTGCCTCGCTGTCGAGTGCACTTTGAAGCGTATTCCGGAAAAGGGGGGTGGAGCGTCCTGATCCAGCGTAGTAGTCTTCATATTTAAAAGAGGGTTCCCGGTTATCGGTCAGCTTAAATGGGATAGCTGCAATTCCTAGCGATTCGGCAATAATCAAACCATGAAGAGAGCTGGAAATGACTCGACCGGCCATTGCGATACGCCTGGCAATGCTTCTTGGATGATCAAGGGGATTTACCACTTCGCAATCACTACTCAAAAGGCCATGGCTACGCCATTCATGCAAATGGTGCCAGTCAGAATAGTGGGGAATGACAAGGGTTCTATTTTTTATGGATCGCATGTGGCGCAGTTCAGAATAGATATGGCCGATTAGTATGGCGGGATCGAAATAAAGGGGCTTTATGGCTTCCTGTCTCAAGCTTCCCTGTTGCACAAGCACTCGCTCCGTAAGGGGACCGCGAACTGCCAGGCATCGAACATTGCTTCGTGGCGGCATTGGCTTGTCGTTGAGGGCCCCCGACCCCCAGACCACATCTCCGTCTTCTAATGCCCAGAGCACACTTCCTATTGCAAGAAGCTTTCCTGGACGGCGTTCCTCGACGATCGCGACAGGGTCTATGGCAATCCTGCGTACCAGCTCGGCAGAAAGGTAATCACCAAAGTTATGACGATGATGGATCCGTCGGTAGAGATGGCGTCCTACCCATAGGGCCTTGCGCATCCGGGTGCGCAGTGGCATAGCGATTGGCCAGGGACGAAATCCATACGCGTAGAGCGGGATGGCTCCGTTATGGAGAAATGGCGGCGGTGACTTGGCAAACGTTGTCATCCTTTGGACTGGTTGAGGTGGATGGCGTTTATTTGACAGACAGGGCTCCTGACTTCGTAAATCCAAAGCAGGAGGAACAGTTATCCATTGCATTGTAGGCCTCATGGGGGCGGTGCCTCCCAGTCTGCTGTACGGTCTGACTTGGCTATCACTCAAGAAGTCGCTGGCCAGGCCGAAATCCGCATCCCAGCCATCGCTGCAAGCACACAGTTACATCTCTACTCGGCTGCGCCGAGTAGCCTTCGGTTACGTCGTTGACGGTGCGCCTCAGCCTCTCCCCAGGATATTGTCGTAGCAGTGTCAAAGGTCCAACAAGCTGATCTCAGTCTCTTCTACTCTGAGTCTGTCAACAAAAGCTTTCAACGTGAACTGATAGTCCTGATTGAGATGGAAGATCTGGTGCTTGCGGCCACTGGCCAGGGGCCCATCTCCAGGGCCTCCAGGCATAACTTCGTGTGGGATGAATGTGATATCTGTCTCCCAGACTCGGTCTGGACACGTGAGCAGCTGGAGGCCCGCCAGATAGGGAAACAGCTCCGATGGAACACCTGGCCGCGTGGTGCGGGGCTTCTGGTAGATCGCTCGTAATCCCCTGCGCCGCAAAAGGCTTCGGGTACGGTCACGGCTGAACGGCATGCCGTCTCTGGCCAGATACTGCACCATCCGACAGCTGCTGGCGGTGGGATCCTCCAGCTAGAGGGCTTCGATCCTGGCCCTGGTCCGCAGCGTGGATTCTCAAACAGAAACCGGCTGGCAATACAGCGTGGATTGAGGTAAACTCAGTAGCTCACATTGGCGAGTGAACGTAAGCTCAGGGTGGCCATGATCGGCCAGTTAGCGTCGTTCACGGGCACCAGGGAAGTTGAGACATTTTTCAGCTAATGCAACTTGATCTGATCTTGCCAATCTGCTGGAACAGCTCAGCCTCCTTGGCCTGGTTGTCTTCCTTGGTGTGTGTCTTCTTGCCTCGGGTGAAGAGGTTGCTGGCACCCTCCAGCAGCTGCTTCTTCCACTGGCTCACCTGGATTGGGAGCACCGCGTCGGCGGCGGCGATCTCGTGGAGCCGCTTACATCCACTGATCACCTCCACGCGACCTACGGCAAGCGGGAGACTTCGGCTAGGGCCTTGCGCGCAGGGCTGTGGTTGCGGCGTTTGCCCAACTCCTCCGGAGAAGGCTTCGCCAACAGTCGGCGCCCCCTTTCAGATGCGGTGCCCCGCCTCACAGGATACCAATGGACCCTGTCCAGATACACCAGTTCACCGCAAAGCCAGGCTGTTAGTAGAGCACTACCGAATCGAATACGACACCTGGAGATCCGAATGCGGTGGAGCGCGGCCTGACAACCCACCAGTTTTCAGAGGAACTGGAACAACATGGAGGGTCACGTCACAACAATCAATGGTGCGGATTCAAGCAAAACTCGTGGGTCTCGGAGAGCATCACGATTGGCGCAGGCTCCAGCCGAGTCGACACATAAGCCTGCTGACTCGGCCTCTGCGCCCCCGGGGCTCGTAGCGTTCAGAAGGCACAAAGCCGAGCACCTCGCGGGCCTCGTCAAGACTCCACCGACCCGCCGGATTATCGGACACGAGATTCACCACATGGTATCCGTCCAACATAACCTCGACTGCCAGGGTGAGCCCGTTAAGGAAGTCGTTAGGACCCAGCCAACAGGAATCCTCCCAGTCGTTAATACGGATCGGCGTCACATCTCGGGGTGGGCGGCCCCCGATCCGCACGGCAATGCCGGCTGCGCCCGATCTGGCTACGAATGCGGCGAGAGCCCGTTCTGCTAAAGCCTTCGTGATTCCGTACGCGTTGTTTCCCGGATCGGCGGGACCTGCCGAAATCACCCCCCGCGAGGTCCGCCGTCCGCGATTCGCCCACACGGAACTGGCCAGCACGACCCGACTGACCCCATGACGGGACGCTGCATCGAGAACATGAAACGTAGCATCGATGTTGTTGGCGACTAAATCGGACCATCGCTCGTCCGGTAGGCCGTTGCCCGCAAGGTGTACCAGCGTGTCTGCACCGGCGAATACCTCGTGCCAATCCCCCGGTCTGGATAGATCCGTCACCACCGAACATGGGTGCGCCATAGCCACACGATCAACGGGACGAACCAGGTGCCCGCGCGCCTCGAGGTGCGGGAGCAGCCGCTGACCGAGGTTGCCGGCGGCGCCGGTGATCACAATGCATCTCACCACGCCGTCACCTGCCTCGCACTCGACGGCAATCGAGCGACTTCTTCACGGCACGCACCATCCCGAGATCGACAAAATCCCTGCTTTGAGCCAGGTTGGCGCTGTGGCGGCGAACGACCGATGTCGCCAACAGGAGGCTCAGCATGGCCCGGCCGGACTCCTGCAGCTTCGCGAACCAGTCCGTGTTCTCTGCGCACTGCATGGCGGGCTCGAACACTCCGACGGCGTCGAAGACAGATCGGCGGTACAGCCCGGCACCGATGTAGCAGGGAAAGCAAGCCTGAGGATGACCGAAGGGGGCCGTGATCGCGGTCATCTCGTCATACCGGGTCATCTGGCCCCCCCCGAGCACCACCTCGCCTTCCTCGGGCAAGGGCGACGCCCGCATGGCAGGCCGCTGCGGCTCCCTGCAGCAGTTGATGGAAGAGCCTCAGATCGACAGGAAGGTCGGCAATAGCACCCTCGATGTCCTCGGTAGATCCGTCGTTGAGGATGATCAGCTCAAGCGCCAGGTGCTCCTGGGCAAGCACACAGGCCACGGCTTCGGGGAGAAGCCGCGCATTGTCATGAACCGGAATGATCACGCGGATCAGGGGCGTCGCTTCGAGGTCGGAGGGCTCAATCGCCGGCTGCCCGCCGACGATCTGTCGCACCAACGCGTCCGGGTCGCGTCCGTGCCTGACCTGAATTGTTTCGGCCTGCGGCATCAGGTCCCGCATCACCCGATGCAACTGGGCAACGGCATGGGTATCTGTGCAATCGTAGTGAAAATGGCGGCATCCAACAGCTTCTCCGGGTCTGGAGTGGGCCCTAGAAACTGAGCCAGTCCTGTCCTGATGGGAGCTTCTCTACCGGCCAGACTTGGCCAGGAGAACTTGCTGATGCTGAACGGAGATCGCCATCGGCGCCTCTACAAGGATTACCGAAAAGCGGAAACACCGCTGATCCGCCAGACGTTTCCCATCTCTCAGCCGTGGATCCTGCTGAACTGTGGGTACGACGTCTCATGCGCCTAAGCCGCAGGCTCCAAGGCCGCCGAGCACGACAGAAGCGGCAGTGAAGGGAGCGGAACAGGCTCAGGCCGCCACCCAGCTGCCATGCAGACCGAGGGGAATCGCCAGGGGCAGCTCAAGGAGTGCCTGCTCCTCCATGGTGGCGGCATCCAGCACCACCAGATCGCTGGCGCTGCGGGCGCCGTTCCATAGCAGGCCCAGCACCCAGCCGTCATCCTCGTCGGTCGCACCGGGTCGCGGCACCATGATCGGCTCACTGACGAAGCCCCGCGGCGCGGCGCTCCAGACCCGCGTCTCACCGGAGTGAAGATCGAGCTTCATCAGGGCCTGCAGCGGGTCGTTGCCACGCTCACGCTCGGCCACCGCCATCCAGGCGTAGCGACTCTCAAGCCCCACCCGTGGCGGTGCCACCATGGCGAATTCGCAGGTGCGCTCGCTCAGCCGCGTGGCCGTGACCGTGCCGCTGGCCAGATCGAGACGGCAGCGCTCCAGCAGCCCCTCCGGAATGCGATCAAAATCCACTTCCTTGTAGTCCTGGTCGGGGCCGATGGAGGGGAAATCGGCGTAATAGATGCTGTCAACCACCACAGCATCGCCGTCTTCCCAGGCATTGAGGTGGTGGAACACGAATCCCTCGGGCGCCTCCAGGACCCGTGGCTCCTGGCCGGCGAAGGCCCCGTCCTGGCGGGGGATCAACCAGAACTGGCCCCGGGCCCCGGGGCGGGATTTCAGGCACTGGGCGGCCCCTTTGCGGCCGAGCACAAAGGGGAGGGGGTTGAAATCAATCGCGTTCTGCAGGAACACCGCCCAGTTGGGGGTGATGGCGAAATCGTGCAGGAAGGCGAAGCCAGGAAAGCTGTGGCTGGAGTCGGCCAGCAGGGTCCCGGCCCCGGGACCGTCGGCGGCGAACTCCATGAGCCGCACCGTGCTGCGGGGTCCCGCCTTGACGCCGAACGTCACCATCCGGGGAGCGCCGTGGTGGCCGGGATCGAAGCGGGGGTGGGCACTGAAGGCCTCACCCGGCTTGAGCACCCCGTCCAGCAGGGTCAGACCGCGGGTCTCGAGGCTGAGGGGATCGAGGGCATGGGGGGAGCTGGCCTCCCAGAGGGCGAGCAGCTGGTCGCCGAGTCGCACCACATGGGTGTTGGCGATGTTCTTGAGCCGGAGATCGAAGGCGTTGGCCAGGGCCCCACCCGGCTTGGGTGTGCCGAACACGCCGCGGTACAGATAGGTGCCGGCCTTCTCCTCCGCCAACCAGCCCTCGGTGCGCACGAAGCGGTTGCTGAGCTGGGCGCCGCCGGCGGTGAACCGCAGGGCGGTGATCATTCCGTCGCCATCAAAAGGGTGATGGACCCAGTGACCGCCCCGTTCCAGCCGACCAGGACCATTGCGATAGAGAGTCCCGTTCAGCTCGGCGGGGATCTTGCCCCGGGTGGCTGCCAAGGGAACGTCGGTGAGCTCTTCGCTGACGTTGCCGAAGGAGCTGGCCCAGTCGGAGCGATCGTAGGCAGGCGAAGCCGTGCCAGCAGGGGAAGCAACGGTCATCGGGTCAGCCCATGGAGAGAACAGCGCCAGGCGCTGACCCGATTATCACGTAACGGAGTGTGAAGGCGTGGGCGGCCGTCCCGACCTCACGCCTCGCAGGGCAGCTCCACCGCCGGGCAGGGGGGCTGGGAAACCGCACAAGGGGCTGACTCGGCGACGCTCGGCAGGCAATCGGCGGCCTGGGCAGGAGCAGCCACGGCGATGGTGGCGGCGAGGCCGGCCACAAACACAAGGAGAGGTCGCATGGGGTGAAGGCAGATCACAAAATGCTAGACGCCACCGGCCGGATTGCCTCCAGCCCCGGCCCGCTCCAGCACGCCCTTGCTGCTGGGCACGGCACCGCCACGGCGGGGATCGATCTCCACCGCCTGATCAAGAGCGCGGGAGAACGCCTTGAAGCAGGCCTCGACGATGTGGTGGGAATTCACCCCCGCCAGCTGGCGGATATGGAGGGTGAGGCCGGCGTTGGTAGCCACCGCCACGAAGAACTCCCGCACCAGTTCGGTGTCGTAGGTGCCGATGCGCTGGGCTGGGATGGCCAGGTCGTAGCTGAGGTGGGGCCTGCCGGAGCAGTCGAGCGCCACCTGCACCAGGGCCTCGTCCAGGGGAGCCAGGAAGTGGCCGAAGCGCCGGATGCCGCGCCGGTCCGCCAGGGCCTGGGCGAGGGCCTGGCCCAGCGCGATCCCCACATCTTCGTTGGTGTGGTGGTCGTCGATGTGGATGTCGCCCCTGGCGGTGATCTCCAGATCGAGCAGGCCATGGCTGGCGAGCTGGTGGAGCATGTGGTCGAGAAAGGGGACACCGGTGGCCACCTCGCAACGACCGGTGCCATCCAGATCAAGCGCGATGTGGACGTCCGTCTCTCCGGTGACGCGATGGATCTCGCCAGTGCGCGGTGGGCCGGTTCGCGAAGAGCTGATGGTCACGCGGGCGAAGAAGACGGGCCAGATCTGAATCATGCCAAAGCCATCACAGCCGTGCCCTGACGACCGGAAGCGTCCATGGTGTGGAGCGCTACGGCACAAGGCCGCCGGGGGTGTTGGTGTGGGCCGTATGCCGACCTGTCCCGGTGCCGTCCTCGACCAGCTGCGCGCCGGGCACCAGCGCTTTCTCGACGGCCATTCGCTCCACCCCCACAGCGATCGCCTGCGGATGCTGGAGGTGGAAGCCGGCCAGAGTCCCGTGGCGGCGGTGCTGGGCTGCGCTGATTCCCGGGTGCCGGTGGAGCTGCTCTTTGACACCGGCTTCGGCGATCTGTTCGTGGTGCGCAACGCCGGCACGATGAGCACCGTGGCCGCGATTGCCTCGCTGGAGTACGCCGTCTGCCACCTGGAGGTGCCGGTGATCGTGGTGCTGGGCCACGCCGCCTGCGGGGCAGTGGCGGCGGCCTTCGATCGGGAGCTGAGCCTGACGCCGAGCCTGGCCCAGGTGGTGGGCCAGCTGCGCATGGAACTGTTCAGTCTTGGCGGCGAAGACAACCTGGAGGAGGCCTGCCGCCACCACACCCTCAATGCCGCCCGCAATCTTGTCGATTCCAGCGTCATGCTCACCGACAGGCTCCGCTCTGGCCGCCTGCAGGTGGAGGCCGCCTATTACAACCTGCACACCACCAGCATCGAATGGATGGGTGCTGTGATGGCAATGCCGCAGGGGTGAGCGGAATTGACCGGCAAAACAGATGCTGGTTCTTCGTCCTCAGACGTGGAGGCTCACATCCCCGTGATGCAGTACCCCGCATCCACGTAGATCACCTGGCCGGTGATGCCGCTGGCCAGGGGGCTGGCCAGGAAGGCGGCGGTGGCACCCACCTCGTCCTGGGTGACGGTGCGGCGCAGCGGAGCCTTGGCCTCAACGTTATGGATCATGTCGAGGATGCCGCCGATCGCCGAGCTGGCCAGGGTGCGGATCGGGCCGGCGCTGATGGCGTTCACCCGCACCTGCTGCTCGGGGCCCAGCTCCGCCGCCAGGTAGCGCACCGAGGCCTCCAGGGCCGCCTTGGCCACCCCCATCACGTTGTAGTTGGGGATCGCCCGCTCGGCGCCCAGGTAGCTCAGGGTGATCACGCTGGCCCCCTGGCTGAACAGGGGCTTGGCGTGGCGGCACAGCGGTGCCAGGGAGTAGGCGCTCACCTCCAGCGCCCGGGCGAAGCCCTCCGGACTGATGGCGCTGAAATCGCCCACCAGCTCGTCCTTGCCGGCGAAGGCCAGGCAGTGGATCAGCACATCCAGCGTCCCCCACTGCTCCGCAATACGCTGGAACAGGGCCTCGATCTGGGCCGGGTTCTGCACATCCAGGGGCTCGAACAGGGTGGGGTTCAGGGGGGCGGTGAGTTCGCGCACCTTGCCCTCGAACCGGCCCCGGTCATCCGGCAGGTAGGTGATGCCCAGTTCACAGCCCGCCGCGGCCAGTTGCTGGGCGATGCCCCAGGCGATCGAGCGGTTGTTGGCGATGCCGGTGACGAGGGCCTTCTTGCCGCGCAGATCAAGGAGCATGGGGATCAGGGCGCCGGAGGGCGAGGGGATGCAGTCCGGCGATTCTCCCGTACGCACGGCGATCCCTCCGGTGGCCTGGCCTGACCGCGGCGGCGGGCTGACGCTGCCACCCTGGCCCGGCACCGGCCCCGCTGCCCCCCCCCTGCTGCTGCTGCTCGATCGACGTCAGCCGCAGGTCCAGGGGCTGGTCGCGCCACTCGGGGACCTGCTGGATCCAGGCGAACGGCAACGCCTGGGCCAGCTGCGGCGCCCGGAGGATCGCGAGCGGTTCCTGCTCGGTCGGGGGGCGCTGCGGTGGCTGCTCGGCGGGTGGCTTGGGTGCGATCCCGCCGGCCTGGTGCTGGGGGCTGGGCCCCATGGCAAGCCCGAGCTGTTTCCCCACGAGGCCGTGGGGGCGGGGCGGGGAGGGCGCCCCCCTCAGTTCAATGTGTCCCATTCCGGAGAACTGATCCTCTTGGGGTTTCACCTCCAGCGGCTGGTGGGGGTGGATGTGGAGCAGCGACGGCCGGTGCAGGAGTGGGAGGGCATCGCCAGCCGCTGTCTGCCAGCGGAGGAATCGGAACGGATCCGGGCCCTGCCGGAGGAGCGGCGCGGCGACGCCTTCCTCGCCGCCTGGTGCGGGCTGGAGGCGAGCCTCAAGGCGACGGGACTGGGCTTGTTCGCTGGAGCGGATGCCCACGAGCGGCCACCGGAGAGCCGTGAGCTCTGGCCCCTGCTCCTGCCGGAGGGCTACGTGGGCGCCGCGGCCCTGGCCTGAAGCGTCAGGAACCTCCGGGCTGGGACTCCTCCTGTTCCTCCAGGTCGTCGGGGGTGAGGGGCAGGCCCAGCAGCCGCTTTTCCGCCCGCCGGATCGCCCGTGGGTCGCTGAGCAGTTCGGGCTCCTCCAGCAGGGGCAGCACGGGCGGCCTGTGCTCCGCCGTCGTGCGGGGCGGCGGCTCCCAGACAAAAACGCTGTCGGGGGCCCGCTGGCGGCAGAGACCCTCCGCCTGGCGCCGCAGGGCCAGCCGCACCGGCCCCCGCTCCTGGGCCAGAAAGAACTCCTCCCGTGGGGCCAGCCCGAAGCTGGTGGGATCAGGCCCGTTGCCGCCCTGAAGTCGGGCAGCATCGGGGAGCCAGCGGGGCCGGCAGACGCCGCGACGGCTGGTGTCGGTCTCGATCCAGATGTGCAGGCCCTTGCCGCCGGGTCGCGTCACCACAGCCAGCCCGTCGTGGGGCTGGTGCCGCGGCAAGGGGTACACCCAGCCACTGGTCCGCTGCTCGGCTGGCACGCAGCCGGCCAGCAGGATCGCCACCAGCGGCGACCCCAGCAGGGACCATCCCAGCCGGCGGCGTCCCAGCGGGCAAAGGGGCGGCACAGGGGAGACAACACAATGGCGACGATGATCCTGAACCGACCTCCCCATCCGCTCTGCAACAAGGGCGGCAGATCCATGGTCCTCACTGCCTCCACCATGCTGCCCCTGGGCACACCGTTGCCTCTCGCCGCCATGCAGGCAGGGCTGCGGCCGGTCACGGGAGGCCCCTTCGCCAGCGCCGCCCTCGTTGGGAGGCCCGTGCTGGTGCTATTCCTCTGCCCCCACTGCCCGTTCGTGAAACACGTGGAGGGGGAACTCACCCGGTTGCAGAACGATCTGGGTGGGCAGGCGAGCCTGATCGGCATCTGCAGCAACAGCACCGTCAGCCATCCCCAGGACGGCCCGGAAGGGATGGCAGCCCAGGCCGAGGCTTGTCATTGGACCTTTCCCTACCTGCAGGACCCCGACCAGAACGTGGCCAGGGCCTTCCAGGCGGCCTGCACCCCCGACCCCTTCCTCTTCGATTCCGAGCACCGGCTTGCCTACCGAGGGCAACTGGATGGCAGCCGTCCCAGTGACGGAATCGCCTGCAATGGGAGGGATCTGCGGGCAGCCCTTGCGGCCCTGCTGGAGGGGCGGCCGGTGCCGGAACCGCAGCGGCCGGCCATCGGCTGCAACATCAAATGGCACGGCCGCTGAACCGGGGGAGCGCGGCCGGCATGGGTCGGATCCGCAGGCTTAATGTTGCCGCCATGCATGTGCCCCCCTTCAGTCTCAGCGAGCAACTGCACCAGCTGGGAGACGCGCTCGATCACGCCGTCCTCGAGGTCTTGCGCAGCGGGCAGTACATCGGGGGCACCACCATCAGCGGCTTCGAGGCCGCCTTCGCCGCCGCCTGCAGCGTCCCGTACGCCATCGGCTGCAACAGCGGCACCGACGCCCTGGTCCTGGCCCTGCGGGCCCTGGGCATCGGCGCCGGTGACGAGGTGATCACCAGTTCGTTCAGCTTCTTCGCCACTGCTGAAGCGATCAGCGCCGTGGGCGCCACGCCGGTATTCGTGGACGTGGATCCAGACACCTACCTGATCGATCTGGACGCCATCGGCGCCGCCATCACCCCCGCCACCCGCGCCCTGATGCCGGTGCACCTGTTCGGCCGACCGGTGGACATGGAGCGGATCATGGCTATCGCTGCCGCCCACGACCTGCGGGTGATTGAGGACTGCGCCCAGGCCAGCGGCGCCAGCTGGGCCGGGCGGCCGGTGGGCGGCTGGGGCGACGCCGGCTGCTTCAGCTTCTTCCCCACCAAGAACCTCGGGGCCGCCGGCGACGGCGGCATGGTGGTCTGCCGCGACCCGGAGCTGGCCCAGCGGATCCGTGAGCTGGCAGTGCATGGCATGCCCCGCCGCTACCTGCACACCGACCTTGGCTACAACAGCCGCCTCGATGCCATGCAGGCCGCCGTGCTGATGGTGAAGCTGCCGCACCTGGCCGGCTGGGTGGAACGGCGGCGGGCCATCGCCGAGCGCTATCAGCGCGAACTGGCGGGCCTGCCGGGCCTGCTGCCCGCCGCCCCCGGGCCGGACGGCCATAGCTGGAACCAGTTCGTGGTGCGGGTGCCCCGCTGCCCGGCCGCCACGATCGCCTGCGGTGGGCGCTGCACCCCCGCCGCCGACAGCGCCAGCTATGGCCTGCCCGAGGCCTGCTGTCGCGATTGGCTCAAGCAACAGCTGCAGGACGCGGGAGTCACGACGATCATCTACTACCCGATTCCCATCCACCGGCAGCCGGCCTACGCCTGCCTGGGCTACGCCCCCGGCAGCCTGCCGATCACCGAACGGCTCTGCGCCGAAGTGCTCAGCCTGCCGATCTTCCCCGAACTCAGCGTTGAGCAACAGGACAGCGTCATCGCCGCGGTGCGCAGCCTGGTGGGGGCCGCAGCGGTCGTCGCCTGAAGACTTGGCCTCCTAGCCCCGGGGCAGGGCGGCATGCAGGGCCTTGAACCGGGCCTGCTGGACCTTGTGGCTGACGATCGGCGCGGGGTAACCACGCCGTTCCAGCGGCGCGATCTCGCCGCTGATCAGGTCGGCGCTGGCCACATGGGCCAGTTCCGGCAGCCAGCGGCGGATGTAAGTGGCCTCGGGATCGAACTTGCTCGCCTGCGTGAAGGGGTTGAAGATGCGCAGGGGCTTGGGATCCATGCCACTGCTGGCGCTCCACTGCCAGCCGCCGTTGTTGGCCGCCAGGTCGCCATCCACCAGCCGTTCCATGAAAGCGCTCTCGCCCCAGCGCCAGTCCACGATCAGATCCTTGACCAGAAAGGACGCCACCACCATGCGGCAGCGGTTGTGCATCCAGCCGCTGGCCTCCAGCTGGCGCATCGCCGCGTCCACGATCGGCACGCCGGTCAGCCCCTGGCACCAGGCCTGGAAGCGCGCCGGATCGTTGTCCCAGGGGAAGTGGCGCCAGTGCGGCCTGTAGGGACCATCGGCCAGTTCGGGGAAATGGAACAGGGCCTGCTGGTAGAACTCCCGCCAGGCCAGCTCCTGTTCCCAGATACCGATGGAGCCAAGGGCTTCCTCACTGCGGGCGAGGGCCCGGGCCCCCTGGGCGGCGGCCCAGGCCTGGCGGGGGCTGAGGCTACCGAAACTGAGGGCGGCGGACAGCCCGGAGGTGCCGGCCTCGCCAGGGAAATTCCGGCCCGGCTCGTAGGCAACCAGGGGACCGCCGTTCACCCCGCCGTCGGCGAAGGCCTGCAGCTGGGCCAGGGCGGCCGCCTCGCCGGGCCGGCAGGGGCAGAGGTCGGCACCGGCGAAGCTGAACCCCAGCGCCCCGGCCGTGGGCGGCGCTTCCAGCCTGGGCAGGGCGGCCCACAGGGGGGCGACCTCCGCCGGCAAGGCGGCGGGATCGAAATCCAGCAGGCCGGTGGGAGCGGCCACCGGCTCCAGGTTGCCGGCCCGCCCCTCCACCTGGCCGCGCCAGTTGCGCAGGAAGGGGCCATAGACCCGGTAGGGCTCCCCGGCGCCGGTGCGGATCGCCTCCGGCGCCACCAGCAGCTGGTCCCAGTCCACCAGCACCCGGATGCCCTGGCCCTGCAGCGCGGCCGCCACCTGCCGGTCGCGCTCGCGACCGTAGGGCTCCACCTCCCGGTTCCAGGCCACCACGGCGGCCCCCGCCGCCCGGGCCACCAGGGGCACCAGGACAGCCGGGTCGCCCCGCAGGATCAGCAGCCGGCTGCCCGCCGCCCGCCAGCGTTCCGCCAGTTCCCGCAGGCTCTCGCAGAGAAACCAGGCCCGGGCCGGCGCCATCAGCGGGTCGGCCACGATCACGGGATCGAGAACATAGAGGCCGGTGACGGCCGGAGTGGCGGTCGCCGCTGCGGCCAGTCCCAGGTTGTCGGCCAGGCGCAGGTCGCGGCGATGCCAGAACAGCCAGCGCTCCGGGGGCATCAGTAGCCCAGCAGCTGGCGGGCGCGGTACCAGGCCGTCACGGTCTTGCCATCCAGGGCCTCATCGCCACTGGCCAGGAGCGCATCCAGCTGCGCCGGCTCCAGCAGCAGCACCTCCATGTCCTCGTCGTCGTCGCCGGGGGGGCGGTCCTGCAGCAGGGTGAGGTCGCGGGCCAGGAACAGGTGGATCACCTCATCGGAGTAGCCGGGGCAGGGGTGCATGGCGCCCAGGGGGTCCCAGCGGCTGGCGCTGTAGCCGGTCTCCTCCTCCAGCTCCCGCTGCATCGAGCCCAGGGGCTCTTCCCCCTCCTCCAGGGTTCCGGCCGGGAACTCCAGCAGCCGCCCGGCCACGGCGAAGCGGTACTGGCGCAGGATCACCACCCGGCCGTCCTCGAGCACCGGCACCGCCAGGGAGGCGCCCGGATGGCGGATCACGCCGTAGGTGCCCTCGATGCCGATCGGCAGCACCACCCGGTTGAGCTCGAAGCGCACCTTCCTGGCCTGCAGGGCGGCGGTGGTCTCCAGGTGGGTGCTGGGCTCAGGGGGCGGCAGGGGAGCCATGGGGCGGGCCATTCGGGTCCCCAGTGTGACGGGCCGGGGCCAGGGGTCGCGCTTCAGGGGCCCTCGGGCCAGCCAGCCCGGCCGGGCAGGGCCCGCGGGGGCGTCTCCCCCGGACGGGCCAGCAGGGCCGCCAGTCGCTGGGCCACGGCACTGCCCTCCCCGGGCAGCGGCATCTGGGGGGCGATCGCCGCCAGGGGGGCGAGCACGAAGGTGCGCTCCCCCAGACTCGGATGGGGCAACACCAGCTCCGGGCTCTTGCAGGTGAGGTCGCCGCACCAGAGCAGGTCGAGATCGAGGCTGCGGGGTCCCCAGCGCTCGCGCCGCTCCCGGCCGAAGCGGGCCTCGAGGGCGTGGAGCCTGGCCAGCAGCGCTTCGGCCGCGAGCAAGGCGGGAACCCCGGCCCCGCGTAGGCCAGGTTCCGCCAGGAGAACGGCATTGAGGTAGGCGGGCTGGCCGGGAGGCCCCCCCACCGGCGCCGTGCGGAACAGGGGCGACCAGCGCAGCCGTGTTCCGCTCCTGGCAAGGTCCTCGCCGGAACAGGCCTCCGTCCACGCGCCAAGCCGGGCGATCAACAACGGCCTCACAGCCACCAGAGTGGCGAGCGGATCGCCGAGGTTGGCCCCCAGACCAATGGCGATGGAAGACATCAGCGAAAGAGCCCAAGCCAGAGGGCCACTACAATCACGCGTCTCGACCAACAGCGTGATGACCGCTCCGGCAATCATCCAACGCTACCGCCCCGAGATCGATGGTTTGCGGGCGATCGCCGTGTTGGCGGTGATTCTCAACCACTTCGACAAAAGGTTGCTGCCAAGCGGCTACCTGGGTGTCGACATCTTCTTCGTGATTTCGGGATTCGTGATCACCAGCTCACTGGTGGGACGCCCTTCGACGGATGCTCGGAGTTTCTTTGTGGGCTTCTACGCCCGGAGAATCAAGCGGATCCTGCCGGCTTTGGCAGCCTTGGTGATCATCGTGAGCCTTGTCACCTGCGCCTTCGACCCGGTCCCAAGCCCCTCCCTGAGCACAGGAATCGCCTCCCTGTTCGGGGTCTCCAACATCCTTCTTTACTTCCAATCCACTGATTATTTCTCCGTCTCGTCGGATCTCAATCCCTTCACCCACACCTGGTCGCTGGGGGTAGAGGAGCAATTTTATCTGCTGTTCCCGCTGTTGGCATGGTTCACGGGGATCACCCGTTCCAGGCAAGGGAGCTGGCGATGGTTCACCGGGGCGATGGCCCTGCTCAGCGCCGTTTCGCTGGTGAGCTTCGTTCTGCTGAGTCGCACCAACACCTCATTCGCATACTTCTCAATGCCCACCCGGTTCTGGGAAATCGGCCTGGGCGCCTTGCTGTTCGCTGCCATGCGGCACCCCTGGTTGGCGCAATGGTTTCACAGGATCCCGGCTTTGCCTGTGTTGACAGCCATCACGCTGCTGATGTTCACCGGGTTCAAGGTCAAGACCACGATCGCCGTCGTTCTGCTCACGGCCCTTCTGCTGGGATGCCTCAGGGCGGGCACGCTCAGCCATCGCCTGCTCAGCGGGCCCACCTTGCGCTCCATCGGCCTCCTCTCCTATTCGCTTTACCTGTGGCACTGGCCGGTGCTGGCCATCAGCCGCTGGACCATCGGCATTCATCTCTGGACCCTGCCCTTCCAGATCCTGCTGATGGCCGGCCTGTCCGTCCTTTCCTATCGCCTGGTCGAAGCCCCGCTCCGCCATGCCGCCTGGCTCAAGGAATGGTCCCGGACCTTCGGATTCGGCCTGTTGATGGCCGGCACAGCCTCCGCCGTTCCCCTGGCCCTGATGGGACCCCTCGCCCACCGGACCTTTCTTGGTGACATCGGCCTCGAGCGCAGCCAGGGCAATCTTCCCAAAAGGACCCGCCTCTTCAAGGCGAACTGCATGTGGTGGATGGGTGACGGCCCTGAACCCGCCGCCGCCGCCAAGAACTGCGTGATTCACGGAACAGCAGGACCGGTGACACACCGCTTTTTCGTGATGGGAGATAGCCACACAGCCCACCTCGATGACTGGATGGCTCAGGTTCCCTCCTCGGACGGCCTCTGGGTCCGGCGTGCATTTGCGGGCGGTCAGTCAGTGCCCACGGTGGAAAACCGCTGGACCGGCGCGCTTGCGTCCCGCACTGTGGACGCCCGGAACCAGAAAAGATTGCTGGAGCTGACCCTTGGGGAACTCCGGCCCGGCGACACACTGATCATCGTCACCTACCTGCTGCAGCAGTTCAGGACAGCAGAACAACGCAGCAGCCCTGGCTTCAACCCTGGCCGGAGCCGCTGGGATGTCTGGTGGAGCGATCTGGAGCAGCTGATTGTTGCCACCCGGGCCCGACAGGCCAACGTGGTGTTTTTCTCACCCCTGCCGGATTTCGAGCTCAAAGGGGGGTGGAGCAGCTTCACCCAGTCCAACTGCACCCCCCAGTGGTACCGGCCACAAATTCCTGACTACTGCATCCTGCGCAAGAACCGGCAGCAGACACTGGATGAGATCGCTCCGATCGCACAGCGTTTGCAACGGCTTCAGGCGACCTACGCCAACTTCCATGTTTACGACGCTCTGCCGCTGATCTGCCCGCCTGGGTGGAAGGAGTGCAGCAACTACGACGGCGACGCAGGGCTTTACACCGACTTCAGCCATCTCAGCGATCTCGGCAGCAGGCGTGTGACCGAGGACTTCCAGGGCTTCCTCCGGGAGAATGGCATCCTGTAGCGAGAGCAGTCCTCCCCGCAGCCCCCCTGCGCACCCCGACGCCCATGGTCGTCAGCCCCACCGGCAGCTTCCCGCTGGCCGCGATCACCGGCCACGGCACCCTGAAGCTGGCCCTGCTGCTGGCGGCGGTGGATCCCGGCCTGGGCGGCGTGGTGATCGCCGGCGGACGGGGCACCGGCAAATCGGTGCTGGCCAGGGGTCTCCATGCCCTGCTACCGCCGATCGACGTGATCGATCTGGCCGATGGCCCGGGGCTGCTGCAGGCTGACCCCACCCGACCCGATGAATGGGACGCGGCCACCCGACGCCGTATCACCGAACTGGGCGGCGATGCCAGCGGCGCCGATCCTGGCGCCCTGCTGCCCACCCGGGTGATGCCGGCGCCGTTCATCCAGGTGCCCCTGGGGGTCACCGAGGACCGGCTGATCGGCTCGGTGGACGTGACCGCCTCCCTGACTGCGGGCGCCGCGGTGTTCCAACCGGGGCTGCTGGCGGAGGCCCACCGCGGGGTGCTCTACGTCGACGAGCTCAACCTGCTGGACGACGGCATCACCAACCTGCTGCTGGCGGCGGTGGGTTCCGGCGAGAACCGCATCGAGCGGGAGGGGCTGAGCCTGTCGCACCCCTGCCGCTGCCTGCTGATCGCCACCTACAACCCGGAGGAGGGGGCGGTGCGTGACCACCTGCTCGACCGCTTCGCCATCGCCCTGTCAGCCAACCAGCTGCTCGACAACGACCAACGGGTGGCGATCACCCGCTCGGCCCTCGACCACGGCGCCTCCAGCAGCTCCTTCAATGCCCGCTGGCAGGAGGAAACCGAGGCCCTGGCCACCCAGCTGCTGCTGGCCCGCCAATGGCTGCCGGACGTGGCCATCGACCGGGAGCAGATCCGCTATCTGGTCACCGAAGCGATCCGCGGGGGGGTGGAGGGGCACCGGGCCGAGCTCTACGCGGTGCGGGTGTCCCGGGCCCATGCGGCCCTCTCCGGCCGTGACCGGGTGGAGGCGGACGATCTGCAGGTGGCCGTGCGGCTGGTGATCGCCCCGCGGGCCCTGCAACTGCCACCCCAGGACCCCGACCAGCCGATGGAGCCGCCGCCGCCACCGCCGCCGCAGGGGGAGCAGCCCCCCGAGGAGCCCGAACCGCCCCAGGAGGAGGAACAGGATCCTGAAGAACCAGACGATCAGGACGACGACGACCAGGACGACAGTCAGGAGGACCAGGCCCCACCCCAGATCCCGGAGGAATTCCTGCTGGATCCGGAGGCCACCGCCATCGACCCGGACCTGCTGGTGTTCGCCTCGGCGAAGGCCAAGAGCGGCGGCAGCGGCAGCCGGGCGGTGGTGTTCAGCGACAGCCGCGGCCGCTACGTCAAGCCGATGCTGCCCCGGGGCCCCGTGCGCCGCATCGCCATCGACGCCACCCTGCGGGCCGCCGCGCCCTACCAGAAGGCCCGCCGCGCCCGGGAGCCCCACCGCAAGGTGATCGTGGAGGAGGGGGACCTGCGGGCCAAGCAGCTGCAGCGCAAGGCCGGGGCCCTGGTGATTTTCCTGGTGGATGCCAGCGGCTCGATGGTCCTGAACCGCATGCAGAGCGCCAAGGGGGCCGTGATCCGCCTGCTCACCGAGGCCTACGAGAACCGCGACGAGGTGGCCCTGATCACCTTCCGCGGCGAGCAGGCCGAGGTGCTGCTGCCGCCCACCCGCTCGATCACCGCCGCCCGCCGGCGGCTGGAGTCGATGCCCTGCGGCGGCGGCTCACCCCTGGCCCATGGCCTGGCCCAGGCGGCCCGGGTGGGGGCGAACGCCCTGGCCACCGGTGACCTTGGCCAGGTGGTGGTGGTGGCCATCACCGACGGTCGCGGCAACGTGCCCCTGAGCCGCTCCCTGGGCCAGCCGGTGCTGGAGGGAGAGGAAGCGGTGGATCTGAAGGAAGAGCTGCGGCAGGTGGCCGGCCGCTACCAAAGCCTGGGGCTGCGGCTGCTGGTGATCGACACCGAACGCAAGTTCATCGGCAGTGGCATGGGCAAGGAGCTGGCCGAGGCGGCCGGCGGCCGCTATGTGCAGCTGCCCAAGGCGAGCGACCAGGCCATCGCCGCCATCGCCCTGGAGGCGATCAACGGTTTCTGACAGTGGGGGCCAGCCGGTCCTGGGCGGCCTGACGGGCCGCCTTGATCTCCTGCTGGCGGGCATCCTCCCGTGCCTTGCGGTCGCGGGCCGCGTCCACCTCGGCGGGATAGAGCTCCTCGAAGAACCGGCCCAGGCCGACCGAGACGCTGCGGATGCCGTCGAGGAACTTCGGATCACCGGTGAGCTTGCTCACATCGCCACCGACGGCCGACCAGCGGTCGGTGAGCTTCTTGGCGTTGGCCAGGGTGGCCTGGAGGTCGGCCAATGTCATGGGGCTGTCGAGCGCCGCCGCCAGGTTGCCGACGTGTTTGCTGGCCCTGGCGGCATCGGCACTGGCGAGGTTGAGGTTGCCCAGGATGGGATCCACCTTGCCTGCCGAGCGGTTCAGCTGGCTGACCAGGACCTGGGCGTCCCGCAGGAACACCTGGCCACTCTTGGTGAGCAGCTCGGTTTCCTTGGCGGTCTTGGAGAAGGCGGCGGTGGCGGCCACCATCTGGTGAACCAGCTGCTCCTTCTCGGCCTGGTCAAGCAGCCCCTGAACCGACTCGGTGACCGTGTCGAAGCTGGCCGCCGCGATGCCGCTCACCTGGCCGCCATTGCAAACCATGCGGGTGTTGTTGCAGCCCCGATCGCGCGGTCCCGGCAGGCTGGCCGGCAAGGGGCCGCCGCCGGCCAGCAGGGACACCTGGGCATCTCCGCCCAGCATGGAGGCCGAGGCGACACGGGCCACCAGGGGCCGGGCCAGCCGCAGCCGTGGGTTGGTGATCTCCAGATCGGCCAGCACGGCCGCGTCGGTGACCGTGACCTTGCGCACGTTGCCGACCAGCACCCCCCGGTAGGTGACAGGAGAACGGACAGCCAGGCCAGCGGCATCGGCAAAGCTGGCCCGGATGGTCCAGGTGTTACCGGTCAGGGAGACGCCGCGCAGCCAGAACCACAGACCCAGGCCACTGGCCACGGCCGCCAGCAGGGAAAATCCAACCAGGGCTTCACGGACACTCCGGCGCATGGGCTCAGTTCTCGGCCGGCTGCATCGGTCCTTGCAGACTACCGCTCCGAAACTGGACCACATAGGGATTGGTACTGACGCGGAAGTCCTCGACCGCACCGATCCAGCGGAAGCGGCCGTCATAGAGGAGAGCCACCCGCTCGGCGCAGCGGTCGATCGTGCTCATCACGTGGCTCACCACGAGCGTGGAGGCGTGGACGATGCGGGAGGTGCGCACGATCAGGTCTTCGATACGGGTGCAGGCCACAGGGTCGAGGCCGGCCGTCGGTTCGTCGAACAGCAGCAGGGGGGTGCGGGCCGACGCCAGGGTGGGGTCATCGATCAGGGCGCGGGCGAAGCTCACCCGCTTCTGCATGCCGCCGCTCAGTTCACCTGGCATGCGATCGGCGATGCCCGCCAGCCCCACGGCCTGAAGGGCCTGGTCCACCCGTTCGGCGATCTCCTTCTCACCCAGGCGGCTGAAGCGATAAAGCAGGAAGCCCACGTTCTCCCGCACGGAGAGCGAAGCCAGCAGGGCAGGGTTCTGGAACACCAGGCGCACGTCGGGGGGGTGGCGCTGATCCAGGCGCAGGTAGCTCTGGGGCTCACCGTGGATGCGCAGCTGCCCGTCGGTGGGCAGCTGCAGCCCCGCCAACAGCCGCAGCAGGGTGGATTTTCCCGAGCCCGACGGCCCCACCACCACCAGACGTTCACCCGCCGTGAGGCTGAGGTCGACCCGGTCGAGAACGAGGGTCTCCCCCCAGCGCATGCTGAGGCTTTCCAGCTGAGCCACCGGCGTGGGGGCCGGGGGAGCGTTCAGCGCCAGTTGATTGATGACCAAGGGAGCACGGCAAGGGGACCCCTCGGGCCCGGCTCCCATCCTGCCGGTTCAGGAGGGGCTTTTCATCCGTACAGTTCCATTGGTCTGTGCCACGTCGCCACGCCCTGCCCTTGACGCTTCGAGGCCCCGCTGCGAACGCCCGGCGGCGCCGAGTCGCCGCCCGCCCCGGGCGCCCCCGCTGGGTGGGCCGCGGCGATATGCGCCAGCAGGATCTGATGAGCCGCTCCAGGCGGGCGGCCCGCTGGCTGCAGCCGGGGCTGGTGGTGAAGCGCTGGATGATCACCTCGGGCTTCGGCCTGGTGATCGCCCTGCTGGGGGCGGCCGTGTGGGCCGACCTGCAGCCGATCTACTGGACCCTGGAAACGATTCGCTGGGGCCTGAATCGCCTCACCCAGGTGATGCCCCGGGGCATCACCGGACCGCTGGTGCTGCTGATCGGTGCCGCCATGGTCTGGCTGGGCCAGAGCCGCAGCTTCGGCGCCATCCAGCAGGCCCTGGCCCCGGAGAAGGACACTCTCCTGGTGGACGCCCTGCTGGCCCAGCGGCGCCTGAACCGGGGCCCCAACATCGTGGCGATCGGTGGCGGCACGGGTCTGGCCACCCTGCTGAGCGGCCTGAAGCGCTATAGCAGCAACCTCACCGCCATCGTCACGGTGGCCGATGACGGTGGCAGCAGCGGTGTGCTGCGGCGGGAGCTGGGGGTGCAGCCCCCCGGCGACATCCGCAACTGCCTGGCGGCCCTGGCCCGGGAAGAACCCCTGCTCACCCGGCTGTTCCAGTACCGCTTCAAGGCGGGCAGCGGCCTGGAGGGCCACAGTTTCGGCAACCTGTTCCTCAGCGCCCTGACCGCCATCACCGGCAGCCTGGAATCGGCGATCATCGCCAGCAGCCGCGTGCTGGCGGTGCAGGGCCAGGTGGTGCCCGCCACCAACGCCGACGTCCGCCTCTGGGCCGAGCTGGAGAACGGCGAGCGCATCGAGGGCGAATCCCAGATCGGCCACGCCCCCTGCCCGATCGTGCGCCTCGGCTGCACCCCCGAGCGGCCGCCGGCCCTGCCGCGGGCCCTCGAGGCCATCGCCAACGCCGACCTGATCGTGCTCGGCCCCGGCAGCCTCTACACCTCCCTGCTGCCCAACCTCCTGGTGCCGGAGCTGGTGAGCGCCATCAGCGCCAGCAAGGCCCCCCGCCTCTACATCTGCAATCTGATGACCCAGCCCGGTGAGACGGACGGCCTGGACGTCGGCGGCCACCTGCGGGCGATCGAAGCCCAGCTGGCGAGCCTGGGAGTGGAGCAGCGCCTCTTCGGCGCCGTGCTCGCCCAGGAGGAACTGGCCGATTCCAACCTGGTGGACTTCTACAAGCTGCGCGGTGCCGAACCGGTGACCTGCAAGGCCTCCGTCCTCAGGGAACAAGGCTATGAGGTGATCCTGGCACCGCTGCAGGGGGCCCGGCCCAGCGCCACCCTGCGCCATGAACCGCGCAGCGTGGCCAAGGAAGTGATTCGGTACTACCGGAAGCACAAGCGGGATTGAGCAACCCGTGCTGCCTGCCATCATTGGCCTGATCAAAGGGGCCAGAAGACTGGACCGGACTTTGCTGCGAGGGGAAGAAACGGTTATGTGAAAGTGGCACCTGATGACCACCACCCACAACATCCTCAAGTTGTTCAGGACAGCCGACACCAGCCGGCGGGAGGAGACTGCTGCCGGTGCAGCCCCACCACTGATAAGAAGCTCACGTTGCTCAGAACTTCACGGCCGGGACCTAGTGTCCCGTCCCGGAGATTTGTGAGCAAAGTCGCTGGAGCTTCTCCAGAATTGAAGCTGCGGTGACGGTCCAGTTGAACGGGGCCGTGGTCTTGTTGCAGGCCGCCACAAACTGCTCGGTCTTGGCGATCAGTTCTTTGACGC
Organism: Synechococcus sp. UW140; assembly: GCA_943372935.1. Lineage (GTDB taxonomy): Bacteria > Cyanobacteriota > Cyanobacteriia > PCC-6307 > Cyanobiaceae > Cyanobium. The sequence goes on from CALSAP010000016.1 coordinate 41,254, forward strand.
TGGAGAAGCTGCCCCGCCTGATGGCGCGTAGGGTGATGATTCCAAACCGGCTCTCTACTTGGTTGACCCAGGAGGTATAGAGGGGTGTGTGGATTAAGGTGGATCGCTTTTATTGGACAGACTGGTCCCCTGACATCGTTAATCCAGGACGGGCGGAACAGTGGTAAGCTTCATCGTAGAACTCATGGGGAGTTTTGCCTCCCAATGTGCTATGCGGCCCTACATGCCCACCCCTCCAGAAGAAGCGGGCCAGGCTGATCTCCGCTTCCCAGCCATCGCTTCTGTAGGCACGCAGGTATGCCTCTACGCGCCTTCAAAGAGAAGCCCGCGGCTACAGAATTCCCTGTTCAGGGGGTCAATCGACCTCAGAAAGGTCGTCTGCGGGGGCAGAGGCTTAAAGAAATATTCAATTTGTGCTAACCCAGCCCATGCGCACAAGGAAGATCCCAGGCGAAGCATGCACAAATGGAACGACCAGCTCCAAAGCCATCAGTCAACTCACTGTGCAACGATCGAGACCGAGAAAGCTGGATAAATGCAGTGGTCTAGCCCCAGTTAGAAGCCTTGAAGTCAGTAACTAATTGTTTCTTTTGGATTTGCAGACTGATGCTCAATCTAGAAGGATACTGATTGATCAGGCATCAGCCCTAGACACCATGGCGCTATGCTTCAAGCACACCAATACTAGTCCACCACAGTCACGCAGACCAGCAGAGGAGATGATTCCATGCCTTCAGATTTAATTTTGTTTGGAGCCTTTGAGCGACACAACTTCGGCGACGTACTGATGGGCCACGTCTTCGAAAAGATATTGGCAAAGAAGGATATAAATGTCACCCACGCGAGCATTCTCAACAATGATCTCACCGCTTACTCTGGCACAACAGTGCACTCCATCTTCGACTTAGTTGAAGATGGACTAGACGAGAGAACCCCAATTCTTCACGTCGGAGGAGAGACAGCATCTTGTCCATTTGTATCTGCACTCAATTTCGATTCACCATTGTCGTTGCCGTCTTATCAGCAGTCGATGATCAGTGAAGAGGTGCATCGACATTTAACGACCAACCGCAAACTCCCATACATAACGCCTCCAGAAGAAGTAATCAATGGAAGGCGGATGAACTGGAAGAATCGTCTCTTCTATGGAATTGGATTCACACACTTAGGATCTAACCCTGGGGGCAACCATGATCTGAGAGAAGCCTTTGAGGAATGCCGGATAGCCGGATTTAGAGACAGCTATTCATTAGAGAATGCGAGCATTGTCGGCATCAGAAATACAGCCTTAACGCCTGATATTGTTTGCTATATCAACAGGCTGATGCCTATAGCTATAAATAAGGCTCCAAGATACGTGCTCTTGCACTTCAGCAAGAAGTTTTTAGAAGACAATAGAGATACATTGATTAGTCAGCTCGCAACAGTTTCGCGTACGACTGACATTGCCTTCATAGTTGGAATTGCAGGCGTCGCCTATCACCACGACTCCCTTGATGCCCTCTACCGCTTTAAGGCATTAGCAGCCCAGCAGTCCCTATCCATTGACTTACTGACTTCATTGGATGCGCTGGACATTTGCCGGCAGATCGCAAGAGCCAGTCTTGTTATCTCTACAAGTCTCCACTATCGAATTGTTGCCCGCGCATATGGCGTTCCACGCATATCATTCAATACGCACAAAGTTAATTGCTGGGCCAATGCGAATGACAAGCTCTATCCCTTTGGTATTGAATCCGAAACGCTAGCCTCAACGGTTAGTCACCTCCTAACCAATCCCAATCCTACAGATTCCAGTTCGCAAGAGAAAGATGCTGACATGATTGAGAATTACCTAGAAAGAATCACTGAGATTGTAAAGTCAGCAAAATGCGTTTCAGGCGGAGCGACAGTGATCCCCAAGCCCCCGCTCCGGCTTCCCCAAGCACCATCCCAAGACCTATGGATTGCGTCCATGGCGTGCTGCTTGGACAATCAGCAAGCCACTATTAACAAGCAGAATGACATCATTAAGCAGCACAGAATCTACCTAGCTTCGAAGAGGCATTTAGTCAAACAATTACTCACACTCATGCTGCCAACATCTCTCATAAGATTTCTGTTGAAAACTCCATTGCGAGGCCAAGCCAAATAATCAACCAGAGATGACTCCCCATTGTCATATGGCCTGCTGTGGCTTTTGTACCGCAGAGTTCAAACGTAAACGGCAATTAGCAAAGAGTGACCGACCCTTATTGGTAGCAGTCAGAAAAGATGACGCACATGCTACCATTCAGGTAGTTTTCGTTAACTGTCATAGCAGTAGGGACCTCATCGTCTCAAGCAGTAACAAACTGCATCCACCGTGATTGCATGGCCCGTACAGCAACCCTCGGAAGTTCGGGGAAAGCTCCACTGGCTCAGGCATGGCTCCCTCCGATCAGTCGGCGATAGCGTGCCTTAAGTCTCCCCCAGCGGGTTTGTTCCATGGAATGGATGACCTCTTTAATGGCTTGAAGCTCTCGTTCCGCACGCTGGGCCCGTCCGCGCCACTCACTAGCAGGAGTTGAATACAGCCGGTGAAGCAGAACGGGCTCCATCAACGGGGGCGCGTTCCCTACTTCCGACTCTTCCGTCATCAGCCCCTCTACCTTAACCCCCCGCAAACCGGATGAATCCGCACCGTTCAGAGGGGGGAAAAGAAAACCCACCGAATTACCAGCTGAGGTCAACAGATAGCCATAGCAACGTTCAACAGCATGCAGGAACGTACCATCGAGAGCAAGAGGCTCAGCAGGATACCGTCCAGCCTCCAGGAAATACGGTGCGAACGGCAGAAACGACGCCATTGCTCCCCAGAACATGTTACCGGCTGGAAAGAACAATGGCCGCAGCAAATGCAATGGTTGCAATCTGAGTTCGGCAAGTATCTGAGCAGCAAACACCATGTTCTGCTCTCTTACCCATCCGAATGACGCAACGATTCTGTGAGGTCGAGGAAAGAATGCGCCCAGACCGTGAGCTTTCATCCAGTGCAGTAACGATCGACATTCAGCATCGTTTGCAGGGATCAAACAATCAAAGCAGTCTTCATTCCAAGCAGAGCCAGCATCCTTTCCCTCAGCCAATGCATTCCAATACCCAAGCTCCTCCCAGTGGGTTGATCGCTTAAGATGCAATTTAAGGAAATAGTCATACTCTGCTCCGTGCTTTTCTAGGACCCTCCAGAACGGCCACACGTCACGTCCAACATTGGGAAGAACCTCTACCTGGAGCCGCGAGGACCTGCCCAAGGATCGAAGATGGAGAGCTTCAATGCGGTGGGCCTTTTCCTGGGTATCGGTGGTGATCACCAGATCCTGGAAAAGCGACAGTGATGTCAATCTCGGGAGGAGATCCTCAAGAAGGTTGGGATAATAGGCATGAATGATCACCAGGATTCGCCCTGGATTAGCCTCTTCCGATGAGCGGCCTGACCTGCCCTCACCCTCCTTGCTGGAATCACCCGCAGAATTGAATGGGACGGAAAGGCTCTCCAGAGTATTCCAGCAAGGCATCAACGTGGGGATCCCATCATCGGGAATCACCAGCTGCACATAGGGCAACGATTCAATGGTTGCGTCATTCATCACATGCCCTGCCTACTCTCGCAGCTTCAACTTGTGACAGGGTTCCATGATTCGGCAGCCGAAGCCACCGATCAATACGCATCCTGCATCTCATAAAAATCAGGCTGCACATAATCCTTGCGCAGCGGGTATCCCTTCCAGTCCTCCGGCATCAGCAACCGCTTGGGATGGGGATGGCCCTCGTAGGTGATGCCGAACATATCGAACGTTTCACGCTCCTGCCAGTCGGCACCGCGAAACAAGCCATAGAGGCTGGGGATCGTGAGGGCGCCGTCGCGGGGCAGGAACACCTTCAGGCGCACTTCCTCCGGGCGCACATCTGCTGGCAGCGGACCGCTGCCACCGGCCAGCGCCTCCAGCTGATCCAGCATCGCGGCCATCTTCACAAGGTGATAAAAGCTCACCAGCCGGCCTCCCGGCCCCTCGTCATAGCCGCCCTGGCACTGCAGATAATCGAATCCGGCGGCCTTCAGGGCCGTGGCCACCAAGGGCAAAGCGGCGGGCTCCACCCCCAGCATCTCCACACCGTCATGGTCGGGGCCCAGGGACGTGGCATCGAAACCCTGGCCGCCCAACCAGGTGCCCACCGGACCGGTGGCAGGGGTCGTGATCGAGGACTCCTCAGGCATCGGTGGCAGGGGCGGTGGTGGTAGCTGGAACGGTGGCGCCCATCGGCAGACCGGCAGCGGCGGCGAGGGCCGCCTGCTGGGTTTCGGCCCGCAGGTAGGCCCCGGTAACGATCGGGTCGATCCGCTTCATCTGGTGAGGGATCGTGCAGTAGCGGTGGGTGGGCCGCAGGTTGCCGCGCTCGGCGAAGGTTTCGTTACCCACCTTCTTGCGCAGCTTGATCACCGCATCAAAGATCGCTTCAGGCCGTGGTGGGCAACCCGGCAGGTAGAGATCAACGGGGATCAACTTGTCCACACCCCGCACCGCCGTGGTCGAGTCGGCGGAGAACATGCCGCCGGTGATCGTGCAGGCCCCCATGGCGATCACGTACTTGGGCTCCGGCATCTGCTCATAGAGCCGCACAAGCGCCGGCCCCATTTTCATCGTGACGGTGCCGGCCACGATCAGAAGATCAGCCTGGCGGGGGCTGGAGCGGGGCACCAGGCCGAAGCGGTCGAAGTCGAAGCGGGAGCCGATCAGGGCCGCGAACTCGATGAAGCAGCAGGCCGTGCCGTAGAGCAGCGGCCAGAGGCTGCTGAGCCGGGCCCAGTTATGCAGGTCGTCGAGGCTGGTGAGAATGATGTTCTCGGAGAGGTCGGCGGTGACACCGGGGGCGCCCACGGGGCCGCAGCTGGCTTCACGCAGATCGCGCAGCGCATCGACCGAAAGGGATCCTGCAGGAGAGGTGAGGGTCATGGTGGGGGGGTGATCAGCTCCACTCGAGGGCGCCCTTGCGCCAGGCGTACGCCAGGGCCAGCACCAGGATGGAGATGAAGATCAGGGCCTCGATGAAGGCCAGCAGACCCAGCCGGTGGAAGGCCACCGCCCAGGGGTAGAGGAACACGGTCTCGACATCGAAGATGACGAAGACCAGCGCAAACATGTAGTAGCGGATGTTGAACTGGATCCAGGCGCCGCCGATCGGCTCCATCCCAGACTCATAGGTGAGCTGGCGCTCCCCCTGGCGGCTCTTGGGGGCCAGCAGCTTGTTGGCCACCAGCGCCAGCACCGGGACCGCCGCCGAAATCAGCAGGAAGCCCAGAAAGGCGTCGTAGCCGGAGAGCACGAACATCGGCAGACCCAACCTGGCGCGCATTCTGCCACCTGCCTCCGGGGGCTGGGGTCGCCGTCGATAGACTTGATTGGTATAGCCAGGCACGGGATGAGCACGGAACCGCCCACGGAACTGCCCACCGAGGCCCCGATCGAGGCGCCCGACGGGGCGCCTGACGTTGTCGTCGACGACCCCGCCACCCACCGCTTCGAGTGCCGCAGCTGCGGCTTCGTCTACGACCCGGGCGAAGGGGTCAAGAAGCTGGCCATTCCCGCCGGCACCTCCTTCCTCGACCTCGACCCCGTGGGCTTCCGCTGCCCCGTCTGCCGCAGCCGGGTGGGCGCCTTCAAGGACATCGGCCCCCGCGACAAGCCCAGCGGCTTCGAGGAGAACCTCAACTTCGGCCTGGGGGTGAACCGCCTCACCCCCGGCCAGAAGAACGTGCTGATCTTCGGCGGTTTCGCCCTGGCGTTCGCCTTCTTCCTCTCCCTTTACTCCCTGCGTTGATGCCTGCGCCCCTCCCTGCCCTGCCGGCCGTCCTGCGCCCGCTGCGCCCCCTGCTCAGCCTGGCCCTGTTGCTGGTGCTCGCCTTCGGTCTGACCGGATGCGTCACCACGGGCCTGCCCACGGCGGCCGCCAGCCCCTGGCAGTCGGTTCCCCTGGACACCCGCTCCAACCCCCTCGACGTCGCCTTCACCAGCGCAGACCACGGCTTCCTGGTGGGCAGCAACCGGCTGATCATGGAAACCGACGACGCCGGTGCCAGCTGGCAGGAGCGGGCCCTCGATCTGCCCGAGGAGGAGAACTTCCGCCTGATCAGCATCGATTTCAGAGGCGATGAGGGCTGGATCGTGGGCCAGCCGGGCCTGCTGCTGCACAGCGACGACGCCGGCAAGAGCTGGAGCCGGCTGCTGCTCGACACCAAGCTCCCGGGTGAGCCGTACCTGGTCACGGCCCAGGGGCCGAAAAGCGCCGAGCTGGCCACCAACGTCGGTGCCGTGTACCGCACCGCCGATGCCGGCTCCAGCTGGCAGGCCCTGGTGGGTGACGCCGCCGGCGCCATCCGCGACCTGCGCCGCAGCCCCGAGGGCGACTACGTGAGCGTCAGCAGCCTGGGGAACTTCTTCGCCACCTGGGAACCGGGTCAGCCCGCCTGGCAGGTGCATCAGCGGGTCAGCAGCCAGCGGCTGCAGTCGATGGGCTTCCAGCCCGACGGCCATCTCTGGATGGTGGCCCGGGGTGCCCAGCTGCGCTTCAACGGTGACCCCAGCACCGCCGAGACCACCGAGAGCGGCGACTGGAGCAAACCCGTGATCCCGATCACCAACGGCTATGGCTACCTCGACATGGCCTGGGATCCCCGCGGCGCCATCTGGACCGGCGGCGGCAATGGCACCCTGCTGGTGAGCAACGACGCCGGCGCCAGCTGGCAGAGGGATCCGGTGGGCAGCGAACAGCCCACCAACTTCTCGCGGATCGTCTTTGCCCCCGGCGGCAAGGGCTTCGTGCTGGGCGAGCGGGGCGTGCTGCTGCGCTGGGTCGGCTGAACTGCGTCCCTCTGTAACCAACCCCCCGCCCCGCCGGCGGTGGCCCCCGGTTGACCCCTAGGATCTTAGGGCTGAACGCTTGTTGCTATGGCTGCCGGCTCCACAGGGGAACGCCCGTTCTTCGAGATCATCACAAGCATCCGCTACTGGGTCATCCACGCGGTGACACTGCCGGCCATCTTCCTGGCGGGCTTCCTGTTCGTGTCCACCGGCCTGGCCTACGACGCCTTCGGCACGCCCCGTCCGGATGCCTACTTCCAGGCCCAGGAAACCAAGGCTCCCGTTGTGAGCCAGCGTTACGAGGGCAAGAGCAGCCTTGATCTGCGCCTCCAGGAACCATGACCCAGTCCACCGCCCCCACCACGCCGCGCAACTATCCGATCTTCACGGTGCGTTGGCTGTCCGTCCATGCCCTCGGCATCCCCACGGTTTTCTTCCTGGGTGCCCTGGCTGCCATGCAGTTCGTCCGTCGCTGAGACATCCATGCAGCGCAATTCCAACCCCAACAACCTGCCGGTTGAACTGAACCGCACCAGCCTTTACCTGGGCCTGCTGTTCGTTTTCGTCATCGGCATCCTCTTCTCCAGCTACTTCTTCAACTGATCGGGAGGCACCCCATCCATGAGCGGCAAGAAATCCTCACTTCCTGACGGCCGTATTCCCGACCGCCTTCCCGATGGCCGCCCGGCCGTGGCCTGGAAGAGCCGTTGGACCGAAGGGGTTCTGCCCCTCTGGATGGTCGCTACCGCCGGCGGCATGGCCGTCATCTTCGTGGTCGGCCTGTTCTTCTACGGCTCCTACGTGGGCGTCGGTTCGGCCTGATCCAGCCCAGAGTCGAGAATCATCCGATTGTTGGACGCTCCGTTGAACGGGAGCGTCCATTTTTATGGCACCCCCTTTTTTCGCGCCGGTCTCCCCTCAGACGTTGAGCTGATCGAGGCCCAGCGCCAGGAACTCCATCTCGCTCATGTGGCGATCCGTCTGTCCTGCCCCAACCTCGGCTGGCCGGGCCGCCAGGGGCATCAGCCGCACGGTGCCATTGGCAGCCTCCTCATCCCCCAGCAGCAGCGCCCAGCGGGCCCCACTGCGGCGGGCCCGCTTCAGCTGTTTGTCAAAGCCTGCGCCCGAGAGATCCACCTGAACGGCCAGCGGCTCCCCGGGCCGATGGCGGCACTGGCGCGCCAGCCGCATGGCATAGGCCTCTCCCTCCACCCCCCGGCTCACCACATAGATGTCAGGAGCCGCGGCTGGCCGCTGTTCGGCGCCCTCGTCCTGCAGTGCCTGGCTGAGCAGCAACACCAGCCGCTCCATGCCCAGGGCCCAGCCGACGGCAGGCGTGGGGGGACCGCCCAGCTGCTCCACCAGGCCGTCGTAGCGGCCACCACCGCAGACGGTGGCCTGGGCCCCCAGCTGGCTGCTGGTGATCTCGAAGGCGGTGTGGCCGTAGTAGTCGAGGCCGCGCACCAGGCGGGGATTGAGCCGGAAGGGAATGGCGAGGGACTCGAGGCCCTGCCGCACCCGCAGGAAGCGCTCACGGCTCTCGTCACCGAGGGCGTCGGCCAGGGTGGGGGCCCCAGCCAGCAGAGCCTGGGTCTGGGCGTTCTTGGAATCGAGCACCCGCAGGGGGTTGGTGCTGATGCGCTGCTGGGAATCGGGATCCAGATCCTCGCGATGGGCCTCCAGCCAGGCCACCAGATCACTGCGGTAGCGGAGGCGGTCGTCGGAACTGCCCAGGGAGTTGAGCTCCAGCGACAGGCCGCCCACCCCCAGATCCATCAGCAGATCCCAGGCGATGGCGATGGCCTCCACGTCACTGCGCGGATCGGCGTGACCGAGAAACTCCAGGCCGATCTGGTGAAACTGCCGCTGCCGGCCGGCCTGGGGCCGCTCGTAGCGGAACATCGGGCCGCCGTACCAGAGCCGCTGGGGCCCCTGGGCCACCAAACCATGCTGGATGGCGGCCCGCACCACCGAGGCGGTGCCCTCCGGCCGCAGGGTGCAGTGGCGCTCTCCCCGATCCTCGAAGCTGTACATCTCCTTGCCCACCACGTCGGTGGCCTCACCGATGCCCCGGGCGAACAGCTCGGTCACCTCCAGCAGCGGCGTGCGGATCTCTTCGACAGCGGCCCGGCGGAAGTGGTCCCGGGCGGTGGCTTCGATCCGCTGCCAGAAGGGGGTCTGACCGGGCAGCAGGTCGACCATGCCCCGCAGGCTCTGGAGCGGTTTCAAGACGGTGCGGATCGGCAGCGATTCATTGTGCCCGAAGGGGTCGGCTCAGCCGCCGTGGAACTGCTTGAACCAGGCGGCGAAACGCTCGATCCCCTCCTCAATCGGGGTGGAAGGGCGGAACCCCACCCAGACCGCCAGGGCCGTGGTGTCGGCCGCGGTGGCCGGCACGTCACCTGGCTGCATGGGCTGCAGATCCATGATCGCGGGGCGTCCGAGGGCCTGCTCCAGCAGGGCGATGAACTGCAGCAGGGGCACCGGCTGGGCATTGCCGATGTTGAAGATCCGGTGTGGGGCGGCAGCAGTGGCCGGGTTGGGATGCAGCGGATCGAAGCCTGGATCCGCCGTGGCGGGCTTGTCGAGGCAGCGGATCACCCCTTCGACAATGTCATCGATGTAGGTGAAATCCCGTTCCATGCGGCCATGGTTGAACACCCGGATCGGTTCACCCGCCAGGATCGCCTTGGCGAACAGCATCGGGGCCATGTCGGGCCGCCCCCAGGGGCCGTAAACGGTGAAGAAGCGCAGGCCGGTGGCCGGCAGGCCATAGAGATGGCTGTAGGTGTGGGCCATTAGTTCATTGGCCTTCTTGGTGGCCGCATACAGGCTCACGGGATGGTTCACCGGGTCCTGCTCACAGAAGGGCATGTGGCGGTTGCCGCCGTAGATCGAGCTGCTTGAGGCGTACACCAGGTGGTCCACGGCCCCATGGCGGCAGGCCTCAAGGATCGTGGCGAAGCCCACCAGATTGCTCTGGATATACAGCGAGGGATTATCAATCGAATGGCGCACACCGGCCTGGGCGGCCAGATGCAACACCCGGGCGGGCCTCTCGGCGGCGAACATTGCCGCGACCCCTTCTGAGTCGACCAGGTCGAGGTGGTGGAAGCGGAAGGCCCCTGGTGGGGCCAGAGCCTCAAGCCGCTCCAGTCGGGCCCGCTTCAGGGCAGGGTCGTAGTAAGCGTTGAGATTGTCGAGCCCGATCACCCGATCGCCCCGCGTCAGCAGCAACTCGGCCGCAGCCCCTCCGATGAAGCCGGCAACCCCGGTGACAAGGATCGCTGCCTTCTCCGTCAACGACCGTCCCGCAAGCGTTCCCGGAAATAGGCGATGGTGGGCTCCAGTCCCTCGTCCAGGCTCACCTTCGGCTCCCAGCCCAGCAGGTCACGCGCCAGGTCGATCACGGGCTGACGCTGCAGGGGATCGTCCTGGGGCAACGGCTGGGTGGTGAGCTCCAGACCGGGCTGAATTCTGTCCCGCACCCGTTCGGCCAACTGGCGGATGGTGAACTCACCGGGATTGCCGATGTTGATCGGGCCGGTGTGATCGCCGTTCATCAGCCGGATCATGCCCTCGATCAGATCATCCACGTAGCAGAAGGAACGGGTCTGGCTGCCGTCGCCATACAGGGTGAGGGAATGACCCTGCAAGGCCTGGACGATGAAGTTACTCACCACCCGGCCATCGTCGGGGAGCATGCGGGGGCCGTAGGTGTTGAAGATGCGCATGACACGGATTTCAGTTCCGTGCATACGCTCGTAGTCGAAACAGAGGGTCTCGGCGATGCGCTTGCCTTCGTCGTAGCAGGAGCGGATGCCGATGGTGTTGACGCAACCCCGGTAGCTCTCGGGCTGGGGGTGCACCTCCGGATCGCCATACACCTCACTGGTGCTGGCCAGCAGCAACCGGGCCCCGACACGGCGTGCCAGACCGAGCATGTTGTAGGTGCCCAGGAAGCTCGTCTTTGCCGTCTTGATCGGGTTCGACTGATAGTGAACCGGCGAGGCCGGACAAGCGAGATGCCAGATCCGGTCGACTTCCAGCCGGATCGGCTCGGTGACGTCGTGGCGAATCAGTTCGAAGTTGGGGTGGCCCAGCCAGTGGCGGATGTTGTCCTTACGGCCGGTGTAGAAGTTGTCGAGGCAAATCACCTCCTCACCGGCCTCCATGAGCCGGTCGGCTAGATGGGAGCCAAGGAAACCGGCCCCACCAGTGATCAGATTGCGCCGCGTCATTCAGCCCTCACCCACCCGCCAAACATTAAGCCCCGCAGCGCGGGCGGCAGCGGCATCGGCGATGGCCCTGGCGTCAAACAGCCAGGCCGGGCGACGCATCACCGCCGAAATGGCACCCCAATCGAGGTTGGCGTAATCGCGCCACTCCGTCAGGATCAACACCGCGTCGGCGCCGCTGGCCGCCTCCAGGGGAGAAGCCGCAGTCTGCCAACCGCCGTCAGCCGCCGAGGGTGCCTGGCCCAGGTCCGCCGCGATCTGAGCGGGCGACACCTTGGGATCCACGATCACCAACCGGGCCCCCTCCTCGATCAGGTTCTGGCAGATGCGGATGGCGGGGGCCTCCCGGGTGTCGTTGGTGTCCGCCTTGAAGGCGAACCCCAGCAACGCCAGCCGCTTGCCGGTGACCGTTCCGAACAGCCGTTGCACCACCTTCCTGGCGATGCGGTCCTGTTGCCAGGTGTTCAGCGTCACCACCTGCTCCCAGTAACCCGCCTCCTCCTCGAGGCCGTAGTGGCGGCAGAGGTAGACCAGGTTCAGGATGTCCTTCTGGAAGCAGCTGCCGCCAAATCCGGGACCGGCCTGCAGGAACTTCGCTCCGATCCTGGAATCGGTGCCGATCGCCCGGCCCACCTCGCGAACATCTGCCCCGGTGGCTTCGCACAGGGCGGCGATGCTGTTGATCGAGGAGATCCTCTGGGCCAGGAACGCGTTGGCCGTGAGCTTGGAGAGCTCGCTGCTCCAGAGGTTGGTGCGCAGGATCCGCTCCTGGGGCACCCAGGTGGCATAGATCCCAGCCAGGGACTCAATCGCGGCGGTGTCCTCGCCACCAATCAGCACCCGGTCGGGGGCTTCGAGGTCGCCGATCGCCGTGCCTTCCGCCAGGAACTCGGGATTGGAGAGCACCGAGAAGGTCTTGGTCTCGCCATCGACTGGGTCCGAGCCGTTGTGCTGGGCAGCCCCGAGGATCGCCTTCACCGCCTCGGCGGTGCGCACCGGCAGGGTGCTCTTTTCCACCACGATCGTGTGGCCGTGGGCGGCTGCGGCCACCTGGCGGGCGGAGGCCTCGATCCAGCGCAGGTCGCTGGCCTGGCCAGCCCCCACGCCCCGGGTCTTGGTGGGGGTGTTCACCGAGAGGAACACCATGTCGGCGGCGGCGATGGACGCATCCACCTCGGTGGTGAAGTGGAGGTTGCGCCCCCTGGCCCTGCCCACCACCGCGTCCAGCCCGGGTTCGTACACTGGCAGGCGCGACAGATCGGGATCGTTCCAGGCCGCGATCCGCTCGACATTGAGATCCACCACCGTGACCTGAATCCCAGGGCATCGATCGGCGATCACAGCCATCGTGGGTCCCCCCACATAGCCCGCACCGATGCAACAGATGGTGCGAATCGGCGAAGGGGCCGGATCCATAGGGGATGTCAGTGCTGCGGGGACATTACCGCCATTGGCTGCCTTTGGGCATGACCAGGTGTTGAGCCGGGGAAAACCGAGCGGCTGGGAAGGTTAAGGACACAGGTAAGTTGTGCAAGGCAGCCTTAGGAGGGCCGTTCGTTGACCAAGGTCCTGCTCACGGGAGGAGCCGGATTCATCGGCAGCCACACTTGCCTGTCCCTGCTGGAATCCGGCCATCAGGTGGTCGTGATGGACGACTTCAGTAACGGCAGTGCCGAAGCCCTGAGCCGCGTGGCCGAATTGGCAGGGCTTGGGCTCTGGCGGCAGACCTCGGCGGAACGCTGGTCGGGGGCGGAGCCTTGGGGCAGCCGTCTCACCCTGTGCCGGGGTGATGTGCGCTCCCCTCAGGATCTCGATCGTGCCTTCGAAGCCGCGGACGTTGGCGGAGGCGTCAGCGCCGTGCTCCACTTCGCCGGCCTCAAGGCCGTGGGCGAATCGATGGCCCAGCCGCTGCGCTACTGGGACGTGAATGTCACCGGCACGCTCCGGCTGCTTGAGGCCATGGGCCGCCATGGCTGCCAGACGCTTGTCTTCAGCAGCAGTGCCACCCTTTACGGCACTACGGACACGGTGCCGATTCCCGAAACAGCACCCCTGCAACCGATCAACCCCTACGGCTACACCAAGGCCGCCGTCGAGAGGATGCTCGCCGATGTGACCACCAGTGAGCCGGGGTGGCGCATCGCCCTGTTGCGCTATTTCAATCCCGTGGGCGCCCACCCCAGCGGACGCATCGGCGAAGACCCCAACGGCCGACCCAACAATCTGTTTCCTTTCCTTTGTCAGGTGGCGGGTGGGCGCCGGCAACACCTGGAGGTGTTCGGCGGCGACTGGCCCACAGGCGATGGCACCGGCGTCCGCGACTACCTGCACGTGATGGACCTGGCCGAAGGCCATGGCCGGGCCCTCGACGTGCTCCAGGCGGAACCGCCCCAGCTGCTCACCCTCAACCTGGGCAGCGGCCAGGGCCATTCGGTGCTCGAACTGTTGCGGACCTTCGAAACCACCAACGGCCTGATGTTGCCCTACGCCGTGGTGGAACGCCGGCCTGGTGATTCCGCCGTGAGTGTGGCCGATCCCAGCCAGGCGGAGCGTCGCATGGGCTGGCGGACCCGACGCTCCCTGGCCGACATCTGCCGCGACGGGTGGGCCTGGCAGAGGAGCAATCCCCAGGGGTACAGAACCAACGAGCCGCAGCACACACCGGCACTCATCGGGACGCAGCACGGGTCCTGAGGTAGATCCTCATCCCATGCTCGCGCCGGACCAGCCGGAAGCCCACCCGTTCCAGCTGGGCCGTCGTGAGGCTGTTGAGGGAAAGGTCGGCGTAGCTGCTGACCAGGTTCGGCTGCCAGTGGTTGCTGGCCTGTGCGATTCGGCTCACGTAGGGCGCGTAGTCCCCGCGCAACACCACCAGATCAACATGGTTCCGATCCAGCCAGACTCCCAGAGCGGCGGGCGACCCCACGGCACGACGCAGGCCCGGATACTGCCCCGACTCCACCGTGGACGCCGCCAGCTTGGTGATGTCCCTGGCCGCCACGGGAGCCAGGCACTGGCGTGCGCCCACCACAGCTCCGACGTAGGGATCGCTGAGCAACGTCCGGCCATCCAGCTGGGGATAGCGGTCGCACAACTCGCGCAACGGCCCCAGGAGCGGTTCGATGGTGGCTCCGTCCGCCTGTCGCACCTCCTCGAGGGGGGTGAGCAGGTGGGGCACCTTGGAGACAAGGGCATTCTGCCGACCCCGCAGCTCCAGTGGAAAGGCCAGCACGGCGATCAGGCCGGCGATGGTGGCGACCAGAACGCGTTGGAGCCGGCGCTCCCCCTGCCACCGCTGATCGAAGGCCCAGGCCATCGCGGGGATACTGATCCAGAACAGGCTGGTCCATACCAGCCGGTAGGCGCTGTCGGGCTCGATCAGCTTGAAGACCAGATCGCTGACGAAGGGAGCCCACCACTCCAGCAGCACCAGCGGCGCCAGCAGGGCCAGGGCCAGCACCGCGCCGGGGGGGTACCGCCAGCTCCGCCAAAGGCCAAGGCACACTCCCGACAACGCCAGTGCGGTGAGAAAAACAGGCTCCCAGGTCGCCACCGGCAGGCTGGGCCAGAAGTAGAAAAAGCGGTGGCCCAGAAACCGGTAATCGTGAACGAAACGCATGGTCTCCGGCCAGTCGTAGAACGACTCAAGCCTTGGGTGCCAGGGCCTCCGGTTGAGGGCCAGCAGCAGCAATCCGGCCCCAGCGACGCCGACCACCCGGCGCTGCCGTGAGGGCCAAAGCACCAGGCTGGCGGCCGTGGCCGCGATCAGCAGGTTGACGGTGAGAAAGGCCGTCACGCCATGGGCGTGATAAGCGAGATACCCGCAAACCAGCAGCACGGCCGACGCCTGACCCACCCGACGCGCACCCGGCCATGCCCTCCCCTGTAACAACCCCAGCAGGGGGGTGGCTCCGGCCAGCACCAGGGCCAGCCCGGGGAGGGTGCCGTTCAGGGCGATCTGATGGAAGAAGGAAAAGTTCTGATGTCCCATCCCCAGCAGGAACAGCAGGGAGGTGAGCCAACCAAGGGCCACCTTGCCGGTGAGCCGCAGGCTGAGCTGGCAGCTTGCTAGCAACACAAGAAACGTGTTGAGGGCCGCTAGCTGGCTGGCCCGCCATGGCGCCAGACCTTCGGGAAAGCCGAACAGGTAGCTGGCCGCCGTGAAGAACCAGTTGGCAGGTGAGTTGTAACGCACCGGGTCGAGACGCACCGTATCAAGCAAATCGCTGCCGAAATAGGTGGCGTAGTAGACGAACCCATCGGAGGGAAACTCCAGGACCACCCCTCGCCACCCCAGGGCCACCGCGCACACAAGGGCAGGCGCCAGGACCGCCAACAGCGGCCGACGCAGGGACCGATCCGCCAGCCGCTCGCGCCAACGGAGCGGCCGGACGACCAACACCGCCGCCACCAAGAGCGCGTCCAGCCCCACCAGCACCCCGTAGGCCTGGCGCAGGCTGGGCCCCGCCGGCAGCAGGGACAGCCAGCCGATGGCACCCCAGGAGCCCACGCCCAGAACGAGCACCTGCCAGGTGGGTCGCCGCCAGCGCCAACCCCACAGCAGCGGCGCCGCGATGGCCAGCAGCAAGGGAGCAAAAGGATCGGTGAGCGCAGGCATTCGGCGCAGGGGAAGCCGCTGGCTCGAGACCCTAGGGGACCTTCGCCCACCCGCTGAAACCGTTCAGACCCGCTCCAGCTGCAGCCGCTCACCCCGCAGTTGGCGCAAGCGCTCCCCCAGGGCAGGTCCTGGCCGCAGGCCGGCGGCGATCAGATCAGCCGCCGCCACCGGGGAGGTCAGATGGCGCCAACGGCACCACCAGCGCAGCAGGGGGCGCCGGGGGAGCACTCCGCTCACCAGCGCCAGGGCGACGGCCTCGGGGGACCAGCCCGGCTGCTCCAGAAAGGTGCTCCAGGCCAGAGCCGTGCAGGGCGTGGCCTCACGGCTGCGCCAGGCTTGGCGAAGCAGGGCCAGCTGCGCCAGCAGCCGCTGCTGCCCGTGGGGCAACTGCAGCCGCGTCGCCACGGCTGAGGCCGTTTCTCCGCCGGCCAGGAAGGCCGCCAGAAGCGGCAAGCCGCTGCGGCGAGCCCAGCGCAGGCGGCGGCGCCAGGTGACATCGGCCTGAAGGGCCGGATCCACCAGCACCAGGGCACCCCAGGACTGCAGGCAGTTCAGGGCCTCTTCCCAGGGTTCCCGATCCAGCAGCAGTTCCAGCTCCATCCGCAGACGGGTGCCCAGCGCGGGGGGCATCCGGCCAGCCTCCGCTGCGGGATCGCGCGTCCCCCAGGGCCAGCGGGCCAGAGTGCGGCGCAGCTGATCCAGGCTGGCCGGCGCCAGGGTGAACCCCAGCCGGGCGGCGTAGCGGGCGGCCCGCACGATCCGGGTGGGGTCATCTTCGAGGCTTCGGTCGTGCAGAAGACGCAACTGCCGCCGGGCCAGATCGTCGCCACCACCGTGGGGATCCAGCAGGCACAGGCCGGGCCCGGGGACGGCGAAGACCAGGGCCATGGCGTTGATGCTGAAGTCCCTGCGGGCGAGATCATCCTCCAGGGAGCCGTAGGAGACGACGGGGTTCTCCCCTGGAGCCGGATAGATCTCGCTGCGGGCCGAGGCCAGATCCAGCCGGATCCCGTCAAGCTCCAGTTCGACGGTGCCGAAGGCGGGATGGAACTGGCAGTAGCCCACTGCCGCGGCCGGGGCCTCCCACAGCAGCGTCTCGGCCAGACGATGGGCCGCTGGCCGCGGATCGGCCACATCGGCCTGCGGAGCAAGCTCCACCACCAGATCGAGGTCAGGCAGGCCCCGAAGGGGATCAAGGTGCACCCGATGCAGCATCAGATCCCGCACGGCGCCACCCACAACCGCCAGCACCGCACAGTCGCTCGACCGATGGAACGCGGCCAGCAGACGGGGAGGCAGGCTGAGATCCTGGGGATCGATCACGCAGACCGTCATCGCGACAGGGCCATGGAACGGTGTCCAGAAGGCGCACGGTACACTCGGCCGATCGACATCGCGCCTCGGGGCGATAGGGGAATCATGCTGACCTTGCAGCGCTGACCTTGCAGCCCTGATGCTCAATGATTGATGCCTACCACCTGAGCTGGAGCCTGCCGAATCAGGCCCATCCCGTAAGGGTCGCATTGAATGACTGACAGCTTCAAGAAGGTCCTCAAGGCCCCCCTGGGTCTGTGGAAGAAGATCAAGATCAAGATCTTCATCCTTAGCAACTATGTTCAGGCCCAGATCGACTATTGGATCGGTCCCGATGGCCTCCGAAGCACACCCGAAAAGCGCCTCCAGCCCATCGGTCGTCAAGCCGACGTGGGACGAGTCGGAAGTTCAGGCCCCTCCAGCGGCACCCCAGAGCGAATCGCCCTGTTCATTGCGTACGCCAGAAGGCTGACCAACTCCAACAGGGCTTACATCGAGACACTCAAAGCGGCGGGCTTTGCGGTTGTTTACATCAACAATGAGCGCACCGATCCAGAGGCTGTCGCCCTCTTGAATGATCTGTGCTGGCGCATGTTTGATCGGCGCAACATCGGCCGTGATTTCGGTGGCTTCCGGGATGGGGTGCTGCTGCTTCATGGCGAAGGACATCTGGAGCGCTGCCATTTGCTCTGCATTGCCAATGACTCGATGCAGTTCATCCCGGGCAAAAACGCTCAGGCGCTTATTTCTGCCCTTAATGCCTTTGCCGTTTCTGAAAAACAGGGGCTGTTCAGCCACATCAGCCATCAGATCCAGACCCACTACCAATCCTATTTCCAGATTCTAAAGCCAGAGATTTTCCGCTCTAGGATCTTTCTGCAGTTCTGGAAGGAATACAGGCCCCTCTCCCATCGCGGCCATTGCATCTACAACGGAGAGATTGCCCTCTCACAAACAGTTTATCGGTGCTTTCCCGCCGTCGACACCCTCTACACGAGCGATAAGCTCCAGGAAGCACTCGAGAACTATTTCAGTGCCGAAGGCGGTGTACCCGCCGAAGAAGTCCTCAGGCTCATGCCCTCCCCAGCTCGCACCTCCCAGCGGCGCAGGATCGGCTATTCCTTGCAGCAACTGATGCTGCTCAGCGATCAGCACGAGACACTCACAGGAGCTCAGCTTTACAGCATCGCCGACCTGATCGAAAACGGGAACCCGAGCCACCTCGCCGCTTTCCTCTACCCGGTCTATCTTCACTGCCCATTTGTGAAGCATGATCTCTGCACGGCCGGCAGTTACACCATGGCCCAGGCCATCAGCCTGTTCCGCGAAGTGGTCCGCCAGTCCCTGGGAGTCGGGGAAAGCGCCCAGGTCGAGAGTCTGGTTGATGAGTTCAGGAATCTTATTTACAGCCGAGGCGTCCCCCTCAGCTATGACAACCGGCTGCGTGAAGCCGCCGTCAAGGGGATCACAGGCCCGTTCATCTATCCTTCCACCTATGAATGAAGACGGTCTGGATCGCAAAGCCATGAAGCCAGATTGATGGCGAGCTCAACGGACAGCGCCTTCATCATCTACTTCATCACAGTGAATTATCACTGTGGAGAGTTCATTCGTGGCCTGGTTGAGGACACCATGGCCAGCGGGGAAGAACGCGACTCCCTGAGGTTCATCATCATCAACAACTCCCCTGCCGACAAGAGCCTGCGCCAATGGCTCGAAACCGCCTCGGTCCCACTGCCGGTGCAGCTGATTGAGGCGGGTGCCAACCTCGGCTTCGGCAGCGGCTGCAATCTGGGTCTCAGCCATGTGTGGCAGACCGACCGTCAAGCTCTGGCCTGGCTGATCAATCCCGATGCCCGCCTCGGTGCCGGCGCGATCGCCTATGTCAGGCAATGCCTGCAAGACGACGCCGAGATCGCCATGCTCGGCACCCGGATCCGGGATCCCCGGGGCGAGGTCTGGTTCAGCCACGGCAGCTTCAACCGCTGGAGCGGCCAGCTGGGCCATCGCTTCCCCGGCGATGACTGCCGGCCCACCCCCGTCCGCACCTGGCCCACCCGCTGGATCTCCGGCTGCAGCATGCTCTTCCGCTTCGGGAGCTTCCGGGACTGCCCCGCATTCGACCCCCAATACTTTCTCGATTACGAGGACGCCGACATCTCCGAGCGCCACCACCGGCTGGGCTATCGGCTGCGGGTCACCCAGGCCGTGCTCGTAGAGCATCAGGTCTCAGCGATCACGCAGCGGGCCCCACGGGCCAAGTACCAGCACGCCACCTTCAGCAAGCTGTACTTCCTGCACCGCCACGCCACACCGCTGGCCGTGCTGCTCAACCTCGTGTACTACGCACTCAGGCCCCTGAGCTTTTGCCTCTCCGACCCAGCCCGTGCCCAGGGCCGCTGGTGGGGGCTGGGGGATTATCTGCGCTGGTGCTGGCGGCGGCTGCTGCGGCGCCCCGGCCTGTTCCATCCGCGCACCTCCTTCACCGTTTCATCCTGAGGAAACGCCCGCCAAGGGCCCGCAGGGTGGGCCAACGCTGGGCAGGGGGGCAATAGCGCCAGAGAATCGCCGCCACAGCCGGCAGGTAGAGGTGGGACTTGGGATGGAAGAAGGTGAACAGCAGGCCCCCCAGGCTGCCCAGGGGTAAGCGCTTCTGCTCCTCGCCAAAGTCGTTGAGCACCACGATGGCCGGGGTCACTTTGGCGGCAATGCCACGGCGGACCGCTCGCATCACCCACTCGGAATCGGCGTGGTAGTGGGGCAACCAGACGGCGTCGTAGAGCCCGACACGACGAAAGACGTCCCGGCGAATCAGCACCCCGTTGCCGGGCATCGCCTCGGCCTCAAGCACCTCGGCCTGCGCCACCGCCGGATCCAGCTCGCTCATCAGGGCGTCGTGGTGCGCCAGCCGCAACAAGCGTTCCGTGCCCCAATCGGTTCTGGTGCCCAGCGCCCAGATCCGCCCGGGTTCCGCCAGCAGATCGATACGGCTGCCCAGGATGGCGCAGCTGTGGCGCTCGGCCATGGCCACCATCCGAGCCACATAATCAGCGGGAACCACCGCATCGTCATTGATGGTGAGGACGTAATCGGTGCCGGCCGCCAGAGCCTGTCGTACACCCCGGTTGGTAGCCGCGGCCCAGAAATCCCGATCCCCGGCCGCCAACACGGTCACGCGCGGATGCTGCTGACGAATCGCTGCCACGGTGCCGTCGCTGGAGTCGGCATCCACCACCACGATGCGCAGGGCGCCATAAGTCTGGGCGGCCATGCGCTCCAGGAAACGCAGGCTGAGCTCGCGGCGGTTGCGGGTGGGCACCACGGCGGTGACCAGCGGCAGGCTCATGCCGGCTCGATCGGGGCCAGGCGCGGGTCAAGGATCTTCGGCCCCATGCCCTCGAACTTGACGGCGATGGAGGTCTTTTCACCGCTGCCGAACAGATGGGTGACATGGCCCTCGCCGAAGCTGCTGTGCCGCACCCGATCTCCCACGGCCCAGTCGCGGGCCGCGCTGCGGCGTCGCACCGCATTGGCAGGATCGCCGGCAGCCCCGCCAGTCGCCACCCGCTGGCTGTCGTCGCGATCCACCCGGGTGAGCCGCTCCAGCCGCTGCTCCCGCCGCAGGGCCGCACCACCGCTGCGGGGGATGTCGCCCTGCAGCAGCGCCTCGGGCAGCTCGGAGAGGAACACCGAGGGCACCGCCGGCTCCCGCATGCCGCCCCAGAGCCGCCGTTCGCTGGCGTGGGAGAGAAACAGCCGTTCCTTGGCCCGGGTGATGCCCACGTAGCAAAGACGACGTTCCTCCTCAAGGGCGGCGGGGTCCTCCAGGGAGCGGTAGCTGGGGAACAGACCCTGCTCCAGGCCCACCAGGAAAACCACCGGGAACTCCAGCCCCTTGCTGGCATGCAGCGTCATCAGGGTGACCCGATCGGCCTCGGTGTCCTTGCTGTCGGCATCGCTGGCCAGGGCGGCGGAGGCCAGGAAC
Source organism: Synechococcus sp. UW140 (assembly GCA_943372935.1). Lineage (GTDB taxonomy): Bacteria > Cyanobacteriota > Cyanobacteriia > PCC-6307 > Cyanobiaceae > Cyanobium. The sequence continues at coordinate 62,287 of CALSAP010000016.1, forward strand.
CCCTCCAGGGAGCCCTCCTCGTTCTCCTCCTGGTACTGGAGGGCCGCATTCACCAGTTCCTGCAGGTTGCGGCGCCGCTCCTCCGATTCGTCGCTGGCTTCGGCCAGCAGCTCGGCCAGGTAGCCGCTCTGCTCCATCACCCGCTGCACCAGCTCGGAGGGGGGAGCGTCCTGCAGGCGGCGGCTCAGGTCGGAGATCAGCTCCTGGAACTGCAGCACCCCCCGGGCGGAGCGGCCGGCGAGGGAGCGGACAGCCTCAGGATCGCTCACCACCTCCCACAGGGGCAGCCCCAGCTGGTTGGCCGCATCGGTGAGCCGCTCGATGGTGGTCTTGCCGATGCCCCGCCGGGGCACGTTCAGCACCCGCAGCAGGCTGACGGTGTCGGCCGGGTTGACCAGCAGGCGAAGGTACGCGAGCACGTCCTTGATCTCGCGCCGGTCATAGAAGCGCAGGCCCCCCACCACGATGTAAGGCAGGCCCCAGCGCACCAGCGACTCCTCCATGGCGCGGGACTGGGCGTTGGTGCGGTAGAGCACGGCCATGTCGCCCCAGCGCAGCTCGGGGTGGGCCGCCTCCAGCATCCGCATCCGGTGCACCACCGCCTCGGCCTCGGCGATCTCGTCGTCGCAGCGGGTGAGGCTGATGGGCTCCCCCTCGCCGCGGGTGGGGCGCAGCACCTTGTCGATCCGTTCGCTGTTGTTGGCGATCAGGACGTTGGCCGCCTCCAGGATCGTGGCGGTGGAGCGGTAGTTCTCCTCCAGCTTCACCATCGTGCCGGTGTCCCCGTCGAGGGAGCCGTCGCCGAACTCCTTCTGGAACCCCATCAGGATCGTGAAATCAGCCGCCCGGAAGCTGTAGATGCTCTGGTCGGCGTCGCCCACCACGAACACCGAGCGGCCCTCCCAGTCGTCGAAGTGCTCGGGGGGATGGCCGTTGGCCACCAGCAGCTTGATCAGGTCGTACTGGGTGCGGTTGGTGTCCTGGTATTCGTCCACCAGCACGTGGCGGAAGCGGCGGTGCCAGTAGTGGCGGATCTGCTCGTTCTGCTGCAGCAGCTGCACCGGCATCAGCAGCAGGTCGTCGAAATCGAGGGCGTTGTTGGCGGCCAGGGCGCGCCGGTAGCGGCGATAGGCCTCGGCCTCGTGCTTGCCGCGGGGGCCGGGGTGCTCCTCCTCTAGCCGCTCCGGCAGCCAGCCCTGGTTCTTGGCGCTGCTGATCGCCCAGCGCACCTTCTTCGGCTCGAAACGCTTGGGATCGAGCTGCATCTCCTGGGTGACGATCTCCTTGACCAGGCTCTGGGCGTCGCTCTCGTCGTAGATGGAGAACTGGCGCGTCCAGGTGAGTCCCTCGGGATCGCGGAACTTGTCGATGTCGAAGCGGAGCAGCCGGGCGAACAGGGCGTGGAAGGTGCCGATCCAGAGGTCCTTGATCACCTCCCGGTAGATGCGGCTGCGCAGCTGTTTCTGCTCCCGGGCCGGCAGGGTGCTCCAGGGCTGGCCGTACTGGCTCTGGGCCAGGCGCTGGGCCAGCAGCACCTCCAGCCGCTCCTTCATCTCCCGGGCGGCCTTGTTGGTGAAGGTGACCGCCAGCACCTGGGCCGGATCCACGCCGTGGTGCCCGATCAGGTGGGCGATGCGGTGGGTGAGGGCGCGGGTCTTGCCACTGCCGGCCCCGGCCACCACCAGCAAAGGACCGGTGTGGTGATCGACCGCCCGCCGCTGGGCCTCGTTCAGACCGGCCAGAAAACTCACAAGCTCCGGCGCAGAGGTTTCATTTTTGACGTTAGCAGCCCCGCCTGATCAACCTATGGAATGGATCAGTTGCATGCACCCTCGATTCACCAATCAATCCAACATGGCTGGATAGAGTGTGTCACGATCCCCATCAAAGCCTGATTGATCAACTCAGAGGGCTTGAAAGACGCCGCTCAAAAGAGGCCAGATCGTTGAAGGTATCGGAGCGTTGCCGCAGTTGGTCGAAGGTGCCGGAAGCCTTGATCCGACCGGCTTCGAATTCAAAGATGCAATCAGAGCGCATCACGGTGGAAAGGCGATGGGCGATCACCACCAAGGTGCAGCGACGTCCAATCACCTCAATGGCATCCATCACCTCGGATTCGGTGCGGTTGTCGAGCGCACTGGTGGCCTCATCCAACACCAGGAACTTGGAATTGCGGTAAAAGGCGCGTGCCAAGGCTAATCGTTGCCGCTGCCCCCCGGACAGCCGGATGCCGTTATCGCCAATCGGAGTGAACAGGCCCAAGGGAAGTTCGGCGACGATATCGGCCAGCTGGGCCGCTTGGAGAGCCTCCCAGACCCGCATCTGATCGACCTCATCGACCTCCTCGGCGAAGGCGATGTTCTCGATGATATTGCCATTCAACAAATTGATCGACTGGGGCACATAGGCGCAGTTCGCCTGCCAAGCCGGCACATCGGAATCCACGACTTCGATGCCATCCAGCTTGAGACTGCCTGAGCTGGGTCGCAACAGACAGAGCAGCTGGTTGGCCGTTGTTGTCTTGCCGCTGCCGGTGGCACCGACGAAGGCCACGCGAGAACCTACCGGGATCGACATCGAAATGTCATGGAGGACATTGACATCGGAGCCGGGATAGCGGTAGCAGACACTACTGAGGCGGATCGCTCGCTTCGGCATCACCCCATCCGGGGAGGGGACCCCCTCGGAGCGGATGGTGAGCCGGCTTTCCGGCAACTCAATCAGCTTCAGGGTCTCCTCCAGGTCAGGAAGGCCGGCACGAAGGGAGGTGATCGCCCTGAAACTATCCTGAAGGGGTGGGGTCAGCTTCAGCGACGTGACGGCCACAGTGGCCAGGAACGGAATGATCTTCAGCAGCGCACCGGGATCCGGATTGGCAAGCAGGGGCAACATGCCTGCCGCGAAAATCATCGTGATCCCGAGGGGTTCAATCAGGGCGCGGGGGGTCTCCGGCAGGACATCCGCCTTCCAGATGAACGGGATGGTTTCGCGACCCGCCTCTTGGTAGTGGCGCTCGAAATAGGGCTCTGAGCCGGTGAGCTGCACATCCAGGATGGTGCGCATCGATTCAGAAAGAATCATGTTCGTGCGGACCTCCAGAAGGATCCTCTGCCGAGCTGCAAAGCGAAGGAAAGGGGTAATGGCAGTGGAGATCAGCAGATAACCACCCAGGAGACCCAAAATCAACACAACAGCTAGCAACTTGCCGACAATCAGCATGCCGACGGAAAGCAGGGCGATCACGAACACGCCACTGGCCAACTGCAGGAGCGGTAACACAACAATGTCCGCGACACGCGAGACATTGATCAGCACCTTGGCGGAGACGTCTGACTTTGATTCACCTAGAAAAAAGACATAGGGCTGGGCAATCAACTTGCGCTGAGCCATATCAGAAAGGTCGCGCCAGATTGAGGCCTTGAGCCGCAGCTGGAAGGCTCGCAGCAGAAGCTTCGAGAGTGAGGAGAACCAGGCAGCCGCCACAAAGGCCACCACCAGCACCACCACCTTGACGCGTGGATCCTCCGGAACCAGACCTTCCCAGGGGATCGAAGGACGATTCTCGCCGCCAACGACCACCGTGAACAGACGGGCCACCAGGGCCACCACCACCAGATCGGCGATACCGGCAAGGATCGCCAGGGGGATCAGACGGATCAGCGCGCGCTTGCGGTGCGCCGGCAACTGGGCCAGAAGTCGCACCAAACTCCTGAAGGTTTGGCTTTTGCGAAACATCTGGTCAGACTTTTGCGAAAAGCGTACCCGTGCCGCCAGAAAGCCCGCCCCGACGCCAGCCAGTCAATTCAGTGATCGCCACATGGTCCAAAACCGTCGCCGCCACTGGTCGATCCGCAGAGCCAGCAGGGGGGGCGAACGCAGCGGCGAGGCCCCCTCCAGCAGCAGGTGGCTCCAGTGGGCGTCAATGGCCTCCAGGGCCGTGTGCCAGCGTTCCTGAAGCAGCGGCTCGCTGCTGGCCTCCAACAGGCTGGACAGGCGTGCCGGCGGCGGCAGCCACGCCATTGGATTGGCCACCGCCGCCTGGATCCTGTCCAGGTCGTTCTCCAGGCTGCCGCAGCCGATCTGGTGGCCCACCACCCCCGGGTCGAGGCTGTCGGCCAGGGCATGGTTGAGGCTGCTGAACACCACGCAGCCGCAGGCCAGGGCCTCCAGCGGCGGCAGCCCGAACCCCTCGCTCACTCCCCGGCCGCGCCAGTAGTCCGCGGAGTCGTACAACACCACCGCCGCACTGTTGAACAGATCGACAAGATCGTCCACCCAACCGCTCTGGACCTCCACCCGCAGCCCTCGGCGGCGCAGGGCCGGCACCAGGTGCCGCAGGACGTAGCGACTGCTCTTGCGCTGCTGGACGAGCACATCGATCGGCCGGCCGCAGCCCAGGGGTGCCGCCCGGTTGCCCCGCTCCAGCCACTTGGGCTGCAGCGCATTGGGCACCAGGAACAGGGGGTTGCGGGGAGCCCGGTCGCCCCAGTAGCCGAGGGTGTTGCGGCTGACAGCCAGCACCGGCACCCCGGCAGGAAGGGAGAAGCCGTAGCCGCTGCTGTGGGCGTGGTACGCCAAGGGCCTGCCCCGCAGTCGCCGCAGCAGGCGGGGCACGTCGAACCCCCAGCTGACCATCCAGAGGGCCTCCCCGGGCGCCCGCTCCCGGGCCAGCAGATCATCCAGGAACGGGTGCTCCGGCTCCCGCTGCCGGTAGGTGACCACCTCCGTGGGGGTCAGCTGGGCCGTCAGCCGTGCGGTCTGCAGTTCCACCAGCAGACCGCCGCCGCGAAAGCGGCCGGTGGTGCCGGGGAGCAGGAAACGAATCGGACGCACGCGGATCGGGGTGGCGGCGGCCGCCGAAGGCCTGGGAAACCTAGGCGGGCACGGCCTCGGTGCTGCCGGTGCGGGAACGGCGGGTGAGGAAGCCGAACAGCACCTTGCCGATCGCGGCCACCAGGTTGCCCTCCAGTTCCTGGAACATCTTCATGTTGCAGTGGAAGGCTTCGTTGGCCTCGGCCACGATCCGGTCGGCCATGGCCTGGTCGATGGGCAGGCTGTCGAGGGTGAGCCGGTAGGTGGCCTTGAAGGCCTTCTCGTCGTCGATGGCGTCGAACTCGTAAAAGCGAAGGCCATCGTGCTCACCCAGATTCATCGCCTTCTGGGCAATGTTCTTGAGGATCTGGCCGCCGGAGAGGTCCCCGATGTAGCGGGTGTAGTGGTGGCCGACGAGCAGCTCGGGGCACTCCCGCGCCACCTGGTGAAGGCGGGCCACGTACTCCTGGGCCCCGGGGGTGGCCCGAATCTGCTGGCGCCAGTCGCCGCCGAAATAGAAGGTGAGATCGGCCTCGAGGGACTCGCGGCGATTCAGGGCCGGTGAGGCGATCGGACCGACGACCGGGTGGTCGACCAGCTTGCCGATCTCCTCTTCCATGGCGCTATAGACGAACCACAGGTCGGCCACCAGGGTTCGGTAGCTGGCCTTGTCGACGACTCCCTTCAGGAAACAGCTCACGAAACCGGTGTTCTCGGCCATCGTGTGGGCTTTCTTCGTTCCCTCACGGAGTTGGGAAGCAAGGGCGACGGGCATGGGATCGAAAGGCTGCGCGGGCAGAGGATCCAAGGTAGGTGGGGCCTTCCGGGCGAGGCGGCAAGGTTGCGAAGGATTACGCGGCCCGCGTCCCTCGGTCCGCCACATCACCGAAGAGATCGAACAGCTCACGGCAGATCTGCTGGAGGGAGGACACCACCTCCACCGCAGGGAGATGGGAACCCGAAGGCTGCCACTCTCCGACCGTGGCCAGGCGCCAACGCTCCGATTCATAGGTGAGGCCCCGGATCAGCACGCCCAGCAGCCGCGGCCGTTCGCCGGATCCGGCTGGAGCCCGCTCCAGCCGCAGCTGCACCAGCAGGGAGCGGCACTGCAGGCGGGGACTCCAGCCGGGGAAGTGGAGCGAGAGATCAAGGGTTTCCCGCTCGTCGAAGGCACGGGTGAGGGGATCGTCGCGCCAGGGGGTGAGGTTGGCCCGGGCGGCGGGGAAATGCAGCCGGAAATGACCCACCACCGCGGCGATGGCGGCAGCCAATTCCACCGATCGGGCCTGGTCGGCCGCATTCATGCCGTTTCCCCTGAGCAGAAAGCCAATGTGTCCGAAACCTAGGCTCAACGGCGCGTTCCGTGCCGACTCAATGGCCACATACGAGAAGCTCACCATCCCGGCCAGCGGCACGGCGATCCGGTTCGAGGGCGGCCAGCCGATCGTTCCCAACGACCCGATCATTCCCTTCATCCGCGGCGATGGCACCGGCGTCGACATCTGGCCGGCCACCCAGCGGGTGCTGGACGCGGCTGTGGCCAAGGCCTACGGCGGTGAACGCCGCATCGAGTGGTTCAAGGTGTACGCCGGCGATGAGGCCTGCGAGCTGTATGGCACCTACCAGTACCTGCCCCAGGACACCCTGACGGCGATCGAGGAGTACGGGGTGGCAATCAAGGGCCCCCTCACCACCCCCATCGGCGGCGGCATCCGCTCGCTGAACGTGGCCCTGCGCCAGATCTTCGACCTCTACTGCTGCGTGCGGCCCTGCCGCTACTACGACGGCACCCCCAGCCCCCACAAGCGGCCCCAGGACCTGGACGTGGTGGTCTATCGGGAGAACACCGAAGACATCTACATGGGGATCGAATGGGAGGCCAGCGATCCGGTCTGCATCGAGCTGATCGCCCACCTCAACGACACGGTGATCCCCGCCAACGGCAAGCTGGGCAAGCGCCGCATCCCCGAGGGAGCCGGCATCGGCATCAAGCCGGTGAGCAAGGCCGGCACCCAGCGCCACGTGCGCAAGGCCATCCGGCACGCCCTGGGCCTGGAGGGCGCCAAGCGGCACGTGACCCTGGTGCACAAGGGCAACATCATGAAGTTCACCGAAGGGGCCTTCCGCGACTGGGGCTACGAGGTGGCCACCACGGAATTCCGTGACCAGTGCATCACCGAGCGGGAGAGCTGGATCCTGGGGAACCTGGAGGAGAAGCCGGGGCTGAGCATCGAGGACAACGCCCGCCTGATCGAACCCGGCTACGACAGCCTCACCCCCGAGAAGAAGGCGGCCGTGGACGCGGAGGTGACGGCGGTGCTCGACGCCATCGGCAGCAGCCACGGCGGCGGCCAGTGGAAGCAGATGGTGATGGTCGACGACCGCATCGCCGACAGCATCTTCCAGCAGATTCAGACCCGGCCCCAGGAGTATTCGGTGCTCTGCACCCTCAACCTCAACGGCGACTACATCTCCGATGCGGCGGCGGCGGTGGTGGGCGGTCTGGGCATGGCGCCGGGGGCCAACATCGGGGATAACGCGGCGATCTTCGAAGCCACCCACGGCACCGCTCCCAAACATGCCGGCCTCGACAGGATCAACCCGGGATCGGTGATTCTCTCCGGCGTGATGATGCTCGAGTACATGGGCTGGCAGGAAGCCGCCGATCTGATCACCCAGGGGATCAGCGCCGCCATCGCCAACAAGGAGGTCACCTACGACCTGGCGCGGCTGATGGAGCCCCGTGCCGAGTCCGTGAGTTGCTCGGGCTTTGCCGAAGCGGTGGTGCGCCACTTCGGGGGGTGAGGGGACAGGGCCAAAGGGCCCGAGCGAGCGCCCACAATGGATCGCATGAGCCTTCCGTTCATCGCCGCCGACCCTTGCGTCCACTGCGGCTTCTGCCTGCCCACCTGCGCCAGCTACCGGGTGCTGGCCACCGAAATGGACTCCCCCCGGGGACGGATCCATGCCCTCAAGGCGATCGACGCCGGGGAGCTGGCGCTGGATGCCACGGTGGCGAAGCATTTCGACAGCTGCCTGGGCTGCTTCGCCTGCGTCACCGCCTGCCCGGCGGGCGTGCGCTACGACCAACTCATCGAGACCATGCGGCCGCGGCTGAACGCGCCCGAGCTGCGCAGCCCCGCGCAGCGGGCGTTCCGGCGGCTGATCTTCGCCCTGCTCCCCTACCCCCAGCGTCTGCGGGCCCTGCTGGCGCCCCTGCGGGCCTACGCCGGCACACCCCTGCAGGCCCTGGCACGCCGCAGCGGCCTCACCCGGCTGTTCGGGCCCCAGGTCGCGGCGATGGAGAAGCTCCTGCCGCCACTGCCGATGCAGTCCTTCCGCGACGACTGGCCCGTGCTGGTGCCGGCCCAGGGGCCCCGCCGCCGCCGTGTCGGGCTGGTGCTCGGCTGTGTTCAGCGCGTCTTTGAGCCAGGCGTCAACGCCGCCGCCATCCGGGTGCTGGCCGCCAACGGCATTGAGGTGGTGATCCCCCCCGACCAGGGCTGCTGCGGCGCCATGACCCACCACCAGGGGGAACTGCCCCAGACCCGGGAGCTGGCGGGCGCCCTGGTGGCCAGCTTCGAGGCTGTGATCGGCCCGGGACGGGCGGCGGGGACCGAACCCCTCGATGCCCTGCTGGTGGCGGCCTCGGGCTGCGGCCACACCATGAAGGCCTACGAGGAGATCCTCGGCAGCCGCCATCCCCTGCTGGGCACGGTGGCCGACATCCAGGGATTCCTCGATGAGGTCGGGCTGAGCGACAGCTTCCAGGCGGCGTTGCGGCCGCTCCAGCACAACGACGGCACGGCCGCCAGTGCGGAACGCCCCCTGGAGTTGGCCTACCACGATGCCTGCCACCAGTTGCATGGCCAGGGCCTGGCGGCCCAGCCCCGTCGCCTGCTGGGCCGGATCCCCCATGTGCGGATCCGCGAAGCCACCGAAGCCGGCGTCTGCTGCGGCAGCGCCGGCATCTACAACCTCGTCCAGCCGGAGGAAGCCGCCGAGCTGGGCCGGATCAAGGCCGCGGATCTGAGCGGCACCGGCGCCGAGCTGGCGGTGAGCGCCAACATCGGCTGCACGCTCCAGATCCGCCAGGCGATGGAGGGGCAGGGGCGGCCGCTGCCGGTGCTCCATCCGATCGAGCTGCTGGATCGCAGCTACGGCGGCCCGGACTGAGCCTCCATCCATCGCCACGCCTCCCGCAGGGTGCCGTCATCGCCCAGGTTGCCGGGGAAGGTGAGCACGGGCAGGGGCTCCTGATCGGTGTCTGAGGCGGCCAGCACCAGGGAGAGTCCTGGCAGCAGCTGGCCCTGGAGCTCCACCTGCTCCAGGGCCAGCCCATCGGCCAGCAGGGTCTGGGTGGTGATCCCCCCCTTGCTGATCAGATAGCCCAGATCAGGGGCGACAGCCGCCGCCAGCCGCGCCATCACCCCCGCCAGGGCCAGGCCCAGCGCCCGGCGCTCCTGGGCATGGCGACAGCGGGCCTCGCCACGGCTGGTGAACAGCACCGGCGTGTGGCCGACGGCCAGCTCGTCCGCCAGCCGCTGCCCCCAGGCCAGCTCCAACGAGGCCAGCAACCGCACGGGCTCTGTACCCTCCAGCAGCCGCTGGACCTTGGCCACCTCCAGTTCCACCCCGACGCAACCGGGTTCCGCCAGCAAGCGCTCCAGCTGGCGGTCGGCCAGGGGCACATGGGAGCCCACCAGCACCAGCCCCGGCAGGGGCCGCTCGCCGCGGCGGCGGCGCAGGGCCGCCAGGGCCGCCGCCGCCAGCGGCTGGGGGGGCAAGTCCGCCAGGGCCTGGATCAGGCTGGCGGCGCTCTGGAACAGGAAGCGGCGGGGCCGTGCATCGAGAGTGCCCTCGCCGGAGGCCACCAGGGTGCGCACCGCAGCGGCCAGGGTCGCCAGCTGCGGGGCGGAGGCCCCATCCACCGCCACGCACCCATTGCCCTCCAGGCCTGCCAGGTGGCGCAACAGGGGAACGCCACCCAAGTCCAGCTCCCGCCAGCCGATCCGGTCCACCGCGGCAGCCGGAATGCGGCCGCCACTCTTCTCTTCCACCCAGCCCGGCAGATGGCTGGTGGTGTAAGCGAACAGACCGTCCTGGGCGAACGGGCTCTGATGCACAGGCTGGCCGTGGAGTCGATGCACCCCATCGACGGTGGTGCGCCCCCCCTCCAGGAAGGCCGGCACCAGCAGGGTGGCATCGAAGGGGCCGAGTTCCTCGTTGATCACGTCCACCTCCAGCGGGAAGTGGCCCCGCAGGGTGGAATCGCCTCGGCTCACCACCAGCCAGCCAGCGATGCGGCCGCAGCCCACCGCCTCCTCCAGGGCGGGCCGCAGGGCCCGGCAGATCTCGCGCACCCGCTCGGCCGCCGCCGCCGGCGCCAGGGCCCGGGTGTTGGCCAGGAGGAACAGCAGGGGCGACGGGTGGGCCAGGCCGGCGGCCAGGGTCTCGGCGTCCCAGCGCAGCAGCAGCGGACAGCCATGCACGGTCTGGGAGCCGGTGGGGTCGTCATCGATGACGACGATCTTGAGATCGGGCCCGGAATCGACGGTCGCCTGCGCCATGGCACCATCGTGCCGTGATGCGACCTGAGCCCAGCGAGCTGCAGGAGCTGGTGCAGGACCTGCACCGGCAGGGTTCGGCCTGGCTGCCCGCCGGCCTGGGCAGCCGCCTCGACTGGGGTCCTCCCGTCCAGGACTCCTGCGCGGTGCTCAGTTGCGCCGCTCTGCGAGGGGTGCGGGAGTTCAACCCCGGCGATTTCACCATCACAGTGGCCGCCGGCACACCACTGGTGGAGGTGCAGGAGGCCCTTGGACACCATGGCCAGTGGTTGTCCGTGGATGCCCCCTGGGGGGACGCCGATGGCGCCGCCGCCGGCAGCATCGGCGGCCTGGTGGCCCGGGGCCTGGCGGGCGGCTACCGCCAGCGCTACCTGGGGGTGCGGGACCAGTTGATCGGCCTTGAGCTGATGCGGGCCGATGGGGTGACCGCCAGGGCCGGCGGCAAGGTGGTGAAGAACGTGGCCGGCTACGACCTGATGCGGCTGTTCACCGGCAGCTGGGGCTCCCTGGGCCTGATCACCGAGCTGACCCTGCGCACCCTGCCCCAGCCGCCCCTGCGCCGCAGTGTCTGTGTCCAGGGAGAGGCCAGGGATCTGGCCAGCCTCAGCCGCTGGTTGCTGGGCTCCAGCCTCAGCCCGGAGCGGATCGACTGGTGGAACGGCAGCCTGGCCGCCGCTGCCGGCCTGGCGCCGGAACCCCTGCTGCTGATCGGCCTGGCCAGCGTTGATGCGGCCACCCTGGAAGAGCAGGTGCGTTGTTTGCAGGAGCGCAGCAGCCAGCAGGCCAGGGTGCTGGACGCCACCACCACCGCGGCCTGGCTGGCCCAAGCCCGGGGAGGCACCGTCACGCCCAGCACGGCGGCCAGCGCTCCTGCCTGGCTACTGCGGCTCGGCGTCAGCCCCGACCGGCTTGAGACCCTGATGCAGGCCCCGGCCCTGGCCGGGCTGGCCGTGGACATGGCGGCCGGCAGCGGCCTCGGCCTGGCCTGGACAGGCCCAGAGGCAGCCCACCAGGGCGCTGTGACCTCAGGCCAGGTGCTGGCGCTGCGCAGCCTCTGCAAGGAGCTGGGCGGCCATCTCACCGTGCTGCGCCAGCCCCGTCGAGCCGGCCTGCCGGCTTGGCTGGATGCCCCCTCCCGGCCGCTGATCGAAGCGATCAAGCGCCGCTTCGATCCGTACGGGCAGCTGGCGCCGGGGCGGCTGCCCGGCGTTGCTCAGAGCGTTTCGACGCTGTAGCGGCAACCCAGCTCCAGGGCCCCCCCGGCGGGCACCAGCAGGCGCCGTTCGCCCGTGCTCAGGGCTCCCCGCGGCCCGCTCCAGGGCTCCAGGCAGAGCATGGGCCGGGGCGGGTCACTCCACACCACCACCAGATCCATCGGCGCCGTGGGATGCAGCGTCACCACCCGACCCCCCGCTGGATCCACCAGACGCACCGGGCCCTGGCCGCTGCAGAGGAAGTCCACCCCCTGCTCCAGCCGGGACAGCTGATCCGCGGTGGCGGCCGGAGCCATGCTGCGGTGGTCGATGCAGCTCTCCGGCAGGCCCTCGAGCCGCACGCGGGCCAGATCGGCAACGGCGACGTAAGGGTGGAGGCCCAGGCTGAAGGGGAGGGGCGCCATGCCGGCCTCGCCCCGATGGCTGATCCGGGCCGTGATCGCCAGGGCCGAGGGCTGCAGCCGCAGCTCCAGTTCCAGGGCGAAGGCGAAGGGGAAATGGGGGCGGCTCTCCGGGCCGTCCTCAAGGGACAGGAGCACCCCATCACCGTCCGCCAGGGGAGCGATCGTCCAGGGCAAGTCGCGGGCGAAGCCATGCTGGGCCAGCGGGAACGTCCCCTGGGGCAGCACGAGCTCGTCGCCGGGCAGATTGCCGCAGATGGGGAAGAGCACGGGGATGCCGCCCCGCACCGACTTGGCGGGGTCGGCGAAGCGCTCGGCATCGAAGTAAAGGATCTCGTCTCCGCCACAGCACCAGCCGGTGACCAGCCCGCCGCGCTCGGGTACGACCGTGAGGGAATCTCCGCTGGCCGGATCGGTGAAGCGCCACTGGCGGGACGCTCCAGTGGGGGGTTGCAGGGTCATGGGGTGGGGGAGGCTGGCAGGAGAGGTGGTGATGGTCGGAGCGCACCGGACAGACCCTCCTGCTCGAGAAAGCGGTGGAAGGGCTCCGCGAGCGAGAGACTCCCCGACACGCTCAGATGGTGGTCATCAGAAAACAGCAGGGTTCCGTCTGGACGCATGGGGGTGACGCGACCCTCAGCGTCAAGAAAGTGAGAACTGGGATCAAACAGATGCACATTGGGCAGTCCGTCTGCGGCCTCCATCAGGGTCTCCCGGATGGTCTGCTGCATGCGAGAGGTGATCTTCACATCCGGCGCACATTGCTGCCACTGGCCTGGCTTCGGCTTGCATTCCATAGGCTTGAGCAACAACATGGGTGTATCCACTGTGAGCACCAAATGAAGCTTCCTGGCAGCAAGTTGTTTGGCATAGCGGCGCAGGTTGGCGACATGGATCGCCCTTGCCTCGGGTGGGCTGATCCGCCGTCCAGCCATCTCCACCACCATGGGAGAAGGCTTACCGGTGGAGGAGAGTCCCGAAAGATAGGAATTCAGCCAGCTTGAGATCATCACGATATCGCCGGGCTTCAGACGCTCAAGCGCCCGATCCATCTCACCTCTGGCGAGATCCTGACAAACGGGGAACTTCACATTTCCCAGAGTGGCTACCATGGATGTGTCAAGGAAGCAGGCCATCTGAAAGGCAAGCGTCAGCCGTTTTCCCGTGCGGCTGGTTACCGCGTCTAGCATCGGCACCAAATGCAAGGCATGGGAGTCGCCGAGCAGAAAGATCTCGCGCGCGCCAGGCTTGCCAGGTTTCTGGCAGAGGTCATAGTTCGGTCGCGTCGTCAGGTCGTAGGGCTTGCCAATCGGGACAGTGCAGTTCTTCTCTTTGATGCCGCTGTTCAAGATATAGGGGTCATAGGTATGAATGCGCTCCCGAAATGGCACAGGATCCGGATCGGGGCCGATGAACAACTTGCCCCTGAACTGGTGGTGCAGTGCGTCGATCCCCAGCCACAACCCCACCACCGCCAGCAGGGCCAGCAACGTCTCCCACCACCACCTCAGCGGATGGCGCCGCACCGGCTGCTCCACCAGCCCATACGCACCCAC